>NZ_JBALUS010000001.1:0-670233 GCF_036963785.1 Brevundimonas sp.
CTGACGGCGGCCCAGTTCATCTTCCCGGGACAGGCCTCTCCGGCCGATGCCCTGGCGGGGATCATCCCGGCCGACGATGCCCGCTTTGCTGCGCCTCAAGCCGCCCCGGCCGAGGCCGGTGCCGACACCAAGGCCGACGCCGACAGCGGACCGCAGGTGCTGCCGGTGGCCGATGACCTCGGCCTGGACGGCAAGGCGGCAGGCCCGCAGATCCTTCCGGGTCTGGACGACGACGCCTTTGTGGTGGTGTCCAAGGACGCCGCAGGGCCCCAGGTCCTGCCGGTGGCCGACACCGGGCCGGACGGCAAGGACGCCCTCGGGCCGCAGGTCCTGCCGGGTCTGGGCGAGGATGACTTCATCGTCGGCAAGGCGGCGCTGGATGCCGGACCGCAGGTCCTGCCCGGAGCCGGGGAAGACCTGTTCGGCCTGGATGCCCTGCCCGACGGTCTGTCCCTGCGGATGGAACTCTGGGCCGCCCGGGGCGATGACCTCTTCGTCCACGATACCCTCGGCGACCTGCCCCTGGCCCTCCAGCCCGAAAACGACTGGGGCTGGGCGTAGGGCTCACGATCCGGGCTGCGTGTCGCAGCCCGGACAGAAGCGGCAAAGGGGCTGTCGCGCACGCGGCAGCCCCTCTTTAGTTTCGGGGACAGACCCGTCCCCTGCCCTCACCCCATACGGGCGGCGCGGGCGCGCATCTCGACCGCCTGTCGTTCCATCTCTTCGGCCTGTTCCCGCAGGCGGGGGGCGAGGGCGCGGAGTTCGGCGTCGGTGACCGTCTCGCCACGCTCGCGATTGCGGGCGATCTGTTCGGCGCGATAGGCGGGATCCTCCAGCCGGGTGGCTTCCTCGCGCATCTGGCGGGCACCGACGCGCATCTGTTCGGCCCCCTCGGCCATCTGGCGGCCGGCATCCTGACGGGCGACGGCGGCCTGCTGGCGGGCCACGGCGGCCTGTTCCCGGGCAACCACGGCATCGGCGCGGGCTTGTTCCGCCTCGGCGCGGGCGACGGCGGCCTGTTGACGGGCGACGTGGGCCTCGGCGCGCGCCCGGTCGATCTCGGCACGTTCCTGAGGCGTGGCCTGGCCGTAGGAGATGACCCGGGTGTCGGCCCGGGGTGCGGGCGGCGCGGGCGGGGCCGGAGGGGCGGGCGGATCCTGCAGGCGACGGGGCGGCGGCGGGGGCGCGGGCGGCGCGGGCAGAGGCGGCAGGGGGGTGAGCGCCAGCAGCGGGGCCGGAGGTGCCGGCGCAACGGGCGGCGCTGCAGGCGCGGGCGGCGGCGGCGGCGGGTCCTGCGTCACCTGCAGGGCGGCCAGCGGTGTGGCGAACAGCGACAGGGCAGCAACAGTGGCGGCCACGGTCAGGGGGCGGGCATGGGGGGAGTGGTCGGTCATCAGGCATTCGATCCTTTTCTTGAGGGAGCGGGCATCACCCGCCATGGCGGTCGAGCTCCACGGGAGAGCGGCGTGGGCGGCGGGCGGACTGGCCAGTCGCACGAGGGCGTGGGCATAGGTCTGGCGGTCGACGCGCGAGACGGCGGCGGCATCGGCCGCCTCCTCGGTGCGGGCCACGAGCGTGGCGTGCAGCATCCAGACCAGCGGATTGAACCAGAACAGGGCCAGCGCCAGCCGCGACAGGATCAGGAACAGCCAGTCGCCGCGCCGGAGGTGCGCCAGTTCATGAGCGAGCACGGCATCCGCGGTACGCGGGTCGGACAGATTGGCGGGGTCAAGCAGGATGGTACCCGGCGGCACGCCCCAGCTGAGCGGCCCGGTCAGGCGCGCACTGGTCACCAGTCGCGGCCGACGCCCGGTGCAGAGCCGATCCAGCGCCGCACGCCAGGCCGGACAGGTCACGGTCTGGCCCTCTGACGTCCAGCGGTCCAGCGTCATGATGCCCAGCACCAGACGACCGGCGACGCACAGGCCGCCGACAAGCCAGACGAGAACCGCGAGGCCAAGGGGCGACGGCCACGGCATGGCGGCCTCGATCGCCACTCCGGCAACCGGTCCGATCTCGCCCTGCCAGAGCGGCCCGGCGGGGACTTCGGGCGCAGCCGCAGCGGCCGAAGCCGGCAAAAGGGCCAGATCCCACACCGGCAGGACCAGCGCCACCACCGGCAGGGCCAGCAAGAGGCAGACCGTCGCCCGCAGAATGTCGGCCCGGTCGGACGGGCGACGCGCCAGTCCGGTGGCACAGGTCAGGCCTGCGCCCGCGATCAGGGCGGACTTGAGGGCCAGGGACAGGATCAGGGCGGCGATCATGAGCGCTCCATCCCCTCCCCCGACGCGCCCATCCGGTCGATCGTGCGGCGCAGGGTCTCGGCCTCGTCGGCGGTCAGGGTCTGGCCCAGCCCCAGAAGCGCGGTCGCCGCACTGGCTGCGGAACCGGCGAAGAAGGTCTCGACCATCCGTTTCAGGGCACCCTCAGCCACCGCGTCGGTGCGGGGCACCGGGGCATAGATGAAGCCGTCCGGTCCCGCCGTGCGCCGGACCAGCCCCTTGGCCTCCAGCCGGCTAAGCAGGGTCCGCACCGCCGAGTCGCTGAGGGGATCGGCCAGCACCCCGCGCAGGGTGGCGGCGGTCGCCTGCTCCAGACGATAGAGGGTCTCGAACACTTCGCGCTCGCGCCGGGGGAGTTGATCCATGGAGGTCGGGGGCATGGGAAGCTCGCTACATTTGTAGCGCTACACTTGTAGCGAATTGGGTCGGGAATGAGGCGGCCGCATGAAACCCCTGACAGGATGGCGGCTCTTGCCAGCAGGCTGCCGAAGGGAAAGGATCGCCCCATGACCCAACGCCCCGCAGTCCTGATCATGCAGCGGCATCTGGCACCGCTGACCGGCTTTCTGGAGTCGACCTATGACGTCTACCGGTTCTGGGAGCATCCGCCGGTCGAGGCCGAGCGGGACATCCAGGCGCTGGTGGTGGCGGGCGAGTTTCCGCTGGATGCGGCGCTGATCGAGCGGCTGCCGTCCTTGCGGCTGATCGCCTGTTTCACATCGGGCTATGACGGGATCGATGTGGCCTGGTGCCGGGCGCGGGGCCTGCCGGTCACCCATGCGCCGGGGGTCAATCACGAGGATGTCGCGGACCATGCGATCGGGCTGATCCTCGCTTCGCGGCGCCGGCTGGTCGAGGGCGACCGCAGTCTCCGCAGCGGGGGCTGGACGCCCGAGGCGCGGCTGATCACCCCGTCGCTGAAGGGGGCCCGGGTCGGCATCGTCGGCATGGGCCTGATCGGTCAGGCGGTGGCCGAGCGGGCCGCGGCGCTGCGGATGTCGGTCCAGTGGTGGGGGCCGCGGCCCAAGGACGTGCAATGGCCAAGGGCCGGGACCCTGCTGGAGCTGGCGCGGGGCTCGGACATCCTGGTGGTGGCCTGCAAGGCTGATGACGACAATCGCGGTCTGATCGACGCCGGGGTCATGGCGGCACTGGGATCATCCGGCCTGCTGGTCAATGTGGCGCGCGGCAGTCTGGTGGATGAGGACGCCCTGATCGCGGCGTTGAGGGCCGGGACGCTGGGGGCCGCTGCGCTGGACGTCTATGAGGACGAGCCGACCGATCCGCAGCGCTGGGCCGATGTGCCGAACACCGTCCTGACCCCGCACACCGGGGGCGCCACGACCGAGTCGGTGCAAGGCATGCTGATGCTGCTGATGCAGAACCTTTCGGCGCTGTTCGCGGGCCAGCCGCTGGTGACCCCGGTGCCGGACTAGCGGTCGCGGCGCGGGCGTTCGCCCTCGGTGACGACGCCGTCGCCGTCGACGTCCATCATCTCGAACAGGGTGCCGGCAGCTTGCCGGACCTCGTCGCGGGTCAGGGTGCCGTTGCCGTCGGTATCGGCCCGGCGCAGCATGCGCGCCCCGCCCGGGCCATCCCCGGCGGCCAGCTCGTCGGGGGTCAGCTGACCGTCGCCGTCGATATCCAGCCGGTCAAAGCCCGCCAGCATGCGCTGTTCCAGTCCGCGCAGGGTCTGCTCGCCTCCCTCCGGTCCGCGTGGGCGCCGGCGAGGCTCCGGGGGATCGGATGGCACCGGCGCGACGGAGGCGGTCGGTTGCGCCGAGGCCTCGCCGGCGACCTGCTCGGTCGCTTCAGGGGCCGGCGCCCCGTCCGCCACGGGCGCGGTGTCCGCCTCTCGCTCCGGTGCCGGACCGCACGCCGCCAGAACCGCCATCAGGCTGACTGCCGTCATTGCTGCCATCTTGGACATGCCATGTCTCCTTGGTGCGTACTCGGGAAACTCACGCGCCAGCCCGCACGTTCCGTCGCCCGATTTTGCTTGCATAATCACATAAGGATATCTTTATATGATTTCATGAACTGGACGGCTGATCAGACCATAGAGGCCCTGCGCGGGGCGGGCGAGCCCACGCGGCTGCGCGTGCTGGCACTGCTGGCCGGGGACGAGCTGTCGGTGATGGAGCTGTCGCACATCCTGGACCAGAGCCAGCCGCGCGTGTCCCGCCATCTGAAGCTGATGACCGAGGCGGGCCTGATCGAGCGGTTTCCTGACGGGGCGCGGGTCTATTACCGCCTGTCGTCCGACCCGACAGCGCGGCGGCTGGTCGATACGGTGCTGGACCTGCTGGACGACCGCTCCAGCGAGCAGGATCATCGCCGTCTTGACGAGGTGCGCCGCGACCGCGAGGCCGCCGCCGAGGCCTATTTCGAACAGGTGGCACCGCAGTGGGACCGCATCCGGTCGCTCTATGTCTGCGAGTCGGCGGTCGAGGCCGCCATCGAACGCGCGGCCGGGCCGGGGCCGTTCGAGCGGCTGGTCGATCTGGGCACCGGCTCGGGCCGGATGCTCACTCTGCTGGGCGGGCGGGCGCGCATGGCCGTCGGCCTGGACCTGTCCCAGAACATGCTGAACATCGCCCGCGCCAAGGTCGCCCAGGCAGGCGTCGGCAGGGTCGAGCTTCGCCACGGCGACATCTTTGCCACCCGCCTGCCCTCGCAGAGCGCCGATCTGGTGCTGGTGCATCAGGTCCTGCACTATCTGGCGGACCCGGCCACGGCGATCAATGAGGCGGCGCGGCTGGTCATGCCGGGTGGCAAGCTGCTGATCGTCGATTTCGCCCCGCACGACCTTGAGGAACTGCGCGACGAGCATCAGCATCGGCGGCTGGGCTTTACCGATGCGGAGATCAACGGCTGGCTGGCGGACGCCGGTTTGCGGGCCAGCGCCCCCATCGCCCTGCCCCCGGACAAGGACGGTCTGACCGTGCTGATCTGGACCGCCGTGCGCCCGGCCGATGCCAAGCGGAGTGTCGCCTGATGACGTCGCTGGCTGAAGCCCGCGCCCTGCTGCTGTCGCCGCTGGGGCCGGTGGCGCGGGCGGGCTCGAACCGCAATGCGGTCAATGTGTCGTTCGAATTCTTCCCGCCCAAGTCGGATGAGGCCGAGGCCACCCTGTGGAAGGCCATCCGGCGGCTGGAGCCGCTGAACCCCGGCTTTGTCTCGGTCACCTATGGCGCCGGCGGATCGACCCGCGAGCGGACCCACCGTACGGTGCAGCGCATCCTGGGGGAGACGGGGCTGGCCCCCGCCGCCCACCTGACCTGTGTCGAGGCCTCGCGCGAGGAGGTCGATGAGGTCATTGCCGACTACAAGGCCGCCGGGGTTCGTCACATCGTGGCGCTGCGCGGGGATCCGCCCGGCGGCAACGGCATCGGCGGGGTCTATCGACCGCGCGCCGATGGCTATGCCAATGCGACCGAACTGACCGCCGCCATCGCCCGGCACGGCGGCATGGAAATCTCGGTCGGCGTCTATCCCGAGAAACACCCCGAAAGCCCCTCGATCGAGCATGACATCGATGTGCTGAAGGCCAAGATCGACGCAGGCGCGACCCGCGCCGTCAGCCAGTTTTTCTTCGACATCGACGCCTTCCTGCGGTTCCGCGACCGCGTGCGGGCGGCAGGCATCACCCTGCCCCTGACGCCGGGCATCATGCCGGTGTCGAACTTCAACGGGCTGAAGCGGATGAGCGCCGCGTGCGGGGCTTCGGTGCCCGACTGGCTGGCCGCGCACTTCGACGGGCTGGATGATGACCCGGAGACACGCCGCCTGCTGGCCGCCTCCGTCGCCGCCGAGATGTGCGCCCGCCTTCAGGAAGAGGGCTTTGCCGACTTCCACTTCTACACCCTGAACCGCGCCGATCTGGTCTACGCCATCTGCCGGGTGCTGGGCGTGCGCGAGGCCGTGTCGTGAGCCGCACCGACCGCATCGCGGCCCTGCATGCCGCCGCGAAGGCGCGCATCCTCGTCCTCGACGGGGCCTGGGGGGTGATGATCCAGCGCAGC
Source organism: Brevundimonas sp. (assembly GCF_036963785.1). GTDB lineage: Bacteria > Pseudomonadota > Alphaproteobacteria > Caulobacterales > Caulobacteraceae > Brevundimonas. The sequence continues at coordinate 6,308 of NZ_JBALUS010000001.1, forward strand.
GACCTGTCGGAAGCGGATTTCCGCGGCGACCGCTTCACCGATCACGCCGGCCAGATGAAGGGCAACAACGACATCCTGTGCCTGACCCGGCCGGACGTCATCGCCGATCTCCACGACCAATATTTCGCTGCCGGGGCCGACATCTCGGAGACCAACACCTTCTCGGCCACGACGATCGCCCAGGAAGACTACAAGCTGGACGCACAGTCGGTGTGGGACATCAATCTGGAGGGGGCGAAACTGGCCCGCGCCGCCGCCGACCGCTGGACGGCGAAAGAACCGCACAAGCCGCGCTTCGCCGCCGGTTCGATCGGGCCGCTGAACAAGATGCTGTCGATGTCGTCCGACGTGAACGACCCCGGCGCCCGCAGCGTGACCTTCGATCAGGTCTATGACGCCTATCGTCATCAGGCGAAGGCACTCAACGAGGGCGGGGTGCACCTCTATCTGATCGAAACCATCACCGACACGCTGAACTGCAAGGCGGCGATCAAGGCCATCAAGGACCTTGAGGACGAGGGCATGGAGCCCCTGCCCATCTGGATCTCGGGCACGATTACCGACCGCTCGGGCCGCACCCTGTCGGGCCAGACGGCCGAGGCCTTCTGGAACAGCGTGCGCCACGCCAGGCCTTTCGCCGTGGGCTTCAACTGCGCGCTCGGGGCCGATCTGATGCGGCCCTTCATCGCCGAGCTGAGCCGGGTGGCCGACACCCTGGTCGCCGCCTATCCCAACGCCGGCCTGCCGAACGCCATGGGCCAGTATGACGAGCAGCCGCACGAGACAGCGCATTTCATCGAGGAATGGGCGGCCTCGGGCCTGGTCAACATCGTCGGCGGCTGCTGCGGGACGACGCCGGAGCATATCCGGCACACGGCCGAGGCGGTGGCCGGGATGACGCCGAGAGCTATCCCCGAGCGACCGGTGGCCATGCGGCTGTCGGGTCTCGAACCGTTCGAGCTGGTGGCATGACCAAACCCGTCTTCAATTTCGCCGACCCCGACTTCGTCGCCAAATATATCGAAAAGGGCCCCCGCGCCTTCATGCCGGGACAGCCCGGCGTGCTGCAGATGGCCGGCATCCTGCTGGACGAGCGTGTGCCGGACGACGGCCATGTGCTGGTCGTCGGCGCCGGCGGCGGACTGGACACCCAGGCTCTGGCCCAAGCCGGTCCCGGCTGGCGCTTCACCGGTGTCGATCCGGCCGGAAAGATGCTGGACCTCGCCCGCCATGTGCTGGGCGATGAGACCATGCGCCGCGTGGACCTGATCGAGGGCGGCGCCGAGGTCGCGCCGAAAGGGCCGTTCGATGGCGCGACCATGATCCTTGTCCTTGGCATTATTCCGGACGACGGGTCCAAGCTGACGACGCTCCGCGATATCCATCGGCGCTTGAAGCCCGGGGCGCCGTTCATTCTGGTGGATCGCTGCGACAGCGCGGACAATCCGCAGTTTGATCGCAATATCGACCGCTATGTCGCCTTCGCGGCGGCCAATGGCGTCGATCCGGAGACGTTGAAGACCGCTCGGGGCAGTCACCGCGGCAATCCCGGCCTCGCCACCGCGGCCCGTGACGAGGCCCTCCTGGCCGAGGCAGGCTTTCGCGAGATCGAGCATTTCTACCACGCCATGAACTGGCATGGCTGGGTGGCTTACGCCTGATGCGTCCCACCTTCATCAATGTGGGTGAGCGGACCAATGTCACCGGCTCGGCCAAGTTCCGTAAGCTGATCGTCGCGGGTGACTATGCGGCCGCGCTGGACGTGGCGCGCCAGCAGGTCGAGGCCGGTGCGGCCATCATCGACATCAATATGGACGAGGGCCTGCTGGACGGCGCCGTCGCCATGCGGACCTTCCTCAATCTGATCGCGGCCGAGCCGGACATCGCTCGTGTGCCGGTGATGATCGACAGCTCCAAATGGGAGGTGATCGAGGCGGGGCTGAAGTGCGTTCAGGGCAAGCCGATCGTCAACTCCATCTCGATGAAGGCGGGCGAGGCCGAGTTCCGCGAACAGGCGCTGAAATGCCTGCGCTACGGGGCGGCCGTGGTGGTCATGGCCTTCGACGAGGTCGGCCAGGCCGACACCGCCGCGCGCAAGATCGAGATCTGCACCCGGGCCTGGCGCATCCTGGTGGACGAGGTCGGCTTTCCGCCCGAGGACATCATCTTCGACCCCAATATCTTCGCCGTGGCGACGGGGATCGAGGAGCACGACAACTACGCCGTCGACTTCATCGAGGCGACGCGGGTCATCAAAGAGACCCTCCCCTACGCCCGGGTGTCGGGCGGGGTGTCGAATGTCTCGTTCAGCTTCCGCGGCAATGAGCCGGTGCGGCGGGCGATCCACAGCGTCTTCCTGTACCACGCCATCCAGGCCGGCATGGACATGGGCATCGTCAATGCCGGCGACCTGCCCGTCTATGACACGCTCGACCCGGTTCTGCGCGAGGCCGTCGAGGACGTGATCCTGAACCGGCCGCAGCGGACCGATGTCTCGAACACCGAGCGGCTGGTCGACCTCGCCCCCAACTACAAGGGCGACAAGGGCGCGGCGCGGGTCGTCGATCTGAAATGGCGCGACCAGCCGGTCGGCAAGCGGATCGAGCATGCGCTGGTCAACGGCATCACCGAATACATCGACGCCGACACCGAGGAGGCGCGGCTGTCGTTCGACCGGCCGCTGCACGTCATCGAGGGTCCGTTGATGGACGGGATGAACGTGGTCGGCGACCTGTTCGGCTCGGGCAAGATGTTCCTGCCGCAGGTGGTGAAGTCCGCGCGGGTGATGAAACAGGCCGTGGCCTGGCTGGAGCCCCATATGGAGGCCGAAAAGGCCGGCAAACCGCGCGAACAGGCGGGTCGCATCCTGATGGCCACGGTCAAGGGCGACGTCCACGACATCGGCAAGAACATCGTCGGCGTCGTCCTGCAGTGTAACAACTATGAGGTCATCGACCTGGGCGTCATGGTCCCGGCCGACCGGATCCTGGACGCCGCGATTGAGCACAAGGTCGACATCATCGGCCTGTCGGGTTTGATCACCCCGTCCCTGGACGAGATGGTGTTCGTCGCCTCGGAAATGGAGCGGCGCGGGTTCGACATCCCCCTGCTGATCGGGGGCGCGACCACCAGCCGGACCCATACGGCGGTCAAGATCGAACCGGCCTATCATCGCGGATTGACCACCTATGTCGTCGATGCCAGCCGGGCGGTGGGGGTCGTCTCGGGCCTACTGTCGAAGGACGAGCGCGCGAAGAATGAGGCCATCACGCGCGACGAATACGTCCGCATCCGCGAGCAGTATGCCCGCAGCCAGGCCACCAAGGCGCGGACCTCGATCACCGACGCCCGGGCCAATCGCTGGCGGGCGGAGGCGGATGCCGCCCTGCCCGCCCTGCCGTCATTCATCGGTACACGGACGTTTGACGCCTGGGACCTGCAGGACCTCGCCGACCACATCGACTGGACGCCCTTCTTCGCCAGCTGGGAGCTGATCGGCCGCTATCCGATGATCCTTGACGATGAGGTGGTCGGCGAGGCCGCCCGCGACCTGTTCAAGGACGCCCAGGCGATGCTGAAGCGGATCATCGCCGAAAAGTGGTTCACGGCGAAGGGCGTGGTCGGCTTCTGGCCCGCCAAGGCCGAGGGGGACGACATCGTGGTCTTCACCGACGAAGGCCGCACCGACGAGCTGGCCCGGTTCCACACCCTGCGTCAGCAAATCAAGAAGTCGAACGGCAAGCCCAATCTGGCGCTGTCGGACTTCGTCGCCGAACAGGGCGAGGACTACATCGGCGCCTTTGCGGTGACGGCGGGCCATGGTGAGCTTGAGATTGCCAAGCGGTTCAGGGACGCGGGCGACGACTATTCCGCCATCCTGGCCACGGCGCTGGCCGACCGGCTGGCTGAAGCCTTTGCCGAGGCGCTGCATCGCAAGGTGCGCACCGAACTGTGGGGCTATGCACCGGATGAGGCCCTGGACGTCGACGCTCTGATCGCCGAGCAATATCAGGGCATTCGCCCCGCCCCCGGTTATCCGGCCCAGCCCGACCATACCGAAAAGGCGACATTGTTCCGTATACTGAACGCCGAGCAAAATGCGGGCATGGCGCTGACGGAAAGCTATGCCATGACGCCCCCGGCCTCGGTCTCGGGCCTCTATTTCGGGCACCCGGGCAGCCACTATTTCGGCGTTGGCAAGATCGACCGCGATCAGGTCGAGGATTACGCGCGCCGCAAGGGCTGGGACGTGGCCACGGCCGAACGCTGGCTGGCCCCGATCCTCAACTACCAGCCGGGCCGGGCCGCGCGGAGCGACGCAGCCTGAGCCCTATTCGGCGGCGGGACCCGGTTCCAGTCCGACCTCGGCCAGGGTCGCGGGCGGCGTGGTAACGTTCTCGCGGATCCGGCGGGCGGCATGCTCGCACCGGCCGGGCAGCCCGAAGAACAGGCCGAAGGTCTCATCGCGCGCGTCCAGATCCAGCTCCATCACGCGGGACCAGCGGACACGGACGCTGGCGGCGGCGGACTCGGCGAGATCCAGCATTTCGCGACTCTGTCGCGGGCCGGCGACCTCAAGCGCGCGCCTGAATTTTCGCTCTTCGGCCCGGCCCAGCTCGATCAGTTCCAGATCCAGTTCGTCGTCGGTTTGAAGGCTTTCGCCCAGGGTCACATGGCCGCTGACCATGGCCTCGCACCAGGCCACCAGCGGATAGTCGGCGGTCGGTGCGCCCGGCGGCAGCGGGTTGGCGTAGGCCACCGCCTCCCACATGCGCTCGGTATTCTGCGAGGCGAAGACGGCGTCGGTGCCGCCCGTGCGGATTACCGCGTCCTGGGCCGCGGCCGTGCCGGCCAGACCCAGGGCCAGGGCCGTTCCGAGAAGAAGTGTACGAACAGTCATTCCAGTCCTGACGTTTAAGGGCATCGGCCCCTGAGGCGGGGGCCAGCGTCACGGTTCAACCGGGCATTTTGACGGCGGTTCCCCGCGAGCCCCAAAGAAAAGGGCGGCGAACCCGATGGTCCGCCGCCCCGATCTTGTGTCTGACGTACTGCTTAGAAGCGGTAGGCCAGGCTCAGACGCACCGAACGCGGCGCCTGGTAGGCCGTCGGACGCCCGTAGTTCGGGTTCAGCGACGAAGGCAGGTTCGGATCGACGCCGATGAAGCCGGCGGCAGCGATATCCCCCAGGGTGCCGAACTCGTTGTAGTCGATCTCCGACGCCGAGTTGAACACGTTGAAGATGTCGGCACGCAGCACCAGGGAGTCACCCGGGATGCTGAAGACCTCCGACAGGTTGTAGGCGAAGGTCATGTCGACGTTCTGCAGCCAGTCACTCTCGAACTGCGACCCACGGGGCGAGGGTTCCAGAGTGCCGTTGCCGTCGAGATCGCAGAACCAGGACGAGTTAGCGTACTGATAGGCGAAGTCGTCGGTGGCATGTTCACCCATGCAGCCGAACTTACGGGGCGACTGAATGATCAGGTTGGCCCCGATGTTCAGTGCCGGCGTGACCTGCCAGTTGCCGAACACCTTGAAGCTATGGGCCCGGTGGTTCGGGAGATAGCCATAGGCGTTGTCGGTCAGACCCGGCTGGTCGAAGTCCTGCGACAGACCGGGGTCGGTCTGGCCGTTGTCGGACTTCAGCGCACCTTCGTAGTTGCCTTCGTTTTCAGACCAGACGTAGCTGAACCGGGCGCCCCAGATACCGTCGAAGGATTTCTCCATCGAGATTTCCACGGCCTTGTAGGTCCGCTCGGGCTCGGGATAACCCAGTTGCTCCGCCGTGAACGTCAGACGACGGTCCTCGGTGACCAGGCCGCCCGTGGCTGCCGACAGATCGTCGCCAGACAGGGTGACGACCATGTCTTCGCCCGGGTTGGTCAGGACGTACTGGTGGAAGCCGTACCACACCGAATAGCACTGGGTGTAGGTCAGGTCCGTCGCCACGTTCTCGCAATAGTCCAGAACGGCGGCGTCGATGGCCACGTCGTCGATCGCCGTGCCCAGCTCACGATAGGTGCCGGAGATACCGAGGGTCCAGCCATCCCAGAGTTGCTGCTGGTAGCCCAGGATGAACTCGTCCACGTACATCGGATCGATTTCTTCATCGACCGTCGTGTTGGTGGCTTTCAGCGAACCGTCACCGAAGGTGCCGACGCCCGCCAGCGTTCCCAGAATGGGCTCGTCGGTCGTGTCGTGGATACCGTCGGCGTTCAGATCGTTCGGTCCACCGGTCAGGTCCAGGTTCCAGGTATCCGAGATGAAGAACTCGGCACCGGCCAGACGCTGGTTGGTGTTAACGGCCACCGGCAGGAAGTAGCGGCCATACGAACCGAACAGTTTGGACGTGCGGTCGCCCGTGACGTCGTAGGTGAAGCCCAGACGCGGAGCCCACTGGTTCTGAAGGTCGATGAAGGCGACGCCAGCGAGGTTTTCGTTCTCGAAGCCTTCGTTCCGGATGCCCAGGTTCAGGGTCAGTTGATCCGTCACCTGCCAGGAGTCCTGCAGGTAGAAGGCGTTCTGGGTCGACTTCCAGCCACCGTCGTTGTCATAGGCCCGGATACGGACACGACGCGGCGAGCCTTCCAGGTCGGGACGGCCGGCGGGGAAGTTGGTGTCCGAGAAGTGGTTCTGGTAGCGATACCAGATACCGCCCGTGACATCGCCGGTGCAGGCGATCGTAGCCGAGAACCCGCCGGGACGGCAGTAGTTGTAGCCCGAGCCCGAATAATCCAGCTCCTGGTAGGATTCCAGGGTCTCGTTATCCAGCCCGAAGCGGAAGTGGTGCGAGCCGAGGAAATCGACATAGATGTCGACGTCGGCGCGGAGAACCGTCCGCTCGTCCTGGTTGAGCGAGGGTTGTCCGAGGCCCCAGCAACCGCGACGGGGATCCGAGGTCGCGGTGGACGTGATCAGGGCACAGTCATCGCCGGGCGAAGAACCCTGCTCGTTGTACTCATTCACGCCATAGGCGATCGAGGTCGTCAGCCAGTCGGTCCAGACACCGGTGTAACGGGCGATCCAGTTCTCACCACCGAACTCGAACGTCGACGGGGTGAACTCACCCACATACTGGCCATCGGCATCGACGTAGATGTTGCTGGTTTCCTGGGTCTGTTCATCCGAGAAGTAGGTGAACTCCAGACGGTGATCGTCGTTGACCAGGAAATCGACCTTGGCGCCGTAGAACGGATCGTCCGACGTCACGCGCGTGCCGTTGGCACCCAGACCGAAGTCCGGATCGTCGGTCGGCGAACCGATGTTGACGAACTCACGGTCACGGAAGTTGACCAGACCGAAGATGAACAGCCGATCCTGGATGATCGGACCGCCGAAATCGAGAATGATGTCGGAGGACTCGCCTTCGTCGAAGCGGTTCTGCGCGGCATAGGTGTCAGGCGAGTCGGAGGAGAGGCTGTCCGGCTCCCAATACGCCGTGATGCCGAATTCCCACTCATTGCCGCCCGACTTGGTCGTGCCGTTCAGCACGCCGCCGGTGCCGCGACCGAACTCGGCCGAATAGCCGCCGGTCTTGGTTTCCAGCGTCTGGTAAAACTCGAACGGAACCTGCGACGAGCCCGTGAAGTCACGGAATTTCGTGATGTTCAGGCCGTTGATGAAGTAGGTGTTTTCACCAGCCGAGGCACCACCGATGGTCGGGATGCCGCCAAAGGCGCCATCCGAAGCGGTCACGCCCGGAGCCAGCAGGGCCACCGCGCCGGCGTTACGCGCGATCGGCACGTTCCGCGACAGCTCTTCGACGTTGACGGTCAGACCGGTGGTCGTGGCGTCGAACTCGGACACAGCCTGACGCACGCCGACGACGACGATGTCATCGACGGTCGAGGCGCCCGAGGCGCTACCGACGGTGAAGACGACCGAGGTCGTGCCGCCCGAGCCGACCGAGATGGTGTCGGACAGCGAGGCATAGCCCGGCGCCGTGATGGTCGCGGTGTAGCGGCCCTGCGGAAGGGCGATGGCGCGGAACGAACCCGAGGCGTCGGTCGTATAGGTGCGGGTGAAGCCCTGCGACACCGACTGAAGCGTCACGGTGGCGCCGGCGACCGGCGTCTGCGACTGCGTTTCAACGGTGCCGGATACGGCGCCCTGCACCAGGTCCTGGGCCATGGCGGTGCTGGGAGCCAGCAGGCCGACGGCCGGAGCTGCCACAAGCGCCATGAGGGCGGTTCCGCCGATCATGGTCGAGTGCAGCAGACGTTGGCGAATGGTCTGGGTTTTCAAACTGTGGTCCTCCTGTGGCCGAGACGAAGATCCAGTAGGTCCCCCGCGCCTCGACAACCATTATCCGTGCACCCCAATGCACACAGACTGAGGCCAACCCTAAACCCGCATCTTCAGCAGCGCACGATAATTACAGGCCGGTAACCCATTCGTCGCGACATTGTCGCAATCAAGCCACAGTCACGATATGTCTATGTAGTCTAAGACTTTTCTTCCGGGCATTCGCCTGGCACGCGAGGATAGAACCGGCCGCACCCGCCGTCGGGAATCGACGTTCCGGAAATCTCGCTGTCGCGTGTCATGGGGGGGCCGGTGGATTTGCGCCGGTGCGAATCCGGGCTGAGTCGCCTATCTGACGATCGCGACGCGCGACGCGTAGGGCACAGGCTCGGGTGTGCAGGAGGCCACCACCAGCTGGCTCGCCATGATACACAGGACGGCCATCGCCACCGGCAAGAGCCGATTTGAAACATCCAGAGCCAGGGTTCGGGCCATGAGGCGCACTCCACGAAGGGTTTACGAGCTCTTAACGCAAGCTCCGGGCCAGCTCTCGGGCCGGCCCGCGTGAGCCCGCCGCCCATCCCGCTCGTTCGCGATTTCACGCCCCTGTACGGTCAGGTCGAGCGCCTGACGCCGCGCATCCGGCGGGTGCTGGCCAACAATCCCGGCCCCTTCACCTTTGCCGGGACGGGCACATTCCTGATCGGGGATGCCGATGCTGTGGCCGTGATCGACCCGGGCCCGGCGGATGACGCTCATCTTGCGGCCTTGCTGGGCGCCGTCGAAGGCCAGACCGTCAGTCACGTCCTGGTCACCCACGGCCATGCCGACCACTTGCCCCTGGCCCGCCCCTTTGCCGAGGCCGTGCGGGCGCCGGTTCTGGCGCATCCGGCCCTGTCGCCGGATCAGGATCTGGCTGACGGTGATCGTATCACCGGCGACGGCTGGACGCTGGAGGTGCTGGCCACGCCCGGTCATGCGCCCGAGCACCTGGCCTTTGCCCTGCGCGAGGAGAATGCCCTGTTCAGCGGCGACCATGTGATGGGCTGGTCGACCAGTGTGGTCTCGCCGCCCGAGGGCGACATGGACTCCTATCTGAATAGTCTGGACCGGGTCATGGCGGCCGGTTTCCATACCCTGTGGCCCACACACGGCGGGCCGGTCACGGCCCCCCTTCCCTTTCTGCAGGCGCTGAAGGCACACCGGCTGGGCCGGGACGACCAGCTGTTGGAGGTGTTGGCGAGGGGCCCGTCGACCGCGCGGGAGATGGTGCCGACCCTCTATGCCGCCGTGGACGAACGTCTGTGGCCGGCGGCCGCCCAGTCGCTGCTGGCGCATCTGATCCGGCTTGAGCGACGGGGGGACGTCGAGGCGAACGGGGCGCCGTCAGCGACCACCGTCTATCAGCTGCGCGGCTGAAGCTCCGCCACGATCCGGGCCAGCAGGCGGCATGCCTGATCATCCGGAACGAGGTTCTCGCGGACCGCGACGCGGACGTCCGTTCGCCCGGGTCGGATGCGGATGGTGGCGTCATGCTGAATCTGGAACCAGAGCCCCGTGTGGGTCCCTTCGACCCGGAACAGCGAAGACGGAAGGGGCGTGAAGCCTGCGCGCTGCAGCGCCGCGGTGGCATCTTCGGCGAGCACCTGTCTCGGAATGGAGGCGACGCCGGGACAGGCAGCGTCGTTCAGGTCCTGCTCCCGTGCGCCACCGGATTCCGACCGTTCGGCCATCAGTCGGGTGGAGAACGGGGGCGGCTCCGACGGATTCGTCGAAACGCTTCTCGGCGCAACGTCGACGCTCGAATAGGGGCGTGTACTGCCATGGAAAAGCCATGCGCCGACGGCGACGACGGCCACGGCCAGCACCGCCGCCAGGACCCGGAAAAGGCCTCCGCGTCGCGCCCGCCACAGGAGGACCAGGGCACAGACCGTGCCAAGCCCAAACAGCCATGGGGCCACGCCCCAGGTCAATTGATGGAGCGCGAAGAACCGGGTCCACCAGCCGAAACTCACCCCGAAGACCGCGACGAACACCACAAGGGGCGCCGACAGCACGCCGGCGACCAGCGCCAGTGTCGTCCACCCGCCGGGGGTCCGCCGCGCCATCAGATCAGCCCTGCGCCGTCGGCAGGACGTAGTCCTTCAACTGCTCACGCACGAGCTTCTTGTCGATCTTGCCGGTGGCGCCCAGCGGAATGTCGTCGACGAACACCACATCGTCGGGCATCCACCATTTGGCGATCTTGCCCTTCAGGAAATCGAGGTGCTCCTGCTTGTCCTCGGCCTGCCCGGGCTTCAGCTTGATCACCAGCACCGGGCGCTCGTCCCACTTGGGGTGGGCCGCGCCGATGACGGCCGCGAGATCAACCTTCGGGTGGCCCATGGCGATGTTCTCGATGTCGATCGAGCTGATCCACTCCCCGCCCGACTTGATCACGTCCTTGGCCCGGTCAGTGATCTGCATGAAGCCGTGCTCGTCGATGGTTGAGACGTCGCCGGTGTCGAAGAAGCCCTCGTTGTCGAGGATCTTGCCGCCCTCGTCCTTGAAGTAGGCGCCGGCGATGGTCGGGCCGCGGACCATCAGGCGGCCATAGGTCTTGCCGTCATGGGGCATTTCCTGGCCGGCGTAGTTCTTGAGCTTGAGCTCGACGCCCAGGGGCGGCATCCCCTGTTTGATGCGCCACTTCATCTGCTCGTCGTACGGCAGGGCGGCCAGTTCCGGGGTCAGGTTCGACAGGGTGCCGATCGGCGAGGTCTCGGTCATGCCCCAGCCCTGCAACACCTCAATGCCGAACTCGTCGTTGAAGGCGCGGATCAGGCTTTCCGGCACGGCCGAGCCGCCGATCAGGACGCGTTTGACGGTCGACAGCCTCAGCTTGTGCTCGCGCAGGTGGGCCAGCAGGCCCTGCCAGACGGTCGGCACGGCGGCCGAGAAGGTCACGCCCTCGCTTTCCAGCAGCTCATAGATGGCCTCACCGTCCATCTTGGCGCCCGGCATGACCAGCTTCGAGCCTGCCGCCGGACCGCCGAAGGCAATGCCCCAGGCATTGGCATGGAACATGGGCACCACCGGCAGGATCACCTCGCTGGGCGTCGCGCCCAGTACCGTGGTCTGCAGGCCCAGCAGGGTATGGATGAAGTTCGACCGGTGCGAATACAGCACGCCCTTGGGGTTACCCGTCGTGCCGGAGGTATAGCAGAGACCGCAGGCCGTCTTCTCCTCGAAGCCGCCCCACTCGACATCCTCAGAGGATTCCTCCAGCAGCTGCTCATAGCATTCCGCCTTGGGCAGTTTGGTCGCGGGCATGTTCCACTGGTCGGTCATGACCACGACGCGCTCGACCGTCGGGCAGTGCGGCAGGACCGCTTCCAGCAACGGCACAAAGGTCAGATCAACAAAGATGATCCGGTCTTCGGCGTGATTGATGATGTAGATCAGCTGTTCCGGGAACAGGCGCGGGTTCAGGGTGTGGCACACGGCGCCGATGCCCATGATGCCGTACCAGGTCTCGATATGGCGCGCGGTGTTCCAGGCCAGGGTGGCGATGCGGTCGCCGACCTTCACGTCCCAGCTCTTGAGCACGTTGGAGACGCGCTTGGCCCGGCCATGAATCTCGGCATAGTTGGTGCGCACGATCGGCCCCTCGACCGAGCGGGTCACGACCTCGCGATGCGGGTGCCAGTTCTTCGCATGGTCGAGGATCTTGTCGACCGTCAGCGGCCAATCCTGCATCAATCCGAGCATCGGTTTCCTCTCCGAAATTCATGGGTCTGGCCGACGTTGCCCGCGGCACTTGTCGCCAAGCTATCGGCGGCGTGAGGGATAGGCAACGTGACGCAACGTCAGGGGGAGCGACTTTCTTTGCCGCAGACGCACCGCTTTCGGCTAGTTTGGGCACGAACCTTCCTCGATCCGACCGACAGGACCCGACCATGACCCTCGCCCGCACCGCCCTGACCCTCGCTGCCCTGCTGGCCCTCGGGGCCTGTGACAGCACGACCGAGGCCCCCTCCCCCGCTCCGGCCCCTGCGGCGGAACCGGAAGCGGCGCCGGACACCGCCGAAGCCGCGCAGGGCGGACTGGCGCTGGAAGGCGAGGGCCTGCGCGCCTTCACTGCGCAGGGCTCGGCCCGGGCCCTGCCCTTCGGCATGTCGCAGGAGATGGTGCTGACCGCCGTGTCCACCCTGCTGGACACCGAAACCCCCGAGGTGACAACCAACGCCGAATGCGGGGCAGGCCCGACGCAGTTCGCCGAATATCCGAATGGCCTGCAGCTGGCATTCCAGGACGGCGAATTCGCTGGCTGGTTCCTGGACGAGGCCGGTCTGACGACGGCAGACGGGGTGGGCGTGGGCACCAGCCGGTCCGACCTGCAGTCGGCGCGAGTGGTCGAAATGATCCCGGAGTCGACGCTCGGTGCCGAGTTCTCGAGCGGCGAGCTGGGCGGCATGCTGTCGTCCGATGCGCCGGATGCCACGGTCGAAGCCCTTTACGCCGGCCTGACCTGCTTCTTCCGCTAGATCCGATCCATGGCCATTCTGATCGCCATCACCGGCGGCTCGGGCTCGGGCAAGAGCACCCTGGCCGAGGCCCTGATCCGGCACCTGCCCGAAGGGGTCGCAGCCCTCGTGCGCGAGGACTCCTATTATCGCGACGCCGCCTCCCTGCCCGACTTTGACGCCGCCACGTTTGATTTCGACGACGTGTCCGCGCGGGACCACGACCTGCTGCATGAACACCTCAGGGCACTGAAGGCGGGCCAGGCGGTGGAGGCACCGGTCTATTCCTTCGTGACCCACGGGCGCGAGCCGGGGGGCCAGCCCGTTCCCGCCGCCGAGGTGATCGTGATCGAGGGCACCCACCTGCTGTGCACCCCGGCACTGGTCCAGTTGTTCGACATCCGGGTGTTCGTGGACACGCCGTCCGACATCCGCTTCATCCGGCGCCTGCTGCGCGACCAGGTCGAGCGCGGCCGGACGGCGCAATCGGTCATCGACCAGTATTTGCTGACGGTCCGTCCCGGCCATGAGCGGCTGACCGAACCGGCCAAGGTTCATGCCGATTTCATCGTGGCCGATGCCACCGCCGCCGTGGTCCTGACCGACCCCCAGTCGGTGGACCGGCTGGTCGCGCCGGTACTGACCCATCCCCTGCTGGAACACTGGGTTGGCTGAGTCCTTGTAACACCGGCTGAATTTCATCTTGCGGGACAGCGTTATCCACGCCAACCTCCGCGGCCATGAGTCTGTCCCAACCCGCACGGTCCGAGCCGGCCGCTCCCATCCCTGACGACAGTGATGACCCCCGGCGGCGCTATGTGCTGGTCGAAGCCCGGCGGCATTTCATGGCCCACGGATTCGCCGCCACGCGGGTCGAGCCGATCGCCCGCGAAGCCGGGGTCTCAACCGCCACCCTCTACACCTTCTTCCCGTCCAAGGCCGAGCTGTTCCAGGCGGTTATCGACGACACCTCGGATGAGTTCGCGCGCCAGATGGACGATGTCCGCTCCGTGGATGGTCCTGCCCGGTGCCAACTGACCCGGTTCTGCGAAGCCTATGTCGCCTTCATGGCCGATCCACTGGTGACCTCGGTCTTCCGTCTGGTGATGGCCGAACGCTCCCGGTTCTCGGCCATGGCCCTGCACTTCTATGAGCGCGGCCAGACCCGGATTGGCGCGACCCTCGTCGAGGCGATCGAGGCCCTGACCGAACGCGGCGAACTGGTCTGCGACAAGCCATCCTGGGCGGCGGGTCAGCTGATGGGGATGCTGGAGCACCCGGTGTTCTTTGTGCCGATGGTCACGGGCGACACCCTGTCGATCCGACGCCCTCACAAGCAGATCGCCGCGGACGCCGTCGAAACCTTCCTGGCCCGCTATGCGGGCCCCAATCTGGATGCCGCCGCCAACGATCAGATTCCCTGACCCTTAGGGGTACAGCCGCTGCGTCCGCCACGGCGCATCCACGTCCGCGCGATCGAACCGCAGTCGATCATGAAGGCGGAAGGGGCGATCCCGCCAGAATTCGACCTGGGTCGGGACCAGCCGCCAGCCGGTCCATCCTCCAGGGCGCGGAACGTCCTGCCCCTCGAAGCGCGCGGTTTCTCGCGCCACGGCCGCCTCCAGCTCGGTGCGGTCCGCAAGCGGTCGGGATTGCGCCGAGGCCCAGGCGCCGATGCGGCTTTCACGGGCGCGGCTGGCGAAATAGGCATCGGCCTCGGCGGGGCTGACCGGTTCAACCGCCCCCCTCAGCCGCACCTGCCGCCGCAGCGATTTCCAGTGGAACATCAGGGCCGCCTGCGGTTGGCCGTCAAGCTGCCGCCCCTTTTCGCTCTCGCGATTGGAATAGAAGGTCAGGCCTTGGGCGCTGACGTCCTTCAGCAGCACCATCCGGCAGTCGGGCAGTCCGTCGGCGTCGACGGTCGCCAGCGCCATGGCGTTGGAGTCGTTGATCTCATGCGCCCCGGCGTCGGCCAGCCACCGCTCCAGCAGGGCGAACGGCTCGTCGCAGGCGAAGTCCGCCTCATCGCTGTTGGCGGCAAGCGCGGCGGCATAGTCGCGGGCATATTCCTCACGCGACGGACTGGGCGGGATGACGGGGATGCTCATGCCCTCTCTCTAGCGCCGCTCACGCCGGTTCGCGAGAGCCAGCGTCACGGTTAACCCGGCATTGACCCTGTTCGTGGCTTTTGGTCGCCATGAGCGGCCCCGACACCTCCCTTTTGACCTATCACCAGGCGCTGGCGGTGCTGGGCCTGCCCGGTCCGGTCGACCATGAGACGACGCGTCAGGCCTTCCTGCGCGCGGTCAAGGCGGCCCGTCCCGACCACCCGGCCGGCGATGCCGAGCGGTTCCGCGACGTCATCGCCGCCTGGCACGTGATCCAGGCCGAGGGCCCGGCGCGCCCGGCCCTGGCGCCGCCGCTCCGTCGCACGGCCCCCCTGCCCACCCTGTCGATCGATCCGATGCTGGCGCTGAACGGCGGTCCGGTCACGACCCGCCATCGGGGGCGAACCTTTCGTCTGACCCTGCCTGCAGGTCTCAGGGCCGGCGAGCATGTACGGCTGAAGGGTGCCGGCCGCGACGACGGCGACCTGTTCCTGGCGGTGCGGATCCGGGCGGCGGACGGACTGTCGGTGCTGGGCGACGACCTGTTCATGCAGGCCGATGTAGCGCCCCGCGTGCTTCAGGACGGCGGCCGCGTCGAGGTGTTGACCCATGCCGGGCCGCGCAACGCCTGGGTGGTTGCGGGACTTGAGCCGCCCGTGCGTCTGCGCCTCAAGGGACTGGGCCTGCCGGCGCGCGGACGCCATGGTCAGGGCCACCTGTTCATCACCCTGACGCCCGCCGAAGAGACCCCGTCCGCTGCCGAACATCTGCTGGACCGCTTCGCCCGGGTCTGGACGACGCCCCGCCTCGCGGCCTAAGGCCAGAGGGCCATGTCCCACAACAGCTTCGGCCATCTGTTTCGCGTGACCACCTGGGGCGAGAGCCACGGGCCGGCCATCGGCTGCGTCATCGACGGTTGCCCGCCACGGATCCCGCTGACCGAGGCCGACATCCAGCCCTGGCTGGACCAGCGAAAGCCCGGCGGCAGCCGCTTCGTCACCCAACGGCGCGAGAGCGACACGGTTCGCATCCTGTCGGGTACCTTCGACGACGGGGATGGTCCGGTCACCACCGGCACGCCGATCAGCCTGATGATCGACAATGAGGATGCGCGCTCGAAGGACTATGGCGAGATCGCCCGTGCCTACCGTCCCGGCCATGCCGACTATGTCTATCAGGCCAAATACGGGGTGCGCGATCACCGCGGCGGCGGCCGATCCTCGGCGCGCGAGACCGCCCTGCGGGTGGCGGCCGGTGCCGTCGCCCGCCTGATCCTTGGCCCCGACATCGCCATCCGCGCAGGCGTGGTTCAGATCGGCCCGCACCGCATTCCCGATGATGCACTCGATTTCGACGCCGTGCAGGGCAATCCGCTGTTTGCCGCTTCGGCTGAGGTCGTCCAGCCCTGGTCCGACTACCTGGATGACGTGCGAAAAGCCGGCTCCTCGATCGGGGCCGTGGTGGCGCTCGAGGTCACGGGCGCGCCGGTCGGCTGGGGCGCCCCGCTCTATGCCAAGCTGGACGCCGAACTGGCCGCCGCCCTGATGTCGATCAATGCCGCCAAGGGAGTCGAGATCGGTGCCGGTTTCGCCTCGGCCAAACTGTCGGGCGAGGACAATGCCGATGAGATGCGGCTGGGTCCGGACGGCCAACCCGTCTTCCTGTCCAACCATGCCGGCGGCATTCTGGGCGGCATCTCGACCGGCCAGCCGATCACGGCGCGCGTGGCGTTCAAGCCGACCTCTTCCATCCTGACTCCGCGCCGGACCATCACCCGCGACGGCACCGAGACCGAACTTCGCACCAAAGGCCGCCACGATCCCTGTGTCGCCCTGCGCGCCGTCCCGGTGGTCGAGGGCATGGCCGCCTGCGTCCTGGCCGACGCCATGCTGAGGCATCGGGCGCAGGTGGGGTGAAGATGGAGCCCGGTCGAAAATCCTCTCGGCCGAGCTTCCGTTCTTTCCTTGCTGTCAACTCGGAAGCCCTTGGCGTTCCGCTGTTGATCCTTTGCGTGGCGATCCTGTTCATCGCGCTTCTGATCCCTTTGCTGCCCACAGGGCCAGTCAGGCACCTGGAAGGGGAGATCACGGCGATCGGCATGCGGGAAACCTACGGAGGATCCCACGCTTCTGCCTCTGTGAAGCTGGAAGGACGCATCGTTCGGATCGAAGTGCCGACACGATACGACTGCAGGGTCGGAGACCGGATTCAGCTCACACAACGCCCGACGCGCTGGGGCTCGACGACCAGGCTGGCCATGACGCGCTGGCCGTGTGCGCGGAACTAGCCCCTCCAGGTTTCAGAGCAGAAACGCGACTTCCACAACCAGCCCCGTCGGCTCCCATTTGCGACTGAGGGTGCCGTTCAACTGGCTTACGACACTGGCTTTGAGCGATGACCCGAAGCCTTCGCGCGTGGGCGCGACGACCTCCGGACCGCCGGACTCGTGCCACACAAGCCTCACCTGACGTTCGTCAAGCGTCCAGGTGACCGAGACACGGCCGCTACCACTGCTGCACGCCCCGTATTTATTGGCATTGGTCGCAAGTTCATGCAGCAGCATGCTGATTGGCTGGACCTGCTCGGGCGAAAGCTCGACCTCGGGACCCGACACATCCACGCTTTCCTTGGGGCAGAGTGCTTCCAGCTCTTCCCGGACGACGTCCCCCAGAAGCCCGCCTTCCCATTTCCGGCTGGCCAGGGATGTCTGGGCTCGCGCCAGGGCGCTGATGCGCCCGACCAGAGCCTGCTTGTAGGTTTCAAGATCATCAGCGCGCGTCAGCCGCGTGAGCGACTGCACGATCGAAAGCACGTTGCGCGCCCTGTGGTCGACCTCGTGCATCAGAAGTTTGCGCGCTTCCTCCCTGCGCTTTTCTTCGCTGATGTCTCGCGCCTCGATCACAGTGCCGATGACGTGCGCTTCGTCGTCACGGATCGGGCTTGCGGTGAAGGCGACCGGGTAGAAGGAGCCGTCCTTATGGACAAAGACCTCCTCACCCTGCGTTCCGGCCTTCTCGGGGAAGGCCCGGTCGATGGCGCACTCCGAGAGCGGGAAGGGCGAGCCATCCGGACGGGTATGGTGGATCACATCGTGCAGCGGGCGTCCGGTCGTTTCGTGAAACGCATATCCGGTGAGCTTCTCGGCCGCCCGGTTCATGAACACACAGTGCTGTCGCTCATCCATCAGGAAGACGGACATGGTCGTATTGCTGAGTATGCCGTCGAGTCTCCGGGCCGTGTCCCGGAGCTCGGACTCGATGCGGCGGTAGTCTGTCGTGTCCTGGATCGCCGCATAGTAAACGGCGTCATCGCCATCGACGAACAACTGCAGTTTCACCGCGACGTTATAGTCCGTTCCATCCTTGCGCCGGTGAACGGTGTCGAAGTCCAGCCTTTCGACCTTGCCCGCCTGAAGCGGCTCAATCAGGGCGAGGAAGGCGTCGCGGGTAATGAACGGCTTGAGGTCCCACGGGGTGAGACCGGCCAGCTCTTCGATACTGTATCCCAGATTGTCCCGGGCACCCTTGTTCACCAGCCGGAACAGGAAATCCCTGGCACCGAATATATAGACTTCGCTCGCGGCTCCCTCGACGATGCGGCCAAGGCGTTCACTCGTCATACCTGCGGAGTTTGGCATGATGGGTAAGCTGTCGCTCCGACGGGAAAAGTCATGGGTATCCGTATATAAGCGCCAAACGTGTGGCAATGATCCCGACACGCCGTGCGTAAGCCCCCTTTTCGTCACCGACACTGTTACCTATATAGCGGCCGAACCGACGCGGGCTGACCCGCGTTTCGTCCTCAGGGAGAGCGCATCATGATCGACGTCAGACCCTTCGACAGTCTCGGCGGGGCCGACCACGGGTGGCTGAAGGCCCGCCACCACTTCTCGTTCGCCAACTATTACGACCCGAACCGCATGAGCTGGGGGCGGCTGCGCGTCTGGAACGATGACGAGATCGCCGCCCAGTCCGGCTTTCCGCCCCACCCCCACGCCGACATGGAGATCATCACCTATGTCCGCACCGGGGCCATCACCCACGAGGACTCGATGGGCAATCGCGGCCGCACCGGGGCCGGCGACGTCCAGGTGATGAGCGCGGGCACGGGCGTGCGTCACTCCGAGTTCAACCTCGAGGACGAGACCACCACCCTGTTCCAGATCTGGATCGAGACCGACAAGCCCGGCGCCAAACCCGGCTGGGGCATGAAGCCCTTCCCGAAGTCGGACCGCAGCGGGAAATTCCAGGTGCTGGCCTCGGGCAATCCGGACGACGGCGCGCTGGACATCAACGCCGACGCCCGCGTGCTGGGCGCCACCCTCAAGGCCGGCGAGAGCCTGACCTATGAGCTGGCCGAGGGGCGACGCGCCTATCTGGTGCCCGCTGTCGGCACGGTCGAGGTCAACGGCACGGCCCTGAATGCCCGCGACGGCGCGGGGATCAAGGACGAACCGACGATCACAGTCACTGCCCGCGAGGATGCCGAACTGGTCATGGTCGACAGCCGATGACGGCCGGGGGCGACGGGGGAAACCGCGTCGCCCTTTCGCCCTAGGGCAGGCTGAACAGGATGTGGACCCAACCGACTTCCTGGGCCTTCTCCAGCGCCTCGAACAGCGGAACGGCGATGAAGAAGGCCAGCCCGTCGCGAAGGGTCGTCAGGAAGAACACCGGCTTGATCTCCAGTGTGTCGGTGTCCTGCCATTTGGAGAAATCGGGCCAGAAGCGCGGCGTCCGCGCCTTGTACGCCCGGTAGGGCTCGCCGAAGGTCGTCTCCAGCCAGGCCTCCTCCTGACGAACCGTCAGATAGAAGACCCCGACCGCGATCAACAGGAACAGGACGGCGATGGTCACGCTGCCGGTCTGGGCGCCCATGCCGAACGCCCCCATGAAACTGAAGACGTACAGCGGATTGCGGCTGATCGAATAGGGCCCCCGACTGACGATCTCGGCCTTCTTTCGGCCGCCGATGTAGAGAGAGCACCAGGCCCGACCGACGACGCACAGGGCGATCAGGCCGATGCCCACCGCCTCAAGACCTTCGTGAACACGCGTGTCGCCGCCCAGACTGTGGCTGATGGCAGCCAGGGCCACGACCGCGACGATCGCGAGCGCCAGCGCGCCCTTCCGGATCAGCTGCACCCGGCGCAAATGGTGCGGATCAACCATGGTCATTGCAAGGCTCCGTGCAGGACTGATGTGTCGTCATTCCACCATCAGCGGCAAATGCCAAGCTTTAGCCGTGAGCGGTTCACCGCCAGCCATCAGGCTTAACAGGGTCTTCATGCAGACGGGCTAGGTCCGATTGAAACTGGAGACGACACCCATGACCGCCCGACGCATGATCTCGCTCGCCGCCCTCGCCGGCGCGACCCTGATGCTGCAGGGCTGTCTGGTGGGAGCGGTTGTGGGCACCGGGGCTGCGGTCGTCGGTGGAACGGTCAAGGCAACCGGGGCCGTGCTGGGCGCCGGCGTCGATGCCGTCACCACCTCGGATGAGGAAACCCGTCTGAAACGCGAACGCGAGCAGCGGGACTACGAGCGCGAGCAACGCCGCTGCGAACAACGCCGGGCCCACGGGCGCGACTGCTAGAGCGTCAGCACGCACCGCTCATTGATCGTCGGGCGGGCCACCTGGATACGGCACAGGCCCGGCCAGTCGGGCTTCATCCGCTTGGCGAACCACAGGCACAGGTTTTCGAGACTGGGCATTTCCAGCCCCGGCTTTTCGTTCAGCAGGCCGTGATCCAGCTCTTCCGCCGCCGCCTTCAGGGCACGGTCCAGCGCGCCGAGGTCCGCGACCCAGCCATGCTCGGCATCCAGCGTCTCCGAGCGCACCGTCGCCTCGACCGTGAAGGAATGGCCATGCACGCGGCGATAGATGCTGCCCTCCGGCTCGTTCGGAAAGTGGTGGGCCGCGTCGAAGGTGGCCTGTTTGGTGATCTCGAAGCTGGGCATCAACGCACGCCGATATATTTGTGGGTCTGGACGCTCAGGCGCCACTGAGGGTGGGTCAGGCAGTAGTCAAAGGCTGCGGCGGTGTTGGCCTGAACGTCCGGGCCATCCATCGGCTGCAGCCAGAACCGTTCGAAGGCCAGGTCCTCGAACCGCTCGGGACGGGCCGTGTCCTGCGGATAGACCAGCTTCAGCTCCTGGCCCGAGGTCTGGACCACCGGCGCACCGGCCTTGGGGCTGACGCAGATCCAGTCGATGCCGGCGGGTGCCGCGATCGTGCCGTTGGTCTCGACCGCGATGTCAAAGCCACGCGCATGCAGCGCCACGATCAGGGCGTCATCCAGCTGCAGCAGCGGTTCCCCGCCCGTGCAGACCACCAGCGGCCGCCCGCCCTGCCCCGTCCAGAACCCGGCGACATGGTCCGCCAGCGCCTCGGCCGACGCGAACTTTCCGCCGCCGTCGCCGTCCGTGCCGACAAAGTCCGTATCGCAGAAGCTGCAGACCGCCGTCGCCCGGTCCTGTTCGCGTCCGCTCCAGAGGTTGCACCCGGCAAAGCGCAGGAAGACGGCCACTTGCCCGGCCTGTCCGCCCTCGCCCTGCACGGTCAGGAAGGTCTCCTTCACCGAATAGGTCATGCGGCGACCCATTCGGCATGGCCCCGCGCGCGAAGCTCGCACGCCGGGCAGCTGCCGCAGCCATAGCCCCAGGCGTGCCGCTCCGACCGGTCGCCCCGGTAGCAGGTGTGGCTGGCCTCGAGGATCAGCTCGACCAGCGGCTCGCCCCCGATCCGATGCGCCAGAGCCCAGGTATCGGCCTTGGTCAAAGCCATCAGCGGCGTCTCGATCCGCACCGGCTGATCCAGACCCAGCGACAGGGCCTGTTCCATGGCGTCGATCGTCTCGCGGCGACAGTCGGGATAGCCGGAGAAATCCGTCTCGCACATGCCGCCGACCAGCACGTCCAGCCCGCGCCGGTCGGCCAAAGCCGCCGCGACGCTCAGGAACACCAGATTGCGCCCCGGCACGAAGGTGGTGGGCAGGCCCCGCGCGTCCATCTCCATGGCCTTGTCGGCCGTCAGCGCGCTCTCGGCGATGGCGCCATAGCCCGTCAGATCGACGACATGGTCCTCGCCCAGCCGCGCCGCGCGGTCCGGCAGCGCCCCTGCCATGCCGGCGCGTACCGCCAGCCGGGCCTGCATCTCGACCGCATGGCGCTGGCCATAGTCGAAGCCAACGGTCTCGACGCGGGCATACCGTTCCAGCGCCCAGGCCAGGCAGGTCGCACTGTCCTGCCCGCCCGAGAACAGGACGAGGGCCGAGGCGGCGGGCTGTTGGTCCAAAGCGCTCATGACAAATCTGCGGTCGGCCGTCTGGCCGCGCGCATGCGAAAAAGCCCGTAAAGGCGGGAGACGCGCCTCATACACCCGCGACCGGGTCGATGCAAAAGCGCCAAAAATGCGGCAGGAAAACGAGAGTTTCCCACGTTTACCAATCTGCAAATGGTTGTCGGTTAAGCCTCACATCCAGTTGAGGGAGTATCGGTCAGTTATGCCGACGATCGAAAAGCTGACCGAAAGGGCCACACCGGTCCCGCCAGAGACCCTCGGCGCGGCGATTTTTGCGCACTTCAAGGATTTTCCTGACACGCTGGTGATACCGGTGGTCAAGGACGACCGGCCCGTGGGCCTGATCGAGCGCAACGCCTTTCTGCTCAAGGTCGCGGGGCCCTTCGGCCATGCCCTTTATGGCAACCGCCCCATCACCGAACTGATGGACGACGAGCCCTCGGTGGTCGAGGCCGGCGTCCGCATCGACAGCTTCTGCGACGCCATGCTCAGCTCGGGGCCCGGCGCCCTGACCCGGGGCTTCATCGTCACCCGCAACGGCAAATACTGGGGCATCGGCACGGTCATCTCGCTCTTGAAGGCCATCAATGACGACCAGCGCCGCCAGAATGCAGAGCTGACCGAACAGGCCCGCGTCCTGTCCGACACCCGCACCCAGGCCCTGTCCGCCGCCCGCGCCAAGAGCCAGTTTCTGTCGATCATGAGCCATGAGCTGCGCACGCCACTGAACGGCGTGCTGGCCGTAGCCGAACTGCTCCGTCGCCAACCGCTGAACCCCACGGCCCAGTCGCACGTCCAGACCATCGTCGACTCGTCCGAAGTGCTGCTGCAGATCCTCCAGGACGCCCTGGACCTTTCACGCGCCGAGGCCGGCGAGCTGGACATCAATCTGCAGCCCACGCCACTGCGCGCCCTGATGGACGACGTCGCCGCCATGTGGGAGCCGCGCGCCTCGCAGGACAATGTCCACCTGGTCGTCAGCTATGAGGGCGACACCGAACTCGCCGCCAGGATCGACCCGGTTCGCATCAAGCAGATCTTCAACAACCTGATTGGCAATGCGCTGAAATTCGCCCGCAACGGCATGGTCGAGGCCGGGCTGAAAGCGTGGATCGAGGGCGACCGCGTCGTCATGCAGGCCCGTGTCCGCGACGATGGCCCGGGCGTCCCTGCGGACCGGGTCGATGTGATCTTCGAGCCCTTCGTGCACGGCTCGGGCCCCGATGGTGCCGGTCTGGGTCTGGCCATCTGTCGCCAGATCATGGACCGGATGGACGGACGCATCTGGGCCGAGAACAACCCGGGCCGGGGCGCGACCTTTGCCTTCGACATCTCGGCCGAACGTACCGAGCGGCCGGTCGAGGCCGACAGCAATGTGTCGGACATGGTCGAGTCCGACATGTTCGCCAATCCGCACATCCTGATCGTCGACGACAACGCCACCAATCGCGTGGTCGCCCAGGCCCTGTGCGAAATGTTCGGCTGCACCTCGGAAACCGCCGACGACGGCATGGAGGCGCTGGACGCCATCAAGGAACGCGACTTCGACCTGGTCTTGATGGACATCAAGATGCCGCGCATGGACGGGCTTCAGGCGACCCAGGCGATCCGCAAGCTCAAGGGGCCGATGCGCGATGTGCCGATCATCGCCCTGACCGCCAATGCCGACCCCGAGGACGCCCGCCGCTATATCGCATCCGGCATGGCCGCCGTGGTCGAAAAGCCGATCAAGCCCGAACGCCTGCGCCATGCGATGAACGCCGCCTTGGCCGCGCCCCAGCTGGAGGTCGAAGCCACGACCGGCGGCCCCCAGGTCGCCGCAGGCTGATATCTCCGACACCCAACGGCCATTTGCATGCGCCGTCCCGCGCGATAAGCACGGGGCATGGACGTTCCCGCAATCGCCCCGCTTCTGCCGCAGCTGGCTTCTGGCGCAGCCCACGCCCACGCGCTGGGCTTTACCTATGAATCGCTGGAGGGCGACCGGGTTCGCATCCGGGTGCCCTGGCGCGAGGATCTGGTCGGCGATCCGGACACCGGCGTGATCGCCGGCGGTGTCGTCACCACCCTGCTCGATCATGTGGGCGGCCTGGCCGTCTGGGTGTCGCTGGACAACTTCAAGCCCCTGGCCACCCTGGACCTGCGCGTCGATTATATGCGTGCGGCCCGGCCCCGCACCGATCTGATCGCTGAGGCCCGCTGTTATCGCCTGACACGGTCGATCGCCTTTGTCCGCGCCTGGGCCTTCGAGGATGCGCCCGATGACCCCGTCGCGGCTGCCCAGTCCGCCTATATCCTGACCACCGCCCGGCCCGAGCGCCGCCCGAAGCCGGAGGCCGGGGAATGAGCCGCGTGATCGAGGCCATGCCCTATGCGCGCTTCCTCGGCCTGACCGCGGAACAGGCCGAGGATATCCTGACGGTCACCATGCCGTTTTCCGACCATCTGATCGGCAATCCAATGCTGCCGGCCCTCCATGGCGGATCGACGGCGGCCCTGCTCGAGATCACGGCCATGGCCCAGGTGGCCGAGAGCTTTCCCGGCATGCACCTGCCCCGGCCGATCAATGTCTCGGTCGCCTATCTGCGCTCGGGGCGGCCCCAGCACGTCTATGCCCGGGCCCGCATCAACAAGGCCGGGCGGCGCGTCGCCCATGTCCTGGCCGAGGCCTGGCAGGAAGATGAGGCCCAGCCCATCGCCGCCCTGACCGCCCACTTCCTGCTTGAAGATAGCTTTTAGTTGTAAGTCGTAATTAGTCATGGTTGCATCGCCCGGTGGCAGTTCGCCACGGGGGAGATTCGCACATGACACGTTCCGACATCGGCCAGACCCTGGCCCTTCGCCTCTTTGCGGCCGAATCGGCCATAGACGCCGCCCTGATCCAGACCGCCCGGCTGGCCGCCTATCTGCCCGAGGCGCGGGCCGAGGCCTATCTGTCCGCCGTCACCGGCCAGAAGGCCTTTGAAGACACCGCACAATCCGTTCTGGCCCTGTCCGAAGCCCGCGGCCACATCGTCCGAACCCACGGCCGACTGGCCGCTCTCGCCCGTAGTCTGGGGCTCGACGTCCTTGCGGTCGGACCGGTCGACAAGCCTGAGGATGAGCCGCCGATCGGCGGCGGCGGCACATCTGGCCTTATTTGCTCGAAAACCCCTGTTTCAAGGAGGCCTGAAGCGTGTTAAGGTTTGCTTAACCATAGTTGCTTGGAGGCTTTCATGGACCGAACTCAAGTCATCGCTGGCGTCGCAAAGGATCTGCACGCTACGGAAAAGGCCATTGATGCGGCCATCACCCAGACTACCACCCTGGTCCAGTCCATGATCGGCGCCCGCGCCCTTCTGGAACTCTCGCCGGTTGCCGGCGCCGGCAGCCAGGCCAAGGCCATGGAAACCATCGCCGCCCTCGGCGAGGCCCGCACGGCCATCGTCGCCTGCCATGCCGAACTGCAAAAAGACCATCGCAAGATGGGCTGGGGCGTCTACGCCGTCGGTCCGGTGAACAAGCCCGACGACTGGGAAACTCCGGTGGGCGGAACGCCGCCGTCCAACCACCTGCGCGTGGCCTGAATTCGGCGTAATGTTTGACACCGGACATTCCGGTAAGACCCGATTCAATGCATGATCGCCCTCTGAGTGTTTCGCTCAGGGGGCGATTTGATGTTTGACACCCTCGCAGCACAGATCGGCGCCGTTTTCATCGTGCTGGTTCTGGGGTTCGCCTTCCTGAAAGGCGAGGAGACCGAGCGGATCGCCGCTGGCGCCTATGGGCTTGGCTGGCTGGCATCTCTGCTGGTCCAGACCGACAGCGATCTCTACAGCGCCCAGTGGAGCATGATGGCCATCGATGTGGTCATGCTGCTGGTGCTGGGGGCGCTGGTGTGGAAGTCGCAGCGCACCTGGCCGACCTGGGCCTGCGCCGCCCAGTTGCTGGTGGTCACTGCGCATGTGCTGATGACGCTCGACATCCGCCCCTCGATTTCCTCCTACTACACCGTCATCAACCTCGCCGGTTACGGCGTCCTCGTCGCCCTCGCCGTCGGCACCTTCTGGGCCTGGCAAGAACGCCGCGCGGCGGGGTTTGAGTAGGCGATGATCAAGTTTGAGGAAATCAAATGGCCCTGAACGTCAAAGGATGCCACTTCTACGACAATGGGGCCGGCATCCTAACCTCCTTGAAAACCGAGGTTAATCTTACTGACAGCTCCTTCGCGGGGAACGATGTTGGCGTAGCTATGATGGCGGATATTTCGCCTAAGCTGGTCAAACAATTGCGGCTTCTAGCCGAGTCGAACACGCCACCTGAAAAGATCGAACCTCGTGTCCTCGCGCGCTTCAAGAAAGCGGGGATCGACATCATGGACTGGGTCGGACGAGGGAAGACACTATTCGAAATTTATCAGATGCTTAGCTGAGAAACTTCTCAGATCGAACTTTGCAATTGATCTGTAGGTATTGTTTGAACCGTCTTAGTTTGCGGCGGGGTGGCAAGCATTCGCTTAATCACTTCGTCGCAGCGCTCGGTCGTCTTGCCGGGGCAACTAGGTCTCCATGAAAACAAAAGCCATCACTCAGGCCAATGACCGCCTCAGGCGCGCCAAGGCTGCCCTCGCACGGGTCGCATCAGCCTCCTCATTCGAGGATCTATCAGAAGCATGGTCTGACTTCCTGCTTCTTTCAAACGGCGTCTATTTTAAGCTAGCGCTTGGTGCGGTGGGGTGCGGGAAGAGCGAAGCGTGGCGCGGACGAAAAAGGCGTGAGCGAAAGGTGGATGAACTGCTGCAATACCTTCACCAGGCCCGTAACTCCGACGAACACGGGATCGAACCAGTCGCCGAAATGAAGGGAAAACTCAGCATCAGCGGCTTTGGCTACCTCAGAGGCCTCGTAGCCATTCCCCTTGAAGACGGGAGCGCCAAGATCGCGCTCGACGCAGACCCCGAAGTCGAGGTTTCCTTCTCCACCTATGCTGCCTTGGTCCCGGTGACGAACTCCGAACATGGCGACACTTTCCAGGTCCCGACCTGCCACCTAGGCCATGCCCTTGTTAATCCGACACCCCAGCGCGCCGGGAAGCTCTTCGTCTCTTACCTTGAGCGCCTTATCGCAGAAGCGGCTGAGCTGCCCCAGAGAGGCTAGACGCTCGGATTCCATGGCGTAGTAAATAGCGGACACCATGGACTCGGCGCTTGAGCCGCGCGCCTCCCTGAAGGCCTCGACCCCGACGCGCTTCATGGCCATAGAAATACCAACGAGTTCAATGGTTCTGCCATATCGGTGTGCCTAAGGTATGTTTTGTGCATAGTTAGGCTTCTTTTCCTATATCCTGTGCTTCTGATTCGCGTGTGGGGACTCCCATTCGCCGGAGGTATTTGTGCCGCTCACTCATGGGCAGATATGGCGGGGGCTGGACCGGCTGGCGCAGGCCGAGGGGCTGACGGCCTCGGGGCTGGCGCGGCGGGCGGGGCTGGATCCGACCGCCTTCAACCCCTCCAAACGCCTGGGGCCGCCGCCCGAGGCGCGGCCACGCTGGCTCTCGACCGAAAGCCTGACGCGGGTGCTGGCGGTCTGTGGCCTGTCTCTGGGCCAGTTCGCGCGTCTGGCCGAGGATGCGGAGGAGCCGCCGACCGCCGTGCCGCTGCTGGGCCTCGCCCAGGCCGGTCAGGACGGCTTTTTCGACGAGGCGGGCCTGCCGACCGGTGAGGGCTGGCTGGAGACCGACCTGCCCCAGCCGCGCGACGGACTGTACAGCCTTGAGGTGTCGGGCGAGTCCATGGCGCCCCTGTATCGCCCCGGCGACAAGCTGATCGTCGATGCCGAGCCCCGGCCCGTGCGGCGCGGCGACCGGGTGGTGGTGCGCACCCACTCGGGCGAGACCCTGGTCAAGGAAGTCGAGCGCACCGATGCGTCCGGGCTGAGCCTGCTTTCGATCAATCCGGACTTCCCGCCGCGTCAGGTGGCGCGCGCCGATCTGGCCTGGGTGCGCCGCATCCTGTGGGTCAGCCAATAGGCACACGAAAACGGGGCGCGCCCTTGCCGGACACGCCCCGCTCGTCAGGTTTGCGACCCGATCAGTAGGTCAGGTAATGGGCGCTGACCCAGCCGCCGTTGCTCAGCTGGACCCATTCGCCCTCCGAACCGGTGGCCTGAACCGACTGGCCGGCGCTCAGGCTGCCGATCTGGCGATAGTTGGTGCCTGGGCCCGAACGGATGCGCAGATTGCTGGTGGCGCGAAGGGTGGTGGCACCCTGCGACTGCTGGGGCGCCTGACGGGCCCGCTCACGCTGCTGCTGACAGCCGATGTAGGAGCCGGCCGCTGCACCGGCGGCCGCACCGGCCACGGCACCCAGTTCACGCTCATTGCTCGACACCTGGCTGCCCGCCAGGGCGCCCAGCACGCCGCCGATCACGGCGCCGGTCTGTTGGCGGCCGCCGGGGGCGTCGCAGTTGGTGATGCCATTGGCCGACTGGGCACTGGCGATGCCGGGCACCGCCGACATGGCGACAAGGGCCGCACCGGCCATCAGAACTCGATTGATCATCTTCGACATGACTCACTCCTTCAGTGGGGTCGTGTCGTGAAAATGCGCAGCCGCGCACAAAGGCTCCCATGAACGGGCCGTTGTTTTCGGTTCATATTCATTGCGCTATCGCTCGCGACGCGGTCGCTCGCTGCTTGAGCGCGATATGTCCTCCCCCATCGGGGGAGGGGGACCATGCGCAGCATGGTGGAGGGGGCCGCCCCTACCCCGCCAACTCGCCCCGCGCGCCCTTTTCGATCAGGTCGATGGTCTGGGGCAGGCCATAGATGGCGGCGAACGAACCGAAGCGCGGCCCCTGCGATGCGCCCAGCAGCACCTCATACAGTGCTCCGAACCACGCCCGCAGCGGCTGGAAGTCGTACGCCTTGCCGACGGCATAGACCTCACCCTGAATGACCTCGCCGTCGGTGGTGTCGGCCGGCAGGGCCTTCAGCCGCGCGGCCAGATCCTCGAACGCCGCCCTCTCCTGCTCGGTCGGGGCACGATAGGTCTTGGAGGGCTTCACGAAGTCCTCGTAATAGTTCAGCGCATGCCCCATCAGCCGGTCCAGCGTCGGCTCATTCTCCGGCGTGGCATCCGGCAGGTATTTGGCGAAATAGGCCCACAGCTGGTCCTTGGTCGAGGCATTGGCCACGCCCACCAGGTTCAGCAGCAGGCTGAATGACACCGGGCTGGCGACCTTCGGCGGGGCACCCGCATGGATCGACCAGACGGCATTGTCGATCTGCTTGGCCGGTTCCTGCGTCTGGAACTGGTCGATGAAGCTCAGATAGTCGTCGATCGCGCGGGGAATGACGTTGAAGTGCAGGCTCTTGGCCGACTTCGGCGACTGGAACATGTACCAGCTGAGCGACTCCGGCGTGCCGTAGCGCAGCCACTCGTCCATCGTCAGGCCATTGCCCTTGGACTTCGAGATCTTCTTGCCCTCGATGTCCAGGAACAGCTCATAGTTGAAGCCCTCCGGCGGGGTGCCGCCCAGCGCCCGGCAGATCTTGGACGCCTCGCGCACGCTCTCGATCAGGTCCTTGCCAGACATTTCATAGTCGACGTCCAGCGCGGTCCAGCGCATCGCCCAGTCGGGCTTCCACTGCAGCTTCACATGGCCGCCGGTTACTGGCACTTCGGTGCGGCCGCCTGCGGGGTCATCAAAGACGATGGTGCCGGCCTCGACATTGCGCTCCAGCGTCGGCACCTGCAGCACATGGCCGGTGACGGGGCTGATCGGCAGGAAGGGCGAATAGGTGGCGCGCCGCTCCTCCCCCAGCGTCGGCAGCATGATGGCCATGACCGCCTCATAGCGCTCCAGCATCCGCAGCAGGGTCGGATCGAATCGGCCAGAGCGATACTGCTCGCTTGAGCTCATGAACTCATACTCAAAGCCGAAGCTGTCGAGGAACGCCCGCAGCCGCGCATTGTTGTGGGCACCGAAGCTGTCGTGCGTGCCGAACGGATCGCGCACCTTCGTCAGCGGCAGGTGCAGGTCTTCCTTCAGCATCTCGGGGTTCGGCACCCCGTCCGGCACCTTGCGCAGCCCGTCCATGTCGTCCGAAAACGCGATCAGGCGCGTCGGCCAGTGGTCCCCTGTCAGGGCGCGAAAGGCGTTGCGCACCATGGTCGTGCGCGCCACCTCGCCAAACGTGCCCATGTGCGGCAGGCCGGAGGGGCCGTAGCCGGTCTCCAGGATCACAGGCCGCTGCAGCGCCTCAAAGGTCGCCAGCGCCTCATCCGCCTTGCCCGCATCGATCAGCAACCGCGCGGCATTCAACTCGGCGTCCGACAGCCGCTTCTTCAGCACATGGGCCAGAAGATTGCGGGCTTGTTCGAACGGCCACGAGCGGGCCTCACGGGCGAGGGTTTCAAGGTTCTGCAGCATGCTCCAGCGTTTGACCCGCTACGCCGCTCCGGTCAACGGCAGAGCCGGCCTGGCGATCCATGCGGCTGGCGCTGACCACACAGGCCAAGCCCCCCAGCACCACGACGACATCCTCGATCAAGGCGCCCTTCACCGGTCCCACCGCCGCGGTGCACCGGGCCCGGGCCTCCAGGCCGACAAAGGCCGACGGCACGGCAGCCGCCATGGCCAGCAGCCCGCCCAGCCGCGCCCGTCCGGGCGGCGCCAGCGCTATCCCCGCCATGCAGGCGCTCAGGGCCCGCGCCATCAGCGCCCCGGGTTCGGTCCGATCGGGCGCGGACGGTTGCTTGTCGCCCAGCAACTCGCCCAGACCCAGTACCAGCGCAACGGTCTTGCCGACGCGACTGCCCAGCCCCGCCGGGCGTCCGGGTGTTCTCACACCCATCAGGGATGCACCCGCGATCAGGGCTCCGGGGGTCATGGACCGTGAACCGGCGACGGCGCCGATCAGGAACGAGGGGAGCAGATTCAGATGTCGCATGGGGAGTGAACACCCGGCGGCGCCGGGGGTTCAGAGGGATCGAACCGGGGCGGCGGTCATTGTTCCTGCACGAGAGGAATGGAGGACAATCCGATGACCTACCGCCGCTTCGCCGCCATGATCGCGGTCTCGACCGTCATCATGTACGGCCTGATGTATCTGAATACCTACCAGTTGAGCCACGTCCACTTCAGCGAAACCCGCCTCTACATGGCCCTCCTGATGGGGGCGACCATGGCCGTGGTCATGCTGGGCTTCATGTGGTCCATGTACAAACAGCGAGCCGTCAATCTCGCCATCGTCGGCGGCGCGGTGATCGTCTTCGCCGGCAGTCTGTGGCTGGTCCGAAGCCAGGCGACCGTGGGCGACACGGCCTATATGCGCGCCATGATCCCCCACCACTCGATCGCCATCCTGACCAGCGAGCGCGCCAACATCGAGGATCCGCGTGTCCGGCAGCTGGCGGATGAGATCATTGAGGCCCAGCGCCGCGAGATCGCAGAGATGGAAGTCCTGATCGCCGATCTGGAAAGCGATCCGCCCGAACCCTGATCAGGCGGCTGCAGCGACTGCTTCCGCCCACGACTCACGCCAGGGGCGGCTGGCCTGGGTGAACAGCTTGTCGAACATCTCGGCGGCGTTCAGCGGCTTGGCGATACAGTCGTCCATGCCGACGGCGAAATAGAGTTCGAGTTGCTCGGCCAGGGTGTTGGCGGTCAAAGCGATGATCGGCGTCGCCGCAACCTCGGTTTCCAGCGCCCGGATGCGGCGCGTGGCCTCGACGCCGTCCATGACCGGCATCTGGATGTCCATCAGGATCACGTCCCAGCCACCCTTGCGGGCCGCCTCGACGCCCTCGGCCCCGTCGTCGGCGGTCTCGCAGATCACGCCTTGTGCGGCCAGCAGGGTCGAGACCAGCACCCGGTTGCTCTCATTGTCATCGACATAGAGGACGACCATGGCGCGCCCCTCACCCTCGTCCTCCGCTGACGCCTCGGGTGCGGATGGTATGCCGGGGTTCGCAGCCGACTCCGGCAGCGTCGGCGCGTCGCTATCAAGCGGAGCACCCCAGTCGTCGCGGTGCGACAGGTCGATCATCTGTTCCAGCACGACATGCAGCGTCTGGCCCGCGGCGCGGATGCGCCCCACATGGCCCGCCTGCTCGGGCTGCAGACCCGCCGTGCCCAGCACATCGGCAAAACCCATTACCGCGTTCAGCGGCGTACGCAAATCGTGCGACATCTGGCTGAGGAAGGCTTGCCGCGCCTCGGCCATGGCCACCTTCTGCTCGGCGGCGGCGCGGGCGGCCTCGGCCTCGACCCGGTCGGTCACGTCCCGCTCGTTCAGCAGCACGCTGACCGCCCCCGTCACGGGATCCAGCACAGGTCGACAGTCGATGTGGTGCCAGCGGGGCCCATCGCGCGTGGTCATGCGATGAACCGCGTCGGTCGCCTGCCCGTCGAGCGCGTTCTGCAGCACGGCACGACCGTCCCCGGCCTCCGAGAACCGCGCGACCAGACCGACGCCCTCGCCATAGGTCGCAAAGGCTCCCGGATTGGCGAAGAGAACCGCGTCCCCGGCGTCGAACAGGGCGACCGGTCCGGCCGAATGGCGCAGGGCCTCGACCGCGCGCCGTTCCTCTTCGCCGACCTCGGTCTCGGTGGCCTCAAACAGCAGCACACGGCGGCCGTCATCCAGGGTGACCGTCGAGATCATCGCCTTGACCGTCAACGGCTGGCCCCTGGGGTAAAAGGTCCAGCGTTCCTGGACGCTGTCGCCGCCCGCTGTGACCGACCTCAGCCGGTCCGTCCGCGCCCTCACTGCCGGCGAAAGCGCCGAAAAATCCCGGGCCAGAAGCTCTTCCAGATCGGTCGCGCCCCACAGGGCCAGCGCCGCGCTGTTGGCATAGACGCCAAAGCAGCTGTCCGGGTCGAACAGCCAGACTGCCCGCCTGAGACTGTCCCAGGCCGTCAGTTCCGCGCCGTCCGCCAGCCTGGGAAGTGTAACAGTCATAGGGACTTATCGGCGACAAGCCCTGAAGCAACCCTTAAACCCTGCGCGGCCCCGGCTTGACCCGACGGCGCCAGCGTGACCAAAACCGCCGCCGCATGAAGACCGCCGATTTCGACTTCGACCTGCCCGAGGACCGTATCGCCCTGCGACCGGTCGAACCGCGCGCTTCCGCCCGGCTGCTGGTGGTGCGCGAGGGGGGGCTTGAGGACCGGATCGTGCGCGATCTGCCGGACTTCCTTCAGCCTGGCGACGCCCTCGTCTTCAACGATACCCGGGTCATTCCCGCGCGCCTGTCAGGCACACGCCATCGTATCGGGCCTGACGGACAGTCTCTGACCGTGGCGGTCGAGGCGACCCTGCACCACCGTGACGCGCCCGATGTCTGGTCGGCCTTCATGAAGCCCGGCAAGCGCATCAAGCCCGGCGACCGCATCGCCTTCGAGCATCTCGAGGCGGCCGTGGTCTCCAAGGGCGAGGACGGCCTCGTCACCCTCCAGTTCGACCTGTCCGGCCCCGCGCTGGATGACGCCATCCGCCAGATCGGCGTCATGCCCCTGCCCCCCTATATCGCCGCCAAACGGGCCGAGGATGATCGCGACCGGACGGATTATCAGACGGTCTATGCCGAGCATGACGGCTCGGTCGCCGCACCGACGGCGGGCCTGCACTTTACCCCGTCCCTGCTGGACGCCATCCGGGCGAAAGGCGTCAGCACCCACGCTGTGACCCTGCACGTCGGCGCGGGCACCTTCCTGCCGGTCAAGGTTGATGACCTGTCCGAGCACCGCATGCACAGCGAATGGGGCACGGTGTCAGCAGAGACCGCCGAAGCCCTGAACCGCGTCCACGCCGCCGGTGGGCGGATCGTGTGCGTCGGCACCACCTCCCTGCGCCTGCTGGAGTCGGCCACCGGCGAGGACGGTGTGATCGGACCCTTCCATGGGGACACGGCCATCTTCATCACCCCCGGCTACCGCTTCCGCGCCGTCGATGTGCTGATGACCAATTTCCACCTGCCGAAATCGACCCTGTTCATGCTGGTCTCGGCCTTCGCGGGTACGGAAGCGATGAAGACCGCCTACGCCCACGCCATCGAAAACGGCTATCGCTTCTACTCCTACGGCGACGGCAGCCTGCTGTTCCGGGCCTGAACGCACGCCGTCATCCTCGGGCTTGACCCGAGGGTCGGTCCGGGCAGGCGCCTCCTGTCGAGGGCGACGCCGATTCTCGGGTCGAGCCCGAGAATGACGATGGGTTGAGGGCAGCAGATAGGATAGCCGCCCCCACATTCCCTAACCCTTTCAACACCCTCACCGTTTCCCGGACCGCTTTTCCCGCCCTCCAACCCGCCGCAAAAACGGACGGGGGCGTCAGCGTGCGCCTACGGGACGCCTTAAAACTCGAAAACCTCGACCGTGGCCCCGGCCTTGCCTCCCGACACTACCTCACCGCCGGCGATGGCGTACAGTCGATCTCCCACGACGGCGGCGGCAAGGCCGTGACGCGGGGTGATCATGTCTGGACCCCGAGCCCATGCGTCGGCTGCCGGGTCATAAATCCAGGTCTCGGGAAAGACGCCGCCGCCTCCCGGCGCGAACCATTCGCCGCCGAACGCGACCAGCTTGCCACCCAAGGCGCCCATGGCCAGGCCGCCGCCGACCTGCTGGCCGCTGTCGGAGACCGGGATCGGTGCCAGGGTGTCCCAGCGGTCAGCCGCCGGATCATAGCGATCCAGCCGTCCGGTGCCGCCGCCCCGCACCGTGCGACCGCCCGCGACCCACAGGGCGTCGTCCAGCACGGCCGCCGCTGCGCTGTTCCGCGCCATCGGGGCGGGGGCCTGCGTTTCCCACCGGCCCGTCGCCGGGTCCAGCGCCAGATGGGTGTCGACATCGCCCTGATCCGGCCAGTTGCCATTGGCCGGAGCGATCGGCGAGCGCCCGCCGACCAGATGCACCCGCCCGGCCACGAGCGCCCCGACCGCCTCGGCCTGCGGACGCGGCAAGGGGTCGAGCGAGCTCCAGCTGTCGCCCTCCAGCACCCAGGTCTCAAGGCTGTTGGTCCATTCGCCGCCCTCGCCCCGGCGATAGCCACCGATGGCCAGAACCCGTCCGGCGCCGTCTGCCACCACCATCGGGTGGTGACGCGGCTGGGGCAGAATCGGCCCCTCGGACCAGGTGCCGGTCGTCGTATCGAGGATGGCGACCCGCCGCTCGATGTGCAGGGGCTCACCCTGACGCGCGACCAGACCACCCGCCGTGAAGATCCGGGTGCCGGTGGCCGCCGCATAAATCTCCTGAGCGGGCCAGGGCATGGCCGGGGCCGCGCTCCATCCGCCGCTTGCGACCCGGCCCGGCCCCATCACGCCGAGAGCGGCCCCGGTGGCCAGAAAACTGCGTCGATCCATGCCTCACACCCCTTCGTGCCGCAGGAACAGCACGGCGGCCGCGCCATAGGTCCGCTGATCCAGTCGCGCATAGCCGGGTGTCTCGATGTCCGGATCGTTCGCCCCCCGTTCGACCACGACGATCGCGCCAGGGGCCAGCCAATTCCCCTCACGCAAGCGGTCCAGCGTCTGCTCGCCCAGACCCTTCCCGTAGGGCGGGTCCAGAAAGGCCAGGGTAAAGGCCTCGCCCGCCGAGCCGGGCCGCACGCCCAGATCCGTGGCATCGCGCCGGTGCACCCGGGTCGCCCCCATCAGGCCATAGGCATCGGCGTTCTCACGGATCGCGCCGCGCGCCTCGTCCGCCGTCTCGACGAACAGGCAAAACGCCGCGCCCCGGCTCATCGCCTCAAAGCCCAGCGCGCCCGAACCGGCGTAAAGGTCGATGACCCGCGCCCCGGTCAGGGGTTCGCTCCACGTCGCATGCTCCAGCACATTGAAGACGGCCTGCCGCGCGCGGTCGCTGGTCGGGCGGGTGCCCTGCCCCTCCGGCGCCACGATGGCCCGGCCCTTAAGCCGTCCGGCGACGATCCTCATCGCGGATCAGCCCTTGCGTCCCGGTCCCGGACGCCCGGCGGGACGGCCACCCGGCTTGCCCGGTCCACCGCGGCCCGGCGGACCCGAGCGGGGGCGATCGCCGCCCGGCCGTGCGCCAGCAGGCTTGCCCGAGCGGGGCTTGTCATCCCGCGATTTGAAGTCCCGGGCCGGGCGGTCGCCCGAGTCCGACCGGGGCTTGTAGTCGCGCTTCGGACCATCGCCGGTCGGGCGGGCCCCATAGGCGCGCCTGGGCCGATCGGCGTCCTCGGCGCCCGGAGCCCCGGCGCGGGGCTTGAAGTCCCGCTTGGGATGGCTGGTGCGCGGCGCGGCCTTGGCCCAGCCTTCCTTCTTGGGGGCCCGGCGACCGGTCTCGGCGCGCTCGGCGGCCTCGGTCGTGGCGACGCCCGCGGCGCGGACCCGGCTGGGCTTGCGCGACGGGTCCGACAGGGCCGAGCCCGACTTGCCGACCACCACCGGGCCGCGGGGGCGCCGTCCGGGGATCGGCGCCGGGGTCGCAACCGTATTGCCCTGCGGCAGGTTCTCGGGGCGGATATGGTCGGCCAGCATCTCGCGGATCACGCGCGGGCCGATCTCCTCGACCGAGCCGACGGGCAGCGTGCCCAGCTGGAACGGGCCATAGGCCAGACGGATCAACCGGTTGACCGTCAAACCGACCGACTCCAGCACCTTGCGGACCTCGCGGTTCTTGCCTTCAGTAATGGACACGCTCAGCCACAGATTGGCCGGGGCGTGGCCCTCGTCGCCGACCTTTTCCTTGGCCTTGTCGATGGTCGCCTCGATCGGGCCATAGTGGATGCCGTCCACGGTCGTGCCGGTCTTCAGCGTATCCAGCTTTTCCTGGGTGATCCGTCCGCGCGCCCGCGCCCGGTACTGTCGCACCAGGGCCGAGGTCGGCAGTTCCAGCGCCCGGCTCAGCTCGCCGTCGTTGGTCAGCAACAGCAGCCCCTCCGTGTTCAGGTCCAGACGACCGACCGAGATCACCCGCGGCAGGCCGCTGGGCAGGGCGTCGAACACCGTCGGCCGGCCCGCCGGATCCATGTGCGAGGTCACCAGCCCGGCCGGCTTGTGATAGCGCCAGACGCGCGTCGCCTCGGCCGCCCCCACCGGCTTGCCCTTGACCGTGATCACATCGTCGCGGGTCACCAGCGTCGCCGGCGTGTCCAGAATCTTGCCGTTGACCGCCACCTGGCCCAGACCGATCAGCCGCTCGACCTCGCGACGGCTGGCGATGCCGGCGCGCGCCAGCGCCTTGGCAATCCGCTCGGTGCGCTTCGGCGCGGGCTTGCCGCCGGACTTGTCATCGCGGGAGGGCTTGTCCCCCCGGGGCCTGTCGCCCCTGGGCTTGTCACTCCGCGGCTTGTCGCGGTCGTACTTGCCCCCGGGTTTGCGGTCGGCAAAGGCGCCGCCCTCTTGACGCGGGCGGGGCTTCTTGTCGTTGTCTTTTGAATGGCGGTCCATGATGAGCGGTTCATGCGCATGGCATTGGCCCTGGCGCAAGCGGCGGCGGACGTGGACGAGGTCCCTGTCGGCGCAATTCTCGTTGATGAGTCGACCGGAACCGTCGTCGCTGAGGGGTCGAATCGGCCCATTTCGACCTGCGATCCCACCGCCCATGCCGAGATCGTGGCCCTGCGCGCAGCGGCCGAAAGTCTCGGCAACTATCGCCTGACCGGCCTGACCCTCTATGTCACGCTGGAGCCCTGCCCCATGTGCGCGGGCGCCATCAGCCTCGCCCGCATCGGACGCGTCGTCTGGGCCGCGGATGACCCCAAGGGCGGCGGCGTCCGCCATGGCCCGCGCATCTTTGACCAGCCGACCTGTCACTGGCGTCCCGCAACCGAAGGCGGGCTTTTGGCCGACGAAGCCGCCGGTCTGTTGAAACGATTCTTCCGGGCGCGGAGAGGAACAGCCCGGCCTCACAGCCGTTCCGACCCACAGTCGCCTGTGGAGGGGCAAAGCGAATGATACGATCCCTGCTGATGCCTGCCCTACTGGTGGCCGCCCTGTCCGCCTGCGACGAACCCACGCCGGTGACCTCGGACGGAGACGCGGTCCAGCAACGCGCTGTCGAGGCCCAGACGGCCCGCAGACGCACCGGGGCAGAGATCCAGGAGCGCATGCTGCACCGGGAGGTCAAGGCTGCCTATGTGTGCGTTGGAGGGGACCGTCTGACGGTCGACTTCGACAATGCGCGCGAGATGGCCACTGTGCGCAATTCGATGGGCGAGGCCTTCGACCTTCATCTTGAGCGGGCCGAGACCGGCATCTGGTATCGCGCCAGCGGCACCGAACTGCGCGGTGAAGGGACCACCGCCGTCTGGACCGTCAAGGACCGTGAGCCCGTCGAATGCCGGGCCGTCGACTAGCCGGCGCCGACCGCTTTCAGGAACGCCCGAACCCGCCCCGCATCGACATCTTTCGCGACGAAGGCCTCGCCGATGGCCCGCGCCAGAACCAGCGTCAGGCGGCCGCCCTCGGCCTTCTTGTCCTCGGTCATGCGGGCCAGGATCCCCTCAGCCGGGAAGGCGCCCGCCGCGGCCAGCCGCGTCGGCAGTCCCGCGGCCGCCACGACCTCTGCCACCCGCTCCGCATGTGAAGGCGCGCACAACCCCTCCTGCGCCGAAAAACCAAACGCCAGCACACAGCCCAGCGCCACCGCCTCGCCGTGGGTCAGCACCGTCTCGTCAAAGCCCAGCTCGGCCTCCAGCGCATGGCCAAAGGTGTGGCCGAGGTTCAGCAGGGCCCGGGCCCCCGCCTCCTTCTCGTCTGCACCAACCACGGCGGCCTTGATCCGCACAGACCGCTCGATGGCATCGGCCAGCGCGTCGTCCGCCACCCCGACCGGGTCGCCGACCGCCGCGAGCCGGTCGAAATAGGCTGCATCGCCCAGCAGGCCGTGCTTCAGCATCTCGGCCCAGCCCGAGCGCAACTGACGGGCCGGCAGGGTCTTCAGCACATCCGTGTCGGCCAGCACCCGGCGCGGCTGGTGAAACGCCCCGACCAGATTCTTGCCGCGCGGCGTGTCGATGGCCGTCTTGCCGCCCACCGACGAATCCACCTGGGCCAGCAGGGTTGTCGGGACCTGAACGAAGTCGATGCCACGCATGAACAGGGCCGCGGCCAAGCCAGCCAGATCGCCGATCACCCCGCCGCCCAGCGCGATCACCAGACTGGACCGGTCCAGCCCTTGCGCCATCAGGCCGTCCAGCACCCGTTCCAGCTGGCCGAAGGACTTGCTGGCCTCCCCCGCCGGCACGACCACCGACCCGGCCCGGGCCCCCGCAGCAGCCAGCGCCTCGACCACGCCCGCGCCATACAATCCAGACACCGTCTCGTCCGACACCACACAGACCGCACGCCCGGGCCGCACCTCGGCAATCCCGCCGATCCCGGCCAGCAGCCCCGGCCCGATGACCACGTCATACGGACGAAACCCGTCGCCCGAGACCTGCACGACCCGGCTCATGACGCCTGTCCCTGACGGTGCGCGGTGATCGCCGCGATGATGGTGTCGACGGACTGCGAATGGGCGCCTGTCCCCACATCGACCGTCACATCGGCAAAGGCGTAGATGGGATAGCGGACCTCGGCCATGCGCTTCAGCGTCTCCAGCGGGTCCCGGCCGCGCAGCAGGGGCCGCGTGTCCCGCCGCCGCACCCGCTCGGCCACCACCTGCAGGTCGGCGCGCATCCACACCGTCAGGGCCTTCTCCTTCAGCAGCGCCCGGGTATCGGGGTTCATCACCGCCCCGCCGCCGGTCGCCAGCACCATGGGCGGCCCCTCGACCAGCCGCTTCATCACCCGCGCCTCGCCCGCCCGGAACTCCTCCTCGCCATACAGGGAGAAGATATCCGAGACCGTCATGCCGGCGGCTTCCTCGATCTCGGTGTCGCCATCGGCAAACGGCAGGCCCAGTCGCCGGGCCAGCCTGCGCCCGACGGTCGACTTGCCCACGCCCATCAGCCCGATCAGGGCAATGGGGCGGTCAACGGTTACCGTCGCGACAGTGTCGGGCTTGGCGTCAGAAGCGGCTGGGGTCATGATCCTTTCGACCTCTACACCATGGCGCGCAACGCGCCACAGCCAAGGCCGGATGTGACCCCCCAGATCGAAGCCTTTCTGGAGATGATGGCGGTCGAACGGCATGCCGCGCCCAATACCCTGGCCGCCTATGGTCGCGATCTTGCCGATGCCGAAGCGACGCTCGGCCAGACGGGCGGATTGATGGCGGCCGATTCGCAGGCGGTGGAGGCGTGGTTTACGGGCCTGTCGCAGTCTGGCCTGTCGGCAGCGACGGCGGCTCGGCGGCGCTCGGCCGTGCGCCAATTCTACCGCTTTGCCCTGTCCGAGGGCTGGCGCAAGGATGACCCGTCCCGCCGTCTGGAGGCTCCGGCGCGCGGCCGCCCCCTGCCCAAGGTACTGAGCCGCGACGAGATCGAGCGCCTGTTCGAGCGCCTGATGGAGCGTGACGGCGCCTCGGCCCTGCGTCTGCTGACCCTGGTTGAGTTGGCCTATGCGTCAGGCCTGCGCGTCTCTGAACTGCTGGCGCTCCGGGTCGAGCCCTTCCGTCGCGATCCCGACCATCTGATCGTGCGGGGCAAGGGCGGCAAGGAGCGGCTGGCCGCCATCGGTCCCGCCGCCCGTCGCGCGGTGCAGGCCTGGCTGGCCGTGCGTGACGCGGCGCGGAAGCCAAAATCGCCTGACAGCGTCTGGCTGTTTCCCTCGACCGGGGCCTCGGGCCACCTGACCCCGCGCCGCTTCGCCCAGTTGTTGGAGCAGGCGGCGCTCGACGCCGGGCTGGAGTGCGGCCGCGTGACCCCGCACGTGCTGCGCCATGCCTTTGCCACCCATCTGCTGGAAGGCGGCGCCGATCTGCGCGTCGTCCAGACCCTGCTGGGCCACGCCGACATCTCGACCACCCAGATCTACACCCACGTCGCCCGCGACCACCTGGCCCGCGTGGTCCGCGACAAACATCCCCTTGCCCGCCCTCCCCGGCATCAGGAGGACTGAACCCCGCTTGCTCCCCGGCGTTTGGCCCACTAGGTTCCGCCGCCTTCCCGGGGCGAAGTCTCCGCCCGCCGCAGGATGCCTTCATGGCCACGCACTACCTCGAGTTCGAAAAGCCGATTGCCGACCTCGAAGCCAAGATCGAGGAGCTGTCGCTGCTGTCCGAAACAGCGGGCTCGTTCGAATCCGAAATCGCCGGCCTGACCCGCAAGGCCGAAGAGCTGCGCCGCAAGCTTTATGGCAAGCTCGACCCCTGGATGAAGACCCAGGTGGCCCGCCATCCCCAGCGCCCGCATCTGGTCGACTATATCGACGGCCTGTTCACCGACTTTGTCGAGTTGCACGGCGACCGCCAGTTCGGCGACGATCAGGCGATCATCGGTGGCCTTGCCCGTTTCCGGGGTCGTCCCGTGCTGGTCATGGGCCAGGAGAAGGGCCACGACACCCAGACCCGCCTGACCCATAATTTCGGCATGGCCCGGCCCGAGGGCTATCGCAAGGCCGTGCGCCTGATGGACCTCGCCGAACAGTACAGCCTGCCCGTCCTGACCTTCGTCGACACCGCCGGGGCCTACCCCGGTCTGGGCGCCGAGGAGCGCGGTCAGGCCGAGGCCATCGCCCGCTCGACCGAGCGGTGCCTGACGCTCGGCGTCCCGTCTATCGCCACCGTCACGGGTGAAGGCGGCTCCGGCGGGGCCATCGCCATCGCCGCCGCCAGCCGCGTCCTGATGCTGGAGCACTCCATCTATTCGGTGATCTCGCCCGAAGGCGCGGCCGGCATCCTGTGGCGCGACGGCGCCCGGGCCCGCGATGCCGCCATGGCCATGAAGATCACCGGTCCCGACCTGATGGAACTCAAGATCGTCGATCGCCTGATTCCCGAGCCGGTCGGGGGCGCCCACAGCGACCGGGCCACCGCCATTGCCAATGTCGGCGACGTCCTGGCCGAAGAACTGGAAGCCATGAAGGGTCTCTCGCCCGAAGAGCTACGCCGCAAGCGCGCCGACCGCTTCTATGCCATCGGCCGGATGAGCTAGGCCTTCAGGGCCGACCCCCGCGTCTGCTTCCGCCACAGGGTGGCGTACTCCCCGCCCTGACGCGCGACCAATTCGGTGTGGGTGCCGCGTTCGACCACGCGCCCGTCCTTCAGCACCAGGATCAGATCGGCATCGGCCACGGTCGACAGCCGGTGGGCGACGACCAGGGTCGAGCGACCGGCCCGGGCCTTTCTCAGCGTCTTCTGGATGGCCTGTTCGGTGCGGCTGTCCAGCGCACTGGTCGCCTCATCGAGGATCAGGATACGCGGATCGGCCAGCAAGGCGCGGGCGATGCCCACGCGCTGGCGCTCCCCGCCCGACAATTTCAGACCCCGTTCGCCGACCTTGGTGTCCAGCCCGTTCGGCAGGGTGCGGATAAAGGTCGCCAGTTCCGCCGCCTCGGCCGCCTGCCAGATGTCGTCCTCGCTCGCCTCGGGCCGGGCGAAGGCGATGTTCGAGCGGAGCGTATCGTTGAACAGCGCCACATCCTGCGGCACCAGCGACATGGCGCTGCGCAGCGAGGCCTGGGTCACCGCCGTGGCGTCCTCCCCGTCGATGGTCACCCGACCGGTCTGAGGGTCCAGCAGGCGCAGGGCCAGCTTGACCACCGTCGACTTGCCCGCTCCCGACGGCCCGACCAGCGCCACCGTCTGACCGGGTTCCAGCGTGAAGCGCACATCCTCAAGGCCGGCCGCGCGGGCATCGTGGCGGAAGCTGACGTCCTCGAAGGCCAGACAGCCCCCGCGCGCATCAACCGGCCGCACCAGATCATGCGCATTGGGGGCATCCGCCACCTGCGGCCGCTGGCGCGTCACCTTCAGCAGTTCTTCCATATCGATGAAGCCCTGGCGGATCTCACGATAGGCAAAGCCCAGGATGTTCAGGGGCGCATAGAGCGAGATCAGGATCAGCACCGCCGCCATGACGTCGCCCGGGCCCATCCGCCCGGCCGCCGCCTCGAACCCGGCCATGACGGCCATGATCGCCAGGCCCAGATTCATGATCAGGGCCTGGATGCCGTTCAGCATGGCCAGCGAATTGTTGGCCTTCAGCGCCGCCTGCACATAGGTGGTCAGCGCCTGGTCATAGCGGCTCGAGGTCCGCGCCTCGGCCCCGAACGACTTGACCGTCTCATAGTTCAGCAGGGCATCGACCGACAGGCCGGCGGCCTCGGAGTCGGCCTCATTCATCGCCCGGCGGTGCTCAAGCCGCCACCCGGCCATGCCGAAGGTGACGATGGCATAGATGACCACCACGGCCACAGCCACGGCTGCGAACCGCCAGTCATAGCGCGCGCCGAGCACCCCGGCCGCCAGGATCAGCTCGATCCCCGTCGGGGCCAGATTGAAGACGATGATCCGGAGCAGGAAATCCACGGCGCGGGAGCCCCGCTCCATGATTCGCGACAGGGCGCCCGACCGCTTGGTCTGGTGAAAGTCCAGCGACAGCGACAGGGCGTGGGAAAAGGTATCGGCCGCCATCTTGCGCTGGGCCGCCGCTCTCACCGGGGCGAACACCACATCCGACAGCTGCGGCGTCACAGAGGACAGGAACCGCACCCCGGCCCAGCCCAGGGCGAAGGCGGCAAAGCCCCAGCCGACCGCGACCGCCGCCCCCTGCCCCGCCGCCAGCTCATTGACCGCAATGCCCAGCAGCACAGGCGCCGCCACGCCCAGCGCCTTGCCCAGCAGGGTCAGGGTGAGCGCCGCCGTGACCCTCAGCCTCAGTTGTGGCGCACCGGACCGGCCAACCACACCGAACAGGTCGGCCAGCGCCTTCCAGGTTGAGGGGGTTTCCGCAGGCAATTGGGCCGCCGCGCCGTCCAGAATCTTTGCCGCAGGGTCCGTCTTGCGCCCCCGCCCTCGTTCACCGCGCATCGCCATGGGCCCTATATGGAGGGCGTCGCGGGTTTGACAAAGCCGTCAACCGATCCCGGCGATGGTCTCGACCAATTCCTCGACCGCCGCCTCGGTCGTCGCCCAGGAACAGACGAACCGCACCGAGCCGTCGTCAAAGCGGTAGCAGGCCCAGCCTGCCTCGTTCAGGCGTTGGTGCGCCGC
This sequence comes from Brevundimonas sp., assembly GCF_036963785.1. Taxonomy (GTDB): domain Bacteria; phylum Pseudomonadota; class Alphaproteobacteria; order Caulobacterales; family Caulobacteraceae; genus Brevundimonas. The sequence goes on from NZ_JBALUS010000001.1 coordinate 50,510, forward strand.
CGCCGGCATGCGCACGAAAACGGCATTGGCCTCGACCGGATGGGCCAGAACATGCGGCGAGCGCGTGACGATGCCCTCGGCCAGTTTCCGCGCCATGGCATTGGCGTGGACGGCGTGGGTCTCCCAGGCCCCTGTCTCCAGCAGGCCCAGCAGCGGCGCCGCCAGGAACCGGCCCTTGGACGCCATCTGGCCGGCCTGCTTCAGCCGGTTGTCGATCCGGCGGGCCAGCGAGGTGTCGAACATCACCAGCGCCTCACAGCACAGGGCCCCGGCCTTGGCCCCGCCCAGCACCAGAACATCGATGCCCAGCCCGGCAATCGACGTCAGGTCAAAGCCGGCCGCGGCCGCATTGGCCAGACGCGCCCCGTCCATGTGCACGCCATGGCCGCGCGCCTTGATTGGATCGATCAGGGCCTTCAGCTCGTCCGTCGTATAGACGGTGCCGTATTCCGTGGCCTGGGTCAGCGACAGGGCGGCCGGCGGCTGGCGATGTCCCACCTCGGGCTCGGACAGGTGGGCCGCCAGGGCCGCCGGATCGATCTTGCCCGAAAAGCCCGGCAGGCCGATCAGGCCGACGCCCTGGCCGAAAAAGCCCGGCGCCCCCGTTTCGTCCGTGCAGACATGGGCCGCATGGTGGGCCAGCACCGCCTCGAACGGCCAGGCCAGCATCGACAGGGCCAGCGAATTGGCGGCCGTGCCCGAAAACACGAACCGGACCTCGGCCTCGGCATCCAGCTTCTGCCGGATCAGGTCGGCGGCGCGGGCACTGACGTCATCGGTGCCATAGGCCCGGGCAAAGCCCTCATTGGCCTGCGTCAGCGCCGCCAGGGCCTCGGGCGCCATGCCGGCCGTATTGTCGGAGCCGAAGTCATAGCGCATCAGGATTTGCCTTCCCGGTCATCGGCCTTGTCCGCGGTGACCATGACCAGCCGTGCGAGGTCGGCGCCCTTGTGCGGGACCTCGACCTGATGCGGGAACGGAATCTCGATGCCGGCCTCGTCCAGGGCCTCCTTGCCGGCCTGCATCAGGTCCGCCTGGGTCTGCCACCAATCCCCCGAATTCACCCAGGCATGCAGGGTGATCTGCACCGCACTGTCCAGCAGGCCGGTCACGCCCGACCAGACCGGCGGGTCCTCCAGCACGGCGTCATGGCGTCGCCCAACCGCCTCCAGCACCTCGCGCGCCTGCTTCAGGTCCTCGCCATAGCCGACGGTGAAGTCGATCTCTACGCGCCGGCGGGTTTGGCCGGAAAAGTTCAGGATGCGGTCGCCCAGCACCAGCGAGTTGGGCACGACGATCTTGTGATTGCTGGCGTTGCTGAGTTGCGTGGTGAACAGGTCCAGCTTCTGCACAGACGCCGTCACCCCGCCGATGTCGACGACGTCCCCTACCCGATAGGGTCGCAGGATCAACAGCATCACGCCCGCCGCCACATTGGACAGGGTGCCCTGCAGCGCCAGACCGACGGCCAGCGAGGCCGCGCCCAGCACGGCGATGATCGAGGTGGTCTGCACGCCCAGCCGCTGCAGGACGGCGATCAGACCCATGATCAGCACCGCCACCCGCACCACCTGCACGGCAAAGGTCAGCACCGTCGAGTCACGCCGGAACGCATTGATCCGGCCCAGCCCCTTGCGCGCGGCCGAGGATGCCCAGCGCGAGGCAATAATGGTCGCGATCAGGATCAGGATCGCCAGCGTCAGGTTGACGGCAAAATCACCGACAAGCTGGGTCGCCTTGGCAATCAGGGCGGCATCGAGAGTCACGGCATCCCGGCCCGAGGCCAGGGTCGAGGCAAGAAGGCTGGTGTCAGTCATGCCCCGGGTCTAGCGCCCCGGAAAAGCTTGTGAACCCCCCGACCGGGAATTCTTTGGGCGTCAGACAGATCAGGCGGCGGCCTGGGCCACGGCTTCCGTGCCCATCATGGCGCGCAGGGCCTCGCGCCCCTCACCGACGTGGGCCATCATCCGCGCCAGGGCGACAAAGTCGATGGGCTTGTTCAGATAGGCATCCGCCCCGGCCTCAAGGCCTGCGGCGTGATCCTCGCTGCGCGCCGAGGCCGACAGCACGACGACCGGCGTCCCGGCATTGATCCCGGCATCATCGCGGATGTGACGGGTCGCGGTCAGGCCGTCCATGACCGGCATGTTGACGTCCATGATAATCAGGTCGAACTGCTGTTGCGCGCAGGCGTCCAGCGCCAGCTGCCCGTTCTCGGCGGTGGTCGAGACATGGCCGGCCGAGCTCATCCAGGCTTCCAGGATCATGCGGTTGACCGGGTGGTCCTCGACGATCAGGACCGACATCTGCCGGCCGTCCTCGACTTCGGCGGTGATTTCCTCGACGGCTTTGGGCGCCGCCCATTCCACGACTTCGGCCTCTACGGCGAAGGTGAAAGTCGAGCCCTTTCCGAGTTCCGAAGTGACGGTGATGTCGCCGCCCATGATGTTGGCCATGCGCCGCGAAATCGTCAGGCCGAGACCCGTGCCGCCGAACCGGCGCGTCGACGAGGCGTCCACCTGCGTAAAGGGCTGGAACAGGCGCTCCAGATCATCCGGCGAAATGCCGGTGCCGCTGTCCGTCACGGCGAACTCAAACGCCACCCGTCGGTCGGCCAGGCGCTTGCCTGTCACCGTATAGGCCACCGTGCCCGTGTCGGTGAACTTGACCGCATTGGACAGCAGATTGTGGATCACCTGACAGACGCGCAGCGGATCCCCCCGGACCGTGGCCGGGATGTCGCCTTCATATTTTGCCTCGAACATCAGGCCCTTGGCCTCGGCCTGGGCCTGGAACGGGCCGGTCACCCGGCGATGCAGATCCTCGACCGACACATCGACGACTTCGAAGGTCATCTTGCCCGCCTCGATCTTGGTCATGTCGAGGATGTCGTTCAGCAGGCTCAGCAGATTGTCGCCCGAGTTGCGGATGATCGACAGATATTCCCGCTGGGTGTTCTCCAGCCGCGTCGCGCTCAGCAATTGGGCCGCGCCCAGCACACCGTTCATGGGCGTGCGCAGCTCATGCGAGATGATGCCGAGGAAGTTCGATTTGGCGTCGTTGGCGGCATTGGCCTTGTCGCGGGCCGCTTCCAGTTCCTCGATCAGATGGGCCTGATGGGCCTGGAACGCGCGGATCCGCTCCTCGCGCATCATCGTCATGGTCACCAGCACGAACAGGCCGGCCGCCGTGAACGGCAGGACGGCGAGGAACGGCCAGAACAGCGGCGTGCCCCACTGGCTCACGGCGATAATCACGGCCACGGCGCCATAGGGCGACGAAATTACCAGCGCCTGACGCGGCGAACTGCGCAGTTGCGCGAACACAAGCACATAGCCGGCGACCAGCAGGGTCAAGGCCAGGGGCTGGCCAAACGGCGCTCCCGAAAACCAGGCCAGCAGGGGCGCTGCAGCCCAGGCGGCGGTCGTCACGGTCGCTACGGCCGGGAAAACCAGACCCCAGCCCGCGCCGACCCGCTCACTGATGCGCTTTTCAACCGCGCCGCGCGCGGCACCGGCCGCCAGGGTTCCAACGAACCACAGTCCGGCCTTCATGGGCCCCAGCGTCGCCAAAAGGCCCAGAGCCCAGCTGGTGATGATCAGATAGCGCAGATATTGGGTCTGCAGAATGGCCCGCAGGGCTGCCGCAGCTTCCCCGGGTGCTGAATCCTGCCCGATTCCGTCTGTCTCGACCAAGGCGGGCCCCCTCCGCACCGTTCACGTCAGGGGGACGCTAGGGTGAAGATTCTAAGACGAGGTGAATCTGCGTCTTGTTCGCGAACTACGCCGTCCCGGGAGCGCTCCGCGCTTCGGCCGGGGTCAGCGCCTTGACCGACAGGGCATGCACCGGCCCCGCCATCTCCTCGCGCAACAGGTCCAGCACCCGCCGCTGCCGCGCCACACGGGTCAGGCCCTCAAAGGCCTCAGAGACGATCATCAGGTTGAAATGGCTCTCGCCGCCCGGCTTGGCATCCATGCCGCCCTCGTGGTGGTGACCGGCGTGGCGCGCACTGTCATCGACCAGCTCGATGGCGTCCGGCGACAGACCTGCCCCCAGCTTTTCGAGAATTCTTTGCGCAATCGGGCCGTGCGACATGTCATCTTCCTTGATGAGGACCAAATCAGGCCTACACTTCGTAGGATGCCCTCCTCGTTTCAATACAAACCGCGCTTCAAGGATATCCGGGTCAAGCCCCCTTGCACCGACGAGGAGCGGGCCGCTGAGGCCGATGTCCTGCGCCTCAAGCCCGGCGAAAAGCCCTGCCAGTGGCCCGACTGCACCCGTGCGGCCACCGCCCGGGCGCCCAAATCGCGCGAGCGGATCAACGATTTCTACGACTTCTGCCAGTCGCACGCCGCCGAATATAACAAGGGCTGGAACTTCTATGCCGGCATGAGCGAGGACGACATCCGCGCCGCCCGCGAGAATGAGGCCATGACCGGCGGCCGCCCGACGTGGGAGATGAAGGCCGGACGCCTGAACCGGGAATCCGCCGCCGCCTCAAAGGCCGGCACCACCGGCGGCACCTGGCGCGACAGCTTCGGTCTGTTCGGCCGCCGGGGCGAGGCCGTTCCTGAACAGGCGGGCGAGGATCGTCGCATCGGCCGGCTGGAACGCGCGGCCCTGGCCGACCTGGACCTGGAACCCGGCGTCGAGAAGAAGGCGATCAAGGCCCGCTACCATGAGCTGCTCAAGCGGTTTCACCCCGACCACAACAAGGGCGACCGTGGCGCCGAGGCCAAGCTGCAGCGCGTCATCAAGGCCTGGAAGACCCTGCAGAAGGCCGGCCTGGCCTGATGTCGACAACAAGTTAAGATCGAATATTCACATCGCCGAATATGTATTAATCCATATAGGCAACCGATGTTATTTGGGTGCGTTCTTCAGGCTTACAGCGCTTGGAGACGCTACCTGAAATGTTCGGCAAGTTCAAACGACGCGATAACCGCAAACAACGCCTGTCTTCATGGTTCGAGAGCGAGCGCGACAGCGATACCCATGCCTTCGATATGGCTGGGGTTGCCTCCGGTCTGGCCGCCCTCGTGGCGGCATGTGGGCGGCAGGTCGCACGGTCCCATTTGGGCGCGCAGCGGCCCGAACCGGCTAGTCCAGCGTTGTCCGGTAGCGCGCCATCGCCAGCGCGCCGACCACCAGCACGAACAGCCCGAGGGCGAACAGGCTCGGACCTGCATTCTCCAGCCCCACCCCTTTCAGCAGCGAGCCCCGCACCACCCGCAGGAAATGGGTGACCGGAATCGCCGTGCCGATCGCCTGGGCCCAGTCGGGCATACCCCGGAACGGGAACATGAAGCCTGACAGCAGGATCGACGGCAGCATGTAGAAAAAGCTCATCTGCATGGCCTGCAGCTGCGTCTTCGCCACGGTCGAGATCAGGAATCCCAGCGAGAGCGAGCCGACGATAAACAGAATCAGGCCTGCCCCCAGGGCGATCCAGCCGCCGCTCATCGGCACGTCGAACAGCAGTCGCGCCAGCACCAGAATGACCACGGCCTGGATCACCCCGACCAGCACATAGGGGGTCAGCTTGCCGACCATGACCTCCAGTGGTCGTACCGGTGTCGACAACAGGCTTTCCATCGTGCCCCGTTCGCGCTCCCGCGCCATGCCCAGCGACGTCATCATCACCAGCGTCATCGACAGGATGACCCCCAGCAGGCCGGGCACGATGTTGTAGGCCGTGATGGCCTCCGGGTTGTAGCGCCGGTGAACGACCACCTCGAACGGCGCGGTTCCGGGCGCCCGCGCCGCCAGCGGCCCGGTGAGGTCCCGGCTCAGCGCCTGCTCCGGCAGACGGGCGAGGGCCGCGACTGCGCCCGAGGTCGCCGACGGATCGGTGGCGTCCGCCTCGACCAGGATCTGGGCCGCGTCGCCGCGCACCACCCGCCGGGTGAAATCGGCCGGGATGATCACCGCGAACTGCACCTCGCCCCGCTCCAGCGCCCGGTCCAGTTCCCGCTGACTGCGCGCCTGCAGGGTGATGTCGAAATAGCCGCTGTTGTGCATCGCGGTCAGGATGGAGCGCGAGAAGCCGCCGTTGTCCTGCACCAGCACCGCCGTCGGCAGGTGCCTCGGATCGTCATTGATCGCATAGCCGAACAGCAGCAACTGCACGATCGGCAGCGCCAGGATCATGGCATACGTCAGCCGGTCACGCGTCAGTTGGACGAACTCCTTGGCCATCACGGCCCAGGTCCGGGTCAGCGACAGCATCAGGCCGCTCGTTCAGGCGCTTCGGCCTTCTCGGCCTCGATGTCGTGAATCAGCTGGATGAAGACGTCCTCCAGCGTCGGCCGGGTTTCGCTCCAGCTCAGCGGGGGCTTGCGGAATGGTTCGATCGCCGCCTCCAGCGCCGCCCGATCCCGCCCCGAGACGTGCAGCACCGTTCCGAACGGCGCCGCCATTTCCACTCCGGGCCTGTTGCGCAGCTCATGCGCCAGCCTATCCGCCCCGGCGCCCTCGGCATGGAAGGTCACCAGTCCGGACGCCGCGATCACTTCATCCGCCGTGCCGCGCGCCAGCGTCCGCCCGCCGGCGATATAGGCGATCTCGTGACAGCGCTCGGCCTCGTCCATGTAGTGGGTCGAGACCAGCACGGTCATGCCGTCCGCGGCCAGCCCATGGATTTCGTCCCAGAAGGTGCGCCGCGCCTCCGGGTCGACGCCCGCCGTCGGCTCATCCAGCAGCAGCAGGTCGGGCCCGTGCAGGGTCGCTGCCGCCAATGCCAGCCGCTGCTTCCACCCGCCGGACAAGGTTCCGGCCAGCTGCGCCCGCCGCGCCGTCAGGCCCAGCCGGTCCAGCGCCGCCTGCACCCGCTCCCGCCGCCGGTCCAGCTCATGCACCCGCGCCGTGAAGGTCAGGTTCTGCTCGATCGACAGGTCTTCGTAGAGCGAGAATTTCTGCGTCATATAGCCGACGCGCCGCTTGATCAGGCGCGACTGGGTCATGACGTCATGGCCCAGCACCGTCCCCTGGCCGCTGTCCGGCGTCAGCAGGCCGCACAGCATCCGCAGCGTCGTCGTCTTGCCCGCCCCATTCGGTCCGAGGAAGCCGCAGATGCGCCCGCGCTCCACCGTGATGCCGAAATCCTTCACCGCGTGCAGCGATCCGAACGACTTGTTCAGCCCCCGAACGTCGATGACCGGCCCGGTCATTCCTCCGTCCCCAGCGGCGTCACATCCACCGGCAGACCGGGGTTCAGCATCGCCGCCCCTTCCGGCCGCGCTTCGACGCGATAGACCAGCCGGTCGCGGCTGGCCTTGCTGTACAGGATCGGCGGGGTGAACTCCGGCCGGGGGCTGACCCAGCTGATCCGCGCCTGCCCGGCTTCCTCGCAGCCGTCGCAGCGGAACATCACCCTCCGCCCCGGCCGGTATCGCGCCATCTCCGCCTCGGGCACGAAGAACACCAGCTTGACCTCGCTGTCCGGCAGCAAGGCCAGCACCGGCGTATTGGCCGCCGCCCATTCGCCCGGCCGGAAGAAGACCTCCTCCACCCGGGCGGACGCCGGGGCGACCGGTGCCAGCTGGCCCAGCCGCGCCTGCGCCTCGGTCAGCCCTCCCGCCGCCTGCCGCGCCTGCTGCTCGGCCTGGGCGATGGCGTCCTCGCGCGCGCCGAGGGCCGCGACCTCGCGCCGTCGACGCACCGCTGCCGTCTGGGCCCGCGCTGTCTCGCGCGCCGCCCGCGCCCGGTCCAGCCGCGCCGGCGCATAGATGCCCTGCCGCACCAGCGGCTCAATGCGTGCATAGTCTGCCTCGGCCTCGCGCTCGGCGGCCAGCGCCGCCTGCAGTTCGGCGTCAAACACGGACAGTTCCTCGGCCCGCTGGCCTTTTCGCAGATCTTCGGCCCGCGCCTCGGCCGCGCCGACCGCTGCGGCCGCGCTTTCAGCCTGGGCCCGCTGCACCCGCGGATCGATCAGAAAGGTGCGGCCGCCCGCCGCGACCCGCTCGCCCTCACGCACATAAAGGGTGGCCACCGCGCCCGAGACCGGCGCGGCCAGATAGACCCGCTCGCCCTCGATGTAGCCGGTCAGGGTCCGCGGCTCATCCCCACGCAGGAACATCCACCAGACCAGCAGGGCGATGATCGCGATCGCCCCGATCGCCAGCACGGGCCGCAGACGCCTCATGGCCGCATTCCCCTCAGGACGGTGTCCAGATGCTGGTCGGCCAGCGCCGGCACATTGATCGCCGCCGCCCCGACCGGCTCGAACGTCTCGCGCCAGATCATGCCCAGCAGCATCGGCCCCATCAGGCCGAAGGCGAACAGACGCGGATCGCCCGGCCGCACCTCGCCCCGCGACTGCGCCGCCGCGATCAGCCCGCTGATCAGGGTCACGCCGGGGTCGACCACCGTCTCGTGCCAGATGGTCGCCAGTTCCGGATGGTTTCGGCTTTCAGCGATGACCAGCTTGACCACCCCGCTCACGCGCCGGTCGGTCGCCACGGTCCGGGCCAGCATGCCGATCCCCATCCGCGCTGCCTGCTCGAACGGGACCTCGGCCGAGGCCATCGCCTTGACCCGCTCGATATTGGGCGAGATGGCGTCAGTCACCACCGCCCGGAACAGATCGGCCTTGGTCTCGAAATACAGATACAGGGCGCCCTTCGACACGCCGGCCCGCTTTGCCACCTCCTCCAGCCGCGCCGCCTGAAAGCCGCGCTCGGCGAACACCTCCAGGGCGGCGGCCAGAATTTCGGCCGGCCGTGCCTCCGGGCGTCGGCGGAATTTCGGCTGGCCGGCGGGCAGCATGGCGCCTCCTTGCTTACTGACGCGTCAGTTATTAATACCGACAAGCGCTGTCGTAAAGCACCGATATTTTCATCGGCGACGCCGCCTCGGCTGGACCCCGCTCCGCTGCAATTCTAAGGAGGCGCATGACCTCTCCCCTCGACTCCGCCCCCGATCCCCTGCTGACGCTTGAACCGCACCGCAAGGTGTCGGTCAGGGAGTTGTTCGGCATCGACTCGGACATGACCGTGCCGGTGTTCGCCGAGCGCGACAGCCATGTGCCGGACGTCGATGAGGCCTATCGCTTCGATCCCCAGACGACCCTCGCCATCTGCGCGGGCTTTGCCTTCGACCGGCGGGTGATGGTTCAGGGCTATCACGGCACCGGCAAGTCGACCCACATCGAACAGGTCGCCGCCCGCCTCAACTGGCCGCTGGTCCGCGTGAACCTCGACAGCCACGTCAGCCGCATCGATCTGGTCGGCAAGGACGCCATCGTCCTGAAAGACGGCAAACAGGTCACCGAGTTCCGCGAGGGCATGCTGCCCTGGGCCATCCAGCGCCCCATCGCCCTGGTGTTCGACGAATACGATGCCGGTCGTCCCGACGTGATGTTCGTCATCCAGCGCGTGCTCGAGGCCCAGGGCCGCCTGACCCTGCTGGACCAGAACCGGGTCATCCGCCCCAACAAGCATTTCCGCCTGTTCGCCACGACCAACACCATCGGCCTCGGCGATACCTCGGGCCTGTATCACGGCACCCAGCAGATCAATCAGGGCCAGATGGACCGCTGGAACATCGTCACCACGCTCAACTACCTCGACCACGACGTCGAGGCCGAGATAGTGGCCGCCAAGGTGCCCGAATGGCAGGACGCCGAGGGCAAGCGCACCATCGCCGCCATGGTCCGCGTCGCCGACATGACCCGCAACGCCTTCATGAACGGCGACATCTCGACCGTCATGTCACCCCGCACCGTCATCACCTGGGCCCAGAACGCCACCATCTTCGGCGGCGACATCGGCCTGGCCTTCCGCCTGACCTTCCTGAACAAGTGCGACGAGCTGGAACGCCCGACCATCGCGGAGTTCTACCAGCGCGCCTTCGGGGAAGACCTGCCGGAAGCGGCCACGCGGGTGAAGGTGGGCTAGCCCCCCACCGGCTTCGTCAGGTCGAAGCTCACCCGCAGCAGGCGGTTTTCGCGCGCCAGTTCATAGACATAGGCCTCGCCCGGATGGACCTCGACAGCCCAGACATTGGTGGTCGAGACCGCCGCATTGTTGGCGTTGAACAGGGCGATGGAGAAGGCATCCACCGGGAACTCCTGGCGAGTCGCCGTGCCCGCAGTCTCCGTGTCGCCGCCGTACCAGTGCAGGGTATGGGTCGTGCCGTCCGGGTCGCGGTGATCGTGCTTCAGCGTCAGGCCGCCAGACGTGCGCGTAATCACCCAGGTGCGGCTGTGGTCGGCACCCACGTGGAATGGAATGCGGATCTCGTCCGCCGAACAGTCGCGGACATGCATGACCAGCCGCTGGCTGCGGAAATCCGCATCGACTGGATCATCGGTCACCACCCTGCCCTCGAACGTCTGCCCGCAAAGGGCCGTCAGATTGGCGAAGAAGGCGTCCTGCGCGGCACCGGCTCCGTCGCCCGCCGGGCCCGTGGCGCATCCGGCCAGCAGCATCAGGGACAGGGCGGCGGCGGGGGCGCTCAGGGCCAGAGGCAGGGTTTTCATGGCCGTCACCCTGACCCCACCGCTCGCGCCGCACAAGAAAAACCGGTTGTGGCAATGTCGGCGTTGACTTGGGCGCGCGCCTGAGTATGTTCCGCGCCTCTCATTCCACGGCTTTCGCCGTCGCAAAGGTAATTGTCCGATGGCCAAACCGGCATCCATCAAGATCCGCCTCAACTCCACGGCGGACACCGGCTTCTTCTACGTCACCAAGAAGAACGCCCGCACCATGACCGAGAAGATGGTCGTCAAAAAGTACGACCCGGTCGTGAAAAAGCACGTCGAATTCAAGGAAGGCAAGATCAAGTAAGATCCTGCCGCCGCTACGGAATCTGAAACGCCCGGTCCGCAATGGCCGGGCGTTTTGCTGAGCGCTACCTCGCCTTCGTTGCCTCGAAATAGTGGTTGCCACCCGCATCGGTCGACTGACCCTCCAGGGTCAGCCCCACCGCCCCCAGACCCTCGCGGTAGGCCGCCTCCCCCAGCGAGCGTGAAGGCCGCCCGGTCAGCAGGTCATTCCACGCGCACTCCTGTTGCGGCGCGCTGAACAGTAACCGCCCGCCGGCTACCAGCGCATCGGCCACCCGCGCGATCAGCCGGCGCTGATCCGCCTCAGGCAACAGGAATATCAGACCGATGGCCACCGCTCCGTCGAACCTTCGCCCGAACAGCGCGCTGGTTTCGGCGGCCTCGCAGGCGACCGGGCAGTCAGGACATCGACGCCGGTATTCGGCCACCAGGGCCGGCGACGCATCCACGCCCCACACCTCCAGCCCTGCGTCGATCAGGGTGCGCGTGACCGGCTCGCCAAAGCCGCAACCGAGATCGACGACGGTTCCGCCCTTCGGCAGTTGCCTGGCCCAGCGGCGCACCACTTCGACGCCCACAGTCGACCGCGCGGCCATGAAGGCCCCGGCCACTGCGTCCCAGCCGTGCGAGAGGTCTGTCGTCATGCACTCACGCTAGCATGAGCTCCCCAAGCTTCGTCACCCTCGGACTTGATCCGAGGGTCGGTGTCACGCTCAGCGGCGTCCTGCCCGGGCCGGTCCTCTGGTCAAGCCAGAGGATGACGGCGGAGGGGTCCTACGCCGCGCGGGCGATCACCCGGTTGCGGCCGGCGGACTTGGCCTCATAGACCCCCTCGTCGGCGCGTTTCAGCAGGGCATCGGGCGTGTCGTCGCGGCCCGTGGTCGACGCCACACCGATCGAGATGGTGATCTGCAGGTGGGCGTCGCCGCCCATGACGGGGAACGGGGCGCCCGCCATATCGGCGCGGATACGGTCAGCGATGCGGACGGCGTCTTCCAGCCGGGTGCCCGGCATCACCACGACGAACTCCTCGCCACCCATCCGGCAGGGCAGGTCGACGGCCCGCACCTTGGTCGCCAGTCGCACGGCGAACTCGCGCAGAACCTCGTCGCCCGCATCATGGCCAAAGCCGTCGTTGACCGCCTTGAAGTGGTCGATGTCCATCATCAGCACGGCCACGGGCTCGCCGCCCTGATTGGCGCGGCCCACCAGCGCCTGCAGCTGTCCGGCCATATAGCGGCGGTTATGCAGGCCGGTCAGGGCATCGGTGACCGCCATCTCCAGGCTGTAGTCCAGCTTCTGGCGGAGGAAGTCGGCATAGCGTTTGCGCCGCACCTGGGTACGCGCCCGGGCGGCCAGTTCCTCGACATCGATGGGCGTGGCCAGAATGTCGTTGGCGCCCAGCTCCAGCGCCTTGATCATGCGGGCGCGCTCGTGCGGATCGACCACCGCCAGCACCGGCAGGGGCCGCGTGGATTCCAGCGAGCGGGTCTGGGCCACAAGCCGCAGGCCGTCGAATCCGCGTGAGGCCGTATTGGCGATCACCAGGTCGAACGGACCGCGCAGCGCTGCCAGCCCCTTTTCGATATCCGTCTCGACTGTCACGCGGTGTTCGGTCGACAGCTGGGTGCGGATGCGCTCGGCCTGGCGGGGATCGTCGTCGATCAGCAGGATGCGGCCTCCCGTGGCGCGCAGCCGCCCCGCGGCATCCGTGTCGACGCCCAGCCGGCGTCCGCTTTCCTCGCGCGATCGCAGCTCGTCCATGATCGACTTGAGGCGTGTCAGCGAGCGCATCCGCGCCAGCAGCACCACATCGTCGATCGGTTTGGTGACAAAGTCGTCGGCGCCGGCTTCCAGCCCCTTGATGCGCTCTTCGCGCCCGTCCAGCGCGGTCACCAGAACCACCGGAATATGCCGGGTCGCCGGATCAGCCTTCAATCGGCGGCAGGTCTCGAACCCGTCCATGTCGGGCATCATGACGTCCAGCAGGATAATGTCGGGATGGTGGGCCGCAGCCAGCTCCAGCGCCGCCTGACCGCTGTTGCAGGTCAGGACGTCGTAATATTCCATCGTCAGCTTGGCTTCGAGAAGCCGGACGTTGGTTTCGATGTCGTCGACAACGAGGATTCTGGCGGGCATCGGCTCAGCCCATATGCTTCCGGACGACGTCCAGGAAATGCATCACCGAGATCGGCTTGGAGATATAGGCCTCGCAGCCGCCCTGGCGGATCCGTTCCTCGTCGCCCTTCATGGCAAAGGCCGTCACCGCCACCACCGGAATGTGCGACAGCTCCTCATCGTCCTTCAGCCATTTGGTCACTTCCAGGCCGCTGATCTCGGGCAGCTGGATGTCCATCAGGATCAGGTCGGGACGATGCTGGCGCGCCATGGCCATCGCCGTCAGGCCCTCACGGGTCTGATAGGTCTGATAGCCCTGGGAATCGAGCAGATCATGAAAGAGTTTCATGTTCAGCTCGTTATCCTCCACGATGAGGACTTTCTTCGACATCATCACCGGTTCCTGCCGCCCCTTGCCACCGGCGGGGCTGTTGGTCGTCTTCTCCCTATCCACTCTGCCCGCCCAGTCTTAAGTTGACGTGAAGGGCCGCCTTTGGCCCGGGTGCCCCGATGACATCGCTCTGCCGAGACTGTCTGTCGCGTTTTGACCGGCCGGAAACCCGCTGCCCGGCCTGCGGCTCGCCGCGCATGATCGCCCATGCCGAGCTGGACCGTCTGGTCATCGCCCACCTCGACTGCGACGCCTTCTATGCCTCGGTCGAAAAGCGCGACCGGCCCGAGTTGCGCGATGTCCCGGTGATCGTCGGCGGCGGCCATCGCGGGGTGGTCGCCACCGCCTGCTATGTCGCCCGCCAGTATGGCGTTGGCTCGGCCATGCCGATGTTCAAGGCGCTCAAGGCCTGTCCCGATGCCGTGGTCATCAAGCCTGACTTTGCCAAATACAGGCACGAGAGCCGCCGCATCCTTGGCGCGCTGGCCAACCTCACGCCCCTGATCCAGACCCTGTCGCTGGACGAGGCCTGGGCCGATCTGTCGGGCACCGAGCGGCTGAACGGGGGCTCACCCGCCTGGCAACTGGCGCGTCTGCAAAAATGGATCGAGGACGAGGTCGGCCTGACCGTCTCGATCGGCCTTGCCCCCAACCGCTTCCTCGCCAAGGTCGCCTCGGAACTGGACAAGCCGCGCGGTTTTTCCGTCATCGGGTCCGAGGCGCAGCAGTTGCTGGCCCCCCGCCCCGTCTCCATCCTGCCGGGCGTCGGGCCGATCTTCGGGCGCACCCTGCGCGCCGACGGCTTCGACACCATCGGACGTCTGGCCGAGGCCGATGTCCGCGATCTGGTCAAACGGTATGGCGACTGGGGCCTGCGCCTGCACGACCTCTCCCACGGTCGCGACAGCCGCCCGGTCGACCCTGAGCACGACCGCAAGGGCATGAGCGCCGAGACCACCTTCAACGTCGATCTGACCAAGGCGGCGGACCTCGAGGCCGAACTCTGGCCCCTGTGCGAAAAGCTGGCGTCCAAGGCCCGTCGCGACGGCATCGCCGGCCGGGTCGTCACGCTGAAACTGCGGCGCACCGATTTCCGCATCCTGACGCGCCGGCGGACCCTGGCCGATCCGGTCCAGACGGCCCGCACCCTGTTTGCCGAGGCCCGGACCCTGCTGAAGCCCGAACTGGGCACGCCCTATCGCCTGATCGGCATCGGCATGGCCGATCTGGTCGATGCGGCCGATGTCGCGCCGGGCCTGTTCGCCGCCGACCGCACGCGCGAGCTGACCACCGAGACCACCATCGACCGGCTGCGCGATCGTTTCGGCCCCGGCGCCGTCATCTCGGGCCGGTCGCTGAAAAGCTGAGCGCGACATCGCGGACGGGGTGACGCCTCGCCCGCGCCGGGCTAAACGCCCCGAAAGACATCAGGAGACGACCATGACCTACGCCGCCCGCATCGCCGAACTGGGCCTCGACCTGCCCGAGCCCGCCAAGGCCGTCGCCAACTATGTGCCCTGGGTGCGCACGGGCAATCTGGTCCACATCTCGGGCCAGCTGTCGAATGACGCCTCGGGCGGCATCAAGGGCACGGTCGGCGTCGACGTCAGCCCCGAGGACGCGGCCCGCGCCGCCCGCATGTGCGGCGTCAACCTGCTGGCCCAGATCAAGGACGCCCTAGGCGGCGACCTTGAGCGCGTCGTCCGCGTGGTCAAGCTGGGTGGCTTCGTCCAGGCCGGGCCCGACTTCATCGCCATTCCCGCCGTCATCAACGGCTGTTCGGACCTGATGGTCGAGGTGTTCGGCGACGCCGGTCGCCACGCCCGCTCGGCCGTCGGCGTCTATCGCCTGCCGCTGGGCTTCGCCGTCGAGGTGGACGCCATCGTCGAGGTGAAGTGACGGACGAAGGCTTTACCCTCCGCGTCCACGGCGCGGTCGCCGATGTCGGCCGGGACGCGTGGGAGGCGCTGGCCGCCCCCACCGGCGATCCCTTCATCGGCTATGACTTCCTCGACGCCTGCGAGGCCTCGGGCAGCGCCGCGCCGGCTCAGGGCTGGGCCGGCCGCCATCTGGCGCTCGAGGACGACAGCGGTCGCATCCTCGGCCTGATGCCCCTCTGGCTGAAGGGGCACAGCAGCGGCGAGTACGTCTTTGACCACGCCTGGGCCGACGCATGGGAGCGCGCGGGCGGGCGCTACTATCCCAAGCTGCTGGGGGCCGTGCCCTTCACCCCCGTCACCGGCCCGCGCGTCCTGATCCATCCGGACGCCGATCCCGGCACGGTGCGTCAGGCCCTGATCCAGGGGGCCGAGACCCTGTGCGCGCGCCTCGACCTGTCCTCCATCCACGTCAATTTCCCGACCGAGGCCGAGGAGGCCGAGATGGCCGCCGCCGGCTGGCTGCCGCGCCTCGACCTGCAATATGTCTTCACCGATCAGGGCTATGGCGATTTCGAGGGCTTCCTCGCCGCCCTGTCGTCGAACCGCAGGAAGACCATCCGGCGCGAGCGGCGCGAGGCCCAGGCCGGGCTCGACATCCGCATCCTGACCGGCGCCGATCTGACCGAGGATGTCTGGGACGCCTTCTTCGCCTTCTATCTCGACACCGGTAGCCGCAAATGGGGCCGCCCCTATCTGACCCGTGACTTCTTCTCGCGCATCGGCCGGACCATGGCCGAGCGGATCGCCCTGGTCATGGCGTATCGGGGCGACAGCCCCATCGCCGGCGCCCTCAACCTGATCGGTCGCGACGCCCTGTACGGCCGCCAGTGGGGCACGCTGGAAGACATCCCCTTCCTGCATTTCGAGCTCTGCTATTATCAGGCCATCGAATTTGCCCTGTCCCGCGGCCTGAAGCGCGTCGAGGCGGGGGCCCAGGGCCATCACAAGCTGGCGCGCGGCTATCTGCCCTCCCCGGTCCGCTCGGCCCACCACATCCCTGACCCCGGCTTTCGCGACGCCATCGCCCGCTATCTGGATCACGAACGCCCGGCCATCGAGGCCGAGATCAGGGCCCAGACCGAGGCCGAGTCCCCCTTCCGCAAGGCCTGACTTTCCACTTCGGAAAATTATCACTTGCCACGATGGAAAGTCATGCTACTTTCCACATCGGAAAGTGAGAACCCCATGACCCAAGACGCCGATCCGAAAGACGCCCTGGCCAGCATCACGTCCGCCCGCGCGGGCATGACGGACCAGATATCCTATCCCCTCGCCTATGACCTGATGTACGGCGCGGTCTGCGGCCTGCTGGTCGCCAGCCAGGGGCTTCAGCTGCCCTGGTCGGCCGCCTGTCTGGTCGTCGCCCTGGCCGGCCTCGCCTATGCCGTCCACTGGTGGAAGCGGCGCTACGGATGGTGGGTGAATGGCTATTCGCCCAAGCGTGCCCGCTGGGTCGCCATGAGCATTGCCGCCGTCCTGATCGCCCTGATGGGGGTGTCGATCTGGGGCAAATACGCGGGCTTCGGCTGGATGCCGCTGGCCACCGGCGCGGCGGGCTTCGTCGCGGCCATCGTCGGCGGACGCCTGTGGATGCACGTCTGGAAGCGCGAACTGGCCGAGGCTGATGGATGACGCCCCCGCCCCTCTTCGATCCCGTCATCCACGCCCCGGGTCGGCTGCAGATCTGCGCTATCCTGTCCAGTGTCGATGAGGCCGAGTTTGCCCTGATCCGCGACACCATCAAGGTCTCGGACTCGGTCCTGTCCAAACACCTGAAACAGCTGGAGGACGCGGGCTATATCACGCTGACCAAGACCCCGGTCGACGGCCGCTCGCGCACCTGGGCCAGCCTGACCCCGGCCGGCAAGAAGGCCTTCGCCGCCCACGTCGCCGAACTGAACCGCCTCGCCGCCCTGGCGGGTTAGCATTCCTCCCCCACAGGGGGAGGGGGACCGCCGGTACGAAGGTGGAGGGGGCTCGCCCTCGCACGCTGTTCGATGGTCACGAGAACGCCCTCAAGGTTGCCGAGAACATCGCGCGCCGCGATACGCAGGACCGCTATCCCCCGCATTTCCAGCCACGCCGTTCGCCGCTGATCATGGCGGAACTGGTCGGGATGATCATGGCCTTGACCATCGACCTCGACCGCCAGCCGACCTTCGTCGCAGTAGAAGTCGAGGATGTAGGGCCCGATCGGATGTTGTCTGCGGAAGCGCAGGCCCGCCAGCTTGCGCCCGCGAAGTGCAGTCCAGAGCAGGCCCTCCGGCAGCGTCAGCTTTCGGCGGAGTTGCCGTGCTCGCACTACGGTAAGGCGGGGCGCTTCCATCAATGCAACTTATCAGGGAACAGACCGCGCCGTCAGCCCCCTCCACCATGCTGCGCATGGTCCCCCTCCCCCTGCGGGGGAGGAATACTTGCCTCCCCCGCCGGGTCTCCTTAAGGCTCAGCCCTTCAAGGAGGCCCTTATGCAAGACATTCTCGACCAGCTCGAAGCCCGCCGCGCCGGGGCCAAGCTCGGCGGAGGCGAAGCCCGCATCGCCGCCCAGCACAAAAAGGGCAAGCTGACCGCGCGCGAGCGCATCGAGGTGCTGCTGGACGAGGGCTCCTTCGAGGAAACCGACATGTTCGTCGAGCATCGCTCGCACGACTTCGGCATGCAGGACCAGCGCATCCCCGGCGACGGCGTGGTCACGGGCCGCGGCACCATCGGCGGCCGTCTGGTCTATGTCTTCTCCAAGGATTTCACCGTCTTCGGCGGCAGCCTGTCGGGCGCCCACGCGGCCAAGATCGTCAAGCTGCAGACCATGGCCCTGACCAACGGCGCCCCCATCATCGGCATCTTCGACGCCGGCGGCGCCCGCATCCAGGAGGGCGTCGAGAGCCTCGCCGGCTATGCCGACATCTTCCTGCAGAACACCCTGGCCAGTGGCGTCATCCCCCAGATCAGCGTGATCATGGGCCCGTGCGCCGGCGGCGATGTCTACAGCCCCGCCATCACCGACTTCATCTTTATGGTGAAGGACACCTCCTACATGTACGTCACCGGGCCGGACGTCGTGAAGACCGTCACCAATGAGGTCGTGACCCACGAGGATCTGGGCGGCGCCCGTGTCCATGCCGGCAAGTCGGGCGTGGCCGACGGCGCCTTCGAGAACGATCTGGAGGCGCTGGCCGAGGTCCGCCGCCTGATCGGCTTCCTGCCCCTGTCCAACCGCGAAAAGCCCCCGGTCCGCGACAGCTATGACGACCCCGAGCGCGACGAGGCCAGCCTAGACACCCTGGTCCCCGCCAATCCGAACCAGCCCTATGACATCAAGGAGCTGATCCTGAAGACGGTCGACGAGGCCGAATTCTTCGAGATCGCGCCGGATTACGCCAAGAACATCGTCACCGGCTTCGGCCGCCTCGACGGCCAGACCGTCGGCATCGTCGCCAACCAGCCCCAGGTGCTGGCCGGCGTGCTGGACATCGACAGCAGCCGCAAGGCCGCCCGCTTCGTCCGCTTCTGCGACGCCTTCGACATTCCGCTGGTGACCTTCGTCGACGTGCCCGGCTTCATGCCCGGCACCCGTCAGGAATACGGCGGCCTCATAAAGCATGGAGCAAAGTTGCTGTTCGCCTATGCCGAGGCCACCGTGCCCAAGCTGACCGTCATCACCCGCAAGGCCTATGGCGGCGCCTATGACGTGATGAGCTCCAAACACCTGCGCGGCGACGTCAACTACGCCTGGCCCAGCGCCGAGATCGCCGTCATGGGCGCCAAGGGCGCCGTCGAGATCATCTTCCGCAAGGAGGCCGGCGACCCCGAGGCCCTCGCCGCCCGCGAAGCCGAGTACAAGGAACGCTTCGCCAACCCCTTCGTCGCCGCCAGCCGCGGCTACATCGACGACGTCATCATGCCGCATGGTACCCGGCGGAGACTGATCCGCGCCCTACGGACGCTGAAGAACAAGCAGCAGTCGAACCCGTGGAAGAAGCACGATAATATACCGCTATGACCGAGATCATCACGAGCGCTGGCCAGCTCCTCAAGGAATTGAGGCGGTTTCACGGAACTCTCGGCAAGGGAAATCAACCCCTACACACCTATATCATCGCCCATTTCTCGATCGATGATGCGGTTCCATGGCAGATGGGCGTCGCGAGATTCGAGAAAGTCGTTGATCGGGCGTCGTTAGATCTAGATATTCTTCCCGAACCTCGGCAAGTGAAGTACCGGGAAACTTTATCAGAAATTCGTCGGATCGTTCACCCGGAGAAGTACGCTGAGCAAGGCTCGACTGCATTAAGAAACTCGGTTTCCGAATTGTCGATTGAGCGCCTCGAAAACTTCAACGATTCCTTGCTACTTGCGGGTAGATCATTTTCGTTAGAAGACGCGCGAGTCGAGTCCGTCGTTGAGGCGTTGCAGTCTCTTCTTGATGAGATGGAGTCAGAACCTTCAGACATAGATGATGCGATTGCGCCGAAGATCAAAGATTTGATCACGGCACTCGATCACTATGCGCTATTTGGCGCTGAGGGAGTGGAAGACTACGTTGCAATGCTAATTGGGGCAGCATTGACGCGTGGTATGGAGACTGTTGGCCCACTGCCCGATGTCGTGAAATCCAGGATCAATCGAATCCTTAGTGTGTCAAAAGCAGCGATGGATGGTTTTGTTTATCTGGCAAGCGGGGCACAAGGTATCGAATGGGCGGGTGCCCACTTTGGCTTGATCGCTCCTCCAGCCTGACCAACCTCCTCTTCCTCTGTTCCCGCAACCGCCTTCGCTCCCCCACGGCGGAGCGGGTGTTTGCCGACTGGCCGGGCGTCGAGACGGCCTCCGCCGGCCTTGCCCCCGATGCGGACGAGCCCCTGACGCCCGAGCATCTGGGCCGACCTGATCTTCGTCATGGAGCCGGTCCACCGCCGCCGCCTCCAGACCCGCTTCCGCCGTCATCTGAAGGCCGCCCGCGTCATCTGCCTCAACATCCCCGACGACTACACCTTCATGCAGCCCGAGCTGGTCGCCCTGCTGAAAGCGCGGGTGGGGCCGCATCTGAAGTAGCGGACCCTTCGCCCCTCGCCCCGGCTCGTCGCAAGCGCCGTCCGGGGCCGGCCAGTTTGGAGACCGCGCCGTCCCCGATAACGCCTGCGGCGTTTCGGGGATGACAATAGCGTCAGCAGCTGCGGCGTTTCGGGGATGACAATGGCGTCAAGAGTGTCGGCGTTTCGGGGCGTTCAGGGGCCCTCTCATCCCCGGGGGCCATGGAGGCACTGTTGTCATACCCGAGGTGGCCGAGAGGGCACTGTTGTCATCCCCGGCCGCCGTGGACGCACTGTTTGTCATCCCCGAATTCGCGAAGCGAATATCGGGGACGCACCCCCGCCCTCCTCTTTCGCGCCCGGACAGCCGCAAGGCTGAGCCGGGCGAAGGGGAGTGACCGGCGCACCCTCCAACGTTGTTCTTGCTTTGTTCACCCTCTCGTGCATCCTCCCCTTGGGAGGAAGGAGCGATGCGGGAGCACAGCTACTGGGTCTATGTCGTCGCCAGCGGGCGATGTGGCTGGCTGTATGTCGGGATGACCAACGACCTGATCCGCCGGGTTGGCGAGCACAAAGACGCGCAGGTCGACGGCTACAGCCGTGAGCGAGGGACCGACCAACTGGTCTGGTACGAGCCCCACCGCTACGTCGAACAGGCCATCTTGCGCGAGAAGCGGATCAAGCGGTGGCGGCGCCCTTGGAAATTCGCCCTGGTCGAGGCGGCCAATCCCGACTGGGCTGACCTTTACCCCGCCCTGGCAGCCCGCGTTCAAACCCCCTCCTGATACCGCGCCACCAGTTCCACGATCGCCACGGTCACCGCATGACCGATCAGGCCGACGGTCCACCACAGCATGGGGGCCTTCATGATGAAGGCGCCGGCGTTCAGGCTGATGGCGGCAAACACGGCCATGCCCAACAGCCAGCTGACGGCGTGAATGCCGAA
This sequence comes from Brevundimonas sp., assembly GCF_036963785.1. Lineage (GTDB taxonomy): Bacteria > Pseudomonadota > Alphaproteobacteria > Caulobacterales > Caulobacteraceae > Brevundimonas. Next base: position 71,722 of record NZ_JBALUS010000001.1, read on the forward strand.
CGACAGGCGCACGCCCGAGCGGGCCTTGGCATTGCGGGTCTGGACCATCTCGGCCGCCTCGATGCGCGGATCGACCGCCAGGGCCGCCACATCGACCTGATAGGCATTGGCCAGCGCCTTCAGCGTTTCCAGCGAGGCCTGCTGGCCGCGCTCGATGCGTTGCAGGGTGCGCAGGCCGATGCCGGACAGCTCGGCCAGATGCTCCTGCGACCAGTGGCGCTCCTCGCGCCAGCGTTTGATCTTGGCGGTGTCGGTACGAAACGTCATGTGGGCCTCCCGGCGTTCGGTTATCAGATGCGGACCAGAAACCGCAAAACCGCCCCGCCTCACCACGCCACCTGCCCGCCACCCACCCGCCAGTGCCCCGCCACGGGGCCGCCAGTGGGCGGGGAGAAAACCGTCACCCTCCGAATTGACCGCGGGATCGGTGCGGGCAGACCCTGTCCATTCCTCCCCCCTCGGGGGAGGGGGACCATGCGCAGCATGGTGGAGGGGGCAGCGCCGTTGTCGGCCAAGGCTTAGGCGAATCTACCGCCCCTGGCCCCCTCCACCGCTAACGCGGTTCCCCTCCCCCGAGGGGGGAGGAATGCTGACCCAATGCCTTCAGATATGATGGCTGACCGAAAATTCGCTCGCCCTTTCAACACCCCTCCCGCTTGCCGACCCGACTTCCCCGCCTCACCCCGGGGGCGTGCAAACCTCTCCCCGTCTCCGTCGCAGGAGAGGGGCTGAGGATCCAGGCACCGAAGCAGCGACAGAGGCCGGTCGAGCGGGACTGCCCGGGGCGAAACCCCGGGGTCCGGGGCGTTTCTGGACGCCTCGCCCGTCGCGGGCCGAGAGACTGGGACCTGCTGTCGAACCGGGACAGGCGAAGTCGGGCGCACAAGCATCCGGGTGCCCGACCCCCGGCTGAAGAGACAGTCCCCCCAGGCGCTCGCGTGAACCGACCGGGGCGGCGCCAGGCTATGGGGCCGAAAATCACACACGCTCCCTGACGGCGAAAGCACGGGAGCACACGGTTCCGGGCCCCCGGCCCATGCGCCGCCCACCTCTCCACCCCCTCTGCCGCGCGCGGCGAGAGACGCTTCGGCTTGGGTGGCCCCCATGGCCATTCCGGCCATTTCCGCCTAAATGCCCCTCCCCTTTTGCCAGCGACCGTGACACGCCTTGCCCTTTGCCTTTGACATTGCCGCCACCGACGGACGCGCCCGCACCGGCGTGCTGAAGACCGCGCGGGGCGAGATCCGCACCCCGGCCTTCATGCCGGTCGGCACGGCGGCGACGGTCAAGGCGCTGACGGTCGATCAGGTGGCCCAGACGGGCGCCGATATCCTGCTGGGCAACACCTATCACCTGATGCTGCGCCCCGGGCCCGAGCGGATGGAGCGGCTGGGGGGCTTGCACAAATTCATGCGCTGGGACCGGCCGATCCTGACCGACTCCGGCGGATTCCAGGTCATGTCGCTGTCGGGTATTTCGAAACTGACCGAGGAGGCCGTGACCTTCTCCAGCCATATCGACGGCTCCAAGCACGTCCTCACCCCCGAGCGCTCGATCGAGATCCAGGCTGACCGGCTGGGCGCCGATATCTCCATGCAGCTGGACCAGTGCGTCAGCTGGCCGGCGGAACGCCCCGCCGCCCAGGCGGCCATGGAGCTGTCGATCCGCTGGGGCGCGCGCTCAAAGGCGGCGTTCGGCGCACGCGAAACCCAGGCCTTGTTCGGCATCCAGCAGGGCTCGACCTTTGAGGACCTGCGCCGCCAGTCGTCCGAGCAGCTGCTCGAGATCGGCTTTGACGGCTATGCCATCGGCGGCCTGGCCGTCGGCGAGGGCCATGCCGCCATGTGCGAGGTGCTGGACTATGCGCCCGATATGCTGCCCGCCGACCGGCCCCGCTATCTGATGGGGGTGGGCAAGCCGATCGATCTGGTCGAGGCCGTCGCGCGCGGGGTCGATATGTTCGATTGCGTCCTGCCGACCCGCGCCGGGCGTCACGGTCAGGCCTGGACCTGGGACGGACCGTTGAACCTCAAGAACGCCCGCTTCGCCGAGGATCAGGACCCGCTGGATGCGACGCTGGATTGCCCGGCATCGTCAACCTATTCAAAGGCCTATCTGCATCATCTGATCCGGGCTGATGAAATCCTCGGCAAGGTGCTGCTGACCTGGCACAACCTCGCCTTCTACCAGGCCCTGACGGCGGCCATGCGCGCGGCGATCGCGGCCGGCCGGTTCGAGGCCTTCCGCCGCGACTTCCACGCCCGGCATCTGTCGAACTGAGGTCAGCCGCCGTTGTGCTTGCGGTCGATGGCCGCCTGGGTCTTGGGTCCGGGTTCGTCCGAACGGCTGTGGGCGGCCACATTGTTGCGGGTCCGGCCCATGTGGACCTCGTCGCCGTCCAGGGCGTCGCCCTCGTCCATATAGTCGGCGACCTCGCCGGCGGCGGGCGGTGCCAGGGTGGCGTCCTTCACGTCGGGGCGGCATAGGCGTCCGGCTCGGGGTGGACCGCGGCATTCTCCTCGACCGCGCGGTCGTTCGGCTGGCGGGGGTCTGTGGCGGCGTTCTGGGCCGTGGCCGTGCCGGACTGGACGTTCTGATGGGGCATGTCGCTCTCCTTGTTGGCTGTCCTTTGACAACCGGGGGGAGCGCAGAGGGTTCCGCGATCAGCGGCGGCTGGGCTGGAACCAGCGGGGGGCGGCCGGCGGGGCGCAGTTGAAGCGCATGCCCTGCCCCTTCAGGAAGGCGCGCCTGAGCCGCCCGGCCTCGATCGCGGCCTGTACCTCGCGGCTGTGGCTGTCGGCGCCGGACAGGGCCCGGACCCAGCTGCGGGCCGGGATGAAGTCAGTGGCCGTATCGCGGATCGCATCCAGCGCTGCCTCGGCCGCCGCATCGACGGCGCGGTCGCCCATGTTGCGCCCGTCGGGTGCGGGCGGCTCGTCCAGGTCGGGGCCCAGGGCCTCGTCCAGCCGCGTGATCTCGGCGCCGATGGTCGAGCAGCGGTCGAGGTTGCGCATGTCATAGGGGTTGGCCTGGGCCTGCAGCAGCACCGTGGGGATGCGCTCGCGCCGCAGCCCGACATCCTCCAGCGGGGCCGTTACCGCCCCGCCGAATCCGTCGGCGACCGTGCGCGCACCACTGCACCCCGCCAGCGACAGGATCAGAACCAGACAGGAGACAGACCGCAGAACCATGCCGAACCCTAACCACAGTCCGGGCCCGTCGCACCAGTCCCCACCGCCCGTGGACAAAATTGTTGACAAATTCCTAATTTCGGCGTTTGTCGCCTTTACGAATCAGGGGGATGGGGATGCTGGCGCCGTTGAATAGTTTCTTGTGCCGCCATGACTTTTACTGGTCGGAGCGCCATGGCGCGGAACGCTGCCGCCGCTGCGCCAAGTTGCGTGAGAGCGAGAAGCCCGTCCACGCCGAGCCCCTGAGATTTGATGCCCCGCCGCCCCCGCAGGTGGCCCAGGTCATGCCGTTTCCAGACCCGGCATCGCGTCAGGCCGCCCCGCTTCCGGGTGAGCCGGCTGACCTGAAGATGCGGATCGAGCATTTCGCCGGGGGCCAGGTCCTCGACCGCACGGCCACCCTGCAACTGCTGCTGGACCTGATCGAGGACGGCCAGTCGGCCGATCCGCAGATCGTCGGCATCGCCGCCGCCGAGGTCTATGCCCGACTGCACACGGCCGTGCACCAGGCCTGACTGTCGGACTTCATCAGCATTGATTCCCGCCTTTCGCTAACAGCCTGACATTTAAGGACGGGTTCTGGCGGTCATTCTTTGGGAATCATTGCGAACTCACCAGCGGCGATTCTTTAGCGCGGAGTTTCACCAAGCTCGATTCATCAGGTCACGGTGCGGAGCCGCTTAGGTTAGCTCTCCGCTATTCGTCGAAAGGGGAATCGGTGGAACGAGCTCGGTAGCGCCCATTAGCTTCGGCAGGACGAACCTGTGGACCGTGTGTCGACGCTTTCGTGGCGCGCCTCTCGCTAGGTCTGCTGATTATGCTGGCCGTTGGGAAATTTCATGCTGGACGAGAGGCTTTAGAGCCAAAGCGGCTTCGGCCTCCACACGGTCCCAAATCGCCATTCGGAAGACCAGACGCACCGGCCGCAATCCGGCTGCACGCAGTTGTTTGGCGGCGCCCTGAGGCGAGCAGCCGAGGCGACGGGCAATATCGTTCGTAAACGCAAACCGCCGGTCGAAGGCATGGAGGTCTGCAAGCCGGATAGTGTGGCTGAAGCGACCGACAGTCCCCTCAATGGCGCCTTCCGTTACGGCTTTGCTCATCAAGACGTCGCCCTGACCGATCAGTTTTCCCGCCATGATGCAGGAGACGCCGGCCTCACCGGGAAATGACCAGTCCGACCGTTTCAGCAGCCCGTAGATCGTCGGAGGCTCCACAAGGAGCCGATCGGTCAGACTGAGACCTGCATCAGTCGTGATTATCGTTCCTGAAAGCGCGCTTTCAATAGCGCACGCCCAAGCTTCGGGTGAAAGGATGTGGCGGAGGACTTCCGACAAGGGTCTGCGTATTGACTCGGCCTCACCTGCCAGTCCCTGGACATCGGCGGCCCATTTAAGCGACGCCGCAGTGACTAAGTGGTCGGAGCCCGAAAGTAGGATGGCCCTGCGGTCAGTCTCCAGGTTAATCAAACCTCGCGCCGCTAGCGCCGGCAGGGCGAAGTCCGGCACGCCCAGGACACGAACAGCCTCGGTCGCCGTCCTAGACGACCGGTAGGCGGCGATCACTTCACCCAGCCGTTCCTGATCATAGAGTTTGGAGATCGACGCGCGTCTAAGCACCACGATGTCGCTTTCGTCGTTCAGTCGCCTAAGAGCCCGCTGGGTGATATTAAACTGCGTGAGAGCCTCCTTCTCCGAGATCAAGCCGTCGTCCTCAGGCGGTGCCATACGCTTCAATGCCGTGGACTTGACGGGAATGCGCGCGGCGCGGAACGCCGTAGCCGCCTCGGCCGCGATGGCGTCGACGAGCGGGAAACTGGCCCTTTGACGTTGAAAGAACTTGCCGAGCGGGCCCAAGCAGTCGTTCAGACCAGTGGAGCCCGTTGTGTTGGTTGCGGTGCCGATCTGATCCACGAGTGTCGTCAGGCTGTCGGGCCATTCGTCCAAAATTTGGATGCCGGAGAGCAGCACAGGCGTCGTTATGTCGTGGTAGCGCCCATCGCCCAACCGGATTGCGCCCTTGTGATCAGGCTTGGCCACGATGCGGTGGGCGGCAAAGCCTAGCTCAACGACCGCTTCGAACACGTCGCCCGGACGCCAGTGCTTGAAGGGATCCGGCAGACACGCAACCGCCTGTCCACGCTCGACGGCGTCCACCGAGACGAGGCTGGCGACACGCGCGGCGTCGACTTGCGAGGCAGCACCGAGCACCTCCGTGACGGCTTCCGTGAGCGATGCGCCGCAAAACTCGCAGTGATCGATCCCGCGAGTATGGCTCCACCCGAGCCGTCGCTCACAGGCCGAGCATTCCGACCTGAGTATTTCAAAGGACTCCGGGCAGAACGGTAGCGGCCGGATCATCCAGGATGCACGGTGATGGGCCGAGGCACGCAAGCTGGCGGGCGAGTACCGTCTGGTCTTCGCCTCTAAGAAAGCCCGACGAAGGGGCTCACCCCACCAGTCGATAACTTCCCGACCACCCGCGTGCGTACGAACGCGGACCTGATCGTGGCAGACCCTCAGCAACGCCGCGATGTCCTCGACGCGATCCATCTGGGTGAAAGGCAGGAATGGCGGGGTCGAGGTGATGCCGATGGAGCCGAGCACGCTCGAGATGTTGCGAAAGCCGCTGGCGTCGCAGCTTCTCGCCACCAGCGACATCAGGCTCTCGCCCTCGATGGGTTCGCGGCGTCCGAGTAGGGGCGCGATCCGATGTTGAGCTTCGGAGCAGTCCAGACGTGCAGAGACGGGCACCGGTACGCTTCCTAGGCAGCCCTGCGACCGAGGTCGAAGGGGTTCAGACCATTGTAGATTTCGGTCAGGATGAACCCGTCTTCGACCGCGCGAGCGAGATCCTCCCCTTCGAGCTGCCGGCGATTAGCGAGCATGGCGTTCACCGCGGCCGCCTTGATCAGATTGCAGGCCGCTCCCAAGACACCGTCGGTGACCTTGTGCAGCGAAGTAATGGTCTCCTTGTCCAGCAGGGTCACGAGTTTACCGACACCAGACGTCTTCTGAATGGCCGGCAGGTAGTCGGCCATGAACCTGGCGAAAAGGGTTCGATCGTCGGCCCGTCCGATATCGAGCTTCTGCAGTTCCAGCGCGGCTTCGGAACGCTGGGAAAGCTGACGGTTCTCAAGGAATGGAGTCTTGGCGGACTCGATGCCTGACAGCACCACCGGGCAGCAGCCGTCGATCAGGAACAGCTTGATCATCTCGCCCACGGCCCAGGCGGATTTCTGCTTCTCGATATTGTTGATGTGGTGGATTTCATCGAGCACCAGCAGCTCGACCTTCGCCTCCTTCAACGACTTGTAGGCGCGCTCGGAGAGCTCGTTCTCGCTGCCTGAGTAGGCACCAGTGTAAAAGCCATGCCTGGCCATCTTTTCGAGGATGTTCTGGGCCAGGCCCTTGGTGCTGATGTTGGCGCGTAGCGTGACGTTCAAGACCGGGATCTCACCAGCCTCCAGGCGGTCGGGTGTGTTCGCCGCATCGGCGAACGTGTTGATGATGGTCGACTTGCCGGACTGGGAAGGCCCCACAAGCAACTGCCCGCGTTTGGGCCCGTCCCCCTGCGCTTTCCCGTGGGCTATCAGGTAGCGGAAGCGATCATGCGCCTGTTCGGCGCGGGGGTTGTCGACGACGACCGCGTCCATGGCCGCGCGGACCCGCCCGATCTCCTCCATAGGGATGGCGCTCAAGCTGAGATCTCCCTGAAGGCTTGGTCCTGCAAGGCGGTGAAGTCGATGTCGCCGTAGGCGTCGCCGCTTTCGTTGATGACTACTTTGGTGCTGACGAGGCCGCCGCTGCGGACCCTGCCGCGGTCAGCCTTCGCCTTCCGGCGCGGCGCCTTCTGACGGCGACTAGGAGCTTCACCTTGCTTACGATTGGCGACAGTGGCGACAGGGATTTGGTCTCCGCCTACGACATCCTCGACCTCCGTGATGCGGACTGCCGTCGGGGGTGTCGGTTCGTCCTTCAGGCGTTGCAGTCGACGACGCCCCCGGATTTTGCTGGCCGGGATCATGTCATGGATGGCATTTTGCAGACGGTCTCGCGCGAAGCAGCGCTGGTCTTCGGTCTGGAACGCGAGGTCTTCGTCGCGCGCGTATTTCACCAACTCCTTGTGGTGGTGCTCGCTCAAGCCTTCGGCATATCGGGCCTGGATGCACGGCAGCGGTACGTAAGTCCTACGGACGTGATTGTAGACCAGCACGCGCCCCAGATTGTGCGGCTCATACTTCACCTTGACCTGCACTCCGGTTCGCGGGCCCGTCCGGCGGGGCGCGTGCGGAACGAGATCGGCCAAGAGACCCGCAAGCGCCTCTGGGGCCCGATAGGTCAAACCATGAAGCTGGATGCCCTCGCGGTTAAGCACTCGGTTTGACGCCAGCTTGGTCAGGCCCATGTTTAGAGCTGAGAGGTCGGCGGCGTAGGTGGTCCCGCGGACCTTGGCCTGCTTCAGCCAGACGTTCTCCGGCGCCGTTCCCAGCGTCCTGTGGCGCGCCTTACCATACACCTCGACAACGCACTGATAGATGAGCTCCCTCACCTGCGAGAGGGTCAAGACGGCCCGGTCTGAAGCGTCCAATCCAAGTTCTTTGCGCCGCTGCGGCGTAAAGGGCAGCCCGCCCGGAAGACGGTGGATGAGCATGCTGTTGAGGGTGGTGAAGAAGCGCTCGGCGACCCCCTTGTACTGGGGATCGGCGATGGCGGCCCACGTGATTGAGATGCCCGCGTCCGCGCAGGCGTCGGGGAACGAGCTCTTCGTGAACTCCCAGGCGTTATCGACCACGATGGTGTCGGGCACGCCGAACCCGACCCACTCACCGATGATGTCAGGGTACTCGGCCGCAAGTTCAAGCTTGGGTCGGACGGCGTGCCGCAGGCAGGCCATCGCCGTGTAGACACTCGGCGGTTCGAAGCTCAGGACGATCCCGAGCGGGTAGCGCGAACAGGCGTCAATCGCCGCGGTCAGGTAGGGTCGGCCGACCTTGATGAACTGCTCGTCGTCGATGACGTCGCAGTCCAGCGGCGTGTGGTCAATGGTGACGATGTCCAGGATATGGGCGGCGTCCATAGCGCCCATGAGAGGCGTAAATGGACGCCCTCCGACGCGCTTGCCGTAGCGCCGCTCCGAGATGTCCTTGCCTTCATGCCGACGGATGAAGCGGTGCACCGTCGACTTGCTGGGCGGCGGGATGGGCGGCAGGCCATCCCGCTCCCGACTGCGATTGATCTCGATCATGGAGGCGCGGACGGCGCAATAGACCCCGCGTTGTGTGATCCGGACACCTGCATCGGCATATTCTTCGAGCTTCTCGGCCAGGAGGCGCTGGGCGACGGGGTTGATCCGCATCTCGCGAGGGCCGCGCGGAAGTCGATCGCCCATGAAACGCGGCCGGCGGTCATCCGTGCTGCCCCGCATCTGTAGCCAGCGCCGGAGGCTCCCAGCCGACGGCGGATCACCCGCGATCGTGGGCGCCGTCTTCTCGATAAAGGCCGACAGCGCCTCGGTGGATTTCGAAACGGGCTCGGCGTCAAAGGCCTCGCACCAGAGACGTCGCCACTTCGCTTTGCCGAAGTCGGGCGCATCCGCTTCCGTAGCATCTGTTTGACGATCAGACCGCCGAGGCTGTGGGTGATGAATAGAATAGGGCGACCGCGAGATGGGCGGCTAGCAAGGCGGTCTAGCAGGATCGTTGCGCGGTCGGACAGACTGGCACCGCCGCCCTTCAAAAATGAGGAGAAAACCGAGGAGTCGTAGCCAGCTGAGTAAATGTTGGCTGCGGGAAAATCTTCGGCTAGCCAAGCGGGCCAGAAACCGCCCGTGGCGTGGGTCCAGGTGCCCTTTAGGTCACCGGTGAGGCCGTGCACAAAAATGATATCGAGGAGCGCGGCGGGACTAGCCTTTGCGCGCTCCCCTGCAATGTATTCAAGTTTCGAGTCAGACATCCTACCCCCCAAGGTAGAGCACAGCGGGGGCCCAGCTATATGTCAAGTTGATCTCGTTATCGGGCGGGCGTCTACGCTCGGGACGACGAGGCTAGAGCAATGCTAGGCACGGGACCGCCGGCGGAATGGCGTCTCTTCTCAATCCCTTCCGACTATTTTCGCAAGCTCCGACGTCGACCGGCAAGAGGGTAATGTCTGAATCGTCGCTAATCGGCCCATGTCCGCTTCTGGCACTGTGCCGACAAGACTCCCTGACCCGCAGCGACCGCGCAACCGGAAGGCGTCTCGAACCACCGTTGCAATCATGAGGCCGGGTCCGGCACTTCAGGCAACGCCTCGCCGCCGGTCTCTGGCAGGTTTTCAATTTCCTCTTCCCAGAATACATCCTTAAACGTCAGCCAGCCTGGCTCGCTTATCGCGGTCGCATTGATCTCGGCGATGTCTTCGGCGCTGAGCCGCGATCGCCGGAGCTTGAACGTCTCTTCCTTGGGGCTAATGGTGTAGAGCTTGATCTGGGACTGGTCGTTTAGCAGCCGCACCATGCTGCTGATCACCGCATGGTCGCAGCGCAGCCCGAAGTGGATCGCAGTGATTCGAAACGGCAGCTCCCTGGTGCCGTTGTGATCACGAACGTCGCGCCACTCCCTCTCGTACTTCCACTCCGAGGACTTCGCGTAGAAATAGGTTTGGAGAACACGATTCTTGGCCGCAGCGTCCTCTGAGCCTTTCCACCGCGCAAGATCGCTCGCTTTAACGGCCCGGGGCGCGCGATAGCTGACGGGCCCCAAGTTCGGATGCTCCTGGTCAGTCGTGTCGTACTCGACGCAGATCCCGCGATGCTCATCGGCATAGTGGCTCCACATCAACGCCGAGGACCAGGTGGCGGACAACGATAGGACGCCGTGCTGCGAGAATTCGTCGTCTAGCTCGTCCTTGATGTCGCGCGCGAGCATCCGAACGAGATAAGCCTCGACATCCTTGTCTGTCTCGAAGTCCCCGTACTCCGTCGACATATAGCGAAGGTAGCCCACTCGTTCGGCAGCCTGCTTCTTCTCCATCCGCCGCAAAAGCATCCGGTAAAGGAGCTTCTCCAGCGTCGCCCGACCGACATCCACGTCGAATGTCGGGTCGCAATCCAGCGGGTCGTTGAACGTCCTCGGCCGAGCATAGTGGACCTCGGCCCCAGTCAAGCTACGTAGCGCTCGAACGCCGAACGCGCGATATTTATAGAGCTTGTTGGGCATCATGCTCCCCCGGGCCAGACTGCCGACTTCAATCTGAGGGGGCAATGCCGAGGACGCAGGTGGCGTGCTCATGGGCAGCGAACGCACCGCTCGCTCCTCTTGCGAATGTCGCCCTCTAAAAAGGGGGCCGACGGCGGCTCCTGGCGCTTGTCAGCCGTTCATTTCACAAGCCAGAATCGGTCCAGTGAAATTTGAATCAATCTCACTGAAATCCGACACTGACCGGAAGCGGATGGTACGCCCTCTCGGGCTCGAACCGAGGACCCTCTGATTAAAAGTCAGATGCTCTAACCAACTGAGCTAAGGGCGCATACCACGCCGGTCGCGTTCGCAACCCGGCGACGGCCTTCTGTTGCAAACCGTCGCCGCGGTCAAGGGCTGGCTCGACGTGCGATGGCGTGAAGGCTAGGCAGTGACCATGAAACCGCTGTCCGGCCTGCGCATCCTCGAGTTCGACGGACTGGGCCCCGTCACCTTCCTCGGCATGGTGCTGGCCGACCTCGGCGCCGACGTCATCCGCCTGACCCGGTCCGACAGCGCCGGGCCCGCCGTGTTTACCGAAGTGGGCGGAGCCATCCTGCACCGGGGCCGCCCCGCCGTGCCCGTCGACCTGAAGGACGAGGCCGACCGCGCCCATGTGCTGGACCTTCTGGCGCGCAGCGACGGCCTGATCGAGGGCTTCCGGCCCGGGGTCATGGAGCGGCTGGGGCTGGGGCCAGATGTCTGCCTGGCCCGCAACCCGGCGCTGGTCTTCGCCCGGGTGACCGGCTGGGGCCAGACCGGGCCGCTGGCCGCATCGGTCGGTCACGACATCAACTATCTGGCCCTCAGCGGTGCGCTCAGCACCTTTGGGGAGGCGGACCGCCCGGCCCGGCCGCCGCTCAATCTGGTCGGCGACTATGCCGGCGGGGCCCTGATGGGGGCCATCGGCCTGCTGTCCGGCATCCTGCAGGCCCGCGCCACCGGCAAGGGCGCGGTGGTCGATGTGGCCATGACCGACGGGGTGGCGCTGATGACGGCCCTGTTCCACGCGCTGAAGGCCCGCGGGCTGTGGAGCGATCAGCGCGACGCCAATCTGCTGGACGGGTCGACGCCCTTCTATCGCTGCTATCGGTGCCGCGACGGGGGTGAGGTGGCGGTGGGCGCCCTGGAGCCCCGCTTCTATGCCGCCCTGCTCGCCGGGCTGGGCCTGACGCCCGAGGACGCCCCCCAGTACGACCGGGGCCGCTGGCCGGAGATCGCCGCCCGCTTCGCCGACGTCTTTGCTTCCCGTGACCGCGACGACTGGGCAAGCCTTTTCGCGGGCACCGAGGCCTGCGTGACGCCGGTTCTGACCCTGAGCGAGGCCGTCAGCCATCCGCACAATCAGGCGCGTAGTACCTTTGACGAGGCGGGGGCGCCCGCCCCTGCCCCGCTGTTCGACGGCGTTCGTACCGGTGGCGGACCCACGGCCCCGTCAGCGCTGGAGATTGGTGAAGCGCTCAAGCGCTGGCGCTAGGCGACCTCGGCGACCTCGGGTACTGCGGCGCGCGCCATACACGCCTGCACCAGGCTGTTGATCAACCGGGTCGGATCAATCGGCTTGGTCAGGAAGTCGGCCACGCCGAGGGCATCCCAGGCCGCGCGATGGGTATCCATGGCATTGGCCGTCAGCGCGATCACCGGCGTGTCGAGGTTCACCCCCTCCAGCCGAAGTCGTCGCGTGGCTTCCAGACCGTCCATGACGGGCATCTGCATGTCCATCAGCACCACGTCGAACCGACGCGTGGCCGCCAGCTCGACCGCCTCGGCGCCGTTCTCCGCGAGGGTCAACTCGCAGCCATGCGGTTCCAGCAGAAGGGTCAGGATGCGGCGGTTCACCTCGTGATCGTCAACCACGAGCAAGGACATGCCGACCAGCGTGGCCGAGTCCGGATCGATCTCGTCCTTGATTGAGGCCGCGTGACCTTCAACGGCCACGGGCACCACAAGGGTGAAGGAGGATCCCTGCCCCGGCGCGCTTTCTGCCGTCAGGTCGCCGCCCATCAGGCGGGCCAGCTTGCGGCTGATCGCCAGACCCAGCCCCGTGCCGCCGTAACGACGCGTTGTGCCTGCTTCGACCTGTTCGAAACTGTTGAACACATGGGCCAGCCGGTCAGCGGGAATGCCGCATCCAGTGTCACTCACCTCGACCCGCAGGCTGTGGGTTTCGGCACACCAGTTTGCGGTAACCCTGATCTCGCCCGTCTCGGTAAACTTCACGGCGTTGGACAGCAGGTTGAACAGGATCTGCTGGACCCTCAGGGGGTCGGTCCAGACCCGCACGGGCACACCCTCATCGACCTCGACCGTCAGCTTGAGGCCGGACGCCTGGGCCCGGCTATCCCACAGGCGTGACAGGGCGGCCAGTCGCTCGCGGACATGCATCTCCGCGTGTTCAAGCTCCATCTTGCCGGCTTCGATCTTGGAGAAGTCGAGCACATCATTCAGCAGTCCCATCAGCACATCGCCGGCGTCCAGCAGCATGGCGACATTGTCGCGCTGGGCTGGCTTCAGCTCACTGGACTTGAGCAGATTGGCCGCCGAAATCACCGCATTCATCGGCGTGCGAATCTCGTGGCTGATGGTCGCCAGAAAGTCCGACTTGGCGGCATTGGCGACCTCGGCCCTGGCGCGCTCCTCGCTGGCCTTGCGGTTGGCTTCCCGCATCGCCAGCGTGGTCACGGAGGTCTGTCGGACCGCGACGACCAGATGTCCGAGATAGAGCACGCATCCGACGACCACCAACATCTCGTGCCACGCGCCCCGCGACGCCGACCACAGCATCGGAAGGCCGAGGAAATACAAGGCATGGGGAATAGCGGCGGACAGCAGGAGGGCCCGCTGATGGTGCATGTGCAGGCTGACGTGCAGCAGCCCCCCCGCGACCTGGACAATGGCGAAGACGCGCCCCGTCTCGCCGCCGAACACCCAGACGTAGGCAGCAATCGAGGAATAAATGGCAACATTCGCCGCTGCGGAGACGCAGCACATCACCCTGCGACTGCGGGATAGCCCTTCGGCAGGGTTGCGGCGGACGGGGGCAAAGATGATTTCGTCGACCGCCTGTCCCAGCAGCACGGCTACAAACCATATGGCCGGCCACATCGACGGTGCCACGACCGTCGCCGTAATGCCGATAAAGGCGGCGAGACCCAGTCGGGTCTTCAGCTCTCTGTGCCGGATCTGGCCGACCAGCGCGTAACCGGTATGCGGCATCATATTCCTCCTCAGTACGGAGAGAATGTCACAGGAAGTAAAAGGAATGGTTGCGTCTCCCGGGCCCTGTGATGCCCATTTCCCCGCGCGTCTGGATCGGGCATGAAGGGCCTCCGGGAACGGCCTGCCGATCCAGGCATTTTCCGATGTAGACCCACGGGTTTCCAATGAAGGGGGCACACCATGAGACATGCGATGAAACTGGCCGGACTGGGAGGGCTTGCCGCAGCCTTGCTGACGCTGTCGGCCTGTGGCGATCCACTTCCCGAAGACGAGGGCGTGGAACCGATCGGACCGGAAGTCACCGAGCCGGCGATGCCTGAGACCGAACCGGTCGAACCGCCTGCTGAGACCGAGGCCCCCATTCAGCCGCCCCCGACCCTTCCGACCGATGATCGGACCTCGGAAGAATCGGTTCGCCCTGATAGCGACACGCTTTTCTATTGATAAGGGACGATTCCCGGTCAAACCGCCGGGGATGATCGTCTGCCGCCTCCATTGTCCGGGTCCCGTTTGCTTAAGCACCGCACACTCTTGCTCGCAGGCCTCGCGGTGTTCAGCCTGTCGGCCGAAAGGGCGATGGCGGACCCCAAGGCCCAGGTCCGCGGGACCCTGGATGAGGATCTGCGTGAGCGGATCGTCGAGGTCATTGGCGAAGTGGATGGCCCCGCGGGCAGCCGCTTCGAGGCCCGTCGCCATGCGCGTGCCGCCGCCGAGTCTGCGGAGGCGCTGCTGAGGTCCGAGGGCTATTACCAGGCCCAGATCGAGGATGTGGTCGAGGGCGAGGAGACCCCCGTCGCGGTCATTATCGTTGAGCCCGGCCGACGGTTCCTGATCGCCAATCCCAGCGTGACCTGGACCGATGAGACTCCCCTGCCCGAGATCGAGGCCCGGGTGCGCGAAGAGATCGGGCTTGAGCCGGGTGATCCGGGACGCGCCGTGGAGGTCATCGCCGCCGAGGGACGTATCGTCGCCGGCCTGACGCGCCGGGGCTATGCCGATGCGCGGGCCCAGCCCCGCCGGGTGGTGGTCGATCACGCCACCTTTTCCGTCGAGCCGGAATACCGGATCGATTCCGGCCCTCTGGTCACGCTGGACGGTATCCAGCTGGAAACCCGCGGCGTCACCAATCCCCGTTGGGTCGGCGGCCTGGCCCCGTGGGACGAGGGCGATATCTACAATCCCGAACAGGTCGCCGAGCTGGAGCGACGCCTGCTGGAAACGGGCGTCTACGACGGTGTCGGTGTCGCGCTCACCCCGCCGGGGCAGACCACGCCCGACGGCAACCGACCGGTCATCGTCACCCTGACGGACCGCCCCGCGCGCATCCTCGAGGCCGGCGCAACCCTGTCCACGGCCGAAGGGGCCGGGGTTGATTTCATCTGGACGCACTACAACCGCTTCGGCCGCGCCGATACGCTGCGCTACCAGGCCAGACTGGCCGGGATCGACAGCCGCATCGGTGTCGATCTCAGCCTGCCGCACTGGCGGCGCCCGGGCCGCACGGCCAACCTGTCCGCAGCTCTGGTCAACGAAGACACGGACGCCTATCGCCGGACCGGCATCAGCCTGGCAGCCGATCTGAACCAGCGTCTCGGGCGCACTTCCTATTTCAGCTATGGCGTAGGGCTGGATGCCGGTCAGTATGCCGAGAGCCGCTTCGACCCGGTGACCCAGTTGCCCGTGCGTTTCGACCGCGACCTGGCCCTGCTGACCCTCAGGGGCAGCAGCTATATGGATCGGTCCAACGACCCGCTGAACCCGACCAGCGGCTGGCGACTGACCGTCTCGGCCCAGCCGACGTTCGTGACCGGCGAGGACAATGTTGCCTTCCTCAGGACCGAAGGCCAGGCCACCACCTATATTCCGCTCGACTCGGAAGCCCGCACAGTTGTGGCGGGTCGGGTGCGGCTGGGAAGCATCTTGGGCGGGGACGAGTTGACCATCCCGTCTGACCGGCTGTTCTACTCCGGTGGCGGAGGCTCGGTTCGCGGCTTTGCCTACCAGGGCGTCGGCCCTCGCCTGCCCGACGATACGCCCCGGGGCGGCCTGTCCCTGTTCGAGACCTCGCTGGAGGTCCGTCGTGACATTGGCCGCAACTTCGGCGCGGTCGTTTTTGTCGACGCCGGGGCCATCGGATTTCAGGAAACGCCCAATTTCAACAACCTGCGCTACGGTGTGGGTGTGGGCGTGCGCTACAATCTGCCATTCGGGCCGATCCGGGCCGACGTCGCCTTCCCGCTGGAACGCCGTCCCGCTGACGCCGATTTCCAGATCTACATCAGTATCGGCCAGGCGTTTTGACCGACTCCGCCCCTTCTCCTTCCGAGCCCGAGACGCCGCAGACCGCGAAGAAGAAGCGATCGCTGGCCCGGCGGATCGCGGTCATCACCGGCATTACGGTCGGCGTTATCGTCGTTCTGCTGGGGATCGCCCTGCTGGGCGGGCGCGCCTATCTGCTCAGCGGGCCGGGACGGGAACTGGTCAGCACCTTTGCCAATGGAAGAGAGATCGGTCGTTATGGCCGGATCAATGTCGAGGGGCTCGAGGGTGACCTCTTCAATGACTTCACCCTGGCGCGGGTGACCGTCACGGATGCCGAGGGCGTCTGGCTGGAGATCACCGATCTGAGGGTCGACTGGAGCTATCTGCCGCTGCTGATGCGCCGCTTCCATGCGGACGAGATCACGGCCGAGCGTATTCATGTTCTGCGCCGGCCGATCCTGGAGGTCTCGACCAATCCTCCCGGCGCCATGCCCCTGGATGTGGACATCGACCGGTTCGCCGCCGAGGTCGAACTGCACGAGGATTTCAGCCAGACCTATGGCCACTGGCGCGTCGAGGGCGAGGCCCAGGTTCTTCGCAAGGGGCTGACGACGGCATCCGTGGATGCGTTCAGCCTCGACCGGGAGGGCGACTTCCTCAAGCTTGAAGCCTCGTTGGGCGAGTCCATCGAGCAGATGGAACTGACCCTTGAAGCCCGCGAGGCCCGGGGCGGCCCGCTGGCCGGCATGCTCGGCTATTCACCCGACCAGCCCTTCTTCGTGAACGCCGTGGCCAATGGCCGGGTGATCGACGCGACTGCAAGGACCGGTGCGTTCGTGCCCTTGCGAATCCAGGGCCGGTTCAGCGACGAGGGCGCCCGCGCCTCGGGCTATGTGAACTTCAGCGGTTCGGACCTGTTCGCGCCCTTTATCGACCGGATCGGCCGGACCGCGCGCTTTGGCCTGGCCGGGATTCCCATCGCCGGCGAGGACGGTGTGCAGGCCGTGGCCTGGCGGCTTTTAGCCGACAACATCACCACGCGCGTGGACGGACAAATCCATGTCGATGACCTCAGCAGCCCGGAAGGACTGAGCGTCGACATCGCCACCCCCTCCCTCTCACGGTTGGCGGGCGTTCCGCTGGCCGGGGCATCGACCTATCAGGGCACCTTCACCGGGAGCGCCGATCGCTGGCAGCTCGAAGGCCAGGTCGCCCTTACCAATACGGAACTGGCCAGCTACCGGGCCCAGCGCCTGCAGGGACCGCTCAACCTGTCAGGCCGGGAGAGCGGCTATACGCTGACGACACAGCTCGCGGCATCCGGGGGCTCGCGCGCGGGCATGGTCGGTGGCCTGCTGGGCGCCACGCCGCGCCTTTCAGCCGAAGTGGCCTATGGGACGGACGGCTCCGTCCTGCTGCGCCGGATCGACCTGACCGGAGAGGCCCTGCGGGTCAACGGGTCAGGGGGGCGGGCGCTCAACGGAGCGCTGCGTTTCACCGGCGAGGCCCGCGTCACCGATGTCTCGCGTCTTTCGGCAGATGCCTCGGGGTCATTTGGCGGGCCGATCCGGGCGACATCCTCGGCCGGCGGTGGCACATGGACGCTCGGCTTTGACGGGCGGGCCCGCGAGCTGACCACCGGCATGGACGAGCTGGACCGCCTGCTGGGCCCGGCACCGTCCCTGAATCTGGCCGGTACGCTGCGGGGCGGTCGCATCGAGGTGACCAATGCCGTCCTTGAAGGGGAACAGGGCCAGGCGACAGGCCGTGGTCTGATTGAGGCCAACGGCGAGCTCAAGCTGGCGGTCGACTGGACGGCCTCGGGGCCGTTCGGCGTCGGCCCGGTCGAGATCGACGGGGCCATGCAGGGCGACGGCGCCCTGACCGGCACCATGGCAGAGCCCCGGCTGGACCTCACGGCCGGCTTCGAATGGGTGGCGGTCGGCCCCATGGACCTGCGGGAAACGCGGCTGGTACTCAGCTTCCGCCGGGGCGCGGACGCGTCGGACGGGCGCGTGGCCATAACCGGGGCCTCGGCCTTCGGACCGGCGCGGGCCGTTGCCAACTTCTATCTGGGGGATGACGTCATCCGCCTGAGCGAGGTCGATATCGATGCCGGGGGGCTGGTGGCGCGCGGCTCCATCGGTCTGTCGAACAGCTTCCCCTCCAGCGCCGATCTGGCATTCACCGCGCGGCCCGGAGCCTTCCTCAGTGCCGGGGAGATCAACGGACGCCTGCGCCTGACCGACGCCCCCGGACAGGACGCGGCCCTGATCGCCATCACCGGACGAGGCGTACGCCTCGCGGGATCTCCCTACGTCATACGCACACTGCAGCTCGGCGGCCGGGGCTCGCTTGACCGGTTGCCCTTCAACGTCTTGCTCGACGTCGGTGGCCCCACGCCTCTGCAGTTCGAGGGCGATGCCGTCTATTCCCGGACGGACTCCGCCCAGTCCCTGACCCTGGCCGGCGGTGGACAGGTTCGCGACGTCGACTTTTCGACGCGCAATCCGATGGTCATCGCCTTCGCCCAGGACGGGCACGTGGCGCGCGTGGATATGAACGTGGGCGGCGGCATCCTGATGGGGGAACTGCGGCAGGGCGACGATTCGGTCGTGGTTCAAGCCGATCTGACCAGTGTCGAACTGGGGTCGGTTCTCGAAGATCTGCGAGGCCGGGTGACCGGCCGGGTCTCGCTGCGCGGATCGGGCGACGACCTGTCCGGATCGGCCAATGTCTCACTGGCCGGCGTTCGCAGTATCGACGCCCCCGCCGACATGACCATCGACGGCACGCTGGACGCTACCCTGGTCGGCGACCGCCTCGATCTGGAGCTGGTGGCCCAGGGCGAGGGCTCGGTGGACGCACGCATTGATGTGATCCTGCCGGTGGTGACATCGGCCTCGCCGCTGCGGCTGGCCATCGCCCGCACCGGTGACATGTCGGGGGAGGTCGACATCAGCGGCCAGATCAAGCCGATCTGGGACGTCTTCGTCGGCGGCGAGCGCAGCCTGGCCGGACAGGTCGAGGCGCGCGCCACCCTGGGCGGCAGTCTGAACGCGCCGCGCGTGAACGGCACCCTGACCCTGGCCAACGGAGATTTCCGAGACTCGGCCTCGGGTCTGCGGCTCGCCGATATAGAACTGGACACGCGCTTCGACGACACCACCGCCCTGATCCAGACCTTCACGGCCACCGACGGCTCGGGCGGCGCCGTGTCCGGGAACGGACGCGTCGGCCTGCGTGAAGGCAGCGGCTCGTCGCTCAAGCTCGACTTCCGCCGTTTCCGTGTGATCGACAATGAGATCGCCTCGGCCCGGGGCTCGGGCGAACTGACGGTGACCCGCGCGACCGACGGCAACATCACCCTGGTCGGCGATCTGACCGTTGACGAGGCCCGGATCGAGCCCGAACTGCCGGGGAACAACGGTGTCGTCAGCATGGACGTCGTCGAGATCAATCGCCCCGGCGGCGATCCCGATACCGACCCGGAAGAGCGTGCGCGCGGTCCCCAGATCGGGCTGAATATCGGCATCCGCTCGCGCGGGGGGAATATCGAGGTCTCGGGTCGCGGCCTGAACGTCCTGATGAATGTGGACGCGCGGGTGCGTGGCACGCTCAACCGCCCGACCCTGTCCGGCACCGCGCGGGTTGTGCGCGGTGACTATGAATTCGCCGGCAAGCGGTTCGTCTTTGACGAGGACGGCTATGTCGAACTGTCGACCGACCCCGCCCTGATCCGCCTGAATCTCGAGGCCGTGCGCGAAGATCCGGTTCTGACAGCCAGCATCCGCGTGACGGGCACCGCCGAAAAGCCCGAGATCGACCTGACCTCAACCCCTGCCCTGCCCCAGGATGAAATCCTGTCGCAGGTGCTGTTCGGTCGCTCGGCCTCGCAGCTGTCGCCGGTGGAGGCCGCCCAGCTGGCCTCAGGCGTCGCTTCGCTGGCGGGCGGCGGTGGCTTTGACGTGATCGGCGGCCTGAGGGAGCTGGCCGGGCTGGACCGGCTGTCCTTCGGCGGCGAAGCCTCGGCCCTGACCGTGGCGGGCGGGCGCTATATCTCGGATGACGTTTATCTGGAGGTCATTGGCGGCGGCGAAGGCGGCGCGGCGGTCAGCGTGGAATGGCAGGTCCGGCGCAATCTGGCCGTCACCTCGCGCTTCGGCGGCCAGGGCGAGGCCAGCCTGTCCGTCCGCTGGCGCCGCGAGAGCCGCCGCCCCGGCGAGCGCCGGGACCGCAGGCCCAACCGCGACAACTAGCTGTTCGGGAACTCGGCCTTGTTGAGCTGGGCCAATTTCGACGCACCGCGGAAACCTGCGATGTGCAGCACAAGTTCGACGAGCAGCACGACAAGGCTGAGCACGGACAACCAGATGGATGCTTGCATGCCTGCGGGGACATCCATCTGGTTCGCCATCATCAGTCCGTAGAAGGTCGTAGCCAGACCAAGGGCCACCAGAACGATAAACAGGATCGGGATAAACCGGTTGGGCTTGGCCCATTGAACCAGACCCAGTATCGCCTGCACCACCACCATGGCGATCGAGGCGAACACGGCTGCGCCGGCCATGACGCCGGCCATGCCCGCGACGTCGGGGTCGCCCTGGGCGTTCTCGACCATCATGGCTTCCATGGCCTCTGTGCCGCCACCCATGGTTTTAATCACCCCGAAGATCCCGAAGGCGACGCCCAGGGCGATGGCGAGCGCACTGGCGCGCGCGGCCGCCACGGCCTCGGGCCGCGTGTTGATGGGCGCCGTCGGATTGATCGCCTTGAGCCAGTCAGCCATGTGGATACTCCCCTGATGAGACCGGCAGCTTGGCACGCGCAGCCACGGGTTGGAAGCGAGTGACCCTTCACCTTTGCCGGAAGGGTCGCTAGGGTCCGCCCGCATGCAGATAAGTCCCGAAGACCAGATCGTGCTCGACCACGTCGCGGCACGCCGCGACGCCTTGATCGGACGCGCAATCGACTGGGCCAACGTAAACTCCGGCAGCCGCAACGCCGACGGTCTGGACCGCGTGCTGGGCGCCATCGAGCGGTCGGTGGCACACCTGCCCTGCACGGTCGAGCGCGTGGAAACCGCCGCGTCCAGCCGCATTGAGGACGATGGCACCGAAGTGCCCCTGAATTTCGCGCCGGCGCTCAAGCTGACGCTGCGGCCCGGGGCTCCGGTCCAGATCGTGCTGACCGGCCACTATGACACCGTTTTCGATGCCGACAGCCCGTTCCAGACGGTCGGCACCCGTGACGACGGCGCCCTTCATGGCCCGGGCATCGCGGACATGAAGGGTGGCATCTCGGTGCTGCTGGGCGCGCTGGAAGCCTTTGAACTGCACCCGGACAAGGCCCGGGTCGGCTGGTCCGTGCTGTTATCGCCGGACGAGGAAATCGGGTCGCCGGGCTCCGCCCCGCTGCTGGCCGAACTGGGCGCCCGGGGGCATCTGGGGCTGACCTATGAACCCTCCCTGCCCGACGGCAGCCTCGCCGGCGCCAGGAAGGGAAGCGGCAATTTCCACGTCGTGGTGCGGGGCAAGTCGGCCCATGCCGGGCGGGCCTATCATGAAGGCGTCAACGCCATTGCGGGGGCGGCCCGACTGGCGACTGCGCTGGATGCACTGAACGGCCAGCGTGACGGGGTGACGGTCAATGTCGCCAAGATTTCAGGGGGCGGCGCCCTGAACGTCGTCGCCGACACGGCCGTTGTCCGCTTCAACGTCCGGGTTCCCGACCCCGATGCCGCTGACTGGACCCTGGCGCAGATTCAGTACCTGACCTCGCGGCCGCCCATCGAAGGCGCCACCGTACACCTCCACGGCGGCTTCACCCGTCCACCCAAGCCCATGGATGCTGCCCAGACCGAGCTGTTTGAAGCGGTGCGTCAGGCCGGCGAACTGCTGAACCAGAGCCTGCGCTGGCAGTCGTCGGGCGGGGTCTGCGAAGGCAACAATCTGCACGCCGCGGGCCTGCCCAACATCGATACCCTGGGCGTGGTCGGCGGCGCCATCCACTCGGATCAGGAATATGCCTGGCCCGACAGCTTCGTCGAGCGGGCCCAGTTGTCCGCCCTCATCCTGTGCAAGGTGGCCTCGGGCGAGATCGACGCCCACCACCTCAAACAGCTTCGTCTTCAGTCCAGGTAGGTTTCATGCTGGTCGTTCGCCCCGCCGGTCCCGGCGATCTGGATTCCCTGCTGGAGCTGGCCATTCTGTCCGGACCCGGCTTCACGAGCCTGCCGGAAGACCCGGATCAGTTGAGCGAGCGGCTGGACCTGAGCCGCGACAGCTTCATGGGCAAGATCGAGGCCCAGGAGCGCTGGTACACCTTGATGCTTGAGGAGTCGGATACCGGCGACGTCGATGGCGTCGGGTCCGTCAAGGCGGCGGTCGGGCTGCACCGGCCCTTCTTCAGCTTCCGTGTCGTGAACAACACCCAGTCCTCGCCGTCTCTGGGCATCAAGCTGGAACAGAAGACGCTGGTGCTGGTCAATGAGTGCACCGGCTGGTCCGAGGTCGGCTCCCTGTTCCTGAAGGCCGACCGGCGGAAGGGCGGCGCCGGACGCCTGCTTAGCCAGTCGCGCTATATGCTGATCGGCGCCGAGCCGGACCTGTTCGCCGATACGGTCCTGGCTGAGCTGCGCGGCGTCTTCACACCCGACGGGGCCTGCCCCTTCTGGGATCATGTCGCGCACAAATTCTTCCCGATGGAGTTTGACGAAGCCGACCGGATGACCGGCTCGACCGACAAACAGTTCATCCTCGATCTGGCGCCGCGCCACCCCGTCTATGTCGAGCTGCTGCCAGAGCCGGCCCGCGCCGTGATCGGCAAGGTCCACCCGCAGGGCGTGCCCGCCATGGCCCTGCTGGAGTCCGAGGGCTTCCGCCCCAACGGCCTCGTCGACATCTTCGATGCCGGCCCGACCGTCACCTGTCGTCGCGACGATATCCGCACCGTCCGCGACGCCCGCCGCCTGACCGTGCGCATTGAGACCGAGGTCGAGGCCGAACTGCCCAGCCTGATCTCGACCGACCACGTCACGGGCTTTCGAGCCGTGCGCCAGAAGGCCGCCATCGACGACGAAACCGTAATCCTCAACGCCGAGACCGCCGCCGCCCTCAAGGTCAGGGCCGGTGATACGGTGCGCGTGAAAAGCTGACCTGTAAGGACCCCGCATGACCACCTTTGCTTCCATCGATCCCGCAACCGGCGACACCGTCTGGGAGGGCCCGGCCTCGACCGGCGGCGAGGTGGAGCAGGCTGCAGCCCGGGCGCGTCAGGCCTTTCCCGACTGGGCGGATCGTCCGCGTCAGGACCGGATTGATGCCGTCAAACGCTATCAGGCGGTGCTGAAGGCCCGCGCGCCCGAGATCGCCGAAGCCATCAGCCGCGAGACCGGCAAGCCCCTGTGGGAAACCCGCACCGAGGCCACGGCGATGCAGGGCAAGGTCGACATCTCGATCCGGGCCTATGACGAGCGTACCGGCGAGCGCACCTCCGAGACCGGCTTCGGCCGGGCCACCCTGCGTCACCGCCCGCATGGCGTGGCGGCGGTGCTCGGGCCCTTCAACTTTCCGGGCCACCTGCCCAACGGCCACATCGTGCCGGCCCTGCTGGCGGGCGACACCGTCATTTTCAAGCCGTCAGAAGAGACGCCGCTGACGGGCCAGCTGATGGTCGAGTGCCTCAAGGAGGCTGACCTGCCTGACGGCGTCGTCAATCTGGTCCAGGGCGGGCGCGACGTGGGGGCGGCCCTGCTCGAGCAAGACATCGACGCGCTGATGTTCACGGGCTCGGGCGCCGCCGGGGCGCACTTCAAGCGCCACTTCGCCGACAACCCGCATGTCATCCTGGCGCTCGAGTTGGGCGGCAACAATCCGCTGGTGGTTTGGGATGCCGCCGATGCCGAGGCTGCAGCCGGGATCATCCTCCAGTCCGCCTTCATCACGACGGGCCAGCGGTGCTCGTGCGCCCGTCGGCTGATCCTGCCGGAGGGGCCGCAGGGCGACGCCATTGTCGAGGCCGTCGCTGCCCTGGCCGACCGGATCGTCTTCGCGCCGTGGGACAGCGACCCCGAGCCCTATGGCGGTCCGTTGATTTCGAACCGCGCCGCCAGCGCCGCCCTGCACGCCCTGCAGCAGCGGATCGACGCGGGGGCAAA
Source organism: Brevundimonas sp. (assembly GCF_036963785.1). GTDB lineage: Bacteria > Pseudomonadota > Alphaproteobacteria > Caulobacterales > Caulobacteraceae > Brevundimonas. The sequence goes on from NZ_JBALUS010000001.1 coordinate 95,771, forward strand.
GGTGATCCGTGCCTCCGGACCGGTCGACGGCCTGTCTCCCGCCTTCGTCAAGCCGTCAATCATTGACACAACGGGCGTCGATGTGTCGGACGAAGAGATCTTTGCCCCCTTCCTGCAGGTCCGGCGCGTGCCGGACTTCGACACGGCGCTCCGCGAAGCCAATGCGACGAAATATGGTCTGTCCGCAGGGTTGGTGTCGGATGATCCGGCGAACTGGAATCGGTTCATCCACCGCATCCGCGCGGGGGTCGTGAACTTCAACCGCCCGACCACGGGCGCTGCCGGCGACATGCCGTTCGGCGGCCTCGGCCAAAGCGGCAATCATCGTCCCTCGGCCTACTATGCAGCCGACTACTGCGCCTATCCGGTCGCCAGTTTTGAAGCGGACGACATCAAGAACATCGAAAGTGAGATCAAGGGCTTGCGGTCGTGACCTCAACTGCTGTCGAGGCCAATGCCGACGGCCTGATCGGGCCCACCCACTCCTATGCCGGGCTGTCGCCGGGCAATCTCGCGTCGAGCCTCCATGCGGGCAAGCCCTCGAACCCGCGCGCAGCCGTGCGTCAGGGTCTCGACAAGATGAAGATGCTGGCGGACCTCGGCCTGCCCCAATTCGTGCTGCCGCCGCAGGAGCGTCCTGATATCCCCTTTCTGCGGAGTCTGGGCTTTTCGGGATCGGACGCGGAGGTTCTCGCGCGGGCCTGGACCGACGCGCCCACCTTTGCCGCTGCGGCCTGTTCGGCCTCGTCCATGTGGGCCGCCAATGCCGCGACCGTGACGCCGAGCGCGGACTCCGGCGACGGTCGGGTGCACTTCACACCCGCCAATCTGGCAACCAATCTCCACCGGTCGATCGAACACCCGCAGACCAAGCGGGCGCTGGACGCCCTGTTCCCCGACCCATCGCACTCTGCCGTGCACGACGCCCTGCCCGGCGTCAGCCATCTCGCCGATGAAGGCGCGGCCAATCACGTCCGCCTGTGCGCCGAGCACGGATCGCCCGGCGTCAATCTGCTGGTCTGGGGACGGGAGGCCTGGGAGGGCTGGGACGGCCCCTATCCCGCGCGCCAGACGCATGAGGCCTCACAAGCCATCGCCCGCCGTCATGGCGCGACCGGCGCTGTCTTCCCGCGTCAGGGCCGGGCAGCGATTGCAGGCGGGACCTTCCACAATGACGTGGTCTGCGTGGGCGCGCTCAACACCCTGTTCTTCCACGAGCTCGCGTTCGAGGACAAGGCCGGAACGCTCGATGCGATCCGCAGAGCTGCGGAAGGCCTGTTCGAACCCGCGTTTGTCGAGATCTCCACCGCCGACCTCCCCCTCGCTGACGCCATCTCCAGCTATCTCTTCAATTCGATGCTGATCCAGGTGCCCGGCGAGGACCGTCTGACCCTGATCTGCCCGACCGAGACCCGCGACAACCCGCGCAGCCACGCCGTGGCCGAGCGGATCGCCGCGTCCAATGGCCCGATCGGTCAGGTGCGCTACGTCGATGTCCGCCAGTCGATGATGAATGGCGGCGGTCCGGCCTGCTTGCGCCTGCGCGTGGTGCTCAACGAGGCCGAACTGGCCGCCACCAACCCCGCCATGCGTCTGACGGACGACCTTTACGCCCGTCTCGGCGAGTGGGCCGACCGCTGGTACCGCGAGACACTGAGCCCCGCCGATCTGGCAGACCCGGCGCTGCTGGAGGAGTCACGAGGGGCGCTGGACGAACTGACCGGCTTTCTCAAGCTCGGCGGCGACTTCTATCCGTTCCAGCGACCCTAGCGCCTCGAACAATTAGTCTCGACAGAGCTGCGAAACTGCGCACATCCTTCCCGGAATATCGGGGGGTATTCATGACAATCCACCGCAGCCTTGTCGGACTGCTTCTCACTGTCGCGACCTTGATGGGACTCGGTGCCTGCGCCACCGGTCCTTCTCTCACACCGCAACAGATGCAGGCTGTTCGGGCGGGCGAGCAGTCGGCAATCATCATGTCCTATCGCGAGTACGCGGGGATGTATGGCGCCTATGTCCGCTTCATCAACGTGGACACTGGCCTCCAGTACCAGGTCGAGATGCATGGCGGGATGAACGTTGTGAACGCCGGACCGGACATGGTCGCCGTCCCGCCCGGACGTTAACGCGTCGCCGGCGGCAGCCTTTACACCGCCGACTCCACGGGCTCGTTGCCGCTGATCGACCGCTGGTTTGCGCCCTTCGACGTCGCGGCGGGCGAAGTCGTCGACGTCGGCACCTTGCGGATCGACGACATCAGCGTCCGGGCGCTTCCGGGTCTGGGCGAGCGCGTCGTCAACGCCATGCTGACACTGAATCCCGCCCGGTCCGACCGCTATCTCGTCTACGCCGTGGACTATTCCGATGCCGAACGGGTCGAAAAGATGCTCGCGAGCAAATATCCGACGCTCGGAGTCACTCCCGCGCGCAGACCCCTGGTGGTGAGGCTGGATCGCGAGGCCTTTGAGCAGGTGATCGTCGAGGCCTACGCGCTGAACCCGGACGGCAGCCCACCGACGGTCGAGCAGGCCGGAGCCCGCGTCGCTGCCGGGCTGACACGCTTCCTGCGGGAAGCGGACCGGTAGGGCTCAGGCGGCGAAACGTCCGCCCTTGGCGGCGTAGGCCTGGGTGCCGGGCGTGAAGACCGTGTCGGTCGGCAGGATGGTGTCGATGGCGATGTCGTCCTTGCCCTCAAGTCGGTCGTAGATCGGGCCGAAATCCTTCAGCGTCTCGTCCTTGAGCGCCTCCAGGCTGTGGATGACGAAATAGACCTGCTGGAAGTCGTCAATGCGGTACAGGGTGCGCATCACCCGCTCGAGATCGAAACCCAGCCGGTTGGGCGACGAGTCCTCAATCGCGAACACGCTCTCGGTCGCGGACGAGACGATGCCCGCGCCATAGATGCGCAGGTCGTCGCCTTCCTTCATCAGGCCGAACTCGACCGTGTACCAATACAGTCTCGCCAGATTGGCCAGCATGCCGCGTTTCGCGGCGCGCTGGCCGCCCTTGCCGTAGGCCTCCATATAGGCGGCAAAATCGGGATCGGTCAGCATCGGCACGTGGCCGAAGACGTCGTGGAAGATGTCCGGCTCCTGCAGATAGTCCAGTTGGTCCGGCTTGCGGATGAACTGTCCGGAGGGAAAGCGTCGGTTGGCCAGATGGTCGAAGAACACCTCGTCGGGCACGAGCCCCGGCACGCAGACCACCGTCCAGCCGGTCAGGGCCTGTAGCTTGGGGTTCATGACCTCGAAGTCAGGGATGCCACCGGTGTTGAGATCCAGCGCGTCGAGGCCCTTGAGGAAGGCCTGACTGGCGCGTCCGGGCAGGATCTTCATCTGCCGCGCATACAGGGTGTTCCAGGTGTCGTGTTCGACCTTTGTATAGGCCGACCAGCCTTGCGGAATGGTCCAGTCTTCGGCCGCCCCCTCGGGCGGGGCTTCAAAGACATGTTCGAAATCGGACATGGGGTCCCCTTTCGCATCGGGATGAATTGGTGCCCATCCTACGCGCTCGCCCGACCAAGGACCATATGCGGGACGGTAAACCCGCCCTAGTGCAGATCCACGAATCGCGGCTGCAGGCGCCCTTGGTCATCGTGCCGGAACCAACGCTTCAGGTGCGGAAGGGCTGCATGTTCCGGGGCCGGCCCGACCACCAGGCTCTGTTCCGCCGCATAGACAAGCACGCCCGTGGTCTCGTCCAGCACCAGGACCTTGTAGAAGGGCTGGTCGGTCGACACGGCGCCGGTCTCACCGGCTGGACCGTCATAGCTGGCATCGACGTCAATGATCACGCCGCTGAAGGCGTCATCAAGCTGGCGGACGCTCTGGCCCAGTCCGAATTTGGCAGCTCTGGTTTTCGTCATGGGGCCAGACTAGCGGTGCTCGCCTGAGCCCTCTCCGACGCTTCTGTTCATTTTCGCGACAGACTGGCTTGGCGCGGACGATCGCATGGGGCTAGTCTGGTCTCGAGGGGGACCGCTTCGGTTCCCAAAAAGAAAGTTCGGCCATGCCGGAGATCGACGGCGCGCCTGCGGGGCGCGACGGAAGGTCCCACCGCCCTGGCGATGCGGCCACAGCGCCGCAACTCTATGGCGCCCTGGATCTGGGGACCAACAATTGCCGCCTGCTGATCGCGCGTCCCACGCGTGATGGTTTCAGGGTGGTCGACTCGTTCAGCCGCATCGTTCGGCTGGGCGAAGGCATCAGTCGCACCGGGCGTCTGACGGATGACGCCATGGACCGGGCCTATGACGCCCTCGCCATCTGCGCCGAGCGGGTCGCCAAGAAGAACCTGCCCTCCGAGCGCATCGCTGCCGTCGCCACCCAGGCCTGTCGCGCGGCCGAGAACGGTCCAGAGTTCATTGAACGCGTACGCATCGGCACCGGCCTCAAGCTCCGTATCATCGCCCCCGATGAGGAGGCCCGTCTGTCGGTCGAAGGATGCCGCAACCTGCTCGACAGCAGTTCGCAGGCGGTTCTGGTCGTGGACGTCGGGGGTGGCTCGACGGAGCTGTCGTGGCTGGTGCGCGCCGGGCACGGCTTCGAGACGGTCGGCTGGATGTCAGCGCCGGTCGGAGTGGTTACGCTGGCAGAGGGGCATCCCGAGACGCCGGTTGATCCGCTGGTCTGGTACGAGGCCATGGTGACCCACATGACCCGGGCAATCGAGTCTGCCCCGGTAAACGGTACGGTGAAGGCGCTGTTCGATGGGGGGCAGGCTCATCTGGTCGGCACCTCGGGCGCGATCACCAGTCTGGCGGGTATCCACCTGAAGCTGCCCCGCTATCAGCGCGACCGCGTGGACGGGCTGTGGATGACCCGGGGCGATTGCGAGGCGGCGGCCCGGCTGCTGCTCGACCTCGGCCCTGAAGGCCGGGCCCGCAACCCCTGCATTGGCCCGGACCGCGCCGATCTGGTGATGGCCGGCGCGGCGATCCTCGAGGCTGTTCAACGTGCCTGGCCGTGCGAGCGGGTGCGCGTCGCTGACCGGGGCCTGCGCGAGGGGCTGCTGCTGGAACGGATGCGGTCCGGCCGCCGTCGCCGGCGCCGATCCGGTGGGCGTCGCTGATCAGCCAAAGGCGGGGTCGCTGACCTGAACCGGCAGCTCCAGATCACAGATCGAGAAGTCGGCCCCGCGGTGCAGCCGTACGCTCTCGATGGTCGTGGCGAAGATCGGAGATCCGGCGTCCAGCACCCGGGCCGTCGGTCGGCTCTCCACCGGAAGGTCCGAGGCCACGCGCACGCGCAGCATGCGATCCGGCTCGGCCGGCACCATGCCGCTGGGTTCCTCGCCGACCTTGAGCGCGCGCACAACGTCCAGCCCCACGATCACCCGACCCCAGACCGTGTAGCGCTTGTCCAGCGACGGATAGGCCTGGCGCATCAGGAAGAACTGGCTGTTGGCGGTGTCGGGATCCTCGTCCCGCGCCATACCGGCCACGCCCGGGCAATAGATGGCCCATCCATGCACCATGCCGTCGCTGGTGCGGGGCATCAGCTCGGCCGGCTGGGTCTGGACCGGAAGCGAGCCGACAAATCCCAGCAGGGCCCCCATCGGTGCGGCCACCGGCGTGAAGTCCATGTCGGGGCCCCGGCGGAAGGTGAACTCGCCGGCCAAGTCCGGATAGGCGCTTTGCCCGTCACCCGTGCCTAGCGGGTCGCCCGTCTGGGCCATGAACCAGTCGATCACCCGGTGCCACGCCAGGCCGTCATAGAAGCCGAGGCCGGACAGCAGGCGAATACGCTCGACATGCAGCGGCGCGATCGCGGGGGCCAGCTCGACCAGAATCCGCCCCTTGGTCGTATCGATGATCAACAGGTTTTCGGGCGCAACGAGGCGCCAGTCCTGCGAGGGAGGCGGGGCCGCAGCGGCCGGCTGCATCTCGACCGGCTGGGCCGGAGGCGGGGCCTCCTGCGCTGCCGCGGGCGCGGCCATTGCCAGCACCAACAACCCCGTCAGAGCCTTGACTACGTTCACAGGGCGCATGCGCTCCCTCCCCTGGCTTGCTTACTGGACACGCGACGGTAGCTGGACGTCGCAGATATTGAAGTTCGCCCCCCGGGCCGCGCGGGCCTCCGCGACGAGCGCGGCCGCCTCGGGGCTTCCATCCCGCAACACCTGCACCGTCGGCCGTTCTCCCTCGGGCAGCGCCGTCGCCAGCCGCACCCGCACCAGGGTGTCCGGGTCAGCGCTGACCCGCCCGTTGTCCGCCTCGGACCCGACTTTCAGCGCCTTTACGACGTCCAGTCCGTCGACGATCCGTCCAAATGGCGTGTAGAGGCCATTCAGGTCATCCTCGCGCCCGGTCATGAAGAAGAACTGGCTGTTGGCGCTATTCAGACTGCCCGCGCGGGCCATGCCGACCACGCCGGGGCAGAAAATACCCTGGGCGCCGACCTTGAAATCGGCCGTCACCATCATCTGGCTGTCCGGCTGGGTCACGATCGACAGGCCCCGCATCACGCCCCGCAGGCCGGAGCCACTGTCCTCGACCAGGACAAAGCCGCTGTCGCGCCCACGCCGGAAATTCAGTTCGGCGCTGATGTCAGCGAGGTCGCTGCCGCCGCCGCCCGTCCCCTCGGGATCGCCCGTCTGGGCCATGAAGCCTTCGATCACGCGGTGGAATGTGTGCCCATCATAAAACCCCTGCTCCGCCAGGGTGGTCACCCGCTCGACATGGGCGGGGGCCACATCGGGAAACAGTTCGACCAGCACCCGGCCCTTGCTGGTCTCGACCACCAGAAGGCGTTCCGACGGTACCCTGCGCCAACTGGACACCTCCTGGGCCACGGCCGGCGACGGCGCCGCGCTCAGCAGCAGGGCGGATAGAACCAAGGCACAGCCGGACTTCATCAGCATGGATATCACCTGTCAGTGTCCGCCCTTGACCCGGGTGCGGACACGCGCCGCGACCGCGGGGCTTACAAAACTCTCGATCTTCCCGTCCAGACGGGCGATCTCCTTGACCAGTCGCGAGGCGATGGCCTGATGTCGCGGATCCGCCATCAGAAACACGGTCTCGATCTCGCTGTTCAGGCGCTGGTTCATGGCCGTCATCTGGAACTCGTACTCAAAGTCGGCGACCGCGCGCAAACCCCGCACGATGACATTGGCATTCAGCGACTCGGCGAAATGCATGAGTAGCGTATCGAAAGGCTGCACCACGATCTCGGCGTTCAGCGTCATGACCTCGGCCTTCAGCATCTCGACCCGTTCGGCGGTCGTGAACAAGGGGCCCTTGTCGTCGTTCTGGGCGACGCCGATGACCAGACGATCGACCAGCTTCACGGCCCGGCCGATGATGTCCATATGGCCATTGGTGACGGGATCGAAGGTTCCCGGATACAGCCCGATGCGCATGTGTCGGCCTCCCTCAGTGTTTCCGGCTTAGCATCGGTCGCGCCCGGCTCCTAGACCGGCTGGGCTTCGGCCCGCGACCAGGCGGCGGTGATGCTTGCGAGGCGTTCCGTACCGACTGAAAATGCGTGATCGCCGATGGCCGCCACCGCACAGGCGGGCGTCGCGCTATTGGTGATGAAGGCGCCCTCGAAGCCCGGCAGATCGGCCACCGTGAGCACGCGGCTCTCCTGTTTCAAACCGACATCTCCCAGATGGGCCTTGATCAGGGCCTGCGAGACCCCCTCCAGCATGGGGGCCTCGGGCCAGATCACCGTGTCGTCCCGCACAAAGCCAATGTTCCAGAGACTGCCCTCGGAAATATGGCCCTCGACATCGACAAACAGGGCGTCGTCATAGCCCGCCAGTCGGGCCTGTCGGCGCGCCCGGATCAGCCCCATGGTCGCCACATGCTTCAGGTCGGGCGTCTCACGCGCACAGGTCAGCAGCTGCAGCGTCAACGGCGTCTCTCCGAGGGGGGGCACGGGCGGAAAGACTCCGACCATCACGCCGGGCGGCCCCTCATGGGACGGCGACCGCGGGCTGATATCGCGCGAGAACAGGCTGACCCGAACGAAGGCGTCGGACCGGTCGCCGAGCGCGTGACGAATCAACTCTCGCACCCGGGGCTCGGGCACAGGCACGCCGAACAGGACGGTGCCCGCATGGGTCAGTCGCGCCAGATGCCGGTCCAGCCCTCGCACAGACCCGGCCGAAACCGCAAACGAGGTGTAGGCGCCATAGTTGACCAGCGCCTGGTGCGTCAGGTCCTCGACCGTCGCCGGTGCTCCGTCGATCCAGAGGTCGCCGGCCGCCAAGGCCGTCAGCCCTCGTCGGCCTCACCCACGACGACATCACCGTCCGGCGCCTCGTCGTCGCCGGGCGTCTCGGCCAGGCGTTCGACCGAGACCACCTTTTCGCCGTCGGCGGTACGGAACACCGTGACGCCCTGGCTGGAGCGACCGACGACGCGTATCTGACCGACCGGTGTGCGGATCATCTGCCCGCCCGACGTCACCAGCAGCAGGTCGTCGGTGTCCTCAACCGGGAAGGAGGCCGCCAGACGGTTGCCCGCACGGCCGCCCAGGCCGTGGGCCGTCAGCCCCTGCCCGCCCCGGCCCGTGCGCCGGTACTCATAGGCCGACGAGCGCTTGCCGAAGCCGGTCTCGGTGATGGTCAGGATGAACTGTTCGGCCGCGCCCAGTTCCGCGATGCGCTCGGGCGAGATCGGCGCCTCGGCGACGGCTTCGTCATCGGCCTCGACCCCCGTTTCATCCTCGCCCTCGCCGGCGGCGCGGCGCATGGCATTGGCGTGTTTGACATAGGCGGCGCGTTCTTCGGGCGTGGCATCGACCCGGCCGAGGACGGCCATGGAGATGACCTCGTCCGTCGGCTGCAGCCGCACGCCGCGCACGCCCGTCGACTTGCGGCCCTTGAAGACGCGCACATCGTCGGCCTTGAATCGGATAGCGCGTCCCATGGCCGTGGTCAGCATGATGTCGTCATCGGCCTGGCACAGACCGACGCCGACCATGTGGTCGCCCTCTTCCAGTTCCATGGCGATCTTGCCGGCCCGGTTGACGGTAGCGAAGTCCGACAGCTTGTTCCGGCGCACATCGCCCGACCGGGTCGCGAACATGATGTCGTAGTTGTCCCACTCGGACTCGTTCTCCGGCAGGGGCAGCACATTCATGATGCTGTCGCCCGGATCGATCGGCAGCAGGTTGACGAAGGCCTTGCCGCGCGACGTGGGCCCACCCAGCGGCAGGCGCCAGGTCTTCAGCTTGTAGGCCTTGCCGTTGGAGGCAAAGAACAGCACCGGCGTATGGGTCGAGGCCGAGAAGACGCTGACCACGGCGTCGTCATCCTTCATGGCCACGCCCGAGCGACCCTTGCCGCCGCGATGCTGCGTCCGATAGGCGTTCAGCGCCACGCGCTTGACGTAGCCCCCGTGGGTGACGGTGACGACCATGTCCTCGCGCGGGATCAGGTCCTCGTCTTCCATATCGGCATCGCCCTCGCCGATCGTGGTGCGACGCGGCACGGCGAACTGGTCCTTCACCGCGATCAGATCCTCGCGGATGATGGCCAGGATGTTGGCACGGTCCGACAGGATGGTCAGGTGGCCCTGAATGGTGTCGGCCAGGCCGCGCGCCTCGCCGAAGATGTCATCACGGCCCAGCCCCGTCAGACGCGACAGCGTCAGGGCCAGGATGGCGCGGGTCTGCTCGTCGGTGAGGCGGATCTTGTCGCCTTCAACCAGCACGGTGCGCGGATCGGCGATCAGCTCGACCAGGGCCATCATGTCCCCGACCGGCCAGGACTGGGCCTGCAGGCGTTCGCGCGCCTCGGCCGGGTCGACCGACGAGCGGATGATGTGGATCACTTCGTCGATATTGGCGACGGCGACGGCCAGACCGACCAGCACATGGCCGCGGTCACGAGCCTTGCCCAGCTCGAACTTGACGCGGCGGACGACCACTTCCTCGCGGAACTCGAGGAAGGCCTCCAGCATCCGGCGCAGACCCATCTGCTCCGGGCGCCCCTGGTTCAGGGCCAGCATGTTGACGCCGAACGAGCTCTGCAGCGCCGTGTAGCGATACAGCTGGTTCAGGATGACGTCCCCGGACGCATCGCGCTTCAGCTCGATGACGATGCGCATGCCCTGACGGGCGGATTCATCGCGGACGTCGGCGATGCCTTCCAGACGCTTTTCGCGGACCATTTCGGCGATCCGCTCGATCAGGGTCTGCTTGTTCACCTGGAACGGCAGTTCCGTGATGATGATGGCCTCGCGATCCTTGCGGATCTCCTCGATCGAGGCCTTGCCCCGCACGATGATCGAGCCACGACCGTCGCGCAGGGCATTGCGCGGGGCGGTCCGGCCCATGATCTCGCCGCCGGTCGGGAAGTCCGGGCCCGGCACGATGTCCAGCAGGGCCTCATCGCCCATGTTCGGGTCGTCCAGCAGGGCCACGGCCCCGTCTACGATCTCGCCCAGATTGTGGGGCGGGATATTGGTCGCCATGCCGACGGCGATGCCGCCCGCGCCATTGACCAGCAGGTTCGGGATCCGCGCCGGCAGGACGACAGGCTCAAGTTCCTTCTCGTCATAGTTCGGCTGGAAATCGACCGTGTCCTTGTCGATGTCGGTCAGAAGCGCCACCGCCGCCGGGGCCATCCGGGCCTCGGTGTAACGCATGGAGGCCGGCATATCGCCGTCGACCGAGCCGAAGTTGCCCTGGCCGTCGACCAGCATCAGCCCCATCGAGAAGGGCTGGGCCATGCGCACCAGCGCCATATAGACCGAGGCATCACCATGCGGGTGGAAGCGACCCAGCACATCACCGACGACGCGGGCGCACTTCGAATAGGCGCGCTCGGGCGTCATGTTCAGGTCGTGCATCGAATACAGGATGCGGCGGTGAACCGGCTTCAGACCGTCGCGCACATCCGGCAGGGCGCGGCTGACGATGACGCTCATCGCATAGTCGAGGTACGAACGGCGCAGTTCGTCCTCAATGGTGATGTTGTCTATGTGGCCGCCACCCCCGCCACCGGGAATTGCGGACGGGTCAGCGTGATCGGATATGTCGTCGGTCAAGGATTTTTGGCTTCATCTGGCCGGAATCAGAACAACTTCCGGGCTTGAGGATTACTAGCATCGGCATCCGGGGCTGGCAAAGTTAACCCCCAACATATCCCCGGCCCTGAAATCGCATCGAGGAGACACACCATGACCCTGTCCCGGCTATCCCTTCTGACCGCAGCCTCGATCAGCGCCGCCGCCCTGATGTCCGGCTGCGTGGCGATGACCGAGAACCACTACGGCGTCGAGCGGCAGGCTGTCGCCCGGATCGGCGATTTCGGCGAGGCGACCCTGATCAACGCCTCGGGCCAGAACATCGGGCGTGCTGTCCTGACGCAGGGACCGTCCGGCCTGCTGATCCGGGTCGAGGCCGATGGCCTGACGCCCGGCTGGCATGGCATCCACATCCATGCGACCGGCGAATGCGCAGCGCCGTTCACCTCTGCGGGCGGCCACATCAACCATGCGGACGAGGCCCGGCCGCATGGCCTGCTCAATCCCCAGGGGCCGGATGACGGCGACCTGCCCAACATTTATGCCGATGAACAGGGCCGGGTCCGCGCCGAGATCTTCACCACCCGCGCCCGGATCGCCCCCGAAGGCCCCGGCCAGTGGCTGTGGGACGATAATGGCTCGGCCATCGTCATCCATGCCATGTCCGACGACCACAAGACCCAGCCGATCGGCGGCGCGGGCGACCGTGTGGCATGCGGCATCATGGCGGCGGGCTAAAACCTCGTGGGCGGGGCTCAGGCGCGGCGCGCTTGGGCCGCCTCCTCCGCCTCGCGGGAAATGACGTGCAGGAAGGCCGCGCGCGACGCCGTCCAGTCCTCCAGAATCCGGATGGCCAGTGGTGAGCCGGTCTCTGCTGCGTGCCCTGCAATCAGCGCCTTCAGCCGTTCCGCCGCGGCCCCGACCACCGGCCCCGCGATCACCGAGTCCGCGTTCAGATTGGCCAGCGCTTGATCGCCGTCGTTCCAGACGAAGGCTTCTCCGCCTGACATGCCGGCGCCGAAATTCCAGCCGGTCGAGCCCAGCACGACCAGGGTGCCGCCGGTCATATATTCCCCTCCATGCGCCCCGCAGCCCTCGACCACCGCCACGGCGCCCGAGTTGCGGACGGCAAACCGCTCCCCCGCCACGCCGGCCGCGAGCAGACGCCCCGATGTCGCACCGTACAGACAGGTGTTGCCGATCAGCGCCTGTCCCGGCTTCCAGGCGACGGGCCGGATCACCAGATGCGCGCCTGACAGGCCCTTGCCGACATAGTCGTTGGCCTCACCGTCCAGTTCGATCCGCAGGCCCTTCATGCCCCAGGCCGCCAGCGACTGTCCGGCCGCACCTTTCAGCTTCAGCGTCAGATGCCCGTCGGGCAGGCCCTGTCCGTGGCGCCGGACGATCTCTGACGATGTGCGCGTGCCGATCGCGCGCAGGGTGTTCCGCACCGCATAGCTGAGCTGCATCTTCTCGCGCTTCTGCAAACACGGCGCGGCGTCCACCAGGATCTGCGCGTCCAGACTGTCGGGCACGGGATTGCGCGGCAACTCGGCGCCATTCCGCAGGTCCGCATCCCCGACCCTCACCAGCAGCGGATTGAGGTCCAGATCATCCAGATCGGCGCCACCGCGCGACACCTGACGCAGCAGGTCCGTGCGGCCGACCGCATCATCCAGCCGTGCCAGACCCAGTGAGGCCAGCACCTCGCGGGTTTCCTCGGCGATGAAGGTGAACAGATTGATCACCTTGTCGGGCGTGCCGGTGAACAGCGCCCGCAGGCGTTCGTCCTGCACGCAGACCCCGACCGGACAGGTGTTCGAGTGGCACTGGCGCACCATCAGGCATCCGACGGCGACCAGACTGGCCGTGCCGATGCCGAACTCCTCGGCGCCTAGCATGGCCGCGATCACGACGTCCCGGCCCGTTCGGATGCCGCCATCGGTGCGCAGGCGCACCCGTCCGCGCAGACCGTTCATGCTCAGTACCTGATGGGCTTCGCTCAGGCCCATTTCCCACGGCATGCCGACCTGTTTGATCGAGCTGATCGCCGCGGCCCCAGTGCCGCCGTTGTGCCCCGAAATCAGGATGGTATCGGCCTTGGCCTTGGCCACACCCGCCGCCACGGCACCGATCCCCGACTGGGCCACCAGCTTGACCGTCACCCGGGCGTCCGGATTGATCTGCTTCAAATCATAGATCAGCTGGGCCAGGTCCTCGATCGAATAGATGTCGTGGTGGGGCGGCGGACTGATCAGACCCACGCCCGGCGTCGCATGGCGCATCCGGGCGATGAATTCCGTGACCTTGAAGCCGGGCAGCTGGCCGCCCTCGCCGGGCTTGGCGCCCTGGGCCACCTTGATCTCGATCTCGCGGCATTGGGTCAGATATTCCGCAGTGACCCCGAACCGGCCCGAGGCGATCTGCTTGACCGCGCTGTTCGGATTGTCGCCATTCGGGCGGGTCTTGTAACGCTCGGGATCCTCGCCCCCCTCGCCCGAGACAGAGCGGGCGCCGATGCGGTTCATGGCGATGTTGAGCGTCTCGTGCGCCTCGGGGCTCAGCGCGCCCAGCGACATGCCGGGTGTCACGAACTGCTTGCGGATTTCATTGACGCTCTCGACCGTCTCCAGCGCCACGGAGCCGGTCTCGCGGAAGTCCAGCACGTCGCGCAGGGCCCCGGCCGGCTGTTCGCGCACCCGGCGGCTGTAGGCCTTGTAGCGTCCATAGTCATTGCGCGTGGTCGCATCCTGAAGCCGATGGATGGCCTCCGCGTCCCAGCCGTGGCGTTCCTCGCCCGCCCGGATGCGGTGAGAGCCCCCCAGCCTGAGGAGCGGCCGGTCGCGCTCAAACCCGGCCTCGACCAGCCGCAGCGCCCGCGCCTCAAGTCCCACCAGACCAATGCCTGAAACCCGCGAGGTCATGCCCGGAAAGATATCCGCGACCAGCGCCCGGGACAGGCCCAGAGCCTCGAACTCAAAGGCTCCGCGATAGGCCGAGATCACCGAAATGCCCTTCTTGGCCAGGATTTTCAGCAGCCCCGCCTCGATGGCCGCCTTGTAGTTCAGGCAGGCCTCACGCAGCGATCCCGGGCCATAGCGGCCCTCGTCCTGACGCTGCAGGAAGGTCTCCTGGGCCAGCCAGGCGTTGACGGCTGTCGCGCCACACCCGACCAGCACGGCAAAGGCGTGGGCATCCAGCGCCTCGGCAGTCCGCACGACGATCGAGACGAAGGACCGCAGCCCCTCGTCCACCAGCCGCGTGTGCACGGCGGCCGTCGCCATGATCATCGGAATGAGCGGCCGGCCAGGCCCCATAGCCTCGTCAGTCAGCACCAGAATGCCGGCCCCGGCCCGCACCTGCTCGACCGCCTCGTCGCGCAGGCGCTCAATGCCTTGCCTGAGGGCGTCGCCCGCGCGTTCGCTGGCCGGTGTCGGATCGAAGCTGGTGTCCAGACGGGCCACCGCTCCCTCGCCCACCACATCCAGCATGCGGTCGAACATACCGGTGGTCAGGACCGGACTGTCCAGCACATGGACCCGAGTCTGCCCCTCCTCCTGCGCCAGGATGTTGCCGAGGTTCTTGAACCGGGTGCGCAGCGACATGGCCGCGCCCTCGCGGAGCGAGTCGATCGGCGGATTGGTCACCTGGGCAAAGGCCTGGCGGAAATAGTGGCTGAACGGCCGGTCCAGACCCGACAGGACCCGGGGGACGGCATCGTCGCCCATCGACCCCACGGCCTCCTTGCCGTCGGCGATCATTGGATCCAGCAGGGTTTCGACGTCCTCCTGCGTCCAGCCCACGGCGGCCTGCATGCGCACCAGCGCCGGGCCGTCCAGCCTGCGCGGCTCCGGCCCGGGTCCGACCTTCGGTTCCAGATCAATGATATTGGCCAGCCAGCGATCATAGGGATGCTCCGCCGCCAGCGTGTCCAGAATGGCCGTCTCGTTGAAGAGCCGCCCCTCCTCAAGGTCCAGCGCGATCATCCGGCCCGGCCCGATGTGAAGATTGCGGGCAATCCGCTCCGGCGCGATGCCGGTCATGCCGACCTCTGACCCGCAGATCAGCAGTCCGTCCGAGGTTTCGGTCACCCGCAGGGGACGCAGGCCGTTGCGATCCTTGCCGGCCACGACCCAGCGCCCGTCTGTGGCACACAGGGCGGTGGGGCCGTCCCAGGGCTCCATCACCGCATTGCAATAGGCGTAGAGGGCCTGATGCGCGGGGCTCAGGACGCCCGGAATGGAGGCCTCGGGGATCAGCAGCGTCTTGGCCATCGGCGCCGACCTGCCGGCCCGGACCAGCACCTCAAAGACGTTGTCGAGGGCCGCCGAGTCCGAGCCCCCCTTCTGGATGACCGGCTTGACGATATCGTCATCGGCCCCGAAGGCCGCCGCCGTCATGCGGATCTCGTGGCTGCGCATCCAGTTGGCGTTGCCGCGCAGGGTGTTGATCTCGCCGTTGTGGGCCAGCATCCGGAACGGCTGCGCCAGCCGCCACTCGGGGAAGGTGTTGGTCGAATAGCGCTGATGGAACACGGCCACCGAGGCGACGACCTCGGGGTCCATCAGGTCCGGGTAAAACTCGGCCAGCGCCTGGGCCAGCATCATGCCCTTGTAGATGACCACCCGCGCCGACAGCGAACAGACATAGACGTCGGCGATTCCGCGCGACAGCGCCCGCGCCTCGATCCGGCGCCGCAACAGATACAGGGCGCGCTCCAGATCCTCGCCGTCCAGCCCCTCGGGCGGGGCCAGCATGATCTGCTCAATCTCCGGCCGGGTGGCGGCGGCGCGCTCGCCCAGGATGTCGGGCCGGTGCGGCACCTGTCGCCAGCCATAGAGGTAGAAGCCTGCCGCCTGCACCTCGCGCTCGATGACCACGCGCGCCTGTTCCTGCGCCGCCAGATTGTGGCGCGGCAGGAAGACCATACCGACCGCCAGAGGCCCAGGCCGGGGCTCCCGCCCCTGCTCGCGCACCTGTCGCAGGAAGAACTCGCGCGGCAGGCCGATCAGCAGGCCCGCGCCATCGCCCGAGCGCCCGTCCGCGTCGACCGCGCCCCGGTGCCAGACGGCCTTGAGCGCCGCGATCGCCAGATCGACGACCTCCCGCCGGGGCTGCCCGTCGATGGCGGCGACCAGCCCCACACCGCAGGCATCCCGCTCGCTGGCAGGGTCATAGGCGCCCGCCTCGGTCAGCGCCTGCCGGTCGTCGAGATATTTCTGGCGATCGAAGGTCATGCCGCCACCTGCTGGCGCGTACCCAGCCAAGCATGGATCTCTGCGGCGGCATCCTGCCCCTCGCGCACGGCCCAGACGACCAGCGAAGCGCCGCGCGAAATGTCTCCCGCGACGAACACACCGTCCAGGGTCGTCGCCCGCGTGGTGCCGGCGGACCAGACGGTACCGTCGTCCCGAACCGCGAGGTCGGGCGTCCCGAACTGCATTCTCAGGTCCTCGGGCTCAAAGCCCAGCGCCTCGATGACCATATCGGCGCTGCAGTCATAGGCGCTGTCGGTCAATTCCCGGATCGAGCGTCGGCCATCGGGGCCGGGATCGGACAGGGAGGTTCTTATGGCCCGGACGGCGGTCGCCCGGCCCTCGGCGTCGTGCACCGCCTTGGGTGACGCCAGCCAGTCGAACACGACGCCCTCTTCTTCGGCATGGGTGACCTCGCGGGCACTGCCGGGCATATTGGCCCGGTCCCGGCGATACAGGCAGGTGACCGAGGTCGCACCCTGACGCACGGCGGTGCGGACGCAGTCCATTGCCGTATCGCCGCCGCCGATCACCACCACCGTCCGCCCGCTGGCATCCAGGGCGCCAGACTCGAACTCCGGAACCGCATCGCCCATGCCCTTGCGGTTGGAGGCCGTCAGATAGGCGAGCGCGGGCACCACGCCGTCAATGCCACAGCCCGGCACCGCCAGTCGGCGCGCGGCATAGACCCCCGTCGCCAGCAGCACGGCCTGATGCCGACTCCTCAAATCCTCGAACGACAGGTCACGCCCGATCTCGACGCCCAGCTCGAACGAGACGCCGGACTCCACAAGGCGGTCGATCCGCCGCTGCACCACCGGCTTTTCCAGCTTGAAGCCGGGGATGCCGTACATCAGCAGTCCCCCCGCGCGGTCCTGACGTTCATAGATGGTCACCGCATAGCCCAGCCCGCGCAGCCGGTCGGCTGCCGCCAGCCCGGCCGGGCCGGACCCGACAATCCCGATCGAGGCCTCCCGCTCCCGGACAGGCCGGATGGGTTCGATCCAGCCCTCCTTGAACGCCATATCGCCCAGCCAGCGTTCGACCGAGCCGATGGTGACCGTCTCCCAGCCCGCGCGCTCCAGCGTGCAGGCGCCCTCGCACAGCCGGTCCTGCGGACAGATCCGGCCACAGATCTCCGGCAGGGCACTGGTGGCTTCGGACGCGCGCCACGCCTCTTCCAGTCGCCCCTCGGCCGCCAGCTTCAGCCAGTCGGGAATGGCATTCTCGAGTGGACATCCGCTCTGACAGAAGGGCACGCCACACTGGGCGCAACGGCTCGACTGGGCCGCGCCATTGGCAGCGGCAAAATCGGCGTAGATTTCCTTGAAGTCGCGGACGCGGCTCTCAGCGGGCGCCTTGGGGGGCGTCCGGCGGACGACTTCCGGGAATTTCTGGTTGCGGTGCAGCATAGGCCCACCATCCTGTGCTGAGGCGCTCACGGCAAGACCGCGCGGGCAATTTTTCCCGCGCGGCCGCCTGACATTCTTTTGATCACAGCGACTTTCGTTCAAAATCGTCGCGGATCGGGGCAAAACCCGGCCGTCACTCCGGCGATCAAAATGCCGCCGAGATCATGGCCACAACCCGTTCCTCCCCCAGCGGCCCGGTGGTGTCCGTGTCGTGGTAGCGGACATCCAGCGAGAACAGGCTGGGAAAGGCATAGGTCAGTCCCACGTTCCAGGTGGCATAGTCGTCATTGACGTCCAGACTCTGATGGCCCAGCGCGCCGGACGCTGTCAGCGACGGGGTGAGGGCATAGGACGACTTCACCTCGCCGTAGAAGGCTTCCTCATCCACCCCGAAAAAGTCAGGCGAATAGTAGGTGACGACCCCGACGGTCACCGGGCCGACGGCACGTGAAGCAGCCAGCTTCAGCTCAACATAGTCATAGTCTGCAGCACCGGGCTGGCCGACGTACAGGTAGGCCACGGCGCCGATGTCGACGTCAAAGCCGGACAGCTGGGTGCGGTAACCTGCGTAGAGGTCGACTTCCCCGTCGGTACCGTCGCCGAAATCGACGGTCGAGCCCCATATGCCACCGTAGAGACCATTGACTCCCACATCGATCCCGCCCTGCAGCGCCAGGTCTTCGTCGCTCTGGCTGAAGCCGCGGAAGACGTAGTCGCTCACGACACCGATGTTGTAGGCGACCTCAGGCTGCGACTGGGCAGGGGCCGCCTGGGCGGCAGTCAGAAGGACGAGCGCCGAAGCGCAGGCGAACAGAGTTTTCATTCGGTTATCCCCTTTGAATGAGTTGGAAGCACGCGCACGCCATCGACCGCTCGGGCACTGATCCGACCGGGCCTCCGGCAGCCGGCGTGGGAGGACGCCGACTGCCGTACTCGCTGGAACCGTCCGTCAGGACGCTTCCAGAACCTCTCCGTGAAGATGACCGTCCAGGCCGTCGTCTTCCTGGCTCTCGCTCACGCGCAGGCCTGTGGTGAACTTGCAGACGATCAGGATCAGGAAGGTCACGCCCGCGCTCCAGCCTGCGGTGACGCCGAGGCCCCACAGCTGCTTCATCACATCGGCGTCGGCCCCTGCCGCATTGACCGCAGAGCTGGCGAACACGCCCGTCAGGATCGCGCCCGCCACGCCCCCGGCGCCGTGAATGCCAAAGGCGTCGAGGCTGTCGTCATAGCGCAGCAGCTTCTTGATCCAGACCGAGGCCGCATAACAGACCGGTCCGGCGATCAGGCCGATGATCACGGCGCCCATGGGATCGACGAAGCCTGCCGCCGGCGTAATGGCCACCAGACCCGCGATCAGGCCCGACAGCACGCCGATCAGCGACGGCTTACGCTTCTCGATGACCTCGACAATCTTCCAGGTCAGCGAGGCCGCCATGGCCGCGAGCAGGGTGTTCAGCAGGGCCACCGACGCGATCGCATCCGCCGCCCATGCCGATCCGGCATTGAAACCGATCCAGCCCACCAGGAGCAGGGACGCGCCGATCATGGTCAGAACCGGATTGTGGGCGACGATGGGGCTGACGCCATAACCCCTGCGCGCGCCGAGGAAGACCGCGCACACCAGTCCGGCCACGCCCGAGTTGACGTGCACGACCGCCCCGCCGGCGAAGTCCAGCACCCCGGCCGAGCCGAGAAAGCCCCCGCCCCAGACCCAGTGGCAGATCGGTGCATAGACCAGCAGCGTCCACAGACCGGTGAACAGCAGCAGGCCCGAATATTTAAGTCGCTCGGCAAAGGCCCCTGTTACCAGCGCCGGGGTGATGATGGCGAAGGTCATCTGGAAGGCGATCCAGAGATATTCCGGCAGGGCGGGCGCCACAGCGTGGGCGGTCTCCGGGGTCACGCCCCGCAGGAACGCCGCCTCCAGACTGCCGATCACGCTGTTCACCTCATCGCCCGAATAGGCCCCGATCGGCTGGCCAACCCCGAACGACAGGCTGTAACCCGCCGCGAACCACGCCAGGGTCACCACGGCCGCCACGCCCAGCGACTGGGTGATGGTGGCAATCACGTTCTTGCGCCGCACCATGCCGCCATAGAACAGCGCCAGACCCGGCAGGGTCATCAGCAGCACCAGCGCGGTCGACGTCAGGATCCAGCCGGCCGCCGACCCGTCCAGTTCCAGCGGCGCCTGGTGCGAAAGCAGGGCCGGAGCGGCCTGGGCGGCCCCGGCGGTCGTAAGGGAAAGAAGCGTCCCCAGAACAAGGCCAGTGGCCTGTCTGGCGCCAACGGACAGAGTCCGCCCGCAGATTGCAAATGTCATGATCCGTACCCCCTGAATGCGACAACGCAGATGCGAAGGTTTTATCGCATTTGCGAAATAGGCAAGGGGCTCGTTAACGATTCTGCGACAAATACGTGCAGATCGCCCATTCAATGTGGCAGCTTTCAGGTGGCAACGTGCACCCAATGCCCGTGTTACGCATTAAGCATCCAATGGCGGGGCGCAACGCACCTGCGAGATACCCTCAATGGCCAAGCTTGAGGGTTAGGGCGTTCCCGGAGCTTTTTTACGCCTCCAGCGTGTCTTCGAACGCCTCGATCAGACGCTCCAGACGCAGCAGACCGATGTCCCAGAACGCGGGATCGCGCGGATTCAGACCGAACGGATTGAGCGCCGCATCGTATGGACGCGTGCCGCCCCCGGCCAGAAGCTCACGGTACAGGGGCGTAAAGCCCACCGGATCCTTACGCCGCGTCTCCATCAGGGCCGCCACGAGCAGATCCCCGAAAGCATAGGCATAGACATAGAAGGGCGAGTGCACGAAGTGGCTGACATAGGCCCACCAGTGCTCATACCCGTCGTTCAAGGTGATGGCGGGGCCCAGCGAGGCGCCCATCTCTTCCAGCCAAATTTCGCCGATCCGCTCGGCGCCGACCTCGCCGGTCCGCCGCTCGTCATGGAAACGGGTCTCGAAACGGTGAAAGGCGATCTGGCGCACGACGGTGTTCAGCCCGTCCTCGATTCGTCCGGCCAGCAGGCCCTGACGCTCGGCCTCGGGCGCCGTCTCCAGCAGCCGGTCAAAAGTCAGCCCCTCGGCAAAGATGGAGGCCGTCTCGGCCAGTGTCAGTGGCGTGTCGGCCAGCAGGCTGCCGGCACCCGCGGCCAAGGTCTGGTGCACCCCGTGCCCCAGCTCATGCGCCAGCGTCAGCACATCGCGCCGCTCGCCCATCCAGTTCAGGAAGACATAGGGGTGACGATCTGCGGTCACTGGATGAGCATAGGCGCCCGACTGCTTGCCCGCGCGCGGCCGGGCGTCGATCCAGTTGCGGTCAAAGAAGATCCCGGCCCGCTCGGCAAACTCGGGCCCGAGGTCCGAGAAACTGTCCAGGACCAGCGCCCGCCCTTGCAACCAGTCAAACCCGCGCGGCGGCTTGGTGGTCAGCGGCGCATTGCGGTCCCAGTGATTAAGCGTCTTCACGCCCAGCGCCCGGGCCTTGGCCGCATAATAGCGGTGCGACAGGCGCGGATAGGCCGCCGTCACGGCCTCGACCATGGCGTCGACCGCCTCGCCGTCCACCTCATTGGCCAGATGGCGGCTGTCCGCCGGGCGTTTGAAGCCGCGCTTGCGATCCTCCAGCGCTTTCTCGGCCGCCACCGTGTTCAGCACCAGACCCAGGGTCTGCGTCTCGGCCTTCAGTGCCTCGGTCAGCCCTTCCGCCACGGCCTTGCGGCGGGCGGCCTTGGGGTCCGACAGACCATTCAGCGCCTCACTGAGCGTCAGGGTGTCGCGCCCGGCCTTCACCCGCAGGTCCGCCAGCGTCTCGTCGAACAGGCGCGGCCACTGGGCCGAGACCGGCATCTGCTCGGCCAGGAAGGTCTCCAGCTCCTCTGACAGCTCATGCGGCTTCATCGCCCGAACCCGGCGCAGCCAGGGCCGCCAACGCGCTGCCGGCGCATGGGCCGCAAGCGCTGCCTCGACCTCGGGCTCCTCCAGCTGGTTGATCTCCAGCGTCAGCCAGACGGTCGGCGTTGAAATCTCGGTCAGCGACGTGCGCACATCGGCTTCGAACGCCTGTGCCGCCGCATCATCACGCCGCGTCGAGGCGTCCAGAAACGCATAGGCCCCAACCGCGCCCAGCCGGTCCGCCGCCTGTTCATACAGCGCAATCGCCCGATCCAGCCGCTCGCCCAGCAGCGCCGGTTCGCCGCGTGCCGCGACCAGCCTGCCCGCCAGCGCATTCATCTCGGTAATCGAAGCGCGCGCCGCCTCCATATCCGCCTTAAGCTGCGGATCGTCCTTGGCGGCATAAAGATCGGTCAGGTCCCACAGGGGCAGGTCAGGGGTCGGTGTCTTGAAGGGTGCGTTCATGCCCTTGGGTATGGGGGCGCAGACAGGCGCTGACAAGGCGGCGCGCCTTGGATCCGCTCTGGTCCGGGTCCGCAAACTGTGCCCAGATGCCGGTTCGGGAGGGGCCCTGATGACCGAAGCAGACACCACCACACGTGCCGCCATGGCGTCGGGCCATCACGGCCTGATCGTGCCACGCCTGCTGATCGGCCTGCTGCAGGGACTGGCGCTCTATGGCCTGTACTGGAGCATTGATCACAACCCGCGCCTGTGGCCCGCCAGCGTGCCCGAACTGTTCGGCCCCATGGTGCTGGTCGCCGCCTATCTGCCGGTTGTGCTGCTGGGCGGTCTGGGGCGGCTGAGGTTGAAGACCCTGATCGTCTGGACGGCGGTGGCGGCCGCGACGCTGGCCCTGCTCGGCTGGCACGACATGGCGCGTCAGGTGCTGGTTGATCAGCGCGAGCCCTTCCTGTCGCCGCCCCTCTTCCCCTTCCTCGCGGCCGCCCTGTTCATTGCCCACCATCTGATCGTTCCTGCCGATCAGGAACGCCGCCGGATCGCCGCCTACCCTCGCTATTTCGACGTGGCGTGGAAGGCGGGCGTGCAACTGGCCCTGTCGGTCGGCTTTGCCGGGGCCCTGTGGCTGTTGCTGTTCCTCGGCGCGGGCCTGTTCGGCCTGATCGGAATCCGGGCGTTCGGCGAGCTGCTGGCCGAGCCCTGGTTCAACCTCCCGGTGACCAGCCTGACCTTTGCCCTGGCCGTGCATCTGACCGATGTCCGCGACGGCCTGATCCGGGGGGTCCGCGCCGTCATCCTGATGCTGCTGTCGTGGCTGCTGCCGGTGATCGCGGCGCTGACTGCGGCCTTCCTGATCGCCCTGCCCTTCACCGGCCTGTCGGGCCTGTGGGACCAAGGCTCGGCCACGGCCCTGATGCTGTCCGCTGCGGCCGTGCTGATCGTGCTGATCAATGCCGCCTATCAGGACGGCACGGACGAGACCCGCCCGCCGCTGGTGCTGCGCTGGGCCGTGATCGTCGGCGGCCTGCTGTTAATCCCGCTGGTCGCCGTGGCCAGCACGGGTCTGGCGCTCCGCATCGGTCAGCACGGTCTGACACCCGACCGGATCGTGGCCGCCGCCTGTATCCTCGCCGGTCTGGCCTATGCGCTCGGCTATGCCTGGGCCGCGATCACCAGCCTGCGCGGGCGCGACTGGATGCAGCCGCTGGAGCGCACCAATATCGGCACCGGCGCCCTGATCGTTGCCCTGATCGTGCTGCTGTTCAGCCCGGTGCTGGACCCCGCCCGTCTGTCGGTCATGGACCAGATGGCCCGTCTTGAGCGCGGCGCCGTTTCCCCGGACCAGTTCGACTATCGCTTCCTCCGCTTCGAGAGCGGCAAGGTCGGGAGGGCGGCGCTGGAACGGCTGACGAAATCCGACGATGCGGAGGTCGCCCGTCGAGCGACCGTGGCGACGGAACTGGAAAATCGCTGGGAAGATCGAACGGAGGGCGTGCCTGCCCGCGCTCCGGCATTTGAGGTCATCGGTGGCGACCTCCCCCGGGATTTCGTGGAGCCGGTGGCCCCGGGGGACGAACGTTATCTGTGCGGCAGCGCCGAGGTATGCGTCGCCCGAGCGATCGATCTCGACAACGACGGGGCCCTGGAAATTCTGGTCGCGCGACAGGCCCTCACGATGCTGTGGGCCCGTGATCAGGATGGCACCTGGACGCTGCAGGCAAACTACTACCCTGTGCGTTGCGCGGGGGGAGATCGGGGCGATGCGCGCGACAGACTCCGCTCAGGCTCGGTTCGGGCAGAAGACGCTCGCTGGCCTGCTCTGGCATTCGGGGACGGCCCGGCGGTTCCTCCGCAAAGCAACAGCCGCGCGCTCTGCCCCTCGAACAGTCGCCAGGCAGACACAGACGTCGGCAGCGGCAGCCGTTAACCCCCCGCACACCACGCCGGACAACGCGATCTTCACCGCATCCGGGGTACACCCGTCCCGAAACGAGCCAGTCCGGGGCGAACCCCCGAGACCGGCCGACGGTGATGATGAAGGGGTGCCCCATGGCCAAGACCGTACTGGTCGTCGATGACGATCCGACCCAGCGCCGCCTGGTCCAAGCGGTTCTGGAACGCGAGGGTTTTGCCGTCGCCCAGGCCGAGAACGGCGGCGAGGCGATCGACCGCCTGACCAAGGGCGACGGCGCCGATGTCGTGCTGCTCGACATGGTTATGCCGGGCATGTCCGGCCTGGAATGTCTGGCCGAACTGCGCGCGGCGGGGGTCTCCACCCCGGTCATCGTGCTGACGGCCAACGCCGGCATCGAAAGCGTGGTCAAGGCCATGCAGGCCGGGGCCCAGGACTTCTTCGTCAAACCCGTGTCCGCCGAGCGCCTGCTGGTCGGGGTCAGGAACGCCCTGCAGCTGACCCAGCTGACCGCCGAGGTCGGCCGCCTCAAGAAGCACACCTCGGGTCGCACCACTTTTGACGATCTGGTCGGCGACAGCCCGGCCATGCGCATGGTCAAGGCTCTGGGCAGTCGCGCAGCCTCCTCGACCATTCCGGTGCTGATCACCGGCGAGAGCGGCGTCGGCAAGGAGGTCATCGCCCGCGCCCTGCACGGCGCCTCGGACCGGGCCGGACGCCCGTTCGTGGCCGTCAACTGCGGCGCCCTGCCCGCCAATCTGGTCGAGTCGATCCTCTTCGGCCACGAGAAGGGCAGCTTCACCGGCGCCCACGACAAACACCTCGGCAAGTTCAAGGAGGCCGACGGCGGCACCCTGTTCCTCGACGAGATCGGCGAACTGCCGCTGGACATGCAGGTCAAGCTGCTGCGGGCCCTGCAGGAAGGCGAGATCGACCCGGTCGGATCGAAACGCCCGGTCCGCGTGGATGTGCGGATCGTCTCGGCCACCAATCGTGATCTGGCCAAACAGGTCGAGGGCGGCGCCTTCCGCGAGGACCTGTTCTATCGTCTGAATGTTTTTCCGATCGAGGCCCCGGCCCTGCGCGAGCGCCGCGAGGACGTCCCGGCTCTGGTCGACCACTTCATCGGCCGCTTCAACGTCGAGGAAGGCAAGCGCGTCGTCGGCTGCGCGCCCGAGACTGCAGACCTGCTCAAGGGCTTCGACTGGCCCGGCAATGTCCGCCAGCTCGAGAATGCCGTCTATCGCGCCATTGTCCTGGCCGACGGGCCCTTCCTGAAGCCGCATGACTTCCCGGCCATCTCCGGCGTGGCCATGCCGACGCCGGAGCTGGACGCACCGTCCGCCGGCGCCCCCTCGGCTGCGGCCCACGACCTGCCGCCCGCGCCCGACACGCCGATCCGGATCCTCGACGGCAAGGGTCACCTGCGTACGCTCGAGGAAATCGAACGCGACCTGATCCAGCACGCCATCGAGGTCTATGCCGGCCATATGTCTGAAATCGCCCGCCGCCTCGGCATCGGCCGGTCCACCCTCTATCGTAAGGTCCGCGAGCAGGGACTGGATGTGGACATGGAACAGTCTGCCTGACGCTGCATTGCGGTTTCTTAAGTGGCGTGGCGGCCCAAGACGGGCCAAGAGAGCACATGACCCTGTTCGGCGATGGCTCATGAACGAAAATTCCAACTCCTTCAGCGCGCGGCCCTTTTCCCAGGTCCTGACGGACGTTGGCGCAGTCGATGATCCCATCCTGCCGATGACCGAACTGGTCGGCACCTTCGGGGAACGAGGCTTCGGCGCCTTGCTGCTGACGCTGGGGCTTCTCAGCGCGGTCATCGGGGTGATCCCGGGCATGACCACCGTGCTGGGCGTGCCCATCATGATCATCGGGGCGCAGCTTCTCTTCCGTCAGGATGAGCTCTGGTTGCCGGGCTGGATCATGAAGCGCGACATTCCCCGACCTGCCTTTGCCGAAGCGGCGGGCAAGGTGAAGAGCCGCCTGCAGATGGTCGAGCGGTTCAGCCGCCCGCGCCTCGCCTTCATGAGCACGGATCTGTCGGAGGCCCTCATCGGCCTGATGTGCATGGTCTGGGCGGCGGTGCTGATGCTGCCGCTGATCGGCTTCAACCTGTTCCCGTCCCTGATTGTCGCTGCCTTCGGCTTCGGCCTCATGCAGAAGGACGGGGTGATGATGCTGATCGGCTGGGTGGTCTCGGCCGGCATGGCGACCTTCACCTGGCTGGTCTGGGAAACGGTCAGCCGCGTCCTTGTGGCGACCTGGGAAATGGTGACCCGGATCTTCTGACGAAAAGGGCCGAAGGGTTTCCCCTCCGGCCCAGGTTTTCGAACCTATCGGAACAGCGACAGGACCAGCTGCGGAGTCTGGTTGGCGATGGACAGGGCCTGGACCCCCAGTTGCTGCTTCGTCTGCAGCGCCTGAAGCTTGGCGCTCTCCTTCGCCAGATCGGCATCGACCAGGTTCCCGACCCCTGATTCCAGCGAGTCCGTCAGCTTCCCGACGAACGACAGATGGGTGGTCAGGGCTTTCGACTTGGTACCCAGACGCGCAAGCGCGCCCGAGACGGCATCGATGGAATTGTTGACGGCCGTCAGTGAGGTGGCCGCCTTCGTCAGGGTCTCGATCGACTGCGTCGTGGCCACACTGACATTGGTGCTTCCCAGCGCCATCACCTCCGCTCCCACGGTGATGGTGGCGTTGCCTTGCGCATTGGCCAGGGCGTTGAAACCGGTGGCACCGGTCTTCAGCAGGTTGATCCCGTTGAATTCGGCGTTGGTGGTCACAGTCGCGATCTGGTCACGCAGGGCCTTGAAGTCTTCATTCAGCGCGGCCCGCGCCGCCGTCTTCAGCGACGCGTCGGTCGCTGCCAGTGCCTTCTCCTTCAACTGCAGCAAGAGGTCAGAGACCGTCTCGCCCGCCGCGATGGCCACATCAACTGCAGCCACGCCACGGTCCAGTGACTGTTTGACCGCCCCCAGGGCCCCGATGTCGGCGCGCTGCCCCTGGGCGATGGCCCAGATGGCACCGTTGTCCTTCACGCTGGACACCTTCTTGCCGGTGTTGATCCGGTTTTGGGTGACGGCGAGGTCGGAGTTGGTGGCGTTCAGGTTCTGGAGCGCAATCAGGGCGCCCACGTTCGTATTGACCGAATTGCTCATCGGCGGGTCCTTCCATTCTGGTCGGGTGGGTTAACGGTCTTCTGACCGTCGAACCGGTTCTGGTTCACGCCCGCACACGCAAGAAAGGTGCCGCTGCTACAACGCTATCAATGCACTGATTTTATGATTCTTTTCCGCGAGACTTCCGGACGGGACCGGCAAGAGCTTCCGGGTCGGGAAAAATCTTCAGGCCGCTTCTGACGCGGGCGGGGCCAGGCCCTGCATGATCATCCGGTTGATATCGATCAGCGGCTCGAAGTCTTCCTCGCCGCGCATGATCTGCGAGCTGTGACGGCTGACAAACAGGCTGATGGAGATGATCTGGGCGCGCAGGGCCTCGCCCATGGCATTGCCCGGGTCGGAGCAGTCCGTGGCCAGGGCCGACCAGACGCGCCGGTTCCAGTCCAGGGCGTCGATCCGGGTCGCCACATCCGACGGATCGGCCTGGGCAGCATGCATCAGGGCGCGGGTCACCTGGCCGAACAGCCGGTACTCCATCTCCCGGGGAGTTTCAGTCCGCGCTGCGGCCTTGCTGTACGCCTGAAGCGACATGACCCAACCTTTGCTCTTCGTATTCGATCAGTTTCCGCGCCGTCATCAGCGCCTTGTAGTATTCCCGGGCCAGCACATGACGGGATGCCGCGACGCAATCCGCCATCGCATCCGGATTGCGCGTCGCGCTCATGAACTCGCTGACCCGCAGGGTGAATTCGTCGTGGAATTTCGCCGCCGCCGACTCGTCCAGATACATCATCATGACGGGGAAATAGATGCGACGGGCCGGGCTATTGACCTCGTCCGGCTGCATGATGTCCTTCTCGCGCAGCACGCTGGCCTTGTTCTGCAGCACCAGAACACTGCGGCGATCCCCGTTCTGGACCACGGCGCCGTTCAGCACGAAACGCTCACCCGGTTTCAAGGACAGTTTCAGCGGCATCCGGCGGGCCTCCCCTTTGGTCCCGCCCCTGCGAGCTAGCGCGGCGGTTCCCAAAAGCCTCTAAACAGTCGTGGTTAACCGTGTGTTGTAACTGGACCGCCAGAGTGCGGGGAATCGTCACGCCGCCCGGGGTATCCTGCCACCATGTCCAATGCCGCTTTCGCCGCCCAGCCGGATGCCACCGCTCCCATCGCCCACGGCCCGTTCGCCGTGGCCCAAGGCGTGGCGGGGAACGCGGCCTCGACCGATGCACTGAACCGCCTGTCCCGCAAGCTGGCCGGTCGCACAGGAACGGCCAAAACCCAGCGCCGCATGGTCGAGCTTCTGAAGGCCGCCGTCGCCGCCGTCCGCATGCAGGATTACACCCGCGGGGCCGAACGCTGCCTGGAAGTCCTGCAGATCGACGAGAAAAGCGGCCTCGCCTGGCACGTCCTCGCCATCTGCCAGGAAAAGTCCGGCCATCTGGCCCAGGCCCTGTCCGCCTATGAGGCCGCCCTCGCCCTGATGCCGGACGAGAACAACATCGCCCACGACCTCAGCCGCCTCGCCCAGCGCCTCGGTCAGCTCGAGATCGCCGAAAAGCTGCTGCGAAAATTCCTGTCGGTCGAGCCCGGCCATGTCGATGCCACCAACAACCTCGCCTGCGTGTTGAGGGACGACAATCGCTACGACGAGGCGGTCGAGGTCCTGCGCGACATGATCCAGGTCGAGCCCACCAGCGCCCTGCTGTGGAACACCCTCGGCACTGTCCAGAGCGATCAGGGCGACATGGCGACCGCGCTGACCTTCTTTGAAGAGGCCCTGCGCCTCGACCCCGAGTTCTCCAAGGCCCGCTACAATCGCGCGAATGTTCGCCAGCCTCTGGGTGATCTTGAGGGCGCGCTGGCCGATATCGAGGCCGCCTTCCCCGGGGCCGAGCCCGGCTATGAAACCGCCATGATGACCATGGCCCGTGCCCTGTTGCGCCTTGGCGCCGGCGACCTTCCGGGCGGATGGGCCGACTATGAGATCCGCCTCAGCCCCGACATGCCCGAAGCCATGCATGCCGTCGTCGACACGCCGCGCTGGGATCCCGATGCCCAGCCCCTTCAGGGCCGACGCATTCTGGTCGTGGGCGAACAGGGAATCGCCGACGAGATGGTCTTCGGTTCCGCCCTCGGCGACCTGATCGAGGCGGTCGGCCCCGACGGTCAGGTCATCATCGCTGTCGAGCCACGGCTGGTCGACATCTTCCAGCGCAGCTTCCCCCGAGCCATCGTCGGCGGGCACCGCGCGGTGAAGATGGAAGGGCGCCTGTATCGCTACATCCCCTTCATGGAGGGCGAGGACGCCCCGACGGCCGACGCCTGGGTGCCGATGGCCAGCCTGATGCCGGTCTTCCGGCCTGCCGTTGCCGCCTTTCCTGACCGTTCCGGCTATCTGGTCGCAGACCCGGCGCGCGTCGCCCACTGGAAGGCCGAAGTCGAGGCGCTCGGCCCCGGCCTCAAGGTCGGCCTGCACTGGAAGAGCCTGGTGCTGAACGGGGTTCGCGCCCGCTACTTTTCCAGCTTCGAGCGGTGGAAGCCCGTGCTGACCACGCCCGGCTGCGTCATGGTCAATCTGCAGTGCGGGGACGTCAGCGCCGACCTGGCCGCCGCCGAGGCCGCCGGCGTCACCCTGTGGACGCCGCCGATCAACCTCAAGGACGACCTTGAGGACCTGGCCGCCCTGTCGCTGGCCATGGATGTGGTGATCGGACCGGGCATCGCCGGCACCAATATCGCAGCCGCCGTCGGAGCCGAGACCTGGCTGATCTATGCGCCGGATGACTGGCACCTGCTGGGCACGGACCGCTATCCCTTCTACCCGCACATGCGCACCTTCGCCCGGGCGTTCGACGGTTGGGACCAGGCGATCCGGGACGTCGCGGCGGCGTTGGTGGAAAGAGCCTCCGGCTGACGGAACGGGGCTGGCCGGCGTCGCGTTCTCTCCCTGACAGGAGATGACCATGACACCCCCCGAAAACACCCCCGACGAACAGGACCAGTCCGAGACCTTCGACGAGACCCGCACGGGCGAGGAGGACGGCACCGACATTCTGGTCGATGAAGACGCGCAGGTTCGCGATTTCACCCGCAAGCCCGGAGACGCGGCGCCCGAGGACGAAGAGCCCGGCCTGGCCGACCGCGACACCGTAACCCGCATCAAGACAGGAGCCTGAGATGGCCGACACCCCCACGAAAGCATCCTCCGGCAAGGACGACAGCGACACGGACGCCCCCTTCGCCCGCAAGGCCGAGCGCGAGCATGGCAAGCCCGACCAGCTGAAGGAGCGGGTCAAGGAGTCCGGCAGCCGTCAGGACGCGCTGCAGGATGAGGCGGTCGAGGAGAGCTTCCCGGCCAGCGACCCGCCCGCGCCCAAGCAGATCACCTGAACCCTGTTCACCTCCCGGGCGATGGGCTACCACCGCTCCACCTATTCGACAGGCCGGGAGGACCGTGGATGAGCCAGTTCAAGGGCACGCAGCAGTATATCGCCACCGATGACCTCAAGATTGCGGTCAATGCGGCGGTCGCGCTGGAACGTCCGTTGCTGGTCAAGGGCGAGCCCGGCACCGGCAAGACGGTGTTGGCCTATGAATTGGCGGGGGCCCTCGATGCCCCCCTCATCACCTGGCACATCAAGTCGACGACCAAGGCCCACAACGGCCTCTACGAATACGACGCCGTCAGCCGGCTTCGCGACAGCCAGTTGGGCGAAGACCGGGTTCACGACGTGCGGAACTACCTCAAGCCCGGCAAGCTGTGGGAGGCGTTCACCGCCCCCAAACGCCCCGTCCTGCTGATCGACGAGATCGACAAGGCCGACATCGAATTCCCGAACGATCTGCTGCAGGAGCTCGATCGGATGGAGTTCTTCGTCCAGGAAACCGGCGAGACGATCCGGGCCGAGACCCGCCCCATCGTGATCATCACCTCGAACAACGAGAAGGAACTGCCCGACGCCTTCCTGCGCCGGTGCTTCTTCCACTACATCCGCTTTCCCGACGCCGAGACACTTAAATCGATCGTCGATGTGCACTTTCCGGACATCAAGCCGCGCCTGGTGTCCGAGGCGCTCCGGACCTTCTACGAAATCCGCGACACGCCGGGCCTGAAGAAAAAGCCGTCCACCTCCGAGCTTCTGGACTGGCTCAAGCTGCTGCTGGTCGATGACATCGACCCGGCGACCCTTCGCGAGACCAGCGGCTCAAAGCTCATCCCGCCGCTGCACGGCGCCCTGCTCAAGAATGAGCAGGACGTCCACCTGTTCGAGCGCCTCGCCTTCCTCAACCGCCGCGAAGGCGCGCGCCCCGGCGGCTGACACGGCCTTACCGCGATTTCACTGGATTTCTGGGCCCTGACCCGCAGGATGGGGCCGAAGAGGACTTGTCGATGATGCGTACGCCCTCCCTGCTATTCAGCAGTATGCTGGTTGCCTGCACTGCCCTCGCCGCTTGCGGCGACGACTCCATCCGCATCACGACCAACCGTGAGGGCGGAGAGAACAAGGGCGTGCTCAAGGTCGTCCAGACCCTTCAGTGCCCCCAGACCCAGGGCAGTCTGACGCGCAAGGGCACGGCCCAGAACGGCGGCACGGTTTGTGTCTATGCCGGGCCGCGCGGATCCGAGGTCACCCTGCATCTTCAGCCGCTGAACGGCGCCTCCGTCGACGATGTGCTCAAGGCCTTCGAGGATCGCCTGTCAGGGGACATGCCGCAGACCATCGCCGCGATCGAGGCGTCCTCCCGGTCCGAAGCCCCTGGCACGGCGTCCGGCGACAGCGCGACGGTCGAGGCCCCCGGCGTCAGCGTCCAGGCCGAGGGCGACACCGCCCAGGTCAATGTACCGGGTCTGTCGATCAATGCGGATGGCGACCGCGCCAGCATTCGCATCGGCGGCGTGACCATCGATGCCAATGACAGCGAGTCCAGCGTCAACATCGAAGGCGGCTCTGACGAGGGCCGCGTCAACATTCAGGCGGCTGCCGACGGCGCCCTGATCCGCACCCGCGCGGCCGGCGACGCCACGCGTGCGACCTGGCTGGTCACCGATGGCCAGACCGAAGGGCTTGGCTGGAGGCTGGTCGGCTATGAGGCCCGCGGGCCCGCTGGCGGCCCCCTGGTGATCGCTGTCTTCAGGGCCAAGGAAGCCGACAAGGACCCCCTGATGGACGACGCCCGCGACCTGCTGACCCTCAACGTCGGCGAGTAGGCCAAATCCACCCGGCCCCTTGATCCGAGGCTCAGGATCGGTCACCTGACCGCCTGATCAAAGGAACCGACTTGGCTGACCGCACCTCCTCTTCTCGCGCGCCCCGGGCCTGGCAACGCATGTTGTCGGGACGGCGGCTCGACCTGCTTGACCCCTCGCCCTTCGACATCGAGATCGAGGACATCGCCCACGGCCTGGCCCGCGTCGCCCGGTGGAACGGCCAGACGGTCGGTGATCACGCCTTCTCCGTCGCCCAGCACAGCGTCGTGGTTCAGGAAATCGTCGCCCACATCCAGCCCGACATCGAGCCGCGGTGGCTGCTCTCTGCCCTGTTGCACGACGCCTCGGAGTATGTGATCGGGGACATGATCTCGCCGTTCAAATCGGCGCTGGGCGTGAACTACAAGGATTTCGAGAGCCGCCTCGAGACCGCCATCCACGTCCGGTTCGGCCTGCCCGCCAAAACCCCGCGCGCCATCAAGACCCTGATCAAGACGGCCGACAAGGCCTGCGCCTACTTTGAGGCCACCCAGCTGGCCGGGTTCAGCAAGGCCGAGGCCCTCGGCTTCTTCGGGCGGCCCCCCGTCGGCTATGAGCTGGAGATCCGGCCCGAGCCCGCCTCCATCGCCCAGGCCCGCTATATGGATCGCTACCATGCCCTGATCGCGGCCCGGGATGCCGCAGCATCGCCCCGGCCCACAGCCTGGACGCCAAAGGTGCCCCGGCGCGCCGCCGGACGGCGAGGCTGACCATGGCCGAGGCCGCCCCTCCGACCGGGATCCGCATTGGCCTTTCGGCCGTGGTGATCGGCCTTCGGCTGGGCGAGGCCGTGGTTCTGACCACCCGGGCCGAGGACGGCAGCGCCGCCCTGCCCTTCGGCCCCTTCGACCCGGTGCGGGATCGCACCTTCGAGCTGGCGTTGAGGGCCTTCGTCACCGCCCAGACCGGGTTTCGCCCCGGCTATGTCGAACAGCTCTACACCTTTGGCGACCTCGGCCGGGCCTCGCCCCGCGCCACGCCGGGCCCCGAGCGACTGCGCGAGGTCTCGGTCGGCTATCTGGCCCTGACCGCCGACGCGGCCGACACGGCGGCCATCGTGCGGCCGGGCGGCGAGGCCCGATGGCAGCCCGTGCTCGACTTCTTTCCGTGGGAAGATCACCGGCAGGGGCGCCCCCCGGCGCTCGGCCCCCTGGACAGCGCCCTCGACGCCTGGGTCGAGGCCGACCCCCGCCGCCGCGCTCGCGTCGACGCCCTGGTCGCCCCCCAGCCGGACCAGCGCTGGAGCGACAGCCGCGTGCTCGAGCGCTACGAGCTGCTCTACGAGGCCGGTCTGGTGCAGGAGGCCGCCCGCGACGCGGATCGCGAGCGGCAGGCCCTGCCGTCGGGCGCGCCCATGGCCTCGGATCACCGGCGCATCCTGGCCACCGGCCTCGGCCGCCTGCGCAGCAAGCTGCGCTACCGGCCGGTCCTGTTCGACCTCGTGCCGCCGACCTTCACCCTGTCGGACCTGCAGCGCGGCGCCGAAGCCATCACCGGCATCACCCTGCACAAGCAGAATTTCCGTCGGGGCGTCGAGCGCACCGGACTGGTCAGCCCGACGGGCCGGTTCAGCACCGGCACCGGCGGTCGACCGGCCGAACTGTTTACCCGCAGTGCCGCCGATCCCCTCGACGGCCAGACGCTCGGCCTGCCGCTTCCCGCCCTGCGCTGAAATCGCGGCCCTGCCCCCTTGCGGCGCCGTTCCGGTGCGACTAGAGAAGCCGTCCGTTCGACCAGAACACGACGGCCCCGCGGAGAGGTGGCAGAGTGGTTGAATGTACCGCACTCGAAATGCGGCGTGCCTTTACGGGTACCGGGGGTTCGAATCCCCCCCTCTCCGCCACAATCTTGCACTCGGTTGTCAGCCCTTGCACGCCCCCCTCCCCGTCAGGCAAGGCTTTCCGCTGAAATCCAGTCACAGCGCAGGTTTCAATCGCGCGACTGGTTTTAGGGCGGAACTTAGGGCGGCGTCCGGGTCTGACGTTGGGCTATGTTCTTGTCTTGTTCTGGAGGCGAACATGGCGCGAGCGGTCAACCGGCTGAACTGGAAGCAGGTCCAGAGCATGGACGTGCCCGGGCTTCATGCTGACGGGAACGGCCTCTACCTGCGAATCGACGAGACCGGGTCAAAACGCTGGGTGCTGATCTTCCAGATGAACCGGAAGCGGCGCGAAATGGGCCTTGGCAGCGCGACCGATCGCAAGCTGGCAGAGGTCAGGAACGATGCCGAGGAAGCCCGGCGACTGGTCAGGGCCGGTGTGGACCCTATCGCAGCACGTCGGGCTGCGGCCCTTCCGCCTTCGGATCATGCGTTCTCCGCCGTGGCCTGTGGTCTCATGGATGATCTGGAACAGACCTGGCGCAATCCGAAATCCCGGGCTCAGTGGGAATCCAGCCTCAAGTCTCATGCGCCGGCCATCTGGAATGCCGACGTCGCGACCGTCGACACCGATATGGTCCTTGATGCGCTCCGGCCGATCTGGGCCAACAAACCAGAGACTGCCTCACGCCTCAGGGGCAGGATCGAGCGCGTTCTGGACGCTGCCAAGGCCCGCGGACTCCGGACAGGTGAGAACCCGGCGCGGTGGCGGGGGCATCTGTCCATCCTGCTGATCCGGGGCAAGCGCGACCGAGGCCACCACGCCGCCATGCCCTATGAGGCGGTGCCGGACTTCATGGCCAAGCTGCAGGCGCGCGGCGGGGTGTCGGCCCAGGCCCTGCGGTTCCTGATCCTGACGGCTGCCCGATCCGGGGAAGTCAGGGGCGCGGTCCTGTCGGAGATGGATGGCGAGACGTGGCGGATCCCGGGCGAGCGGATGAAGGGAGGGCGTGACCATGCCGTGGCCCTGTCAGACCATGCGAAGGCGGTGCTGCAGGAGATTGGACAGGTGCCCCAAAGCGGGCTCCTGTTCCCCGGGCAGAACGGCACCCTGTCCGTCATGGCCCTGACCATGCTGATGCGAAAGATGGGCGTCACCGGCGCCACCCCGCACGGGTTCCGGTCGTCATTCCGGGATTGGGCCGGGGACTGCACATCCTATCCCCGGGAACTGATTGAGGAAGCCCTCGCCCATCAGGTCGGCAATGCTGTGGAGCGGGCCTATCGTCGCCGGGATGCCCTTGAGAAACGCCGGGCCCTGATGCAGGCATGGGCCGCGTTCTGCATGGGGGAGGCGTCGGGCAAGGTGCTGGCGTTCCCCGGGGCCTGATGCGCATCGCTGATCTGATCCGGGGCGACCATGTCGTCATCTGGGACTGCGAGGTCTGCCAAGGCGTGGGACCAGTGGACTTGATCGCCATCGAGAGGGTCAAGGGCGGCGACTATACCCTCGCCAACCGGCGCGCATGGTGTCGGAGGCCCGGATGCCCCGGTCGGGTCCGGTTCAAGCGCCTGAACGGGCCTTGGGCATACCCCCTCGACACGATCAAGGACGGATCACCGCAGGCATGGGCCTATGCCGACAGGGAGCGGGAGAGGCTGATGGCGGCGGGATGGCGGATCGACATGGGCAAATGGGTGGCGCCGGGCGCAGAAAAGGCCCGCCCCCGGTGAAGGGAGCGGGCCTCGGGTGCGGAGCCATAAGGCTCGACGCTATAGGGGTGTGCTGAGGTGTCCGGGATCACCGGACAACTGGCCTAGCCCGGCATCAGGCGGCGATACCAGGGGCGTTCCAATCGCTCCCTGACCTGTTCATCCCGGCGCTCGCAGGCCTGAATGATCTCGAAGCCGGTTTCCTTGTCGTCATTGGCCTTGTTGAGCTGGCCCGTTTCGGCAACGCCGTAGAGCTGCCAGTCGGTCGCCGGGTCGCCGGTATTGCCGATCTCGGCATGGGGCGTGGCCCGGGTCAGGATCGGCCGGACGAGCTCGCTACAGCCGGTCGCAGTCGGGACGTGACTGCAGGCGGCAGAGCTCAAGGCGAGCAATACGATCGCGGTCAGCGGGGTCAGCTTGGCGTATGGCATTTTGGGCCTCCTGCACTTGTTGATCTGACGCGACGCCCCGGTCATTCAGGGCGCCCATTTCGGTGATGGCCTCGGCTGCGCTTTGGGTGCGGGCCTCGGCCATGCTCTGGTCGGCATTGGCCTTGTTGATCTCTTCATTCCGGCTGCACTTGCCCATGACGAAGACGATCAGGATCAGCAGGGCGACGGCCCCGGCCAGCGCCGCCCAGTGGCCCGGGTCGAACATGCGGATGAACTCGGGGAGCTTCATGCCATCCCTCCCGCGCGAAGGGCTGCCTCGAAGGCGCGGGCCTGCCCTGCGATGGTCTGGGCCTTGTCCGTGCCGTTGATGATCCGGCGGGCGTTGACGTAGTCGCCAGGGAGATAGTCGGACAGCTTCTTGCCGGTGAAGCGCCCGTTCTCCATGCCGTCGCGAAGGATCTGGCCGGCGACGTCGGGCTTCATCGCATCGTCGGGGGAATCGTCGATCCCGTAGCGGGCATAGTTGGTCCGTCCCGTGAGCTGCACATACCCCCGGCCCGCATATCGGGCACCGTCGCCGGGATGAATGTTGCCCAGCCGCGCCGCGACGTGCGGACGCTCGCCCTTGGGGTCGTACATCCGCGTGAAATAGGCCTCGCCCCCATGCTCCTTGATCGGCTGCATGGTCCGGGCGGTTTCGTGCCAAGTGGTCGCCAGGCCATAGGCGATCCACGACACAGGCCAGCCCTTCGTCGCGTCCAGCACGGCATTGAACCCGTCGACCTGGGCCTGGCTGAGAGGCCCGAAGGACGCCTTGACCGAGGCGAAGAACGCGGCAGGGTCAAAGCGGGTCTCCACGGGCGGCAGGAGGGCGTCGAGGTCTGCCAGCGTCGCGACGCCCGCCCAGCCGTCAGCCTTGAGGCCGCGCCGAGCCTGATATTCGCGCACAAAGGCTTCATTCGCCGATGCCTGTGACATGGCGGTCTCCTTTTCGATTTTCGGATGGTGTGGCAGGGTCTGGCCCATGCCTTGGCCCGTCGATCCTGACCTGACGCCTCCTGACCCGCGTGACCGGCGGGGGGCTATCTGGTCCCGTGTGATCGGGGTTGTGTTCTTCGCCCTGGTATTGGCGTTCGTGGCCCGGTCGTGGTTTCCGGTGTCAGCGGTCGGCTAGTCCTTCTTGCCGCGCTGTTCCCATGATTTGAACCCGTAGAGCCCGACGAGGCCAGCGAGAACGGCCCCGATGTAGGCCGCGCCGGCAACCCCGTCCTCGACCTTTGTCGCGCCGATCACGATGGCGACCGAGGCGGCGGCCGATGTGGCGATGATGGAAAAGGGCCGGGCCAGATCTCCGACGAGCTGGCGGATTTGATCGATCGTCATGATGCGCCACTCAGCCCCGACAGTTTCATTACGATCCAGAACAGGCCCATGACGAGGCCGACGAGAAGGGACCACGCCGCAAGCTCAATCCGCCCGGCCCTGCGGTGCGACGAGTCCAGCTTGTCCTTGAAGCCCTCAAGGATGCCGGAAATCTCCCGGTATCGGATCGAGCACTCGTCCTCGTGCTTTTCGATCTTCGCGTATGCCCCGGAGAGCGTCTTCTTCTCAGTCATTCAACGGCTCCGATCACGGCGAGATATTCCTGTTCATCCGTGAACCTCAAGGCCACGGTCATTGTCGGGTCGGTGTGATCGTCGCCAAGCCAAACCCGCTGCATGACGGACGGCTCCACCACGAAGGCGGACAGGGCCGGGTTGGCGTCCATTTCATCGGGCGAACAATTGACATGCCAGCTTGAGAAGACGGTTTCGGGCTGGGTCTCGACGCCCTCACTGTCATACTCAGCTGGGATTACCAGCGGGCCGATTGGATCGAACATCATGGTCGCTCCCTACGCAGTCAGGGCTTGAAGCTCGGCGTCGTCGCGGGCTGCCGGGATGACCACCAGACGACGGATGAACCCGCTCAGTTGCAGGGTGCCCCCGCTGATCCCGCCGATGGTCAGGCGCGAGAAGGATGAAGGAACGGCACCCGAGGTATCAACGGTCGAAAGCGTCCCGCCGCGCGCCATGCGGAAGTCATCGACCTTCGAGCGATAGGCCAGCTTGACCGTCGCATCGACCGCCGCCGTCCCGGCCACTTCAACGGAGCCCGTGGTGGACGAACTGACGACCGTAGCGAAGCCAAAGCCCCCGCTGACGTTGTTCGCGTAGATGCGGTTCGAGGTGCCCCCATCATCCAGATCGAACAGGAACCGGCTTCCAGACAAGATCGAGGAATCACCCCCGGTCAACGCAACATCCGCAAGAACTGTCACCTCCTGCCCGATGGAGAGGCCGGGAAGCTGGATCACATCGGCAGCGCGGGTAGCCGTGGCCCCCGTGGTGACGATGGGCGAGGTGGCGCGACTGCCCGTCTCGATCTGGAAGCCTGCAAACTTGCAGATGCGGTTGTTTTGGGCCGAGAAACGGACGATGCCGTTTGAGGTGCTGCTGAGAGTGCCCGGCGTCGTGACTGTAAGACTGACTCTCCAGACATTCCCGCTCAACCGCTCGTAGCGCGGCGTCCCGCTGGCCTGCGTGACATTGGAAAGCACGAAGCTGAAATCCCCCGTGCCGTTCAGGGGGCCAGCGACCGGCTGAGAGCCGTCCGGCGTCTCGACCAGCACCGACATCGTATAGGTCGTGGAAACCGCCAGCGTGACGGGCTGGAGGGCATTGGCCGTCCCCGACGTATTGGTCAGGGTCAGCCAGTTCAGGCCCGCGATAGGCGGGCTCGACGGCGCGGTCGTGTCGGCAGCATTGGCCCCCGTCGAAAGCTGTGCCGCAGTCGGGGCAAAGCGGGGGAACAGGTTGGTCGCTGCGGGCTCGACCATCAGGCCCCGGTCGGTGATCCGCGCTGCGCCGGATGCGAAGGAGGTGTAGGTGCCCGCCGCCGTCCGGGCATAGCCGACGCTGGCCCGCGTAATCGAAATGCCCGACAGGCCCGACAGCAGGGCAGAGACAGACCCGCCCGACCGGAAGTAGCTGGACAGGGGCAGGACTTCGACACCGCCCGCCATGAAGGCGACGGCGTTTGTGGTCTCGGTGATCCCATACAGGTCCGCACGGGCAAGGATGGCGAGAACAGCAGCGGTCCGATCCTCGGCCTCGTCGCGGAAGCCTTCGGCGGCATCCCGTGCGGTCTCGGCACCGGTTTCGGCCTCCCCGGCTGCGGCAGCGGACGCAGCCGCAGCCGATACCAGGGGCGTCAGGAGTTCGGAGCCAGAGATCGAAACATGCACGACTTGATCGACAACGGTGACAACGGCATCAGACATCTTTCGTCACCCCTTCGGCAATGGTGAAAGTCCCCTCAAGCCAGCGGGCTTTCGTGCCCCCGGATGGCGTGATGAGAAGGTCGTAGTAGAGCTCGACATCGGTGTTCGGCTTCCGGTTCGGAGACCCGCTCGTCACCGTGAAGGGCAGCAGGCCCTCAAGCGTGGCCTCATCAATGCGGATTTCGATGGTCGATGCCGGAACGCCGCCCGTGGTCACGACGGACACGCTGATGCCCTGCGTCGGGCTGGATGTGTTGCCCAGATCAATGAGGGGATCGCCCGGCGCGCCCCTGTAGGACCGGACCTCCATAGCGAAGGTCGCACTGGTCAGGTCATAGGCATCGACCCTGATCTGATACTTGAACGGCACCCAACGCAAAGGGCGCAGGTTCAGGGAACCCGGTGTGATCATTTGGATTGTCCGTGGTTGTGGGCCAGAGCCCGCGTCAGGCGATGGTGGTGGCCTTGAGGTGGGTCACGATGGCCGAAAGATCGGAGAACTGGCGGATAGAGAAGCCGGTATTCGTCGAGGCCCATGCCCGGACTTGATAAGTGTGCGTTCCAGCGCTGGGCGTGGCCGTGAAGCGAACGGGCAGATAGCCGTGGTATTGGTCGCCGTTGATGCCCTCGATCACGATATCGTCGCGAACGGTGCCGACGCCTTCCTCAAGGAACCGGAGCGTGAAGCTGAAATCGCCTGCGGTCGGGTGCCAGAACTTGGCCATCATCTGGACGTCGATCAGCAGGGGCTCGCCCGCCGTCGTGACGTCAAACTCCATGACCAGAACCGACACCCCGGCACTAGTGGCGTCCTCCGTCGTCACCGTGTAGGCGAAGGTGTGGGGCTCAACGGAAATGACGCTGTTCGCGACGATGTCGTCGGTATCGACCTCGCTCTTCGTGGCCAGCGCGCCGAGGCCGTCCGTTGCCGACTTGGCTGACGCGAGGTCAGATGCGGCGGTCGCGTCCAGGTCAGCAAGGCTCGCCGGGTTAACCTGTGCCCCCGTCTCAATCCCCGCCAGCTTCGACGCCGCCGTGCTATCCACATTGGCCAGCGACTTGCCAGTCACCTTGGCCGAGGCGAGGTCAACGGCGTTGTCGGCCAGTGCGGTTGGGCCAATGGCCCCGGCGTCGATTTGAGCCGCCCCGACCGTGTCCAGCGTGGCCAGATCGCCGAGGCTATCCACGCCAGCCTTCGCAGCGGCCAGATCAGATGCAGCGGTCGCATCAAGCGCCGCGAGATCGGCTGGATTGACCTCGGCCCCCGCCTCCACCCCCGAGAGCTTGCTTTGCTCCGTTGCGGAAAACCGCTTGTAGGTCGTGCCGTCCGTGACATGCGTATCGAGATCGACCGCGTCCAGAACTGCCAGCTCGCCAGCGCCAAGGCCCGAGAGCGTCACATCGCTGTTCAGGATGGGCTCAGAGCCCGACAGGCTCGCCAGATTGGCCGGGCGAGAGGACACGCTGGCCCATGCCGCCGTCTGGCCAAGGTTCGCGCCGTCCGTCAGCTCGTTCGTGTTCGTGATGTAGTTGGCGTTGAGCGCGCCAGTATAGCCGAGCCCCCCGATGGTCACCTGACCGCCACCGGCACCAGTCAGGGCACCGTCAGCGCCAATGGTGATCGACGTGTTGAGGATAGGTTCGGTGCCTACCAGAGAGGCGAGGTTCGTGGGCCTGCCGCTAGTGCCCGCCCATGCAGCCGTGCCACCGAGGTTGGCGTCGTCGGTCAGTTCGCTGGTCGCGGTGATGTAGTTGGCGTTCGCAGCACCAGTAAACTCCACACTCCCAGCCGACCGAAGCATCAGGCCAGAACCCGTGCGAGCCCCCGCCGTCAGAGTGCCGTCAGCCGCAAGCGCCGTGCCGATCCGGCCATCGGTAAGCTCGGTCGGCCTGTTCAGCAGATTGTCGGTCCAGTCCGCGCCTTCGGTGGCCGTCAGGTCGCCCGAAAACAGCCCGCCACCCGTCCGGCGCAGGATGTCCAGATCATCAAGGTTGCCCGTGTCGATCTCTACCGTGACCGTCACGCTCCCCAGCGCGACCGCATCCGAATAGTCCTCAAACGGCATCGACTTGGTGACGAGCCAGAAATACCAGGTGCCGGGGCCGGGCTTGAACTTAGCCGTCTGCGCCTCGCCAGCAAGACCACCCTTCGACGGTCCCGCAATCGCGTCGGCAAAGCTGGATGTCGTGCCGTAGAAGATAAGCGTCCTGAAAAACCGGGCGACGCCGTTGGTCCAGTTGATCGTGACCTCGTCGCCGGAGACCGAAATGGAGGCCACAGTCGGGGGGTCGACAGTGTCACCCGGATCGGTCGGGCCGTCCGGTTGGTCGGGCACCACTCCGGTCCGCGTGAATGCGTCCGTATATTTGGCGTCCGTTTCGGCCACGAAATGCAGGCGAACCGCCCCCGTCATGGGGTCGAACTCTCGCTTGGTGCAGAGCACCTTCACCCCAGACAGGGCGTAGTGGGCAACGGTGATCGTGAAGCGGTGGCCCGGCCTCACCTGTCGCATATGAGGCTTGCACGGAATGACGCCGCGCGCCGGCTCCCGAAGATTGGCCAGCGTCAGATAGGTCAGGACCGCGGCCTGGTCCTTGTCTGGCACATAGTTGAACCGCAGGCCCGTCAGGCGCTTCTTGCCGCGATCCTCGGTCACCCATGCCGGGTCCGAGACCTCCTCAATCGGGACGACCTCATAGTCATTCTCGGCCGACCAGAACGAGGCGATGGCGCTGTTGCGACGCTCCTTCCGCTTGACGCCAAGCTGCAGCTCGACCGGCCCGGCCATGTCGGCTTCGGTGATCGTGACCACGCTCGGGTGAACCGCCGCCCGGCTGACGCAGCTGATCTTGCCCGCGACCCGGTTCCTGACGCAGCCCGACGACTGCAAAAGCATGTCCAGCACAAGGCTTTCGTCCATGCCGGTGTCGGGATAGGCCCGGACCTTCCAGCCGTTCGCGTCGGCGATGTTGGCGCCCGCGATGAAGGCGTCGACGTCGATGCCGTCCAGCGACGAACCAATGCCCGCCACCTGTTTCGAGGCGTAGGGCGCCCCATAGCCAGCCG
Source organism: Brevundimonas sp. (assembly GCF_036963785.1). Taxonomy (GTDB): domain Bacteria; phylum Pseudomonadota; class Alphaproteobacteria; order Caulobacterales; family Caulobacteraceae; genus Brevundimonas. Next base: position 138,405 of record NZ_JBALUS010000001.1, read on the forward strand.
GGCCCGAGCTATTGGCACCGGCCCAGCGGCCAATGGACCAGTTGAGACCCGCGATGCAGCCCTCTTCGATCCAGACCCACGTTGACGGGTCGTCCAGACGGCAGGAGCCCGACCCGCCGGGCCATGTGCTGTCCAGTCGGGGATCCCAGCCAAAGACCCCGTCGAAGATGTGAAGCTGCTTTTCTTCGCCGCCCCGGAACTCCGACCCCTTGGAATTTTCCTGCAGGGTGAGCATGCAGACGGCGCGCCCGCTCTGCTTATAGGCCGAGCCCCAATCGGGGATTGTCGCGCTACCGTTTAGACCCGAGGGGGATGACAGGGCCGTCTGGGGCTGCGTCCCGACCTTGCGCTGCAGCCACATTTTCCCGGCGTGGGGGCCGGACGTGGCAACATCATTGGCCCCGAACGTCGTGACCACATCGTTCGATCGATACTGGTTGAAGCCCTTGATCGGGCCAACCGACAGGGTCGAGACCAGCGAGGTGTATTGGTTGTCCGGGCCGTAGCCGTCCGAGGCATAGTCGAGGCGTCCGGCGCTGGCGACGTTCGCGCCATAGGCCACCGAAAGCGGGGCCTCCATGTCCGCGACCCATTCAAGCGGGTTTCCAGAGCTTCCCGGTACATTGGGCAACAGGCCGCTCAGGAGCGCGCTGGCAGCTATGCCGGCCGCAGCCAGGTTCACCGCATTGAACGCCGCCACGGCGAGCGGGCCAGCCGCGACGACAGTTGCTGCTACGGTCGCAGAGGCGGCAGCGATGGCAGAGGCGGCGGCAAGGGCGAACTCCATGTCAGAACGTCCTCCATGCCTTGATGTGGTCGTGAACGATGACGCTCTGGGCAATCCCGCCGAAGAAGCCGAAGGCCTCGCGGTGATTGAGGCAGATGCCCAGCGCGGCGGGACCGAAAAGGCCGTTGTCAGTCGGAATGGCGATGATGAACCCCGGCAGGGCGCGGGCCAGCGGGATAGCTTCGATGCCAAGGTCATCGACGGCCTGGACCAGATCGTTGAACCCCATCCGCTTCATATGGCGGGCAGCACCTTCGACCGTCCGGTATCTCAGGCCCTTGAGCTTCGGTGTCCCGATGCCTTGGGCATGCAGACAGTGCGCCGCCAGCTTCACGCAGTCCCGATTGGACGCAGGATCAAAGGCCTTGCCGCCGAACCGGGCAATGCAGGAGTCCGCGGCACGGGCCGCACGTTCAACGGGCCTCATCGGATGGCGTTGTTCGGGTTGTCGAGACGCCAGTAGCGTTTCCGGCGAAGGGTCGTCTTGTTCGAATAGCCGAGCTCGCCCGGATAGACCGACTGATGGAAGGCATCGGTCGCCCGGCGCTGATCATCGGCCTCAAGCATCCGCGCCTCTTCGGTGATGGTGTGGATCGCGATGGCACCGGCCGCAGAGCCGATAGAGGTGTCGTCAACCTCGCTGGTCAGCAGGAGGTCTGGCTCACCGATCAACAGGCCGGTGGCGAAGTCCACAACCCCCAGATGTTGCGTGAACCTTGAGCCCTGCACCGAATATGCCGTCATGGCGTCGTGGGCGTCCTGATCCGCAGGCATGATCTCAATCGTGCAGGCCGTGACCTCGTTGTCGATGCCGTCAACGATGTCGTCGGTGCGGCTGATCACGCCGAAGTCGGTCAGGGCGCGATAGACCTCACCACCCCAGCGGACGAACCCGCCATCGGTCCAGCGGATGGTCGTCTCATCGTCCAGCTCCCAGGTGTAGAGCAAGACCGTCATGGGCGCCTGTGACGCCAGATCGGCGATCAGGTCGACGTCCATTATTCGACTTCCGTGATGGTGAAGGCGATGTGGCACATCTGGTGCTCATCGGGTGCCCACGACTCCGGATCGACGGTGACGAAACCCTCCATGGAAGGCGCGACCAGTTCCACCAGGTCGCCGTCCGCGTGAGGGACGCGCATCATCGTGCGGAGCGGGATGGTGACGGAGGTGTCGGCCCCCACGACCACGGCCGACTTGACCCGGTAGCAGTAGCGCCGGCCATCGGTCGTGATCGTCAGCCATTGGTTCTTGCGGATAAAGCCGTTGGCGATCAGGCCATCGACGGGCAGGCTTGAGCCCGCGATCCCGGATCCATTGATGAGCCCGTTACCAATCTTCGAGGTGTCGATGTTCGGCTGCAGGATCGGCAGAACGCACGTCTCTGTCTCATCGTCGATGTCGGCCCATTCCTGAGCGTCCTCATAGTATTGAGGCGCGACACGGCACCGGGCACGGTAACGGGCGCCCATGCGGTTCCGGCGCTGCAGCGGCCCGCCATACTCAGGGACCAGTTCGTTCCGGGCAAAGATCAGCTCCGGCCTGAACTCAATCAGGTCGGTGTCGGGCAGGATGAAGGCCATGACTATCCCCTAATGCCGAGCGTGACGGCTTGCTTCTTGGCCATGTCGGCAGGGACGGCGCGGCGGGAGGCCTGGAACGCCTGACGCGAGCCCTCTGCGACCATCGGGGCGGCTTCCTCACGGATATAGGCCCGGAACTTCGGATCATCCGACGTCACCCGGACCTCTACCGAGGCGGCAAGGCGCTGGATGAAGGTGTCGCGCGTGGCCTGATCGCGGCGGACGCTATCCTGTGCCGTCTGGACCGAGGATTGCACAGAGGCTTGAGGATCGGCTGCAGCGCCCGGGGCAGACCCGCGTCCACCTCCCGAAGCCCGGAGGCCGAGGCCAGCAAGCAGGGCCAACATCGCGGCCACGGCGGGGAAGCCGAGTGGACCCAAGAATTCGAACATGCGAGCGGCACCGGCTGCGGTCGAGGCTGCGGCCTTGGTCATGGAGTTGGCGACCAGAGAGGCGGTCTCCTGATTGCCCAGAACCATCGACTGGACGGCTGCGGAGAACTGGAAGAGACGATAGCCCATCTCGATCGCATGCAGGGCCTTCCAGCCGTCCGAACCTTCTCGGAAGAAGCCCTTGGCAGCAGAGGCCATGTCGCCATAGGCGGAGATTTCAGTCTGGGCACGGTCGCGGGCGAAGATCGCCATTTGCTCGCCAGAGACGTTGGCCATGCCGACGCTCTCGACATAGCGGCGCTGGGCCTCGTCGATCTCGGCCATCTTGACCTGCATGTCGGCCAGACCGGAGACCAGCCCACCAAGGGCTCGGCCCGGCTCACCGAAGGCCTCAGCAAGGCCCCGACCGGCATCCCGTGCATGGTCTGCGATCTGACGCAGGAGATCGACCTGGTATTCGAGTTCGAGGTTCTGAGCCCGGATCATCTGCCCGGTCTCTTCACTGAACGCGGCGTTGTCCCCTGCCCGGCCGATCAGGCCTTGAGCCGCAGAGGTGTTGATGAAGGCGTCCCCGAACCGGCTGCGAAGGTCGAGTTCGGTTTGCAGCATGGCGATCTGCTTGGCGCGTTCGACATTGGTGGCGCCGATCAGGTCTCGCTCAAGCTCCATCACCCGGGCGTCTTCGGCCAGCCGGCGCCCATAGTCCGACGCAGCGGCTTGGCGGTCACGCTCGGCAATGACGAGGTTCATCATTTCCCATGCCATCCCGGCATCGGTGATCGCCTTGGCCAGTTCAGCGGTCGGGGCGGCTTCCGCTGCCATCAAGGTCTGACGACGACGACGCTCCACACTGTTCAGTCCGAGTTCCGTGGTCTCGTTTCGCAGGGCTTCGAGATAGCGGGTCGATTCCTCAATGGCCTTTTCGGTTTCTGACTTGCCGGTGCGCGAGGTCTCAGCACCGACGATGCCGCCCGAGGTGCCCCCGCCAACCGGCGCCGCACGTCGACGAGCAGCCGCATCCGAATACGACGACAGGAAGGCGTCTTGCGCAGCCATAGCTGTCGCGAAGGCGGTCTCTGCGTTCTGTTCTGCAATATCTACCCGGCCCTCGAGACGGCCACCGATGGTGCGCGCGGCGATGGTGGTCTCGTTATAGAGGGGGTCGTTCTTGAAGGTGGCGAGCTCCTTCTCGGCGGCGCTCTGCTCGTCTTGGGCGCGAAGGAGCATTTGCTCGGCCAGCTTGAGCGTCGCAAACTGGGTCTCGATGCCGAGATTGGTCATCGACGTGGTCAGCGCGTCCGCATCCGCTTTGATCTTCTGCAGGGCCTCGCCCGCACCCTCAGCGGCACCCTTCAGGTCGCGCTTCGCCTTGGCGTTTTCAATGACCTGTGTGCGAAGGGCCATGTATTCTTGACCGGCCACACCGGCGGCGCTGATCTCGCGGGCCATGGCGGCAGACATGTCGTCTGATCCGGCCTTTAGCAGGAGATACCCCGCAGCGATCGCAGCGATGGCGATACCCCACGGCCCCAGCATCAGGGCAACCGCCCCGCGAACCGTCGCAGTGAAAATGCTGACAGCGGCCGTCGCCGTGGCAGACGCCGGGCCAACCAGGGCGACAGAGGCCGCATAGGCTCGGACGGTCGCAGAAGCGAGGATGGCCGCCGTGACTTGCGCCGTCATGGCGGACGTCAGGGCGATCACACCCCGCACCGCCACCACGCCCATAGCGGCGCCAAGCAGGCCCATGATCGTGTTCAGGGCCTCGGCATGCGGATAGGCGCCTTGAAGGATGCTATCGACCGTGCGGATGGCCGGGGCGAGGATGTTCAGGATGGAGTCGCCAGCCGATAGGGCATTGGCGCCAAGGGTCGAGAAGATGCGCCCGACCTGAAACGCCGGGCCGGATGCGATCTTGCCGAACGCCTCATCGGTGGCCCCAGCCTTGACGCCCATCTGTTCCATGATGGCGGCGAAGTCCTCGCCAGCGGTTCCGGCCAGCGCCAGCATCGGCACCAAGGCCTCAACCCCGCCGAACAGCATCCCGAGCTGTTCAACGTTTCCGCCGGTGGCCTCATTCAGGTCAGCGAGGAAGCCCGACAGGCCCTTGGCTTGAAGGGCCGCAGAGTTGAACTCCAGCCCCAGCGCACCGGCCAGCTTGGTCGCCTCGGCACTCGGACGCGCAACCGCCGCGAGGATGGCCCGGAGGCCCGTCACCGCAACCGAGGTGCTGATGCCCCCCTTGGTAAGGGCAGCGGTCGCCGCAGCCAGCTCATCGAAGCTGACACCCACTTGGGCCGCGAGGGGCGATACCTGGCCCAGCGACGACGAAAGCTGTTCGACCGTGGTCTTACCCGCGCGCATGGCGACGAACATGGCGTCGGAGACAGCCGTAGCCCCGGCCACCTTAGGTCCATACGCATTGAGGATCGACGTCAGGCCGTCCGCAGCGATCGCAACCGTGGTCACACCGCCAACTGCCAGCTTGTTCGCCGCCGTCAGTTGCTCGGTTGCCGTGGCCGCATCCGACGCGCCGGCCGAAATGATCTGATAGAGCGCCTGCGTCTGCAGCAGCGGGGACGAGTTAAACGCCCCGGCCTGACGGATGGCCGCATCGGACAGATCGCCCATGGAGACCGCAGTCGTGTCAACGAGGGTCGAGACCTCTGCCAGCGCTCCGCTGTATTCCAGAGTGGCCGTACGCAGGCCCAGGATAGCCGCCGCGACCGTGCCAACCCCAAGCAGCCCCAGCGCCCCGGCGAACAGCCGCGTGGTGGCCGCTGCCCGCTCCTGTGACCGGGCAAGAAGCCCCGTCGCGGTCTCGGCCCTGCCGGACTTGTCGTTGACTTGGTCGAGGGTGCGGATCGCCTCCGGCCCGCCGTACGTGTCGAAGCGAAGGCCGAGGGCTGCGAGGTCTGTCATTTCGCCTCCTTCGGCTTCGCTTTTTCACGGATGAGCGCCAGAACGCCCTTCCCATCACGGGCAGAGACGGTCTTCGGTGCTTTGGACGGGTTCAGGATGGCCATGACGGCCAGGTCGAGACGCCTGATCAGGGCGATGTCCCATGCCGACAGGCTGGCGTGGGTGAGGCGGTTGAAGGCCTCTATTTCGGTGTAACTGATCGGGTTCGGGGCCATGCCGACCTGACGGGTAAGCGACAGGTTGACGAAGGCGTCGAACAGATGCGCCAACGCCGGGGGGCAGTCAGGGAGAACCCGGCGCTGGGCATAGGTGGCCTCTGCAAACTGGATTAGCTGGTCTGCGAGGCCTTCAAGAAATTTCCCCGGTCGGCCACGAAGGCGTCGGCCTGATCACGGATCCAGCGAACGCCGGGGTTCATGAACAGCTTCATCGCATTCTCGACCGAGAAGTCAGCCGGATCGTTGGAGTCCGTCCCGTCGATCCAGCCCGCGGGAATTCCCTGCCAGCCGGTAACCAGACGGGCGAGGCTTTCGCAGCCGCGACGGTCGGCATCGGTCACGCTGACCTTGGAGCCCTTTGACAGACTGTCCATGGCGCGCTGACGGGCGGCGGTTTCAGCCTTGATGAAGGCGTCCGAGTCCCGGCCAAGCAGGGTGATGGTGACGGGGTCTCCACCATCGGTCTCGAGCGGGATGCGATCGATGGGGTGAAGGACCGTCATGACCGCGCCGGAGTTGGCAGCCGGGGCGAAGTTCAGCGATGCCAGGTTCATGGCAGGCTCCTAAAAAGTGCGGGGGAGCGACCCCACGCATGGAGTTGAGGGGGTGTTGTTGTTGGGCGTCGGTTAGCTGACGGCCTCGGACGGGTCTTCGTAGACCGGGGTGTCGATCACGCAGTTGATGGCGCGCATGTTGACGGCGCCGGTCTGACCGCTGTTCTTCTTGGCCGACATGATGCGAACGCCGATGTAGACGGTCGAGTCGGTGTCGTTGCTGTCCGCACCGTCCGCATCAACGATCTTGAGCGGATAGAGCGAGTTCGTTCCGGCCGCCGTGATGGCAGCAAGTTGGCCGGCGTCCAGCGGGTCGTTGCCGCAGTTGATGGTGATGCCGCCCGGGTTCTTGGCGCCCTTGAGCTGGCGGGTCAGGCCGGTGGCCAGCGGGGTGAAGGCCACGGTCGCAGCTTCGGAGCCGAACTCACCAACGCTTTCGACGTTGCCGATCTCGGTCCAGGTCATCGACACGTAGCCGGAAGGGTCACGCGCAGTCTCAGAAACGGCAGGCGCGATATAAACGCGAGTGCCAATGCCTCCAGCAATAGCCATGGGAGGGCTCCTTTCGATGGTTGAATGAAGCCGGAGCCCATCTCGGCTTAGGGCACCCTGTCAGACCTAGACGGCCTGCCAGGGGATGGTGACGGGCACCGTGACCCGGTCGGGCTCGGTGATCGGTGAGGACGGGTAAGGCTTCCCGCTGATGGTGACCTTGGTACCGTTCTCGACGAGGGCCAGGGCCTTGGGGAAATGGGCCTTGATCTGGTCAGCGATGCGCACCGGGGCGAGCACACCGTCCTGGCGAGGCCAGTTCACGGTGATCTGCAGCAGGCCTTGGTGCATGGCACCGCTCGTCAGGCCTTCCCATGCGGGACGGTTCAGAAAGACGTCGACCCGGAGATATTTGCCATCTTCCGGAGGGGCGTATGCCGCCCCGGGCTCGGGAAAGGTGATCGGGAGCGCGGGGCTTCCGACCGAAAGGGTTTGGCACCGCAGGAACAGCGCCCGGATGATGTCGGCATCTTCGGCCATGGTCAGGCTCCTGCTCTTGCCTTGGCCTCGGTCACGACCTGACTGACGATCTGCGGCCATTGCTGAGCTGCCAGAGCAACCCAGCGGTCCCCGGGCTGGCCACGGGAGCCGTATTCGCGCGGAACGGCGTAGTTCGCGGTGTAAGCCACCGAGATCGTGTCGGTGAGGTCAGCCTCGGCGATCACAAGGCTGATCGGCCCTGCGTCATAGGTCGCGACGGTGAGGTCATCCGGCTTTGTCGTCTGCGGTGGCAGGTTTTCACCGATCACCCCGACCAGCGAGGCCCACAGAAAGCCGGTGTCGACCCGGAGGTTGCCCCCTGCCCCGCGCGGCGTCTGCATGACCTCGACAGTGCGTTGAGCGCTTTCCTTGTGGACCGCTGACATGCGTTCCTTGGTTTGGCGGGTCCAGGCATCGACCGTGGCGCTGAATGGTCCGCGCTGCGTCATCTGATGTTCGCCAGAAAGTCGATGCGCGTCTCGACCGTGCACCTGCAGCCGATAGTCTCGGAGGACGGGGCCCCAAGGCTTGTGTCGCCGGGATAGAGCATCCGGGATCCTGATGATGCGACGAACGGCTCCCTCAGGCCCGCCGTGTCGGCATCCAGCGAGCGATGTGTGTCTCTCACCCGGGCGTCGGATGCGGTGCGCCAGACCCGGCGAACGTCCGTCTCGGCCACCTCGCCCTGATCAACGGCCTGCAGCACGGCCTCATGCTGGCCCGAATGGATAGCGGTCATGGCCTCGGTGCGCCCGATTACCTCGCCCCGAAGCTGCAACAGCCGGCGCTCATAGGCGGTTATGGCCTTGTTGACGGCCTCGGCCGGAACGGACTTGCCGTCCCGGATCGCCTTGGTGATGGTCCGGTCGAACCGCTCGTCTCTCCGTTTGCGCGTCAGATACTCGCTGAGGGCCCTCGGGTCGCCACTGGTCAGTTCGGCCCTCGCAGAGGCGACAGCGCGTTCCTGCGGCGACGATAGGCCCAGAACACCACCCTCGCGCTTGCCCGTGACCCGGCTGATGCGACCGACAATGTCCAGGGCCACCCGCTTAGGATTGCGACCGGCCTGCATTCCCTTGGTGAGGACGGCCCGGACGGCCAGCCTCTGGTCCTGAATGATCCGGGTGATCAGGTCCGATGAATGGTCCCGAAGCCATGCCTCGGCTCTCAGGTTTCGACCATCGAACCGAACGATGAGCGCCGTGCCGTCCGGCTTGCGCGCCGGGAACAGACCGGCTTGCGTCCGCCCCCCCTCCAAATAGCCCTGCCGGACCTGTTCAAGCAGGCGGTCAAACGATGCCGGGTCCAGCCTCAGGGCCTCGATAGCCCCCTCTACGTCCCCAGCCTCAATGGCTGCGGTGATGCGTTGGATTTCAGCCAGGCTCTTGAGATCGTCTACAGCCGCGATGAACGCATCTGCGATCAATGGCCCATAGCGATCCGCCAGCTCTTGCCAGAGCCGGGCCTGATTCCGGGTTGTGGGCATGTCCTATCGCTCGAAGGCGCTGATCTGGTGGCCGACGACTTCGGCGTTCAGGTCGAGACAGGCGTCCAGAAGGTCGTGGGCCTCGCGCCTGATCCGTTCCGCGGCCTCGGTGTCACCGCGAAGCACAGCCGCCGCATAGGTCGACTGCTTGGCGTTCAGTTCCTTCCACGTCGCCAGCGAGAGGATCGCCGGGTGAATGGATGCGCGGGCCGGGTTATCGGTCATCGCCTGCACTGTGCCTCATACATGACGACGACGCCAGCGGGGGCGATGGGCTTGATGCCGTTGCCCTTGTCTGGGGCCACGATCTCATGGGGAACCCCCCCGATAACGATCTTGTCTGACGGCTTCGGCTTAATGGCCAACCCGCCCGCTGCGATCAAGACCTTCTTGTCGGTCGAAAGGACGCGAACGCCGTCTCGTTCTTGAAGCGAATACTCGGTCACGACCAGAGTGCAGGGCGTGTCGGGGCTCGTTGCCGTCCCTGTCGAAGGATCAAACGAATCCCCGCCCGTCACCGTCTTGCGCCGGATCGCTCCGGCCTGGCCGAAGTTGGCGATCAGCCGGTCAGCCGTGGCACGGGAGCGGAGGTAGTCGAAGGTCACTCTTCGCTGGCCTTCTTGCGCGAACGCCGCTGGGGCTTCGGTTCTTCCTGTTCGGGCTCATCGTCGGCTTGATCTTCGGGCACGACCACGGGATCAGACCAGTCGTGGGGTGCATCGATCAGCACGATCTCCGGGCTTTCCGGCCGGGTCACGGCTGTCATCTGATGCACCGCGACGCCGCGAACGCGATAGTCACCCGCGATCTGGGGCCAGTCGCCGAAGATGTCCGGCTTCACGTCGCCCGTCAGGCGGTCAACCTTGTAGCTGTAGAGCCGGAATTCCCGGGCCGTCTGCTGACAATCAGGATGGATGACCACCCCACCCAGCGACTTGATGTAAGCGACGCCGTCCTCGACGCTGCCCTTCCACTTCTCGACCGGCTGCACCCGTGGCAGGCCATAGCGGCGCAACAGGCTGATGCTTTCCGGCCGCGCATTGTCTGCCCGCGCCACATGCTCTGCAAAGCCGGGGATGCGAGAGGTGATGAACTCCGGGGTTTCGTCCAGCTCGAGCTTCGTCCGACCGGCCTCATGCCTGATCCAGAGCTTGCCATCGTATATCCAGCAGCTCACCGCCGCGGTCGGATCCTGGCTGAACCCGAAGTCGAGGCCCTGATAGGGACCATCCCAATCCGGACCGGGCTCGAACTCCTGAACCACGAACTTGCCGGCGAAGACCTGGGCCTCGGTCAGGGTGAGGAACGCGCCCTCCCAGACGTGGTCATAGGTCTCTGGCCTGAGACGCTGATCCTCGAGCCGCTGACGGTTCAGGACGTCGGGAAACCACGGATTGTCCTGCCAGTTGACTGTCGTGACGATGCAGTCGTCCGGGGTGTTCTTGACGAAGCGCCGGTGCGTCGCGCTCTCTTCGCTCTCCGGGTTGTAGCTGATCCAGTTCTCAGCGATCCAGCCGTCGCCCTCTTCCCGGATCGTCGGGATGAGCTTGCGCCATGCCACCTCGGAGACGTTCTCCGCCTCGTCCGTCCAGTTCCCGATGATCCGGGCCTTCGACTTGATGCTGTCGAGGTTGTGACGCAGCCCGGCGAAGGCGAAGCTGATGCGCCGGTTCTTGGTCCGGATGTACTTCTCGCCGATGTCGAAATAGTCGGCCAGCCAAGGCTCTGACCGGATCGCAGCCTTGATTTCCTCCATCGAGGACTCGTCGAGGCTGTTCAGATGCTCCCGGCTGGCGAGGAAGACACCCTCAACGCCCATCTCCGCAAGCTGATAGACCCGAAGCCCTGCCCTCTTGGCCAGTCCCCGCGTCTTGCCAGATCCCCGGCCACCCTTGAACACCCGGGTTCGCGCCGGGCGGGCGAAGTTCCGGGTCAGGAGAGGGAGTTCTTCAATCCTCGCTATCGGCATCAGTGCCAGGGGCGATGAACTGCACGACATTGGGCGACAGGGAGACGTCCGCGTCGACCCGGGCCTCGATGTTCGACAGCTTCGGATGGACGAACGGCGCGGCAGCCTTCGCCGCCTCAAACCGCATCGCAGGAGGCTGTTCGTCGTCCCGCAGGATCGTCAGCATGTATTCCAGCGGGGTCACGCCCTCGGCTGCGGCTCTGTCTGCGATCTCTCGCGTCTTCTTGGTCGTCGCACCGGGCTTGCGGCCGGCGCCGGGTCGTGCACCTCCACGCGCCATGGTTTGATTTCCTTTGATTGTTTTCAGGCGGACAGGTTCCCGTCTCTCCTACCGGAGGCCACCGAAACCTTCGGGGGTGAAGTTGGGGTCAAAGTTCGTAGCCATCGGCTCGACCTTGAAGCCTTCGATGTGCCGGCCCTCGCGATCAAGCTGGCGTTCCTGTTCGCGCATGATGTGGTCGGCAATCTCTTGGTTGGTGGCAGCGCGATAGCGGAAGCCGTCGTCGCCCGGCTCGGCCATGATGAAGGCGTTCTCATCGGGGCGCGAGGCAAGGTCCATGTCGATGATCGTTTCCGGTGCGGTCATGTCAGGCTCCATAGGCTTTCGCCCCGTCAGGCGGTGACGTGCATTGGCTTCTTGGTCTTCGGGTCGATCAAGGCCGACTCCCGCCGGGGATAGCCGTCGATCCAGACCCGCCGGAATGGGATGTTGTCCATCAGGCAGATCAGGCGCTCGAAGTGGTCGCCGTTTCGGGTGACGCGCTCGGTCACGACGGGTCGGCAGCTATCCAACTCGCAGATCGGGCAGCCCGCCTTCTTGGCATGGGCCGCAGCGATGATGCCACCGACGTCTGCGGACATGGCGCCTCCGGATCACCGGGATTGGTCTTCGCGTGGGGCCAAGCCGAAGCATCCAAGCTAACGGCGCTATCATGGATGCTACCATCCAAGGTAAGCCGCCCATGCGAAGTTAGGTCGTGCGAGGCAGGGACGCAGCCTGCATTCAACACAGCGGGTGCCCGATTTCTTTTCCAGCGACAGCCCCCTTACGGTGAGCCCAAGGCCGGACGGCATTCAATCGCGCTCGCACGATACTGGCGGGCCGGAGCCCGAAACTGTCTGGTGTTCCGCTGTTTCGCCCCTGTCCATCTAGCCGTTGCCGTAGCGTGGTGCGTAGTGGGTGGGGGTCGGGGGCGCGAATCGCCCGCATAGGTTTTGTCCCCCTGTTCCGGTCCGTAGTCAAGGCCTAGTGGCTCAATCGCGCCCATACACCAGATCATGATGATGATCAGCAGCGGTTAGGCGCATTTTTCGGCGCAAATCCCTTGACGACCCCTCCTGCTGTGCGTATAAATATGCGTATCAACAACAGAGAGGGAGCGATGCCCAAGCCCGACACGAACCGCAAGTCCATCACCGACCGCCTATCAGCCGAGGGATGGATCAACGAAGGGGGTTCAAAACACGATCTCTACCGTCACCCAGAGAAAGGAATAACGACGGTCCCGAGACACAAGACCCTCACACCGGGAGTAGCCCGGTCAATCGGAAAGGCGGCGGGGTGGCTTTGACCACCCCAATGCTTTCCCCGCGCGGTTCAGACGGACATGGCACGACTTCCTTCATTTCGGATCAGACAGGAAATCACCCGATGCATTATGTAGCCCTTCTCGATGTGGCAGACGATACCTGGGGCGTCACCTTCCCCGACTTGGACGGGTGCACCGCTATGGGAGGATCCGCAGAGGAAGCCTTGGCCAACGCGCAGGAAGCCCTGCGAGATTGGACCGAGGCGCGGGTAGCTCATGGCTTTGGTGTCCCAGAGCAAAGGCCCTTGGTCGATCTTCTCAAAAGCGACGAGGTCCGCGAAGAGCTGGCCGAGGGCGCCTCTCTTGCTCGCGTCCTTCTGGTCGAAGGCGTCGGCCGGCCAGTGAAGGCAAACCTATCGCTCGATAGCGGCGTCCTTCATGCGATCGACAACACCGCAAAGCGTCTTGGCATCACTCGCTCGGCAATGGTCGAGAAGCTGGCCAAGGATCGGTTGCCCGAATACGCCTAAGGCTGGGACGGAGGGGCTTGGTTCAAGTCCCTCCCTCCGCTCCTTCGTTCAGGATGTGGTCGATCATGGCGGTGAAGGCGGGGCCGAGGCCATCCGCCTCGCGTTCCCAGCCAGCCACTACGGCACGAACATCTGGCTCCCTGATGGCTTGAAGGGCGGCTCGGGCGAGGGCGACAAAATCCACTGCCCCGTCAACGGTCACGCCGCGCAATGCCGCGTCGAGAGCGTCGGGGGAAAATCCGACGTAGGTGTCCTCCGGCGAAATCGCTTCCCGGCTCATCACCATAGCCCGCGCCATCTTCTCAATCATCGTCATCCCGGCCTCCTAGGCCAGCCCATACACGATTTCGCAGGTGTCAGCGGCCCTCAACAGGTCTTCCTTGATCCTGGTCCTGACCGAACCGCTGGACGCCATGTCCCTGATCATCCGGCCCTTGCCCGCGATGTCCTCAAGGGCACGGATGGCACGGGCGGCGGGATGCTCCCTCGGCAGGATCGGCATGGACTCCCCCCGGCCGGTCGGGCTGGGCTGGATGCCGCAGATCATCAGGTGGATGCAGAACACCCGGCGGGCCGACTCCCTCCGCTTGTCCTCCCATGTCGCGCCACCATGCGAGCCCCGGACCTGTGAAGGATCGATCGCAGGAGGGGTCAGGCCGCGTTCCGGATCCATGCGCTCATAGTCGGCACGGTAGCGCAGGAGGGCGGCGTAGGTCGTGCTGCCCGGGTCGATGGGCGTGATGCTGATGCCGGTGTCACGGTCGGTATACGGCCGGGTCAGGCTTTTCAGGCCGTCCCGCGTGATCTCAGGGGCATCCCGGGCGCCCTGCGTTTTCGACGCGACGATCTCATTGCCCCGAAGCCGCTCAAGGTCGCGGGTCTCGTCAAGGCCCTGGTCGACCTCCCGGCGCTGCAACAGCTCGGCAATCTCCCGTTCCAGCTCCGCCATCATCTGATGGCCGGCGCGCTGCGTCTGGATGCTGTCCGATGCGATCCGGGCCGTGGCGACATGGAACCTCATCGCCCTCCCCCCGGTCAGCTCGAGACCGCTCACCAGCACAGGCGAGGCGTTGTCGTTTGCATGGTTGTCGTTCGCCCCGATCATCCGGGGCACCGCGGCCTTCGCCCGGCCAGACTTCCGGGTGTACCGCTTCTTGGCTTTGTCGGTCTTGCTCATGCGGCGATCCTTTCGAACATGTGGCGCTGAATGGGGTTAAGGCCGTCCAGATCGCCCCATTGATCGGCCATTGCTTCAGCGATCCCAGGGAAGAACCGCGAACGCTCTTTCCAGCGATCCGGGCCCGGCGGCATCCTGTGAACGCGCGCCTCGCGACCCTCCACGATATCGGTTGGGGCCAGAGGCGGCAGGTTCCGAAGCCAGAAACAGGTGCGCTTTGTTTCACCATGACCGAACTGCCACGGCTGGACGGATTGCGCTGGCGGCTCATAGTTTTCGATCAACGCCTTGGCGTGGCGGTGCATGACCGGGTTCTCGATGCAGACGCGGTCAATGGGCGCGTTCCAGAATGCCGAGAACAGCGCAGCGCCTTCCTCCAGCTCTCCCTGCATCTGCGCAACCGTCTTGCCGGGCGGAGGCGTGGCCAGCCAGCGGACGCCGCTGTTGCACAGGCGGGTGCAGGGCGGATGAGCAACCATCAGCAAATCCCAGCCATCGTTCAGATGATCGCGCGCATCGCCCGTTATGTGGCGGTTCGAACCATCTTCGGCGGGCAGGAGATCGCACGACCAGGCATCGTGCCCCCGCGCCTCGAAAGCTCGACGAACGGTCCCGCTGAATTCGCATGCGACGAGGACTCTCATGCAGCCTCTCCGAAAAGGTCAGGTTGATCGCCCGACCGGGGCAACAGGGTTGAAAGCCAGTCTGTGATCGGGGCGTCAGGGATGCGCCGCTCAATCGAGGCGATGGCCAGCGAAAGGGCTTCGTCGCGGGTCTCGACCATATTGCGAGGCGGCTGGCCTTGGGTGTGGCCAAGCGGCCCGGAATAGCCCGTCATGTCGCCTGTCATCCGGTGGCACGATGTGGCCCAGGTCCAGCCATCCCCGAACCGGCCCAGCATGATCATGGCCTTGTGCGTCTTGACCTCAGGCATGGTCAGAACCTCGCAGGGCTCGATCTGGACGAAGGGGACGTAGGTCATGACTGCGCTCCGATCCGAAGGGCTGAAAGCACCTCCCACGGATCCCGGGCCAGACGCACCGGGCGGTCGCCATGGGGCGCGATAGGCTTGGTGGGACGGGACTGGCGCACGGTGCGGCGCCTCCGACGATGGCCCCCTGCCTCTCCCCGGCCGGTCTGGAATCCCTCCGACTCCAACCACGCCATGACTTGCTGCCTGATTTGGCGAAGTTGACAGTCGGAGCTGCGAGGCGAACCGCTGACCGGGAACTTGTGCCACCGCCCGTCCCGGTGCGTGACGACCACGGCCAGATGCTTGCCGCCGATCTGCGTCTCGGCCTCGAAGCCGTATTCCGCGACGATCTCGCTGATCAGGGCATAGGCCCGGCGCTCATGGCCCTTCATGCCGCCTCTCCCCTGCCCTGCCCGGCGGGGCTGTTGCTGTTTGCCGCGTCCAGCGCGACCGTGACGTCCTTGTTCTTCAGCCATGGCCCGAGGTCGCGCTGCAGGGTCGCCACGATGGCCGGCGTCTTGGCCAGCAACCGGCGCCCTGCCCCGTCCCATCGGCAGTAGTGGTCCAGCCAGCGGCGGGCGTAATCCTCGTCCTTGAACGCGACCAGGGACTGGCGAAGGGCGGGAGGGCCGTCGAAAGTGGCGGCTGGGGCAGGCGCCGAAGACGGCGCACAAGCCGGGAAAAGGAACTCGCGCCACCGGTCCTTGTTCAGCACAACAGCCGCACCGCTGGCGAACTGGCCCCCGTCTTTCGTGTTGGCAGGCAGGGCGTAGTAGGCCTGTACCGCTGCCCAGATATCCGAAGGCATCCCGCCGCGTTTCAGCGCGCCGCTTAGGGCACGGTTCACGTCCGGCATCGTTGACCGGCGCTTGCCCTCGACGACCGGCTGGGCCTTGTGGATGCGGTCCACCATCAGGTCAAACCCGCACCCCGCATCGGCCGCGATCATCAGGGCTTTCGAAAAGCGCTTGAGATCGATCTCACCCCTTTGGGGGCTGGGGGTTCTTTCTTTATCTGGTTCTGGTTCTGGTTTTGTTGGCAAACCGGAAGCATTTGCTGGGCGATTTAATGCCTTCTTTCCGGCACTTGCCTCGCCTCCCGCTTTTCCAGCCACTTTGCGTTTACCGGAAGTGCTTTTGTACTTGGTCAGGTCTTCGGTCACGCGGGGCTGGGTCAGCTTGCCCCTGACGACCCGGAACATCGGCATCAGCTTCGGCTTGATGGCCTGCCATTCCTTCGGGGTCAGCTTGGCGTACCCGGCAAGGATGTCGTCGTCGGCCGGGAGCCTGCCATCGTTGTTCCACAGAGCGCCGATCAACAGCAGATAGGCCCCATGCTCCCGGGCGTGGCTCAGGTGGGCGGTGTGCTTGTGGTACGAGCCCCAGAAGAGCTTCTGATACGGGGGCGCGCTCATTCGTCACCATAGGGGGCGCGATAGGCCACATCCTGATAGTCCCGGGCGAGGTTGCCAAAGCGGGTCGTGTCCTCGTTGAAGGACAGACGGACCGTCCCGATAGGCCCATGGCGCTGCTTGCCGATGATGCACTCAGCCAGCCCTTGAGCGGCCTGCATTTGCTCGGTCCACTCAAGGTGCTGCGATGATCCGGGTTTCGGTTCGGAACGGCCCAGGTAGTAGCTCTCCCGGAACACGAACATGACGACGTCGGCATCCTGTTCGATGGATCCCGACTCCCGGAGGTCCGACAGCATGGGGCGCTTGTCGTCGCGGCTTTCGACCTGGCGGGAGAGTTGCGAAAGTGCCAAGATCGGCACGTTCAACTCCTTGGCCAGCGCCTTAAGCCCGCCGGTGATCTCGGTGATCTCCTGAACACGGTTCCTGCCCTTGCCGTCTCCCGTGGTCAGAAGCTGCAGGTAGTCGACCACGATCAGGTCAAGGCCTGTCCTGCGGTGCTGGCGCCGGGCGCGGGCCGCAAGCCGGCTGATGCTGATGCCCCCGGTCTCGTCGATGTAGAGGGGGATCGATCGCAGCTCGTCGCGGGCGTCCATGATCTTGCGGAAGTCCGCCGCGTCTATCTGGCCCTTGCGGATTTTGTCGGACGAAATGTCAGTCCGGTCAGAGATGATGCGCTGGGCAAGCTGCGACTTGGACATCTCGAGCGAGGCGAAGAACACCCGGCCACCCGCCAGCGTGACGGGCTCGCCATCCTCGGTGACGCCTTCCTTGAAGGACCGGGCGACGTTGTAGGCGATGTTCGTGGCCAGCGAGGTCTTGCCCATGGAAGGCCTGCCCGCGAGGATCAGAAGGTCGGACGGATGCAGGCCCCCTAGCTTCTGGTCGAGGTCGATCAGGTCCGTGGCCAGCCCGGTCAGCTTTCCATCGCGTTTGAAAGCGGCCTCTGCTTGCGCCACAGCCTCATCGAGCGCCTGCCCGAAGGTAGCGACCGCCTTTGCCTGTTCCCCGCTCTCAGCGAGCCCGAAAAGCGATCCCTCGGCATTGGACAGGTGTTCAGCAGCGGGCACGGCCAGATCAGCCGCACTGACAGCCATGTCCCCGGCGATGCGGATGAGCTCGCGACGGACGGCAAGGTCATAGATTGACGCGGCGTAGTCCTTGGCCTTCATGGCCGGAGGGGCGCGGTCGACCAGATCAAGCAGATAGCCAAGCCCGCCGAAGGGCTCGAACGCCGGGTCTTTCTCGAACCTGGCTTTCAGCAGTTCCGGTTCGGCAAGGGTTCCCGCCGCGATGTGGTCGACGATCTCCTGAAACAGGCGCTGGTGGAAAGGCTCGAAGAAGTGCTCTGCCTTTAGCCGTTCGGGAATCCTCTCAAACGCGGCGTTGTCATACAGCAGACAGCCCAGCAGGGCCTGTTCAGCTTCAATGTTGCTAGGCAGGGCCTGTGCCTCGGTATGGTCGCGGGGGGTGGTCATGGGGTGCGCCCCCCATCATTCGACGCCTTGGCGAACAGCCGCTCGGCTTCGGCTGCAGCTATCTTGCGGGGCAGGATGTCTCGCCCGGCTTGGCTGGCCTCACGGGACAGGATGGAACAGGCAGGAACCGGACCATGGAGCATGACCAGTTGAGCCCGGATGGCAGAGGCAAGGGCCGTGGCGAAGGCGGGCCTGTCGTCTTCGGGCAGTTCCCCGATCTCAGCCGTGACCAGAGACGATGCACGGGCCTCCAATGCCTTCCACCGTGCATTGCGTTGCTCGGTGACCTCGGCACGTTCTTTGCCACGGTCGATCTTGCCGATGACGGCGGTCTCGCGGCGGTTCATGCTCTGGCCTCCGCAGAGGGTTTTCTGGATCCGGAGAACATCCGTTCGAAGTGGGCCCGGCAGTATTGGCCACGCCCGACGACGGGATCACAGCAGTAGGTGGTTTGATCCATCTGGCCCTGTCCGGGGTCATTGATCGGCCATGCGCACTGACCCGGCTTGCGGGCCATCAGGGAGCGGGGGCGAGCGTCTTTCGGGCCCTGCCCGACCTCATCCAGACTGATCGAACGCACCGGCTTGGGCGTGACCTTGGTGGAGGGCGGCGGCGGGGCAGGAACGAGCGCGACCGGGTTAGCGGGCGCTGGCGACGGCTGGCGCGCGGGGGCAGGCGTCTCCGCTGCCGGGCCCTTGGCGTCAGACGGCAGGAAATAGACCGCGCGCCGGCCATCCTTGCGCTTCTCGACCAGGCCCCGCTTTTCGAGTTCGTAGAAGGCAGCCGGAACCGTCCCGTGAGGGATGCCCGTGCGATCTGCGATCTCCCCGAACGGGACCATCAGCCCGCCATCGGGGCGCCTGGTTTTCGGGACCGCGTCCAGAAAGAAATCGTAGAGCTGTTGCGCCCGGGGCCCCAGCTTTTCCGGCCAGCGCGTCGGGGCGATGCGGGGCAGTTGATCGGCGACCGGAGCATCATCGTTCGCGGGCTTCGGCTTGCCCGACCCCCTCAGCTTCCGGCCATGTCGCAGGAAGGCGATGGTCTTGTCCCGTGCGCCCTTGGACCAGCACAGGCCACAGGTGGCACAGGCGGCGGTGTCGTCAGTCTGGGCAGGGCAGACAATGACGTCAGGCAGACCGGGATCTTCGTCGACCACGATGGCGCGCGAATCCGCGACGTCGGGCAGGTCGCTGGAGGTCCGGATGGCGAACCGACCCCAGATGCCGTCAGTCAGGGTTTCTATGGCCCGGGCGATACGGACGCCTTCGGGGTCTTCGTCATAGATCGTGCGGGCCGTGTAACCGAACACGTGAAGCTGCGGAAACTCAGCAATGAGCCGGGCCCAGAGATAGACGTATTCGACCGAGTAGAAGTCACCAAGGACGTGAAGCCGGATCAGCAGGCCGTCCGGATGCTGACGACACAGGGTGATGACCTCGGCCTCGAGATACCGTTCGAAGTCCGCATCGGGCGTGTGACGCCGGGCGAACGGCATGGAGTTGCCGTAGCAGCCTGCCCATTGGAGGCAGGACCTGGGACAGGTCGCGCGTTCCTCAAGCGAAAGCTGGAAGATCGCCGCGCCCTTGAGAGGGCCCTTCAAGACCTCCTTGCCCAGCTTGGTGTTCGAATGCCCGGTGATCAGGAACCGCGGGCTGGCCTTCGAAGCCGTCACGGTCTTGCCGAAGATCGTCCGGCCTTCCGACAGGGCGGGATGATCGGCAGGCAGGGGCACAACCCTGTCAGGCTCAATCTCTCGCGCCTCAAACCGGGTGACGGTCGAGCGGGTCATGCCACCCACCCGGCATTGTCGTTCGCGCTTTCAGACCGGGCGACCCGTTGAAGCGCGGCTTGGGTGGCTGTCACGCACACCTCGAACCCATAGAGGTCGCGGATCACGCGAAGGGAGCCCTCAATCTTGGCCGCTTCGATGCGGAGCAAATCGGCTTTCTGGGCAGCGAGGCGGAGGTCTGGCGTGGTCATGCCGCGAACCTTCCGCGCTCAAGATCGCTGACCCGCTTGGGGGCCAGAGGATCGCGCTGCATCGCCAGCCGGGCATGGTCCAGACAGTAGGGAACGCCCACCAGGCCCTCATGCATGGGGCGACCGCAGCACAGTTGAAACTCAGGCTTGTCAGCCTCACCGACCGGCCAAGCGCATTGGCTGAACCTACGCCCTACAAGGGGGACCGAGTTGTCGTTGGCCGATTGCAGGGCCTGCATCATGGCCTTCTTGCCCACGGCTGCCTGCTTGGCGCGAAGGCTGGCCAGATCCTTTTCGGACGCCGGAGGACGTGTCCGGCCGAAGGTGACAGCGGCCTTGGAAAACGGCTTCGGCTTGGACGGCTTGAAGGTCGCGGCCCGCTTGGGTGCCGAGGGAGACAGGCGGTGCCCCTTGGTCCAGCCATGCCGGTGAGCCTGTCCGACAACGGCATTGCGCGTGATGCCCCGGCCCATGGCGCGGGCGGTCTCAGACGCGCTCTTGCCCTCGTCGATGTAAAGGCGTTTGCATTCGGCACGCAGCTCTTCGGGCCATTCATGTCTCATGACGACAGCCTCCCCCTGAGTTTCAGGCCCCAACCCTCAAGGGTGGACTGGACCTCGCTGATCGATCGACAGACGGCATAGGGCGAACCGAGCGCCGTCACTTCCTCTTGGAACAGGGCCTGCGATGCGGTCTGGCGACCGGCTCCCGCCTTGAGCTCGATGAAGGCCGCACGACCGCCCGGCAGGACGAAACACAGGTCCGCAACACCCGGACGGACGCCCATGCTTTTCAACTTCTTGGCCTCGCGCGGATGGCGGCTGCCACCGTTCGGGCAATGGAAATAGACGCAGTCCGGCACTGCCACCTTGAGGAAGCCGAGAACCTGGACCTGCAGGATGTCTTCGGGGCCGGCGCTCATGAGTCCTCTCCGACCGCAACGAGAACGTCATCTGCCTCGGCCTTGACCCGCAGGGCACCGGCCCGAATGCGGCGTCGCTCCAGAATGGTGATCTTGCCGTCCGCAGCGGCCTCGCGGGACACGCGCTGCAGGTCGGCAGCGGCTTCCGTCACTTCCGGGGCCTCGGTCAGCAGGTCTCCCGCCGGGTCGTCATCCTCGGCCTGCAGCAGGTCGATAAGCTCCGCCCGCTCGGCCCCGTTGGCCACGGCCATGAAGCGGTGAATGGGCAGGGTGGTCTCAGGGTGGTCAGCGTTCTCATAGAGCGACCAAGCGCCCTTGTGAGCGAGACCAGCCTGTCGGGCCGCTTCCTCCGACGTCCCGATCCGAAGGCGGATGCGTTTGGTCAGGGCCTTGATGCGAGGGACGCTCATGATCGGTGTTCCGTTAACGTTCTGGCGGGTTGTTTCGGTGACCCGGTCGCTCGCCTAGGCGATGATCGGTTCATGGCTGGAAGGTTCAGAATTCGCGGTGTGAGGATGTGGCTGGGGCTGGCCGATGGCGCAGATGACCCGTGCCTTCGGGAGGTCACGGACCTGTTCGGCCTGCGCTTGGGCGACTGCGAGCCCTTTGATGAGGCCCCGGAGCCGTGGCAGGAGGTCTTCGGCACGGGGCGTGACAGCGGAGAGCATTTTCAGCGCCCTCGCCTCATCACCCGAGGCGGAAACCGTCTGGATGGCGACCAGTCCGCAGATCAGCTCGAAGCTGTCGTCAAGGACGGTGTTCAGGACGCTCTGGGTCATTCAGTCGTTCACCCAGCACTCTGCGAGGAAGATCGCAGCCCAAACCACGGTGCCGAGTGCCCAGACACCGGCAGTGTGGTTGCCGGCCGCGAAGAGGGCGACCGCCCCCAAGAGGCCCGACGCGATAGCGCCCCAAGCGCAAACCTTCTGGATGCCGCGCAAGATCACGCCGCCCGCTCCTGCGAGGCCGTGTCATTGGCAGGGGTGGGGAGATCGGGGCGCACCTTCTGCAGCTCGTCCGCCGTCAGCCTGATGCCGTGCTGCTTGGCGGCCGCGAGTATCGCGTCATGACGCCAGCTCGGGATGCTCCCCTTCCGGTGCCAGCTTTTGACGGTCGACGAGGGCAGGCCGATCTTGGCCGCCATGGGTCGGATGCCGTCGAACTTCTGGAAAACGCTTTGCATCAAGATCAGCCTTTTGAGGTGCGATTTGCGCACCATACGACCGCACATGATGTGCGTCAATCGCACTCGCTATCTTTGTGCGATTTTCGCATCCTCCCCGGCATGGATTCCCCGGACGACATCAAAGCCGCGCTGCAGCGCCTCGGCGTTCCCCATGAGGAAATCGCCAATGCCATCGGGAAGGACCGGACGGTTGCGACCAAGATCTTTGGGACGGCAAACCGCCGCATTCAGGCGGCCGAGATTGCGCCCCTGAAAGCTCTGATCGCCAAGTATGAGACGGCACGGGGCGAGACTGGCGACTTGGCCAGCACCAGCCTGCAGAGCTATGTCGAGGTCGAGGTGCTTCCGACCTTCGCGGGCATGGGCGGCGGCGGAACCGGCGATGATGACCGGACCACGGCGCTCCTATCGCGGGCCCTGGTCGAGGATCAGCTTCGGGCCAAGCCGAGCGACCTTCTGGTCATCAACGTGCGCGGCGACAGCATGGAGCCGGTCTTTCTCCATGACGATCAGGTGGTGATCGATCGCAGAGACCGGAATCCGCGGCAGCCGGGGCCGTTCGCCCTGTGGTTCGACGACGGCTATGTGCTTAAGAACGTCGAGTATATCCGCAAGTCAGGCACGCTCCGGATATTCAGCAGCAATCCGATCTACAGCCCGGACGAGGCTGACCCCGAAGACGTGACAATCATGGGCCGGCCTGTGTGGTTCGCCCGAAGGATGTAGGGAGCGAGCGATGAACAAAGTGACCGCATTTGCCGCCTTCGCCTTCGCTATCGGGCTCAGCGGCTGCGACCGAACCGAAGCGGACGCCAAACAGACGGTTGCTGCCCAGCTCAAAGACCCTTCGTCAGCTCAGTTCCGCAATGTCATCACGAACGGCTCGATTGTCTGTGGCGAGGTGAACGGCAAGAACAGCTGGGGTGCTTACGCAGGCTTCACCCGCTTTATTGCGGCGGATGAGATCGTGATCATGGAGCCTGACGGGGGAGAGGAACACGCCAACGCGCGACAAAGCTTCGACACCAGCTGGTCTGCCTTGTGCGGGCCAAGAAAGTCGTACGAACGACGGATCGCTGAGAACGAACGCCTCATAGCCGAGGGCGAGAAGCTTCTCGAAGAGAACCGGTAGCCGGTCGGCCAATGGACACGCCCGGCTATCCCTTCATACCGCGCGCCGACGAACCGGACGAACAACGGCTGTTGATCGCGTATGGCCGGGCGATGATGGCGTGGAACACGCTCGACGGGACGCTCCACACCCTACTGGAAATCATCATCGATGAGGACGGGCCAGCCGGTAGGGCAACTGTTCTGGCCCTGACGGCCGACGCGGGCGGAATGGATCTGGAAAAAGCCATCAGCTCGCTTGCCAAGGCCGTGCTGACAGGCGAGCGCCTTGCCGACGTGCTGGCCCTGGTATCATTCGTCGCGGCAATCCGCCCCTATCGAAACTACTATGCCCACGGCCTCAATCACATGTCGCGGGAGCGCGGCGTTCTGACGGCTCCGGTCCTGACGTGGACCGCCAAGGGCGGGATCAAGCATCAGATCGACAGGGTCACCGCTGACGATCTCGACCAGATGGCCATCTGGTGCGCCACAGCAGCGTCATTCACCATGGCCCTGCCCTCTTGGTGGTATCCGCTCAAGTCCCCGGGGTATGAGCCGACCCGGCCAGTCCTGCCACCGAAGCCGCCCCAGCTTGAGAAGCTGACGAACGATCTGGATTTCTACTGGCGCCCAGACCGGGGACCGAACGCCAATAAGGGCCGGTGATCGCCTCGCAAACCGCGCCAACGTCAGCTTGGCCATCGTAGACCGATAGCTCCTGCCTACAGAGCAGCCAGCGGCCATCCCGACATTCAAGATGCCGGTCGGCATATTGGCCGGGCGCGTCCTTAACCGTGGCCGATGCCGCGTCGATCAACGCCTCATATGCCCGGATGACTTGCAGCGCTTCTGATCTGGTCATGGCTGGCTCCTGTTTCGCCCACCATACACGGGTTCGCACATATTGTGCGATTAAGTGTGCGATTTACGCTTGACGTAGGTGCGATAGTCGCACATTCTCTCCCCATACCGAGGCCACCGGGCCGAAGGGGAGAGAGACGATGCAAACGGAATGGACCCACCCGCAGGATTTGCCGCTGAACGCGGACATGCCGGGTGTGCGGACGCTTCACGGCGCGACCTGGGCCTTTGATCGGGGCGCGTATCTGGACTTCATCGCGAAGGAGGTTCTGGACACGCTTCCGGCCGACCTGAGCGTCCTGTCGGATGAGATGCTGAAGCGGGTCGAGACTGACCTGTCCCGCGCTCAAACCGTCCGGACATGGGCAGGCCACTGGCAGACCGGCCTTGAGGGCTCCCGTGAGGCCTCGAAGCGCGTCTGGGCTGAGCTGAATGCTCGGGGTTTCCGCAGCGACGGATCGCGCGATGCCGTGGCGGAGGCTGCGTGATGTCCCGGACACGCGAAATCGCTGCTGCCGCCGAAGCGGCTGGCAAGCACTTCAACGGCCGCGACGGCTTCGCCAACGCCGGTCTGAAAAACCTCTACGTCTGCATTGGCGAGAGCATGGGCGTCGGTGCCGACTCTTCCAGCGGCTGTGGTCAGGCCATGTGGACCATCGACCGCGAACCGGGCGTCACGCCGTTTCTGGCCAAGTGTCGCCACTGCGGAGGCTACGCCCAGAGCAAGGCGTATCGCGTCCCGCAGGACACGGCGGCGGACTTCGAGTGGTATCGCCCGGATGGTCGAGCGTAGAACCCCACGACCGGCGCGCTGGCATCATGATCGCCCCCAAAAGCACCCCCGTTGCAGCTGTTAAACGGGATGCAACCGATGACAGAGAGCGCGACCACCGCGGAAGCAACCCCCAGATCCAGGCCTTCGATTTCGGGCCCATCGCCGTCCTCAGATATCCAGCACTCTTCAGTGGACCGCACCTCGGCGACCAGGCGTCGCTCATCTTCCAGGACCCGTCTGGCATCCGCTGAAGAGCGGCCGCGGAAGTCACGATAATCCCGGTTACACCCGAGGCCGCTGTCGTCGGCTGCCTCGTAGCCTTCGAACCATTCAAGTTCTTCTCGAACGAGGTCGGCGGGCGTGATGAGAGGCGCGGACATCTGATCCTTCTCGGATTACTGCGCAACTCCGCCCATGATGTCCTTGTCAGGGATACGGGACGCGGAAGGCGGCAGCCTTGCCCTCAAGGGCAGCACGCTGCCTACCGGCAGATGGTGAACCTCGCCCAAAAGATGTTGAGCGAGACGGCATCGTGAAGCGAGACGGAAGCGTGGCTCGGGCCGTCATTCCGACGGCGCCGCACCACCTGTTTCGCGGGCTGGCCACCCGACTGAAACAGTCCAAAAATGTCCAGCGCAATCCACCGCCAAAGCGTGGGTAGCGCTGCGGGTAAAATCAGCAATCGCCGAGAACTTATTGTATTTTCAGTCATCCGTACGGACCCCCTCTCCGCCATCGTCGGCCCTGTTGGGATCACCGCTCCTCCGGCGAGCCGGGTGTCCTTCATCTGCCGGATCGCGGGTACCGCCCCCTCTCGGACCTGTCTCTGCCCGCGCCGCCAACCGAGATCCGAAGGCTGGACGGAAGCGATCTGTCCCTGTCCCGTCACGTCGCGCGACCCGGGCTCACCCTGTCCCTGTCGCAGGTCGTCTGTTCGATCGGGTGACACTCTGATAGGGCCGACGAGCATAGGAGGAAGGCGTCTGGGCAGATTGCAGCATTTCTGGCGATGGCCTCTGGGGCTCAAGCTCCTGACGCCTGTGGCGTGGGCCTTGATCGGCGTGGCCTCGGGCCTGCTGATCGTCGTCCCGTTCCGGCGGCTCGCGCCTTTGATGGGGCGGAGCCTTGGGGCAGCGGCACTGGTGCCCATCGCCGATGCAAACCAACTGCGGCGCGCCCGGCTGATTGGCCGTGCGGTAGCCACTGCAGCCAGATTCGCACCTTTCCGCGCCGACTGCCTGCCCCAGGCCATGGCGGCGGTCACATTCTGCCACGCCCTGAACGTCCCCTATGCCGCGTTCCTTGGCGCCTCGATGTCGACACCGGACAAACCGGGTGAGCTGACGGCCCACGCCTGGGTTCGGTGTGGACCCGTGCCCATCACCGGCGGCACCGGCAATTTCCAAAGGTTCGGCGTCGTGGCCTGCTTCATCACCCCTCGCATTGGCGTCGCGCGTGGTGGCCCTTAGAGACAAGTTGCCGCTCGACTGACCGCACCGCCACCGGCTCCCAAGCCGGAATACTCGAACGAGCAGCACGCGTACTTCTGACAGGTTTCCCGCATTGCCCACGCCTTTGCCGGGCGACGTCTTAAGCGATCTCGTCCGGCTCATCCCGCGTCAACAGGATCAAGGCCCGCGAAACCCATTCCAGCCGACTGACGAGCGTTGAGCGGGCGTTGTCGTGCAGGAGGAGTTGATACGGCATGTCCCGATTGCGCTCGGCGAAGGCCTGCAAGGCAATCAGCTCAGCGGTCATGGCCGCCTGCAGCTCACGCAGCCACGCCAGCCGTTCGGCCAGCGGCAGGACATCCATGGCGGCCATCTTGGTGCGGATCGGGTCCTCGAGGACCATTTCCGCCCCGTCGATACGCCGGATCCAGGCCGCAATCGCCGCCTCCCCTTTCGGTGAGCACGTCAGCATTTCTGCCCCGCGCCCACTCTCTGCAACAGGGGTCGAAACGAGCAGGCCGCGCTCAACCAGACGGCGGATGATGGGGTAGATCGTGCCGGTGCTGTTGGTGAAATGCGTGACGATCGACTCGGCGAAGAAGCGGCGGATCCGGTAGGCCGTGACCGGCTGGTGGCCCCAGACCAGCGACATCACCACATTCTCTCGATCCGTCAGGTCTTCGGCAGACACACCGCCCCTCACCGTCCAGGTCTCAGGGCGCGCGAGGTCAGCTGCTGAGAAACGATCATACGACGGACCTCCCGTGTCTGCCCTGTGCCGCCAGCCTATAGGGCGGGCGGACCCTGGCGACAACGGTGACGGATCACCACCGGAGCAAGCGGGACGTGCCGGTTCGGTTGGACGGCCGCGTTCCAGCCTTTGCGACGAACGACGCCCGCAGAGCGACACACAGCAAACGTCGAGGCTGAACCAGGTGTCCGCAGCATGATACACATCGGAACAGTGTCGTTCTTTTCCATCACGTTCGGGCACTGGGCGCGAAGCCGGGCGTGACCACGATGGCGCCGTTTGGTTGGGCCGGTCGGCAAACGCCACACGTCGATCTGGAGGCTGGGCTAATCGCAAGACGACTGTCCCGGTCCGCTACCCTTTCGGCATCGCAGGAGAGGACGCCCATGACCCCTGACCCGGCCGCTTCAGCGCAGCGTTTGACGTTCCACCATGTCGGCATCCCGGTCCCGGATGTGATGCCGGGAATGATCCATATTCCTGAACTCAGAATGCATGCCCTGGGCTATTTCGATGCCCCGTATGCCATTGAGTGGATGAGGTTCGACGACGACAACACCTTGCCACAGCTCATCAAGGAGCAGATCCATGTGGCCTACGTCGTCGATGACCTCCATTCGGCGCTCAAGGGGCGGCAGGTCGTGCTGGAACCCGCCACGCCTTCCGTGGGTGTGACCACGGCGTTCATCCGGGACGGGAATGCCCTGATCGAACTGCTTCAGTTTGATCGACCGGAGCATGAAGTCTGGCCCCATCCCGGGAAATTCCTGCTCCCCACGCTCCGATAGGGGCCGCCAAGGCCTTGCCCGGCCGACCGTGGTCATGCCCGTCCGGCAGACCACGGCCTTGGCGGGCGGTTGCTAGAGCGCCTTGCGAAGCTGCAGCCTGAATACCGTGTCCGTGTCGACGTCACGACGCTCGACCAGGGCGACATTGCGGTTCACGCGGTCCGCGTAGAGCGTCCGCTCGGTGTTGATCGACAGCCAGCTGGAGACCGTCAGGCGAACAGAGAGCGAAGGATCAGGCTTGTACTCCACGAAGGCCGACAGATAGCCGTCCGTGTTGAGGGTTCTTGTGGCATCAGGGTCGTACTGGGTCCTGCGCTCATCGAAATAGTAGGTGAACCCCCAGAGCGCTTTCCAGCGGGAAATATCCTGCTCGAAGTCGAAAGACCCCGCCCAGGGCGACCTGTAGGAAAACGGGCGGCTCTGGCCGGTGGTCGGATCGGTGACCGAGGTCCATTGGCGACGCGCGTCTATCCGTATCCGGCCGCCGGTCAGGCCCAGGAACCCCCGCGGCAGACTGAGGGAGGCCTCGATCTCCGTCGATCTGCCGTCGCCGATATTTCCGACGCCCGACAGCTGCGGCCCGACCGGGATGATATCGATGACGTCCGAAACGGCACTATGGCGGAACGTGGCGGTCAGGGCGCCGGTCTCCATGAAGCGTCGCTCCCATCCGGCCTCTGCTACCCAGCGCGTTTCCGGACGAAGGTCGACATTGCCGCCAAAGGCATCGTCATTCGCCAGGTCGACCGACGCGGCGAAGTCGTTGAAGTCGAGCTGGCCCACCTCCCGCTCAAAGCGGAACTGCCACTGGTTTCCGGGCTGAGGGGTCCAGGTCGCCAGCAATCGCGGTTTCACATAGGTGAGGCGTGTTTCCGCGCTCGCATCCCCGCTCTGCCTCAACCGCGACGTCTCAATCCGCGCGCCACCCTCGACGCTCAGATCGGGCCGCGGATTCCAGTTCGCGGTCGCAAAGACTTCGCCCCGAACCTCCTCCACATTGATCGAGGCTGACGGCAGCGGTACGGCGACGCCCCCGACCTCGAAGCTCTGGGCGCTGTCCAGGGTGTTCAGGGCGACCTCTCCACCGAACTCCCAGCCCACTCCGTCGCCCCGCTCGCGGCGCACAACGGTGCGGGCGATCGTCTCCGATGCAGAGCGGAGATAGTCGAAGCGCTGGATGGGGTCGCTGACGCCCCCTGTCACCCCTTCGTCCAGGGCCAGGCCATCCTCGTCCGACGATGAGTGAATAAGCCGCGCCTCAAGGCCCCAAGGGCCGGCCAGAGGGCGCGTGAAGGTCAGTCCCGCCTCGTACTCGGATCCGTCCTGAACCGACAGGCTGAGACCCTGACGGTCCGGCGCGACCGCATCCGTGCGGGAGGTGAAGTCATAGACGACGTACTTCGCTGTCGACTCGATCCGGCCGCCTGCAAGGGGGCCCCCATAGCCCAGCTGAAGATAGCTGGAGCCACCCCCGAACTGTGTCGTCTCCTGCGCGGTCGTCACGGCGTCGTTCGCGTCAATGCGCGTGACCTGGGCGACCCCCTGATCGTCGCTGTAGGAGACATCGTCGACGACCAGGGCGCTGAACACATGGTCACCCCGGCGCAGTTCGGCTTCGTAGCGGGCACCGTGCAGGGCATCGGCATTTTCGAAGGCTGTGACACTGTACTGAAGGGTCTGCTGAAGCTCGGCGGAGTCGCGGGACACCACCACGTTCACGACGGCGCTGAACCCCTGCATATCGATGCCGGGCGCCCCGCCGCGGATCAGCTCCATCCTCACCACCTGGTCGGCGGGAATTCTGGCCAGGGCAGACGATCCGCTCTCGCCCTTGGTTGCCGGCCGACGCCCATTGATCAGCAGATTGCCGGCTGCCCCGGAAAAACCGCGCAACTGGTCCCCGTCGTCCACAGCAAAACCCGGGATTCGGGTCGCCATATCGAGAGCGGTGTTGGGGCGCGCCCAGGCAAAGTCCTCCGGCGTAAAAACCAGCACCCCTGCGGAGGAGGGCTCCTCCACAGCTCGGTCCTGGGCCTGCGCGGTCGAGATGCAGGCGGCCTGGGCTGCAAGCGTCATGGCGCCGAAGGCTGTCGCCAGCAGGCGACTACGCAGTGTGCCGGCCTTCACTGGTCAGCCTCCACCCGCTCGCGCGAGATCACGGGTGCCGCGTAGTTGGCATAGTCGTCGTGCCGGACAACCTGACCGTCATGAACGGTCAAAATCAGGACCTGCTCGGCCCGCCACCGGACCCCGTAGTCGGGATCGGACGTCCGGCTCAAGGCGTTCACGTGGCCGGAAAAAACGACGACGCCATTGCTGGAGAAGACGCGCGGAAAGTCGAGAAACAGGCCCACGATGCGCCCCTGTGTCTCGTACTGGCGGAACATCGCCAGGGTGCCGTCCTTGTCAAATTCCTGCCCCCCCAGTTCGGGACTGGTCCGGTCAGTGAAGATGAAGTCGTCCGACATCAGCGCCGACATCGCGTCCCAGTCGGCTTCGGAATAGGCGGATACATACCGTCGGGCGATCTGCTCGGCCTGGTCAGACGGCTGATACCCGGCCGCGGCCGGCGCGGATTGAGCCAGAACGGGGCCGACGCCGCTCCCTGCTGCCAGTGTCATTGCCGCCAGCGCGGCGGCGAGGGAGTTGCGCATCATCAGAGTCTCTCCTGGGGCGTTGCGACGATCGGGGCACCAATCATTAGTGCGTTCCGCACCATACGATGACATGCGCGCACGCCTAGTGAATCTCCTGTAATATTGCACCGCAGGTATACGGCTTACTTGCCAATGCGCATCATATACCGTCGCAACGGCCGCGTTTTGAAGCGATAGTCACGCTCTATCCAGACGTCATAGACCGAAGACTCGACAATTTGGACACCTATATTTCTTGCAAGGATGCAATAATGTTCCAGCATTCCGTACGGAACTATTCCGACTTCTTTGTTTATTGTATCCATCCGGAACCGCATGCTCAAAAATGGCCTCAACTACGCTCCCGGAACCTTCCATGCTCAGATATGTATCGCGACTGGTCATCCTGCTCGGCTGGATTGCTGCGACGCCGGCCCTGGCCCAGTCCCCGGATAAAAGCGGCAACGCCGCTGCCATTGCCTCCGCAGTGGCCTACCTCGACACCTATGGAGATCTGGACGTCGATGCCCTGTCGAGGGTCTATGCGGAGGATGCCCGCTTCATCGACGAGACCTCGCTGATCCTGCCTGATCCATTCAACTGGGAAGGACGGGACGCAATTCTGGCCGGCATACGCGGATGGCGTGAAGCCTCGCTCCGCCGCATCGAATACGAGCTTTCCTCGGTATTTGAGGCCGCAAACAGGGTCGTCTTCGTCGGCGACGTCCTGACCGAGGTGGATGGGCCCGACGGCCCGGTTCGCTATCGCTATCCTGCCGTGACAATCGTGACCCTTTCAGACGGAATGGTTGTCGAGCACCGGGACTACATCGATTATCGCGGCGGCCTTCGCATCGACTGAGGGGTCCGCTCCATCCGGGGAGTCCGGCCTGTCCGCCCCGGGATCGTTTTGTGCCTGCCCGATTTCACCGGCCGTACAGCCGCAATCGTCAAGCCGATCCCGCAGCTCGATGCCCAGGGCGGTAAGATGCAGGGTGCGACTTCGGCGGTCGGCGGGATCGACCCGAACATCCAGCCAGCCGAGAGCGGGTGCCAAGGCCCCTGGCGCGCTACGGCTGACGAGCCCCCGCGATGTGCGCGAAATCATGGGATCGCTCATACCCGTCAGTTCCCTCAGTTCACGCATGCTGAGCCCTTCCCGCTCGCAAACGTGGAGAAACACCAGCATCGCGTTAATGGAGGCCCGGGGCAAAACCCGTCGCGCCAATGCGAGCGCCTCCAGAACGCGCTCCCGATTGGCCGGGACCGCCAGCCCCCCTCCCCTCGAAAGTTCGACAGAAGGCTCGGCGGCGCGACTATCTCGGCATGCGGAGGGGGCGCAGTCCCGGTTGATTTCCGACACCAGTCGAGAGACGCGACGCTCGATCTCCGCTGCCCTGGCATGATCGCCAGTGTCCAGATGGATCGTGATCCGGGTTCGATCCCCCATTGGTCTTCCTGCGGTCATCCGCCCATCGCGTTCGCGGAGAACGCCCGTCAATCCGACCGCTGATCGGGCCAGTGCTCCCTCGTTGCAGCCAACATTCGATGAAACGACCCCGCCGGGCCGGCATTGCGACCAACCGCCCTTCAGGCGCGACGAAAGGGACGATCACGACATCAAACGGCGCTATAGGTGGGGTAGACCTGAGACCGTCCCGGAGCCGACTTGAAGATCGAGACAATCGTCATACAAGGGCTGAACCTCACACTGTGGGGGCTCTACTGTCTCGCCTATGTGCTGATCTTTTCCAGCAACTGGAATACGACTACGCCCGGGTTCATCGCCTACACGGCGATCTGCTCGATTATCGGCCTTGTCCTTTGCGCGACCGCCTGGCAGTTCGCCCTCGGCCCAGTGGTGCGACGGGCACGCTCGATCGACCTGACGATGGGGGCCCGGCTCGCCGGCACGGCAGTCGGGCTCGGCCTGTTTCACGCCTTCGCGAGCGTCGCCATAGAGCCGTGGATCTTCGGCCGTCCCCTGGGAGCCTTCGGTCGTCTGATGGCGATGAACTTCATTTCCTTCGTCTTCATCTACGGCCTGGTGTTTTGCTTTGGCGTGCTGCTCGATCTGGTCCGCCGTGACAGTGACCGCAGGGAGCGGTTGGCCATGGCCGAAAGCCGCGCCAGCCGGGCCCAGTTGATGGCGCTTCGGCTGCAGATCAATCCCCATTTCGTCTTCAATGCCCTGAACGCCGTGGCCTCGCTGATCGCTCTTGATCGAAAGAACGACGCCGAAGAGATGGTCCACCGCCTCAGTCGGTTCGTTCGCGGCGTTACGGACACGTCACCGCACGAGTTCTCCGAGTTGAGAGCCGAGATCGAACTGGCCGAGGAATATCTGGCCGTCGAAGCCGTCCGGTTTCAGGAGCGCCTGAACGTTGTCGTCGAAGCGGGCGCCGACGAGGCGGATTTTCTGGTGCCGAACTTCATCCTCCAGCCCCTGGTGGAGAACGCCGTGAAGCACGGCGTGGCGCGCAATACGTCGACCACCGATGTGGTTATCCGGGCCGAGCGTCGGCCGGCCGGTTTGAGGCTGACCGTCCTTGATCGATGCGAGGACCCCAGTCCCGTCACGACCGCCGCGCCCGGCCTCGGGATCGGTCTCGCCAATGTGAGAGACCGGCTTCGCGCCCTGTACAGTGACGCTGCGGCTCTCGTCGCAGAGCCTACGCCTCACGGCTTTTGCGTCACCCTTGATTTACCCAAAATCACGCGGGAGGGAGCGGCGAGGTGAACATCGTCATCGCAGAGGACGAACCGTTTGCACTCGAAGCGCTGACCCTGGCGCTCGGTCGGTTCGACGACATTTCCATCGTTGGCGCAGCGAGATCAGGCGATGAAGCCCTGGATCTCATTCTTCAGCACAGGCCGGATCTGGCTATTCTGGACATTGCCATGCCCCGACTGACGGGGCTCGATGTGGCCCGCACAGTGGCCCAGTCCCCCTCGCCGCCGCTGTTCGCCTTCCTGGCCAGCCTGAAAGTTGCTCGGGGTTTCGATCTGCATTTTGTCACCTCACCCAGATGGTGCGGTTAGCACTATCGGGATTGCGGAATTCCACACCAATCTTTCGGCAAACCGACAGTTCGGACGCACAAGACGACCAGTCCGCGACCAATGCAGGCTCCAGCAAGACCAACGCGCGCAATGCCGTCGAAACCGGTGACTCGCTGCGCACGTCGCGCGCAGAAGCACGTTAGACGCAGCTGGATCGCCCTGACCGGGTCCGACTGTCTTTATCTCGGCCTGTTGAAGGCGCCTCCTGGCCAGCATCTCGCCCCGTCCGAAGGCTCTAGACCGCCGACCAGGCAGGTAGCTGATGATTTCCACCGTGTTCCTTGCCGCTCTGTCCCTTGCTCC
Source organism: Brevundimonas sp. (assembly GCF_036963785.1). Taxonomy (GTDB): domain Bacteria; phylum Pseudomonadota; class Alphaproteobacteria; order Caulobacterales; family Caulobacteraceae; genus Brevundimonas. Next base: position 172,275 of record NZ_JBALUS010000001.1, read on the forward strand.
GATGGAGCCCGGCTTCGTCCCAGACATTCCGGATGGCGCACGTCTCTTCCCTCATGAGACTTGCTATGCTGTCGAACTGAACGGGCAGGTTGCCGGCGCGACGCGCCAGTCTGTTCACGCCGCCATACTCGGGAGCCGGCCGGTGTGGCGCATCGAGATCCACCAGCGCCTGCCTGCGCTGGAATTTGATGTGCGCGACGTCTTTCTGGTCGACAGAAGCGACCTCAGCGCCATTCGCTACGAGAGCACCCGTCTGGCCAGTTCCCGCTCGCCGGCCCGAACTGTGCGTGTCGACTACGGCTCGACCGCCATTCGGGGTTCCATGCGCGTTGGCGAAGCCCACACCGAACTCGAGGGGTCAGTCCAATACCCCGTCTGGGACGGCAATCTCTGGGGGCCGGCGTTCGCGGGGATGGATCTCCACGAAGATGCCCGTCACACACTACCCTTCTGGCACTATGAGAAGGGCGAGGGGGTCTTCAACGTGCGTGTGTTGGGAAGCGAGTTCGTTCCAACGCCTCGAGGTGCAGTGGATGCCTGGGTTGTGGAGGCCGATGGCGGCAGCGGCTCGGCGACCACCTATTGGATCGCGAAAAGCGACCACGCAGAGCTGGGATATTCGACGGGTCCGATAGAGCAACGGCTCGGCGGCGACTGCTCCACATTTCCTCCTGCCTTCACCGAAGCGTCCTGGACAGAGCGGTGGCTGGGAGACCGCACCTAACACCCCCACCTCTCCCCCCCTCCCCGCCTCACTCCGAACAGGTGCGGATCAGGGACGGGGGTAGGTTTTTGAACATGGTTTCGATGGTCGCCAACTTATCTTTTACACTGCGCGCCTACGTCGCCGCCGATGCGGGGCATCTGGCCCAGCTCTATTACGACTCCGCTCGAATACTCGGGTCGAGACGCTACACGCCCGAGCAGGTAGCCGTTTGGGCACCTGCCCCTGTCAGCCCTGAAACAGTTCATGCGCGCACTATGGACGGCCGACTGACCATGGTTGCGTGCGCGCCGACCGGCCAGCGTCTGGCTTATGGAGATCTGGAGCCGAACGGCCATATCGATCACCTGTACGCGCACCCCGACGCAGCGGGTCGGGGAGTCGCCAAGGCACTGCTCGACCGCCTGATCGAGGTGGCTCGCGAAAGCGGAATTTCCCATCTGCACGTGGAGGCGAGCGAGCTGGCGCGTGGGCTGTTCGAGCGTGCCGGATTCTACGTCATGAGGAGACGAGAGTTCGAGATCAACGGTGTTCTCATTCACAACTATGCGATGCTACGGCGATCCTGAAACGCAAGACCGGTCGCGAGGCCGACAACCGGGTCGAGAGCTCACATCTGCCCTTCCGATGACGAGCGCGAGCCACGCTCCGCTTCCGGCAGATGAAGACATTGCAGACGTTGAGCTCCGTCCACGCTGACTTCCACCACCCCGGGCAGCGGAGAAAACGTCTCAGCCGAACGCGAAGGTCAGGGTGTGGCTGAAGGGCGTCTGGCCGGTGATATAGACCTTGTCGCCCGCCAGGTTGAGGCGGCCGCCGGCCCAGCTGTACTGCTCGCCGGAGCTCAGGCGGGGCATGACATCACTGCCGCCGGGTCCGAAGCGCAGGGCCTGGTCGCCGACGGTATAGGTGGCCTCCGCCCCGGTCAGGATCGCCCCGACGCCGCTGACGTCCTGAACGCCCATCAGGGTGCCACCCGGGCGCAGGGTGATTTCGATGGCGATGTCGACCTCGGCCTCCCCGTCCGTGGTGAACTCCAGCGCATAGCCGTCCGCCTGCGGCCGGGCGATCATCTGGATGGCCAGCCGCCGGAAGTGGGCCGGGCGGTGGCTGAAATCGAGCGCGCTGTTGAAGCGTCCGTCGACCGACTTGCTGAGCGCATAGACCCCGTCCGGATCCCGCCGCTCGGCCGGCATGGGCAGATAATAGGGAACCCTCATCTCGCCGCTCAGGGTGACCGTGCCGTCGTCGGCCAAGTCGATGTCGGACGGGCGGAAATGGCCCATGCTGAAGAAGTCGGGAATCACCCGGATGGCGTCGATCACCAGAGGCCCCTTCCACAGGCGCATCAGCGTTGGATTGGTCGCCAGGCCCGAGCCGATGGCGTTGTAGAAGCGCGAGGGTTCGCCGTCCTCGTACCAGTCGCTGCCGGCATAGAAGCTGGCGGTCATGTCGCCGCGGCGCTCACGCACCAGATTGACGGTCCGGAAATAGCGCTGGAAGTCGACGAAGGGCTGGACCGGCGTCGGGATGGGCCCGGCCAGCTTGGGATGGTCGAGGAAGTCGGCCAGGGCGTCGCCCAGCTGGCTGCTGTCGTTCTGTTCGATCCAGCGCACGACGCCCGCGAAGCGTCGGTCATCAAAGTCCTGCGCCAGCTCCCGGTACTGCAGATAGTAGGTGTGCAGGGTCTGCTTGCTCTGGGCCTGGTCCTGACGCCGCGAATAGATGGTCTCGACGTCGCCGTAATGCGGCTCGGCCATGTCGATGGTGGTCTCGAGGTTGCGCCGCACCAGCTGCTTCAAGCCCTCAAGACCCGGCAGGCGGGACAGGCGCAGCAGCGACGGATTGCTGACGGCCTGGGCATAGTTGGAGCTACGCTCGGAATAGATGCCCTCGGCATTGATATCGACGCCCTCGGCCAGCCATTCGTCGATCCGCGCGCGATAGGCCGGGTTGGGATCGACGCGATCGATCCGGGCCAGCGCCGCCGACAGTTCCCAGCGGTGGTTGGGTGTGTGTATGCCGCCCGTCCGCAGCGCCGGGCCCGCCTTGCGCATCATGGCCGCCAGCCGGTTCGAGATGTCCCGCACCACCGGATGACGGATTCCCTCGGCCGCCTCGGTCATGGCGCCCATGTCTTCCATCAGGAAGGCCGAGTCGGGCGGCGAGTGGCGGTTGCCGCCGCTGAAGGTGCCGTCGTCGTGCTGGGCCGCCTCGACCTGGCTGAGCAGGGTCTCCATCGGCGCCTCGAGCGCCGCGCTATGGTGATAGCGGGAGTCCGGCCAGATATAGGGGGTGAACAGTCGGCGGAGTTGCCGGAGCGTGCCGCGCGCGCTGCCCCGGCCTGACCCCGCCCCCTCCAGGTCTTCCAGCACCTCGGCTGCCAGCTGATCGGCCGCCCGGGTCAGCAGGGCGAGCGTGGTCGCGTCCTTTGCCTGCGCCCGGCCCAGGGCCAGCTCCGGGGCGGACAATGCGAAGGCGGCAGACGCCGCCGTGCCTGAAAGGAAGGTGCGTCTGTGCATGGTAAGCTCCGCTTGTCCGGATTACTCGATCTTCAGTATCAACCATGCCCTTGACCCGGCCGATACCGCACGAGGCGAACATCGACCGGGCTTCGGGGGAGGAAGGCTAGAAGGTCGCCCGCAGGGTCATGGTCACCGTGCGACCGTCATAGTCGGCGCGACGTGGCATGTTTTCCTGATTCTCGTACTCGACCCGGATTTCGTCCGTCAGGTTGTAGGCATCAAAGCCCAGCGAGAGAGTGTCGTTGATGTTGTACGAGGCCGAAAGGTCGATCTGGCCGCGCGAGCGGACCTGACGCGCCGCGCCGGTGAAGCTGGCGGTCGAGGCCAGGTCGTATTCACTGCGCAGGTTGTAGACCAGCCGGATGCCGTAGCGGTCCGTCTCGTAGTAGCCGATGACGTTCAGGTTATGCTCGGACACACCCGGCAGGGTGGCGTCGTCGCCGCTCGTCGTCGTGCCGTCGACGGTGGTATAGGCATAGTTGAGACCACCGCCCAGGTTGGACCAGAAGCCCGGCAGGAAGTCGAACGACTGCTGCAGGTTGAACTCGACCCCGCTGACCGTGATCGGATTGTCCTGGTTGGTGAAGCCCGAGATGTTCACCTGATACGGCAGGGTCAGGCCGCCCTGGGTGTAGGTCAGGCTGCTCAGGCACTGGTCCCCGCTGACGGTGAAGGTGCCGATGCCGAGGCCACCACCATCCGCCGGGCACAGAACGTTGATGTCGGTGATCGGTCCGATCAGGCCGGTGATCCGCTTGGTGAAGACGGCCAGCGAGATGATGCTATCCGGGCGGTTATACCATTCCGCCGAGAAGTCGAACGACGTCGCGTCATAGGGCTCCAGTTCGGGATTGCCCAGGGTTACGGTGTAGGTCCCGTTCGTCGAGGGGGCGCTGACCACGGTGCTCGGCGAGAACTGCAGCGGCTGGGGCCGGACGTAGCTCTTGTAGGCCGCGGCGCGCAGCACGATGTCGGGCGTCGGCTCGGCGATCACAATGAAGGACGGCAGCCACTTGTCGTAGTCCTGCTGGTACCGCCGGGGCACGAAGTCGGACGGGGCACCGATGTTGTTGGTGACTGTGACGCGCGTCAGGGCATCGACTGTATTCTCTGCGGACTCATACCGCAGGCCGACATTACCGCGGACGGGCATGGCACCCACCTCGAACTCATACTTCAGCTGGCCGTAGGCGGCGAAGATGTCGGTGCCGTTGGTGAAGTTGTCCCGCGCATAGGCGTTGTTGGCGTAGTTGATGTTGTAGCCCGAAGGCGACAGCTCCGCCCCCGGATAGACGGTGACCGGCCGCAGGGCCGTGATGGCGCGGTTCAGGTCGACAACCTGCCAGTTGTCCGTCGGCTGGCCGCCCTGTCCATTGAAGAAGTCCGAAGCGAACGGCGCGGTCACGAGGAAGTCCGGGGTCACGTTCTGGATCGGCAGGCCGAAGGCCATGATCCGGTAGCCCTCGGCGATGAAGTTCACGCTTTCATAGACGCCGCCGAACTGGAAGCCGCTGAGGATCCCGCTGTCGTAAAGGTCGCGCTCGATGTCGATGCGAGCCGTTTCCGCCTCGCTCGTCCCCATGGTCTGCGTGCCCTGGAAGTTGAAACGGTTGGTCCGGAGCGCCGGGTTGGCATTGTCGAACCAGGCGCCGGAGGCACCGACCCCACCCCAGACGCCGGTACTGATGCCGGCCGTGGTCACGGCCGGGGTCGGCTGAAGGGTCTGGATGTGATTGTCGATGTTGTCGCCGCCCGTGACGATTCGACCGGTGATGCCGTTGCCGGCGGCCGTCTGAAGCGTCTGGAAGTCGACCGAAACCTCGATCGAGTCGTTTTGCGCGCGAGACACAGCCGCGGTGCCGCTGACGGTCCAGCCGTCGTTGCTTTCCCACTCGCCCGTCACGTTGAAGCCCCACACCTTCTGCGTCTGGCTGAAGCCGCGGGTCGAGGAGGTGATGTCCGCGTTGGCGAAGCTGAAGTCCTCAACCACATAGCGACCGTCGTCCATCTGCACCGGGTCACTGTTGGCGGTCAGCACGCTGGACGCGTTGTTCGAGGTGATCAGCAAATACTGCGTGGTCATCGGCAGATCGCGATCGGAGTAGAAGCCCGAGACGCTGACCCGGGTCTGATCGTTGATTCGATATTCGGCGCCGATGGCACCCGTGATCAGATCGCCTTCGTTCAGGCGCACATACTGACGATGCTGGGCGTCATAGAGGACGCCGGCCGTCGAGGTGCTGCCCGTACAGGACGTACAGGCCGCCGAGTTCGCATAGTAGGGGTGGAGGGCCGGATTGAGCTGGGCCTGGGCCGGCGTGAAGGCCGAATAGCTGTTGAACAGGATGGTGTCGCGGCGGAAGTCCTCGTGGCGCCAGGCCAGGGTCCCGAACACCGCAAAGTCATCGCTGAAGTGGTGGTTGTAGCCGATCGTGGCGGCCGGCGACCAGGTCTCGCCCAGCTCATTGTACTCGGACGCGATCTTCATGAAGCCGCCGTCGGTGCGGCCGAGCGCCGGCGCGATGCGCAGATCGACATTGCCCGACAGACCGCCGCTCTGGGCATCGGCCAGAGGGGACTTGTTGACGACGATGGCGCTGAAGATGTCGGAGTTGAAGGCCCCGAGCGGCGCCGATTCCCGCAGGATCGGCTCGGCGAAGGCCAGGCCGTTCAGGGTCAGGCGCGAGAACTCGCCCGGCAGGCCGCGGAGGTTGATGGTGGCGTTGCGGCCTTCCGCCTCGCGATTGATCTGAACACCCGGGACCCGCTGCAGGGCCTCACCGACGTTCAGGTCAGGGAAGCGGCCCAGACCGTCCGACGAAATACCGTCGGTGATCGAGTCCTCGTTCCGCTTGGATGCAATGGCGTTGGCATAGCTCTGACGGAAGCCGGTGACGACGATCTCGTCGACCTGCGTATCCTGTCCGGGCTGGGCGTCCTGTCGGCGCTCAGGATCCTGAGACGACGACTCATTGGCCGGGGCGTCCTGCGCCATGGCCAGAGTCGGCAGGCCTGCAAGGGCAGTGGCCCCCAGCAGGACCGAAGCAAGTACGCGCACATTCGGGCGATACGCCATGTCAGATAACCTCCCCGTTCGCCCTTTGCGGGCCTCTATGATTGCCCCAAGTTAGAATATGTATTTCAGCACGTGTCAATCCTGTAGTTTCGATTTCATTTTATGCGATGGGGATGATTGAAAGTCCTGTTCCTTCGCGTGAGCGCGCGGTCCAACGGAGGGCTACAGCCGCACGACCACGCCGTCGGCCGCTGAACGGGCAGCCGCCTCGGCCAAGGCCAGTGCCGCCACGCCATCGTTGTGATCGATCAGCGGCGCCGCCCCGTCCAGCACATCGGCGAAGTGATCCATCTCCCGCGCATAGGCGATACGGTAGCGGTCGAGGAAGAAGTTCTGGAAACGGTCGGCCGCCGCACCTCTGGCGGTCCAGGTCTCGACCGTCGTCTCCAGCTGATTCTGGGCCCGGATCATACCGCCCGAGCCGTAGGCTTCGATCCGCTGGTCATAGCCATAGCCGCTGCGTCGGCTGCTGGAGATCACGCACAGGCGCCCGCCGGTCGTCTTGAGAATCGTCTTGGCCGTATCGACGTCGCCGGCCTCCCCGATCGCCGCATCGACCAGCACGGAAGTGGTCGAGAAGACCTCGACGACCGGCTCGCCCAGCAGCCAGCGGGCCATGTCGAAGTCGTGGATCACCATGTCCTTGAACAGCCCGCCGGACGTGCGGACGTAGTCGGCGGGCGGGGGCGCAGGGTCATGGCTGATGATGTGGAGGGTCTCCAGCGCTCCGACCTCGCCGGCTGCGAGCCGGGCCTGCAGGGCGGCGAAATTGGCATCGAAACGCCGGTTGAAGGCCAGCAGCACCGGCTGGCCCAGCGAATCGAACGTCGCGGCGGCCTCTTTCGCGCGGTCCAGATCCTGATCCAGCGGCTTTTCGCAGAAGACCGCCTTGCCCGCCCGCGCGGCGGCCAGGCTGTATTCCAGATGGGTGTCGGTCGAGCTGGCGATAATCACGCCGCGAATCGCCGGGTCGGCCAGAACCTCCTCGATGCTGCGGGTCGCGGCGCCATACTGTCCGGCCAGCTCCGCACCGGCGGGGGTCGGATCAGTGACGCTGACCAGCTGCAGTCGGGCGTTGGCCGCCGCATTGGCCGCGTGAATTCGCCCGATGCGCCCCGCCCCGATCAGTGCCACAGTGTGCATAGTCATCCCCTCGAACACGAATATCGCAGGGCCACTCCCCTGGAAAAGTCGTGACATACCGGCTTCCATCGCGACACGCGAGAGTTGCCAGTGAAAAATCGAACGGATATTCCGTCAGCTGAAACTTGAGGTCGAGACATGGAACAGACGCCCCCCGCGCCCGCCTCGGCTGAAGAGCTCAGGGCCCAGATCGTCCTGCGCTACGAGAGCCTGAGCAAGCGGCTGAAACAGATCGCCCGGCACATCCTGGACGAACCGAACGACTTTGCGCTCGAGACGCTGTCGGTGATTGCCTCGCGCTGCGGGGTTCAGCCCTCGACCATCGTGCGCTTTGCCAAGACCTTCGGCTTTGAGGGCGCCAGCCAGATGCAGCGCCTGTTCCGCGACGGCCTGCTGAGCAGTCACGCGGCGCTGGGCTATTCCGAGCGAATCCGACAGTTGAGCGAGGCGACCCACGACGAGACGGCCAGGCCCGCCGACCTCCTGTCCGAGTTCGTCGAAGGCAACATCCTGGCGCTGCAGAACCTGACCCAGACCGTCACCCGGCAGGAGATCGAGACCGCCGTCGCGATGATCTCACAGGCTGCCACCGTGCATGTCACCGGCTTCCGCCGGTCCTTCCCGGTCGCTTCCTACCTCGTCTATTCGCTGCTGCAGGCGGGCAAGCGCACGGTCTTCATCGATGGCGTGGCCGGTCTGGCCATACCCCAGGTCAAGTCCATCGCCCCTGACGATCTGCTGATCGCCATCAGCTATCACCCCTATGCCGCCGAGACCGTGGCTGTCGTGGAGGCCGCACGCGAGGGGGGTGCCAAGGTTCTGGCCATCAGCGACAGCGCCGTCAGTCCGATCGCGGCGCCCGCCAACCTGGCCCTCCTGACCCGCGAATCGGAAGTGCGGTCGTTCCGTTCGCTTTCGGCGTCCATGTGCCTGGCCCAGGCGCTGGTGATCAACTTTGCATTTGCCGCCACCCAGCCTGACGAAAAGCCCACACGCAAGCGCCGCGGCAACTCCTGAAATAGCCATTCCGTTCGCCGCAATTGTGAAACAGGTATTGCGATTTCGGGAATGATGAAATAGTCGTTTTGGACACCAGGGCGTCTGAAGCGAATGATCACAAGCACTTCCAGAAACGAAAAGCGCCGCCCGCTCGACCTGCTGACGCTGGGTCGGGCCGGCATCGATCTGTATGGCGAGCAGATTGGCGGACGCCTGGAAGACATGGCGACCTTCGCCAAATATGTGGGCGGCAGCCCGACCAACACCGCCGTCGGCGCCGCCCGGCTGGGCCTGAACGCCGGCTTGATCACCCGGGTGGGGGACGACCATTTCGGGCGATACCTGCGCGAGGAGCTGGATCGGGAAGGCGTCGACACCTCCGGCATGAAAACCGACCCGGACCGGCTGACGGCCCTGGCCGTGCTGGGCATCCGCGATCCCGACACCTTTCCGCTGATCTTCTTCCGCGAGAACTGCGCCGACATGGCCCTGTCGGTGGATGACATCGACCCGGCGCTGATCGACCGTGCGGGGGCCCTGCTGGTCAACGGCACCCACCTGTCCCAGCCGGGCGTATTCGACGCCAGCCTCAAGGCCGCCGAGTTGATGAAGGCCCAGGGCGGCCGGGTGATTTTTGACATCGACTACCGCCCGGTCCTGTGGGGTCTGACCGCCAAGGCCAACGGCGAGGACCGGTTCGTCGCCAGCGCCCGGGTGACCGAGCGCCTGCAGCAGGTGCTGCCGCTGTGTGACCTGATCGTCGGCACGGAAGAGGAAATCCATATCCTGGGCGGAACGGACGACACGCTCGCCGCCCTCAGCGCCATCCGCGACCACAGCCCTGCCCTGCTGGTCTGCAAGCGTGGCGCCGATGGATGCGTCGCCTTCCCGGACGCCATTCCCGCCTCGCTCGACGAGGGCGTGACCAGCCGCGGCTTTCCCATCGAGGTCTTCAATGTGCTGGGGGCGGGCGACGCCTTCATGGCCGGCTTCCTTCGCGGATGGCTGCGCGACCTTCCGCTGGAAGGCTGCTGCGAAATGGCCAATGCCTGCGGGGCGCTGGTCGTGTCGCGCCACGGCTGCGCGCCCGCGATGGCCTCGTGGGACGAACTGCAGACCTTCCTTGCCGGTCAGTGGCCGCACCGCCTGCGTGAGAGCGCCGAGCTGGAACAGATTCACTGGTCCACGAACCGCCACGGCGACCATACCGACCTGACGGTCCTGGCCATCGATCATCGCAGCCAGTTCGACGACCTGATTAAGGAGCTGGGTGTCGGCGACGAGACCGCCATCGCCCATTTCAAGGGACTGGCGCTCAAGGCCGTCGATCGGCTGGCACAGGGCGATGGCCGCTATGGCATGCTGCTGGACGGCCGCTTCGGCGCCCGCGCGCTTGAGGCCGCCGCCGACCTCCCCTACTGGATCGGACGCCCGATTGAGTATCCGGGCTCGCGGCCGCTGGCCTTCGAGGGCGGCCCGGATGTCGCGGCCACCCTGCGGGAATGGCCCATAAACCATGTGGTCAAATGCCTGGTCTTCTACCATCCCGATGACGACGCCGAGCTTCGCGCCCGCCAGGACCGCCAGATCTTGCGCCTGTTCGACGCCTGCCGCTCAACCCGGCACGAGTTCCTGCTCGAGATCATCGCCTCCAAGCACGGTCCCGTCAGCGGCGACACGGTGGCGCGGGTGATCCGCCACGTCTACGACCTCGGCGTCTATCCGGACTGGTGGAAGCTCGAGCCCACCAGTGATGCGGCGGCCTGGGCGGCCAGCGAGGCGGCCATCCTGGAGCACGATCCGCGCTGTCGCGGGATCGTCTTGCTCGGACTGTCGGCGACCCAGGATGAAGTGCTGGCCGGGATTTCCGCCGCCGCCCCCTTCCCGCTGGTCAAGGGCTTTGCCGTCGGACGAACGATCTTCCACGACGTCGCCGCGCAATGGCTCAAAGGCAAGCTGGATGACGAGGGCGCCATCGCCCGGCTGACCGAGAACCTTCGGGTGCTGGCCGAGGCCTGGCGCCGGGCGCGGCGCGCACGGGCCGCGGCATGAGCCACACTGTGCGCCTGACCATGTCCCAGGCCCTGACGCGCTGGCTGTCCGTCCAGCACGTCGAGATCGATGGACAGGTCGTGCCCTATTTCGCAGGTGTGTGGGCCATCTTCGGGCACGGCAATGTCGCGGGCATGGGCGAGGCCCTGGCCGGGATGGAAGACACCCTGCCGACCTTCAGGGCGCACAACGAACAGGGCATGGCCCACGCCGCCATCGCCTTTGCCAAACAAACCCGGCGCCGCCGCGCCATGGCCTGCACCACCTCGATCGGGCCGGGCGCGACCAATATGGTGACGGCCGCCGCGCTGGCGCATGTCAACCGCCTGCCGGTGCTGTTCCTGCCGGGCGATGTCTATGCCTCGCGCCGTCCCGACCCCGTGCTGCAACAGATCGAGGACTTTGCCGACGCGACCGTCAGCGCCAATGACTGTTTCCGACCGGTATCGCGCGGGTTCGACCGCATCACCCGGCCCGAGCAGATCATTGACGCCCTGCCCCGCGCCCTGGCGACCATGATCGACCCGGCGAGCTGCGGTCCGGTCACCCTGGCCCTGTGTCAGGACGTTCAGGCCGAAGCTTTTGACTATCCCGAAGCCTTCTTCGAACCCCGCACCTGGCGCACGCCGCGCCCGCGCCCGGACGCCCAGGATCTGGCCGATCTGGTCGCGGCGATCCGGTCGGCCAAGACGCCGCTGATCGTGGCTGGCGGCGGTGTCCTCTATTCCGGCGCGGAAGAGGCTCTGTCGACGCTTGCCGCGGCAACGGGCCTTCCGGTCGGCGAGACCCAGGCCGGCAAGGGCAGCCTTCCGTGGGATCATCCGCAGGCGCTGGGCTCGATCGGGGTGACCGGCACCAGCGCGGCCAATGACGCTGCCGGGGCCGCCGATCTGATCGTCGCGGTCGGCAGCCGGCTGCAGGACTTCACCACCGGCTCGCGGACCATGTTTGCAGGCAAGCGGCTGTTCCAGATCAATGTTGCGGGCTTTGACGCGACCAAGCATGGCGCCCACCGGGTGCAGGGGGATGCGCGCGCCGTTCTGACCGAACTGGCGGAGGCGCTGGGCGACTGGACGGTGTCAGCTGACTGGCGCGGGCGCTGCGCCGATGGCGTCGCGGACTGGAACACGGCGTGGGAGGCGGCCACGGCCGCGTCGGACGCCCTGCCCTCGGACGGTCAGGTGATCGGGGCTGTCTGGCGTCAGGCGAGTGAGGATGCGGTCGTGGTGTGCGCCGCCGGTGGTCTGCCGGGTGAGTTGCACAAGCTGTGGCGGACGCATCGGCCGGGCGGCTACCACGTCGAATATGGCTTCTCCTGCATGGGCTATGAGATTGCCGGCGGCCTCGGCGTAAAGCTGGCCGAGCCGGACCGCGAGGTCTTCGTCATGGTCGGCGATGGCAGCTATCTGATGATGAACTCGGAACTGGCGACAGCGGTGATGCTGGGCCAGAAGCTGACCGTCGTGCTGCTGGACAACCGCGGCTATGGCTGCATCAACCGGCTGCAGCAGGCCACGGGCGGGCGACCCTTCAACAATCTTCTGGACGATGCGCGCCACGCCTCACCGGCCGACATCGATTTTGCCGCCCACGCCCGCAGTCTGGGCGCCGAGGCCGAAAAGGTCTCCGGCATTGCCGAACTGGAGCAGGCGCTGGCCCGCGCCGCCGCCAGCGACCGCACCCATGTCATCGTCATCGACACCGACCCGGTCGTGACCACCGAGGCCGGCGGCCACTGGTGGGACGTCGCCGTGCCAGAAGTCTCGACCCGTGCCGAGGTCCGCGAGGCCCGGCGCATCTACGAAGCCCGGATCAAGGGAGAGGGTGAATGACCATCCGCTGGGGGGTCAGCCCCATTGCCTGGGCGAACGACGACATGCCCGAACTGGGCGGCGACATCACGCTGGATGCGCTGCTGACCGATGTGAAGGAGATCGGATTCGAGGGCGTCGAACTGGGCAACAAGTTTCCGCGCGACCCCGACGCATTGAAGCCGATCATGGCGCGCTACGGGCTCGACATCGTCGGCGGCTGGTATTCGTCGAACCTGCTGGTGCGCGACGCCGAGGCCGAGATCGCCGCCATGGAAGCGCATATGGCGCTGCTGAAGGCCATGGGCTCCAGCGTCTTCATCCTGGCCGAGACCTCGAATGCCGTGCACGGCGACCGCGAGGGCGGTCGGCTGGATTCGCCGCCGCGTCTGGCCCCCGGCGACTGGGGCGACTTCGGCCAAAGGCTGAACCGGGTGGCCGCCTACGCCAATGAACAGGGCATGCGGTTCGCCTATCACCACCATCTGGGCACAGTGGTCGAGACCCGCGAAGACCTGAACCGCTTCTTCGGCGCGACCGGGGATCATGTGGGTCTGGTGCTGGACACCGGCCACGCGGTCTATGGCGGCATCGACCCGATCGCCGTGGCGACCTCACGCCCCGAGCGGATCAGCCACGTCCACTGCAAGGACGTCCGTACCGAGCGGCACGCCAAATTCCACGCGGCGGGCGACAGCTTCCTGAACGGGGTGGTCGGCGGCATGTTCACCACGCCCGGCGACGGCGACTATGACTATCCGGCCTTCATGGCCGCGCTGAAGGCCATCAACTATTCCGGCTGGATCGTCATCGAGGCAGAGCAGGACCCGGCCGTCGCCGATCCGCGTGAGTACGGCCAACTGGGTCTGGATACGCTGAAGCGTCTGGCCGGCGACGTGGGGCTGGTCTGATGTCCCTGCTGGTCCGCCCCCATGCCGCAGACGAGACCGGCACCGTGCTGGAGGTCACGCCGGAGAGCGCGGGCTGGCGCCATGTCGGCTTTCGCGTGGTGAAGCTGTCGGCAGGCCAGAGCCAACAGGGCGGCGAGGCCGGGCGCGAGGTCTGCCTGGTGGTGCTGTCGGGAACCGTCACCGTCGCGGCCGATGGCGAGACCCACGCCGGCCTGGGCGAGCGCGCCGATGTCTTTTCCGGGGCTCCGGCCTCGGTCTATCTGCCGGCCGGGATGGACTGGACGATCACGGCCGAGCGCGATGCCGAAGTGGCCGTCTGTTCGGCCCCGGGCACTGGCAAGGGCGCGGTGCGCGTGCTGCGTCCGGAGGCGGTCGAGGTGCGCGGAAAGGGCACCAACACCCGACATGTGCGCAACATCCTGTCGGACGCCGACGATGTGGCCGAGAGCCTGCTGGTCGTCGAGGTGATCACCCCGGGGGGCAACTGGTCCAGCTATCCGCCGCACAAGCACGACCGCGATGCCGCGCCGGACGAGACCCTGCTGGAAGAGACCTATTATCACCGGCTGTCGCCCCCGCAGGGCTTTGCCTTCCAGCGCGTCTATACCGAGGACGGGTCGATCGACGAGACCATGGCGGTCCACGACGGCGACGTCGTCATGGTGCCGCGCGGCTATCACCCGGTCGGGGCCCCCCACGGGTACGACCTCTACTATCTGAATGTCATGGCCGGACCGGTGCGCAAATGGGTCTTCCAGAACGACCCGGCGCACGACTGGATCGTGCGGTGACGGAGACTTCCATGCGACAGATTTCCCACGTCATCGCCGGCGAGACCGGCACCGCCGGCACGCGCACGGGCGAGGTGTTCGACCCCGGCTCGGGTCAGGTGCAGGCAAAGGTCAGCCTGGGCGTCGCGGCCGATCTGGAGCGGGCCATCGTGGCCGCCCGCGCGGCCCAGCCGGCCTGGGCCCGGGTCAATCCGCAGCGCCGTGCCCGGGTCCTGTTCCGCTTCAAGGAACTGGTCGAGGCGAACATGGATGCCCTGGCCGAACTGCTGTCGTCCGAGCACGGCAAGGTCGTGGCCGATGCGCGCGGCGACATCCAGCGCGGTCTGGACGTGATCGAATTCTCGTGCGGCATCCCGCATGCGCTGAAGGGCGAATACACCCAGGGCGCCGGCCCGGGCATCGACGTCTATTCCATGCGCCAGCCGGTCGGGATCGGGTCGGGCATCACCCCGTTCAACTTCCCGGCCATGATCCCGATGTGGATGTTCGGGCCGGCCATCGCCTGCGGCAATGCCTTCATCCTCAAGCCGTCCGAGCGCGATCCGTCGGTGCCGAACCGGCTGGCGGAACTGATGCTCGAGGCCGGTCTGCCGGAGGGAATCCTGCAGGTCGTGCATGGCGACAAGGAGATGGTCGACGCCATCCTCGACCATCCCGCCATCAGCGCCGTCAGCTTCGTCGGCTCGTCCGACATCGCCCAGTACGTCTATGCCCGGGGCGCCGCCGCCGGAAAGCGGGTGCAGGCCATGGGCGGAGCCAAGAACCACGGCGTGGTCATGCCCGATGCCGATCTGGACCAGGTGGTGGCGGACCTGTGCGGGGCGGCCTTCGGCTCGGCCGGCGAGCGCTGCATGGCCCTGCCGGTCGTGGTGCCGGTCGGCGACCGCACAGCCGACGCCCTGCGCGAGCGTCTGATCCCCGCCATCGACGCCCTGCGCGTCGGCGTGCCCGGCGATCCGGACGCCCACTATGGGCCCGTCGTCACGGCCATCCACAAGAAGCGCATCGAGAACTGGATCCGCATCGGCGTCGAGGAAGGCGCCGAGCTGGTCGTCGATGGTCGCGACTTTACGCTTCAGGGGCACGAGAACGGCTTCTTCGTCGGGCCGTCGCTGTTCGATCATGTGACGCCGGCGATGGAGTCCTATCGCGAGGAGATTTTCGGCCCCGTCCTGCAGATCGTCCGGGCGCCCGATTTCGAGAGCGCCCTCGCCCTCGCCGATGCCCACCAGTACGGCAACGGCGTCGCCATCTTCACCCGCAACGGCCACGCCGCGCGCGAGTTCGCCAGCCGCGTCCAGGTCGGCATGGTGGGCATCAATGTGCCGATCCCGGTGCCGGTCGCCTACCACAGCTTCGGCGGCTGGAAGCGCTCCGGCTTCGGCGACCACAACCAGCACGGCATGGAGGGCGTCCGCTTCTGGACCCGCATGAAGACCGTGACCCAGCGCTGGCCCGACGGCATGGCCCCGGGCGGTGCCGCCGATGCCTTTCTGATCCCGACCATGGACTGAGCGTGCCGCGCGCCACGCAAGCCAGGCGCGCAAACGAACGACTTCCCCGGCACGGACCGGGGCAGCAGGAGGACCACCCGTGACCGACCCCATCGCCGCCCGTCCCGCGATGCCGACGCAGCCGACCCGTCCGGTGCGCTGGTACAATATGACCGCCTATGGGCTGAACGATGTGCTCGGCGGCGGCTCCATGACCGTCATCGGCACCTGGATCCTGTTCTTCTACACCACCTTCTGCGGGCTCTCGGTGGCCCAGGCGACGCTGATCTTCGGGGTGGCACGCATTCTGGACGCCGTGGCCAGCCCGATCATCGGCCATCTGTCGGACAGCCTCGGCCGCGGATGGATCGCGCGCACCTTCGGGCGGCGCCGGTTCTTCATCCTGGCCGCCATTCCGCTGCTGCCGTCCTTTGCCCTGATGTGGCTGCCGGGCCAGACCTTCTGGTACTACCTGATCACCTACGTCCTGTTTGAGCTGGTCTATGCGATGGAGATCATCCCGTACGAGACCCTCGCCTCGGAAATGGCCACCGACTACAAGACCAAGGCCCAGATGGCGGGCGCCCGCATCCTGTGCGGACAGCTGGCCTCGGCCGGCGCCGCCTTCCTGCCGGGCTGGCTGATCACCCAGCTGGGGCCCGATGATCCCAACACCTATTTCTACATGGGCATCATCTTCGCGGTGCTGTTCATGATCGTGGCCGGCCTGCTGTATGCCTTCAGCTGGGAACGCCAGCGTCCGCCGGGACTGGAAGAGGCTGAACGCAAGGGGCGGCCCACCCTGCTGAACTCGATGGGGGCCCTGTACCGCAACCTGTTCTCGACCCTGCGTATCCGGGCCTTCCGGCTGCACCTGGGCATGTATCTGGGCGGCTATATCAGCCAGGACATCTACAACGCCGCCTTCACCTATTTCGTGGTGTTCGCCCTGAGCGGGTCGGCCGCCATCGTGGCCGGACTGGTGGGGGTCACCTCGCTGGTGCAGCTGGTGTCGGTCGTTCTGGCGATCAACTTCGCCATCCGCCTGTCGCCAGCCGCCGCCTACCGCTTCGCCGCCCTGTGTTTCGGCGCCGGGGTGGTGGTCTTCATCGGCATGTATTTCGCCGGTCTCAACGCTGCCTCGGTGCTGCTGTGGCTGCCGGTCGTCATTGCGGGTCTCGGCCGGGGCGCCCTCTATTATGTGCCGTGGGCGACCTACAACTACATGGCCGACGTCGACGAGATCGTCACCGGACGCCGTCGCGAAGGCGCCTTTGCCGGCGTCATGACCTTCGTCCGCAAGATGAGCCAGGCCGCCGCCGTCATGCTGGTCGGTCAGGTCATGCAGGCCGCGGGCTTCGTCTCCGGCTCGGACATCCAGAGCCCCCAGGCCATCACCGCCATCGTCGCCGTGCTGGGCCTCGGCACCCTGGCCGTCCTCGTGTGCGGGGTGTTGATCTCGACCCGGTTCAAGCTCAACCCCGCCAGCCACGTCATCCTGCTGGAAGAGATCGAGCGCTTCCGCTCGGGCGAGCGCACGCCGTCCGATCCGAAGCACCAGGCGATCGTCGAGGATCTGTCGGGCTGGAAATACGATCAGCTGTGGGGAAACAACCCCGTCGGCAACACGCGCTGACGCCCCGAGTGTTCAAGGAGTAACCATGGTCGCCCTTACCCATGACGTGCCGCGCGATCAGGTGGTCGAGACCATCGGCCGCCTGATCGACAACCTGGTCAACATCAAGGATGAGACCGGCGAGTTCCTGATGACCCTGGAAGATGGCCGGGTCATCGACACCAAGGGCTGGAACGACTGGGAGTGGACCCATGGCGTCGGCCTGTTCGGCCTGTGGCGCCTCTACGAACAGACCGGCGACGCCGGGGCCCTGCGCGTCATGACCCAGTGGTTCGAGGACCGGTTCGCCCTCGGCACCCCGACCAAGAACATCAACACCATGTCGCCCATGCTGGCGCTGGCGTACCTCTACGAAGAGACGGGCGAGCCCCGCTACCGGCCCTATCTGGAGAGCTGGGCGGAATTCCTGATGGCCGACGACGGCCTGCCCAAAACAGAGGAAGGCGGCTTTCAGCACATCACCTATGACACGGTGAACTATCAGCAGCTCTGGGACGACACCCTGATGATGTCGGTCCTGCCGCTGACCAAGATCGGCCTGTTGCTGGACCGCCCGGCCTATATCGAGGAAGCCAAGCGGCAGTATCTGCTGCACATCAAATATCTGGCGGATCGCAAGACCGGCCTCTGGTACCACGGCTGGACCTTTGACGGTCGGCACAACTTCGCCGGCGCCCTGTGGGCCCGCGGGAACTGCTGGGTCACCATCGCCATTCCCGAGTTCATCGAGATGCTGGACCTGCCGCCCGGCGACGCCCTGCGGACCTTCCTGACCGATGCCCTGCTCGCCCAGGTCGAGGCGCTGGCCCGGCATCAGGACGAGAGCGGCCTGTGGCACACCCTGATCGACGACCCGACCAGCTATCTGGAGGCCTCGGCCACCGCCGGCTTCGCCTATGGCATCCTCAAGGGCGTGCGAAAGGGCTATCTGCCGCGCCGGTTCGAGGCCGTGGGGATCAAGGCCGTAAAGGCCGTTCTGGCCAATATCGACGACGCGGGCGAGCTGAAGCAGGTCAGCTTCGGCACCCCGATGGGTCACGACATGCAGTTCTACAAGGACATCCCGCTGACCTCGATGCCCTATGGTCAGAGCCTGGCCATCGTCGCCCTGACCGAGTTCCTGAGAACCTATCTCTAGGGCTCCGCCTCGGCACGCACCCGATTTCTGCCAGCTTATACAGGACGCTTCATGCCCACCCTCTTCAGTCTCAAGGGCAAGACCGCGCTCGTCACCGGTGGCAACGTCGGTCTGGGCCAGGGCATTGCCCTGTCGCTCGCCGAAGCGGGCGCCGACATCGTCTCGGTCGCGCGCCGGGACTCGAACGACACCGTGTCGCGGGTCGAGGCGCTCGGTCGCCGCAGCCTGTCGATCCAGGCGGACCTCGGTTCAACCGCCGCGATCGAACCGGTCCTTGAACAGGCCGCCGCCCTCGGCCCCATCGACATTCTCGTCAACAATGCCGGCATCATCCGCCGCGCCGATGCCGTCGACTTCACCGAGGCCGACTGGGATGCGGTCATGGACGTCAATCTCAAGGGGGTCTTCTTTCTGACCCAGGCCGTCGTCCGGCGCATGATCGCGGAAGGTCGGGGCGGCAAGATTATCAACATCGCCTCGATGTTGAGCTTTCAGGGGGGCATCCGGGTGCCGTCCTATACGGCGTCCAAGAGCGGCCTGGCCGGACTGACGAAGCTGATGGCCAACGAGTGGGCGAAACACGGCATCAACGCCAATGCCATCGCGCCGGGCTATTTCGCCACCGACAACACGCGCGCCCTTCAGGACGACCCGGATCGCAACCGGGAAATTCTGGGGCGTATTCCCGCAGGGCGATGGGGCGAGCCCGCCGATCTGGCCGGTGCCGCCGTCTTCCTCGCGAGCCGCGCATCCGACTATGTCCAGGGTGTGGTCCTGCCCGTCGACGGTGGCTGGCAGGCGCGATGAGCATGTCGGACGGCCCGGTCCTTTGCTTCGGCGAAATGCTCCTGCGGATGACACCCCCGGGCCAGGAACTGCTGCTGCAGTCGCCCGGTCTGTCGGTCCACACAGGCGGAGCCGAGGCCAACGTCGCCGTGTCCCTGGCACGCCTCGGCGCACCGGCTGCGATGCTCAGCATCCTGCCCGACAACCCGCTGGGACAGGCGGCGCGCGATGAACTGCGACGTCACGGCGTCGACGTCTCTCGCCTGGTATTCGCACCCGGCCGCATGGGCCTGTACTTCCTGACGCCCGGCGCCGTCATGCGCCCCGCCAGCGTCCTCTACGACAGACAGCATTCCGCCTTCGTGGAGCACGTCGAGACCGCCATAGACTGGGACGCGGCTCTCGCCGGCGTTGGCTGGCTGCACCTGTCGGGGATCACCGCCGCCACGGGCGTGGCCGGGTCGGCGGCGACTGCGGCGATCATCGAAGCGGCGAACCGCAACGCGGTCAGGGTGTCGTTCGACGTCAACTTCCGCCGGACCCTGTGGGCGCGCTGGAGCGGCGATCCGGCCCGCATCCTTGGATCCATTCTGGCCGGTTCGGAGGTAGCGTTCGCCGGAGAACAGGACCTGGCCCTGGTCCTGGGCAGGACGTTCGAAGGCGAGACGCCCCAGGATCGGCTCCGGGCCAGCGTTGCGGCGGCCTTTGGGGAATATCCGCGCCTGCAGACGGTGGCCTGCACCCACCGGGTCCAGCACAGCGCAGACAGTCACTCGCTTTCCGCCACACTGTTCCGGCGAACGGCCTCAGGGCTGCGGGAGTGTCGCACCGGACCCATCCACATGGCGGGGGTGGTTGATCGCGTCGGTGCCGGTGATGCCTTCGCGGCGGCCTTGCTGTTCGGGCTGAGAAGCGCCTGGGACGATCAGGACGTGCTCGATTTCAGCCTCGCCGCCGCCGCGCTGAAACACACCATCCCGGGCGACTTCAACCTTGTGTCCGAAGCGATGGTCAGATCGACGATGAACGAGGGCGGATTCGCCATCCAGCGCTGACCGTCGACAATACGACAGGGCCGCCCACAGCTTTCTTCCCGCCCTGGTTCGCGGCTGTGTCAGGATGCGGGATCGGCAGCAGGGAGGACAGGGACGAGGCGGCCAGCCCGCTTTGACGTGAACGTGAAACTGACCCCGATCCCGGTTCAGACGGTTCAGACGGTTCAGACGGTGTTCGCTCAGAGCTCCGGATCGGGCAGCGACAGGAAGGCGGACCTCAGCGCGACGGCCCAGTCGTGGGCGATGGTCTGGAAATAGGGGTCGTCCCGCTCGATCCGCTTCTCGTGGGTCGGCTCGTACTGGCCGGCAGTATAGGTCTGAAAGTCGATCGGCAGGCCCACGGACAGATTGGCCTTGAGCGTCGAGTCGAACGACACCACCAGCAGTTTGACGGCCTGTTCAAAGCTCATGTCGGGGTCATAGCCCCGCACCAGAATGGGCCGGCCATACTTGGTCTCGCCGATCTGGAAGTAGGGATTGTCGTCGGTCGCCTCGATGAAATTGCCCTGCGGATAGATCAGGAACAGGCGCGGCGGTGTGCCCTTGATCTGTCCGCCCATGATCAGGGTGGCGCCGAACATCGCCTCGGCCGACTGGCCGCTCTGGACATTGGTCTGGATGGTCTCCCGCAGGGCCTCGCCGACCAGGCGGGCGGCCTGGAACATGGTCGGAGTCTCCAGCAGGGAGGGATTGCGCTCGGCCGGGACCTTGGTCCGCTCGTCGAGGATGCTGACCACCGACTGGGTGGTGGCCAGATTGCCGGCCGTCATCAGGGTGATCATGCGCTCGCCCGGCTTGTGCCAGGTGAACATCTTGCGGACCGTGGCGACGTTGTCGACGCCCGCATTGGTGCGGGTGTCCGACATGAACACCAGCCCCTTGTTGAGGCGCATGCCAACGCAATAGGTCATGGAGAGATCACCTTCATTGCGGGCACGGCCGGACTACTGCTGAACCTGCAGCTGAACGACCATCGACTCATTGCGGCCCCCGTAGACGATACCCGAGATCGGCGCCGCTTCGCCATAGTCGAGGCCTGTTGCGACCCGAACATAGCGGGGATCGGGCGAGACGCCGTTCGAGACGTCGAACCCGACCCAGCCCAGCCCCTCGACATGGACCTCGGCCCAGGCGTGACCGGCGTCCTGGTCGACCCGGTCGTCCATGACCAGATAGCCGCTGACGTAGCGCGCCGGATAACCCATCAGCCGGGCGGCGGCGATCAGGATATGGGCGTGGTCCTGACAGACCCCCCGCCCGGTTTCCAGCGCCTGCTCCGCCGTGGTCGAGAAATCCGTCGTGCCGGTCTCATAGCCGACCGTCCGCAGGATCAGGGCGGACAAGGCGTGCAGGCGCGAGGGATCGTCATCGAAGTCCTTGCCCAGATCGCGCACCAGCTGGCGCACACGGGGTCCGGCGCGGGTGTGCGGCGTCGCGCGCTGGAAATACCACAGGGGCGCAAACCCGCCGTGCTGGCCGATCACGCCGGCGGTGTCCGAGGTATCGACCTCGCCCTCGCACAGGATGGTCACCGTGCGGGTGCCCGGTTCAATGGACAGCAGTTCGACCAGGTTGTTGTGCTGGTCCGTATAGGCGACCTCCTTGCGGCCCCCCTCGATTTCCGTGCGCCACGACAATACCGTCTGCCCCCCCGAATGCTTGGGAGTCAGGCGGATTTTCTGCAGGCCCCGACTGACGGCCTGGTCATAGTGATACTCGGTGCTGTGCCGGACCTTCACGCGCATGGGATCATCCGTAGAACCTGTAATCCTGCTCGATCTGCTGGCCCAGGGCGTGGTTGCGGGCGATGAAGTCGTTCAGGACGCCATGTAGCCCCGCGTCAAAGATCGACTCGATCGAATGGTCCGCCAGCCGTTTCACATGGGCCCGCGCCAGATCGTGGCTGGGCATCTCGCTGCCATAGGCTTCGGCGAGGAAGCCCAGATGCTCGGAGATCTGTCCCGCACAGAAGGCCAGCGAGCGCGGCATGCGCCGGTCCAGAATGATCAGATTGGCGATCTGGCGGGGGTTGGCGGTCCCGTCGCTCAGCCAGCGATAGGCGCGCTGCGCCGACACCGACCGCAGGATCGTCTCCCACTGCACATTGTCCAGCGACGATCCGACATAGGAGACCGACGGCAGCAGCACATAGTATTTGACGTCCAGAATCCGGGCCGTGTTGTCTGCCCGCTCGATGAAGATGCCCAGATGGGCAAAGTTGTAGACGTCGTTCTGCATCATGGTGCCGGTCAGGGCGCCGCGCACCAGAGCGTTCTGACGGCGAATGGTGGCGAGAATGTCGGGCAGGCCGTTCTCGGACACGGGCCGCTTCAACACCTCCCGGATCGTCATCCAGCCTTCGTTGGTCGCCTCCCAGACCTCACGCGTCAGGGCCGTGCGGACCAGTCGGGCACTGGTGCGCGCGCTATTGATGGCCGAGACGACACTCGACGGATTGTCCTTGTCCCGCAGCAGATAGTCGATGACGTTGGCGGCGTTGAAGGCGTCGTACCGCTCCTGATAGCCCTTGCGGACCCCGGCGGTGCTGATGATCGACGCCCACTCCGCCTCGGCCGCCGCAGAACGGGTCAGGGCAATGCGAAAGCCCGCATCGACCAGACGCGCCGTGTTCTCGCTGCGCTCCAGCATGCGGAACATCCAGAACAGGCCGGCGGCGGTCTTGCCTAGCATGACAGCCCTCCCCTACCCGGCATGGTGACTGCGGGACGCCTCATTCTTCCAGCACCCAAGTGTCCTTGGTGCCGCCGCCCTGGCTGGAGTTGACCACCAGCGAGCCCGGCTTCATCGCCATGCGGGTCAGGCCGCCGGGGGTGATCTCGATCTTGCCGGGAGAGACGAGGACGAAGGGGCGCAGGTCGACATGGCGCGGCGCCAGCCCGGCCTTGGTCAGCACCGGCACGGTCGACAGGGCCAGGGTCGGCTGGGCGATATAGTTGGCGGGACGGGCCTTCAGCTTGTCCGCAAAGGCAGCGATCTCCCGCTTGCTGGCGGCCGGGCCGACCAGCATGCCGTAGCCACCCGAACCGTGAACCTCTTTCACGACCAGCTCATGCAGATGTTCCAGCACATAGGCCAGGGCATCGGGCTCGGCACACCGCCAGGTCGGCACATTCTTCAGGATGGGGCTCTCGCCCGTATAGAACTGGATGATGTCGGGCATGTAGCTGTAGATCGCCTTGTCGTCGGCAATCCCGGTGCCCGGCGCATTGGCGATGGTGATCCCGCCGGCCCGATAGACATCCATGAGTCCCGGCACCCCCAACTGGGAGTCGGCATTGAAGCTCATCGGATCCAGATAGTCGTCGTCGACCCGACGGTAGAGGACATCGATGGGGGTGTAGCCCCGGGTCGTCCGCATGGCGATGCGGCCGTCGACCAGCTGCAGGTCCTGCCCCTCGACCAGTTCGACCCCCATTTCGTCCGCCAGGAAGGCGTGCTCGAAATAGGCCGAGTTGTGGATGCCGGGCGTCAGCACGGCCACGACCGGCGTTCCGGTGCAGCCCTTGGGCGCTGACGCCGCCAGCGACCGCCGAAGCAGCTTGGGATAGTCGCTGACCTCGCGCACCGCGACCCGCGAGAACAGCTCGGGGAACATGCGCAGCATCGTCTCGCGATTTTCCAGCATGTAGGACACGCCCGACGGCGTGCGGGCATTGTCCTCCAGCACGAAGAAGTCGTCCTCGCCCGTACGGACAATGTCGATGCCGACGATGTGGGTATAGATCCCGCCGGGCGGCTCCACCCCGATCATCTGGGGCAGGAAGGCGGCGTTGGCGGCGATCACATCGACCGGAATGCGTCCGGACCGCAGGATTTCCTGGCGGTGGTACATGTCGTGCAGAAAGGCGTTTATGGCCCGCACCCGCTGCTCGATCCCGCGGGTCAGGCGGCTCCATTCGCGGGCCGAAATGATGCGCGGCACGATGTCGAACGGGATCAGCCGCTCGTCGGCTTCCTGCTGACCGTAGACGTTGAAGGTGATGCCGGTGCGGCGGAAAAAGACCTCGGCGTCCTTGGACTTTTTCTTGAGCGTCTGGGCGCCCTGACGCTCGAACCAGTCGGCGTAGCTTGCGTATGGCGGTCGGCACGAGGTGCCGGAGCCATTCATTTCGTCGAAGAAGTCGGGCTTGTTCGCCATTGCAACATGTGTCGCACAGGGGGGAGGCCGCATCAATGACCCCCGCGGATGACGGCCGCCCCCGGCATCGCGACCATGCAACGCAGAAACGCCCCTTGCGGGCCCCTGCGCGCCTATGTATTGCGACGCATTCTTATTTGCACTGGAGTGTCGTTGTGTCGCCGCGTGGTCTTGCCCTTCTGTCGTCTGTCGCCCTGATCGCCCTGGCCCCGCCCCTGCCCGCCCTGGCCCAACAGGCCGATCCGCAGGAAGCGCGGGTGGACGATATCATCGTCACCGGATCGCAGGTCACGGTGCCGCCGGCCTATGCAGGCGGTCAGGTCGCAACCGGCGCACGGGTCGGCCTGTTCGGTGCGATGGACCAGATGGATACGCCGTTCGCCTTCACCGCCTACACCGAAGAGCTGGCCCGAAACCAGCAGGCGCGCAGCGTCGGCGATGTGCTGCAGAACGATCCGGTCGTGCGGGTCTCCAAGGGCTTCGGCAATTTCCAGGAGCTGTATGTCATCCGCGGCTTCCCGGTCTATTCCGACGACATGACCTGGAACGGCCTGTACGGCGTCCTGCCGCGCCAGTTCGTGGCGGCCGAATTCCTTGAGCGGGTCGAGGTCTTTCACGGCGCGACCGCCTTTCTGAACGGCGCGGCGCCGGGCGGCAGTGGCGTGGGCGGGGCCTTCAACCTGATGCCCAAGCGCGCCGGAAGCGCGCCCCTCACCCGCCTGACGGCGGGGCTGGAAGGCGGCGGCGAGACCTATCTGGCCGCCGACGTCGCCCGTCGCTTTGGGCTGGGCAATGAATACGGCCTGCGTCTGAACATAGCCCGCCGCGACGGCGAAAGCAGCGTCGAGAGTCAGGAACGCGAACTCAGCGTCATCGGCCTGGGCCTTGATCGGCGCGGCGACCGCGCCCGCTTCTCGGCCGACATCGGCTGGCAGGATCACCACATCGACGCCCCGCGCCCGACGGTGACCCCGGCCGGGGCCGTTCCGGCTGCGCCCGCCGCCGACAGCAATTTCGCCCAGCCCTGGACCTATACGGACGAGCGTCAGCTGTTCGGCGTGGCGCGCGGCGAGTTCGACCTCAGCGACAGGGTCTCGGCCTGGGCCGCCTTTGGCGGGCGTCAGGGCAAGGAACAGAATGTGCTGGCCAACCCCACGGCCCAGCCCGACGGCACGCTCAGCGCCTATCGGTTTGACAATGTGCGCGAGGACCAGATCATCTCGGGCGACATCGGCCTGCGTGCCGACGTCACCACCGGATCGGTCGATCACCGTCTGGTCGCCTCGGCCTCGACCGTCCGGTCGCGCTCCGAGAACGCCTATGCCTTCTCCAACTTTACCGGGTTCGCCAGCGACCTCTATGCGCCGGTCGACGTGGCCCCGCCCACCCCCGACTTCTTCGTCGGCGGGTCGCTGTCCGATCCCAATGTCACCGAGCGGGTCGAGAACAGCAGCGTCGCGGTGGCCGACAGGGTGTCCTTCCTCGACGGGCGGCTGCTGGCCACGGTCGGCGTGCGCTACCAGTCGATCGAGACGCGGACCTATGACTACAACACCGGCGCCTTTGCCTCGGGCTATGAGGGCGACGCCACGACCCCGGCCTTTGCTCTCGTCTACAAGCCGACCGAGTGGGCCTCGCTCTATGCCAACTATGCCGAGGCCCTGATCCCCGGCCAGACCGCGCCCGCCGTCAGCGGCGGCGTGCCTGTCACCAACGCCGGCGAGGTGCTGTCGCCGTTCCGGGGCGAGCAGGCCGAGGTGGGCTTCAAATACGATCTGGGCCGGTTCGGTGGCACGGTCAGCCTGTTCTCGATCACTCTGCCCAGCGCCTTCGTCGAGGGCGGGGTGTTCGCTGCCAATGGCGAACAGCGCAACCGGGGGCTGGAAGTCACCTGGTTCGGCGAGCCGCGCGACGGCCTGCGGGTGCTGGGCGGGTGGACCTTCATCGACGCCGAACTCACCCGGACCGCCGGTGGCGCGCTGGACGGCATGGCCCCCATCGGCGTGCCGGAGCTGCAGTTCAACGCCAATGTCGAGTGGGACGTGCCTGCCGTTCCTGGCCTGACGGTTGAGGGGCGCGTCGTCCATACGGGCGAGCAGTCGGCCAATGCCGCCAATACCGTCGATCTGGAGTCCTGGACACGGGTCGACGCCGGTGTGCGCTATGGCTTTGAAGCCCAGGGTCGGCCGCTGACCCTGCGCGCGCGCGTCGAGAACCTGACGGATGAGGATCACTGGGTGGCCGTCGGCGGCTATCCCGGTGCCAACTATCTGACGCTGGGCGCGCCCCGCACCCTGAGCGTCTCGATCTCGGCGGACTTCTAGGCGGAATGCGATCCAGCACCATCCGGGCCTGGTCGTGGGTGCATACCTGGTCGAGCCTGTTCTCGACCCTGTTCCTGCTGATGCTGTGCATCACCGGCCTGCCCCTGGTCTTCACCCATGAGATCGAGCACTGGCTGCTGGACGAGGCCTGGGCCCCGGCCAATCCGGACGGTGACAGGCTGAATCTGGATCAGGTGCTGGATGTCGCCCTGTCCCGGCATCCGGGCGAGGTGCCCAGCTTCATGAGCTTCGATACCGACCGGCCGGTGGTCAATGTCACCAGCCGGGCGCCCGACGCCCCGGCCGGTGTCTACACCTTCCAGCCCATCGACCAGACCAGTGGCGAGGCGGCGCCCCCGGTCGCCGGCCATCCGGTGATGGAGTTCATCCTCCAGCTACATACCGACCTGTTCCTCGGCCTGCCGGGCATGCTGTTCCTGGGGCTGATGGGTCTGATGCTGGTGGCGGCGGTCGTGTCGGGCGTAGTGCTGTATGCGCCTTTCATGCGCCGGCTACCGTTCGGTACGGTGCGCTCCCGGAAGTCGGCGCGCACGCGCTGGCTGGACTGGCACAATCTGGCAGGCATAGTGACGGTGGCCTGGGTGCTGGTGGTCGGTGGCACCGGCGTGGTCAACACCCTGGCCGTGCCGATCATCGCCCACTGGAAGGACACGGCGCTGGCCGACCTGGCCGCCGCCTATGACGCGCCTGTGGCGCTGAACGAACGCGCCTCGCTGGATGCGGCCGTCCAGCGGGCCAAGGTGGCACTGCCCGGGCGTCAGCTACAGTTCGTGGCCTTCCCCGGCTCTGACTATTCAACCGACAACCACTATGCGGTGTTCTTCCACGGCGACACGCCGCTGACGACGCACCTGACCACCCCCGCCCTGATCGATGCGCGCACCGGCGCGTTGGCCGCGGTCGCGCCCATGCCCTGGTATGTGAAGGCCCTGTCGCTGTCGCAGCCGCTGCATTTTGGTGACTATGGCGGGCTGGGCCTCAAGATCGTCTGGGCCGTTCTGGACGTCATCACCATCGTCATCCTGATCAGCGGCCTGTACCTGTGGCTGGCCCGGCGGAGACGCGCGCCATGAGCCGCGCCGACTCCAGCCTGTGGCGGATCTTCCGCATCCCGCTGCTGCTCGTGGCCCTCAGCCTGACCGGCCTGATCGGGGCTCTTCTGGACGACGGTCTGTGGGACGGTTTGGGCGCCGGACTGTTGGCCGCTACACTGGTCATTGCGACGGTGGCCTGGGTCCGCAGACGGCGTTCCGCCTGACACCCGGCGGAACGGTTCCGGGTCGCAGCGGTTAAGCTTGGGGGCGTGCGGCCCCGTGCACCTGAATTTCAAATGACAAGCGAGGTCTGAACCAGCGCATGTGTGGCCTGAGCGGCGAGATCAATTTCAACGGGCAGACGGCCGATATCGCCGCTGTAGAACGGATGACCGGGGCCCTGACCCCACGCGGGCCGGATGGCAGCGGAGTGGTGGCGCGCGGCCCGGTCGCCTTTGGCCACAGGCGCCTGAAGATCATCGACCTCAGCGACAAGGCCCAGCAGCCGATGGTCGATGCCGACCTCGGCCTGATGATGGTCTTCAACGGCTGTATCTACAACTACCCCGAACTGCGCGCCGAGCTGCAGGGCATGGGCTATCGCTTCTTCTCCGACGGCGACAGCGAGGTGATCCTCAAGGCCTGGCACGCCTGGGGCGAGGCCTGCGTCGACCGCTTCCACGGCATGTTCGCCTTCGTCATTCACGAGCGCGACAGCGGACGCGTGGTGATGGGCCGCGACCGGTTCGGCATCAAGCCGCTGTATCTGGCGGAACAGGGCCAGCGCCTGCGCTTCGCCTCCAGCCTGCCGTCCCTGCTGGCGGGCGGCGACGTGGATACGTCGATCGACCCGATCGGCATGCACCACTACATGACCTTCCACGCGGTCGTGCCTCCGCCACACACCATCCTGAAGGGTGTGAGGAAGCTGCCGCCGGCGACCCTGCGCATCTTCGAGGCCGGCGGGACCTCCCGCGACCGCCTGTACTGGGCGCCGCAGAATGTGCGCCGCGCAGAAGATGCGAACCTGACCGCCCAGGACTGGCGGGATCAGGTGCTGGATGCCCTGCGCATTGCCGTGAAGCGACGCATGGTCGCCGATGTCCCGGTGGGCGTGCTGCTGTCGGGCGGGGTCGACTCCAGCCTGGTGGTCGGCCTGCTGGCCGAGCTGGGCCAGACCGGGCTGCAGACCTTCTCGGTCGGCTTTGAGGCCGCCAATCAGGAGAAGGGCGACGAGTTCGTCTATTCCGACCTGATCGCCAACCACTATGGCACGGACCACCACCAGATTTTCGTGCCGCATGACCGCCTGATGCAGTCCCTGCCCGGCACCATCGGCGCCATGTCCGAGCCCATGGTCAGCTATGACAATGTCGGCTTCTACCTGCTTAGCCAGGAGGTCGCGAAACACATCAAGGTGGTCCAGTCGGGCCAGGGCGCCGATGAGGTGTTCGGCGGCTATCACTGGTACCCGCCCATGCTGGACACGACCGATCCGGTCTCGACCTATGCAGGGGCCTTCTTCGACCGCAGCGATGCCACCCTGCGGACCCAGGTCAACCCCGCCTATCTGCCCGAGACCGACGCCAGCCTCGACCTCGTTCGGGCCCATTTCGGCATTCCGGGCGCCGAGACCGCCGTCGACAAGGCGCTGCGGCTCGACAGTCAGGTCATGCTGGTCGACGACCCGGTCAAGCGTGTGGACAATATGACCATGGCCTGGGGGCTGGAGGCGCGGGTCCCCTTCCTCGACCACGAGCTGGTCGAGCTGGCCGGGCGCATTCCGCCCGAGCACAAGCTGTCACAAGGCGGCAAGGGCGTACTGAAAGAGGCCGCGCGGCTGGTCGTGCCGTCCGAGGTGATCGACCGCAAGAAGGGCTACTTCCCGGTCCCCGCCCTCAAATACATCGACGGGCCCTATCTGGAGATGGTTCGCGACAGTCTGAACAGTCAGGTCGCGCGCGAGCGGGGGCTGTTCAAGCGCCCGTATCTGGAGACCCTGTTCGAGAACCCACGCGATCACATTACCCCCCTGCGCGGATCCGAGTTGTGGCAGGTCGCGGTTCTCGAAATGTGGCTGCAGTCCCATGGCGTCTGACGCGCCCCGCCAGAAGCCCCGCGCGACGCCGCACCGGCTGAAGCGCATGCGCCACGAGGGGCTGAAGCCCATGGTGGGCGGTGCCGAGCGCGAGATGACCCCGGATGCGGTGCTCGACATGGGTTGGGGGCGGCTGCTGTTTGCCCAGACCTTTTCTGACGCGCAGCCCCTGATCGAGGCCCTGCGGTCCGAGGGGCCGGATCGGCGCGACATCGCCTTCTATGTGCGCAATCCGCATGTGCTGCTGGCCTCGGCCCCGCAGGAAGTGTTCCTCGACCCCTCGCATACCTTCCGTCTGGACCTGGCCACCTATCGCCCCGGGCGACGCCAGCCCCGGGGTTTCACCGTGCGGCGGCTGGCCTCGGATGACGATATCGAGGCGGTGAACCGCATCTATGGCGCCCGGCGCATGGTGCAGATCCGCCCCGACTTCTTCACAACCCGCAAGGACGATCGCGCCCTGACCTACTTCGTGGCCGAGGACGAAACGACCGGCGCGGTGATCGGCACGGTCACCGGCGTCGACCATGTGAAGGCGTTTTCCGATCCCGAGGAAGGCTCGTCCCTGTGGTGTCTCGCCGTCGACCCGCAGGCCACCCAGCCGGGTGTGGGCGAGGCCCTGGTCCGGCGGCTGGCCGAGCATTTCCGCACGCGCGGGCTGGCCTATATGGATCTGTCGGTCATCCACGACAACGAACAGGCCATCGCCCTCTATGAGAAGCTGGGCTTTCGCCGCGTGTCCTTCTTCGGCGTGAAGCGCAAGAACCCGATCAATGAGCCCCTGTTCAAGGGGCCGGACCCGGCCAGCGACCTCAATCCCTATGCCCGGATCATCGTCGATGAGGCGCGGCGGCGGGGCATCGCCACCGACGTGCTCGACGCCGAGGGCGGTCTGGTGCGGATGACCTGGGGCGGGCGCTCGATCCGCTGCCGCGAGAGCCTGTCGGAACTGACCTCGGCCGTCGCCGTCAGCATCTGCGACGACAAGCGGATGACCCGTCGCATCGTCGAACAGGCCGGCCTGAAGGTGCCGCAGCGCTATGATCCGGACGACGCCGAGGCCCTGGCGACGGCGCTGTCCGAACGCCCCGCCCTGGTGGTCAAGCCGGCGCGTGGCGAGCAGGGCAAGGGCGTGGCCGTCGGCCTGAAAAAGCTCGACGATGTGCAGGCCGCGATCAAGGAAGCCCGCGCCCTTTGCCCCGAAGTGCTGGTCGAGGATCACGTCGAGGGCGAAGACCTGCGGCTGGTGGTCATCGACTTCAAGGTGGTGGCCGCGGCCATCCGCCGCCCGCCGCGCGTGGTCGGGGATGGGCGGTCGACCCTGCGCGACCTGATCGCACACCAGAGCCGCCGGCGTGAGGCGGCCACCGGCGGCGAGTCTCGCATCCCGCTGGATGCGGAGACCATCCGCACCCTGGCCGAGGCTGGTTACAGCCTCGACGATGTCGCCCCGGCCGGCGAGGAGGTCCGCGTCCGCAAGGCCGCCAACCTGCATCTTGGCGGCACCATTCACGATGTGACGGGCGAGGTTCACCCGGCCCTGATCAATGCCGCCGTGACAGGCGCCCGTGCCATCGACATCTCGGTCACCGGAATCGACCTGATAGTGCCCGATCACCGGGGTCCGGACTATCATTTCATCGAGGCCAACGAGCGCCCAGGCCTGGCCAACCATGAACCCCAGCCCACGGCCGAGCGGTTCATCGACCTGTTATTCCCCCTGTCGGGAGCCGCCGCCAGCCGGGCAGCCCTGAACAGCTGATACCAAGGAGACTCATGACCCTGCCCTCTATCGACGCCGACTATCTGACCGAACGCCTGTCGCGCCTGCTGAACATCCCGAGCCCCACAGGCTACACGGATGAGGCCGTGTGGGAGGTCTGTCGCGAGCTGGAGCGGCTGGGCATTTCGTTCGACATGACGCGGCGCGGCGCCATCCGGGCGAGACTGCCCGGCAAGGAGGCCAAGCCCGCCCGGGCGCTGGTGGCCCACGTCGATACCCTGGGCGCCCAGGTCAAGCGCATCAAGGAGAACGGCCGGCTCGAGGTCGTGCCGATCGGCCACTGGTCGTCGCGCTTTGCCGAGGGGGCCCGCGCGACCATCTTTGCCGAAGGACAGCGGTTCAGGGGCACCATCCTGCCGCTCAAGGCCTCGGGTCACACCTTCAACGAGGAGGTCGACACCCAGCCCGTCGCCTGGAGCCAGGTCGAACTGCGCATCGACGAGAAGGTCTACGACCGCGCCGCGACCGAAGCCCTGGGCGTGGAGGTCGGCGATATCATCGCCATCGACCCCCAACCGGAATTCCTCGACAACGGCTACATCGTCTCGCGCCATCTGGACGACAAGGCAGGGGTCGCGACCCTGCTGGCGGCGCTGGAGTGCATGGTCCGCGAGGGCCGCACGCCCGAGGTCGACACCTATGCGCTGATCACTATCGCCGAGGAGGTCGGTGTCGGCGCCTCCTCCGTACTGGTTCCAGACGTGGCCGCCATGATCACCATCGACAACGGCACGACGGCGCCGGGCCAGAACTCATCCGAATTCGGCGTCACCCTGGCCATGGCTGACCAGACCGGGCCGTTCGACTGGCACCTGTCGCGCAAGCTGGCCCGGCTGGCGCGCGAGCATGGCATCGCCCTGCAGAAGGATGTGTTCCGATATTACCGGTCGGACTCGGCCTCGGCGCTGGAGTCGGGCGCCGACATCCGCACGGCCCTGCTGACCTTCGGCATCGACGCCAGCCACGGCTATGAGCGCATCCATCTGAACGCCCTGACCTGTCTGGCCGAACTGCTGGTCGTCTATGCTGAAAGCGAGGTCGAGATCGAACGCGACAGCCGCCCCCTGACCGGCGTCAGCGGCTTCACGCACCAGCCGATCGACTGACCATCCTTGCCGTCCGGCTCCGCTGCCGTAAGGTGCCTGACATGGACCAGCCCAAGGATAAGGAAGAAGCGCTCGCGGGCCTGCTGAACGGGACGATGGTCACCCTGTTGGCCAGCGCATTCCCGGTCGTAATCGTCTGGCAGATCGCTATTCACTGGCGAGAGATGTCGTCGGCGGCTTGGGCTGACACCGCCACCGACAGTGCCTTGGCCATCGGACTACTTCTCCCCAGCATCTCCGCGATTCGGTATGGCATCCGCACCCTGCACCTGAACTGGACGGCCCTGCGGAGGCTCTGAAGGCCCCTACTCCAGCGGCCTGAGCAGCGGTGCCACCGCCTCCATCCGGTCGACCGACGGGGCGAACTCCGGGTCGCGCCGCGCCTGTGTCGCCTGTTCAAAGGCATAGCCGAACGACAGCACCTGCTGATCCTGCCACTTTCCGCCGATGAAGCTCATCCCCACGGGCAGGCCGTCGACAAAGCCCATCGGCACGGTCAGGTGCGGATAGCCGGCGACGGCCGCCAGCTGGCTGGCCGAGCCCAGATAGTTGTCGCCATTGACCACATCGATCGACCAGGCGGGCCCGGTGGTCGGCGCGATCAGCACGACGACGTCGTGGTCGGCCATCATGCTGTCGATGCCCTCGGGCCCCGCCAGCCGGAAGGACCGTTCGCGGGCGGCGATATAGTCCGGGTCGTCCAGCCCCTTCGTCGCTTCGGCCGAGATGAAGATGTCCTGGCCGAACAGGGCCAGCTCGCGGGGCGTGGCCTCGTTGAAGGCGATCACATCGGCCAGGGTGCGGGTCGAAACCTGGGCTGGGTCGGTCGAGGCCAGATAGAGGTTGAGGTCCACCTTCAGCTCGGTCAGCAGCACAGCGAACTCCGCCCCGCCGATGGCGCCGCGATTGGGGCCTTCGGTGATGTCCACCAGAATGGCCCCGGCCTCTTCCAGAGCCCTGAGATTTTCCTCGAACACCAGATCGGTGCCGGTCGAATAGCCGGTCAGGAACCGCATGACGCCGATGCGCTGGCCCCTCAACGCGCCGGCGTCGAGGCCCGCAGCAAAGTCCACGCGGTGCGCATCGGCCTCGGCGGTCGCAGGATCAGCCGGGTCGCTGCCGGCGATAACCGTCAGCACCACGGCGGCATCGCTGACCGTGCGCGTCATGGGGCCGGCCGTGTCCTGGCTGCGGCTGATCGGCACAATGTGGGTGCGCGACACCAGACCCACGGTGGGCTTGAAGCCGACGATGCCGTTGATGGCCGCCGGACAGGTGATCGAGCCGTCTGTCTCGGTGCCGATGGCCGCCGGCGCCAGACCGGCCGCAACGGCCGCCGCCGAACCTGCGGACGAGCCACAGGTGTTCCGGTCCAGTGCATAGGGATTGCGCGACAGGCCGCCCACGGCGCTCCAGCCGCTGATGGACTCCGACGAGCGGATATTGGCCCATTCCGACAGATTGGCCTTGCCGAGGATCACCCCGCCCTCGGCCCTCAGCCGCGCAACCAGCGGCGCATCCCGCCCGGGCGCATTGTCGATCAGGGCCATCGACCCCGCCGTCGTCGGAATGTCGAAGGTCTCGATATTGTCCTTGATCAGAATCGGCATGCCGCGGATGCCGTCACCCGGCCGCCAGTCGATCTCCGCCACCGACGGCGACCAGGCGATGACCGCATTGGTCGTCATTCGGTCTCTGGCACACAGATCCGCCACCGGGTCAGGCAGGTCAAAACAGTCGACCAGAACCGGCGCGGGATCCGGCGACGGATTCGCCTGCCACGCCGCCTCGGAGGCCAGCACAGCGGCTTCAGCTGCCTCCGTCGCCGAGGCGGTCCGGTCTTCCGATCGCGTGACCTCGACGCTGAGGCAGCCGCCCAGCGTCAGGGCCAGCAGGCTGGCGCCGATCAGTCCGCGTGCGGCGAGCGTGATCCGATCGTACGATCGAGGAAGTCCAGATAGGTTCGCCATTGGTGGAGCCCCCGCTCATTGCCCCGGATGCCGTGGCGCTGACCGGGATAGAGCATGGTCTCGAACGGAATGCTCTGGCCCTGCAGCGAGTCCAGCACGCGGGTGGTGTTTTCAAAGATGACATTGTCGTCGGCCATGCCGTGCATCAGCAGCAGCCGCCCGGTCAGCTGGTCCAGCTGATCGACCACGTCCGAGGCCGCATAGCCTTCGGGGTTGGCCTCCGGCGTCGACATGAAGCGCTCGGTATAGTGGGTGTCATAGAGGCTCCAGTCCGTGACCGGCGCCCCCGAGATGGCGGCCGCCAGCCCCATCTCAGGCTCGGTCAGCATGTGCAGCGTCATGAAGCCACCGTAGCTCCAGCCCATGGCGGCGATGCGATCATCGTCCACGAAGGGGAGCGTTCTCAGATAGTTGGCGGCACGAACCTGATCTTCGATCTCAGGTTGCCCCATGGTCAGATAGAGCGCCTGTTTGAACTTGGTCGAACGCTCGCCTTCGCCCCGATTGTCGAGGCGGAAGACGATATATCCGGCCTCAGTCAACAGTTGAGTGGTTGAGGGCTGCCAGCCATTCCGGACCCCGCCACCCGACGGGCCGCCATAGACCTGCATGACGACCGGATATGTCTTCGACGGATCAAAGCCCGGCGGCGTGGTCATCTGCCAGACGAGGGTCTCGCCATTGCTTTCCAGCGTGCCGAAGGTCGGCGTCTGCCGGCGCGAGACATAGGGGAA
This sequence comes from Brevundimonas sp., assembly GCF_036963785.1. Taxonomy (GTDB): domain Bacteria; phylum Pseudomonadota; class Alphaproteobacteria; order Caulobacterales; family Caulobacteraceae; genus Brevundimonas. The sequence continues at coordinate 207,644 of NZ_JBALUS010000001.1, forward strand.
GAAGGGATGGTTTTCGTCCAGCCGGTTCTCCTCGATCCAGCGCAGACGCGTGCCGTCAATCCGGTAGAGCGCCGACTGGGGCGGGGTCTCCAGATCGGTGTAGTTGCCGACATAGGCCGTGCCGGTGGCATTGACCGAGGCCGACCACCAGCCGCCGCGCGGGGTGACCTCGACCGGGGTGACGGTCTCGTTCAGGCTGGCCCGGAACAGCTGTTGCTCGATCGGATATTCCTCGCCGTCGCGCATCGAGGCCGTGAAGAAGACGTCGCCGGTCGCAAGGTTGACGCCGTCCAGCGCCTTGACCGCATAGTCGCCGGTGGTGATCGGGCGGATCAGGGTGCCGTCGCGGTAATACAGATACAGGTGCCGCCAGCCGCTCTCCTCCGACGACCAGATGAAGCGCCCGTCGGCCAGCGGCCGGAAATTGTGGGTCAGCCCGACCCAGGCTTCGCTGGTCTGGGTCAGGATCACCTTTGAGGCGCCCGTCGTCGGGTCCACGGTCATCAGGTCGAGCATCTGCTGGTCGCGCGACTGGCGCTGGACATACAGGGTCTGACCATCGACCGACCAGGCCACGCGGGCCAGATAGATGTCGGTATTGTCGCCGAGGTCGACCTTGACCCGCTCATCCGTCGTGCGGTCGTGCACATAGAGCTCGACGACGGCATTGGGCCGGCCGGCGCGGGGATAGCGCTGCTCGATCACGCTGGCGCCGCCGCCGGTGATGTCGAGGCGCGGTACCACATCGACCGTCGATTCATCGGTGCGCTGCAGGGCGATGTAGCGTTCGTCCGGGCTCCACCAGTAGCCGGTGTCGCGGTCCATCTCTTCCTGGGCGATGAACTCGGCCGTAGCCCAGGTGATCAGGCCCTCGCCATCCGTCGTGACCGCCATTTCGCGGCCGCCGGCGAGGTCATAGACGACCAGATCCTGATCCCGCACCCACGAGACATAGTTGCCGTCCGGGCTGACCTTGGCGTCGATCTCGTCGGCCTCGGTCTCGGTCAGGCGACGCACCGCCCCGCCCTCGCGCTCGGCCAGGAAGATGTCGCCCTCGAGCGGCGCCAGAATATAGCGGCCCTGCTGGTCCCAGGCATATTCGACCACGCCCCGGGCGCTGATGCGCATGCGCTCACGCCGGGCCTTTTCCGCCTCGGACAGTTCGCCGGCGTCCGGCACCAGGGCGCGGGCGTCGATCAGCTTGAAGGGCTCGCCGCCGTCCACCGACACGGCCCACAGGTCCTGGACGTTCACATCGTCCTCGCGCGAGCGCAGGAAGGCGACCAGCTGGCCGTCCGGCGACAGGCTGACGCCGCGGGCCACCGGTCCGTTCAGCGACGGACTGGCGAACACCCGCTCGGGCGTCAGGATCGACGGATCGGTGGCGTCCTGGGCCTGGGCCAGACCGGCCATGGCCGTTGCGGAAACTAGGGTGAGAGCGGAGGCGGTGTGTCGAAGGGTCGAGGTTTTCATGGCCGGCACGCTAGTGCGGCTTGGCCGGATCGTCACCCCGAAATCGATTGCGGAGACGGAACGCCTCACCCGGGTTTCGCTGGCGGGCGTCACGCTCTAGATAGGGCGGCAATGACCCAGACCCTTTCGTCCACCCTGGCCGACACCGCCCCTGCCCGGCCGTCGCCCCACCATGCGCTCAAGGTGCTGTCGGTGCACCACTGGACCGACCAGCTGTTCAGCTTCACCCTCGAACGGCCCGAGGATTTCCGTTTTCGCTCGGGCGAATTCGTCATGATCGGCCTGCCGGGTGAGGATGGTGCAAAGCCCGTGCTGCGGGCCTACTCCATCGCCAGCCCGCACTGGGCCGAGGCGCTGGAGTTCTTTTCGATCAAGGTGCCGGACGGTCCCCTGACCGCGCGCCTGCAGAAGATCCAGCCCGGCGATACGGTGCTGATGGGCAAGAAGCCGACCGGCACCCTGGTGCTGGATGCGCTGACCGGCGGCGAGCGGCTGTGGCTGATCGGCACGGGCACGGGTCTGGCCCCCTGGCTGTCGGTGGCCCGCGACCCGGACACCTACAGCCGCTTCGGACAGGTGATCGTCTGCCACACCGTGCGTCAGGTGGCCGATCTGGCCTACCGCGACTTCTTCACCGCGGGCATCCATGACGATCCGCTGGTCGGCGACGAGGCGAAGGCCCAGCTGACCTACTATCCCACCGTCACCCGCGAGCGGTTCGAAACGCCCGGACGCATTACCGACCGCATCCGCTCGGGCGATGTGTTCGCCGACCTGCAGCTGCCCATCGGCTTCTCGCCCAACACCGACCGGGTCATGCTGTGCGGGTCCATGGCCATGATCAAGGAAGCCGGCGAACTGCTGGAGACCTATGGCCTGAAGGAAGGCTCGAATGCCGAGCCGGGTGACTATGTGCTGGAGCGCGCCTTTGTCGGATAGCATCATCGTGGATGGCCGCACCGCGCCCGAGGCCTGCACCTCCATGGCCGAGGTCCGTCAGGGCGTCGACGCCCTGGACCGCGCCCTGGTCGCCCTGCTGGCCGAACGTCAGGGCTATATGGAGGCCGCCGCCCGCATCAAACCCAGCCGCGACGTCGTCCATGACGACGCCCGGATCGAGGATGTGGTGGCCAAGGTGCTGGCCGCTGCGCGCGACGCCGGCCTGTCCGCCGCCATCGCCGAGCCGGTCTGGCGCCTGTTGATCGACCGCTGCATCGCCCACGAGTTCGCTACCTGGGACCGCACGCGGGGTTAACGCACTCAGATCGTCGCGAGCGCCCGACGACGCGCGGCGAACAACAGGAACGCCCTCTGGGCTGTCCGCCCGGCCACGAATGCCGTGACTCCGATGGCCAGGCCCCCGGCCAGCGCCGCGACGGCCGGCTCGAACCCCATCCACACCTCCAGCCCGAACCGGATGGCGAAGACGACCACATAGGTTATCAGCGGCTCTGGCGTCCCGTGGAACAGGAATCGGCCCTCAGCCGTGCGCTCGGCCGTCTCGCTGGAAAACAACCGTGCAGATGCCCAGCCCGCTGCGAACATCACGATCAGCGTCGATCCGCCAATGACGGGCGAATGGACCTGACTGTAGGCAGCGACATTCGACAAACCCCAGATCAGGAAGGCGACCGGCGCAATCAGGGCGAGGCGGAGGCTCCGGACCCGGGACTTCAGCCGCCGTACGCCGAGAAAAACCAGTAGGGCCAGTATGGCGAAGGCCCACAAGGGCGTTTCCGCCAGCACCAGTCTGACATAGTCGAAGCTGGTCATGCCCGCAGTGACCTCAGCATCAGCTCATGCCGCCAGGCCGCGACATCGGCCAGCGCCACATCCAGCGCATCGCGCACCCGGTCGAGCAGCGGCGGCGCCTGGGCCTTGTCCGCCGCTTCTGCGGCCGCGCAAGCCTCGGCCAGCGCCCCTGCGCCAATTCCCGCCGCTGCGCCCCGGACCGTATGGGCCGCATCGCGCCAGCCCTCATGGCGGACGTCCAGAAGCGGAGACCACAGGCCGGCCTGCTGCACGAACAGGGCCAGCACCTCCTCCGAGATGACGTCATCGCCGCCGGTCATCGCCTCCAGCACACCAAAGTCGACCGCCCCGCTCAGATCCCGACGTGCCATGGTGTCCCCTCCGACTCAGAGGGCGCAGCCTAACGCCGCAGGGCCCCGGGCGAAATCGGCCTTGCGTTCGCAGGACCGAGACAGTATGTCCGGCCCCTTCGCGCATCCGGGTCCATGCCCGGCTGGACGATACGGGTGATTAGCTCAGTTGGTAGAGCAGCTGACTCTTAATCAGCGGGTCGTAGGTTCGAACCCTACATCACCCACCATCGTTTCCTACTGATTTCGAACAACTTTCTGAAGCAGCGATAGCAGACTGGCCGGACGCGGCTGGCGCAGTTGGACGTTCAGTTGGACGATTTGTTCGCGTTTCGAGCTTACGGATAGCGGACTGAGCAAGCGTCAGATCACGCGACAGATAGTGTCCGTCCAGGATGCCGTTGACGTCCGCCAAGCTATGGCCGGTGATCGTCGCGATCTCAGCCACGGTGCAGCCCGCTTGAGCGAGCCGCGTCACTGCTGTTCCTCGGAGATCATGGAATGTCAGGTCGGCGATCTTGGCTTTCGCGCAAGCCTTCCTCCAGGACGACCTGAAACCCGAAGACGTCCATGTTCGGCCACCCTCTGTGGCAAGGATTGTGACTGCGTCTCGACGGTGCGATTTGGCTTCGTCGAGGATGATCCGCAAAGGAGCGGCGACCGGGATGACAATCCGGCGGCCCGTCTTCCGCTGCTTCAGCCTGAGATACTCGCCATCGTACGCATTCCACGTAATCGCCAGCAGATCGCCTTGTCGCTGTCCCGTCCAGAGCGCCAGGTGGAGAGCAATGTGGAGGTGCTCAGGAGCGTGCTCGAGAAAGGCCTTCTCGTCAGCTGCCGTCCAAACCGAGTCGTTGCGGTCGGCACGATATAGACGACCCGGGCGCTCCAACGGATTGCAAAGCACGAGCCCGCGTCCATGCGCCCACGACAAAGCCCGAGCAAATACCGCAAAGCGATAGTCCGCATTGCGCGCTGACGTTAGCGCGAGCCGGTCTCGCCATTCGAGAAACCGGCCTCGAGACCGGCGGTCTGGCAGAGCGGCGAGTGGGAAGTCACCAAACTCACCAGCGATAGCCCGAAGGTGCTTCTTGTAGTCGGCCCGTGTTCGGTCGGCGAGATGCCGGAAATCCGCCGACGATTCGTAGGCATCCAAGACCGAGACAAGGACATCCGAGCCCCGTTGCTTCCGCTGCTCAGCAGCCTCGTTGTAGCTGGCAATAAACTCGGGCGATCCCGGTGAGCCTTGAAGTCGGGGGCCGCCCTTCCACGCGTAGTAGTAGGTAGCGAGGCTGCCATCGGCGAGCCGTTTCGTGACCTTGTTGATCCCCTTAAGCCGCACGCGCACGTTTTGCCTCCCATCTGTCGAAAGGGTTTGTCGGCGCAGAGTCGGCTGGGGCACCGACGTGTTCAAGGCGGATCGTGCCGTCCGGAGCGATTACCGTGGCGACCACCGGAAGACCCGCCGCCTGCGCCGCACGAACCGCTCGGACGACGTGAGCCTGCTTGAAGGTGACCTTTGGATTGGATGTGTCAGGCAACCGAGGATCGATCTGACCGGCGGTCGTGCCGCCGTCAACTCGCCGCAGCATTGGCGTCGAAGTCTGCTTCGGGGGGTGGGCTACCTCCTCCGATGGCTCGGCACGTGAGTCCGGAGGCGGGGTCCACAAGTTCGAATGTATCGAAACCAGCCGCCTTCGCGGCCTTCATCGCTCTCGTTAGGTGCCGCTGCCGGAGGGGCCTCCCGACGCGCTCACTTGCGGGTCGGATCACCCTTACTGACGCGGTTTGTAGGGGTTGGAAATCTGCTGTCATCAAGCCTCCATGGTGAAGCTTTCAGAGTCGCGGCCATCGCCCAACGCCATGCCGCTTCGGAAAGCGGCGATCTATTTATCGCCGCATCAAGCGAATGTCGCATGGGAAAAAGCGGCCCGCAAACGCCCACGGAGATTGGGATTTGGCGTTTGGGTCGGACTAGGTTGGCTGCATTTCGAGGTCCGACCTCGCGATAACTGGTCGCCCCTCTGAGGCTCGTCTTAATGGAGCGGAGGGGAGGCTCCACCAAGTGCTCAAATCTCTGTGGGATATCAGGGGCCGACATTGGCCCGAGCAGCGACTTGGAGGTTAGGCGTTGGTGATGCTCGTAACACGCCAAGAGCTGAGCTTCAGGCCGCCCCAGGGTCCGCAAGCACACCACCGCCGGAACCGGTTGATCTGGCTCCTGGACCCCACTACGCACGCGGATGGAGAATCATGACAGCTTGCGCGGTCAACGGAGATTATGCCGAATGACGTCTACCCTCGCCGATCAGAAGCCGGGTCACTACGTGTTCGTCGCGAGTGACACGTATGAGGACAACGGCAGACGGGTGCCGGCCCATGAAACGGTCGAGCGGCGATTGAAGGAGCTTCGTTGGCCGATCTATTCGTCGACTCGGCACAAGACTCACCTTCGACCGGGAGACCATGTAGCAGTCTACCTTGCCGGCATGGGTGCTAATAGACAGTGTTTTGTGGCAAAAGCCGTGATAAAAAACATCACCTCTGCAACTCGGGCGCAGAAATATAGCGAGTTAATCGGCGCAGAGGTGGAGCTTATCGTCGAACTCGAGCAAGTCAGCGCCATCGAGCCGGCCAAGCCCATCCTATCAATATCAAAGGAACTTTCTTTTTTTCCTATTGGAAACCCGAGATGGGGACCGATATTGATGGGTGGATGCAGACGGATTTCCAATGAGGACTACGGGGTAATCGTCAAATGACTACGTGTGTGTCGCTATTCGCTGGCGGCGGTGGAGTTGACTTCGCGCTTCGCGATTTGGGTGTGGATGTCATCTACAAAAATGATATTTGCAAGTTCGCTACGAGCACTCTGCGCAAGTATTTCCCAGATTCCGATGTTGTATGCGGGGACATTCGCCAGATTGACAGCTTCCCCTCGGCAGACATGTTGGTCGGGGGTTACCCCTGCCAGTCGTTTTCTCTAGCCGGATTGAGGAAACCATCAAACGACCCGAGAACGTATCTGTTTCAAGAGTTTGCTAGAGCACTAGGGCAGATCAAGCCACGCTATTTTATCGCGGAGAACGTGTCCGGCATGGCCGGCGTTGAATCGGGAGCTTGGTTTCGGCAGCAGGTTGCGCTGTACGAAGAGCTTGGCTACCGGGTTAGTCACAGCGTGGTCAAAGCGCCGGACTTCGGCGTGCCTCAGTCGCGGAAGCGAATCTTCATAGTCGGCGTAAGGCGCGAGCTCGGCGTTCGCTATGTCTTTCCCGCGCGCACACATGGAAACGCCGCAGACGCAAGAAAATATGGCCTAAAGCCATACTCCTCCCACGGAGACGTTATCCGGCATCTACCCCTATGGCCGGCGGGCGAGTTCTACGAACGCCCGCATGATCCTGAAGGTCATATGTCCTGGTACTACATGTCCAGGAACCGGAAAGCGAAGTGGGACGGCCCAGCATTTTGCGTTGTAGCGAACTTTCGGCACATCACCCTTCACCCCGCCTCACAAACGATGAAATGCGTTTGGTCAAACTTGGCCGATGGCTTCAAACAAAAATGGGAGTTCACGGGAGAGTATGAGCACCTCGACGCCGATCCTACGCGGCCCCGCCTTGAGGTACCGCGCCGACTGTCCTGGCGAGAGGCCGCTCTGATACAGACGTTCCCCCAAGATTACGAGCCGGAGGGCGACCTCGGCAAGAAGTTTGAGCAGATCGGAAACGCAGTTCCGCCCGAGCTGTTTAAAGCCATTGCAAAGGGCTTACTGGACGGCAGTTCGCTTGTTCCGGCGGATTCAGAGCTCGACAATGAGACGGTCGAGCAAGGCGAGCTGTTCGGGTTGAAGCTCGCCAGCTAAATCCGCATAGTCTGCTTCGAAGTACTGGACTGCTTTCTGATAGATCGACATGCTTCCGAGCCTCTCCAGTCGTTGGATCGGAGCATCAAACAACGAGTCCGTGAAACGGGGATAGTATTTCAACTGACCGCCCGAAAGGGCATACCAGTCGAACAACGCGACTCCCGGATATCGTGGGTCGATGCCTCGAAGACAGCGCTGCGACCCATAAACCCACTGCACGGCGGGAAAGGTCATCGGAAAGCTACAAAGATGCAGATTTCTCCGATCTCCATTGAAAGGGGACCACGAGACATTCAGGTAGATCGAGTTCGGGATTGCTAGTTCAACACCCCGATTCTGCGCCTCATAGATGCCTTTGGCCGCAGTCTTCCACCCAGCGATAGTTTGGAGCAGCGCATCCCCAATAGCCTGGGCCTCCTCCCGACGTTCGAAATGTCCGGAAACCAGGCCAGTCCTACTCGTGATGCCCTCCCACATTTTGGCCGGTGAGTTTGCGATTTCCAGGTAGGCTGTCGCGTCAGGATGCCGCTCAAAGGGAGTGCGCCGCCCGGTTAGCTGCTTCGATTTGACAGATATGCCGTAGTGAGTTTTTGGCTCATGCCAATCCGGTGCGATCACGTCGAATACGTGCTTGTCTTCATGATGCATTGCCCCGGTGAGGAACTCCGCAAACACTCGCTCCAGTTCTCGCCAGCCGGCGCGTGAACTTCCGTCTGCTTCACGTTGATTGCCGCTCCCGTCGGTGAACGTGCTAATCATCAAGTTTAGCAGTTTCATTTCTGCATCGGTCGGTGGACGAGTTACGAACGGCAGTCCCAAGGCATTCCCCCCAAGTTTCGGGAAGGATGGCGCCTATGCCGCTTGAAGGGAAGTGCCTTGGGTCCCCGGTCACCTGCGCGAGAGCCGTCCGATGGACGCACGTTGAAGCTGACTTGCCATTGCGCTACGGATTCGGTGAGCGACCTCGGCGCTCCACTCGTTGGATGGCCGCTTTCGTCACCCCGTACTCGATCGCCAACCGTCCTAAGGAGGCGCCAGCCGCTCGGCGCTCCCGGACCTCACGTTGTTGTTCTACCGATAGAAGCGGGGGCCGTCCGAGCGGCTTACCTTGCTCCTTTGCTCGCCGAAGGCCCGATTGCGTCCTCTCGATGAGCAGGTCCCGCTCAAACTCTGCGACAGCAGCGATCACGCCCATCGTCATCTTCCCGGCGGGACTGGTCAGATCAACACCACCGAGAGCCAGGCAATGGACCCGCACGCCTGCGTTCGCCAATCGTTCGACCGACGCCCGGACATCCATCGCGTTTCGCCCGAGGCGATCCAGCTTGGTGACCAGCAGGACATCTCCGGACTCCAAGCGATCTACGAGCCGGGCGAACTGCGGTCGCTCCATGGCGGCGACCGATCCGGAGATGGTCTCTTCGACGATCCTCTGGGGCTGGATCGAGAACCCGGCAGCCTCAATCTCGCGGACCTGATTGTCTGTCGTCTGGTCAGCGGAGCTGACACGGCAATATGCAAACGTCCGGCTCAAAGGCCCCCCCGTATCGAAAATCCATATCGGAATAAAATGGGTATCGGAAAGTGAGTCAAGCTATTTTACGATACGCGCGACAAGTGGGTATCGAAACCGGTCGATTCCGTTACGGGGCCTTGGCATCGGCCAGCCGTTGCTGGCAGGCGGCGATGACGGCCTCGTCGAAATGATGCGGATGCCGGAGAACAATCGCTTCGCCGGTCAGATCAAGCATGTTTCGTTCGCGCAGCATGGCGAAGCCCTCGGTTGGCTGTCCGGTTGCCCAAGAGGCCAGTGTCGCGACAACGCCGTCACGGGCTACTTTCTGCCGGGTACGACCTAGCCTAGTCGTCCGCCCCCGCTCCTCCGAAAGAACAGTCTCGAAAGCGTGGACCGTGGTCCAGAAATCATGCTCGACAGTTCCTGGCTCCCATTCGACCCGAAGGCCAATCAGGCGTCGGAAAGCTAGATCGGCGATCTCTTGCTCGTTCGCCTTCTGTGCGTGCGACCTGATGTTTTTGAGGCCGGTCGCGTCCTCAGACTGTGCAATATATGCACGCGCTCTATCGCGGCTCGTCATTTCCCTCTCCTCCGACATCAGTGTTCGACCGTAATCTTGATGGCAGATTCCGGCACGCCGAGACTTACGGACAGTCGCTTCTTGGCCTCGCTGATCGTAAGAAACTCGACCCTCGGCGAAACAATCGCGCTGTCCTCCTGGTCCGGAGCGACGGTATCGGCGTCATCGACGAGCAGCGGCTCGCTGCTCAGATCGCACTTGCCGATTGGCGGATATTTGAGACCAAGCCCGGCCCCTACCAGGGACACCGGCTCGGCGGTCTCTTCAGCGTAGAGCGCCAACCAAATCCCCCGTCCGACAGGGATCGAAAAACCGGCGGCTGTGCGAGCCTCATAGGCTCGGTCCCAATGATCGCGCGCTACCTCGCCGGGGATCATATGAACGCGGGCTTCAGTTGGATCGTGCTTGTCGTTCACCGATGCGGCGACGACGTAATCCACGACATCCAAGGTGACCCAGTTGTCGTCCCCCGCTGCTCGCGGAAAAGCGATCCACGTGTCCTGAGAAGTCCGAATGGACACGGTCTTGCGCTCTCCGTTGCGGGAGATTTGGCGCAGGCTGGCCTTTCCGGCCTTGGGAATGCGAGAGACAACCCACCCTTCCCGCTCCAACGATTTGATTGCGAAGGCGAAGAGGCCCTTTCGCGTGGCAAGTTTTTCTGCGGTTGCGCTAACGTTTGTCATAACCTCGTCCCTTCGAGCGTGTTTCACCTAAACATCATGCAATACATGACTCGTCAAGTTTCTTTGCAAAACGTTCTGAAAAACGTTTTTGGAACGTTTGTATGTGCGGGAGGCGTGGCCGGTTTTGGGAAGGAGCGTCTGATCGCTTTCAAGGAAGCCGGCGGGCGCCTGATTTCGCACCGACACTCGGCACTGGGGATTGAGCAGCAAGGTCCGCGCACACAAATCCGAAACCCCCGACTGTCAGCGTCGCGACATGCTCCGCATTCTTCTCGTAACGACCGCGCTGATTTTCATCACACCGCTGGAAGCACACGCTGATCCCTGCGAAGGGCAGCTGCCAAGGCGGCACGGGGAAACGTTCAGCGGAACCGTCCGCTATATTGGCGACGGCGATAGCCTCTGCGTGGGCCGGACGGCCAACCCCGATGAGTGGATTGAAGTTCGCCTCGCGGACTTTGACGCACCCGAACTTCGCGAGCGGGAAGGCCGGAGATCACGGGAAATCCTTACGAGCCTGTCTCGCGGGCGTCAGATTGAATGCACGGCGACCCGAGGGCGAAGCGGTCGGGTTGTTTCTCATGATCGAGTGATCGCGACATGCCGGATTGGTGGGCGACGCTTGGGCGATCTGCTCAGAGCGCAGCGGGCACCCGAAGGCGGAAACTAAGTCCCGGAAAGGGGCCGCTAGTTAATCGGCGACCCCGTTGCCCGCGCCGAGCGATACCAAGCCGCACCCTCGGCCCGGACGCTTCGCGATGCTCCGATGAGACCGCTGTTCCGCATTTCGGCACCTCGCCTCCTGCGCTCATTCGCCAATGCCTTGGTGGTCAGGAGGGGAGCTTTAGCGATGTATCTGACCCATCCGTGAAGGTCCGAGATGCGGTCCAGGTCGACTTGGCGCTCTTTCGCGCGAAGCGTCGTTCGCCCACCGACTGCCATTAGCGCGGAGCGGAGAACGGGTAGGGGAAGTGAGGTGCCAATGACCCCGTGCATATGGAAGTCATGGATAGGGGAGCCCTCGATGATGAAGGCATACTTGGGATCGCTCAAACCTGCCTTCCGAAGGTGCCGCAGCATCCGCTCCGTCATGTAACCCGAGAACCCGCGAGGCGACTCGAGTGCGGCAGCTACCACGTCCGGTCCTAGTCTGACCGTCATCACGCTCGCCGGTTCTCTGGCGATCACGTTGGCAAACGCAAGAAGCTTCAGCCTATTGCCCGTATGGGTCCAGTCAGGTGTCCAGATGACATCGAGGAGTCTTCCCTTGTCGTCCTTCTCTCCTTCGTCTGTCTCAACGTAGACAGTCTCTACCTTTATAACTGGAGGTCTGCGCCCACGGCCCATAACCACCGCGAAGCCGCGCCGCGCAGACACAATCAGGGCTTGGAAAATACGCTCATCGTCGAAGGGGTCTCGGCGGGACAAAGCTCCAGCAACTTTTGACGCTGGAAACACCCTCGATAATCGACGAGCGAGCCGTAGACCCACTTTCTCGTCGTATTCCCAATCCAGGATGGTTTCGTCGATCCAACGTTTAGTCGCCCGTTTCATCCCGGCGATTTAGCGTTAGTCATCACCGGGGTCGAGGCCATGCCCGATGCCGGACCTAGCCCGTTTGGCGGGGCCGTAGGCGGGCGACTGGATCAACCGCACCACAACCCTGCCCTCCCGTGAACTTCGCTGCCAATGACGCTCCCTTGCCGACTTCTAGTCCGGCAGATTGCTTGTGGCTCGCGGCGACCGGGTCTCTACGAGCTTCCTAGAGCCAGGGGCGGCTTTCCTGACGCGGCCCGGAACCGACCGCTCAATCGGGCTCCCGGGAACGCGGGCATCGAATGGGTCTTCGACGGACATGTCGGGCTGGGGAGCCGGTGCTCGCAGGTCTAGGTCGCTCGATTTAGGGAACCGGGACTCCAATGGGTCCAGAGCGATCTTGCGGACCGTTTCCTCCATCACCGGCATCTGATCGATGACCCAGCCGCAGGTCAGCTCGACGGGAGACACTCTCAACGCCTCGGCCAGCGGCAGGAGGTCCGAAACCACCGGGGCGGAACGTCCATCGAACCACGAGCGGATTGTGCTCTCCTCAATAGGGGCCAGGAGTTCAGCGAGGTGCTCAATGGTGATCTCGCGTGCTTTCAGGGCGTCATGGAGGAAGGTCACCATCAGGGTATGGGTAGGTAGTCGAGAGGTCATCGATGTCTCCGTTGTTGATGTGAAGACTCTAGCCGGGCCGACTCCTGTGGTCTCTTGGCAAATATGTGAGAAAACAAGCCCTTACCCTCCCACATAGATTGGTCGCACAGCCCGTTTTGTTCGTGGATCACACAGATTCAACCAAGAACCTTCCGGCAGGCCCGGATGAGAAATCCCGAAACGGGTTAGGATAGATTCGGCGCTGCTCTTTCCCTGCCTGGGCAAGACGCCCGCCTAACCCCCGCCGCACGGGGCTCGGCTTCGACCCGCCCTCAAACTATAAGGGGGATCATAATAACCGGGGGGAACTGTATCCAACATTGATACTGTTCTTGTTCGGGCATGGTGGAGACGGCGTCGTTCTTATACCCCCCGGAGGGACCACCGTCCGAAGGGTATAAGGGGCGGGCTAGGCAAGCCGAATGAACGGGGGACCAGGGTCCAAGAGGGGTGCGATTTTTCTAGGACCTCGACTTGGTGAGGCAGTGGTCGAAGCCGCCGTAGAGCGCAGCGACAGACCGCTGTCGGCTTGCAAACTGCGCCTAACGCATTGATCTCAAAGGGCGTAGTTCTGTGCTGTTTTGAAAAATACTGCAGAAAAATCAACGGCACGTTCCTGACTCTTAATCAGCGGGTCGTAGGTTCGAACCCTACATCACCCACCATCGTCCTCCTCGCGCAGCCCCATAGAAAAGTCTGCCAGTGCGCTGTTTTCAAAGCGCGCTTTCAGGACCACGGCGGTGCCGGGTGTCGCGGGACCGGGCTGTCCGTTTTGCGAGGTCAGCCAGGTCGTCGGGGGAGACACGGGGTCGGATAGCGTGTCGTCGATCAGACCAAACGTCGAGGTCAAGGGGCCCGTCGGCGCTCCGAAACTCGCCCCGAAATGGTGCGCGGTGAAGCCCTTCGCGGCGAAATCAGCGCCATAACGCCTCAAAGAGTCCGGCAGGCTTTCCATGGCGTCGAGCGTGACGTTCAGGGCCACAAACCCGGTCCATTCGGGGTCGTCGAGCACCGTATCAACGAAGTACTTGTAGAGGGGATCAGGATCGAAGGGATCCCTCCCGCGCGTCGTTGCCGTGCTGAAAAACGCCTGCAGCCAGACGCTGAGAGCGGTGATCCGGTCCGGCTCACCAATGAACGCTTGAGGGGCGGTCCACGTCGTCGGATTGGCCAGTCGATCCCGGAGCTTCCCGCAGCATGTCTTCACAATCAGCACATTGCGGAACTCGGTCGCGGTCGAGCCCAGGCCGATGTTCAGGCGGAACCGCCAGTCGCCCATATCCAGCCGGTTGCGGAACCGGGCGTCGCCGGACAGTTCGGGATCCGCGGACCCGAACGGTGCCGGGTCGCTGGCGACCAGCATCAGATCATGGGTCCGGAAGGCCTGAATGACCGCGTCTGTCGGCCGCTCGAAGCCGAACACGTCCTGTGGGCCGACGCCCTCCCCAGGTCCGGGCCGAACCGCGTATCGGGCCAGGGCGATGGTGCCGTCATCCTGCAAGAACATGGGCGTGGGCCATCCGGGCACGCCGGGCCTCGACGCCTGTTCCAGCGCTACAGGCCGGTCATCGCCCCGTCCAGCAGGACGGGCTGACCTCAGCGGACCTCCTGGCGATAGGGGTCCGAGCCCTCCCCCGTATAGTACAGGGTGAAGCGCGTATTGGCGGGGATCCGGATCCGTTTGCCGGGCGTCGATCCGTCACCGACATTGCCGACCATGACGTCGTAGCAGCCCGCAGAGACGTCCCAGCTGTAGGACTGGCCGGGGCGGATTTCCACGCCCCCCGGCAGGCGGTTGAGGCCATAGGACGAGGCGTCACAGGTCGAGATCAGGATGGTGTCGAACGGCTGGCTCGGCGACCGGTTCTCGAAGATGAACCGCGCCATGGGTTCCCCCTCGCGGATCAGGTCACCGCCGGTGATCAGCGACATGCAGCCCGACAGCGACAGCGCCCCCACCAGAGCCGCCGCGCTCGCCTTCAGATACGTGTGAACCGTCATTTCAGCCTCCCTGCCGATGAGAGAGGTTGGAATGATCCGCCATCACCGCACACCTGTCGAAAACTGACGGTATGCGGCGCGGAGGACGCTTCAGTCGCGGGGGCCGGCGCTCTTGACGTACTGGTCCAGCCAGCGGGTCATTTCCCACAGGGTGTGGCCGACCGACTCCCGGGCGCGATAGCCGTGGGCCTCCAGCGGCAGCACGACATAGCGAACCGTGGCGCCATGGCCCTTCAGCGCCGCATAGAAGCGCTCGGACTGGACCGGGAAGGTGCCGGAATTGTCGTCCGCCTCGCCGTGGATCAGCAGGATCGGCTCATTGACCTGATCGGCATAGGTGAAGGGCGACATCTCCGTATAGGTGTCGGTCGCCTGCCAGTAGGTGCGCTGCTCCGCCTGGAAGCCGAACGGGGTCAGGGTGCGGTTATAGGCCCCCGAGCGCGCGATGCCGGTCCGGAACAAATCGGTGTGGGCCAGCAGATTGGCCGTCATGAAGGCGCCATAGCTGTGCCCGCCGACGGCGATCCGGTCACGGTCGGCGACCCCCATCTCGACGACCGCATCGATCGCCGCCGAGGCCGAGGCCGACAGCTGTTCGATATAGGTGTCGTTGGGCTCGGCCCCGTCGACCCCGATGATCGGCATGGAGGGGTTGTCGAGGATGGCATAGCCCTGGGTCAGCAGGAACAGGTGGCTGGAGCCGCCCGGCCGCACGAAGCGGTTGGCGGTATCGACCACCTGACCGGCCACGGCGGCGTCGGTGAACTCCGCCGGATAGGCCCACATCAGCATCGGCAGCGGACCGTCGCGGTCCTTGTCGTAGCCCGCCGGTAGATAAAGGGTGCCCGACAGCTGTACGCCGTCGGCGCGCTCATAGGTGATCAGTTGACGGGTCACCCCGGCCAGCTGGGGCGCCGGATCGGGGAAGGCCGTCAGGGCCGTGCGGCTGCCGTCCGACAGGTCGCGCAGCTGGATATTGGCCGGCTCGGTCAGGGTCTCGCGGCGGGTCACCAGCCGTGTACCCCCGGCATCGAGGAAGCCGACGACGGTTTCGTATTCGCCGGGGGCCGAGCGCCACAGCTCGGTCCGCTCGCCGGTCGCCAGGTCCATGCTGGCGACGAACGGATACTCGCCCTCACGCGTCGCCCCCGCCCCCGCCATGATGATGTCCGTGCCATCGGCCGAGAAGCGGATCAGCGACCGCCCCTGCCCGTTCGGCTCGGTCACCGGGAAGCCCGGATCGTTATAGCGATCCTGATAATTGCGATCGATCAGCTTGCGGCCCTCACCCGGGTTCGACGGATCGACGACAAAGCGCATCTCGTGTCGGGTGTTGAACCAGCGGGTGTTGACCAGAGCGACATCCTCGCGGCCCCACTGGATGCCGGCATAACGCTCCGGCAGGTCGATCAGGGTGGTCGGCTGACCATTGAAGGGCGCGTCCAGCATCAGCACCCGGTCCCGGGCGGCGACCTCATTGGCGGGGTCGCCGCCATCCAGGGCCTCGACCCAGACCAGGGTGGCGTCGGCGTCCGCCCGCCATTGCACCGAGCGCGGGCCGGTCGGAACGGCGTCGAACGGCGTCGGCACATTGTCCCGCAGCGGCAGGTCGGCCACCCGGTGGACCGGACGCCCGTTCAGGTCGGTGACCACCACATTGGCGGGGAACAGGCGCGCGGGCACCACATAGCTGAAGGGGCGCTTGGCCACGGTCTGCAGGATGAAGCGGCCGTCCGGCGACAGCGACGCATCCAGGATCACGCCCGGCTGGCCGATCCGTTTCGGGGCTCCGTCCAGAGGCACCAGCATCAGCTGGCTGGTGAAATAGTGCTCGAACAGGGCTTCATCGCCCGGGCTGGACAGCAGGTCCTGATAGGTGCGGACCGGCGCGGCGCGGCCCATGCTCTCTTCGACGATCGGGCCGGACGGCGGACGGGTCACATCGGGGGCCTCGCCCCGCCCCTCGGGGATGGCCCGGACCAGAAGGCCCGAGCTGTCGGGCAGCCAGTCGACGCCGGTGCCGGACGCGGCATTGATCACCGGGGCGGTCAGGCGGCGGGCCTCGCGGCTCTCCACATCGACGACCCACAGGGCCAGGCCCTCGGGCTCATCCATCAGCAAGGCGATGCCGTTTCCGTCCGGCGACCAGCTGGGCGCGGTAAAGCGCGCGCCCTCGGGCAGGGCGACGGCCTCGGCCTCGGCGCCATCCAGTCCCTTGAGGCTCAGCCCCGTCAGCCAGCTGACCCGGCTGTTGGCCGGGCCGGTGTTGCGCGGATTGATGCGATAGCCGCCCAGCCGCAGCATGGGCTCGGCCAGCTCCGCGATCGGCGCCAGATTCGAGCGGTCGAACAGGGCCAGGGTGTCGCGATCCGGGCTCAGGCTGGGCGCCGCGCTGGGCAGGGTGTCGAGGATCTGGGCGATCGGGGCCGGCGGCTGCTGATAGACGACGGGGTCGGTGGCGGCCGTCTGGGCCAGCACGGCCGACGGGGCCAGCGCCGCCAGCGCCATCGCCGGGACCGCGGTCATCACCGCCAGAGCCGAAAGTCCATTCATCCAGTGACGACGCCGCATGTGATCCAACCCGAGAAAGCGCCCCGACTGCAAGGGCCGCGCAAGCTAGGGGGCGGGTATCACAAGGGTCAAGCGCGCGATTTGGCTCAGGCCGGTTCCTGCCCCGGAAAGCGGGCGTCGTGGGCGTCCTGATAGGCATCGCGGATGCCCTGACGCGGGCGGTCGGCGCCTAGTTGCGAGACCTGGGCCATCCAGACGTCCGCCACCTGCTGCACCGTGACGGTGAACCAGTTGGGCGCCTGCTGACGCGCCCAGTTCTGGATCGAGGCGCCGTTGAAGACGAGCATCAGGACCGCCACGATCACGATCACCCGGCTGGTCCAGCGGCGATCGCGGGCGGCCAGGGTCTCTTCGTCGGCGGGCGGCGGCGGCGGAAAGGCCATCCGCCCCAGCACCTTCAGACGGCTGGGCCGCTTCGTCTCCAGCGGCAGGTCGTGGGCATCGGCGCGGGCGTTCCAGTCGCTGGGCGGATCCACCGGGTCCACCGGCGACTCGGCCGCCGCCTCGAGGGGGGGCACGACCTCCTGTCCGACCGGCGGAAAGCGCGAGGGTGGCGGCTCCGGGAAATCCGTGGGGAACGGATCAATCGGATCCCCGTGGGTGTCGGTGGGGTCATCGGGATGATCGGCCATGGTGCTCTACCCTCCCCTAGAACTGGAAATAGATGAAGGGGGCCACGCCGTCCGGGCGCATGGCCTCGACCAGCAGGAAGGCTGCCCCGACCAGCAGGCCCAGCGTCAGCGACGGTGCCGCCTTGAGCCTCAGCGCCAGGCCCTCGGCCGCGCGCGGCGGCAGCCAGTGCATGCCCAGACCGATGACGATCAGCCCCAGCATGAAGGGCGTGGTGAGCGCCAGCGGTCCCATCCTGCCCAGCCCCTGCAGCATGGCCATGGCCAGGTCGAAGGTCTCGGCCCGGAACAGGATCCAGCCCAGGCAGACGATGTGGAAGGTGATCAGCACGCCGACCACCGTCGGGATCACCTTGCGGTCGCCGAACGCCGCGCGGCCCAGTCGCTCGATCACCTGCACACCGCCGTGCAGCGCACCCCAGGCGACGAAGGTCCAGGCCGCCCCGTGCCACAGCCCCCCCAGCAGCATGGTGATCATGACATTGATGCTGGACGAGACGAGCCCCTTCTTGCCGCCCCCCAGCGGCACATACAGATAATCCCGCAGCCAGCTGGACAGGCTGATGTGCCAGCGTCGCCAGAACTGCTGCATCGAGGCGGCGCGGTACGGCTGGTCAAAGTTGCGCGGGAAGGAATAGCCGAGAAGCAGGGCGATCCCGATGGCCATGTCGGAATAGGCCGAGAAGTCGCAATAGATCTGGACCGCATAGCCATAGACCGCCGCAGCGATGTCGAGCGAGCCATAGGCCGACGGGTCAAAGAAGACGGGGTCGACCAGATTGACCGCCAGCTCCGAGGCGATGATCGTCTTCTTGAACAGGCCCCAGACGATCAGCAACATGCCCAGCGTGGCCGCCTCCCGTGTCAGGCGGGGCGCCTTGGCGAACTGGGGCAGCAGGTCCGAGGCGCGCACGATCGGCCCGGCCACCAGATGCGGAAAGAAGCTCATCAGCAGCATGACGTCGAGCAGGCTGTTGGCCGGCTCCGTCTTTCGCCGGTGCACATCCACGACATAGCTGATGCCCTGGAAGGTGAAGAAGCTGATCCCGACCGGCAGCACCACCTGCAACAGGGGCAGGTCCCGCTCCCAGCCGACCTGGGTCAGCAGGGCCGCCATCTGCTCGATGAAGAAGCCGTAGTATTTGAAGAAGCCGAGGATCAGCAGATTGACCAGCACGCCCAGCGCCACCAGCCACTTCCGCTGTGTGGCATTGTCATTGCGGGCGATCAGGGCCGCGACGCCCCAGTTCAGCACCGCCGACAGGATCAGCAGGCCGACGAACCGCCAGTCCCACTGGGCATAGAAAAACCAGCTGGCCAGCAGCAGGAACACCTTGCGGCGGCCGTTCTCACGGTCCAGCGACCACGAGGTGAAATAGACGAACAGGAAGAAGACGCCGAAGGCGAGCGTCGGAAACAGCATTGATCAGTCTCCGCCCGTCCGGCCGGCACGCCAGCCGTCGTAGGTGGACATCAGATCGTCCGCGAGGATGTCGCCGATCCACTCGGCGCCGGTCGCGGTGAAATGCACCCGGTCACCGCGCATCAGCGGCTCGCCCATACCTGCCAGTCGATCCGCCGAACATGCCCCGCCCATACGCCCGTACCAGTCCCAGAATGCCACACCCAAGTCTTCGGACACCCGGCGTTGCACATCCCGGACCAGCGCGAGGGCGGGCGGCGTCTGCCATTCGCCCTCGCTGCCACAGCTTTGTGACCAGCGTTGCGGACCGGCACCCGGCTGACCGCGGCGCAGCCCGTCCGGGGCGCCGATGATCATCACGGCGGCCTCGGGCGCCACCTGCCGCAGCCGTGCGATCCGGGCTCGCAGCGCCTGCTCATAGGCCAGCGGATCAAAGTGGTCGTCGAAACCCTCGTTGGTGCCATAGGCCAGCAGGATCAGGTCGGGCGGATCGGCGCGCAGCTGGGCCTCGACCGTCGCGGCATCGCGGCCTTCCATATCCATCAGCGTCGACCCGACGACCCCGAGATTGGACAGGCTGAGACCTCCCTCCCCCCACAGCCGGACATCGTCCAGCACCACCGGGGCGTCCACGGCCACCAGCGTCAGGCCGGCCTCTCCGGGCGACAGGGCGACCTCGGCACACAGGGGTCCGGCGGTCTCGCGGCGAAAGGCGATGGCCTGCGGCAGGCCGATCTCGGGCACGATCTGCAATGTGCCCCGGTCCGGCCCTGCCTGACCGCAGACACCGAGCGTCGTCAGGGGCACGCCCGGATCGGGGATCAGGGACAGGTGCTCGCCGACCTCCAGCCGCCCCTGCCCGCCGGCCAGCCCCATGGGCACCCGCGTGCCGCCTGCAATCAGCGGGGCCGGCAGATAGCGGCCGCCGGTCGCCGAGACGCTCACCTGACGCGGGGCATAGCCGGCATAGGGCAGTCCGGGCGGCAGGATGCCTCGCCCGCCGCGTCCGAAGCGGGCCTGCATGCGGCTGCGGACCTGACCGCTGATCTGGTCACCCGCCGTATGACTGTCGCCGATCTGCAGGATGTGGAGGCGACCCGCGCCCGTGCCGTCGGCGGCCTCCAGCTTCAGGAATGCGGGCGTCAGGAACTCGGATCCACAGATCGGCCCGCCACAGACCGTGTCCCCCGGAGCAGGCCGCTCGACCGGCAGATAGGGGGTCTGGGCGCGACAGGCCGACAGGCCCACCGTCACGGACAGGATCACAGCTGCCGTAGCGGCCCGGATCAGCATGGATCAGGGCGTCGCCGTAACGGCCTCGGCCTCTGCCACGCCCAGATCGGCCTTCAGCCGGTCGGCGACGGGATCGGCCATGCGCAGATAACCGCTCATGCTCATGTGAATGCCGTCTCCGGCGCGCATCAACCGGCGGCGACCGTCCTCATCGCTCAGATAGGCCTCATAGCCGCCCGCCTCGTTCGAGGTCAGGGCGACGGTGTCGAAATAGGGCACCCCCAGCGCCGTCATGCGCGCCTCGACAACGGCGTTGATGATCGTCATCCGCCCGTCAAAGCCGCTGCTCTTCATGCGGGGCAGACCGACCCAATAGACCTCGGCCCCGCGCGACCGCATCAGCGCGACCAGATTGTCGACCCGCTGGGCATAGGCGGCCTTCCAGCCCTCACTGCCAAACGGATGGATCTGACCGTCGATGACGATGGCCTGGGCATCATTGGTGCCGAACAGGACGATGGCGACGTCGACCGGGCGCTCGGCCAGCTGGCGCGTGCTCTTGGCCTGGATGTCGACATAGTCATAGCGGCTGAGGCCGGTCGAGACCTCGCTGAACTTGACCACATCGACGCCGTCCAGATCGCCCAGATCGCGATACAGGGCGGCCCACAGGCCATCTGCCATGGAGTCGCCGAACACGCCGATGGTCAGACTGCCGTCGGCGTAGCGGGCCTTGAGCGAGCTGGTGGGGACCACCGGAGCCTCGACCTCGACCGGCGTGTCGACAGCAGCGGTTTCGGAGGCGGTGGCGGTGGCGGACGCATTCGCCTGCCCCCCGAACATGAGGGTCGGATGGCTCAGCCACGCGCGGCCGTCAGGCGTCAGCAGCAGCCCTGCCAGAACCCCGACCACAAAGGCCACCGTCAACGCATTGATGCCAGCGCGCACGCCGTCCCCCGACGAATACAGCGACCCAACCCCGGGCCTCGCCGACAGATTAACCGATCCCGTGGCTCAGAACAGGGCTTGCGCGCCTGTGGCGAACAACAGGGTTAAAATGCATCAGCCGCCGACGCGGCTCTCGGCCCAGCGCGCCGCCAGGTAGCCGATGCTTGAGGCGGAGAGGGTCAGGACCGTGCCCCATGCCAGATCGATCAGGGTCAGCCGACTGGACCAGACATTCAGCGTCGCCTGATTGGTCAGGTCATAGGTGGCATAGGCAACAAAGCCCAGCACCGCGCCGTTCAAAGCGGCCCGCCCCAGCCCACCGTCCCGCAGCGCCGGAGAAATCGCGAAAAACACGATGCCGCCGATGTAGATCAGATAGAAGGCCACCGCCGCCTTCATGTCCGGCTTGTCCGCCAGGATCGGGCCCAGGATCGGCTTGTAGAAGCGGTTGGTCATGGTGGTCAGCCACACGGCGTCGATCGCCGCGAACGCCAGACCCGCGCCCAGATAACCGGCCATATATTTCAACATGGTGCTCTCCCCTTCCTCAGCCCGCCACGGGCTTGAGACGATAGTGGCTGACCGCCCAGGTGCGGCCTCCGTCATTTCCGAACAGGCCTGCGGTCGCCAGATAGAAGCGCCGCCAGCGTCGCGTCCACAGACGCGCATCCTCGCCATAGGTTTCGGCCATCAGCTCAGCCACGCGGTCGGCGTTCTGGTCCATATTGGCCAGCCAGTGCCGCGCCGTGCGGGCGTAGTGCTCGCCGTTCCAGGTCCATTCGCTCTCGACCTCGAACAGGTCCGGAAACTGGCGGATCAGGCCCCGGCTGGGCATCACCCCGCCGGTGAAGAAATGCTGGGCGATGAAGTCCCCACTGTCGGTGTGGTCAAACCGGTAGGGCGCGTCGCGGTGGGTAAAGATGTGAATGAACATCCGCCCGTCCGGCTTCAGCCAGCCCCGCGCCCGGGTCAGCAGCGCCCGCCAGTTGGCCATATGCTCGAACATCTCGACCGAGACGATGCGGTCGACCCGTCCTGCCAGATCGGCGGGAGCCTCGAAATCATTCATGTCGCAGGTGATGACGGTCAGATTGCCCAGCCCGCGCTCGCGCGCCTGCGCCTCGATGTGACCCCGCTGGCCGTGGCTGTTCGACACCGCCACGATCCGCGCCTTCGGATACTGCTCCGCCATCCACAGGCTGAGTGAGCCCCAGCCACAGCCCAGTTCCAGAATGGTCTGTCCGTCCGCCAGTCCGGCGTGCTCGCAGGTCTCTGTCAGCGCCGCGACCTCGGCCTCGTCCAGCGTTTCATTCCCCGTCGGGTAGAGACAGCAGGAGTATTTCAGCCGCGCCCCGAGACAGATCTCGAAGAACTCCGGCGGCAGCTCATAATGCTGGTCATTGGCCGCGTCCGTATGCTCGGCAATCGGTCGCTCGGCCATCGACCGGGCAAAGGCACCCTCGTCGTGCGGCGCCTCGCGATCCAGCCGCTTGCGCGCCTCCGACACCAGACTGTCGATGGCCCAGCGGGTCACCGGATCGGGAAAGGGCGCATCCTGAAGCTGGCGGATGGCGGCGGTCGCTGGATTCATGAAAGGCCCCGGTCCTATGGCTAAGCTGGCAACCAAACGTTGTTCCGGGCGTAAAGGCTCCGCCCGGATGTGTCCGGTTTTCGACATTTACGACCCCAACCGGAGCCTGGATGACTCATCCGACCTGTCCCCCGTCGCGTAACTGCCTCAAAGACGGCTTCAGGGAGAGAACATGAGCCCGCATCTGGTGAATTCCGACCCCGGTTCGACACAGCCCGTCCCCGGTCGGAGGATCGCGGTCGTGGGCTCGGGGATCTCGGGCCTCTCCGCCGCATGGTTGCTGTCGAAACAGCATCAGGTGACCCTGTATGAGGCTGAAAACCGGATCGGTGGCCACACCAATACGGTCACGGTTGAGGAGGACGGTCACATTACCGCCGTCGACACCGGCTTCATCGTTTATAACGAGACCAACTATCCCAATCTGAAGGCCCTGTTCGAGCATCTGTCCGTGCCGACGCAGCCGGCCTACATGTCGTTTGCCGTGTCGATCGACGATGGCGCGCTGGAGTATTCCAGCCACGGGATCGGCGCCCTGTTCGCCCAGAAGCGCAACTACGCGAGCCCCAAATTCTGGCGCATGATCGGCGACCTGCTGCGCTTCCAGAAACAGGCGCCCCGCGATCTCCCCGAACTGGAGCGGACGGGCGAGACACTGGACGCCTATCTGACCCGGTCAGGCTATGGCCCCCTGTTCCGTGACGCCCACCTGTTGCCCCAGGCGGCGGCCATCTGGTCGTGCACGCTCAACCAGATGACCGACTATCCGGCCGCGGCCTTCGTCCGGTTCTACATGAACCACAATCTGCTGAAGTATGACGTCCGTCCCACCTGGCGGACGGTGACCGGCGGATCACGCGAGTACGTCAGCCGGCTGCTGGCCGAGTTCCAGGGCGAAGTCGTCACCAATGCGGGCATCAAGAGCGTCGTCCGCGGTCGCGACGGCGCCGCCCTGCGCTTTGACGACGGGCGGTTCGAGCGGTTCGACGCCGTGGTGCTGGCCACCCACTCGGATCAGGCCCTGGCCCTGCTGGAGGCCCCCTCGGCTGAAGAGCGCCGCCTGCTGGGCGCTATCGGTTACCGGCCCAACCGCGCGGTCCTGCATCGCGACACGGCCCTGATGCCGAAGCGGCGCAAGGCCTGGGCCGCCTGGACCCACGTCGGCTACTCCGCCCGCGCCGGCGAGGGCGGCGTGACCTACTGGATGAACGAGCTTCAGAGCCTGAAGGGCCCGCCCCTCTTCGTCAGCCTGAACCCCGCGCTGGAGCCCGCCGCCGACACCATCCTCGGCGAGTGGGACTATGAGCACCCCGTCTTCAACGGTGCCGCGCTGGCGGCCCAGAAGGCGCTGTGGAGTCTACAGGGGCAGCGCAATGTCTGGTTCTGTGGCGCCTGGTTCGGCTCGGGCTTCCACGAGGACGGCATCCAGTCGGGCCTGGCCGTGGCCGAACAACTGGGCGGCCTGCGTCGGCCCTGGTCGGTCGAGAACGAGAGCGGACGCATCCATGTCGGGCCCCCGCCGGCCTCCGCTCTGGAAAGGGCCGCGTGACGACACCGCCTGCCTTCGGTCTCTATGTGGGCGAAGTCACCCACCGGCGGGTGCGCCCCTTCCACCACCGGCTGCGCTATCGCGTCTATATGCTGCTGCTTGACCTCGACGGGGCCGAGGACCGGCTGGCGGGGCTGAAATGGCTGCGACGCGGGCGGTGGGGGCTGATGCGCTGGAGCGCGGGCGACTACGGCCGCAAGGGCGATGCCCGTCCACTGCGCGACCAGATCGAGGACCAGCTGTCCGGCGCGGGCATCACCCTGGACGGCGGCCCGATCCGGCTGCTGACCATGCCGCGCATCCTCGGCTACGGCTTCAATCCGCTCAGCGTCTATTTCTGCTACCGGCCAGACGGCGCGCTGGCCGCGCTGGTCTATGAAGTGTCCAACACCTTTGGCGAGCGACACAGCTATCTGATCGCGAGGCCCGAGGGCGAGCTCGGCGACCGCCGGCAGACCGCGCCCAAACGCTTCTTCGTCAGCCCCTTCATGGACATGGGCATGACCTATGACTTCATCGTGCGCCCGCCGGGGCAGGATCTGTCCGTCACCGTAGCCGTGCGGCGCCGCGATGAGCCGATCCTGACTGCGACCTTTGCCGGCCGTCACCGCCCGCTCGACGACCGCAATCTGGCGCGGGCCTTCTGGTCCCATCCGCTGCTGACGTGGAAGGTGATCGCCGCCATCCACTGGGAAGCGATCAAGCTGATGCTAAAGGGCGCGCGCTATCGCGTACGGGGCCGTCCCCCGGCCAATCCGGTCAGCCACGGCGAGGCACTATGACACCCTCCGGGGTTGCCCCTCGCGGCCGCTCACACTAGAGACCGAACAGACACGCCCAATTTCATCAGGCGATGAAAATAAGAGGAAGCGATGAGGAAACTCTACTCCCACGCCAAGAGCGCTCTGGAAGGCCTGACCTTTGACGGCATGACCGTCATGGCCGGCGGCTTTGGCCTGTGCGGCATCCCCGAACACCTGATCGCTGCCCTGCGCGACAGCGGCACCAAGGGCATGACCGTCATCTCCAACAATGCCGGTGTGGATGGCTTCGGCCTCGGTCAGCTGCTCGAAACCCGCCAGATCAAGAAGATGATCTCGTCCTACGTCGGCGAGAACAAGGAGTTCGAGCGTCAGTACCTGGCCGGTGAGCTGGAACTGGAGTTCAACCCGCAGGGCACCCTGGCCGAGCGCATCCGCGCCGGCGGCGCGGGCATCCCCGCCTTCTTCGTCAAGACCGGCGTCGGCACCCTGGTGGCCGAGGGCAAGGAAGAGCGCGAGTTCAACGGCGAGCGCTACATCATGGAAAAGGGCCTGGTCGCCGACCTGTCGATCGTCAAGGCCTGGAAGGCCGACGGCCGCGGCAATCTCCAGTTCCGCAAGACCGCCCGCAACTTCAACCCGATGATGGCCACGGCCGGCAAGGTCACCGTCGTCGAGGTCGAGCACGTCGTGCCCACCGGCACCCTCGACCCCGATCAGATCCACACCCCCGGCATCTATGTCGACCGCATCATCCTGACCGTGCCCGAGAAGCGCATCGAGCAACGCACCGTGCGTCAGAGAGAGGGAGCCTGAACATGAGCCGCACCCGCGAACAACTGGCCGCCCGCGCCGCCCGCGAACTGCAGGACGGCTTTTACGTGAACCTCGGCATCGGCATTCCGACCCTGGTCGCCAACTACATCCCGCACGGGATGGAGGTGACCCTTCAGTCCGAAAACGGCATGCTGGGCATGGGCCCCTTCCCCTATGAGGACGAGGTCGACCCCGACCTGATCAACGCCGGCAAACAGACCATTTCGGAAATCCCCGAGACCAGCTATTTCAGCTCGGCCGACAGCTTCGCCATGATCCGGGGCGGTCACATCAACCTGTCGATCCTCGGCGCGATGGAAGTGGCCGAGAACGGCGACATCGCCAACTGGATGATCCCGGGCAAGCTGGTGAAGGGCATGGGCGGCGCCATGGACCTGGTTGCCGGCGTCAAACGCGTGGTCGTGGTCATGGATCACGCCAACAAGCACGGCCAGTCCAAGGTGCTGAAAGCCTGCACCCTGCCCCTGACCGGCACGGGCGTGGTCAGCCGCATCATCACCGATCTGGCGGTGTTCGACGTCAAGCCGGACGGCACGGGGCTGGAGCTGATCGAACTGGCCGACGGAGTGACGCTGGAGGACGTGGCGGCAAAGACCGAGGCGACCTACACAATTTCCGAAAACCTCAAGTCGCTGGCATAGTGCCCTCAATCGGCCGGAACAGGCCGAAGTGGAGGGTGATGTGATGGCGGATGGCAGCGGGCGCAATTTCGGTATTCCGGAGCCCGACCCGGATCGCGTGCAGGCCATGCAGGCTGAGGTTCAGGCGGATGCCGCAGCCTATGGCGAGCGCTCGCGCCAGTCTGTGCGCGATTGTCTGGACCGGGTGCTGGCCGAAGCCCGCACCGGCGACCTGACCGAGGCGAGCGCCCGGATCGACCATCTGATCGCCTGTATCGAGGGTCTCCGCCCGCGCGAGCTTGAGCCCCGGCGCGGGCTGGCCGGCCTGTTCGACAGCCGCAAGGGTCGCCTCAAGCGGTTCCGCGCTGCGTTCCAGGCCGCCGGCCGTACGGTCAAGGACACGCTGGCCGAGATCGACGAACGTCTGAAGGGCGTCGAGACCCGTGGCGCGTCACTTGACGGAGCACTCGATGCCCTGCGCGAAGGGGTGCGCGAGATTCACGGTCATGTCCGGGTCGGGCTGGCCGCACTGACGCCGCCACCGGTCGCCGCAGAGGGCGAGGATACGCCCGCCGATCCCCATCAGGCCCTGCGCGGGCGGATCGACGATCTGGACAGCCACCGGGCCTCGGGCCTGGCCGCCCTGCCCTGCGCACGCGCCATCCAGAATGCCGACGCCTGGGCTGCGGACGCCATCCGCCGCGCCGCACCGGCCCTCAACGCCTGGCAGGAAGACTGGACCGCGCGCCTCGGCCTCGACCGCAAACGCCCGCGCAAGGTACGCCCGGACCTTTCGGAACTGGAGGCCCTGCGCGACAGGCTGCTGGCCACGCTCAACCGCATCAAGGGTGATGTCGCCCAGGCCCAGGACCGCCGCAAGGCCCAGGTGGCCCGGCTGGAAGCCCTGCGGAACGGCTGACGTCGAAACGGATCAGTCCGCGCCGGCCGCGCGGGCAGCATTGGCCCCGACCCAGGCGACGATCTGCCGGTTCAGATCCTGCGTCGCCGCATCATAGGCGGAGACAATAGCGCCCACCCGGTTGTCGCCTGCAGGCTGGCTGACCGAAAAAACCTGCTCCGAAACGACCGTCCGCTCCGGCATCGCCAGTACGCGGGCTCGCGCCGAAATGACGACTGTCGGCGCCGCACCGGGCGTCGCATAGCGCGTCTCGAAGGTGGTGATATCGACGTCCAGACCGGCATCGACCCGGGTCAGCTCACGCCCCCCGATCAGCCGCACCCCGGAGCGTTCCGAGGAGAACGCCATCTCGAGACTCTGGGCATACAGCTCCTCGGCATCGGCCACCCAGCGCGCCCCGGCGAGATAGGCGGCCTCATTGCCGGTCACGGCCAGAATGCGCTGCCCGGAGACGGAGTCGGGGAACTCGATCCGGCGCAGCGAGACCTGCACCGTCTCCATGCTGCGCTCGCCGACATAGCCGCCGTCCAGAGGCCCGAAGCGATACAGCTGCACGGGATCCGGCGTCGACAGCAGGGCACAGCCCCCCATGGCCAGCGCCAGTGCCGCGCCCACCCCCGGGCCGGTCAGGCGACGCAGGGACGACATCGATACGGGGATCATGGCTGAACCTCCAGTTCCTGGGACGGGGGCCGCGAGATGAAATCGCGGGGGCTGCTGCGGACGTCGTCGACGAGACTCTCGAGCGAGCGGGTCGCGTCATCCAGCCCGCGGATCGCCTCCTCCAGCTGTGGCAGGCCACTGGAGGCAAAGTCGTTCACCGGACCTTCCAGGTTCCCGATCAGACGATTGGCGGACTCGGCCGCCTCGACGGCCTGCTCGGCAGCCCGGTTCATATTGTTCACCGCTTCCTGCCCGTCCGTCTCGACCAGTCGTCGGGCGGACTCACCCAGCGCCTGATATTCGGCCATGGCGGCATTGGCGCGGACCAGCGCCTGTTCCAGCTCGGCGAACATGCCCTTGCGGGCCTCAAGCTCGGTGCTCAGCGCCTCGATGTTGCGGACGCTGACCGAGAAGGAGCGGATATTCTCGTCCGACAGCACCCGGTTGATGCGGTTCAGGGCGTCCACCGTCTGGGCCAGCACCGTGCCGGACCCCGACAGGAGCTCCGCGATCGGGCTGGGCTGGCTCTGGATCACCGGCACGACATTGTTCGGATACTGGGTCTTCAGCAGCGCGCTGCCCTCGGTCCCCGCGGTGATCTGGATGTAGTTCAGACCGGTAATGCCCTGCGGCTCCAGCTGGGCGCGCGAGGTCACCCGCACCGGCGTGGTGGCATCGATGCGGATGCGGGCCACGACCTGGTCGCCCTTTTCCTGGTCGAGGCGCAGATCGGTCACCAGGCCGACGCGGATGCCATTGAAGTGCACCTCGCCCCCCTCGGACAGCCCGCGCACGGGTCCATAGAAGACGATGTCATAGACGTCGTACTCCTCGTTGAACGACAGGCGTGCCAGCCAGATCGAGAAGATGATCAGGGCCACCGCCAGGGCGACCGTGGCGATCCCGACTGCTGCGTAATGGGCGTCTCTTTCCATGTCGGTGTGGCTCCTCAGCCGGTCCTGTGGGCGGCGCGCCCCCGTGGACCATGGAAATATTCATGGATCCAGGGATGGTCTGAACGCTCGAGTTCGGAAACGGTCGCCTTGGTCACGACGTGCTTGTCCGCCAGCACCGCGACCTTGTCGCAGATGGCATACAGGCTATCGAGATCGTGCGTGATCATAAAGACGGTCAGACCCAGATCATTCGCCAGCGACCGGATCAACTCGTCGAAGGCCGCGGCCCCGATGGGGTCGAGACCCGCCGTCGGCTCGTCCAGAAACAGCAGCTCGGGGTCCAGCGCAAGCGCCCGCGCCAGTCCCGCCCGCTTGCGCATGCCACCCGACAGTTCGGCGGGCTTGAGGTGATGCGACTCGGGCCCCAGACCGACAAGGGCAATCTTCATCGCCGCGATTTCCTCGATCAGGGACCGCGGCAGTTCTGTGTGCTCAACCAGGGGCGAGGCCACATTCTGCAGCACCGTCAGCGACGAGAACAGCGCGCCCTGCTGGAACAGCACCCCTGTGCGCCGCTCGATGTCGGCCATGTCGGCCTTACTCGCCCCGGCCATGTCATGGCCCAGAAGCCGGATCGTGCCGCCGTCGGGTTCCTTCAGGCCGATAATGCTGTTCAGAAGCACCGTCTTGCCGGTGCCCGATCCGCCCACCACGCCGAGGATCTCCCCCCGCGCGACGTCGAGATCCAGATCTTCGTGGATGACCCGCTCGCCGAACTGGCTGAGCAGGTCGCGCACCTCGATGACGGTGTCCGCTTCGCCGGTCATATGTTCAGCTCGAGGAAGATCAGGGCGAACACGGCGTCGAGGAAGATGATGGCGAAGATGGCCTGGACCACGGCGGCCGTCACCCGACGCCCCAGCGACTCGACGTCTCCCGAGACCGCCATGCCCTGACGGCAGCCGATCGCGGCGACCACAATGGCGAACACCGGCGCCTTGACCAGGCCGACGAACAGGTGATTGCCGATGTCGGGAATGACGCTCATCCGCTGGAGGAAGAAGGCCAGGCCCAGGTCCAGCTGGCTCCAGGCGACCAGCGCCCCTCCGAACAGCCCCGCCAGCATGGCGATGAAGGTCAGCAGGGGCAGCATGATGACCATCGCTGCCAGCCGCGGGATGACCAGCGCCTGGAACGGATTGACGCCCATGACCTGCATGGCGTCGATCTCCTGGTTCATCTTCATCGCCCCGACCTCGGCCGCAAAGGACGAGGACGAACGCCCGGCCAGCAGGATGGCGGCGATGACCACGGCGAACTCGCGCAGGACAGAAATGGCGATCAGCTCGACTGCAAAGACGTCAAAGCCGAACTGCTGCAACAGGTCGGCCCCGATGAAGGCCACGACCGCACCGATGAAGAAGGCGGTGACCGCAACAATCGGAATGGCATCCAGACCTGCGCGCTCGATCTGGCTGACCCAGGCGGGCCAGCGGATACGCCCGGGATGCTTCAGGGCCGAGCCGGTTGCCGTGATCAGCCGGCCAAGGAAGGCCATCGACAGGATGGCCTCGCCGCCGATGTCGTGCATGCCGCGCCCGACCTTGGCGAACCCGCGGGTCAGGGCGGACGGGCGCTTGAGCGGCGCGGCATCCGTGCACTCCACCGCCTGGACGCGGTCATAGACACGTCCGACCTCCGGACGGGTTGCCCACGCCCCCTCGGGCAAGGCTCCGTCGACTGCCTTGGACAGGATCAGCGCGCCGGTGGTGTCAAACCGGCCAAGATCGGTCAGGTCCACTGCCGCGATCGGGGTGTCGCCCAGTTCCTTGCGCAGGCGGGGGCCCAGCCGCCCTCTCAGGTTTGACAGGCCCGCAGCCGTCCAGTCGCCGACCAGACGCAGCCGAACGCCCTTGCCCTGACTATCAATCTCGAAATCGGCGGTCGCCATGGCACCTTAACTAAATCGGATGCCGTGATTTGCCCATGCGGAAATCGCCCGATCACCCCCGGCGGCCCGTGGGCGCCAGAACCTGTGTCAAATGCGCCGAGGGGGCGTGGGTTGCCTCGGGGGTTGCCGTCAGCTCAGAAAGTTCAGCAGGGACACCTGCCGCAGCTGGTTGATCACCTGGGCCGAGGCCTGGATGGCCACCTGCGACAGCTCCAGATCGGTCAGGGCCTGGGCCAGGTCGGCATCGGTTTTCTTCGACAACATCTCGTCCAGCGAAACCTTCTGGGTGTTCTGGGCTGTCAGGATGGAGTCGACCCGATTTTGCAGCGAGCCATTGCGGGCGCCAAAGTTGGTGACCGTCTCGCGGGCCTGATCCAGACGGCTCAGCTGGGCCGTCAGAAAGTCGCGGGTCGCATCATCCAGCCCGCCCGTCATCGGCGTCGCCTCATGGAACAGCTGGATGTCGCGAAAGATGTCGAAGGCCTCCTGGCCGATCTCGCTTGCCAGAAAGCCGGTCTCCATCAGCGTGCCCTCATCAAGGCGCGACACCTGCTTCAGGGAGTCATTGGCAAAGGCGTCCGACGCTGCCGGCAGATCGGCCAGATCCGCCATGGTCATCGCTGTGACCGGGGCAGTGGCGCTCTGGCTGCCCGCGAACAGATACCGGTTCTGGTGGCGCCCATTCAGTCCGTCCTGGGTGATCTGGTAATGGCCCTGCAGTTCCAGCATCAGGCCGTCGATGCGGCCGCTGGCGAGGGCGGCGGCAATGGCCTCGCGCGCGCCGGAAACACCCTCTGCCACCCGGTCCAGCGCCAGGTCCTGGGTCGAGAGGCGCGCGGCGACCGTCTCGCCCGTGTCGATAAAGCCCTGGATGCGGCTCTGGGTCGATTTCAGCGCCGTCAGGGTTTCTGATCCACGTCCGAACCCCGACAGGTCCGTGGCGACCTTCTGGGTCGAGACGCGCTCCTGCGCATCCTGGGCCCGGGTCTGGGCGGCCATCAGGTCAAGCAGGGCCGACTGGTAATTGCCGAATGTCGATACGCGGTTCATCAGACCATCCCCAGCAAGGTGTCATACAGTTCACGCGCCGCCTGGATCAGGCGGGCCGAGGCGTTGAAGGCCTGCTGATAGGTGGTCATCAGCACCAGTTCCTCGTCCAGATTGACGCCTTCATGCGCGCGCTGGCGGGCCGAGGCCTCTCCCTGCAGCGCCACCGCACTGTCCCGCGCCGTCTTGGTCAGGGCGGCGCGGCCCCCGATGTCGCCCGCCAGCTCGGACGCATAGCGCGAGACAGAAATCTGACCGCCGAGAGAATCCCCCGCGCTCTGGAAGGTCGCATTGGCCTGGCCGGCGTCGGCAAGGGCCAGGGCCCCGCGCCCGTCGCCGGTGGTCAGGCCGGTGGCACCGACCGCCGCATTAAAATCGAACTGCGCCAGACCCAGTCGTGCAGGGCTCTGGCGGATGTCGGTGCGCATAGTGAAACCGTCGGCGCGCGAGGCCCGCACCCCGCCGCCGATCCCGAACAGCTCGGTCATCGATACGCCCGACGGAACCTGGGTCGTCCGATCCTCCAGCACCGACAGCCGGGGCGCCGGACTGGTGTTGGCATTGAAGCTGAGGGTGCCGTCGGTCGGGCTAAGGGCAAAGGCGCCGAACCGGCCTGCCCCGGTTGCCGGATTGTTCAGCGCTGCCAGAAGGTCCGCGACCGTGCCCCCGGCCGGGATGGCCACGGTCACATCGCGCATCTTGGCCCCGGTTTCGCCGGTGAACCGCAGGGTCAGCGTCTCGCCTGCCGTAAAGCCGTGCGGCGACGCACTGCTCAGCCCGGTCTGGTAAACAGCCGGGCGGTCGGTCGTGATCAGGTCGTTCAGGCCAAAGAAGTGCGAGAACCCCCGCCCGATCTTCCGCGAAGGGTTGGCCGGGTCGTCGGCGATCACCACCCCGTTGGTGCCGGTCGCCGACAGGCTCAGGACACCGTCGACAAAGCTGGCTGTCGCCGCTCCGCCCAGTTCGGCGTTCAGGGTCGCCAGAAATCCGGCGGGCGTGGTGGCGGTGCCGTTGATGGTGATGGTCCCGCCTGAAAAGGCGATGTCGGCCCGCGCCTGGACCTGTCCGGCGGTATTGGTCACTGCGATCGCCGTATTGCCCGAGAAGCCGGCAACTGCGGTCTCGAGCGACTGGCCCACGTTGCGGCCGGTCAGGGTGGTCGGGGCGGGAACCGATGAATTGGCATTGTGCGCCCGGTTCAGCTCGTCCGCGACCCGGGTCAGAAGCTCCGCCAGCCGCTCGGCCGCCTGCGGGGCCTCGACGTCGCGCATGTCGACGAGGCCCTTGATCTCACCCGAGGTGATGCTCTCCAGCAAGGGACGCTTCTCGCCGCGCGGCTCGGTCACCCAGATTTCGTTGAACGCTGTCTCGGCATTCACCGTGCCGGCGCGATTGTACTCCAGCGTCGCATGCCCCTCGCCGGCCAGCAGCACCCCCGCCCCCGTCCGGATCGACACCCCACCGACCGAACGCGCTGACACACGGACATCCATCAACTCGGACAGCTGACCGATCAGCGCCGACTGGGCTGTCTCCGCGCCGGAGCCATCGCTGCCGACAGCGCCGGAGCGGGCAATCTCGATGTTGAGCGCCTCGATCTGTTTCAGAAGCGAGTTGGCCTGTTCGACCGCGCTCTGAATGCGGCCATCGGCGTCTTCGCGGACCGCCTGGATCTGTCCGGAAATGCGGGTGCCCTCGTCGAACAGGGCCTGGGCGCGGAACAGGGCCTCCTGCCGGCGGGGCGACGAGGCGGGATCCTCGGCAGCGGCTGCGAACACCGAAAACGCCTGATCCACCTGCGCGAAAAAGCCGCCGTCGCCGCCCGGATCACCGAACAGGCCCTGCATCCGGTCATACAATTCATAACGCACGGACTGGCGCGCGGCGTCGGCCCCGGCATTGAAGCTGGCGGCCTGCAGGAACCGGTCGGTCGCCAGGCGGATGCGGCTGACCTCGACGCCCGAGCCCATGCCCTGGCTGACCAGAGTCTGCTGCTCGGCAATCTTGCGCACATAACCGGGCGTGTTGACGTTCGAGACATTGTCCGAGACGACGCGCAGCTGAACCTGGGCCGCCGTCAATCCGCTGTTCGCGGTATTCATGATGGACGCGATGGACATCAGCGGGCCTCCCGACGGCGGTCACCCGGCAAGCTCTTCCCGCATGCCTGCGCAATTTGCCCGGCAGTTTCAGGAGAGCTCGAAGCCAAGATGCTGTAATTTCTCATGTTCATTATCGGAGACCGTTCGTTCGTCCGACACCGGCGCAAGGGACGGGCCAGAGCGGACCGGCCGGCCGGTCCCGGCGCTCACCGGGCAATAAACGTCCGTCCGCACGGCAAGATTCGACCCGCCCGGATCATTAACGACCTCATCAGTATGACTTAACCTGCTATTATATTTAGTTTTTTACGCGCGCTACCAACTGGCCCGACCCTTGCGACCCGTCTGACGACCCCGGTGTGTCCGGGTTCGACTTTCTTGACGGAGGGGCTCGGCCCGATGCGCGCGGATAGCTTGTTCACACCCCTGCAGGGCGGGTCGGCCAGTGAGGCCGGCACCCGTTCGACCGGGCGTGCAGGCGCCACCGCAGACGGCATGGAAGCCTTTGCCGGACTGGTCAGCCAGGCGCAGATCGCCGAGACAAGGCCCGCCACCGTTGCCCGCCCCGCCCGTCCCGACGCGAGCGCTCAATCCGACACTCCGGGCGTGCCCGAGGGCGAGCCCGCAGCCGGCGACAGCGCCTCGGCAAAGGCGACCGGGGTCAAGGACGATACCGGACCCCAAATCCTGCCGCACAGTCCCCCGACCACCGGCAAGGAGGGCGCGGGTCCGCAGATCCTGCCGGGCGAGGACGGCAAGGTTCCTGATGAGCGCCCCCCTGTCCTGCCGCACAACCCGCCCGTCGTCGGCACCTCAGGCAAGGAAGGCGCAGGTCCGCAGGTCCTGCCCGGCGAAGACGGCAAGCTTCCCTCCGACGAGCGGCCGCCCGTCCTGCCTCACATTCCGCCGACCACCGGTAAAGAGGGTACAGGTCCCGAGGTCCTGCCCGGCGAACAGCCCCCCCTCGGCAAGGGCAAGGGTTCACACCTGCCCCAGATCAACCCCGGCCCGTCGTCGGAGACGCCCGCTGCGGCCAGGGACGACGAGGCAAAGGCCTCACCGGTTCCCGTCAACGCCACGCCTCAGGGTGCCAGCGAGGTCCTGACAGAGGGTCAGGCTGCAGCCCCCCTGGCCCCGGCCCTCGTGCGCCGTCTGCTGGCCACCCATGAGGCCCGGGACAACGCCGCCGCGCGCGGGTCCGGCAGTACGAATGACCTGGGATCACGCCTCAAGGCCCGTCTGACCGGCGACGCCGCTCCGTCCGCTTTTCAGGCGACCGGCACCCCGGCTCCGTCGGCGATCCAGTCGTCGCTGCAGGCCCTGAGCATCGCTGCCGCGGGCCAGACCGGTCAGGCTGCAGATGATCCCGCAGCCGCACCCGTCCCACCGGCCGGCGGCGAAACACCTGCCCCGGCCACCGGCGAGGCAAGCACAGCCGATCCCTTCAAGGCCGCGCTGGCCTCCGTGGATCGCGGCCTTGGTCTGTCGACCCTGTCCCGCGCGACGGTTGAGACCACGGCCCTGATCGCGGCCCAGATCCAGAACCGGCTGAGCGGGCGCTCAACCCGGTTCGAAATGGCCCTGACACCCGAAGGTCTCGGCCGTGTGGACGTCAGCATCGAGATCGACTCCGACGGCCGCATGGCCGCGCGTCTGGCCTTCGACAATCCGGCGGCGGCGACCGAGCTGCGTGGCCGGGCCGATGAACTGCGCCGCCAGCTGGAACAGGCGGGCCTGCACCTCGATGGCGACGCCCTGCAGTTCACCGAGCGCGATCCCTCATCGGCGGATCGCGGCTTCTCGGGCTTTGACCGGCGTGCCTTTGCCCGGGCGTCCGACCTGAATGACCGGGCCGATCAGGCCGCACCCGAACCCGCCACCTGGCAATCTCTTTCCCTGACGCGCGACCGCGTCGATCTGAAGGTCTGACCCCATGGTCGATGCCATCTCCACCAATGACGCCGCAGGCCGGATCGGTGCCGGCACCACCAGCCTGTTCAGCAATTTCGAGACCTTCCTCAGCCTGCTGACGGCGCAGCTGAGGAACCAGGACCCGCTGTCTCCGGTGGATTCCAACGAGTTCACCGGCCAACTGACCCAGATGGCCGGAGTGGAGCAGCAGCTGCTGACCAATGACCTGCTGACCAGCCTGCTCTCGGCCCAGCAGGGCACCGGCCTGACGACCGCCGCCACCTACATCGGCAAGGACGCGACTGCAGTCTGGTCGGCCACGCGGATCGAGGACGGCACGGCCTCCTGGAGCTATGAACTGGCCGGCGAGGCCTCCGAGGTCACCCTCCAGGTGCTGGACGGCAGCGGCAATGTCGTCTGGTCCGGCGAAGGCCCCGGAAAGACCGACGGCGTTCACGACTTCGTCTGGAATGGCCAGACCACCGGCGGAGGCCAGGTCGCTGACGGCGGTGTCTATACGCTGAAGGTCATCGCCAAGGATGGCGCCGGCGAGGCCGTCGACAACCAGGTGCTGATCCGCGGTCGTATCTCGGGCGTCGAACTCTATGACGGCCAGCCCTACCTCACGGTCGGCACCTCGATCCTGCCGCTCAGCAGCGTGATCGCCCTGCAGCAGGCCAACGAAGCCGCGACCACACCCTCCGATCCTGCCGATGACGAGAGCCTGCTGGCCTCGGTCGCTTCGGCGCTCAACCCCTTGAAATACCTGTCCTAAGGAGAGTATCCCATGAGCATCAACAGTGCCTTGCTGGCTGGCGTGTCGGGCCTGACGGCCAACTCCGCCGCCATGGCCGCCATCTCCCAGAACATCGCCAATGTGAACACGGTCGGCTACAAGCGGACGACCAGCGAGTTCTCCACCGTCGTCAACAGCCAGAGCCAGGGCAGCGGCTATTCCGCAGGCGGCGTCCAGGGGGCCGCCCGCCACTTCACCAGCCAGAATGGTCAGCTGCAGCGCACCACCTCGGCTACCGATCTGGGCATTGCCGGTCAGGGCTTCTTCGTCGTCACGGAAAAGCCCGAGAACCTCGAGGTCACCGACGCGCGGCTGTTCACCCGGGCCGGTGCCTTCCGCGTCGATAACCTGGGCTATCTCAAGAACACCTCGGGCCTCTATCTGCAGGGCTGGCCGGTCGACGCCAATGGCGACATCGCCACCGATCCGTCGGACCTGTCGCGGCTGCGGACCATCAACGTCGGCTCGGTCGGCGGCACGGCAGAGGCGACCACCCGGGTGCAGCTGAACGCCAACCTCAAGTCCAGCCAGGCCATCTCGACCGAGGCCACCGATGCCGCGGCGGTTCCGCCCGGACCGACGGCCTATGATCCGCTGACCAACTCCATGGCCCTGTGGGATCCGGAGACCGGCGCAGGCGTCAAGCCGGACTTCGAGGTCACGATCCCGGTCTCAGACTCCAAGGGCGGTCAGCGCACCATCGCCCTGTCCTTCCTGAAGAGCACCGTGCCGAACCAGTGGTACGCCGAAATCCGCGCCATCCCCGCCTCTGACATCGTCTCGGGTGCCGGTCTGGCCAATGGTCAGCTCAAGACCGGTCTGGTCGCCTTCACCCAGGACGGACGCCTCGATGTCGCCGCCATGGAGGCCCTGGGTGCCGCTGCCCTGTTTGACGATCCGGCCAATGCCAATCTGAACTTCGGCTCGTCCAGCTCCGCTGCCCCGGCCGCGGGTGAGTTCAACTGGGCTGCAGATCTCGGGATCGACGACCAGTCCCTGGCCTTCGACCTGACGGCCGCCGCCGGTGGCCTGACGCAGTACGACAGCGCCTCGGTCGTGCAGGCGACCATCACCAACGGCACGGCCTTCGGTAACCTCAGCGAGGTCAAGATCGACGAGCGGGGCTTTGTCACGGCCATCTTCGACAACGGGGTAACCCGACAGATCGCCCAGGTCGCCCTGGCCACCTTCCCCAGCGCCGACAGCCTGAGCGAGGCAGGCGGCAATGCCTTCCGGGTCAGCCAGGGCTCGGGCACCTACAACCTCAAGGCCGCCGGGTCCGGGGGGGCGGGCTTCATCGGCGCCTCGCAGCTGGAGGCCTCCACCGTCGATCTGTCAGCCGAGTTCACCGGACTGATCACCACCCAGCGGGCCTATTCCGCGTCGTCCAAGATCATCACCACGGCCGACGAAATGCTGGCCGAACTGATCAGCATCAAGCGCTGATCGGGCGCCCGGCGGAGGTCAGGAATGATGCGCGAAGCAGCCCGCTCAGGCACCCGGAACGCGCCGCTTCAGCGGCGGCGCGTTAGCCGTTCCTTCACCACGACGCTTAAACGGCCTTTAGCGCCAGTTGCTTATGGTCAGGGTCAGTGATGGTGGTGAAAGAGGCATAAGCCCATGTTGCAAGAGCGACGAATGAACAAGGACGGCGAGGCCTATGTGGTTGGTCCCACGGGCACGCCGCTGACCCTGCGCGATCTGCCGCCGGTCAACACGGACCGCTGGGTGATCCGCCGCAAGGCCGAAGTCGTCGCTGCCGTGCGCGGCGGACTTCTCAGCCTCGATGACGCCCTTACGCGCTATCGTCTGACCGCCGAGGAATTCCTGGCCTGGCAAAAGGCCATCGACAAATGGGGTATGCAGGGTCTGCGCACCACGCGGATTCAGCACTACCGCAACTAGATCTTCCCTCCCCCGACGCCTCCCGATGGCCGCCCCTGTGACCGCAGGGGCGGCCATCTGCATTCGCGAGCCTCGAAAAAGTCGGCCGGGCCCTCTATATGGCGCGCATGACCACGGTGATCCCCCGTTCGCAGGAGTCCACCTGCCCCATCCCCGCCATGGCGCCCGCCGATCTGGATGCGGCGATTGCGTCCGCGCGCGCGGCGGTTGGCCTGCCGGTCGGATCGCGCGTGGTGGCGGCCATGTCGGGCGGAGTGGACTCCACTGTGGTCGCGGCCCTGCTGCACAAGGCGGGCTATGACGTCGTCGGCGTCACCCTTCAGCTCTACGATCACGGCGCCGCCCTCAAGAAGAAGGGTGCGTGCTGCGCCGGTCAGGACATCCACGATGCCCGCCTGGCCGCCGACACCCTCGGCATCCCCCACTATGTGCTGGACTATGAAAGCCGCTTCCGTGAGGCGGTGATCGATCAGTTCGCCGACAGCTATCTGGAAGGGCGCACCCCGGTGCCCTGCATCCGTTGCAACCAGACGGTCAAGTTCCGGGACCTGCTGGATGTCGCGCGTGACCTGGGCGCCGAGGCCATGGCCACCGGCCACTATGTGCGCCGCGCCGTCGGCCCCGACGGCCGCAGCCAGATGCGCAAGGCCATCGACCCTTCGCGCGACCAGTCCTACTTCCTGTTCGCCACCACGCGCGACCAGCTGGACTATCTGCGCTTTCCGCTGGCCGATCTGGAAAAGCCGCAGGTGCGGGGCGTTGCCGCCGAACTCGGACTCCGGATCGCCGCCAAGCCGGACAGCCAGGACATCTGCTTCGTCCCCTCCGGCGATTACCGGACCCTGATCGACAAGCTGCGCCCGCAGGGGCGTGAAGCCGGCGAGATCGTGCATATGGACGGCCGGGTGCTGGGCACCCACGCAGGCATCACCGACTACACCATCGGCCAGCGGCGCGGTTTGAACGTTGCCGTAGGCGATCCCCTGTTTGTCGTCCGGCTGGAGCCCGAGAGCCGCCGCGTCATCGTCGGCCCGCGGGAAGCCCTGCTGACCGGCTCGCTGACGCTCGAGGAAACCAACTGGCTGGGTGACGAGGCCGACTTCGCAACGGCCGCGGCCGCCGGTCGCCCGGTGCTGGCCCGCGTGCGCTCGACCCGCCCGCCCCTGCCGGCCCGGCTGTTCCGCGACGGGGATGCGGTCGGCGTGGCCTTCGAGGAAGGCGAGGAAGGCGTGTCCCCCGGTCAGGCCTGCGCCCTCTATGATCCGGCC
Organism: Brevundimonas sp.; assembly: GCF_036963785.1. Classification (GTDB taxonomy): domain Bacteria; phylum Pseudomonadota; class Alphaproteobacteria; order Caulobacterales; family Caulobacteraceae; genus Brevundimonas. The sequence goes on from NZ_JBALUS010000001.1 coordinate 247,686, forward strand.
GATCCCGATCGCCTCCTGGGCGGTGGCTTCATCGCGAGCACGACTGCGGTTGTCTGATCCCCTCGACCTGGTCCACCGGCAGGGGCTGCCGGGCGAGTGGCTGGCCCTTCGCGACCGCTTTCCGCGCAGCCGATGGGGCGAGGCCGGGCTGAACCCCGTCGCGGCGCACTGGCTGCAGATGCATGCCGGCTTCCGGCACCACGGCGCGCACATGACCGGGCTCACCTCGGCCTTTCGAGCGGACCCTGCCGATCCCCGTCGGCTGCATGCGCAGCTGATCCCGGCGTTGCAGGCCTTCCTGCAGCATCTGGACGGTCACCACCGCATCGAGACCGAGCACTATTTCCCGACCTTCCGCCGGATGGAGCCCGACATCGCGGCCGGGATCGACCTGCTCGACCGGGATCACGATGCGGTGCACGCCCATCTGGAGGCCCTGTTCGAGGCCGGGCGGGGATTTCACATGGCGGTGGCGGGCCATGCGCCGGATGCGGCGTCATCGGCCCATCGGCTGGCCGATGTCCTCGACGCGGCCCTGCCCTCGCTGACGCGCCATCTGGATGACGAGGAAGACATCGTCATCCCCCTGATCGCCCTGAAGGGGGATGCGATCCGCTGACGGCTTCCGTCTAGGCCGCTTCGTCCTTGGGCATCACATCAGCCACCGTGGGCCGGTCGGCCTGGAAGTCGACGGCAATATCGCTCCGCTTCACGATCTCGCCGCAGCAGGAACAGGCCAGCCGCGGCGACAACTCCGAGCCACAGGTCTTGTGGGTGAAGGTGACGCCCGAGTCCGCCTCGCCGTACAGATGCTTGGACCCCCAGCCGTGCAGGGTCAGCAGCACGTCCGACAGGTCCTTGCCCTTGGCCGTCAGCACATACTCGTTGCGCGGCGGGCGTTCGGAATAAGGCCGGACCTCCAGCACGCCGTGCGCCACCAGGGTCTTCAGCCGCGCCGCCAACACATTGCGCGCCACGCCAAGCCGGTCCTGCCATTGCTCGAAGCGGCTCACGCCCTGAAAGGCGTCACGAATGACCAGCAGAGTCCATGGATCGCCGATCACCTCGAGGGTGGCGGCGATCGAACAGCTCTGTCGGGAATAGTCTGCGGTGCGTCCCATATGCGAAAAGTGACGTCACGGCAGGCTGATTGCAAGTGGGTTGTTATTCTGAACCCTGCCTCATATGCTCCGAAGTCCGTCCTTTTTCGAAATGCACCCCATTCCCTCCTGTTCCGATGACCCTTCCCGAGCCTGTCCAGACCCTTGATGACGCCCTTGCCCTGAGCCCCGGCGAGGATGTCGCGCGGATCGCGACCCTGACTGCGGACTTCTCCAACGCGCCCCTTGCCACCGACCCGGTGAAGGGGGCCCCTTTCGGGGGCCTGATGGCGGCGCTGGCCGTGCGGGCCATGCGTGAGGGCCTGCAGATCCAGCCCCCGCTGATGACCTTGACGGTGCAGTATCTGGCCGCCGCCCGCTTCGAGGCCATCACCTTCACGCCCAGCCTCGACCGGGGCGGTCGTTCCGTGGCCTATGCCTCGGTCAGAGCCGGACAGCCCGGCCGCGCGGCACTGACCGCCATGGGGACGTTCGGCACGCTCGGCCACGGGCCGGAGGTGCGGCCCCTTTCGCCCTCTCCCACCCCGTTCGATGCCCTCGATCCCACGCCGGTCGATCCGCGCCTCGCCCCCTGGTTCACGCGCTATATCGAGCACCGGTTCGACGGAGGCCCCAAGCTGGGCGGCGGTTCGCCCCTGGGCGATCCCACGCTGCGGCTCTGGATGCGCACGCGCGACGGCCGGCCGCTCGACGAGCTGACCCTGTGCTTCCTGCTGGACGGCATCTTCCCGTCCTACATGACCGTGCTGCCCGCGCCGCCGGTGCCCTCCGCCAGTGTCGACCTCCGCTATGACCTGATCGAACCGGTCACGCCCGACATCTCGCCCGAGGGTTGGGCCATTTTCCAGTTCCGCACGCGGGACGTTTCCGGCGGCTGGGCGTTGGATGACGGCGTGGCCTTTGCGCCGGACGGCCGGCCGCTGGCGCTCGCCCGGCAGAGGCGCAAACTTTTCGGGCCGCGGCGTGCACCCGCCACCTGAGCGCAGGTGCGAACAGACTTGCGTTGCAGCGCACAAAAGCCGATCTAGCCTTCACCTTATCCGTATCCGAGGGACTGTTTTCCATGACCCAATCCACTGACCCCGTCGTCATCGTCGCCTTTGCCCGTACGCCGATGGGCGGCTTCCAGGGCGCGCTGAGCGGCGTCAAGGCGACCGATCTGGGCGCCACCGCCGTCAAGGCCGCGGTCGAGCGCGCGGGTGTTGCCGCCGACAAGGTCGAGCAGATCTTCATGGGCTGCGTCCTGCCCGCCGGCCTGGGCCAGGCCCCGGCCCGTCAGGCCGCCATCGGCGCGGGCCTCGGCAAGCACGTCGAAGCGACCACGGTCAACAAGATGTGCGGCTCGGGCATGCAGGCCGCCATGATGGCCCATGACGCGCTGATGGCTGGCACGGCCGACATCATCGTCGCGGGCGGCATGGAGTCGATGACCGGCGCCCCCTACGTCATGAACAAGCACCGCGGCGGCGCCCGCATCGGCCACGATGTGATCGTCGACACCATGTATATGGACGGCCTGGAAGACGCCTATACGCCCGGCAAACTGATGGGCGCCTTTGCCGAGGACACCGCTGGCCAGTACCAGTTCACCCGCGAACAGCAGGACGACTACGCCATCGAGTCCCTGCGCCGGGCCAATGCCGCCATCGAAAGCGGCGCCTTTGACGCCGAAATCACCCCCGTCGAGGTGACCAGCCGCAAGGGCACGGAGACGGTCTCGACGGACGAACAGCCGGGCAAGGCCCGCCCGGAAAAGATTCCGACCCTGCGCCCGGCCTTCGCCAAGGACGGCACCATCACCGCCGCCAATGCCAGCTCGATCTCGGACGGAGCCGCCGCCCTGGTCATGACCCGCGAGAGCGTGGCCAAGGCCATGAACCTGCCGATCGTGGCCCGCGTCGTCGCCCATGCCGCCCATGCGCATGAGCCGGGCCTGTTCACCACCGCCCCCGTGCCCGCCATGCAGAAGGCCCTGAAGAAGGCCGGCTGGACGGTCGACGACGTTGATCTGTGGGAGATCAACGAAGCCTTTGCCGTTGTGCCGATGATCGCCATGAAGGAAATGGGCATGAGCCGCGACAAGGTGAACGTCAACGGCGGCGCCTGCGCCCTCGGCCACCCCATCGGTGCCTCGGGCGCGCGCATCCTGGCGACCCTGCTGGGCGCGCTGGAAGCCCACGGCAAGACGAAGGGCGTGGCTTCGCTCTGCATCGGTGGCGGCGAAGCCGTGGCCATGGCCGTCGAGCGGGTCTGACCGACCCCATGCTGGACCGGCGGCAGGCTCTGGGTCTCACCGCTCTGGGGCTGATGTCGCCCGGTCTGACGCTGGCCGCCGACGATGCGCCGGTCGAAACACTGCGCCTTTGGCCCGACGCGGCGCCGGGCGGCGAGGCCGTGACCGTCACCCCTGAGGTGGTCGAGCGCTCGACCGATCCGGCCTTTCACGACCGGATTGCGAAACACACCCGCGACCCCCTGCTGACCGTGGTGCGGCCGGCCCGGTCAAACGGCGTGTCCATGCTGCTGATCCCCGGCGGGGGCTACCGCTGGGCGGTCGTCGACAAGGAAGGCATGGACTGCGCTCATGTCTTCGCCGGCATGGGCTACACCTGTTACGTCCTGCGCTACCGCCTGCCGGCGGACGGCTGGGCGGCGGGGCCGGATGCGCCCTTGCAGGATGCCCAGCGTGCCCTGCGGCTCGTCCGGGCGCACGCCGCCTCGGAAGGCCGTGAACCGGACCGCTCGGTCGTCCTCGGCGCATCCGCCGGGGGCCATCTGGCGGGACTGCTGGGCGCCCGGCCGGACGATACCTATGCCCCGGTCGATGCAGCCGACGCCCATACCCACCGCCCCGACGCCCTGATCCTGCTTTATCCGGTCGCCACCCTGACCGACCCCCATGCCCACGCCGGATCGCGCCGCGAGCTGCTCGGCGAAAGCCCCGCGCCCGACCGGATTGCCGCCTACAGCCTGGAGCAGATGGACTGGGCGGGTGCCGCCCCGACCTTCCTGCTGCACGCCATGGACGACACGGCCGTGCCGGTCGAGAATTCCCTGATGCTGTCCGCAACCCTTCGTCAGGCCCGGGTTCCGGTCGAGGTCCATCTGTTCGAGGAAGGCGGCCACGGGTTTGGCATCCGCCTGATCGAGGGCCGACCCGCCGCCGTCTGGCCCGATCTGGTGCAGGGCTGGCTGGCGCGGCGCGGACTGTGAACAGTCTGTAATATTCCGCAGCTTGCACCCCCCTCTCCGCCCGCTAAGGTCGCGCCTTCCTTGGGCCGGTAAATTTTGTGGGGTTGTTCATGCGCATCCGAGTTCTGGTCGCGGCCTTGGCCGTGTCCACCCTTACGGCAGGGGCAGCAGTCGCCCAGGTCAGCGTCGGCGCGGTCGATCAGAGCCGCGGCACCTATGAGGACAAGTTCCGCCAGTTCGAAGGCGAGAGCTGGCCCAGCCCCAATGATTACCGCACGGCCTCGGGCGCGCCCGGCCACCGCTACTGGCAGCAGCAGGTCGACTACGTCATCGACGTGCGCCTCGACGAGGATGCCAAGGCCCTGACCGCCAGCCAGCGGATCACCTATCACAACAACTCGCCCGACACCCTGACCTACCTCTGGATCCTGCTGGACCAGCAGGACATGGCCGAAGGGTCGATGGCCAGCGTGGCCTCCCCCAGCTCAAGCTCTGAGACCTATCAGTTCTTCGAGGCCCTCGGCTTTGAGCGCGGTCAGACCTGGGCCGGCGGCTTCCAGAACATCGTCGTCAAGGGCACCGACGGGCGCCCGCTGAACATCACCCAGGTCGATGCCCTGCTGCGCGTCGACCTGCCCCGCCCGCTGGCACCCGGCGAGCGGATCAGCTTCGACATGACCTATGCCATGCCGTTTGCCCAGACCATGGTGACCGGCGCCCGCAGTGGCTACGAGTGTTTCCCTGGATCGACCCCGGCCGGCAACTGCATCTTCCAGGCCGCCCAGTGGTTCCCGCGTCTGGCCGCCTATTCCGACTATGAAGGCTGGCACACCCTGCCCTTCCTCGGCTCGGGCGAGTTCCCGCTGGAGTTCGGCAACTACGAGGTGTCGATCACCGTCCCCGCCGACCACGTGGTCGCCGCCTCGGGCGAGCTCCAGAACAGCCGCGACGTGCTGACCCGTGAGCAGCAGGCCCGCATGGAGCAGGCCCGGTCGGCCACCGACGCGCCCGTCTATGTGGTCACTCCGGATGAGGCCGCAGCCCGCGAACAGGGCCGCTCGACCGACACCCGCACCTGGCGCTTCGAGGCTGAAAACGTCCGCGATTTCGCCTGGGCTGCCTCACGCGGCTTTGTCTGGGATGCCATGGCGGTCCGTCAGGACGAGCCGGGTGCCGAATATCCGACCGTCATGGCCATGTCGTTCTACACCAAGGAGGCGCGGCCCATGTGGGATACCTATTCCACCCGCGCCGTGGCCCACGCCATCGACGTCTATGGCTCCTTCACCTTCCCCTACCCCTACCCGACGGCCCAGTCCGTCAACGGACCGGTGGGCGGGATGGAATACCCGATGATCACCTTCAACGGGGCCCGGCCGACGCGTGATGAGAACGGCAACATCATCAACGGCGACGAGACCAAATACGCCCTGGTCGATGTGATCATCCACGAGATCGGCCACATCTGGTTCCCGATGATCATCAACAGCGACGAGCGCCAGTGGACCTGGATGGACGAGGGCATCAACACCTTCCTCGAATATCAGGCGACCAAGCTCTGGGATCCCGACTTCCCGTCGCGGGGCGAGCCGCGCGACATCGTCGGCTTCATGACCTCGGACAATCAGGTCCCGTTGATGACCCGTTACGACACGGCCCTGAACGCCGGCTATGTCGGCTATCTCAAGCCCGGCACCGCCCTGGTCGTGTTGCGCGAAACCGTCATGGGCCGCGAGCTGTTTGACCGCGCCTTCCGCGAATATGCCGAGCGCTGGAAGTTCAAGCGCGCCACCCCCTACGACTTCTTCCGCACCATGGAAGAAAGCTCGGGTATGGACCTCGACTGGTTCTGGCGCGGCTGGTTCTATTCGACCGACCATGTGGACATCTCGCTCGAGAACGTGGTCCAGGCCCGTCTGGCCACCGATGAGGACGAAGAAGAGTCTGAAGGCCCGCCGCCTCCCGGTGAGCCCGAAGCCGAAGTCGTCGAGCCGCCCGTGCCGCTGACCATTGCCAACAATGCCGGCATGCAGACGGTCATCGAGCGCAACCCGTCGATCGACGCCTATGATGACAGTGCTGACGGCGCCTACCCGCTGACCGACGAGCAGCGCCGGGCCATCGGCCGGGGCGGTCGCCAGATGATCATGCCCCTGATCCAGGAAGCCCAGGCGTTCGACTCCAATGTCTATCGCTTCAGCTTCAAGAACGTCGGCGGCGTGGTGATGCCCATCATCCTGAAGCTGACCTTCGACGACGGCACCAGCGAAATGGTGCGCATCCCGGCCGAGATCTGGCGCTACAACAGCCAGGAAGTCAGCTGGCAGTATGTGACCGACAAGACCCTGGTGCAGACCGAGGTCGATCCCGACTGGGAAACCGCCGACGCCGACCGCGAGAACAACTACTTCCCGCGTCGCTAGTCAGCATTGACGATCAAGGCCGGGGGCGCGTTCCGCAAGGGACGCGCCCTCAGTCGTTTTCGTCCAGGCCGTTCAGGTCAGCGGGGTCGGGCTCATAGTCCAGCAGGTCAGCGGGCCGGCACCCCAGCGCCGCGCACAGCCGCGCCAGGGTGGAAAAGCGGATGCCCTTGACCTTGCCCGAGCGGAACAGCGACATCTGCGTCTCGCTCAGCCCCACTTCGGCGGCCAGATCGCGGGCAGTTCGGCCTTGTTTGGCCAGCACAGCATCAAGGGTCACGCGGACGGGCATTCAGATCATCTCGTCCAGCTCGGCCTGCACATCGGCCGCCTGATCCAGCACCCGACCCAGCAGGAACAGCGCCCCGCCGATCATGCCCAGCGTCATCCCGCTGACGTCGAAATGGAACCAGCCGCCCTGACCACCCTGAAGGATCCGCGTCAGATTGGTCACCACAAACACGCTCAAAACCCCGCCCACACCAAGGGCGAGCCCGACATTGCGCAGCGCCAGCACCAGCGTCGGCTGGATCAGCCGTCCCTTTGACAACTGCCCCATGGCCCGGCCGATCATCCACACCGCCGCCAGATAGCAGACGGCCGGCATCACCCAGACCACCGAGCTGGCGATATCCCAGGTGTAGGGGACCGAGTCGCCCCGGATCCTGAGCCAGAGCGGCAGGATCAGATGCATCAGCGCCAGCAGGGTGCCGACGCTGATCACCATGAACCGGGCCAGCAGCTGGAACTGGCGGCAGCGCGCCCGGAACCGGGCCAGATCGTCATGACTCATCGGGCTCTCCCTGTCTGAACTTTAATCTTGACTTAAATTTCTGCTGTCGGCAACTTTATATAAGAGTTAAATCACGAGACATCTTATGCTGGCCATTGAAACCCGCGACCTCCGCCGCCGTTTCGGCCCGACCGTGGCGGTAGACGGCGTATCCCTGTCGGTGCCCCGGGGCTGTGTCTATGGCTTCATGGGGCGGAACGGGGCGGGCAAGACCACCACCCTCAAGATGCTGCTGGGGCTGGTCCGACCCGACTCGGGCACGATCCGCATCGCCGGCCGGGACGCCTTGGCCGACCGGCTGGGCGCCGCCCGCTGCATGGGGGCTTTGCTGGAGGCCCACGGCTTTTATGCCCACCTGTCCGGCCGCGAAAATCTGGACCTGACGCGGTCCCTGCTGGGGCTCAGGCGGACCGAACTGGACCGGGTGCTCGAGATTGTCGGCCTGACCCCCGACGCCGGTCGGCGGGTCGGCGGCTATTCGCTGGGCATGCGCCAGCGACTGGGGATCGCCCGCGCCCTGCTGGGCAGCCCCGAGGTTCTGATCCTCGACGAGCCGACCAATGGTCTGGATCCCGACGGCATCGCCGACATGCGCGACTTTCTGCGCACACTGCCCGCCCGCGCCAATGCCACCGTACTGCTGTCCAGCCACCTGCTGGGCGAGGTCGAACAAGTCGCAGACCGCGTCGGCATCCTCCATCAGGGCCGGCTGGTTCTGCAGGACGATCTGGCCACCGTGCGTGCCGGACAGGCCCCCCGGCTGCGCCTGGGTTGCGATGACCCCGACCGGGCCAGGACCGTGATCGTCGGCCTTGGCCTGACGCCCGGGTCGGACAGCGAGCGGATCACCCTCGCCCCCGGTGCCGATGTCCGCGGAACCGCTCTTGCGCTCAACCGGGCTCTGGTCGAGGCCGGCATCGGCGTCCACGAACTGACCCCCGAGGCGCGATCGCTCGAGGCCATCTACCGCGACATCACCACCCTTTCCCCGCTCGCCCAACAGGATGCTGCCTGATGCACCGTGTGCTCATCGTCGAACTGCGCAAGCTCAACCGCTCGCTGGCGGCAGCCCTCGCCATCGCCGCGCCGGGTCTGATCGCCGTCTTCACCTTCTTCAACATGCTGCGGGGAAAGGCCCCCCAGCCCTGGGACATCTGGATGGTCGGGGCCACCGGTATCTGGGCCTTCTTCATGCTGCCCATGAGCGTCACCGCCCTGACCGCGCTCGTCGCCCATATGGAACATGGGCCCCGCACCTGGGACCATCTGCGCGCCCTGCCCCTGCCGCGCTGGACGCTCTATGCCGCCAAGGCCCTCAGCGTGTTTCTGGTCCTGGCCCTGATGAGCGTCGGCGTCTTCGTCCTCTCCTGGGCCGCCGTGAAGCTGGCCGTCGTCCTCAAGCCCGAACTGGCCCCCACGGGTGTGTTCGACGCCTCAACCTATCTGACGACCCTCGGCCGCATGTATCTGGCCGCCACCCTGGTCGTGGTGATCCAGCTGTGGATCTCGCTCCGCTGGTCCAGCTTTGTGCCCGGGCTGGTGGTCGGCATCGGCGGGACCTTCTTTGCCGTGGTCGCCACCTCGGCCAGGGTCGGCGTCTTCCTGCCCTGGCAGATGCCGGTCAATATGCTGGCGACCGAGGGCTGGCGCATGCAGACCGCCCTTGGGCTGGGCCTTGGCGGAGGGCTGGTCCTGCTGGTCCTGATGCTGTGGCACCTGTCGCGGCGCGAGGTGCTGTAGGTCGAAGTCCAGCAACCGTGCCAGCCCGCCCGCCGGTGCCATCATCAGGATCATGGTCGCCTCCTGAGTCGTAATTGATACTCATTCTCATGTTTGCGGATTCGCCCCCCTCATGGCAATCCCTGATGCGATTTCTGCTCTGAAGGTCACGTCCTGCCCGACCCCCTTGCCCGTTCCTGCGACGACTGCGGCTTGTGCTGCAAGCTGATGGGCGTGACCGCGCTCGACAAACCCGCAGGCCGCTGGTGCACCCATTTCAAGAAGGCCAAGGGGTGCCGCATCTATGACGATCGGCCCACGGACTGCCGGATTTTCAACTGCCTGTGGCTACTGACCGAGGCGCTGGACGCCAGCTGGAAGCCGTCCGTCTGCGGCTTCGTCCTGCACAGCGAAGCCGACGGGGCCCGGTTGATCGTCGAGTGCGACGCCTCGCGGCCCCACGACTGGCGGCGCGCGCCGTATCAGGCCGCCCTGACCGACTGGGCCGCCCGGGGACAGGAGGTGCTCATCATGACGGGGCGTACCGGCCTCAGATTGCTGCCCGACGGCCAGACGCGACCTCTGCGGCGTGCGGGTTAGCGCGGTTCAACCGTCTGGCCGATCGCATCGGCGAGGGCGCGGTCCTCGTCGCTGACCGCCGACACCCAGACGTGCAACTCGACGCCGTCGCGCAGCCGGTACAGGTGCTCCAGCGCCAGCGTCCGGCTGCCCTCGGTGACAATGATGGAGCGCCGCCCGGCCCGTTCGCGCTGTTCACCACTGTAGATCGGAAACTGCGACTGCGGACCGGTATAGATCATCACCAGACCGCGTCCCTCCAGCCGCACCGAGAAGATATCGAAGTCCGGGCCGGACCGGCCGGGATAGAGGCCTGCGCCTTCAGGCAGATCGACGCGGAAAGGCAGCGCCCGGCGCTCGGCCAGGGTCAGGGGCGCGGGCTCCGGGGCAGGCGGGGCCGCCGGCTCGGCAGCCTCGGCGGGGTCCACGGCGGATTCCGCCTCGGGCTCCACAGCCGGTGCCGTCTCCACCTCGGCCTCGGGCTCAGGCTCAGGCTCGGGCTCAGGCTCCGGTGCCGGTGGCGTGGGGATGGCGAGCGGCGGGCCGCTGTTGAGGTCGCGGGTGATGTCCCGGTCCTGGGCCAGAACCACACCGGGGGCGAACACCAGACCCGCCGCAAGCACAAGCCCGACGAGGGCCCAAGGACGGGGGAGGAGTAGGAGCGCTTTCATGCCCCGACCATCTCTCGACGGCACGCCGGGCGCAAGTCCGCACATCCCCCGGGATCAGGCGGCCTGGAGTTCCACCCAGAAGGTCGCACCCTGGCCCGGCTCGGACACCACGCCGATATCGCCGCGCTGCAGCTCCACCAGCCGCTTGGCGAGGGCCAGGCCGATGCCATGGCCCTCGATGGCCGACCGCTCAAGACCCAGACGGTTGAACGGCTCGAACAGCTGCGTCTGCTTCTCGGCCGACAGTCCCGGACCGCGATCGATGACCTCGATGCGCACGCCGCCGGTCACGCGCACGGCCTTCAGGATGACGACGCCCCCTTCGGCGCCGTATTTCACGGCATTGCTGGCCAGATTACCGATCACCTGGGCCAGACGCTGCGAGTCGGCCAGCACCACCATGCCGTCCACGGCACATTCCAGCTCGATCCGCACACCGGCGGCCTCGGGCCGCAGCGCGGTCACGCGGGCCACATCGTCGAGCACGCCGTGCACATCGGTCGGACGCAGGTCGACCTTGACCGCCCCGGACTCGGCGCGCGCCACATCCAGAAGGTCGTGGGCCAGGGCCTCGACCTGGCGCGCCGTCTTGACCAGCATGTCGGCCATTTCCCGCTGGGTTTCGGTCACAGCGCCGATCTGGCCCGATTTCCACAGTTCGCCGATGCCGATCACGCCGCCCACCGGGCTCTTGATCTCATGGGCCACATTGGCCAGCAGGCGCGACTTGGCCGCCGAGGCGCGCTCGGCCCGCACCTGACCGGCTTTGGCACGGTCTGCCAGCAGGTCCCGCTCTTCCAGCAGGGCGGCAACCAGCAGGATGGGCATACAGCCCAGCAGCACCATGACCTGCGCGAGCATCGCCCTGTCAGCAATATCGGACAGGGTTTGCCCATAGGCGCCGAACCCCAACATGGCCCCGCCCACAGAGGACAGGGTCACGATCAGGAGGGCAGACGAGATTCCAAGTATTCTCAGCCGGACGGCAATGAGGATGAGCAGCGGGATAACGACAAAGCTCATGGGCACTGTGGCGAACCAGAAGACCAGCCATGACGTGCCTGCCAGAAGGCCCAGCAGCACGATCGTCTCGGCCATCTTCCAGGGCCGGCGCAGCACACTCAGATGTTCCCGGGTCAGGGCCAGGCCAAAGGCGCCGATGACAGCCAGCCCCAGGGCATGGCCAAACCACCAGGTCTGGAACGACGCGGCAATGTCCGCGCCGCTCATCGCGTAGAGACACAGGGAGGCGAACAGGGCCGCCGGGATCGGCGCCACGACCGCTGCACTCAGCAGGAAGCGGGCGCAGCCTTCGACCGTGCTCAGGTTCAGCCCCGGCGCGAACCGCCGCGCCAGCGTCACCGCCAGAACGATCTCGACCATATTGGCGACGGTGAACATGACCGACAGCAAGGGCGGATTGCCGACCAGAAACTGCCCGACAAGAATGCCGAGGGCGATCAGCCCCCCATAGGCCAGGTCATAGATGGGCCCGCGCGAGGTTCTCAGCCAGACGACCGTGGCCAGCCCCCCTGCCCCCCACAACGCGGCGATCAGGCCCGCCGTCCGTGCAAATGTGACCGCGAGAACGATGAGCAACGCGACGCCGACGGCCGTCAGGATCGGCACCAGCGGCTGGGAGAACACAGGTTCGTGGACGCGCTCTGTCACGGCGCGGGCGGCACCCTTTTCGGAGGTCGACTTCACAGGCTTGGCAATATCCAGCGCGGGGCTGACGGGCATTCGACGTGTCCACATCACACAAACAGCCTGTGACGCTTAATCGCCGCCCTTTAATATCCCCTGAAGCCTAGGCGCGGATGGCCGCATTAAGGTCACGCACCGCCTCGGCCGGTCCGGCGGGGTGTGACCACACGGCGCTGCTGACCGCGACAAAGTCCGCCCCGGCCGCCGCGAGCGCGCCGGCATTGGACGCATCAATGCCCCCGATGGCCACGCAGGGGATCTCCATGGTCTCCTGCCAGATCGTCAGCACGTCCGGGCTGGCGGTGTAGTCGACCGCCTTGGTCGTCGTCGGGAAGAAGGCGCCAAAGGCCACATAGTCCGCCCCCGCCTCGGCCGCTTCCATCGCCAGGTGACGACTGTCATGACAGGTGACGCCGATCATGGCGTCCGGCCCCAGCAGCCGCCGCGCCTCGGACACAGACCCGTCCTGCTGGCCCAGATGCACCCCGTCGCAGCCCGTGGCCTTCGCCAGATCGGCGCGGTCGTTCAGGATCACCGCCACGTCCCGCGCCTGCGCCAGAGGGGCCAGGACCTCGACCGCCCGGCGCACCTCGGCATCCGGCACATCCTTCAGCCGGATCTGCAGCGCCGCCACATCCCCTGCCCCCAATGCCTCCACCAGCCGATCGGCAAAGGCCGGCAAATCCGGAATGGTCGGCGGCGTGATCAGATACAGCCGGCACGGCAGCCGGGCGGGAACGGAGGTCTTGGTCATGATGGGCAAGTGCGACGCCGCACCGCATTCGTCAACGTCGGATCGCCCATGCGAACGATTTGCAGTCGCCCTGATTGGTGCTATAGCGAGGCGTTCTCAACTGATCCGGCGTGTGCGCTCCGTGTACATCTGTAACTGCAACGGCCTGAGGCAGCGTGACGTGGCCAGGGCCATCGATTCGGGTGCGACCCGGCCCCGCGACGTCTTTGCCCACCATCAGTGCAGCGCCCAGTGCGCCAAATGCGTCTGCGAAATGCGCCAGATGATCCAGGAAACGCGCGAGTCCTGGGCCATGGCCGCCGAATAGCTGCGGCGCCCTGTCGAGAGCGACACGCAAAGTCGTTCTCATCTTACTGAAAACGCAGATTATTTTTGAGAGCCGCCGTTCGGTGTGCTAGGCTGAGGCCCTGCATTAACGGCGGGCGATTCCCTACGCGCGGCCCCGCCCCCAATCCGAAAGGCCTCGGCCATGAAGGGCGATCCCGCGATCATCCGCACCCTCAACGGGGTCCTGACCAACGAACTGACGGCGGTGAACCAGTATTTCCTGCACGCCCGCATGTTCGAAGGCTGGGGCCTGTCGCACCTCGGGAACGTCGTCTACGAGGAATCGATCGGCGAGATGAAGCATGCCGACATGCTCATCAAGCGTATCCTGTTCCTCGACGGCCTGCCGAACCTGCAGGATCTCCACAAGCTCAAGGTGGGGGAGGATCCGATCGAGTGCCTGGGCGCCGACCTCCAGCTGGAACTCGACAGCCGCAAGACGACCTCGGCGGCCGTCACCCAGTGCGAGGAAGCCCGCGACTACGTCAGCCGTGACCTTCTGATGCGCATCCTGTCCGACACCGAGGAGCACATCGACTTCCTCGAGAACCAGCACAAGCTGATCGAACTGATGGGCGCGCAGAACTATCTGCAGTCCGCGATGAAAGAGATCGTCACCGACGCGGGCGCCACCGGCAACTGATCGGGAACGGACGTGAGGCCGGGTCATTCCCTCCTGCAAGGCTGGAGGAAACTGGATGTTCGATCTCGACGACGTACAAGACAAGGCGACCGACCTTATCAACGCCCGCGAGCGGGATGGAGGCCACGTCCTGATGGGTCTCGGACTGACCGTTGGGTTCGCCCTGGCGGCCACGGCCCTGGCGCATGTCTCGGTGAGACCCCAGTCGCGAGGCGGTTCGAAACAGCCGGTCACCGAACGCCCGCGTGGATCACTGGGCCTGATCCTGCCGGCCATGTTTTCAGCCACCACCCTGTCAGCGCTGCGCGTCTGGAACGCCCCGGCCCGGCCGGAGCGCACCCGCGCCCTCGGCTTCTGGGCAGCGGCCCAGGCACTCAACGCCGTCTGGATTGCCCTGCGCCCCGCCAGCCGCGGGCTGCAGATTGCCGCGGCCATGTCGTCCGCCGGCATGGCGGCGGCCTTCGCCCACGAGGCCCGCCAGATAGACACTCGCGCCGGCAAGATGGCTTCCCCGCTCGGCTCGGGCGTGCGGCTGGCCAACCGGGTTCAGGAGACAACCGAAGACGATTGACCTCGGGCGGTTAGATCAATCCTCGACCTCGCACAGGGCATCCAGGCCTTGCCTCACGGCCCACATCGCAAGCAGCGCTGCAAAGCCCGATCCGATGCCAATGATGGGCAAGATCAAACCGATGAGATATTTCACCCAGTCCTTGCCACCGACCTGGAGGTCATCCCGGTCCTTATAGGCCTGACACACCACGCCCTTGATCTTCGGCCAGGCCCTTTCGAACATTCGCCGGGCGCGCTCGCGAAACCAGTTTCCGCCCAGAGCGGAGGCACTCTTCGCGCTCTTGGCGATGGCGCCGGCCGCGCCCTCCGCGCCGGGATCGTCATATTCGGTGCCGGCCCCCGCCGTGACCAGCAGGGCGGCGAGATCCTCATCGTCGAGGTCCATGACGTAGTCGACATCGGCGGCAGTGATTGCGGGTACAGGCATGACACAACCTTTCATAGGTATCGGTGATATCTATATACTCTTGGTTGTATTCGTCGACAAGCTCAATCCCGTTCCGCGCCTTGCCCTTTGACCGTCGCCCCTGTAGGGGTCGCGTCCAAATTTCACGCCTGCGCGCGCGCAGTCCAACCCCAGCGACATCTGATGAAAATCAACGGCAACACCATCAAGCCCGGCATGGTCCTGCAAGTGAACGGCGGCCTCTGGGTCGTCACCAAGGCCAGCCACGTCAAGCCGGGCAAGGGCGGCGCCTTCGCCAACGTCGAGGCCAAGAACCTCGAGACCGGTAACAAGCTGAACGAGCGCTTCCGTTCGGAAGACAAGGTCGAGCGCGTGACCTTGGAGCAGAAGGACTTTTCCTATCTGTTCGACAATGGCGACAGCCTCGTCTTCATGGACGACGCCACCTACGAGCAGATCGAGCTGCAGAAGGACTGGGTCGGCGAAGACCGCATCCCCTATCTTCAGGAAGGTATGAAGGTCGTCATCGAGATGCATGAGGAGCGCCCGATCGGCCTCTCCCTGCCGGACCAGGTCAATCTGGAAGTGGTCGAGACCGAGCCGACCGTGAAGGGCCAGACCGCCTCCTCGTCCTACAAGCCGGCCATCGCCAACAACGGCGTCCGCATCATGATCCCGCCCTATATGGGCGTCGGTGAAAAGATCGTGGTCGACACCACCACCGGCGAATACGTCCGCCGCGCCGACTGATCCGGACGGTCCATTCCGGACCGTTCCCCTTGAACTTCTCCGCCTGTCCGGGCCGATGCCTTTCAGGACATGTGGATCAGGAGATTCCCTATGGCTTTGGCCTCTGCCCTTCTGCAAACCATGATCGACGCGGTCCGCAAGACTGCCCGGCCGATGCTGCGCGACTTCGGCGAGGTCGCCCAGCTGCAGGTCTCGCGCAAGGGCCCCGCAGACTTCGTCACCGCCGCCGATATCAAGGCAGAGCAGACCCTGTTCGAACTGCTGACCAAGGCGCGTCCCGGCTATGGCTTCCTCGGCGAGGAACGCGGCATGGTCGAGGGCACCGACAAGTCGCACACCTGGATCGTCGATCCGATCGACGGGACCACCAACTTCGTCCACGCCATGCCCCACTTCGCCATCACCGTGGCGCTGGAGCGTCGCGCGCCCGACGGCACGGCCGAAATCGTCGCGGGGGTCACCTTCAACCCCGTGCTGAACGAGCTGTTCTGGGCCGAAAAGGGCAAGGGCTGCTATCTGAACGACACGCGCATCCGCGTGACCGGCCGCCGCGACCTCAGCCAGTGCCTCATCGGCACCGGCCTGCCCTTCATGGGCAAGACCGGTCACGCCCAGGCGATCAAGGACATCCACGCCATGGGCCAGCGGGTGGCCGGCATCCGTCGCCTGGGATCGGCCGCCCTCGACCTCGCCTGGGTGGCCGCCGGCCGCTATGACGCCTTCTGGGAGCGCAACCTCAAGCCGTGGGACGTGGCCGCGGGCCTGCTGTTCGTGACCGAGGCGGGCGGCATGGCCACCACCATCGACGGCACCGGCAATGTCCACGACGGCCAGCAGATTCTCGTCGCCAACTCGGACCTGCACCCCCAGATCGCGGCCATCCTGCGCGCAACCTGATCGGGCTCAGTCGGCCCTGAACTGCAGACGGGCGAGGCGCGCGTACAGGCCACCCCGGGCAACCAGCTCGCCATGGGTGCCGACCTCGACCACCCGGCCCTCGTCCATCACCACAATGCGGTCCGCGCGCAGCACGGTCGCCAGCCGGTGGGCGATGACCAGGGTCGTGCGCGCCTGCATGGCCTCGTCCAGCGCCACCTGCACCAGACGCTCATTCTCGGCATCCAGGGCGCTGGTCGCCTCGTCCAGCAGCAGGATCGGTGCCTGCCGGATCAGGGCCCGGGCGATGGCCAGCCGCTGCCGCTGGCCGCCTGACAGGCTGCGCGCCCGTTCCCCCAGCGGCGTGTCAAACCCTTCGGGCAGGGCCTCGACGAAGGCCAGCGCCTGGGCACGCTCGGCCACGTCGCGGACCTCATCGACCCCGGCATCCTCGCGGCCAAAGCGGATATTCTCGATGGCCGAGCCCGAGAACAGCGGCGCCTCCTGCGACACCCATGCAAAGCGCGAGCGCAAGGCTACCGGATCAACCGTCGAGGCCTCTACCCCATCGACCCGCACCTGCCCGGACTGCGGATCATAGAATCGCAGCAACAGGCGGAAGACCGTCGACTTGCCCGCCCCCGACGGCCCGACCAGCGCCACCGTCTCACCCGGCCGCACCGACAGGGTGAAATCCCGGAGCGCCGGCAAATCCGGTCGCCCCGGATAGGCGAAATTGACGTCGCGCATCTCGACCTCGCCGACCGGCGGCTCAGGCAGGGCCTTCGGGGCGGCGGGCGGGCGGATGCCGGGCTGGGCCCGCATCAGCTCATCGATGCGCTGCATGGCGCCTGCGGCCTTCTGCACATCGCCCCAGCTTTCCCCCAGCGCGCCCACGGCCCCGGCCACAAACACCGACAGCAGCACGAACTGCAGCAGGGCGCCCGGCGTCATCCGCCCGGCAATCACGTCCTGCGCGCCCAGCCACAGCACCAGCGTCACCCCGCCGAACATCAGGGTGATGATCATGGCGGTCATCCAGGCCCGCGCCCGGATCCGCTTCAGTGACACGCCAAAGGCCGCCTCCACCGCCGCCCCGAACCGGCCGATGGCCGAGGCCTCGCGGCCAAAGGCCTGCACCGTCTCGATGGCGTCGACACTTTCACCGGCGAACCCGACCGCCTCGGCGAACCGGTCCTGCGAATCGACGGTCAGCTTGCGCACCACCCGCCCGAACAGGAACAGCGGCACGATCAGCAGCGGCAGCACCAGCAGCACCAGCCCCATCAGCTTGGGACTGACCACGAACAGCAGGATCATCCCCCCGATCATCGTCAGCAGGTTGCGCAGGGCAAAGCTGATCGAGGTCGTCATCAGGGTGTCGATCAGCTGGATGTCGGTCGTCAGGCGCGACAGAACCTCGCCCGTCCGCATCCGCACGAAAAAGGCCGGGTCGAGTGTCAGCACCCGGCCGAACAGGGCCGTCCGCAGATCGGCGATGATCCGCTCGCCCGTCCGCGTCACGAAATAATAGCGCACCGCCGAGGCCACCCCGAGGAACAGTGCGTTCAGCCCCAGCAGCAGGAACCAGAAATTCAGTTGCGACCCGCCGGCCTCGAAGCCGTTGTCGATGGCCCCCCGCGAGGTCACCGTCAGGCCCAGCGAGGCCGCCGTCGACATAAGCAGCCAGAACACCGACAGCGCCACATGGCCGCGATGCTGGACGGCAAAGGGCCACAGGCGCAAAAGCGGACGCACGTCCTTTTGCCGGGTGCGACGCTCTCCCGCCTCGCTCAGCCGCTCGCTCAACTGGGCCCCCGCGCCGGGGCGGCCGGAGGCCTCGGCATCCAGGTCGGCCGGGGAGCGGGAAAGCGGGGGAGTTTCGGTCATGGCCCGCGCCTCTTGCCCCGGAACGCTACCCGGTGTAAACGCCGCCCCTCGCTCGCCGGACCTTCTGGCGGGTTTCCCATTTTGCGCACCGACGGTCGGCATCGTCACCGCGCCTGAACAGACCGGACCAACGCGATGAAAGCGGACACCCACCCCGACTATCACTTCATCACCGTGGTGATGACGGATGGCACGACCTACCAGACGCGCTCGACCTACCAGAAGGAAGGCGCGACCCTGAACCTCGACATCGATCCGCTGACGCACCCGGCCTGGACGGGCGGCAACCAGCACCTGATGGACCGCGCCGGTCGCGTGTCGCGCTTCAACTCGAAATTCGGCGGCTTCATCAAGAAGTAGCCAGCGGCCCGCCCCCGTCAGGGGTGCGTCCCGGAAGCCACAGAGCGCCGTCCCTCGGGGGCGGCGCTTTCTGTTTGTCTGGAACGCCGATAGGCTGCGGTTGATTATAGAACAGCGGGGCCATATCGGGCGCCGCGACAAGCTGGACGGCAAACGGATCATGATCACGCGTCGACAACTCGGTCTGGGTGCAGCCACCGCCGCCATCATGGGGGCGGCTCGGGCCGCCCATGCCCAGAACGCGCCTCAGGATCCGCCGATGGGCCGTCCGCAGGGCGTCCCGCCGACCCGCGATCCCACGGCCGTCGCCTTCTACAACAGCTTCAACGATCAGCTCGCCCGCCTGCCCCAGACGGAACAGCCCGACGTCCGCGTCTTCTATGAGATGAACGGCTGGACCCCCGTGTGGACCGCCGCGCGCCTCGACAATCTGCGCACGGCCGCGTCCAAGGCTGAGCGCCATGGTCTCGCCCAGTACGACTTCTTCGATTTCGAAGGTCTGGCCGCCGACGCCAACATGGCCGAGATGCGCACCACCGCCGCTGCCCTGCGCTACGCCCGGGTGCTCAGCGAAGGCCGCATCCGCCCCGAGACGGTTGAGGACCTGTGGGAGATGCGCAAGAATCGCATCGACCTGCCGCTGGGCCTCTATCGCGCCCTCGCCTCCCAGGGCGTGGTCGAATGGTACGAGGGCCTCGCCCCGACCGACCTCGGCTATACCAATCTTTCAGCGGGGTACGTCCGTTACCGCCGCATGATCCGCGAGAATGGCGGCTGGCCGACCTTCCGCCTGGGCGCCAATATTGAGCCGGGTGACGTGGATCGCCGCGTGCCGCAGCTGATCCAGCGGCTGATCGCCGAGGGCGACCTCGATGAGGCCCAGGGCATGCGCCTGCTGGCCATGGCCGACAACTTCTACGGCCCCGAGCTGCAGGAAGCCGTCCGCAGCTTCCAGGGCCGCCACGGCCTGGCGGTCGATGCCCGCATCGGGTCTGGCACCCAGCAGTCCCTGTCGGCCTCGGCCGAGGATCGCGCGCGTCAGATCGCCCTCAACCTCGAGCGCCGCCGCTGGCTGGCCCGCGACGTCGAGCCCGAGCGGATCGAGGTCAATACCGCCGCGGCCATCATGGTCTACTGGAAGGACGGTCGCCCGGTTCACTCGAACCGCGTGGTGGTCGGCACCGCCGCCAACCAGACCCCCAGCCTTGAAAAGCCGTTCGCCTCGGTTGTCGCCAATCCGCCCTGGTACGTCCCGGCCGGCATCGCCCGCAACGAGATTCTGCCCCGCGGTCCGGGCTATCTGGCTGCCAATGACATGTACATCTCGAACGGCACCGTCATCCAGCGGGCTGGTCCCAGTTCAGCGCTGGGCTACGTCAAGTTTGAGCTGCGCGACAGCTACGCCATCTTCCTGCACGACACCCCGTCCAAGGGGGCCTTCAACCTGGCCTACCGTCACCGCAGCCACGGCTGCGTCCGGGTCCAGGACGCGGTCGAGTTCGCTCGCCTGCTGCTGTCGCCGGATCCCGAAAAACTGGCGGAGTTCGACACCGCCCAGGCGACCCGCCGCACCACCCGTGTCACCACCGGCCGCGAGATCGGCGTGCGCCTTCTGTACTGGACGGCCTTCGTTGACGGTCAGGGCCGCGTGGCTTTCCGCGAGGACGTCTACAAGCGCGATGAAAAGCTGGCCGATGCGCTCGGCATCGCCGTCTCCCTGCCCCGCCCGGTCCAGGACGGCCGCGTCGACGCCAACGACGTCGGGCCGTAAGGCTTCAGGTCTGAGCGCCGGGGGCTCCGAAGGCCGCTGACAGCCGGTCGAACTGGCTCTGCACCGGATTGGGCGTGTCGGCCGCCGGGGTCGCGTCCACATACATACGCCGGTCCAGATAGTGAATCCGGTCGTACAGCTTCTCGGCCCGTACCGCATATTCCACGAGCGCGATCGGCAGGTCTGCAGGCGGGGGCGTCTCGCCCTCGACCTTGCGCGCCGCCAGCCGGTAGCGGGGTTCACAGGCCGCGCTGGCCGCCATATCGCCCTCACGCACGGCGCGCTGCACCAGCAGCCACGAAGCAATCTGCATCAGACGCGTGGTCAGGCGCATGCTCTCGCCCGCATAGGCCAGGGCGGAGGAGCGTGACAGCAGCTTGGAGTCGCGCCGTCCCTCTCCGTCCAGATAGGCGGCCGTCTCCTCGACCAGCTCCATGCCCTCGCGAAAGGTGCGCTCGAACAGGTCGGACGCAGCAAAGTCGGTCACCACGGCGACGCGCCCGTCCACGGCCGTGCCGGACGGGGTCAGATCGGGCGAGGACGTCTCTTCAGTCATCAACACTATTTACCTGTACGTGAACCGGAGCGCCGCAGCCGGAACCGCGTCGGCCCCGTCACCTGCAACGGTCATGCCACGGCTACCGTGCCGTTGCGAGCCGAAGTTGAAAAGCGCCTCGGCGGCCGATTTGCGCGCGGACTTGGTCTCCATGGCCGCCCTGACCCGGGCGATTTCGGCCTCAAGCCGGGCGATCCGGTCCTGGCATTCCTCGAGCGAATAGAGATCCAGATCCTCGCGGGCCAGCTGGCCCAGCAAGGCCCCGCGCTGCGGCCTCGGTTCGGCGTCGTCGATGATCATGCCCGCCTCCTCCTTGGTTCACCGTTCTTCGGCCCCTATGTGAACGCCCGGACACGGACGATTGCAAGGGCGGCCCATGAAACGCATCTCGATCACCGGCGGCACCGGTCCCGCGACCGCCCTGACGCTGGTCGAGGCCCCGGACCTCGAGCCCGGCCCCGGCCAGGTGCGGATTCGGGTGCGCGCCGCCGGCATCAACCGCCCCGATCTGTTGCAGCGCGAGGGCCGCTATCCCCCGCCTCCGGGCGCGCCCGAAACCCTCGGGCTTGAAGTGGCCGGCGAGGTGGACCGGCTCGGCGACGGTGTCGCGGGCGTGGCCATCGGCGTCCGCGTCTCGGCCCTGCTGGGCGGTGGGGGCTATGCCGATCAGGCCGTGGTCGATGCCCGGCACCTCTTCCCCCTGCCCGACGATCTGGACTTTGTGACCGCCGCAGCCCTGCCCGAGACCCTGTCGACCGTCTTCGCCAATGTCTTCGAGGATGGACGTCTTGAGGCGGGCGAGACCCTGCTGGTCCACGGCGCCACCAGCGGCATCGGCGTCACAGCCATCCAGATGGCCAAGGCTGCCGGTGCCCGGGTGATCGCCACTTCGCGCGGCAAGGCCAAGGCGGACGCCGCCCGCGCCCTGGGGGCCGACCTCAGCCTCGACGCTCAGAGCGACGACCTCGAAACTGCTATCCGTGAGGCCGGCGGTGTCGATGTGATCCTCGACATGGTCGGCGCCGACTATGCTGCCCTCCACCAGGCGGTCCTGAAGCCGGGCGGCCGCTGGTGCGTGATCGCCACCCTCAGCGGCGCACGCGTCGAAATCGACCTGATGCGGCTGATGCTGAAACGGATCGTGCTGACCGGCTCGACGCTCCGCTCGCGTAGCGCGGGCGAAAAGGCCCGGCTGATCGCTGCGGTCCGCCAGAAGGCCTGGCCATGGGTCCTGGCCGGTCAGGTCAGACCGCCCATCGACGCGACCGTCCCTCTGGCAGACGCCGGTCTCGCCCACCTCCGGCTGGAAGCGGGCGAGCACATCGGCAAGATCGTTCTGGTTGTCGACTGATTACCAGCGGTCGCCCCGGCCACCCCGGCCCACGGGCCGCAGCGACGAGATGCGATCGTTCAGGCCCCAGCGGTCCAGATTGCTGACATCACCGTTGAAGCGCTGGCAGGTGCCGCGGAAATAGGCGTCCGAGCAGACTTCCCACTCGCCGCGGAAGCGCATTGAGCTGATCTGGTCGTTGAAACCCGAGCGATCCAGGTTCGGGATTTCGCCCGTGAAGGTCGTGGAGGCTCCGCGGAAGCGCGCGTCCCTATAGACGGTGATCTCGGCCCGGTTGCCCCAGCCGCCGTTGCCACCGCCCCAGCCGCCGCCGTTTCCGCCACCCCAGCCGCCGCCATTACCGCCACCCTGCCGATCCTCGAAATCCCCACGGACAGGGCCGCAGACGAGACGACCGTTGTCATTGGCGATGTCATAGGGGCCGCAGCGGTTCAGCTCGATCGAGGTGCCGCGAATCCGGCCCCGCTCGTCGCGGCAATCGGCGTACAGCCGGCCCTGGTTCACATAGTCGCCGCTACAGGTGCGCGAATAGCTACCCCGCGGGGCGACCCGCTGCGGGTCCTGATAGTTGCCCGGCGCCCGCTGCGGATCCTGATGATCCATCGCCGGGGCGCCACCGGCCATTGCCAGGGCCGATGCGGCGGCCATACCTGCCAAACTCAACATTGTCTTTCCTCCACCAGGGTCCTGAGGCCCAAACGCCTCCATGAGCCTCAGTGTTCACTGTCGCAGATGAACCTTGGCTGTATGAGCGCGCCATATGGCGTTTTCTTTTCGCCCGAAAGCGCCTATACGGACAGTCTCCGCGCCCGGCCGAAAGGTCGGGCGCCGCTGTTTCCGGGCCCCGGCTTCCGGGCCCCTTCATGAACCGGAACGACGTCATGACCGACATTCTCATGCCCAAGGCCACTGCGGTCTGGCTGGTGGACAATTCCTCCCTGACCTTCGAGCAGATCGCCGACTTCTGTGGCCTGCACCCGCTGGAAGTGCGCGGCATCGCCGACGGTGACGTGGCGCGCGACATCCGCGGCGCAGACCCGCTGATCAACGGCCAGCTGACCCGCGACGAGCTGGACAAGGCCCAGGCCGACGAGTCTTACCGCATGAAGGCCGTCGTCAGCCGCCACGCCGAACTGCTCAAGCCCGCCAAGGCCCCGCCGCGCTACACGCCGGTCTCGCGCCGTCAGGACCGCCCCGACGCCATCATGTGGTTCGTTAAGAACCACCCCGAGGTGACCGACGCCCAGATCTCGAAACTGCTGGGCACCACCAAGGCCACGATTGAGACGGTGCGCAGCCGCACCCACTGGAACACGGCCAACATCAAGCCGGTCGACCCCGTCACCCTCGGTCTGGTCGGCCAGATCGTCCTCGACGAAGTGATCAAGAAGGCGGCCGACAAGAAGGCCAAGGACGACGCCAAGAAGGGCGGCGCCACCCTTCAGACCGGCGAAGCGCAGCCGGAGGCCGAACCGGCGTTCGAGCCAGACGCCCCCGAGGCCCGCAGCCAGCACACCGCCGAGTCGGTGTTCGGCACCCGCGACTGAGCCTGCCCTCCATCTGTGATGCAAAAACGGCCCCGGAGCATCTCCGGGGCCGTCTTCATGATCTGGATGTCCTGACTATCCGCTTTGTCGCTCAAGGCCGGCAATCTGCTCTTTCAGCCTGAGTTTTCGGAGTTTGAGGGACTTGAGGTAGAGCGGATCGGTGGCCGGGTGGGTCGTTTCCTTCTGGATCGCAGTATCCAGGTTGCGGTGACGGTTTCCCAGTTCGCGAATACGCGCCTCGATGGTCATGGCTTGCGCCTCCTTGTCTAAGGGACCAGTAGATTGAGCGCCCGGATGGCGACCGTGTGGAATCACGTTTCGGTGATTCGCGTCGCCGCCGGACCACAACAGGGTCGCTGCCAAAAGGGTCAAAGTTTTGAACTCTGCCGTATCCAGGGACGATCGCCCCCTGATCGTGGGCATCAGCGGTGCATCGGGCGTCATCTATGGCGTGCGCATGCTCGATGCCCTCAGGGATCTGGGCGTATTGTCGCACCTCGTCGTGTCCCGCGCCGCCCTCCTGACCCTGTCGCAGGAAACCGACCTGTCGCCCCAGGACCTGACCGACCGCGCCGATGTGGTCCACAAGGTCGCCGACGTCGGCGCCTCAATCGCCTCCGGCTCGTTCCGCACGCGCGGCATGGTCATCGCCCCCTGCTCGATCCGCAGCGCGGGCGAGATCGCCACCGGCACCACCTCAACCCTCCTGACCCGCGCGGCCGACGTCACCCTCAAGGAACGCCGCCGGCTGGTGCTGATGGTGCGCGAGACGCCTCTGCATCTGGGCCATCTGCGCACCCTGACCGCCCTGTCGGAAATGGGCGCCATCATCGCCCCGCCCCTGCCCGCCCTCTATGCCCGTCCCGACAGTCTGGATCAGGTGATCGACCAGAGCGTGGGCCGCGTGCTGGACCTGTTCGACCTCGACTGGACGCCGGTCACCCGCTGGAGCGGCCTGAGCGGACCGGCGGCATGACTGCGGCGACCTTCTGGGACTGGGCGCTTGAGGTCTATGGTCGGGACGGCGTGGCCGACGCCTGCATCGACCTGCAGGATCGCCATGGCCAGTGCGTCCCCCTGCTGCTCTGGGCGGCATGGATGGCGGCTCGCGACGAGTCGGCGTCGGAGGAGACACTCGAGGCCGCCTGCGACATCGCCCGCGCCTGGGACGAAACGACCCTCGATCCCCTGCGCGCGCTTCGCCGCAAGCTCAAATCGCCCCACCCGGACCTCGAACCCGGCGCCCGCCTGGACGTCCGCCAGAAGACCATCGAGCTGGAGCGCCGCGCCGAACACCATCTGATGCAGGCGCTGGAGCATCTGCCGCGCGAGGCCGCCCCCGGCGCCGATACCCTCAAGACCCTCGTGGCCGTCACCCGCATCTGGTCGCCGGTCACCCCGCGCAAGGAACTCCAGACCTTGACCGCGTGTCTTTCAGCCTGAACCCGGCTCGGCTATACACAGGGAAATCAGGGGTATCGGCCGCAATGAACGACGACTCGAGTCTTACGGAAGAGGAGCTGGTGCTTCACATCCGCCTCCGGGGTCTGCGCCGTGAACACGCCGATCTGGATGCTGCCATCGAGGCGCTGGGCGCCACCGCCGTCCCCGATCAGCTGCGCATCGCCCGCCTCAAGCGTCAGAAGCTGGCCCTGCGCGACGAGATCGTGAAGATCGAGGCCCGCATCCTGCCGGACATCATCGCCTGACCCGCTAGCTGCGCCCCGGCTTCCTCAGCCACATGGCGGCGTCGGCCTCGGCCAGCCAGGTCTCGACATCTTCCTGACCCGTCCAGGCGCGCACCCCGAACGAGCCGCCCAGCGGCACAGTCCGGCCGTCATACAAAAACCCTTCGGTCTTCAGCGTCTCGGCCAGACGCGCCGCCTTGTCGCGGCCTTCCTCGATGCCGGCATTCATCATCAGCAGGCCGAACTCGTCCCCGCCCAGACGCCCGACCGCATCCGATTCCCGCAGATTGTCGCGCATCAGCTCGGCCACCCGCACCAGGGCCGCATCGCCCGCCGCATGGCCATAGGTGTCATTGACGCCCTTGAAACCGTCCAGATCCAGATACAGCAGCACCGCCGGCACCTGATGCCGCTTGCAATAGGCCATGGCCCGGTGGAGCGCCGTCACGAACCCGCGCCGGTTCAGGGCCGGGGTCAGCACATCGTGGTCGGCCGCGGCCTCGGCCGCTTCGGCGCGCGCCCGCAGGGCCTCGACCTCGGCGCGCAGCCGGGCCAGCTCGGCCTCAAGGGCGTCGGAATCCGGCAGCGGGGCAGTGGTCTGGGACACGGAAACGGCAGGGCTCCACAGTCAGTCGACGGGCCCCGACGGCCCGACTCAGGCGCTCTCGCCCGCCCCGATGCTAACCTGCTTGGTTGCAGGCGCAACGCGGGTGCTGTAACCGGCCCCTTCCCGCCCGCACGGGCGCGCGTTTGAGGGACACCCATGGCCCCGTCCTCCATGGAAACGACACCTCCGGCAGGGGATGCCACCGCCCCCGTGGCCATCATCATGGGCAGCCGCTCGGACTGGCCCACCATGAAGGCCGCCACCGACAGCCTTGATCGCCTCGGCGTCAGATGGTCGGCCCGCGTCGTCTCGGCCCACCGCACCCCCGACCGCATGGTCGCCTTCGCCCGCGAGGCCCGCGACAAGGGCATCCAGGTCATCATCGCCGGGGCCGGCGGCGCCGCCCACCTGCCCGGCATGGTCGCCTCCATGACCTCCCTGCCGGTGCTGGGCGTGCCCGTGCAGTCAAAGGCCCTGAGCGGGCTCGACTCCCTGCTCTCCATCGTCCAGATGCCCGGCGGCGTCCCGGTCGGCACCCTCGCCATCGGAGAGGCCGGCGCAAAGAATGCCGGCATCCTTGCCGCCCAGATTCTCGCGCTCAACGACCCCGTCCTCGCCGGTCGGCTGGATGCCTTCCGCGAGGCCCTGACCGAATCCGTACCCGAAACCGTCGAGGACTGATGAGCGACGCGCCGTCTCCGGTTCCCCCCGCCCTCGCGCCCGGCTCGACCGTCGGCATTCTGGGCGGCGGCCAGCTGGGGCGGATGCTGTCCCAGGCCGCCTCGCGCCTCGGCTTCGATGTCGTCATCCTCGACCCCGAGGAAAACAGCCCCGCCGGGCGCGTCTCGCGCGGCCAGATCGTCGCCGCCTATGACGACCCCACGGCCCTGAACGTCTTTGGCCGCGTCTGTGACGTGGTCACCTTCGAGTTCGAGAACGTCCCCGCCCGGTCGGTCGAGCTGCTGGCCGAGGCCGGCGCCCGGGTCGCCCCCGGCCCCCGCGCCCTGGCCGTCGCCCAGGACCGCATTCTGGAAAAGACCTTTCTCAACGAGGCCGGCGCCCCGACGGTCGAATTTGCCATGGTCGACGACCTGGCCGCGCTCGAGACCGCCCTTCAGGTCATCCCCCTGCCCGCCCTGCTGAAGACTCGCCGCGAAGGCTATGACGGCAAGGGCCAGGTCTGGATCAAGTCCGCGAAGCAGGCTGCCGCCGCCTGGAGCGCCATCGGCGAGCGCCCTGCGGTGCTCGAGGCCCGGGCCCTGTTCGTGCGCGAACTGTCGATCATCTGCGCGCGCGGCTGGGATGGAAAGACCGCCGTCTATCCACTGGGCTGGAACACCCATAAGGGCGGCGTGCTCAAGACCACCATCGCCCCGGCCGAGGTCGACTCAAAGACCGAGCGCCGCGCGCGCGCCATCGCCCGCGCTGTGCTGGAGCAACTGGACTATGTCGGCGTACTGGGCATCGAGCTGTTCGACCTCGGCGAGAGCCGCCTGCTGGTCAATGAGATCGCGCCCCGCGTCCATAACACCGGCCACTGGACCCAGGACGGCTGCGTCTGCGACCAGTTCGAACAGCATATCCGCGCCATCACCGGCTGGCCCCTGGGCCCCACCAATGCCCACGCCCGGGTCGAGATGACCAATCTGCTCGGCGACGGCATCGACCAGTGGGAAAAGCTGGCCGGCAAGTCCGACATGCGCCTGCACCTCTATGGCAAGGGCGAGGCCCGCCCCGGCCGCAAGATGGCCCACGTCAACCGCGTGCGCCCGCTCTAGGCCTCTGCTTTCGGCCCGTACCGCATCCGGCTGAGCACTTCGGTGACCTTGCGGAGGGGGGCCTCAAAATCCTTGCCGGCCTTCCACTTCTCGAAGGCCATGACGTTCTCGATCCGGTCGGCGACAAAGGCCTCGGCCGTGTCTCGCCCGTCGAACCAGCGCATCGTCAGGGCCGGGATCAGGAAGCCCGACAGGATGGTCCGCTTCGAATAGTGATTCCAGTCCGTGGCCGCGTCCCCGGCCCAGACCCACAGCCGGTCGGCCGTCTCCCACGCCAGTTTCAGCCCCAGATCGCTGTTGGACGGCAGAGCCAGAAAGCCCGCGCATTTGCGACAGGCCTCAAGGTCCTCGGCCCCGGCCTCCATCCGCACCGAAATGCCCCGCGCGATGCGCTCGCGAATCTTCAGCGTGGCCGGATCGACCCCGGCCAGGGCGGCAAAGGCCCGGTCGTCGTGGCGGCGGGACAGCAGGGCCGCCAGATCACGCGCCCCGTGGGGCAGCAGCAGGTCCTGATCGCCTTCCGACAGACCGGCCGCCGCACACGCTGCCCGGGCCATGGTGGCATTCCAGCCCAGACGCGGCGCCAGCGCCACCGCATGGTCCAGCACGGCCTGCTCGGTCTCGCGGGCCCAGCGGTCGGGATCGGTCTCGTCTGAGGGTGCCATATGCGCTATACTAGGCCCGCCGCTTCGGGGTGACGAGCCCCCGTGAAACCCCGCGACGATCTGCGACACCGTTCTGGACAGGGCGGGCCGCATCGTGTATCCGGCTCGCCTTCACCCGAAGACCCTCCGGTTTGCGGGACACTGTGTTTTTGTCTGCCCGTCTCCCTTCAGAAAGGACGCGGCGGGCAGTCAAAAGGAGAGATACCCCTGGTTCAGATTTTTGTCCGCGACAACAACGTCGATCAGGCGCTCAAGGCCCTGAAGAAGAAGATGCAACGCGAAGGCAGCTTCCGTGAAATGAAGCGCCACGTGCACTACGAAAAGCCGTCGGAAAAGCGCGCCCGTCAAAAGGCCGAGGCCGTGCGCCGCGCCCGCAAGCTGGCCCGCAAGCGCGCCCAGCGCGAAGGCCTGCTGCCGATGCCGAAGCCGCGTCCCCGGTAAGACCCGGCACTTCGCTGAATACACAAAGGCCGCCCCGGGAAACCGGGGCGGCCTTTTTGCTGCGCAGGTCACCTCCCCGTCACCGACGGGGAGGAGAAGCTCAGGTTCCTACCGCCCCCCGCCCTTGATCGCGCCGGCGAAGCTCTTCCAGCTCAGCTTCACGTCCGACAGGGCCCCGGCGCGGAACGCCCGACCGGCGATCCACACCATCAGCAAGGCAAAGGCGAACATTCCGGCCATGGTCCCCACGACCTCGATCATGGGCGGTTGGGAGGGCATGCGCGCACTCATCAGGAAGGGGGTGAAGAAGGGCACCCAAGACAGGATACGCACGATCGGCGAATCCGGGGTGTTCAGCGTCATCTGCATGACCAGCAGAGGCACCACCAGCACCATCATAATCGGCCCCATCAGCGTCTGAGCATCACGGGGTGTCTCGCAGAAGGCCCCGATGGCCGCGAACAGCACCGCGTACATCAGATAGCCGCCCACCGTGTAGGCGAGGAAGTAGAAGATCAGCCCGCCATCCAGCAGCGCGGCGCCCACATCGGCCGCCCAGGTGGGGGCAGCGGTGATCAGTCCGATCCCGCCCAGACCTCCCCATGCCAGAAGGACCGTCAGCGTCAACAACGCGACCCCCAGCACCTTGCCGGCCAGAATTTCGGTCGCCGACGCCGAGGACAACAGCACCTCGAGAATCTTGTTCGACTTCTCTTCCATCACGCTGTTCAGCAGGATGGAGGCACCGGTGATAACGAGCGACCACAGCAGGAAGCCGCTCAACAGGCCAACCAGCATCGGAATCTTGTCCCGGTCGGTCACGGCACCGCCACTCAGCGACTGGGGCGAGAAGCTCTGCACCTGCGGGTCATAGGTTTCAGTCTCGATCACCACGGCCGGATTGATACCGGCCGCCGCGAAGACCTCTCGCCGATTGGCAGATTTCAGGGCATCGCCAACAAACCGTCGGACCGCGCCGTCCGTGGCGCTTGCGCTCCAGACCCGGGCCGTGGGCTTGCCGTCAACGCGCGTCAGGAACACCACCGCATCCAGACGCTCGGACTTGGGGATCTCCTTGCCCAGGTATTGGCGGAGCAAGGCGTCCTGGGCCTCCCCTGGCGCTGAGGCTGCGAGATCGGCCGGAGCCTCGACAAAGAGGATCGATGAACGAGTAGCCGAAGTCGCGGCCTCTGCCACCGCGGGCTGCACCGGCGCGCCGGTGGCCTTCTCCGCCGCTTCCACGACTTCCCGGGCCTCCGCAGCCTGCCGCTCGGCATCCTCGGCCAGCGCGTCCCGGACGATGGCGGCAAGGCCGGTGGCCTCCGCGCCTTCTTCGATCAGGACCACCTCACGCTCCGGCTCGGAGTTCTTGACCAGATAGGCAAAGCCGCCGCCCAGCAGGCCGAAAAGCGGAAACGCCAGCAGCGACAGCCAGAAGCCGACAGTCATGGCGTAGGCGGCGAACTCGCGCCGCGCGATCAGAAGGGTGCGGCTCATCGGGCGGCCTCCAGGTTCTCGCGGTGGACCGTCTGGTCCTGGTTGGGGTCATCCCCGGTCAGGCCGATGAAGGCATCGTGCAGGGTCGGCTCGCGCAGCTCGAAGCGGCGCACGTCCAGCCCGTTGAGGAAGGCCGCCTTGAGCGCCTCCTGCCCCCGGCCGCCCGGGGCCAGCTCGGCCTTCAGCACATGGACGGAGCCATCGCTGCGTACGGCTTCGACCGCGACCACGCCCGGCAGGGCCTTTGCGGCTTCGGTCGGGATTGCCCCCTCCAGCTCAAGGAACCGCCGTGTGGTGGCCTTGGCCTCCTCCACCGTCCCCTCGAACGCCTTCTGGCCCCGGGCCAGCAGCACCACCTTGTCGCACAGGCGCTCGGCGTGCTGCATGACGTGGGTCGAGAACAGCACGGTGGCGCCGTCGGCGGCCAGCCCCCGGATCATCTCTTCCAGACCCTGCTGGTTCATCGGATCGAGGCCCGAGAACGGCTCGTCCAGGATCACGAACTCCGGCTTGTGCACGACCGCGGCGATCAACTGCACCTTCTGGGCCATGCCCTTGGACAGCTCCTTCATCTTCTTGGTCTGGGCGTGTTCCAGCCCCTGCTGCTTCAGCATCACCCGGGCGCGCTTGCGGCCCTCGCCCGTCGGCAGGCCCTTGAGCGCCCCGAAAAAGGCGATCGCATCGACCGGCGTCATCTTTTTGTAGAGGCCGCGCTCTTCGGGCAGGAAGCCGATCCGGTCCCGCACGCTGCGGCCATCGCTGGCCCCCAGAATGCTGATGGATCCGGACGTCTGCGGCTGCAGGCCCAGGATCATGCGGATGGTCGAGGTCTTGCCCGCCCCGTTCGGCCCCAGAAAGCCGCAGATGCTGCCTTTCGGCACGGAGAAACTCAGATCCTTGACGGCCTGAAACGCGCCATAGCGTTTGCTGATGTCGGTCAGGCTCAGTGCGGCGTCCATATGCGCCCCCCTTGGAAACTCTTGGTCAGGAAGAGTCCTAGGGTATGTAAAGGGTGTTTGACAACCTTGGCCGGAACGAAAGCGCGCCGGCTTTCATGAATTCCTTGTCATGATCCTGTGGGCGAGGCTCAGGAGGCCTCGATCACCACCACTTCAAAGCTGCGGCCCAGGACGCGCGTCGGATTGATCGGCGTGCCCCCCCGACGAACCTCGAAATGCAGGTGCGGACCGGTCGAATAGCCGGTCGACCCGACCAGACCCAGCCGGTCGCCGCCGCCGACCGCCATGCCGGTGGCCACATCCACGCGGCTCATGTGGGCATACATCGTCGTCATGCCGTTCGGGTGCGCCACCTCGACGAAGCGGCCATAGCCTTCGGGCTGATAGCCGGTGCGGATCACCACGCCCTCGGCGGCCGAGAACACGCCCGTGCCGGTCGGGGCGGCCATGTCGACACCGTTGTGCGGGCGCGCCGCACCCTCGCCGCCCAGACGGCGCATGCCAAAGCGCGAATTGATCGGATAGCCCTTCAGCGGGGCCTCGAAACGGATGTCCCGGGTCACGGGGCCGGCAGGCTCGGCCACGGCCACGACGGGCGGCGCCACAGGCCCCTTGTCCGTCACGCCGAGCGGATCGTCACCCGCAGGCACCGAAATCGGCGCCGCCGCCATGGCCAGCACGGCAACAGCGACAAGGCCGAGGGACTGGCCGGATTGGGTGGCGAGGGTACGCAGTCGGGCGTCAAGGCGTCGCATCAGGCGGCGTCTCCGTTCTGGATCATGCAGCGGGTGGAACGGCAGCCCCGAGGGCCCTAACCGGTCACTTTCGAATGAGGGGGCCTTGTGCCGTTCCCCTTGGACGAGAATGAGGCACAGGGCGCGTCAGGAGGTCGCACCGGGGAACTTTCTGATCGCACAATGAAAAAGGGCGGAGCCGCCTGGCCCCGCCCTTCCTCGTGATCGTTGGGACCGCTGTCTAGTTCAGCGGCATCCGCAGGGTGATCCCGCCGACGAAGCTGTCGGCATGATCGCCGTAGCGGCCCTTCAGGCCCAGGCCGACCTGCGCCGGACCCCAGTCGAGCTCAACGCCCATCTGGGCCAGCAGCTGACCACCCATCGGGTCTTCGATGTCGCGGTACAGCACCTGCGAGGGGCTGCCGGCGATGCCGGTTCCGACCGGATCCGAACTGTCGTCCAGGCTGTCGCGATATCCACCCTCGACATAGAAGGTCACGCCCTCGATGGCGCTTTCGGCGCGCAGGGTGACCTCGCCGGTGATGCCCTCGACCGTGCGGTCTTCATAGGCATACTGGGCGGCGACGCCATGTTCGATATAGCCGCTGACGTCGGTCGAGGCCCACGTCACGGCCACCCGCGGCGACAGGGAAATGCCGCCCATGTCGTACCAGGTCCCGCCCTGCACCCGGACACCGCGGCTATAGCCCTCGGTCTCGCCGGTGTGGACCACCGGGCCGACGCCGGTAGCCCGCTGGATATCATCATAGGTGTCGCGCGCCGCGCCCGCCGTGATGTTGGCGAACATCGGTCCCGACCGCCAGCCGACGAAGGCGTCGAACGAGAAATTCTCGCTGTCGAAGCGGGTCGGCCCGGCCACGGTCTCTGCCTGACGATAGCTGCCGGCAAAGCCCATGCGCCAGCCTTCGGAAAGGCTGTGGTCCAGGGCGACGCGAATGCCCTGTCCCTCAACTTCGGCTTCCGGCACAACACCGCGGGCATCGACGTCCGTGGTGTCAGCGGTCAGGCTGATGTCCAGGGTGGTGCGGCCCGGTTCCCACGCGGCCCAGCCCGACAGAGCGTCCGAGGCCATGTCCAGCGAGTCCTCGCGCTGGCGCATCGACAGTTCGCCCTGGTGTGCCGTGGCGGCACCCCGGTCGCCGTAATAGAGATAGTCGTTGGCCAGGCTGGCGATGGCCCGGTGGCCGGCCGCCGTCGGGTGAACCCCATCCAGATAGAAATAGTCGTCCGGGTTCGCGCACAGCGTCAACGCCACCTGATTGAAGCAGGGCTGGGTGACATTGGTCACGCCGAACGCTGTCGGATTGCCGGCGATGGTGTCACCGATCTTGAACAGGTCCATCAGGATGATGTTGGTGCCGGGCCGGTTGGCTGCGACGGTGCTCAACCCGTTGGAGATGGCACCGTTGAACGTCGTCACGGCATAGTCGGCCAGAGGCGCGGCGGCCGTCCCGCCGAACTGAGGCGTCAGGCTCAGCTTCGGCAGGTTGCTGACCAGGATCGTTCCGGCCCCGGCGGCGGCGACAGTGTCAACCAGCAGGGTGATGTCAGCGGCGGCCGAGAGCGACACGACCTGAATGGCTCCGGCCGGATTGATCGAGCCCCCGGCGGCGGGAAGCCCCTGGAAGATGTTGTTGGCGCCGCCCAGAATGCTGACCAGATCACCGGAACCAAACGTCCCGCCACCGCCCAGATAGGCGTTCAGCTGGGTCCGCATGCCGGGAGGGGCTCCGGCCAGATCGGTGCGCGCGCCCCCGAAGGCATAGTTGATGCTGCCGGCGTTCGAATCCCCGGCGGCGAAACGGCCGAGGTTGAAGCCCAGCAGCTCGACAAAAACCGGTCCGGTCGAGAACCGGCCCTGGTAATAGAAGGGCGCGGGCGGCTGCGCCCCACCGGTGAACAGGAACAGGTTGCCGTTGTCGCTCAGGCTGTCGCCGAACACGACCAGACGGTTATAGCTCTGGGCATTGGCAGTGCCCGCAAGGGCGACGCCCGCGGCAAGGGTCAGGGCCGCTGCAGCGGCAGTGCGCATGAAACGAGACATAATGTATTCCTCCCTCAGTCGTCAGACGCGACTGTTAAGGGCAGTCTGCGCGCGACTGTGACAGTTCTGCAAGATGCCGCTAGGGAAACCTTCAGTAGAGGGATCGAAACCGAAGCGTTCCGGGCACACTCTTCAACGCGTCCAGCGCCCCTGCCTGATAGTCCCGATCCACGTCCGTGATGACATAGCCGGTGCGACCATCGGTCTTCAGGTGCTGCCCCAGGATGTTCAGCCCGGCCTCGGACAGGGCCTGGTTCAGCGCGGCCAGCACACCCGGCTGGTTCTGGTGGATATGCAGCAGGCGGTGCGCCCCCTGCACGTCCGACAGCTGCACATTCGGCAGGTTGACGCAGAAGGTCGTGTCACCCCGGTTCAGATAGCCCAGCAGGCGTGACGCCGCGAACGCCCCGATGGCCTCCTGCGCTTCCTCGGTCGACCCGCCGACATGCGGGGTCAGAATGACATTGGCCAGGCCGCGCAAGGGGCTGTCGAACGGATCCTGATTGGTCCGGGGCTCTTCAGGAAAGACGTCGATGGCCGCGCCACCCAGTCGGCCTTCCCGCATGACCTCGGCCAGGGCGTCGATATCCACCACATGACCGCGCGACAGATTGATCAGCACGGCCCCCGGCTTCATCCGCGACAGCTCCGCCGCCCCGATCAGACGGTGATTTCCCGCCCTCCCGTCGACGTGCAGGCTGACCACATCAGCCTCGGCCAGCAGGTCGTCCAGCGTGATCACCGGCCGGGCATTGCCCAGCGCCAGCCGCTCAGACAGGTCGTGATAGATGACCCGCATGCCCAGCGCCTCGGCCAGCACCGACAGCTGCGAGCCGATGGCGCCATAGCCGACGATGCCCAGCGTCTTGCCGCGCAGCTCGCGCGAGCCCCGCGCGCTCTTGTTCCAGCGCCCCGCATGCATCGCCGCCGACCGGTCGACCACCCCGCGCATCATCGTGATCACCAGCCCGATGGCCAGTTCCACCACCGAGCGGGTGTTCGAATAGGGGGCATTGAACACCGCAATGCCCCGGCGACTGGCCGCCTCCAGATCGATATGATTGGTCCCGATACAGAAGGCCCCGACCGCCATCAGCCGGTCCGCGGCGTCGATCACCCGCTCGCTCACGGCCGTCTTCGACCGCAGCCCCAGCACATGCACGCCCTTCAGCCGTTCTATCAGCGCGTCCTCATCCAGGGCCCCGGTCTCGCACTCGACCGAATATCCCGCGTCTTCCAGCGCCGCGACCGCCGCCGGGTGCACCGACTCCAGCAACAGCACCTTGATCCGGCTGCGCGGATAGGACCACCGCCCGGCCAGCCCCTCGGCGTGCAGAACCTCGTCCAGTGAAACGGCCACCGAATCCGCCGCCTCCACCACGCGCGGGCGGCGCACCACTTCGCAGAAGGCGTGGAACCGGTCGGCCAGCCCGGCCAGACGCACCTCGGCATCGGTCCAGCCGTCGCCGATCATCACCACCGGTCCCGACAGACCCAGCGCGCGGATGGCCGTCACCTTGCCTCCATCGGCCGACAGCGGGTTGGCGCGGTCCACCCCGGTCACCCGGCCCGCCTCGTCATAGGTCAGGTCGTTGGCCAGCACCCGCGCGTCCGCCACACCCAGATGCCGCGCCACCGGTGCGATCACGTCGCGAAAGCCGCCCGACACGATCACCAGCCGGTCGGCGTGGGCGCGCAGGGTCTCGACATTGCGCGCAACCGAGGGCGCCAGTCGCTTTACCGCCTGGTCGGCCAGCGTCTGCACATGGTCCCGGGTCAGCGGCAGCAGGGTCAGCCGGCGGGTCAGGGCCTCGTCAAAGCCCCGCCCGCCCGACATGGCCTGATCCGTCAGGGCGGCGATCTCGGCACGGATTGCCCCGGCCTCCGGCGCGCCCTCCAGCGCCAGCTCGGCCAGGACCTCAAGCGTCTCGAAGCCGACCAGGGTCGAATCGAAGTCGAAAATCAGTGTGGGCGCTGAGGACATGGCCCGACCTTGACCCACCTTCGCAGTTGCAGCAACGGCTCAGTCGTCGTTTTGCCGGGCCTTCAGCGCGACCGCGGCCAGAACCCCCAGCAGGGCGACGGTGGCCGCGACGGCCCCGCCCTCCTTCGCATGGTCCCGGGCATAGTGCCCGGCGTCCGAGGCATAGCGGCGGGCACGACCGCCCGCATCTTCCAGCCCCCGCCGCGCCCGTCCGCCATAGCGGTCCAGCTCGGACTGCAGGGCCTCCAGCCGTCCGTCCATTCCGTCAGAGCGCAACCGCGCCAGCCACGGCATGTCGGGCATCGACGGCATGGCCGGCATCCGCCAGCGACGCGGGTTGGCCTGAGTCT
The DNA here is from genome assembly GCF_036963785.1 of Brevundimonas sp. Taxonomy (GTDB): domain Bacteria; phylum Pseudomonadota; class Alphaproteobacteria; order Caulobacterales; family Caulobacteraceae; genus Brevundimonas. Next base: position 284,460 of record NZ_JBALUS010000001.1, read on the forward strand.
TCCAGCGCTCGAACCGCGTGGGCCCCGACTTCTGGTTGAGCAGCACATAGCCGACGCCCACGGCCACCAGCAGCGCCACCACCGCCCCCGCAATGCCCGGATGCTTGCGCACCTCGGCCAGGGTGCTGAAGCGGCGCACCACCGGATAGTGCAGTTCGTCCGCCAGGCCGTCGTTGGTCGGGTCGTACAGGCCGTCGTCCCAGGGGTGATAGTCGTGGCTCTTGTCGCGCATCATGGACGGAGCAAAGCGCGCGAACAGCGGCTCCGCAACCCCCGGCAGCGCCGAATAGAAGGACGCGATCAGCCGTCCGCCCCCGCCGACCGTAATCTCGCGGATCGGGTGGCTGGCGCAGTACAGCACCGTATCGGCCACCACATGGGTGCCATAGACGGGCTGCGGATTCTGCACCGCCTGCCCCGTCAGATTGCGGGCATGGCGGTTGTAGGGGGTGTCGATCGCCGCCGGCTTGACCAGGCTCAGCGACACCGGGGCCTTCTCGCGGATCAGCTCCATCCGCAGCGAATTGGTGAACCCCTTCACCGCATGCTTCGACGCGGCATAGATGCCCTGAAGCGGGATGGGCGCGTCCGACAGGATCGAACCGACATTGACGATGGCCCCGCCGCCTGGGCGTCCGCGCAGATGCTCGACCGCGATCAGCGAACTGTTGACCACGCCCCAGTAGTTGGTCTCGAACAGGCGCCGCTGGTCCTCCAGCGTGGTCTCGCGGATCGGGCCAAAGATCGACACCCCGGCATTGTTCACCCAGGTATCGAAGCCGCCGAACAGACGCCTGCACTTGTCGGCCGCCTCGGCCAGGGCGTCATAGTCCGCGACATCGGCGGCCGCCCAGGCCACGCGCCCGCCCTCGGCCTGGATATCCTCGCACAGGGTCTTCAGATCCTGCTCGCCCCGCGCGATCAGGAACACACAGGCCCCGGCCCGCGCCGCCCGTCGCGCCGTCGTCAGCCCGACGCCCGACGTCGCGCCCGTAATGACGATCGCCTGATCCTTGAGGGGTTTCAGCTGGGGCTTTGACATCACACGCCTTCGTTCACAGTGGGGGCCGACAGAACAACGGCACAGGTCCCGCGCGGTTTCCGGCCATATCATAAGGCAAGGCTTGCAAGGGCTTAAATTGGTCGCGGCCACCCCCTATCTGTGCGCCTTCGCCTTCAACAGGATACCGACGTGACCGACGCCTCCCGCCTGCCCGACGACCGGGTTGCCGCCTTCCAGATCGACGGCCAGCCCGTGCGCGGCCGCATCGTCAGCATGGGTCCGGCTATCGACACCGTGCTGTCGGCCCATGCCTATCCGGCGCCGGTCGCCGAACTGCTGGGCGAGGCCTGCGCGCTGGCCGCCCTGATCGGTTCGGCGCTCAAATTCGACGGGCGGCTGATCGTCCAGGCCCAGGGCGACGGCCCGGTGCGCTACGTTGTCTGTGACTATGGCACCGAGGGGACTCTCCGCGGCTACTGCCGCTATGACGAGGACGAGCTCGCCGCCCTTACCGCCGATGACGCCCGCCCCGGCGCCCACCGCCTGCTCGGCAAGGGCGTCTTCGTCATGACCCTCGATCAGGGCCCCGACTTCGACCGCCACCAGGGGATCACCCCCATCGAGGGCGGCAGCCTGGCCCTGTGCGCCGAGCACTATTTCGAGCAGTCCGAGCAGATCCCGACCGAGGTGCGCCTCGCCGTCGGCCATCTGACCGACGAGACGGGCAGCGGCTGGCGCGCCGGCGGCATGATGATCCAGCGCCTCGCCGCCGACACCGCCCGCGGCGAGACCGACGACGCCTGGACCCGCGCCCGCGCCCTGTTCAACACCATCAGCGCCGACGAACTGATCGACCCCCAGGTCCCGTCAGAGACCCTGCTCTACCGCCTGTTCCACGAGGACGGCGTCCGCCTTGAGGCCGGCCAGTCGCTGGAGGCCCTGTGCCGCTGCTCGCCCGACCGCATCGCCACCGTCCTCGACAGCTTCACCGACGAGGAACGCGCCGAAATGGTCGAACCCGACGGCAAGATCCACGTCACCTGCGAATACTGCGCCAGGGTCTATGCGCTGGAGGCGGGTCAGACGGGGTGAGCCCCTACCCGTCCAGATCCAGCGAATAACCCGCCGAGCGCACCGTGCGGATCGGATTGGCGGTGCCTTCGACGCTCAGCGCCTTCCTCAGGCGGCCGACGTGGACGTCGACCGTGCGCGCCTCGACATAGACGTCCGAGCCCCAGACCGCGTCCAGAAGCTGCTCGCGGCTGAACACCCGGCCCGGGTGCTGCATGAAGTGATCCAGCAGACGGAATTCGGTCGGGCCCAGGTGGATTTCCTTGCCCGCCCGGCGGACCCGGTGGGCCACCCGGTCGATGACGATGTCGCCGTGGTTGATGCGGTCGTCGGCCAGGCCGGGCCGGATGCGGCGCAGCACCGCCCGGATGCGCGCGATCAGCTCGGTCATCGAGAACGGCTTGGTCAGATAGTCATCGGCCCCGGTGTCGAGGCCGCGCACGCGGTCGGTTTCCTCGCCGCGCGCCGTCAGCATGATGATCGGCAGATTGCGGGTCTCGGGCCGTCCGCGAATACGGCGACAGACCTCAATGCCCGACACCTTGGGCAGCATCCAGTCCAGTAGCACCAGATCGGGCAGGCGCTCGTCGATCTGGACCAGCCCCTCCTCCCCGTCGCCGGCGACCACGACGCGGTAGCCTTCCTTTTCCAGATTGTACTGAAGCAAGGTCGCCAGCGCGTCCTCGTCTTCCATCACAAGAACATAGGGCTGCACAATTCAGGTCTCCGGTCTCAGGCCTCTTGCGGGCGCAGGGGGTCGTCGGTCGCCATGACGTCAGAATCCGACGGGGTCGGCGTCCAGCGCGGCCGCTCACCGATCATGTCGCCGCCGGTGATCTCATAGTGGATGGTCTCGGCGATGTTGGTCGCGTGGTCGCCGATCCGCTCCAGATTCTTGGCCATGAACAACAGGTGCGTACAGGCCGTGATCGTGCGCGGGTCGCCCATCATATAGGTCAGCAGTTCGCGGAACAGGCTGTTGTAGTGCTCGTCGACCTCGTCGTCCGAGGTCCAGACGCCCATCGCCCGATCGACGTCCGACGCCGTATAGGCGTCCAGCACATCGCGCAGCCGGTTCGAGACCAGCTTGCCCATCCGCTCGATCGACCGGGTCAGCGGCAGCATGGGTTCGCCGTCCGCCAGGATCAGCGCCCGCTTGGAAATGTTGCGCGCCAGATCGCCCGTCCGCTCCAGATCGACCGCCAGCTTCATCGCCGACAGGGTCTTGCGCAGGTCCGAGGCCACCGGCTGGCGCAGGGCGATCAGGCGGATGGCCTTCTTCTCGATGTCGCTGTGCAGGGTATCGAGGCGGGCATCCCGCTCGACCACAGCCCGGGCCAGCGCCACGTCACGACGGGCCACCGACTCGATGGCGTCGGCAACCTGGGCCTCGGCCAGGCCACCCATGCGGGCGACAATGGCCGTCAGCTGGTTCAGCTCGTCTCCATACGATTTGACGGTGTGCTGGTTCATTCAGGATATCCTAGCCGAAACGGCCGGTGATGTAGTCGAGCGTGCGACGTTCGCGCGGATTGGTGAAGATCTCTTCGGTGTCGCCGGTCTCGATCAGCCGCCCCATGTGGAAGAAGGCGGTGCGTTGGCTGACACGTGCGGCCTGGGCCATCGAGTGCGTGACGATGACGATGCAGTAGCGTTCGCGCAGTTCGTCGATCAGCTCCTCGATCTTGGCCGTGGCAATCGGGTCCAGCGCCGAGCAGGGCTCGTCCATCAGGATCACTTCCGGGTTGACCGCGATGGCGCGGGCGATGACCAGACGCTGCTGCTGCCCGCCTGACAGGCCGGTGCCCGGCGAATGCAGCCGGTCGGCCACCTCTTCCCAAAGGCCGGCGCGGCGCAGCGATTCCTCGACCACCTCGGCCAATTCAGCCTTGGAGCGGGTCAGGCCGTGAATGCGCGGGCCATAGGCGACGTTCTCGAAGATCGACTTGGGAAAGGGGTTGGGCTTCTGGAACACCATCCCGACGCGGGCACGCAGCAGCACCGGGTCCAGCGAGCGGGCGTTGATGTCCTCGCCGTCCATATCGATCCGACCCGTCACCTTGGCCCCGGCGATGGTGTCATTCATCCGGTTCATGGTGCGCAGGAAGGTCGACTTGCCACACCCCGACGGGCCGATCAGCGAGGTGACCGTCTTGTCCGGGATGTCCAGGCTGATGTCGAACAGCGCCTGCTTGTCACCATAGAACACCGACACATCGCGTGCGGAAATCTTGGTCGGGCCCACCGGGGCCGCGCCCTTGGGATCGGTCGCGGCCTTGGCGGCGGCGGCCAGTTCGGCAGGCACCTCTGCGGCGGGCGCGGATGCGCCGGCTTCCAGTCCGTCCTGCGAGCGATAGATCGTCTGTTTCATGCGTTTACCACCGGCGCTCGAAATGACGCCGCAGCAGGATGGCGGCAGCGTTCATCACGATCATGAAGGTCAGGAGAACCATGATGGCCGCGGCGGTCCGTTCGTGGAACGCGCGCTCCGAGGCATTCTCCCAGATGTAGATAAGGGACGGCAGGGCACCGGTCGGCTCGGTAATCGAGCTGGCGATACCCGGAATGAAGCTGACCATGCCGATCAGCAGCAGGGGCGCCGTCTCGCCGAGCGCATGGGCCAGCGAGATGATCGCCCCGGTCATCACGCCCGGCAGGGCCAGCGGCAGCACATGCTGGAACACCGTCTGGGTGCGGCTGGCGCCCATGGCCAGCGCCGCCTCGCGGATCGACGGCGGCACCGCCTTCAGCGACGACCGCGTGGCGATGATGATGGTCGGCAGGGCCATCAGGGCCAGGACAAGACCGCCCACCAGCGGCGACGAGCGCGGCAGGTGCATCCAGTTGATGAACAGCGCCAGACCCAGCAGGCCGTAGACGATCGACGGCACGGCGGCCAGGTTGTTGATATTGACCTCGATCAGGGCGCTCAGCCGGTTTCGCGGCGCAAACTCTTCCAGATAGACCGCCGCCGCCACGCCGATCGGCAGGGCCAGGAACGCCGTGACCATCAGCATCAGGGCCGAACCGATCACCGCACCCAGCACGCCGGCCAGCTCGGGCTCGGTCGAGTCGCCGCTGGTGAACAGGCGGCTGTTGAAGTGGGCGCGGACCTTGCCGTCCCCCTCCAGCTCGTCCAGCCAGCCGATCTGCTGGTTCGTCAGGCGACGTTGCTCGGCCGGCGTGTCGATCGAGATCTCGTCCTTGAAATACAGGTCCGCTTCGTCCGAGACCGGCACGTCGAACATCACCGTCTGACCGATCAGCGAGGGGTCTTCCGCCACCCGCCGGGCGATCTCGAACTTCAGCTCGGACGAGAACAGGCCGCGCATCTCTGCGGCCAGCGGTCCGGCGGCATCGCCTTCCAGTCCACGGTTGGCCAGCTGCTGCGAGGCGACCATCTGCTCGAAATTGGTGCCCTGCGGATAGGCGGGATCGATGCGCGCCGGGTCCAGATAGACCGGCACCGACACCTCATGGGCATAGAAGGCCGTGTGCCCCTGATCGATGATCCGGCCCAGCAGCAGCGCCAGAAAAGCCACGGCCACGGCAATGGCCAGAATGCCATACATCCGGAACCGGGCCTCGCGGGCATAGCGCCGCTTCAGCCCGCCCCGCAGCCGGTCCAGACGGGTCGCCGTCATCGCGTCCTGGGTCTCAGTCATACTGCTGCCGATACGTCTGCACGATGCGCTGGGCCACGATGTTCAGCGCCAGGGTGACCAGGAACAGGGTCAGGCCCAGGCCGAAGGCCGCCAGCGTCTTGGTCGAGTTGAACTCCTGGTCGCCGGTCAGCAGGGTCACGATCTGCACCGTCACGGTCGTGACCGTGTCCAGCGGGTTGAGCGTCAGCCGCGCGGCAAGGCCCGCCGCCATGGTCACGATCATGGTCTCGCCGATGGCCCGCGACATGGCCAGCAGCAGCGCCCCGGCCACACCCGGCAGAGCGGCTGGCATCAGCACCCGCTTGACCGTCTCCGACTTGGTCGCGCCCATGGCATAGGACCCGTCGCGCAGCGACTGCGGCACGGCGTTCAGGATGTCGTCGGACAGGGAACTGACGAACGGGATCAGCATGATCCCCATGACCGCCCCGGCCACCAGCGCCATCTGGTTCTGGACCAGCATCAGATACTGCCCCAGCCCGTCCAGCGGTCCGCCGACCAGCCAGCGCCCGATGGTGTTGAAGAATTCGCGGAAGGCCGGCCCCACCGTCAGCGCGGCAAAGAAGCCGTAGACCACGGTCGGCACACCGGCCAGAATCTCGAGCACCGGCTTGATGACCGCCCGGCTGGCGGATCCCGCATATTCCGACAGATAGATGGCCGCGAACAGGCCCACGGGCGCCGCCACCGCCATGGCGATCAGCATGATCAGGAAGGTGCCGGCAAACAGCGGCAGGGCCCCAAATGCCCCGGTCGAGCCGACCTGGTCGGCGCGGATGGCGGTCTGCGGGCTCCATTGGGTACCGAACAGGAACTCGGGCAGCGGCACCGCCGAAAAGAACCGCGTCGCATCGATCAGCAGCGAGGCGATGATGCCGATGGTCGTCAACACGGCAATGGCCGAACAGACCAGCAGCAGGCCGACGATCCAGCCCTCCACCCGGTTGCGCGCCCGGAAGTCCGGCCGGATGCGGAGGAAGGCGATAATGCCCCCCATCAGTGCGACCAGGATGGCTCCCACCGCTCCGGCCCAGTTCAGGGTCGTTTCGATCCGGGCGGACCGGGCGCCCTCGGCGGCCAGATGCTGCGCCAGCGCTGGCTCCCAGATCGCCTGGGCCGGCTGGCCGTCCGCGACGCGTGCGGCATCGGCGACGAACGCATTCTTGCGGAAAGGCTCAAGGCTCGCGACCGCCTCGGGCTGGCCCGTCTGGACGAGTTGCTGGGTGATCGGCCCCGACAGCAGGGACAGGGCCACCAGCACGAAGATCGCCGGTGCGGCCACCCAGATCAGGGCATAGGCCCCGTGCTGCGCGGGGCGCGAGTGGGCGCGCTCCCGGCCGGTCAGCAGGGCGGCACGACGTGCGGCCCGGCGCTGGCCCAGCACGAAGGCCGCCGCGGCCAGCACGATCACGATCAGAAGGACGGTCAGGGTCATCAAGGTCCGCGATACGGGGAATCAGACCGCAATCCTGCAGTCATCAAAAGTGCGCGGACCCTGCCCGTGATTGGTCAGCGGATTACGACGGGTCCATGACAGTTCGGTTACACCGTCGGGGTCGGCGTGGTTAAAGGCCGTTTCGACAGGGGAAAGAAGGCGGTAAAGGCCGCGCCCTCACCCGGCAGGCTCTCGACCAGCAGGCCCCCGCGATGCCGGTTGACGATGTGTTTGACGATCGCCAGCCCGAGTCCGGTCCCCGGACGGTCGCCTCCGCTTTTCTGGCCCTCGACGCGATAGAATCGTTCCGTCAGGCGCGGCAGATGCTCGCGCGACAGGCCCGGCCCGTGATCCCGCACTGTCACAGCGGCATAGGTCAGGCCATCGTCGCGGTCCGGCGTCAGAAGAGGCAGGCGCGCCGCGCCGGGCATGCGGGCAGCCGCCGCTGCAGCCGGGGTCAGGCCGCTGCGAATCTCGACCTCGATCCGGCCGTCGCGCGGCGAATATTTGATGGCATTGTCGACCAGGTTCTGGATCACCTGAACGATCTCGTCCCGCTCTCCCTTGATCCGCACCGCCTCATCGGGAGCGTCGACGACGATCTTCACCCCGTGATCGTGTGTCAGCACACTCAGCGCATCGACCACATCGGCCGTGGCGCGCCCCAGATCCAGGTGCCCGGACGGCGGCACGTGCTCGTTCAGTTCGATCCGGCTCAGCGACAACAGGTCGGCGACCAGACGCGTCATGCGCTCGGCCTGCGCCGCCATGATGTCGAGGAACCGGTCCCGCGCCACCGAGTCCTCGCGCGCATGCCCCTTCAGCGTCTCGATAAAGCCGGACAGCGACGCCAGCGGCGTGCGCAGCTCGTGACTGGCATTGGCGAGGAAGTCGACGCGCATCAGCTCCATCCGCCGCACATCCGTCTCGTCCCGCAACATCACCAGCGCCAGGGTCTGCGCGTCCGACCCCGGCAATGGACGCGTCACCGCCCGCCAGTGACGGGCCTGAACCCCGCCCGAGTCGAAATCCGTCTCGCGGCTGACGCCCCCGAACAGGGCCTCGTCGACCGCCTCCAGCAGGCCGGGATCGCGCAGCGCCGACACCAGGATCGCCCCCTCGCGCGGAATACGCAGCAGGTCCCGCGCCGCCCGGTTGGCCAGCAGGATGCGCCGCCCGGCCATGTCATCCGGCTCCCCGCCGCGCACGACCATCATGGGATCGGTGACCGTCTCGAACACCTCTTCCAGCAGGGTGGCCTGCCCCTCGGCCCGGGCGTCCGTGCGGCTGTCGGTCACGGGCGCCGTTTCGCCCTGCCCGGACACTGGCCGCTGCCGCGCCACCATCCAGGTGCTGAGGGCGACCAGCAGCGCACCTGCCAACAGCGGCGGCGCATGTTCCGGATCATAGACCGCCAGCGCCAGCAGGATCAGAACCGCCAGCCCCCCGGACGCGCCCGCCGTCCACAGCCGTGACCCGGGCGAAGGGGCGACGGGCGAAGGGTCCTGAGTGTCGGGCATGCCCTGTGATGCGCGTGAACTGTGAAATCCGCAAGACAGCCCCAGGCCACCGGATCGCGGCGAGAGTACGGAATCTTCACCAGTCTCGCCTAGCCTCCCGCTCAACTAGGGGGATACCGGCTTCGTGAATACCGTCCTGCTTTGCCTCACGACCGAGCACAACTGGCCGATGGTGGTTTTGGCCGCCATCGTGTGCTTTGGCGGGCTGGCGGCCGCTCTATCCCTGTATGATCGGGCCCGTACGGCCGAAGGTCGACTGCGTTTCATCATCGGGGGCGGCGCGGCCCTGACCGGCGCACTGGCCGTCTGGACAACCCACTTCACCGGCATGCTCGGCTACGAGCCCGGCGTCCCTCTCCGCTATGACCTCGGCCTGACGATCGCTTCCTTCGCCGTCATCGTCGTCGCCAGCCTGGGCACGGCCCTGATCGGCCTCGTCGGCCGGACGGTCCCGGCACGCATGCTGGCGGGTGTCTTCGGCGCGACCGGCGTCACCGCCATGCATTTCATGGGCATGTCGGCCCTCCACTTTCAGGGAACCCTGTCGTGGAATCTGCCCCTTGTCGCGGCCGCCGTCCTGATCGGCACGGCCTTCGCTGTGGCCGGCGGCTGGGTACACGCCCGGGGCGGATGGAAGGGCACGCTGGGCGCCACCATACTGGCCACGCTGGCCGTGGCTTCCCTGCACTTCATCAGCATGGGCGCGCTCGTCCTCAACATCGACCCGACCCTCGTCGTCGACCATCGGGCCTATTCCGGGACCGCCGTCCTGACTGTGATCAGTGTGGCCATGGGTGTTCTGGTGCTCGCCGGTGCTCTGTCCACGGCCCTGACCTACTGGTCGCGCACCAGTTCTCTTCGCCAGCTGCGCGAGGCCATCGATGCCATGCCCGACGGCCTGGGCTTTTTCGATGCCGATGACCGTCTGGTGCTGTGGAACGCCCGCTACGCCGAGGTCAATCCAGAGCTGGCGACCCGTCTGGAACGCGGCATGACCTTCCGCCAGATCCTCGAGATCGGCATCTCCGAGGGCCTCTACAGGGAAGCCGTCGGTCGGGAAGATGAGTGGATCGCCGAACGTCAGGAAGCCCGCCGTGCCCTGTCCGTGACCCTGGAACAGCGGATCGCCGGCGGACGCTGGCTGCGCGTCCAGGACCGGATGACGGCCGCCGGCGGCATCGTCACGGTGGTCAACGACATCACTGACCTCAAGCGCGACGCCCAGGCTTTGGCGGAGGCCCGCGATGCGGCCGAGGCCGCAAACGCCGCCAAGAGTCAGTTCCTGGCCAATATGAGCCACGAAATCCGCACGCCGCTCAACGGCGTCATCGGCGTCGCCCAGGCCCTGTCGCACACCGACCTCAGCCAGGACCAGCGCGACATGCTCAAGCTGATCGACGCCTCCGGCCGCACGCTCCAGATCCTGCTCAGCGACATCCTTGACCTTGCAAGGGTCGAGTCGGGCCGCCTGCAGTTGAACAACGAGGCGATGGATCTGCATCAGGCGGTCCAGGAAGCGGCCCAGCTCTATGCCGAGACCGCTCGCGAAAAAGGCCTGCAATATATGGTCGAGGTCGCCGACGACTGCCCCCGCTGGATCGAGGGTGATGTCGTCCGTCTGAAGCAGGTGCTGACCAATCTTGTCTCCAACGCCGTCAAATTCACCACCGAGGGCATGGTCCAGTTGACGGTCGGCGTGGACCGTGACGCCACCGGTCACGAAACGCTTCGCCTGGCCGTTGCGGACACGGGCATCGGCTTTGACTCCGCCACGCGCGACCGCCTGTTCAGCCGCTTCGAACAGGCCGACGGCGGCATCACCCGTCAGTTCGGCGGATCCGGCCTCGGGCTCGCCATCTGTCGCCAGCTGGCGGAAATGATGGACGGCACCCTGGACTGCGAAAGCGAATACGGCGGCGGATCCTGCTTCATGCTGACGGTGCCGCTAAAGCGGGCGTCGCCGCCAACCGCACTGGTAACCGAGAGCCCCGAGGCCGAGGCCCGCGCGGGACTCAGCGTTCTGGTCGCCGACGATCATCCGACCAACCGCAAGGTGGTCGAACTGATCCTGTCCCAGATCGACGCCCGCATGGTGCTGGTCGAGAACGGCCAGCAGGCGCTCGACGCCTGTCGCGACGACCACTTCGACATTGTGCTGATGGACATGCAGATGCCGGTCATGGACGGCCTGACCGCTACCCGCGAGATCCGCGCGCTCGAAGCCCGCGAGGGCCGCCCGCGTACGCCGGTGGTGATGCTGACCGCCAACGCCCTGGCCGAACATGTCGCGGCTGCAAATGCCGCCGGCGCCGACCGCCATCTGGCCAAGCCCTTCGACGCCGCCGAACTGATCGAGACCGTGCTGCACCTGCCCGACCAGGCCCGCCAGGCGGCCTAACCGTCGTCACGCGGCTCCAGGGCCCGCCAGCCGATATCGGACCGGTAGAACCCGCCCGGCCAGTCGATCTTGCGCACGGCGGCATAGGCCCGCTCGCGCGCCTCGGCGATATCCGCCCCGCGCCCACAGACGTTCAGCACCCGCCCGCCCGAGGCCACCAGGCTGCCGTCTTCCCGCCGCGTCGTTCCGGCGTGAAAAACCTGCACATGCGGACCGAAATCCTGATCGGCACCGCGGATCACCGACCCGGTCAGAGGACTGTCGGGATAGCCCTTGGCCGCCATCACCACACTGATCACGACCCCGTCGTGGAATTCGGGCTCGGGCACCCGGCTCACATCGCCCCGCGCGCAGGCCAGCAGCAGCGGCACCACATCGCCCTTCAGCCGCATCATCAGCACCTGGCACTCGGGGTCGCCGAAGCGGGCGTTGAACTCGACGACCCGCGGCCCCTCGGCGGTGGCCATCAGCCCGACATACAGCACGCCGCGATAGGGATTTCCCTCGGCCGCCATGCCCGCCATGGTCGGTTTGACGATCCGGCCTTCCGCCGCCTCGACCAGATCGGGGGTGAACACCGGCGCCGGCGAATAGGCCCCCATCCCGCCCGTGTTGGGCCCCATATCCCCGTCAAAGGCGCGCTTGTGATCCTGGGCCCCGCCGAACAGGCGCGCGGTCTTGCCGTCGCACAGGGCGAACAGCGATCCTTCCTCGCCCTCCATGAACTCCTCGATCACCACCCGGGCGCCGGCGCTGCCGAACCGGCCACCCAGCATCCGCTCGATCTCGGCCTCGGCGTCCTTGCGGTCGGGGCTGATCGCCACCCCCTTGCCCGCCGCCAGACCATCGGCCTTGATCACATAGGGGGGCTTGAAGACCGCCAGCGCCTCGCGCGCGTCCTTCAGGGTTTCATAGACGCCGTAACCCGCCGTCGGAATGTCGTGGCGCTCCAGGAATTCCTTGGCAAAGGCCTTGGACGTCTCCAGTCGCGCGGCCCGCGCCGTCGGCCCGAAACAGGGAATACCCACGGCATCCAGCCGGTCGGCCAGCCCCGCCTCCAGCGCCATCTCAGGCCCCACGACGACCAGATCGGCCTTGATCTCGCGCGCCAGGGCCGCCAGCGCCTCGGCATCGTCGGCCTTCACGTCCGCGCGCATCTCGCCCAGCTTCGCCATGCCGGGATTGCCCGGCGCCACGACCAGCCGTCGGCACAGGGGTGATCTGGCGATTTTCCAGGCCAGCGCATGCTCGCGCCCGCCCGATCCGACGAGGAGGATATTCATGCCCGCGACATGACCGCGACTGCACAGACGGTCAAGTCACGGATCGCATCAAGCGCGTGGGTCGTCCGATCAGGAAGGCGGCCGGTCTCGCTCGAACACCTCCTCGATCGTGCACTCGAACGCCTCCGCGATAGCAAACGCCAACGGCAGCGAAGGATCGAAATGGCCGTTCTCGATCGAGTTGATCGAATTGCGCGACACCCCGACCCGCGTCGCCAGTTCCGCCTGGCTCCAGCGGCGGTCAGCACGAAGAACTCTGATCCTGTTTTTCACGACGGGTCGCGCGCATCCCGCGACATCCAGACGTGCCAGCCCAGACTCAACAGCATTGTGCAGATGGCCTGCGAGACAACCACCGCCATGAAGCCGACGGTGAACGTCATGATCACGAGGCGCGCATCCGGGCTCGCCATCCCGCCCCAGATTTCGGCGCCGGCCACGATCATGTCACGGACCGGAGGCACGGCGAGCAGCAGGGCGACTATCCCGGCGCCGATCGTCCAGCCCCACTGGCTCGAGAACCGGGCATTGCTTCGCTGCCATTCATCGATCTGGCGATCATTCAGAATGGTGAGCGCGAGACTCGCCAGCACGGTCAGCGCGGCGGCGATCCCGGTCACGAGAAAGATCAGCCCGTCGGGTTGCTGCCTCAGCCACGGAATGGCGGCGATGATCGCGATGGGCGGGACGACCATGACGACGGCGAGTGCCTGGACGCGGGCTCGGTTTCGGGCGGGCGAAGCCATAGGGGTTTCTCCTTGATCGACGGCAGCGCGTGCCCGTTGAACGAACAGCACACTTGTCATATTGCAAAGTTCACTTGGCATATATCCACCACACCGTCAAGGCTGCTGCTTCGCCGCCGCGCCCCGGTTCCCCCCACCCTCTCGCCCCGCTAGTCTCCGCCGATGACCGACGACTCCTACGCCTTCGAAGGACCCGCGGCGGCTGCGCCCGCAACCGGCGACAACAATCCGCCCGTCTCGATCTCCGAGCTGGCATTCGCCCTCAAGCGCACGCTGGAGGACCGGTTCGGCCATGTCCGGCTGCGCGGCGAGATTTCCAAGGTCAACCGCCACGCCTCGGGCCATGTCTATCTGACGCTCAAGGACGACAAGGCCTCGCTGGACGGGGTGGTCTGGAAGGGGCAGGTGCGCGGCCTGTCGATCCAGCCCGAGACCGGGCTTGAGGTCATCGTCATCGGCAAGATCACCAGCTATCCGGCCCGCTCCAGCTACCAGATCGTCATCGACAGCATGGAGGCGGCGGGCGCTGGCGCCCTGCTGGCCCAGCTGGAACGGCTGAAGGCGAAACTGCGCGACGAGGGCTTGTTCGATCCGGCGCGCAAGGTCGCCCTGCCCGGCTATCCGCGCGTCATCGGCGTCATCACCAGCCCGACCGGGGCGGTGATCCGCGACATACTGCACCGCATCCGCGAGCGCTGGCCCTGCCATGTGCTGGTCTGGCCCGTGGTCGTCCAGGGTGAGGTCGCGGCCCGTCAGGTGGCCGCCGCCATCCGCGGGTTCGAGGCCCTGACGCCCGGCGGTCCCATTCCCCGTCCCGATGTGCTGGTCGTGGCGCGCGGCGGCGGCTCGGTCGAGGATCTCTGGCCCTTCAACGACGAAGAGCTGGCCCGCGCGGTGGCCGCCTGTTCCATTCCGCTGGTCTCGGCCGTGGGGCACGAGACCGACACCACCCTGATCGACTTCGTCTCCGACCGGCGTGCCCCCACCCCGACCGGGGCTGCCGAAATCCTGACCCCCGTCCGGGCCGAACTGGTGGCCACCCTCGCCGATCTGGAGCGCCGCCGCCTGCAGGGCGCCGCCCGCCTGATCGAGGATCGCCGCACCCGCCTGCGCGCCACCGCCCGCGGCCTGCCGAAGCGGCCCGAGGACCTGCTGGGTCTGGCCCGCCAGCGTCTGGACCATGCCTCCAGCCGCCTCGGCTCGGCGCTGGGCCGCAACGTCGCCGTCCACCAGCACCGCCTGGCCGTACTGCAGGGCCGTCTGGGCCGGGGCCTGCTGGACCGGGGGCTGGAACGGCGCGCCACCCGGCTGGCCACGCTGTCCGAGAAGCTGTCCGTGCCGCCGCGCGCCCTCGACCGTGGCACCCAGTCGCTGATCACCCTTTCGCGGGCCCTGAACAGCCTCAACCCGCGCACGCCCAAGCCCGGCTTTGCCCGCGTCGAGGCCGAAGACGGCCAGTGGCTGACGGCCGCCGGCCAGATCGCGCCGGGACAGGCGCTCGGCCTGGTCTTCGCCGACGGTCGGGTCGACGTCCGCGCCGGGGACGGCACGGCCCCGGCCCCGGCTCCGACGCCCGCGCCGACGCCCAGGCTCCGCCGTGTTGCACCGCCGCCACCCGATCAGGGCGACCTGTTCTGACCGCTTCCGTAATTTCCCGCACACGCTAGACTGGCGTCATGGACGTGAGGGGCGACAGGTCCGGCCAGAGCCGGGTGGACGGGCAGGAAGCGCGGCTGCGCTATGCCGACGGCGATTTCGTCATCATGACCAGCGGTGCCTTCGTGCGCTGCGCCGTCAGCGGCCGCCCCATCCCGCTTCCGGCCCTGCGCTACTGGAGCGTCGCCCGGCAGGAAGCCTATTTCGGCCCCGAAGAAGCCGTCCAGAACCTGGCTCCGCCGAAATGACGCTCGACCGCCGCGCCCTTCTGTCCGGCCTGGCGGTCTCTGGCGTGATGGCCTCAAGCGCCCGGGCCCAAAGCGACCCGCTCAACCTTCAGGGCCGGGCCGTCCAGGGCGGGCATCTGATCGGGCGCAGCTGGCCCCGTGCCCTGATCTTTCTGGACGGAGAGGCCCTGACCACCGCCTCGGCCGACGGCTGGTTCATCGTCGGCTTTGACCGCGACGCTCCCCTGACCCACCGCATCACCGCCCGCTCGGGCAGCCGCGAGCACAGCACCGACGTCACCCTCGCGCAGGGCCAGTTCCCCAGCCACAGCATCAGCGGCCTGCCGCCCTCGACCGTCGCCCCGCAGGATCCGGCCCTGCTGGCCCGCATCCGCGAGCAGGCCGCCATCAAGGCCGAGGCCTATGCCAGTCGCCTGGACGCCGACTATTTCCATGACGGCTTTTCCCCGCCGCTCGAGACCATGCGGGTGACCAGCGCCTGGGGCAGCCAGCGCATCCTCAACGGCACGCCTGCCCAACCCCACTATGGCGTCGATCTCGGCGCCCCCACCGGGGCCCCGATCACCGCCCCGGCTGCGGGCCTCGTCACCCTGGCCGAAAGCGATTTTCACTACGAAGGCGGGCTGATCTTCATCGACCACGGCCAGGGGCTGATCACCGCCTATCTGCACCAGTCCCGCGTCGAGGTCTCTGCCGGCCAGACCGTGTATCGCGGCCAGTTGATCGGCCGGGTCGGCGCGCGCGGCCGGGCCACGGGGCCGCATCTGTGCTGGCGGATGAAATGGCGCGACCGCAATCTCGATCCGTCCCTGCTGCTTCGGGGTTAAGTCGGAACGCCGGGTTTCTCCCCTTGGACCCGGTCGCTTTCATGACTAGGATGTAACAAATCAACGCCCGTTCCCGGGCCCAGCCTTCCTGTGTCTTCATGTCGTCCCTCCAGTCGATTCACATCCTGCTCGTGGACGACAACCAGCACATGCGTGCGATCACCTCGGCCATTCTTCAGTCCGCCGGCATCCGCAAGATTCGCGAGGTGGCCGACGGCTCGGCCGCGCTCGACGCCCTGCGCAGCGACGTCTTCGACCTGGCGATCGTCGATTTCAACATGTTCCCGCTGGACGGCGTCGAGTTTACCCGCCTGGTCCGCAACAGCCCCGACAGCACCAACCCCTATCTGCCGATCATCATGATGACCGGTCACTCCGAGAAGAGCCGTGTGGTCGAGGCGCGCGACGCCGGGGTCACCGAATTCGTGGTCAAGCCGATCACGGCCAAGGCCATCCTCGAGCGCATGAACGCCGTGATCTACAAGCCGCGCCCGTTCGTGAAGACCGACGGCTATTTCGGCCCTGACCGGCGCCGGAACGCGCTCAAGACCTTCAAGGGTCCCTACCGCCGCTCGACCGATGCGGGCCGCGACTCCAGCGACGCATAGACCCGGTCGGGCCAGCGTTTGTGCACCCAGAACCAGTCGACCGGGCTCTCTCGCACCCGTTCCTCGATAAAGCGCGTGATCGCCTGTACCCCGCGCGCGATATCGACCTGCCGGTCCCCGGTCCGCTCCAGTTCGATCGGCTCATACAGCGTCACCCGGAACCGCACCCCCGGCAGCCGCACCACCGACATGGGCTGCAGCACCGTCCCGAACCGCAGCGCCAGCCGACTCGGCCCCGGCGCAGCATTCACCGGCTGACCAAAGAAGGTCACCTCCGGCCCCTCCGAAAACTTCTGGTCATTCATCAGGGCGACCGACTCGCCGCGCGCCAGTCCGGCCAGCAGTTCGCGCGCCCCGTCCCCGCCCTTGGGCGCGAACAGCTTGACCCCGTATCGCGCCCGCGCCGCGATGATCTGGGCGTCGACATAGGGGTTGTTGGCCGCGCGATAGGTGATCTGGCACGGCACGCCCGAGCCGGTGATGGTCGCCGCCAGCGTCTCGATATTGGCGAAGTGGCCGCCCACGAACACCACGGGCTTGCCGCTGTCCCGGATGGCGTGCAGCCGCTCCAGACCGACCACCTCGATCCGGTCCTGCTTGACCAGAAGGTCCATGACGGCCGTCTCGGCAAACGCGCGGCCGGTCTGCTCCCACTGCGCCAGCGCCAGCGCCGAGCGCTCGGCCTCCGGCATGTCGGGGAAGGCGATCCGCAGATTACGCATCACCGTCTTCTGTGTGCCCGTCTTCGGCCCCAAGGTACGCAACAGCCAGCCCCCCAGGGCCGATGCCCGCTCAACCCCCAGCATCCGCATCAGGCCGATAAAGGCGGCAAATCCCGCCGCCTCCAGGCGCCAGATCAAATCCTGACGAATACTGGTCCCGTCACCACGCAATGGTGATGCCACCATCCACCACCAGGGTCTGGCCGGTCATATAGGTCGAGGCGGGCGCGGCCAGATAGACGGCGGCTCCGGCGATCTCGTCGGGCTGGCCGATGCGGCGCAGCGGGGCCGGGTCGGTCGCCACCTTCAGGATCTCGGGGTTCTCCCACAGGTAGCGCGCGAAATCGGTCTTGATCAGGCCCGGCGCGATACAGTTGACCCGCACGTTCGACGGCCCCCATTCGACCGCCAGATTGCGCGCCAGCTGCATGTCGGCGGCCTTGGACACATTGTACGCCCCGATCAGGGCATTGCCGCGCAGTCCGCCGATCGACGACACGATGATCACCGAGCCGTCCTTGCGCTCCAGCATGCCCGGCGCGACCATCTGGATCAGCCAGTGGTTCGAGACCACATTGTTCTGCAGGATCTTGTCGAACTGCTCGTCCGAAATGCCCGCCATCGGCCCGGCATAGGGGTTGGACGCGGCGTTACACACCAGAATGTCGATCTTGCCCCAGGTGCCGATCGTCGTGTCGACCAGCCGCTGCAGGTCTTCCTTCGAGGCGATGTTGCAGGGCACGGCAATCGCCCGCCCCTCGCCGAAGCGCTGGTTGATCTCGGCGGCCACCTCATCGCAGGGCCCGGCCTTGCGCGACGAGATGACGACGTTGGCCCCATGCTCGGCCATCCGCTCGGCGATAGCCTTGCCGATCCCCCGCGACGAGCCCGTAATCACCGCCACCTTGCCGGTCAGGTCAAACAGTTCCATGTGCGCGTCACTCCTCAGATTATCGCTGTCCACCGATTCTTTCTGAATAACCCTAGCCGCAGCGGGCCGATAGCCCGATACTGGATCGATTCCTTCGGGAACACCGGACAGACGGCCTTTTATGCGCACGCTTACTCGTACCGCCCTGATCTTCAGCTACCTGTTCCTGGCCATGACCGTCGGGGCGCTCATCTGGCGTAGTGGTCTGGGCGCGGGTGCCGGCGTCGCGGCTACCTTCGGCGCGCTGGGCGTGCTGGGCGTCATCCACCTCTACCTCACCGGCCACGGACGCGAGCGGGCCCTCAAGGCCGAAATCGCCCAGGTCCGCGACGCTCACCGCCTTCTGGCCGATGCGCTGGAAACCACCCAGGGCGCCCTCACCGAACTGGCCCAGGCCATCGAATCCGGCGCGCTCAACCGCACCGATGAGCTGACGGGCGAGGTCCGCATGCTCGAGGGCCTCATCCAGCAGATGAGCGCCAGCATCGACGAGCGCCTGTCCACCCCGGCGCCTGTCGCGGCCGATACCTTCGAGGGCCGCCGTCAGGCCCAGTCTCACGCCCTGCTGCGCACCGTCCACGACGCCCTGACCGAGGGCCGGGTCGACCTGTACCTCCAGCCGGTCGTGACCCTGCCCCAGCGCCGCACCGTCTTCTACGAAAGCTTCACCCGCCTGCGCGACTCGACCGACCGCGTCATGATGCCGGCCGAATACCTCTCGGTCGCCGAGGGCGAGGGTCTGGTCCCCGCCATCGACAATCTGCTGCTGTTCCGCTGTGCCCAGATCGTCCGCCGTCTGGCGCGCCAGGACCGCAAGGTCGGCGTCTTCTGCAACGTCGCCCTGTCCTCGCTGGGGGATGAGACCTTCTTCCCCCAGTTCCTGCATTTCCTGAATGAGAACCGCGACCTCAACCAGTCGCTGATCTTCGAACTGGGCCAGGCCACCTTCGACGCCCGCGGCGCGGTCGAGGCCCGCAACATGGCCAAGCTGGCCGACCTCGGCTTCCGCTTCTCGATCGACAAGGTCCAGACGCTCGACCTCGACTTCGCCGACCTGCAGCGCTCCGACGTCCGCTTCGTCAAGGTCGCCGCCGACCTGCTGATCGAGCAACTGCTCGACCTCGACGGGGGCTCGCCCTTGCCGTCCCTGCGCGACATACAGGCCGCCGACTTCGCTGCCCTCACCCGCCGCTACGGCATAGAGGTGATCGCCGAAAAGTGCGAAAGCGAACGCCAGATCGTCGACATCCTTGAGCTCGACGTGTCCATGGGCCAGGGCCATTTGTTCGGCGAACCCCGCGCCATCAAGGAACAGGTCCTCGCCGAGACCGACCCCCCCGCCGACTTCCTCCGCTCCACCCTCCGCAGCGCGGAGCAACGGCGCCGGGTGGGGTAGGGGCCTGGCGTCGGCAAACAGAAGCGCAATACATTCCAGAGGATTACTGTAGGTCCGGGGCTTCGCTCAAGCCTCGAGAGTGCTCCTCCCTGCCTTGATAGAATCTTTGGATGATCTGCCTCAGCTCTTTGCGCGCTTCCAATATGCGGACGTTAATGTCTCTAAAGTCCCCCAGCGTATAACGTATTGAATGTCCAAAGGGCGGCTCTAGTATAAGATCGTCAGGATATTTTGCACACAAACGCCAGTTTCCATGAGCAACAAGGTTCCTACCGGAACTAACCCGGCGAACTGACTTTCGAAAACAAGAAAATGATTCAAGTTCGTCGGATGCAACCCATTTGCAGAGCTCCTCAACGAGCTCAAGTCTGGCGTTAAAGCTTTCGACGACGCTGAATATTTGTCTGGCAACAGGGTGAGTGGGGGGCGCGAATCCCGGCTTTAGGTCTATGTAGACGCCCATCAGGAAGCCATAGAGGATCATCAAGTCGTCTTCTATGAGCACCCAGTTTGCCACTATATTCCCCATCTGAGCGGCCAAAGCGGGCCTCTCGAGAAGGATGTCCGCACCCCCACGAAAGGTCAGACCGTCCGTAAAGCGCAGCGGCTGTGGCATCCCATTCCCCCATGACTAGCCCACGCAACGAGTGCCAGCATCTGCATGACCATCGGCAATTCCAAGACTCCCATAAGTCTCGTCTATCGTGTGCCGTCCGAAGCTCGATTGTCGTGATTAGTCCGGGCAAGTAAATCAGATTTCTAGTCCCAGCCCCTACCACCGGCGCTCATCATCCCGCCAGTAGACCCGCTCGCGGCCATAGCGATAGTCGTCGTTGTAGCCGCCAAAGCCGTAGCCGCAGGGATCGTCCTCTTCCGACAGCTCGCTGCCCAGCAGGGCTCCAGCCACGGCGCCGATCGCCGCGCCCTGCTCGCGGTTGCCCTCGCCGGCCACCGCCGCACCGACGGCCGCGCCCAGAAGAGCTCCGGCGCTGATGGCTCGCTCGCGGTTCTTCGCATAGTCGCGCTCGCACGCCGAGGCATAGTCGCCGTAGCCCGTCGTCGCACACCCCGTCAGCATCAGCCCGCAGGCCGCCACCGTCGTCATCGCCAATATGGACCGCATATCGTCTCTCCCTCAAAACCCCCATTCACGAACGCCGGGGCGAGGGGGCTGTTCCGCTCCCTCATCTCCTCCCCATTCATGGGGGAGGAACTCACGCCCCTACTGCCTACTGCCTACCGCCCCTTCCCCTTCCCCCGCCCCGCTGCCTCGGCTAACCACGGCGCATGACCCTGCCCTCCCCCCTGCCCCGCCTGTCCGCTGTTGCGGGCGACTATGATCTGCTGCTGTGCGACGTCTGGGGGGTGATCCATAACGGGCGTGAGAGCTGGCCCGGCCCCTGTGCCGCGCTCAAAGCCTTCCGCGACCAGGGCGGCACCGTGGTTCTGATCTCCAATTCGCCGCGGCCGGCGTCGGATGTGGTGGCGCAGCTGGATGGCCTCGGCGTGCCGCGCGCCGCCTGGGACGGCTTTGTCACCTCGGGCGATGCCACGCGGAGGGAGCTGGCGAAGCGCGCGCCCGGCCCGGCCCTGATCATCGGCCCGCCGCGCGACGCCCCCCTCTATGCCGGCCTCGGCCTCGACGTCACCGAAGACGTGGCCGACGCCGCCTTCGTCTCGGTCACCGGGCCCCGCGACGACACCACCGAGACGCCCGAGGACTACCGCGCCGAGCTGGCGACCGCCGCCGCGCGCGGTATCGACCTGATCTGCGCCAACCCCGACCGCGTGGTCCAGCGTGGCGACACCCTGATCTATTGCGGCGGGTCGCTGGCCGACCTCTATGACCAGCTGGGCGGCCCTGTGGTCATGGCCGGCAAGCCCTTCGCCCCCATCTATGAGCTGGCCCTGACCGAGGCCGGACGCCACCGCCCCGGCCCCGTCGACCGGTCCCGCGTGCTGTGCATCGGCGACGGCGTCATCACCGATGTGCTCGGCGCGGAGGCGCAGGGGCTGGACTGTCTGTTCATCGCCCAGGGCATTCACGGCGACGCCGCGCGCGGCACCGATGGCACGCTCGACCCTGCCCGCGCGGGCGATCTGCTGGTCGCCGAAGGCACCTCTGCCCGCTACGCCGCGCTCGACCTCGCCTGGTAAGGCTCGCCATTCCCTGATTCCGGCGTTAACACCGGCCCATGACACAGACGGTCCAGCAGCACCCCTCCGGGGGCTATATCTTCGAAGAGCTTTACGTCGGCATGACCGCCGAAAAGGCCGTCGAGGTCACCGAAGCCCGCATCCAGCAGTTCGCCGAGGCGTCCGACGACTTCAACCCCGTCCATATGGACGAGGCCTTTGCGTCAAGGACCGCCTATCGCGGCCGCATCGCGCACGGCCTGCTCAGCGCCTCCTTCGGCTCGGCCGTGGTCGGCATGATACTGCCCGGGGCCGGCGCCATCTTCCTCAGCCAGCGCACCAGCTTCCACAAGCCGGTCAAGATCGGTGACGTCGTGGTCGCCCGCATAAGCGTGGCCTCCATGGATGCCGAGACCGCCCGCGTCGTCCTGCGCTGCGAGGGTCTGGTAGGAGAGGATCTGGTCATGGACGGCGAGGCCACCGTCCGCGTCCCCCGTCGCCGCCGCCCGGCCAAAAGCTGACGTGTCCCTGACGGTCATCCGGGACTGGCGAGACCTTGCCCCATCCGAGACGGGGGCCGCCGTCGCCATCGGCGCCTTCGACGGCGTCCACCGGGGCCATCGGGCCGTCATCGACGCCGCGCGCCAGATCGCCCGGCAGCGCGACCTGCCCCTCGGCGTGGTCAGCTTCGAGCCCCACCCGCGCCGCTGGTTCCAGCCCGAGGCCGCCCCCTTCCGGCTGATGTCTCCCGGCCAGATGGAGCGCGCCCTGGACGGTCTTGGCGTCGACCGCCTCTACCGCCTGCCCTTCGACGCCGACATGGCCGCCATGAGCGATCAGGCCTTCGCGCTTGAGATTCTGGGCGGTGGCTTGGCGATCAAACACGCCGCCGTCGGCTTTGACTTCACCTTCGGCAAGGGCCGCTCCGGCTCGCCTGAGGCCCTCGCCCGCTACGGCGAAGCCGCCGGCTTCACGGTCAGCCCCGTCGCCCGCGTCGACGATGCCCATGGCCTGAAATTGTCCTCCAGCGCCGTGCGCGAGGCCCTTCAGGCCGGCGACATGGCCCGCGCCACCGCCATCCTCGGCCGCCCCTTCGCCATCGAGGGCGAGGTCATCCACGGCGACAAGCGCGGCCGCACCATCGGCGTGCCCACCCTCAACATCGCGCTCGGCGACTATATGCGCCCGGCCTACGGCGTATACGCCACCCGTACCCGCCTGGCCGACGGACGCACGGTCGACGGCGTCGCCAGCCTCGGCGTTCGCCCCATGTATCTGCTGGAGCAACCCCTGCTCGAGGTCTGGCTGTTCGACTTCGACGGCGACCTCTACGGCCAGACGGTCGAGACCGATCTGGTCGCCTTCCTCCGGCCCGAGGCGACCTTCGACAGCCTCGACGCCCTCAAGGTCCAGATCGAGGCCGATGCCGCCGCCGCCCGTGCGGCGCTGGCGCTTTCGGCTGGCGCATAGCCCGCCGCCTCTGCTAGACCCGCCTGACCATGACCGTCCGCGTGATCCGTGTGATTTCGATTAGCCGCCCGGCGTAGCGCCGCAGGGGTGACCCCCGCGCTCGCCGGGACACCGCTCTGACAGCGGAATCAAACTTCACGCGAACGATCAACGACACGAGACCTGACCTCATGGCCGACACCGGCGACACTGCTACGACCACCCGCGACTATCGCGACACCGTCTTCCTGCCCGAGACGCCCTTTCCCATGCGCGGCGGCCTGCCGAAGAAGGAGCCCGAGATCCTCGAGGCCTGGGGCGACCTCTATGCCCGCCTGCGTGCCGAGCGCCAGTCGCAGAATGCCCCCCTCTACGTCCTTCACGACGGCCCGCCCTACGCCAACGGCGACATCCACATCGGCCATGCGCTGAACAAGACGCTCAAGGACTTCGTGGTCCGGTCGCGCTTCCTGCTGGGCTATGACGTTGACTACGTCCCCGGCTGGGACTGCCACGGCCTGCCGATCGAGTGGAAGATCGAGGAACAGTTCCGCGCCAAGGGCCGCCGCAAGGACGAGGTCTCCAAGGCCGAGTTCCGCGCCGCCTGCCGCACCTATGCCGAGGGCTGGATCGACGTCCAGCGCGAGCAGTTCAAGCGCCTCGGCGTCACCGCCGACTGGGCCAACCGCTATGCGACCATGGACTATGGCACCGAGGCCGCCATCGTCGCCGAGTTCCACAAGTTCAAGAATTCGGGCCAGCTGTATCGCGGCTCCAAGCCCGTCATGTGGTCGCCGGTCGAGCGCACCGCCCTGGCCGAGGCCGAGATCGAATACCACGACCATGTCTCGCCCACGATCTGGGTGAAGTTCCCGGTCACCGGCGCGACCGACGATCACGACGACGACCTGCTGGCCTTCCGCCACGCCACGCCCGCCATCGTCATCTGGACGACCACGCCCTGGACCATCCCGGCCAACCGCGCCATCAGCTACGGCCCCGAGATCGCCTATGGCATCTATGAGGTCACCGCCATGGAAGAGGGGCTGGAGTTCGAGCCCTGGGCCAAGGCGGGCGACCGGCTGATCCTGGCCGACAAGCTTGCAGGCGAAGTCTTCAAGGCGGCGAAGATCGCCACCTTTACCCGCCTCGGCGACATCAATCCGTCGGGTCTGGAGTGCGCCCATCCGCTGGCCGCACTCGATCCCGGCTATGGCTTTGCCGTGCCCCTGCTGGCCGGCGACCACGTCACCGACGACGCCGGCACCGGCTTCGTCCACACCGCCCCCGGCCACGGTGCCGACGACTATGAGGTGTGGAAGGCCCACGGCCACAAGGAAGTGCCCGAGACGGTCGACGCCGACGGCGCCTACTATCCGCACGTGCCCCTGTTCGCCGGGCTCAAGGTGCTGGAGACCGAGGGCAAGAAGGACAAGATCGGCAAGTTCGGCGCCGCCAACAAGGTCGTCACCGAAAAGCTGATCGAGGCCGGCAACCTGCTGGGGCGCGGCCGGATGGAGCACTCCTATCCGCACAGCTGGCGCTCGAAGGCGCCCATCATCTTCCGCAACACGCCCCAGTGGTTCATCCGCATGGACCAGCCGCTGAAGGCGGGCGAGACCCTGCGCGAGACCGCGCTCAAGGCCATCGACGCCACCACCTTCCACCCGGCGGCGGGCAAGAATCGCATCCGCTCCATGGTCGAGGATCGCCCCGACTGGCTGATCAGCCGCCAGCGCGCCTGGGGCACGCCTCTGGCCATGTTCGTCGACAAGCACACCGGCCAGCCCCTGCACGACGACGCCGTCGATGCGCGTATCCTCGCCGCCATCCAGGCCGGCGGCGCCGATGCCTGGTTCGAAACCCCGGATGCCGACTTCCTCGGCGTCCACGACCCCGACCAGTATGAAAAGGTCACCGACATCCTCGATGTCTGGTTCGACTCGGGCTGCACCCACGCCTTCACGCTCGAGCCCCGCACGCCGGAGCACGGCTATCAGGGCGACCGCCCCTCGCACTGGCCGGCAGACCTCTATCTGGAAGGCTCCGACCAGCACCGCGGCTGGTTCCAGTCCAACCTGCTGGAAGGCTGCGGCACCCGTGGTCGCGCGCCCTACAAGGCTGTCCTGACCCACGGCTTCACCCAGGACGAGCAGGGCAAGAAGATGTCCAAGTCGCTGGGCAACACCACCGACCCCGCGACCGTCATCAAGGAGTCGGGCGCCGACATCCTGCGCCTCTGGGTGGCCCTGGTCGACTATGCCGAGGACCAGCGGATCGGCAAACAGATCCTCCAGACCACGGTCGAGGCCTATCGCAAGCTGCGCAACACCGTGCGCTATCTGCTGGGCGCACTGGCCGGCTTCGACGAGGCCGAGCGCCTGCCGCTGGACCAGATGCCGCCGCTCGAGCGCTTCATCCTGCACCGCCTGTGGCAGCTGGATGGCCAGGTCCGTCAGGCCTATGAGACCTATGACTTCCAGGACGTCGTCCGTCCGGTGATCGAA
Source organism: Brevundimonas sp. (assembly GCF_036963785.1). GTDB lineage: Bacteria > Pseudomonadota > Alphaproteobacteria > Caulobacterales > Caulobacteraceae > Brevundimonas. Next base: position 310,061 of record NZ_JBALUS010000001.1, read on the forward strand.
TTCTGCTCGGGCGACCTGTCGGCCCTCTATTTCGACGTCCGCAAGGACAGCCTCTACTGCGACCGCCCCGACGCGATCCGCAGGCGCGCGGCCCGCACAGTCATGCACGAGGTCTTCCTGCGCCTCACCGCCTGGCTGGCGCCCCTCACCCCCTTCACCATGGAAGAGGCCTGGACCACCCGCTATCCGGACGCCGGCACCAACTGCGCCCGCATCATCCCCGACACCCCCGCCGAATGGCAGAACGACGCCGAGGCCGCGCGCTGGGACAAGGTCTGGACCGTGCTGGAAACCGTCAATGAGGCCCTCGAAGCCGCCCGCCGCGACAAGATCATCGGCGGCGCCCTCGATGCCTGGCCCTCGGTCACCCTCCCCGCCGACCTGATGGCCGCCTTCGACGGTCTGGATGCCGCCGAGGTGTTCCGCACCTCGGGCGCCGAACTGTCGGCCGGCGGCGATACGGTCACTGCCCGCATCGACACCGCCGATCACCCCAAATGCGCCCGCTCCTGGCGCCGGGTTCCGGACGTCGGCTCCGACCCCGACTACCCCGACCTCAGCGCCCGCGACGCCGACGCCGTCCGCTGGCTGGACGCGCGGAAGGGGTAATAGCCCTCCCCTCTCCCGGCGGGAGAGGGGGTTGGGGGTGAGGGGCTCTCCGCTTCCGTCGGCGTGAGCCGTCGTACCGGTCATGCCACGGCGTTCGCCGACCGACACCGCCGACCCTCATCCGGCGCTCACGCGCCACCTTCTCCCATCGGGAGAAGGGGCAATGTTGATGGGTCGACCACCGCAGATTGGATAGCCGCCCCCGAATTCCCCCGCCCTTTCAACACCCCCACGGTTTCCCGCACCGTTCTGCCCGACCGGGTCCGGGCGTGTGCAACCCTCCGTCTGTCTCCGTCGCAGGAGAGGGGCTGAGGATCCAGGCACCGAAGCAGCGACAGAGGCCGGTCGAGCGGGACTGCCCGGGGCGAAACCCCGGGGTCCGGGGCGTTTCTGGACGCCTCGCCCGTCGCGGGCCGAGAGACTGGGACCTGCTGTCGAACCGGGACAGGCGAAGTCGGGCGCACAAGCATCCGGGTGCCCGACCCCCGGCTGAAGAGACAGTCCCCCCAGGCGCTCGCGTGAACCGACCGGGGCGGCGCCAGGCTATGGGGCCGAAAATCACACACGCTCCCTGACGGCGAAAGCACGGGAGCACACGGTTCCGGGCCCCCGGCCCATGCGCCGCCCACCTCTCCACAACCTCTGCCCCATGGGCAAGAGGCGCTTCCGCGCATCCGGTCTTTGAAAATCTGAGGGGGTACCGCCCTACGCCCGCACGGCCCCGGTCCGGCCCTCGACCCCCAGCGCGACCAGGGCCGTCGCGGCGATCTGGTCGGCGTTCAGGCCGGCGGCGGCATATTGCACCTCGGGCTTGTCGTGGTCCTGGAAGACGTCGGGCAGGTGCAGGGTGCGGATCTTCAACCCGGCATCCAGCGCGCCCTTCTCGGCCAGCATCTGCAGCACAAAGCCGCCGAAGCCGCCGATCGCGCCCTCCTCGACCGTGATCAGCACCTCGTGCTCGCGGGCCAGACGCAGGATCAGCGCCTCGTCCAGCGGCTTGGCGAACCGGGCATCGGCGACCGTGGTCGACACGCCCCGGGCGGCCAGGGTCTCGGCGGCCTTCAGCGATTCCTGCAGGCGTGTGCCGAGGCTCAGGATGGCCACCGTCGTGCCCTCGCGCACGATCCGGCCCTTGCCGATCTCGAGCGGCGCGGCCAGTTCGGGGATCTCGACCCCTACCCCGTCCCCACGCGGATAGCGGAAGGCGCTGGGCCGGTCGTCGATCTCGAGGCTGGTGGCGATCATGGCGGCAAGCTCCGCCTCGTCGGCTGCGGCCATCAGCACCATGCCCGGCAGGGCGCCCATATAGCCGATGTCGAAGCTGCCGGCGTGGGTCGAGCCGTCGGCCCCGACCAGCCCCGCCCGGTCCATGGCAAAGCGCACGGGCAGCGACTGGATCGCCACATCGTGGACGACCTGGTCATAGCCGCGCTGCAGGAAGGTCGAATAGATGGCGCAGACCGGCTTCATCCCGTCGGCCGCCAGCCCGGCGCAGAAGGTCACCGCGTGCTGTTCGGCAATGCCCACGTCGAAGGTCCGCTCGGGGAAGGCCTGTCCGAACAGATCCAGCCCCGTGCCCGACGGCATGGCCGCCGTCACCGCCACGATCGACGGGTCGCGCTCGGCCCGCTTGATCAGCTCGGTGCCGAACACCTTGGTATAGCTGGGCGCGTTCGAGACCGGCTTGGACTGCTTGCCCGAGATGACGTCGAACTTGGCCACGCCGTGGTATTTGTCGGCGCTGCTCTCGGCCGGGGCATAGCCCTTGCCCTTTTGCGTCACGACATGGACCAGCACCGGCCGGTCGTCGACCGCCGCGGCGTTCTTCAGCACCGGGATCAGGGCATCCATGTCATGGCCGTCGATCGGCCCGACGTAATAGAAGCCCAGCTCCTCGAAGAAGGTCCCGCCGACCACCATGCCCCGGGCATATTCCTCGGCCTTGCGCGCCGCATCGCGGAACGGCCGGGGGAAGTGCTGGGCGACCGACTTTCCGAAGCGGCGCAGATTGCGGTAGGTGCCGCCCGACACCTGCTTGGCCAGATAGGCGCTCATGCCGCCCACCGGCGGGGCGATCGACATGTCGTTGTCGTTCAGCACCACGACCAGCTGCTTGGTGGTCTCGGCGGCGTTGTTCATGGCCTCATAGGCCATGCCCGCCGACATCGATCCGTCGCCGATCACGGCCACGACCTTGTTGGTGTCGCCCTTCTGGTCGCGGGCCGCCGCGAAGCCCAGCCCGGCCGAGATCGAGGTCGAGGCGTGGGCGGCGCCGAACGGGTCGTAGTCGCTCTCCGCCCGCTTGGTGAAGCCCGACAGGCCGCCGCCCTGACGCAGGGTGCGGATGCGGTCGCGCCGTCCGGTCAGGATTTTGTGCGGATAGCACTGGTGCCCGACGTCCCAGATCAAAATGTCCTTCGGCGTTTCGAACACATGGTGCAGCGCCACCGTCAGCTCGACCACGCCCAGCGCCGAGCCCAGATGCCCACCGGTCACCGACACGGCATCGATCACCTCGGCCCGCAGCTCATCGGCCAGCTGCTTCAGCTGGGGCGTCGTCAGGCCCCGCGAGTCGGCGGGAACCTTAACAGTGTCGAGCAGGGGGGTATCAGGCATGGAACGGGCTCAGTGTCGGGCGCGAAGATCGCCCTCGATCTTCTCTACATGATTGAGGGGGGCGCGGAACACCAGTGAGGGATTCATGAGCAATGGCTGATTGCCGCAGGAAACGGCGCTCAGGACCGCCGCTTCAGCACCACATCGACGCAGGCCTTCAGCATCTCGGCATCCTCGCCGAACACATCCAGATGCCCGCGGGCCTGATCGCGCAGGTGGCTGACCCGCTCGCGGGCGGCCTCCAGCCCCAGCAGCGTGACGAAGTTCGTCTTGCCCAGCCGGGCGTCCTTGCCGCCGGCCGCCTTGCCCAGCAGGGCCTCGTCGCCCTCGGCGTCCAGCACATCGTCGACGATCTGGTAGGCCAGGCCCAGATCGTGGGCGAAGGTGATCAGCGCCGCGCGCCGCTCGTCGCGGATGTCGCCGATAATCAGCGGGATCTCGAAGGCGTGGCTGATCAGGGCTCCGGTCTTCAGCCGCTGCATCCGCGCCACCCCGCCCAGATCGTCGCGCACCCCCATCAGGTCGATCATCTGCCCGCCCGCCATGCCCCGCGCCCCCGAGGCATAGGACAGCCGTCGCGCCAGCTCGCAGCGGATGGCCGGATCGTCGTGGGTGTCCGGGTCCAGCAGGATGTCGAACGCCGCCGTCTGCAGCGCATCGCCCGCCAGCACCGCCGTCGCCTCGTCATAGGCCCGATGCAGGGTCGGACGGCCCCGGCGCATGTCGTCGTCATCCATGCAGGGCAGGTCGTCGTGGATCAGCGAATAGGCGTGCACACACTCCAGCGCACAGGCCGCGCGCAGCACCGGCCCCTCGTCCAGATCGAACAGCCGGGACGCCTCAAGCGCAAAGAAGGGACGCAGGCGCTTGCCCGGGCCCAGCGCCGCATAGCGCATGGCCTCTGTCAGGCGGGCCTCGGGGCCGTCGGCGCGGGGCAGCAGCTCGTCCAGCGCCACCGTGATCAGGTCGGCGACCTCGGCGATCCGGTCGATCACCGCCTGTTCCGGAGAGTTGGCGGCCAGCGGGATCAAAACAGCCGCCCGCCGACGGGGACCTCGCGGTCCACCCCGACCAGCACGACCTCGCCGTCCGCATCGGGAAAGCCCAGGGTCAGGACTTCGGACATCACCGGCCCGATCTGGCGCGGCGGAAAATTGACCACGGCCGCCACCTTGCGTCCCACCAGCTGGTCGAGGGTGTAATGGCGGGTGATCTGGGCCGAGGACTTCTTGATCCCGATGTCGAGGCCGAAATCGATCGTCAGTTTGAAGGCGGGCTTGCGCGCTTCGGGAAAGGGCTCGGCGGTGACGATCTGGCCCACGCGAACGTCCACCTTCAGGAAGTCGGCAAAGGTGATCTGCTCGGCGACGGGCCCGGCCATCACTCGAAACCGGCCGGCTCGGCCCGCGCCGCCTTGCCGTCAGGGCCGACGACGATCTGCTCGACGCGCAGCTGGGCGGCCTTGAGCCGCTCCTCGCACAGGGCCTTCAGCCGCGCCCCTTCCTCGTACAGGGTGATCGACTCCTCCAGCGGAGCCTGGCCCGACTCCAGCCGCGAGACGATGCTCTCCAGTCGCGAGAGCGCCTCTTCGAAGGACAGGTCCGGATCGGTTTTGGGAACGTCGGCGGTCATGGCTGCGGTTCTGACAGGCCCGGTCAGGACAGGCAAGACAGGGGGCGACTCAGCGTTTCACAAAGCGCCGCTGCGACCAGTATTTGAAGCCTTGATTGTGCGCGAGTCGCCAGCCATGCACCTTCAGACGCCGACCGACCATGTGGTTGAAATAGCCGTGGGCCAGGACCAGCACATCGCCCCCCATGGCCGCCTTTTCGATCAGCAGGCGGGCGGCACGATCGGCCCGGGCCTCGGCCTCGCGACGGGTCTCCTGCCCCTGATGGTGATCAAAGGCGTGCCACCAGAAGCGCGACACCACGCCCCACCAACGCGGCGACAGCTTGAACCAGTCCGGAAAGGGCGGCGGCGGCAGGGGGGCCTCGATGAACAGGGCGTCGCTGATCACTTCGCGATCCCCGGAAATGGCGGCGGCCGTCTCGATGGCGCGCTGGCGGGTCGACGACAGGATCAGGGCGGCGCCCTCCGCCGTCAGCAGCAGTTCGGCGGGCGGCGTCTGGCCTTCCAGCAGGCCGCCCAGCTCATACTTGCCCCACCAGTCGCGATACTGGCGTGCGGTGATCAGGCATTTGCGCGACAGGGCCGGCTCGCCGTGGCGGGCCAGCACGATATCACCGCTGGTCCCGGGCAGGGGCGCGGCCGATTCGGCATCCCTGCGCGTGTGGTCCGCGGCCAGATCATTGAGGCGGTCGGGGTCAAGCATGGCGCCGGGGCGGCTGGCGACAGCAAGACTGTCGGTCGACGTGTCCCTCATTCCTCCCCCAGTGCCTGAACATGGGCCACAGCAGATCGCCCCAGACCTTCGAGGTCGTAGCCCCCCTCCAGCGAACTGACAACCTTGCCGGCACAGACCCGCCTCGCCACCTCGACCACGGCCCGCGTCGCCCAGGCAAATTCCTCGGCCTCCAGGCTCTGGTGGGCCAGCGGATCACGGCGATGCGCGTCGAACCCGGCCGAGATCAGGATCAGGTCCGGCGAAAAGCTCTCAAGGGCCGGCATCAGCCTGTCGGCGAAGGTCCGGCGCCAGGCTTCCCGCGCTGCATGGGGTTCGACCGCCGCATTGACGATGTTGCCCACCCCCGTTTCGGATGGCGCGCCGGTCCCGGGATACAGGGGCATCTGATGAATCGAGGCCAGGAACAGGCCGGGATCGGCTTCGAACGCGGCCTGGGTGCCGTTGCCATGATGGACATCAAAGTCCACCACCGCGACGCGTTTCGCCCCCTCGGCCTGCGCCACCCGTGCGGCCACGGCGACGTTGGAGAACAGGCAGAACCCCATCGACTGATTGGGCTCGGCATGATGGCCCGGCGGCCGGATGGCACAGAAGGCCCGGTCCATGTCCCCGGCCATCACGGCCCGCACGGCATCGACGACGGCTCCGGCGGCCAGACGCGCGCCCCGCACACTGCCCGGCGACAGATGGGTATCGGCGTCCAGCGACACGCGCCCTACCGTCGGTGAGGCGTTCAGGATGTTGGCCACATAGGCCGTGGGATGCAGCCGCTGCAGGTCGTCAACCGAAGCCTCGGTCGCCGCACGACGGTTGCCGTCCAGCCCGGCATCCTCCAGCGCAGCCAGCACCGCCGCCAGCCGCTCGGGCCGCTCGGGATGGCCGACGCCGGGCTGGTGTCCGGTCATGTCGGGGTGGGAAAAGATCGGCAAGGTCATTGGCCCCAGACTAGGCCCCGAATCTGCGCTTGTCGCCTGCCTCGCCAGAGCGTGATAAGCGCGCCGCATGAGCGACATCCTGATCCGCCCGGCGCGTCTGGCCGATGCCCCTGCCCTGTCCGACGCCGGCAGCCGAACCTTCGTCGAAACCTTTATGGACGGCTTCGGTATCCCTTATCCGAAAGACGACCTGGCGGAGTTCATGGAGGCGGTCTTCAGCGTCGAGGCCACGCAGGTTCGACTGGCCGATCCGACCATGGGCTGGTGGGTGGCCGAGCGCGACGGCCGGCTGCTGGGCTTTGCCAACACGGGGCCGAACGCCCTGCCCCATCCCGACGCGCGCCCGGGCGAGACCGAGTTGAAGCGGCTCTACATCCTCAAGGAGGCCCAGGGCCTCGGCCTTGGCACCCGTCTGCTCAAGGTGGCCATGGACTGGATGACCCAGCACGGCACCGGCGCCCAGTGGATCGGCGTCTGGAGCGGCAATCTGAAAGCCCAGAAGCTCTACGCCGCCTACGGCTTCGAGAAGGCCGGCGAGTACCAATTCCCCGTCGGCCGCTGGATGGACGACGAGTTCATCCTGAGAAAACCCGCCTGATCCCGGCATGGACGCCGCAGCGGGGGCGTGGTCTGTTAGCCGCCTGTCCCACCGAGGGTTCCGCCATGTTCCGTCATCTGTCCGCGGCTGCGATCGGCCTTTGCCTGCTGGCCTTGCCCGTCCATGCGCAGGCCCAGGCGGCCAGCGAGGCCGAGGCTCGCGCTCACGCCGACCAGATCATCGCCGATTCTGGAGGCGCCGCTTTTTTCACGAACATCACCGATAGCGACATGCCCACCGTGCTGCATCGCCCCAGTGGCATGGTGTGCGAATTCCCCGGAGCTGATGAGCGCGACAACATCCGACTGTTCCAGTCCTCCGGAATGGACGTCGGCTGCAGCACCTGGATTGGTCGGACGTTTGTGACCATCTTCGCCACGCGATACGATGAAATCTATTCAGAAGAAGAGGTGATGGGAGCCGCGGTCCGCGCCATACAACGCAATACGCCCGGGGCTCGGTCGGTCGATGGGGCCTTCGACATCCGGACTCTACCGGGCCAGGAAACGCCCTTGTTGACGGTATTCGATCTTGAACTGGACCGCCGACAAGTGCGCAGCTTGATCCTGGTTCGACACATCGACGACTGGAGCTTCAAGGCTCGCGGCACGGGGCCTGCTGGAGATGATTCAGTGGTCGAGGTGGCCAGCATGGCCTTCTCCATCGCCCTGCAGCGGGCAGACGGCCTTGGTGCAGCGGACTGATGCTCCTCCCCTTCTTCACCGCCCTGCGGGATGCCCGCGTCCCGGTTTCGCTCAAGGAATGGCTGTTCCTGATGGAGGCCATGGACAAGCGTGTGCTGGACGCCGGTACACGGGTCGAGGACTTCTACCACCTGTCGCGCGCCATCCTGATCAAGGACGAGAAGCACTACGACCGGTTCGATCAGGTGTTCGGCAAGGTGTTCAAGGGGCTGGAAACCGTCGGCGCGGGCGAGGAACCGGATGTCGGCGGCGTGCCCGAGGACTGGCTGAAGCTGCTGAACGAAAAATACCTGACCGACGAGCAGAAGGCCGAGATCGAGGCGCTCGGCGGCTTCGACAAGCTGATGGAGACGCTGAAGCAGCGGCTCGAGGAACAGCACGACCGGCATCAGGGCGGCAACAAGTGGATCGGCACCGGCGGCACCAGCCCGTTCGGCAACGGCGGCTATAACCCCGAGGGCGTCCGCATCGGCGGGAAGTCGCAGCACGGCCGGGCGGTCAAGGTCTGGGAGAAGCGCGAATACCGGAATCTGGACGACTCCGTCGAACTGGGCACCCGCAACATCAAGGTGGCCCTGCGCCGCCTGCGCAGGTTCGCCCGCCAGGGCACGCCGGACGAGCTGGACATGGACGCCACCATCGACGGCACCGCGCGTCAGGGCTGGCTGGACATCCAGATGCGGCCCGAGCGGCGGAACACGATCAAGGTGCTGCTGTTCCTCGACATCGGCGGCTCCATGGATGGCCACGTCAAGCTGTGTGAAGAGCTGTTCTCGGCCGCGAAGTCCGAGTTCCGCCACCTCGAGTTCTTCTACTTCCACAACTGCCTGTACGAAGGGGTCTGGAAGGACAATCGCCGCCGACACGAGGCCCGCACCCCGACGTGGGAGGTGCTGAACCGCTATCCGGGGGACTGGCGTGCGGTGGTCGTCGGCGACGCCACGATGAGCCCCTATGAGGTGACCATGCCCGGCGGTTCGGTCGAACACTGGAATGAGGAGGCCGGCGCCGTCTGGCTGAAACGACTGCGTCAGCAGTGGTCAAAATCGGCGTGGCTGAACCCGGTGCCGGAGCGCTACTGGTCCTATACGCCATCGGTCGGCCTGATCCGCGAGGTGATGGAGGACCAGATGTTCCCCTTGACTCTCGACGGGCTGGAGCGCGCCATGCGATCCTTGGCCCGATAGGCCGGCGACCACCCACAGGAGGCGTCCATGCTCGGTGCAATCATCCTTGGCCTGCTGATGCAGGACCCGGCCCTGCCCCAATGGGCCCGCGACGATCCCTTTGCCTGGGAGCGCGCCCGCTGCCACCCCCAGATCCGCGGCGACACCCCGCTGGAATCCTGCCAGTTCCGCGTCCGGCAGCGGCTGGCGCTCGAACTGGGTGACCAACTGCCGGAAGCCCTTCGCCCCACCTCGGAACTTCAGGCGTGTGCCTATGCCCAGGCCGAGGCCGGCTTCGCCGTCCAGTGCGACCAGCCGCGCGAGGTTCGCGGTCCGTCCACGCCGCAGCTGCGGGAGCAGGCCCGGTGCAGCACCCGTCCCCGCGCGCGCCCCGACGGTGGTGTCATCTGGGAAGAAGTCTGCGACCCGTCCAGCACCCGCGATGAGGACAACGGCTTGCGGATCAACCTGTCCGGCCAGAACTGAAAAAGGCCACCGTCCTGCGACGGTGGCCCTTTCGATCCGGGGGAATGGTCCGGATTAGTTTTTCACGTCTTCCTTGACGTCGCCGACGGTCTTCTGGACCTTGCCCTCGACCTGATCGGCCTTGCCTTCGGCCTGGAGTTTGCGGTTGTCGGTCGCATCGCCCGCAGCGTCCTTGACGTTGCCCATGGCTTCCTTGGCGCGGCCTTCTACTTGATCCTTGTTCATTGTCGTCTCCTGGGAGGGGGCAGACCCGTTGTCGGCCCGATGACAATTCAACAGGTTCAGGCGCGTGTCGTTCCCCGGATCACGCGGATTTGCGCGACCTCAGCCACACGGCCACCGCCCAGGCATGGGCATCGTGGCGCAGACCCGCCAGGGCCTCTACCGGGTCCAGCCAGACCAGTTCGTGGTCGTCCTCGATCTTGCCGGACGGTGTGGGGTCCAGCAGGCTGAGCGTCCAGAAGCCGCCCGTGTTGTTGACCGTGCGCCCGTCGCTCTTGTCCACGAACTGGGCGGCCGCCGTGAGGCGGACGTCAGCGGCCACCTGCAGCCCGGTCTCCTCACGAAACTCGCGCACGACAGCTTCCGCCTCGGACTCGTCGCCATCACGCGCGCCGCCCGGCAGGTCGAGGTAGCTGTCCTCGCCCCGGTCAATCCGAACGCAGGCCAGCCGTCCCCCGTGAACCAGAAGGCCGAAGGCCGTGGGCCGCGGCGCATAGCTGTGGTCAGGGCTGGCAACTCCGAACTGAAGCATGGTGGGGCCTAGAGGTCGAAGGCCAGCTGGGCGCGAACGCCCTGGTGCTTGTCATCGAAATTGACCTTGGATCGCAGCCCCCCGGCCATGGCCGCCACGATCTTGGACCCCAGCCCCGTACCTTTCGGGCCCTTGGTCTGGTCGCCCAGGCCCGGTCCGTCGTCCTCGACCGTCAGCAGGGCCCGCCCGTCGCCGTCCGCCTTGAGGTGGATGCGGATCTCTCCGCCCTGCCCGGGCTCATAGGCGTATTTGACCGCATTGGTGACCAGTTCGGTGACGATCACGCCCAGCGAAACCGCCTGATCCGTGCCGACGTTCATGGGGTCTGCGTCGAGGGTCAGATTGGGCGTACTGTCCTCACGGCCGAGGGAAACACCGAGCTCCGCGATCAGGCTCTTCAGATACTCGTCCATGGCCACCTGCGCCATGTCCCCCGAGGTGTAGAGTCGGCGGTGCACATGGGCCACCGCCTCAATGCGCGCCTGGGCTTCGCGCAAGGCGTCCCGGGCGGCCCCGTCCGCCAGCTGGCGCATCTGCAGCGAGATGAAGCTGGACACCAGCTGCAGCGAGTTGCCGACCCGGTGGTTGACCTCGCGCAGCATGGCCTCGGCCCGGTCGCGGGCCATGCGGACCTCGTCCTGGGCGGTCTCGTTCTCGCGCTGCAGACGCCGCCGGTTGTGGGCGTCCTCGATGGCCGAACGCAGCAGGGAGGTGAAATCCTCCGACACATCCTTGATCACATAGTCCGCCGCCCCGGCCCGCAGAGCGGCAACCGCAATGCGCCCCTCCTGGGCGCCGGTGACGTAGACGACCGGCGGCGGGTCCGGCAGGGCCAGAATGTCGGGCAAAACGTCCAGCCCGTCTCGCTCGGGCATATAGTGGTCCAGCGCACAGACATCGAACAACTGGCCGCTCTTCAGACACTTAAGCCCGGCCTCACCATCGGCGGCGCAGGTCACCGCAAAGCCCTGCCGGCCGAGCTCCTTCTCGACCAGACGCGACAGGCCGCGGTCGTCGTCGATGTAGAGCAGTCTGAGGGGCGTGGTCAGCGGTTCCAAACAGCGCTCGCTCAATCGATTTCGGGGGCCTGAATGACGGAAAGGAACAGGCCCAGTTGCCGGATGGCCTCGGAGAAGGACTCATACTCCACCGGCTTGGTGATGTAGACATTACAGCCCAGATCATAGCACCGCTGGATTTCCGCCTTGTCGTCGGTCGTTGTCAGGATCACCACCGGCGCGCGCCGCAGCCGGGCATCTGACTTAATCCTTTCGAGGATATCCGTGCCCGACATGTCCGGCAGGTTCAGGTCCAGCAGGATCAGCAGTGGACCATTGGCCAGCACCTCCTCACTGAACAGGTGTTCCAGTGCAGACGTGCCGTCAGCGAAATGCTCGATCTCGTTTGAGATATTGGCCCGGCGGATGTTTTTCTCGATCAGCCGTGCATGGCCATGATCGTCCTCGATCATCAGGATTTTGACGGGTGTGGTCATGACGGGGTTCCATTTTCCGAGACGTACAGGCGTTTGGGAAATTTGAGGACGAATGTCGAGCCTTCGCCCAGTTTCGACTCCACGGCGATATCGCCGCCCATCCGGCGAATGCTGTTCCTGACAAAGGCCAGACCCAGGCCTTCGCCGGGCTGATCCTGTTTGCCCGAGCGACGGAACAGCTCGAAGATCCGCTCGTGATCCCGGTCCGAAATGCCGCGACCGTTGTCGATGATACGGTACTCGACCATGCCGTCGGCCAGATCCTGACCCTCGACCCGGATCTGCCCCGGACGCTTCGGATCCAGATATTTGACGGCATTGTCGATCATATTGCTGAAGACCTGCTCCAGCGACAGTCGATCACCCGTCAATCCCGGCAGTTCGGCCACATCGATTTCGGCTCCGACGGCTTCCGTCTGGTGGTTCACGCTGTCGGCAATCCGCTGGACCATGGTCGTCATGTTGACCGGCTCGGACACCATCACACGTCGCCCCTCGCGAGACAGCTTGAGGATGGCATTGATCAACCGGTCCATCTTTTCGGTCGAGGCGCGGATAAAGCTGATGGCCTCGGGCACATCCTCGCGCACGGCGACCAGGGCATCGCGCTCCATCAGATCGGGCGCCTCGGTTTCGACCTTGGCCATCTGGCGGTCGATGACCTTCCCGGCCTGCTCCAGTTCCGAGGTGTAGCCCATCACATTGACCAGCGGCGCCCGCAGGTCGTGGCTGACGATATAGGCGAAGCGCTGGACCTCCTCATTGGCGCGGATCAGGTCGCCGGTGCGGTCCCGCACCTCGTTCTCCAGATTGGCATTGATGCGATCCAGCTCATAGTGAGCCGCCTGCATTTCACGCAGATAGCGCAGCACGATCCAGGCCACGATCCCGGCCAGCATCAGCACCAGAATTCCGGCCATGGCGTTGACGCCAATCGTTGCCCGCGCCGACCATTCTGACTGCTGTCGCCGGGATGCAAACCGATCGCTCTCGATCGTGTCGATGGCATCGATCTCCAGGCGCATGGCGTCCATCAGTTCCTTGCCTCGCCCGTCGCGGACGATCTGCACCGCATCGCCCGTACGACCGCTACGGGCCAAGGCAATGCTGGCGTCCATCACGCCCAGACGTTCACGCGCCAGGTCTCTCAGACGATCAACCCGCTCGCGCACCTCCGGGTCGCCGGCGGTCAGATCATCCAGTTCTTGCATGACCGCCGGAAGGTCCCGGATAGCCTCGTCGTGAATGGCCAGAAACTGCTGGCGCCCTGTCAGCAGATATCCCCGCTGGCCGGTTTCGGCATCGACCAGCCGGGTCAGCACGTCGCGCGCCGCTACCTGAACGCGCACGCTGCGATCAATCGTTTCATTGAACTCGGCCGTGCGACCGATCATGACAAAGGTTGCGAGGTTGACGGCCAGCAGAAGCACAAGTGCCAGCGACAGCAGCCCCAGCAGGGACCGGCCGAGGCTGGCCGTCCGCAGGAACCGGCTGAATGCCGTCAGATTTTCGCGGATTTCCCAGCTCATCGCGGCCCACGTTTAACCGCCGGTCGGGGCAAGTCCAGTCGCGTCTCGGGTGAAACCTTCGACCTCCCCGCGTTTTACGGTTAGCATAGGGTTGATACGCAACGCGTAAGGGGGCGACATGGTCTGGTGGTGGTGGATTATTCCGGCGATCGTGGGATTGGCGGGCATCATCCTTCTGCTCAGCGGCCTGGGGGCTTTTTTCCGGGGCAAATTCCTGAGCGGGGGCCTGGGCGCTATCGGCGGGGGCGGCCTGGCAGCTGCGGCGGCGATCGCGGCCCTCCTCGGCATGAACATCCAGACCTACGCCCGGCTGACCCATGAGCGGCCGGTGGCCACGATCCAGGTCAAGCAACTGGGACCCCAGTATTTCGAGACGACGGTCATTCAACCCGCCGCAAATGACGACGACACCCCGACCACGACCGTCTATCCCCTGCATGGCGACGAATGGCGGATCGAGGCACAGGTCCTGCGGTGGAAACCCTGGGCCACGGTGCTCGGCCTTGACACCCAGTACCGGCTGGACCGGCTGTCGGGCCGATATCAGTCGATCCAGCAGGAGCGCGAAGGCATCCGCAGCGTCCACGACCTGACCGGCGGCGATCAACCCGACGCCCTGCCCTGGCGGATCAATGCGTGGGATATGGCCCGCCGCTATCGCCGCTATGTCGATGCGGTCGACACCCTGTACGGCGGCGGCGCCTATATGCCGATGGCCGATGGTGCGGAGTATGAGGTCTGGATCACCCAGTCCGGCCTGGTGGCCCGCCCGACCAACGAAGCCGCCCGTCAGGCCTCTTCCGAAGGCTGGACCGAGGTCAACTGATCGTCACGGATCAGACCTGCCCCAGCGTCCGAAGACGGGCGCGGGGGTGGATCTCGTTCTGGCTCATCACCACGGTCTGACCGCGGAAGCGTTCGATGATCGAACGGACGTAGGGCCGAACCTGCGGTCCGGTCAGCAGCACGGCCGTCTCGCCCGACATGGCAGCCCGCTCGAACACATCGCGCACCGCGCGGATAAAGTCCTGCAGGCGTGACGGCGCCATGGCCAGTTGCTTGTCCTCGCCCTGCCCGACCAGACTTTCGGCAAAGGCCTGCTCCCACTCGGGCGACAGGGTGACGATCGGCAAGGCGCCGTCATCGGCCTGGTGCTGCCAGCACAGCTGACGCGCCAGACGGGTGCGAACGTGCTCGACCAGTGTGGTCACCGAGCTGGTGTGCGGTGCGGCTTCCGCCAGACCTTCCAGAATAGCGGCCAGATCGCGGATCGAGACCTTTTCCTTGAGCAGGGTCTGCAGCACCCGCTGCAGGGTGGTGACGGTGACCGAGCCGGGGATCAGGTCCTCGACCAGCTTCTTCTCCTCGCCCTCCAGACCGTTCAGCAGCTTCTGCACCTCGGCATAGGACAGCAGCTCGGCCATGTTCTCCTTGAGGATTTCCGTCAGGTGGGTGGTCAGCACGGTCGAGGGGTCCACCACCGTATAGCCGCGGAAGGTCGCCTCCTCGCGCAGGGACTCGTCGATCCAGGTGGCCGGCAGACCGAAGGCCGGTTCCTTGGTGTGCTCACCCGGCAGTTCGACCTGACGGCCCGCCGGGTCCATCGCCAGCAGTTGCCCCAGCCGCACCTCGCCCTTGCCGGCCTCCATCTCCTTGATGCGGATGGCATAGCCCTGGGTGCCGAGGCGCATGTTGTCGAGGATGCGCACCGAGGGCATGACGAAGCCGAACTCCTGGGCCAGCGACCGGCGCAGGGCCCGAACCTGATCGGTCAGGCGGCGCCCTTCCAGATCGTTGATCAGAGCCAGCAGGGAATAGCCCAGCTCGATCTTGACCTCATCGATGTTGAGGGCCGTCTGGATCGGCTCCTCGACGTCCTCGCGGGGCTTGGCGGACTCGGTCGAAGCCACCGGTGCCGGCTTAAGGCGCGCCCGCCCCAGTCGCCAGGCCATGAAGCCCGATCCTGCCGCCAGGGCCGCGAACGGCAGGATGGGCATGCCCGGGATCAGGCCGATCAGGGCCGAGGCCGCCGCGACCATGCCAAGGCTGATGGGGTTGGTGGCCAGCTGGGCGACCAGGGCCTTGTCGGCCGAGCCCTCGACCCCGGCCTTGGACACCAGAAAGCCCGCGGCGATCGAGATGATGATGGCCGGGACCTGGGTGACCAGACCGTCGCCGATGGTCAGCTGGACATAGGCCGTGGCCGCCTCGCCGATCGGCAGGCCGTGCTGCAGCGTGCCGATCAGGATGCCGCCCAGCACATTGATGAAGACGATGATCAGGCCGGCGACCGCGTCCCCGCGCACGAATTTCGAGGCACCGTCCATGGCGCCGAAGAAGGTGGATTCCTGCTCCAGTTCCTTGCGACGAAGCTTGGCCTGTTCCTCGGTGATCAGTCCTGACGACAGATCGGCGTCGATGGCCATCTGCTTACCGGGCATGGAGTCGAGGGTGAAGCGGGCCGAGACCTCCGCGATGCGGGTCGAGCCCTTGGTGATGACGACAAAGTTCACCACCAGAATGATGGCAAAGACGATGATGCCGATGATGAAACTGCCACCCATCATCAGGGCGCCGAACGCCTCGATGACATGGCCGGCCGCGTCGCCGCCCTCGTGACCGCTGGTCAGCACCAGCCGGGTCGAGGCCAGGTTCAGGCCCAGCCGGAACAGGGTCGAGACCAGCAGCACCGTCGGGAAGATGGCGAAGTCCAGCGGCTTCTTCATCATCAGCGCCGTCATCAGGATCAGCACACTGGAGATCAGCGAGATCGCCAGCAGCACGTCCATCAGGAAGGCCGGGATCGGCAGGATCAGCAGCAGGATGACGCCGATCACGCCGACGGCCATGCCGACCTCGCCGCGCGCGATCCAGCCCAGCATGTCCTTGCCCGAAGGCCGGGCCATGCCGTCCTTCATCATGACGGGGGTGTCGGTCATGCGGCCTGACCCAGGGCCGCCAGTGTCATCCGCGTTGCGTCGGCGATTACGGCCTCATTCTCGGCGTCGGATGAGGCCCTCACGCCGTGATAATACACGGCCAGCGTGATGGGGGCGCCAGTGGGCGGGTACAGAACGCCAATGTCATTGGTCGGCCCATAGCCGCCGGTGCCTGTCTTGTGCGCGACACGCCAGCTGGCGGGGACACCCGCCTTGATACGCCCGACTCCCGTCGGCGACGCGAACATCCATCCCAGAAGCTTGTCCTTCGAGGGTTCGGATAGCGGTGTCCTGTCGTCCAGGAGCAGGCGTCGGATGTTCGCTGCAGACTGGTGGGGGGTGATTGTGTCCTTGTCGCCGTCCAGCCGGTTCATCTCGGGCTCGAAGCGATCGACGCGGGTGCTGTAGTCACCGATACCGCGATAGAAGGCCCGCATGGCTTCCAGTCCGCCCAGCGCCTTGAGGAGGAGGTTGGCCGCAGGGTTGTCGCTGACCTCCACGATGGCCTGCATCAATGTCTCAACGCTCAGGCTTCCACCAATGGCGGGTTGGGTCACCGGAGCATGGCTGACCATGTCGGCTTCGGTGATCCGGATCTGACGATCGAGGCGCTCCTCGCCCGCTTCGATCCGCAACAGGGTCGCGGCGGCGAGATACATCTTGAAGGTGGAGCAATAGACGAACCGTTCGGCGTCGCGCCAAACCAGCGGACGCTGGCCTTCACGCAGCGCGGTCAGCCCGATGCGGCCGCCATGCCGCGTTTCCAGATCCGAAAGATCGAGCATCTGGACCGGCGACGGCTCCTGGATCGCCATGGGCCGCGTCTCTTCGTTGGCCTTGGCCTCGGAGGACACCTGTTTCGATGGCGCGGGTCCGCAACCGGCGGCTCCCAGTGCGCCCATACCCGTCAGAACGCTTCTGCGATCCATGGGGGCGCCCTCAGCCGACAGCGGCGGAAATGCCCGACTGGGGCGCGGGGATCGGCGTGCCTTCGTCGGCGTATTCGTTCAGCTTGTTGCGCAGGGTGCGGATCGAGATACCCAGGATGTTGGCCGCATGGGTGCGGTTGCCCAGGCAGTGACCCAGCGTATCCAGTATCAGGGTCTTCTCCATCTGGGCGACGGTCTGACCGACATAGGCGCGGGTGACGGCGTCAGCGGTCTGGGCCGCGCGGCTGGCCGGGCCTGCGTCATAGGTGGATCCGCTCAACGGTTGACCATCGGGCAGGCGGATGGCGTCGACATCGATCTCGGGACCGTGGGCCAGCAGCACCGCGCGGTGCATGGCGTTTTCCAACTCGCGGACGTTGCCGTTCCAGCGGTGGGCGGTCAGGGCCCGGCGCGCGTCGGCCGACACGGGCCGGACGGGCACCCCGTTGGCAGCCGCATATTTCCGCACGAAGAAGTCGGCCAGCGCCGGGATATCGCCGGGCCGTTCGCGCAGCGACGGCAGGCGCAGATTGACGACGTTCAGCCGGTACAGCAGGTCCTCGCGGAAGCTGCCTTCCGACACGGCGCGGGCCAGGTCGCGGTTCGAGGTGGCGATGATGCGGATGTCGACCTTGACCGGGGTCGTGCCGCCGACGCGGTCGATCACCCGCTCCTGCAGCGCGCGCAGCAGCTTGGCCTGCAGCCGGACGTCCATCTCGCTGATTTCGTCCAGCAGCAGGGTGCCGCCGTCGGCTTCCTCGAACTTGCCGACCCGGCGGGCCACGGCGCCGGTGAAGGCGCCCTTCTCGTGGCCGAACAGTTCGGATTCCAGCAGATTGTCCGGGATGGCCGCACAGTTGACGCTGATGAACGGCTTGTCGGCGCGGCGCGAATTCTGGTGCAGATAGCGGGCCATCACCTCCTTGCCGACGCCGCTTTCGCCGGTGATCAGGATCGAGGCTTCCGAGCGCGCGACCTGGTCGGCCAGGCCGATCACCGCCTTCATCGACGGATCGGCAGAGATGAGCGGGCGGTCGTCATCGGCCACCGCCGACAGCACCGCGGCGATCAGATCGGCCTCGGGCGGCAGGGGGATGAACTCCTTGGCCCCGGCCCGGATGGTGGCGGCCGCATCTTCAGGCCCGGCATCGACGCCACAGGCCACGACCGGCACATGGATCCGTTCGGCTTCATTGGCGGCGATCAGGGCGGCAATGTCGATGCGGTAGTCGACCATCAACAGGTCCGCGCCCTGCCCGCGCCGCAGCTGTTCGGTGGCCTGATCGCCCCGCTCGACGTGATGAACCTTGGCACCGTGGGCCATGGCCATTTTCACGGCCGAGGCCAGCTGCCCGCTCAGTCTGCCAACTACCAGAAGCCGCATGGGTCTTCTCCTCTAAATCTCACTGGCGATCGCCGATCAGGCGCTCGCATCCTCGGTCTTGATGATTTCTGTCATGGTCACGCCCAGCCGATCCTCGACGACCACCACCTCGCCGCGCGCGACCAGCCGGTTGTTGACGAAGATGTCGATCGCCTCGCCCACCTTCCGGTCCAGCTCCAGCACCGAGCCACTGGTCAGCTTCAGCAACTGCGCGACCGTCATGTGCGACTTGCCCAGCACGGCCGAGATGTTGACCGGCACATCGAAAACCGGGGCCAGATCGCTGGCCGCCTTGTCCAGCCCGTCCTCGCTCGACACGGGCATCACCCCGTGATCGAATTCTTCAAGCGGCAGATTGTCAGCAGTCATGGGTTCATCCCTTCGGACGATTCGGTGGCATCGGGAGCTTGGTCAGCGGCCAGCGCGCGGGCGACCGCAGCGGTCAGCCGGCTGAAGGTTTCTTCGGGATCAAAGGCGGCGCGGCCATCGGCCCATTCCAGCGAGAAGGCGGCCTGCGCCAGACCCGGCTCGTCACGGAAACGCACGGCACCGACGTAGCCGACATTGGCACACAGGGCTTCGATCTCGGCGCGGGCGGCCTCGTCCAGGCCGGCCATGGCGATCACCAGACGAGGTGAAGCATCGATCTCACGGCCCAGTTCCTCGAGCGCGGCCTGCACTGCGGCGCGGGGCAGGCGGTCCAGCGCCGCGAAAGCGAGGGCGCGCCCGGCGGCCAGCGCCAGGTCGGCGGTCTGCTCCCGATAGGTCTCGACCACGCCGGTCAGCCGCGGCAGGCTGGCAGCCAGGGCGGCGCTCAGATCGGCGATGGCCTGCGACCGGCGGCTGTCGACCTCGGCCAGCGCCTGGGCATGCCCTTCGCTCCGGGCCTGGGCGACCAGAGCCTCGACTTCGGCAGGCAGATAGGCGCGCTTGACCGGCTGCCAGTTGGTGGAGTGCACAACCGCGCCTGACGAGTCGAACTCGGTATCGAAAGCGAAGGGACGGGAGGGGGCGGGCGCGTGGGTCATGTCAGTAGATCAACTCGTCGTCGCCGCCCTGGCCGACCAGCATGATCTCGCCCTTGGCGGCGAGATCCTTGGCCACCTGAACCATGGCCATCTGGGCCGAGTCGACGTCCTTGAGCCGCACCGGCCCCATCGACTCCATGTCCTCACGCATGATCTTGGACGCCCGCTCGGACATGTTGCCGAAGAACAGTTCGCGCAGGGACTCCGAGGCCCCTTTCAACGCCAGCGCCAGCTGGTCCTTTTCCACCGCGCGCAGCAGGGTCTGGATGCCGCCCGGGTCCAGCTTGGCCAGGTCCTCGAACACGAACATCAGGGCGCGGATACGCTCGGCCGCCTCGCGGTTGCGCTCTTCCAGCGCGCCGATGAAGCGGGCCTCGGTCTGGCGATCGAAGCTGTTGAAGATGTCGGCCATCATCTCGTGGCTGTCGCGCTTGGAGGTGCGCGCCAGGTTCGACATGAATTCGGTGCGCAGGGTCTGTTCGATCTTGTCGAGGATTTCGCGCTGCACCGGCTCCATGCGCAGCATCCGCTGGACGCACTCCATGGCAAAGTCTTCGGGCAGGGCCGTCAGCACCCGCGAGGCGTGGTCCGGCTTGATCTTGGACAGGACCACGGCGACGGTCTGGGGGTATTCGTTCTTCAGATAGTTGGCGAGAACGGCCTCGTTCACATTGCCGAGCTTGTCCCACATGGTGCGGCCGGCGGGACCCCGGATCTCCTCCATCAGCCCTTCGACCCGCTCCGGGGGCATGAAGGAAGACAGCAGTTTCTGCGTTTGCTCGAAGCTGCCCATGACCGCGCCCGAGCCGGTCATGCCGGCTACGAACTCCAGCAAGAGATCTTCGACGACGGAGGCGCTGACCGTTCCCAGCGAGGCCATGGCCTGCGAGATCTCCTTGATCTCCTCGTCATCGAGGCCTTGCCACAGGCGGGTGTGATCCTCGCCCAGGGACAGCAGCACCACGGCCGCCTTTTCCGGCCCCGTCAGCTTACGGACATCCTCGACCGCAGGCTTGCGTGCAACCATCCGCGCCATCAGCCTTCATGCACCCAGTTGCGGAGGATTGAGGTCGACTCCTCCGGGTGACGCTCAACGAACTCGGACACCTTCTTGACGGATGACGCCTTCACCTGGCCCTCGATGCGGGCGATATCCAGCCGCTGCTCCATATCGCTCGGGGCCATCAGCTGGCCGGCTGCAGCCTGACCCGAGGCCCCGACCGGCGTGGTCTGCAGCGGCGTGACGCCGCCGCCCCCGGCGAGGGCGGGAACGCCCGCTGCTCCGCCACCCGCCGTCGCCTTCAGCAGCGGACGCAGCACAAACAGGATCAGCAGAATGCCGGTGATCAGCAGCACCAGCAGCTCGATACCGCGCATCAGGTCGTTCTTGGTGAAGTCGAACAGGCTACCGCCCGCCTCGGTGCCGCCATTCGGGGCCAGTTCGCGGTTGAACTCCACATTGCTGACCCGGACGATGTCGCCCCGCTCGGCACTGAAGCCGACGGCCGCCTTCACCAGCTCCTCGATTTCGGCGATCTGCTCGGGCGTGCGCGGCGCATAGGTCGGCTCGGCGCCATCGGCACCGGGTGTCCAGACGCCGTCGACGGCCACAGCCACAGCCAGCTTCTTGACTTCACCCGGCTCGCGCACCGTGGTCGTGGTGGTGTTCGAAATTTCGTAGTTGGTGGTTTCTGTCTGGTCCGTGCGGGTCGAACCCTGGGCCGCGACGCCCGGCGCTTCACCGCCCGGGATGTTCTGGTCCGCGCCCACACCACCGACGGGCTGGCCGGTCGTGTCCTGCGAGTTCGAACCATTGGTGGCCATGGAGCGCACCACCTGCCCGTCCGGGTCAAAGCGCTGCTCCTGGGTGGTCGAACGGCTGTGGTCGATCTCGGCCGTCACCTGCACGCGGGCGGCGCCGGGCCCGACAATGCCCTGCACGACATCCATGACCCGCGCCTGAAGCTGGGCCTCGGTCGCGGCCTTCATCCGGTCAGCGCTGGCGCCCGAGAAGCCATCCTCATCCCCACCCGCCGCAAGGGTGCGATTGGTGTCGTCCATGACCGTGACGCGCGTCGGCTTGAGGTTCGGCACGCTGGAGGCCACCAGCGAGCGGATGCCGCGAATCTGGTCGGCCGTAAGATCGCGACCGCCCAATCCGACGACCACCGAGGCCGTCGGCTCCGCCGCCTCGGCCTGGAACAGGGCCCGCTCCGGCAGGGCGATCAGGACTCGGGCCATGGTGACCCCGCGCAGCGTCATGATGTTGCGGGACAGTTCGCCTTCCAGCGCGCGCTTGGCGTTGAGGTTCTGCTGGAACTCCGTCTGACCCAGCACCGACTGGTTGTCGAAGATCTCATAGCCGACGGAGCCGCTGGTCACGATCCCCTTGCCGGCCACCAGCATCCGGGCCGTGCCGACCTCGTCCCGGCTGACGAAGATGGTCGAGCCATCACCGCGCGACGAATATTTGATGCCTGCGGTGTCCAGCGCCGCCGTGATTTCCGACGCCTCGCGCAGGTCCAGATTGGAATAGAGCAGGGCATCGGGCGCCTGACCGATGCGCAGCATCAGCACCACGAGCACGGCCGCAACCCCGGCGGCAACACCCGCCAAGGTAGCCAGTCGCCCGACCCCAAATCTCTGCAAAGCCCCGGAAAAGCCGCCCACGCGCGCCCCAACACCCCTACTCACAGGCGACACGCCCGCTAGGCAGAAAGTGCCGCCCCCATAGTAAACGGCGCGTTAAGAGAAGGTAGCGATTGCCGAATTAGCAGTGGTCGGACCGGGGGATACCGGGCTTCAGGCCGCCCGCGCCCGCGCCTTTTCGTCGGCCGCCGCCTGAATGCGGGCCTCGGCGATGGCGTCGGCCACTTCATGCGTCGGGCGCTTTTCGCTTTCGGACCGCTCGAGAATTTCCTCCAGCGTCTCCATCAGGCGGGCCAGCTTGCCCTCGACCCAGGCCGGGTCATAGGCGCCACCGCTGTTCCGCGCCGCCATTTCCGAGGCCACATTGATGATGCCCCCGCCGTTGACGACATAGTCCGGCGCATACAGCACGCCGCGCTCGAACAGGATGCGCCCGATCTCCGGAGTGGCCAGCTGATTGTTGGCGGCACCGACAATGGCCCTGGCCGAGAGGCGGTCCAGCGTCTCGGGGTTCAGCGTCGCCCCGAGCGCGCAGGGGGCATAGATGTCGGCCTTGACGTCATAGATGGCGTCGGGCGCCACGATCTCGGCGTTGTTGCGGGCGGCAACCTCTTCCAGCAGGGCGGTGTTGACGTCCGTCATCACCAGTTTTGCCCCGGCCTTGTGCAGCTTGTCGGCCAGATAGCCGCCCACGTGGCCGATGCCCTGCACCGCAACCGTCAGACCGGTCAGATCGTCCTGCTTCCACAGGCGACGGGCGACCGTCAGCGTCGAGCGGAACACGCCCTCGGCGGTCACCGGGCTGGGATCGCCCGAGCCTTCCTTGCCACCCGACAGGCCGACGACATATTCGGTTTCCTTGCGGGCCTCGGCGATATCCTCGACCGAAACGCCGACGTCCTCCGCCGCGTAATAGATGCCGCCCAGCGAGTTGATGGCGCGACCGAAGGCCTGGAACAGTTCCGGCGTCTTCTGGGTCCGGCTGTCGCCGATGATCACCGACTTGCCGCCGCCCATCTCCAGATCAGCCACGGCGTTCTTGTAGCTCATCCCCCGCGACAGACGCAGGACGTCCTCCAGCGCCTCGGCCGCCGTGGCATAGTTCCACATGCGGGTGCCGCCCACCGCAGGACCGCGCGCCGTCGAGTGCACCGCAGCAATTGCTTTGAGACCAGTCTTTTCGTCATAAAAGGCGTGCACGCCCTCATGGTTCGAGAACGACGGCGAATCGAACAGTGTCATGCCCTTTACGAGCCTTTCCTGGGTATTTTTGTTGCGGGGGCTGATACGCGGGTTACAGACCCGGAGCAAGCTTGGCCTTACGCGGCGTCACCCGGCCTATCGCGCCGGGATCGGTCCGGCGCCCGAGGGTAGAGCGACGGCCTCATGTCTCAGCCAGGCCTCGATGTCGGCAAACACCCGCACCGCCTGAAGATCGCGATTCAGGATGTGGTAGCCGTCCTCGTAAAATGCGGTGCGAAGGCCCGCCATCGGTCCGGCCCGCTCAAGCGCCTGACGGACCGCTCGATCCGGGACCAGATCATCCCGGGCGCCGTAGAGGAACAGGGTTGGTACCCGCACCCCACCAAGCCCCTGCCCCGCCTCCTCCATCAGATCAACGAGACCATAGAGAACGTCAAACCGGGTCGAGAGCGTCTGGTCCGGGTCGCGACCGCTGCGGATCAACTCCATCAGATGATCCGAGGGCAGCACCTGATCGGCCGCCCAGGCCGGCGGCTCCAGCGCCACATCCCCGACGGTCCAGGCCGCCGCCGACAGGCTCAGCCGATACAGCAGGGGCTGGCTGGACCATCCCCACACCGCCGGCGCCAGCAGGATCAGACGATCGGCTGCGGGCGGCTCATCAGAGGCAAAGGCCGTAATCGCGACCGCCCCGCCCATACTTTCTCCGGCGACCGCGATCAGCGCCTGCGGATGGCGCGCCCGGACCAGCGCCACCACCTGACCCAGATCGTCGGCCATCAGGTCTCCGGGCCACAGGCCGCGCCCCGGCGCGTCGCCAAAGCCCCGCTGGTCGTAGGCATAGGTGGCGATCCCGCGTTCGGCCCACCACGGCCCTGCCAGCCGGAAGGCGGCGCGGCTGTCATTGACCCCGTGCAGGGCCACGACCACCGCCCACGGCTGATCGCCGTCGGGCATCCAGTGCAGATAAGGCAGCTCAGCGCCGTCGCGCATGACGAAACGGGCGTCAGCCATCTGCGGTGAGTTCTGGCGCTCGGGCGGCAACAGCGGTGCCTGGACATAGGGCGCCGTGCACCCCGACAGCACCAGAAGGACGAGAAGACCGATAGCGGAGCGCGTCATGGATGAAGAATGCCCCTAACCCGCTCGCGAAGATACGGCAGGACGTCCGCCTCAAACCACGTATGGCGCGCCAGCCATGCGGTGTTGCGCCAGGAAGGATGCGGCAGGGGCAGGACGTCCGGCAGGTGGTCCCGCCAGTTGCGGACAGTCTCGGTCATGCCGCGATACCGCCCTGCCAGTGCCCAGGACTGGGCATGGCTGCCGACCAGCAGGGTCAACTCGACCCTGTCCAGTGCCTCAAGAAGCGGAGCGCGCCAGAGCTCGGCACAGCGTTTCGGTGGAGGATAGTCGCCGCCGGCCGGACTCGTGCCCGGAAAGCAGAAGGCCTGGGCCGCGACCCCGATCCGGTCGTCGCCATAGAAGGTGGCGGAGTCGATCCCCAGCCAGTCGCGCAGCCGGTCGCCGGACGGATCCGTGAACGGTCGACCGCTTTCGTGCACGCGTCGGCCCGGCGCCTGCCCACAGATCAGCAACCGGGTGCGGGGGGACACCATAACGACTGGTCGAGGCTCATGGCCGAAATCCCCGGCGCAAGCCCTGCAGGCCGCAATCCGCGTCAGCAGTGCGTCCAGATCAGTCGGCATCATCCGGCGCGGCAGTCCGGGCCTGAATCAACTGCTCCGACTCCTCGGCCGTCGGCAGCCGAAGACGGATCACGCCCTTGAAGCTCGACGGATCAACCGGCTTGCCCTTTTTGGTGATCATCAGCCGCCCCTGTCGCATCAGGCCCAGCGCCGTTGTGCGCACACGTGGCAGCATCCGCTGCCACTGCTCGGGCTGCACGGCCTTGGCCACGTCCGCAGGCTCGATGCTCTTGCCCGGCCCGAGAGCCGCGAGTTTTTCGTAGATTGTCTCTTCGATGGGGTCGCTCATTCGCCCTATATGCTGCATTGCGAGGCGAAGAAGAAGGCTGAGGATCATCATGGTCGCCAAGATCACCGTCACCGAGGGCGAATTCTCGGGCTGGCAGACCTACGACCTGCACGGGACCTTCGATCAGGTCGTCGGCCCGTTCTACTTCCGGCCTGATCCGGACGGGCGGATGCGCTGCGCCTTTCGCGCCGAGCCCAAGCACATGAACGCCGGAGGCCGCATGCACGGTGGCTGCCTCATGACCTTTGCCGACATCGCCCTGTTCCAGGCCGCCTATCAGGAGATGGAAGGCGCCTCGGGCGTGACCGTGCAACTGGACTCCACCTTTATTGACGGAGCCTATGTCGGCGAATTGGTCGAGGCCACGGGCGAAGTGATCCGCGCGGGTCGCAGCCTGATTTTCGTGCGTGGCCAGATCAATGCCGACCAGCGCGTCCTGATGACCTACTCCGGCGTGATCCGGAAATTCAACAAGCGCGACTAGCCGGCACTACACGCCTGCCTTGGCGGCGGGTCGGGCGCGGCAGGTATCCAGCCAGCGGTTCAGATTTTCCAGCTCGGCCGGCGGGCGATATTTGATCAGGCGCGCGAAATCCAGCCCGACCACCGCGACGATGTCGGCGATGGTGAAACGGTCCAGGGCCAGGAACTCCCGCCCCTCCAGATGGCGGTCCAGCGTCTTCATGAACCGCTCGGCGGCGACCCGGTTGTAGTCTGCCACCTGCGGCTGGGGCGTGGCCTCCAGCACCGCCAGCGCCGGATGGGTGAACCGCACGGTCAGCATGACCGGATTGGCCAGATAGAATTCGCAGCGCCGCGTCCACATCTCGACGATCGCCTGCTCGCGGGCGTCGACGCCGAACAGGTTCGGCTCGGGATAGATGGACTCCAGATAGCGGCAGATGGCGACAGACTCAGAGATGCAGGTGCCGTCATCCAGCTCCAGTGCCGGAACATGGGGCACACCCACCTTGGCCCGGTATTCCGGTGTGCGATGCTCCCCGGCCAGCAGATCGACCTGCACAACGTCGATGTCCGTGATGCCCTTTTCGGCCATGACCCAACGCACACGGCGGGGGTTGGGCGCGCGGTGACTGTCAAAGAGCTTCATGGGTCCGTCCCTCGGTTGCTTATCGAAACCTAGGGAAGGCCGCCCCGCCGGGCAAGCGCCGAGAGGTGCCTGTCGAGCGATTGCCTAGCCGAACACCGCCGCCGGCATCAGCCCGACCACGGACGCGGTCATCAGCGTGGCCATGAAGCCCGCGGCCAGCGCCTTCCAGACCAGAGACAGTACCTCGGTCCGCCGCTCGGGCATCAGGACCGACAGGCCGGTCACGGTGATCCCGACCGAGCCGATGTTGGCGAAGCCGCACAGGGCATAGGTCATCAGCATGCGGGTGCGCTCGCTGATCGCCTCGGGCGGGACCCGGCCCAGTTCGATGAAGGCCACGAACTCGGTCAGGGTCAGCTTGACGCCCAGCAGACGCCCGGCCTCGCCCGCATCGCTCCACGCCACCCCGTCAACCAGGCGACGGGCATGAACAGCCAGCCCAGGACCCGCTCGACCGAGACCGGATCCCCGAACAGCCAGAAGCCCCCGATCATCACATTGACCAGAGCCACCAGCGCCACGAACACGATCAGCACCGCCGAGATGTTCAGCACCACCATCAATCCGTCCGAGGTGCCCTTGACGATGGCGTCGATCGACGAGTCGTATTTCAGCGAGGCGGAATAGTCGGCAACCGCGCCCCCCTGCCCCGGGATCTCGGGGATCATGATGCGGGCCAGCAGCACGCCGGCAGGAGCCGAGACGATCGAGGCGACCAGCACATGCCCCGCGGCATTGGACAGGACCGGGGCCAGGATCGCGGCATAGGCGACCATGGTGGAGCCGGCGACGGTCGCCAGGCCCACCACCATCATCAGAAACAGTTCGGACCGGGTCAGCTTGTCCAGATAGGCGCGGATGACGATCGGGCTTTCGATCATGCCCAGGAAGATGTTGGCCGCCACCGCCAACGCCGACGCCCCGCCCAGCCCCATGGTCCGCTGGAACAGCAGGCCAAAGCCATAGGTGATCGCCTTCAGGATCTTCCAGTGCCACAGCAGCGCCGACAGAGCCGAGATCACAAGGATCAGCGGCAGGACCTGGAAGGCAAAGGTGAACAGGGCCGGCTCACTGGTCACGGCATAGGGCTGGTCGCCGCCGGCCAGATAGCCGAACACGAACTTCGCCCCCTCATTGGTCGCCCGGCCCAGCGCATCGACCGATCCGGTGATGGCCGCCAGCACACCCCGTGACCCGGGCAGGGCAAACAGCGCCAGCACCAGCGCGGCCTGCACCGCGACAGCGCCCAGCGCCAGTCGCCACGGAAACCGCTTGCGGTCCTCGGACAGCAGCCAGCAGACCGCGACGATGACGATCAGCCCCAGTGCGCTCTGGGCATTCAGCGTGGTGAACATGGGCACTCCCCCGGCCACGTCCCGTCGCAGCCCTCCCCCGGCTTGAACGCCACGACGGGCGAACTGGCAAGAGGAAGCTGCATCGTGCCCTCGCCGTCAGGTTCAGACAGGCTTGCGGGGTCGCATACCGTTGATAGGGTGGCGGCAATCCTGGGGAGGCCTGCGCCATGTTCTGTTCAATCCGATCTGTCGGCGAGACCCGCACGCGTCTCCGGTCGCTCGCCCTTGGGCTGGTCATGGCCGTTGCAGGCCTGACGGGGCTCGCCTCTCCGGCCGCAGCCCAGGATCCGATCCGGCTGGGTGGCGAGGTCCAGGGCCGGTTCCAGGACGGCGATGCCCAGCTCACCTCCGGCGAGTACGTCGACGTCTATGTCTTCGAAGGGCGTGCCGGTCAGCAGGTGACGGTCCAAATGTCGTCGGAGGACGTCGATTCCTACGTCATGATCCGTGGCCCCTCGGGCTTTGCCGAGTTCAATGACGACCGCGACGATGGTGACGTCGATTCCCAGCTGACCGTGCGTCTCCCGGCCAACGGCCAGTACCGCATCCAGGCCACCACCTTCGCGCCCGGTGAGGCCGGTCGCTATACGCTGAGCCTGGTGGAGGGAGCGGGGCCCCGGATCGCGGCCCAGGGCGGTGGCCGCGCGCAGGACGGCACCGCCAATGCCGGCCAGCTCAGCACCTCGGATGACGCGATTTCCAGCGGGGAGTACGCCGACAGCTGGTCGTTCACGGGCACGCCCGGCCAGACCTATGTCGTGCGGCTCAACTCGGCCGAGTTCGACCCCTATCTGATGGTCCGCGGCGACGGGATCGAAGAGGACAATGACGACGACCAGACCGGTCGCGGCAGCCGCAACAGCCGCATCGAATTCGTCATGCCCGAGGCCGGCGAGGTCTCGATCATCACCACCAGCTATGAGGTCGGCGAAACCGGCGCCTATACCCTCGTTCTGGAGGAAGCTGGCGGCACGACGGCGGTAGCCTCAGCCGGAGGTTCCACCGTACGTCCGGGAGAGGCCGTCACCGGTCGCCTTGATGTCGGCAACGACACCCTGCGCTCCGGCGAATATATGACCGTCTACACGCTGACCGGAGAGGCGGGCGATCATGTCGAGGTCACCCTGCGCTCGGACCAGTTCGACCCCTATCTGTTCGTCCAGGGCCCCGGGGACTTCGCGGTCGCCAATGACGATGACGATACCGGCGAGGACGGCGTCAACAGCCGCCTGGTCCTGACCCTTCCCGCCAGTGGTGAATACCAGATCGTCGCCACCAGCTATGCACCGGGCGAAACTGGAACCTATCGCCTGAGCGTTGCCAACAGCGACGCCGGCAGCGTCCAGACCGCCGTCTCGACCCGCGCCGGCAACAGTTTTGCCGACGGGGTCTCCCTGTCCGGCATGCTCTCGGCCAGCGATGAGCAGCTGACCAGCGGCGAATATGCCGACCGCTATGTCATCTCCGGACGGCGGGGCGACCGGGTGGCGCTGGACCTGCAGTCCGACGCCTTCGACACCTATCTGTTCCTGCGCGGCCCTGACGATGTGTCCGCCGACAATGACGACGGCCCGAACGGCACCGACAGCCGCATCGACATGACCCTGCCGGCCGATGGCGACTACACCGTCTCGGTGACCAGCTATGGTCCTGGCGAGGTCGGGCCCTACAGCCTGACTGCGGGGCTCAGCATGGGCACACCGCGTCAGGCCGGCGTCCAGGGTGGCCCGCGGGTCTTCGCCATCATGGTCGGGATTTCGGATTACGGCGGCTATTCCTCGGATCTGGCCTATACGGCCGATGATGCGCTGAAACTGGCCGAGGACCTGCGGCGCGAGGGCGTGCTCAACCCGTCCAGCGTCGTCCTGACCGATGCCGACGCAACCGTCGCCGGTGTCCGGGGCGCCTTCGCCGAGGTGGCGGCCCAGGCGGGCCCCGACGACATCTTCCTGTTCTTCTTCTCCGGCCACGGCTCGCAGCAGTCGGTTGCGGTCAGCGGCAATGAACTGGACGGGCTGACCGAGACCATCGTCCTGCGCGACGGCCAGATCACCGACACCGAAATGGCCCAGCTGTTCGCCACCCTCGACACGCGTTTGTCGCTGATCGTGCTGGACAGCTGCTTCTCTGGCGGCTTCGCCCGGAACGTCGTCAGCCGCCCCGGCGTGATCGGCCTGTTCAGCTCCGAGGAAGACCTGACCAGCCAGGTCGCGGTCAAATTCCAGGCCGGGGGCTATCTGTCCCACTTCCTGCGCTCGGGCCTGACAGGCGACGCCAACTACGACGGCGACGACCTGATCACCGCCGGGGAGCTGACAACCTATCTGCGCCGCCAGTTCGCCGCCGAGGTCATGGACGTCCAGACCCAGACCATGGACGGCCAGCGCAGCTATCAGCACCTGGTGGTCGAGCGCGGTGGCGTGCAGGTCGACGACGTCGTGATCCGCATCGGTCGCGGATAGGGGCCATGCTTTCGCCCTGATCACCGCGCCTGATCACGACTTCGTGATCGAAACGAGGAGGGTGAAATGCGACGGACCTGGATGATGGGGGCGCTGGCGATCGCGCTCGGGGTTTCAGCCTGCGATGGGGGGCGTGAGGATTTGGCGGCCGAGTACGGTTCCGCCGATGTCTCCATGTTGGAAATTGCGCCTGCGGCACCGGCCGAGTCTCTGAAGGCAACGGACGCCGCCGAGACATCCGCCGAAGCGGGGGGATCGTCGGGCGCGCCCGCGCCCGCGGTCCAGCCGGTCAGCACCATCGCCTACAGCTATCGCTATGCGCTCGACCTGCCCTCGGATCAGGTCAACACGATGCGCAGCCGTCACGAGGCCGCCTGCGTCGAGGCCGGGTCGCGCGTCTGCCAGATTCTGGGCTCCGAGAGCCAGGCCTATGGCGACGACCGGGTCTCGGCGACCCTCAGGCTGAGGGCGACACCCGCATGGCTCACCACCTTCCGGGCTGGACTGGAGGGACAGGCGGACGACGCCGGCGGCCGGATCGCGTCCAGCCAGACCGATGCCGAGGATCTCAGCCGGTCCCTGACCGATACCGAGGCCCGCCTGCGCGCGCTGGAGACCCTGCGTGACCGGCTGCAACAGTTGCTGGCCACCCGCAGCGGCCCTCTGGAACAGTTGCTTCAGACCGAGCGCGAATTGGCCCGGGTCCAGGGCGAACTGGATGCGACCCGCTCGGCCCTCGCCGTGCTTCGGGATCGGGTCGCGATGTCGCAGCTGACGATCACCTATCAGTCCGAGACCCGCTTCGCCTCGAACAGCGTGTTCAGTCCCGTCGGCAATGCGTTCGCCAATTCCCTGCGTGTCTTCATGGCGACGCTGGGCGGCCTCATCTATCTGGTCGCCGGCCTGCTGCCGCTGTTGCTCATCCTGGTGCCGGTGGGCTGGCTGGTGCGCCGCTGGGTGCGCATCCGCCGCGACCGGCGCACACCCAAGGCCCCCTAGGTCCTGCGCACCAGCCGCGAATAGCTGTCCATCAGATCCAGGGTCAGCGGGCCGGGCGTGAAGCGGTACTCGCCGATCTCGCTGACCGGGGTCACCTCCACGGCCGTGCCGGTCAGGAAGCACTCGCTGAAGGTCGAAAGCTCCTCGGGCCGGATGTGGCGCACCACGACGTCGATTCCCCTGGCCTCGGCCATGGCGATCACCGTCTGGCGGGTGATGCCGTCCAGGATGGCGTCGACCGGCGGCGTGTGGATCACCCCGTCCTGAACGAAGAAGACATTGGCCCCGGTCGCCTCGGCCACATAGCCGCGCCAGTCGAGCATCATGGCATCGGCAAAGCCGCGCTTTTCCGCCGCGGTCTTGGACAGGGTGCAAATCATGTAGAGGCCCGCGGCCTTGGCTGCGGTCGGGGCGGTCATCGGGTCGGGGCGGCGCCATTTGGCCCATTCCAGACGGATGCCCTTCGCCTTGGTTTCCGGGTCAAAATAGCTGGGCCAGTCCCAGACGGCGATGGCGACATGCACCTTGGTTTTGCCGGCCGAGACGCTGACCTGCTCGGGCCCGCGATAGGCGACCGGCCGTACATAACAGTCGCGAAGGCCCATCCGGTCGCACGTCGCCTTGCAGGCGGCGTCGATCTCGGCCACGCTGTACGGAAGTTCGAAGTCCAACAGCTCGGCCGAGCGGCGCAGGCGCTCGCTATGCTCGGTCAGCTTGAAGATTTCGCCATCGTACATACGCTCACCCTCGAACACCGACGAGCCATAGTGCAGGGCATGGGTCAGAACGTGCGTTTTCGCGTCGCGCCAGGGCACGAAGTCGCCGTCCATCCATATCCAGCCGTCACGGTCGTCGAAAGGAACGAAGGCCATTGAACAAAGTCTCCCAAAGCTGTGCGCCGGTTAGAGCCGCCGAGGCCGTTCAGGTCAACGCCACCCCGACCGGAGGGATGCAATGAGCGCGTCTGACGGTCGATCGAACGGGCGCTCCGGCCCGGTCGCCGCGGGCACCGGAAGGCATCTGCTGATCGTCGACGACGACGACCGCATTCGTGAACTGCTCAAGGAGTATCTGGCACGCGAGGGCTATCGCGTGACCGGCGCCGCCCACGCGGCTGCCGCTCGTCGATTGATGGAGCTGATCGAGTTCGACCTCGTGGTGCTCGACATCATGATGCCCGGCGAAAGCGGCCTCGACCTGACGACCTGGGTCCGCAACAAGGCCGAGACGTCGCAGACGCCCGTACTGCTGCTGACCGCGCGGGGTGAGGCCGGGGACCGGATCGAGGGCCTGTCGCGCGGCGCGGACGACTATATGTCCAAGCCCTTCGACCCGCGCGAGCTGGCGCTGCGGATCGATGCCATCCTCAGGCGCACCGGCGGCAAGCCGCTGACCCCGCGCGAGATCAAGCTGGGCGACGCCGTCTTTGACATGGAGCGGCTGGAGCTGATGCGCGACGGCCGGCCCCAGCGCCTCACCGAGGCCGAAGCACAATTGCTGAAGACGTTGGCGATCCATGCCCATGCCCCGGTCGAGCGCATGGCCCTGTCGCCCGACACGGCCGACATCACCGGTCGTGCCGTAGACGTTCAGGTGACCCGCCTGCGGCGCAAGCTCGAGGTCGACCCCAAGAACCCCCGTTATCTGCAGACCGTGCGCGGCGTCGGCTATATGCTGGCCCCGGACTGACGCGCGGCGAGACGGGCCCGTTCCATGAAACTCCTCCCGTCCACGGTCTGGACACGCTTCCTCAAGCGACGGCTGCCGACCTCCCTGTGGGGGCGGTCCCTGCTGATCATCGTCCTGCCGGTCCTGGTCATGCAGGTGTTCGTCACCTGGACCTTCTTCGACGCCCACTGGCAGACGGTGAATGCCCGCCTGTCCGAAGGTCTGGCGGGAGACATCGCCTGGGCGGTCGAGACCTATGCCGAGGACCCCACCCCGGAGGGACTTGAGACCCTGGCCGGGCGGGCCGAACGCACCCTGTCCCTGTCCGTCGCCTGGCAGGAGGCCACAACCCTGCCCGAGAACGTCCGCCGCGGCCCCATAGGCGTCGTCGACCGGGCGCTCGAGGCCGCGCTGGCGTCCCGCCTCGACCGGCCCTTCTGGTTCGATACGACCCGCTATCCCAACTATATCGACATCCGGGTGCAGGTCGGCGACGGCGTCATGCGCATCATCGCCCCTCGCGAGCGGGCCGTGGCGACCCAGGCGCACATCTTCGTCGTCTGGCTGCTCGCCGCCACCGTGCTGCTGATGTCGGTCGCCATCCTGTTCATCCGCAATCAGGTGCGCGCCATCGAGCGCCTGGCCGCGGCCGCCGAGGCCTTCGGGCGGGGCGAGACCCGCGAGCGGTTCAAGCCCCATGGTGCGCGAGAGGTCCGGGCCGCCGCGCGGGCCTTCATGGACATGCGCGACCGCATCCAGCGTCACATTGACCAGCGCACCGCCCTGCTCGCCTCGGTCAGCCACGATCTCAGAACCCCCCTGACCCGGCTGCGTCTGGAACTGGCCTTGGCACCTCCCTTCAAGCGGGCCTCGGCCATGCAGGGCGACCTCGATCAGATGGAGCATATGATCGACGAGTATCTGGCCTTCGCCCAGGGCGAGGCGGGCGAGGCCAGCGAGACCCTTTCGGTCGCCGATCTGCTGACCCAGGCGGCGGAGGACGCCCGCCGGATCGGCGCAACCGTCGAGGTGGACGTGCCTGAGGCGTTGACCGTCAACGTGCGCCCCCTCGCCTTCCGCCGCGCCCTGGCCAATCTGGTCGGCAATGCGGCGGCGCACGGCGACGCCGTGCGCCTGTCGGCCCGCCGCCTGCCTTCCGGCGGCACGGAGATCGCGGTCGAGGACGACGGTCCTGGCATACCCGAAGACATGCACGAGGAAGCCTTTCGCCCCTTCTCCCGCCTCGATGCCTCGCGCAACCAGAACCGCAAGGGCGTCGGCCTCGGCCTCGCCATCGCCCGTGACGTCGCGCGCGGACACGGCGGTGACATCACCCTGGACCGCAGCGCGCTGGGCGGCCTGATGGCGCGGATTCGCCTTCCGGGTTAGTATAGGGCTCCACAGGAGATCACCCATGCGCCGCTTTGCCTTCTTTGCCCCCCTGGCCGCCGTGACCCTCGTTGCCGGCGCGGCCGCCGCCCAGAGCCCCGATGTCTCGGTCGTGCTCGGTCCAGACCTGATCGAAAAGGCCGATGAACTGGGCGAGCGCGACCTGCTGCAGCAGGCCGATCAACTGGCCGTGACCGTCGAGCGGGCCCTGGCCCGCGAGCAGGCCCTGCCGGGCGCCACCATCTCGCTCGTTCTGGTCGATATCCGCCCCAACCGCCCGACCCTTGCCCAGCTGGCGGCCCAGCCCGGCCTCGACGGCATGCGCAGCAAGAGCATCGGCGGTGCCACCATCGAAGGCGAGGTCACCCTCGCCGACGGCACCCGCTATCCGGTCCGTTACGACTGGTATTCTTCAAGCCTTGCCGAGGTACGGGGCTTTACGACATGGCAGGATGCCAGCCACGCCTTTGACCGGTTTGCCCGCCGGCTGGCGACGGGCCGCCTAGCGGGATAGGTCGCGGGCCTTGGCCACAGCGGCGCTGACGGCGGCGGTCGCGGCCTTCGCGGCACCTCCGTCGGCCTCCAGCGCATCCAGACCGGCGCGGGTCGTCCCGCCCTTGGAGGCGATGCGTTCGATGGCATCCTCGAGGCTCTGACCGCCCGAGACCCCGGCAGCGGCCGAGCGCAGGGCCCCACGGGCCAGCCGTACGGCGGCATCCGGCTTCAGGCCCTCAGCCTCTCCCGCCTTGGCCAGCGCCTGAATGAAGGCATAGACAAAGGCCGGGGCCGATCCGGCCACACCGGTGGCCGGATCCAGCAGATCCTCGGACTCCAGCGGCACCACATCGGCCATGCCCTCGAACAGGGCGGTGGCCACATCCTGGGCCTTCTGGTCCGGCGAATAGAGACCGGCCACGCCCTGACGCTGGGCCACGGCCGTTGTCGGCATCAGGCGCGCAACGCCGCGACCGCCCGCGGCGTCGCGAACGTCATCCAGGCGCACCCCGGCCATGACCGACGCCAGCACGGCATCCTTGCGCATCACATCGACATGAGGGGCCAGCGCCTCGCGCCAGACTGCCGGTTTGATGGCCAGCACCCACACACCGACGTCCTTCAGCTGGTCGGCCGAGGGATTGATGGTGGCGCCCGCTGCCTTCGCCTGATCGGTGGCAGGCGTCTCATACTGTTCGATGATCTTCAGCCGATCCGCCTTGAACCCCGGGGTCGCCAGCCAGCCCTCGACGAGGGCCGAGCCCAGCCGTCCGCAGCCGATCAGGGCGATATCCATATCCAGGGCAAAGGTGTCAGTCATGCAGTCTCCACATCGGTGAGGGCCCGGACCGGGCCGGTCATCAGTGGGGAGTGCCTAACATGGTCGGTCGCGGCCCGCCAAACCGGCGCGCCCCGTATCGCCGGGGATCAGGCCGTGCCGACCGTCTGGAACATGCAGGCGTCGATGGCGTCCTGGGGCTTGCGGCCGCCACGCACAAGGTAATCAAACGCCGGGAAATATCGATCCGCCGCATCGATGGCTGCATCGATCATCGAAGCCGCCTGTGACAGGGTCGGACGCTCGCCATGCGGGAGGGCAAGCGCTTGACGGAAGACGATCTCCTGATCCTCGCTCCACAGCTCGAAATGGCCCAGCCAGGTCCGCTGGTTAATCAGGCCGATCAGCTCATGCAGGGCCGGACGACGCGTCTTGCCGACCCGCAGGTCCAGCGCGCAGCACAGTTGCAGACAGTCGCCCTCGGGACGCCAGGCAAACCACAGCTCATAGTCCTTCCAGTCGCCCGCCAGGGCGAAGGCCAGATCACCCTCGGCCGTGCGGTCGAACGGAAGATTTTCCGCCGTCAGAACATGCTCGACCACATCGAGGGGATCGAAGGTTGTTTCCACCTCGTCCGGTCTGACCATGTCCATTCAGAGAGTCCTGTCTTTCAGAAGGTTACCGGGAAAACCCCGGGAATCGCCCTCAGCAAGCAGACGGTAGGCCTGTTCGCGGATTCGGCTCAACCGGCTGCGTCCCCGGGGGGAAGATCGCCTGTGGACGTTCCCTTTTGAGGCTTGTTGCGGGTGCGTTTGACGGGCGCGGCCTCATCACCCTTAAGCGCGGCCAGTTCGGCGCGCAGGGCCTTCACCTCGGCCTTCAGGGCCTCGAACTCGTCGCGGCGCACCAGATCCAGTTCGGCGACCATGCGGTCCGTCTGGGCGCGCATGGCAGATTTGGCTTCCTCGCCCGCCGCCTGGGCCAGCCCCATGGCGCCGGTCGACAGCCGGGCCAGTTCGTCGAGAAGCGGATTGCGGGTCTGCATGGAAGCCTGCCTTGATGCCTGTGCCGACGCTGGGCTGCGCCGGTTTCCAGAGGGTTAATGAAATCTTGCGTTGGTGGCGTCCATGTGGCCGATCGACCCGACCGCTGCAAACCTGCCGTCGTCAATTCTTGCAAGACGCCCCCCGCCCGTCTTGCTAAAGGCGAGGCAACGCTGATCACACCAAGGACGCCCCGTGCCCTTTCCCGAGTTCGATCCGGTACTGATCTCCATCGGCCCGTTTCCCCTGCGCTGGTACGCACTGGCCTATATCGCCGGCCTGGGACTGGGCTGGTGGTATGCCTCGAAATTGGCCAGGACGATCTCGATCTGGTCACCCGGCCGCCCCCCCGTCACCCAGACCCAGGTAGATGATCTGGTCCTGTGGATCGCGCTGGGTGTGATCCTCGGCGGGCGACTGGGCTATGCCCTGTTCTACAAGCCGTCCCTCTACGCCCAGCTGTTCACCGGCGAAGGCTGGTCGCGGCTGGAGCTGTTCCAGATGTGGAGCGGCGGCATGTCCTTCCACGGTGGCCTGATCGGCGTCACCCTGGCCATCATCTGGTTCGCCAACCGGCAGAAGATCAACCTGCTCAGCCTCGGCGATCTGGTCGCGCCCGTGGTGCCGATCGGCCTGTTCTTCGGCCGCATGGCCAACTTCATCAATGGCGAGCTGTGGGGCCGGACAACCGATGTCCCTTGGGCCATCCGCTTCTGCAACCAGACGATCTACAACACCTATGGCTTCTGCCCGGCCGGCGACGTGCCCCGCCACCCCAGCCAGCTTTATGAGGCGGGGCTGGAAGGCCTGCTGCTGTTCGTGATCCTGACCCTCGGCGTCTGGAAGATGAAGCTGCTGACCAAGCCCGGCTACATCACCGGCCTGTTCCTGCTCGGCTATGGGCTCAGCCGTGCGGCGCTGGAGACGGTGCGTGAGCCGGACACTCACATGCCCGACGCCCTGCAGGGCGTGGTCACCATGGGCATGCTGTTGTCCGTGCCCATGATCCTTCTGGGCGGCTGGCTGGTCTGGCGTGCCTGGAGCCGTCCGCCGGTCGGCGCGAACTCCTGAGCGGCGGGGCGCAAGCCGCGGACCTGAAGGGGCGGCTCCAGCGCGAGATCGCCCTGACCGGGCCGCTGAGCGTCGCCGACTATGTCACCCGCTGCCTGCATGACCCGCAGGGCGGCTATTATGCGACACGCCCGGCGATCGGACCGGACGGCGACTTCCTGACCGCGCCGACTGTCAGCCAGATGTTCGGCGAGCTGATCGGTCTGTGGCTGGTCGAAACCTGGTCGCGGATGGGCGCGCCCTCCTCCTTTCAGCTGGTCGAGGTGGGGCCCGGCGACGGCACCCTGATGGCCGACATCCTGCGCGCCGCCCGCGTGGTCCCGGCCTTCATCGAGGCCTGCGACCTGACCCTCGTCGAGCCCAGCCATCCGCTGCGCGCGATGCAAAAGGCGCGGCTGGCCGAAGCGCCGGTCGCGCCCCGCTGGACCGACAGCCTGTCCGCCATCGACGGCGAAGGCCCCGTCCTGCTGGTCGCCAATGAGGTGCTGGACTGCCTGCCCGCCCGCCAGTTCGAACGCACGCCCGAAGGCTGGGCCGAGCGGATGGTGGGCCTGGATGCCGAGGGCGAGCTCGCCTTCCGCCTCGGACCGGTCGGCCCGGGCTTCTCGCCTCCCGACCATGACGTCCAGCCCGGACAGGTGGTGGAGCAATCTGCGGCCCAGCGCGCCTTTGCCCAAGCAGTCGCCAGCCTGCTGAAGCACCACACAGGGGCCGCCCTGCTGATCGACTATGGCCGCGACACCCCCGGCCCCGGCGACACGCTTCAGGCCCTGTCCCGCCACGACAAGGTCGATCCGCTGGCGACGCCCGGTCAGGCAGACCTGACCCAGTGGGCCGACTTTCCGGCGGTTCTCGCAGCGGCGCAGGCCGCCGGCGTCACGACTGCCTCTCTGCTCACCCAGGCCGACTTCCTGACCCGTCTGGGCCTTCACGTCCGCGCC
Source organism: Brevundimonas sp. (assembly GCF_036963785.1). GTDB lineage: Bacteria > Pseudomonadota > Alphaproteobacteria > Caulobacterales > Caulobacteraceae > Brevundimonas. Next base: position 348,760 of record NZ_JBALUS010000001.1, read on the forward strand.
GACCGGCTGAAGACCGCCCAGCCTGAGGCCGCCGACCTGATCGACCGTCAGGTCCACCGCCTGACCGCCCCGGACCAGATGGGCACCCTGTTCAAGGTCGCGGCCCTCCATAGTCCCGACACCCTGACCCTGCCCGCCTTCGAGGTTGACCCATGACCGACCTGCCGACCCCGATCACCCATCCGCTGCTGGATATCCCGGGCATCCGCCATGGCTTTTTCACGCGCCAAGGCGGCGTCTCAACCGGCCTCTATGCGGGTCTGAACACCGGCGTGGGCTCCAGCGATGATCCCGAGGCGGTCCGCGAAAACCGCGCCCGCGTCGCCGCCGCCATGGGCGGCACACCCGACGACTTCGCCGCCTGCTACCAGATCCATTCCGACATCGTGCACATGACCGATCAGCCCTTCGGCGACGAACGCCCCGAGGGGGATGCCGTGATCGCCGTGGAGGAACCGGGCATCCTGTGCGCGGTGCTGACCGCCGACTGCGCGCCGATCCTGATCGCCAACCCCCGCGCCGGTCTGGTCGCCGCGGTCCACGCCGGCTGGAAGGGCGCGGTCGGTGGCGTCATCGAGGCCACCCTTCGCCGGATGAAGGAGAGCGGCGCCGAACACGACCAGACCGTCGCCGTCGTCGGCCCCACCATCGCCCAGGCCTCCTATGAGGTCGACGAAGCCTTCGAGGATCGGTTCCTCCGCCAGTCCTCGGGCGCGGGCCAGTTCTTCGTCATGGGCAGACAGCCCGACAAACGTCAGTTCGACCTGCCGGGCTATGTCATGTGGAAGCTGGAGCGCGCGGGCGTGGGCCAGGTCGCCTGGACCGGCCACGACACCCGCGTCGATGCCGACCGCTTCTACTCCAACCGCCGCGCCCACCTCAGCGGTGAGCCCGACTTCGGCCGGATGATGAGCGTGATTACGCTGGAGTAGGCCTCAGCCCGCCATCGCCATGTCGGGCATGCGGACAACCTCGCGCCAGGCGTCGGGGCGGGCCAGCAGTTCGCGGACCAACATGTTGTTGACCGCGTGGCCGGCTTTATAGCCCTCATAGCGGCCCAGCAGCGGGCCACCCAGCACATAGAGGTCGCCGATAGCGTCCAGCGCCTTGTGCTTGACGAACTCACGCTCCATCCGCAGGCCGCCGGTGTTCAGGATCTGGTCGCCGTCAATGACGACCGCATTCTCAAGGCTGCCGCCGCGGGCCAGTCCGGCGCGGCGCAGGGCCTCGACCTCATGGGCAAAGCCAAAGGTGCGGGCGGCCATGATGTCGCTGCGGAAGGTCGCCTCGTCGACGACGAAATCCACGACCTGATTGCCGATCACCGGCGTGTCGAAGTCGATCTCGAAGCGCATCTCATAGCGGTCGCAGGGCAGCAGACGCGCATGCTTGTCGCCCTCGGTCACCTCGATCGGCGCCAGGATCTCGATATAGCGCAGCGGCGCCGCCTGGTTGCGGAAACCCGCCCGGTCCAGCAGCTGCACGAACGGCAGCGCCGACCCGTCAAGGATCGGCAGTTCGGGGCCATCCACCTCGACCACGGCATTGGAAATGCCCAGCGCGCAGAAAGCCGCCATCAGATGCTCGATGGTCGACAGGCGCACGCCCGCGCCATTCTCGATCATGGTGTTGAGGCGCGCCTCGACCACGGCCTGCCCCGACACCGGGATACGGTTGTCGCGGTCGGTCACATCGGTGCGCACGAAGACAATGCCGGTGCCCGTGGGCGCCGGGCGCACGGCCAGGCGCACGCGCTGGCCCGTGTGCACGCCGACGCCGGCGATGATCGCCGGGGCGCGCAGGGTCTGTTCGAGATGATCGGCTTTGACCGGGCTCACGAAACGTCCACACAGAGGCCGGGCGGAATTGCCCGACGACACCTCTATGGTCTGGTTTACGAGAGGAAAACCAAAGTCAGGTTTCGGATTGTTTCGATGCGGTTACGAACGCCCGGATCACGGACGTTCGTAGCGGTGCATCAGTTGGCCAGACGTCTCAGAAACGAGGGGATTTCCAACTCATCTTCCTCAGAGGAGTCAGGCTCGGGCGTCTTCAGGGCCGAGTTGCCGGACAGGCGCATCGGCCGGGGCTCGGTGCGGGCTTCCGGGGCATAGGGGGCGGGCTCCGGCGCGCGCTTGCGTCCGAACAGGCTCCAGCCCGACTTGCGATGGTGATCGCGGTCGTCCCACTCGGGCTCCGGCTCCGGCTGGCGCTCGGCACGAGCCGGCTCGCGCGCGGGCTCCATATACAGGTCGCCCTGGACCGGACGCGTCGCGGTGCGCGGGGTCTGGTCGGCTTCATACTCCTCGACCCAGGGATCAACGATCGGATCCAGGGTGCGCGGGGCTTCGGCCTTCGCCACCGGCTCGGGGGCTTGCGGCTGGGGATGTACGCGGGGTTCGGCCGTGCGGATCGTCGGCTCGAAGGTCGGGGTCACAGGCGCGGACTCGGCGGCACGGATCACGGGCTCGGGGGCGCGCTGGGTTTCACGCTCCGGCATGCGGGGCGCGGGACGGCCGGTGGTCATCGGCCGCGACAGGGTCGAGGGCGGGGTCTGGGCCATTACCTCTTCATCCATGCCCGTGGCGACCACGGACACGCGGATCTTGCCGTCCAGGGCCGGATCGAAGGCCGCACCGAAGATGATGTTGGCGTCGGGGTCGACCTCGGCCGAAATGGCGTTGGCAGCCTCGTCGACCTCCAGCAGGGTCATGTCCATGCCACCGGTGATGTTGACCAGCACGGCCTTGGCACCCTTCAGGCTGGTCTCGTCCAGCAGCGGGTTGGCGATGGCGTTCTGGGCCGCCATCAGGGCGCGGTCGTCGCCCTCGGCCTCGCCCGTGCCCATCATGGCCTTGCCCATTTCGGACATCACGGCGCGCACATCGGCGAAATCGAGGTTGATCAGCCCCGGCAGGATCATCAGGTCGGTGATCGAGCGCACACCCGAGTGCAGCACCTGGTCAGCCATGCCGAAGGCATCGGCAAAGGTCGTGCGCTCGTTGGCGACGCGGAACAGGTTCTGGTTCGGAATGACGATCAGGGTGTCGACGTAGCGCTGCAGCTCGGCGATGCCGGCCTCGGCCAGACGCATGCGGTGGCGGCCTTCAAAGGTGAAGGGCTTGGTCACCACACCGACGGTCAGGATATTGCGGTCGCGCGCGCATTTGGCGATCACCGGCGCGGCGCCGGTACCGGTGCCACCGCCCATGCCGGCGGTGATGAACACCATGTGCGCACCCTCGAGGTGGGTGGCGATCTCGTCGGCGGATTCCTCGGCGGCATTCATGCCGACTTCCGGGTGGGCACCCGCGCCCAGGCCCTGGGTGATCGTCTCGCCCAGCTGGATCCGGCGGTCCGTCTTGGCAAAGCTCAGGTGCTGGGCGTCGGTGTTGGCGACGACGAAGTCGACGCCTTCCAGCCCCGCATCGATCATGTTGTTGACGGCATTGCCGCCCGCGCCACCGACGCCGAACACGACGATCCGGGGCTTCAATTCCGTGGCTTCAGGGCGCACCAGCGACAGCGACATATCTTTTTCCGACCTTATATCCGACCCCGCTCCGGCAAACCGACGCCAATCCCCCCGAATCGCATTGGTTATGAGCGGGTTAATAGAACACCCGTAAGCCTTAACAGGTGGTTACCGCATAGACTGAGTCGGGCCCCAGACCAGAGAGCTCAGTCGGCGGAAAACGTGCACCCGCCGAGGGCGCGTCCGGCGGGAATTACGGCCTTGTTGTGTCTTTTGTCGCCATGTGTTTCTATCAAAATCTGCGGTCGGAGGCGCCGGCCAGAACTCGGAAAATATTGAGTAATGTCTTTGAAAGTGTCGACGATCGCCCTGTCTCTGGCGCTGGCTGCGAGCGCATCTGGCGCCTGGGCGCTGGGCCATTCGCCACAGGATCCCGTGCGTGTTCCGCCGACGATCGAACAGTTCGCGGCCTTCCCCTATCTGTCCAGCCTTTCGGTGTCGCCCGACGGACGTCACATGGTCGGGCTCGAGGCTCGGGGCGAGGATCGCGTCATCCTCGTCTGGGACACCTCCGACTTCAACAAGGAGCCGATCCGCATCGGTTCCTCCGAGATGAAGATCCGGGGCGTTCAGTTCATCAAGAATGACCGCCTCGCCGTGAGCCTCTGGGAGCCTTGGGACATTGCGGTCGGCGGTGGCACCAACGGCACCTTCATTTCCAAGCTGATGATCACCGATCTGCAGGGCCGCAACTGGCGCGATCCCATGGACGCCCTGCGCACCCGGTCTCGGGCAGAAGCGGAAGCGGCGCGTTGGGCCAGCCCGACCATCCTCGACACCCTGCCCAACGATCCGAACAACATTCTCGCCCTGCTGGGCAACGACGTCTACCGCATCAACCTGCAGACCAATCGGGGCGAACGCATCCACCGGTCGGGCGAGCGGGTCATCGCCTACGACACCGACCTCACGGGCGAGCTGCGCACGCGGACCATCGCCGACCGGGACGCAGGCGGCCTCTACATCGCCACCCAGTTCCGCTCGGCGAACAGCGCCTGGGATGAGCACATCCGCACCTACATCAAGGATCGGGAGGTGTTCGCGGTTGCGGGCTTCTCCACCGACCCCAACATCGCCTACGTCATCTCCAACCGGGGTCGCGACAAGGCGGCCATCTTCGAATACGACATCGCCAATCGCCGGATCGGCGAGGTGCTGTTCGAACACCCGCTGTTCGAGGCCACCGGCGTGGCGATCGAGACCACCGAAGGGCCCAAGTTCGGGGAGATCCTGGGCTTCGGCTATTCAGGTCCGCGTCAGGAGTTCTACACCGTCGATGCTGAGCTGACGGCGCTTCGCCAGGGGGTCGAGCAGGCCCTTGGCATCGAGCAGGCGCCCGTCCGTATCGTCGACACGGCGACCGGCGCGGCGCGCACGATCCGCTATGCCAACAATCGCTACGTCGAGATCGTCTCCTACTCCGACGACCTGAACACTGCCGTCCTGTTCGTCGGCGGCGTCAACGATCCGGGCGAGTATTTCCTGCTCCGCAACAAGACCGAACTGTTGCCCATCGCAAAGCCCTATCCGCAGCTGGACCCGGCCACGCTGGGCACGACCGAGCTGGTCTATTACAAGGCCCGCGACGGTCTCGACATTCCGGCCTTCCTGTCCAAGCCGTCCGCCGAGATGTACGGCCCCGGCCCCTACCCGATGGTGGTCATGCCCCATGGCGGACCGTGGGCGCGCGACCAGATGGACTGGGACGGCTCGATGTGGCGCCAGCTCATGACCTCGCGCGGCTATGCGGTGCTGCAACCCCAGTTCCGCGGCTCCGACGGCTGGGGCGACCGGCTGTGGAAGGCCGGCGACAATGAGTGGGGCCAGACGATGCAGGATGACCTCGACGACGGAGTCACCTGGGCCGTCGCCGAAGGCCACGCCATCGCCGACCGCGTGGCCATGTATGGCTTCTCTTATGGTGGTTACGCGGCCATGGTCGCAGGCATCCGTCCGAACGGCCTGTATCGGTGCTCGATTGCCGGAGCCGGCGTGTCGGACCTGACAAAGATCCGCTCAAGCCTGTTCCGCAATCCCTACACGCGTGAGGCCCAGTTGGAGACCGTGAATGGGTTGAATCCGGTGAGCCGGGCCGGAGAGGTCAGCATTCCGATGCTGGTTTTCCACGGCGCCCGCGATACCACTGTTCTGCTCGAACAGTCCGAGGGCTTCGTGAACGGGGCGCGCAGCAGCGGCCAGAACATCCAGTACGAGGTCATCCCTGACTACGGTCACGGACCGGCCTGGACGCGCGACATCGCCGCTCAGCAACTGAGGCTGGTCGACGATTATCTGAAGACCAGCTGCGGTGAAGGCGGTTTGGCCGCTCCGCGCTGACGATCGGCTCAGACTGACGGACCAAAGCCCGGCGGCCTCGGCTGCCGGGCTTTTTCGTGTGCCCCGCCGGGCGGGCGATGCCCCTCGCCGCCGGGGAACGGCCGGCCCCTCCCCCCGCTGAATATCTACGGGGCCGCGACAGCCCTGCTCGGCTCAGGCGGTCCGCAGGTTTCGTGGCCGGGTGCGCATCAGCGGTCGGCCTGGTCGCACCGCGCTGACACTCTGCCTGAATGACGGCGGCCAACCCGACGCCCTCGGCCGGCGGTCGCGCTCTTGTGTCCCCCTGACAACTGCCCTGGCTTCCCGCCAAGACTGGCGAGAGCCCGTGCTGGGGACGTGATCCCATCGGTGCAGCAGGCGCCGTGGACGGTCGTCGACGCGTCTGCTCCGCGCAGACCGGCGGCGCGGGACTTGGCGCAGCTCCGCGACTGAGCGCCTGTCCGCCTCGGATTCCCGGGGTTCATTTCTGACCGTCGGAAGAAGGCGTCCCCGCCGCATACGAAAAGGGCGGCGGACCAAAGTCCGCCGCCCCAACGTTTCTGCTGTTCGTCGCCTTAGAAGGACTTGGCGACGTTGAAGAACAGCGTGCGACCGAACTGATCGTAGCCCGAGTAGGTCGGCGAGTTGCCGATACCACCCACCCAGTAGCCGGTGCCGGACGGCGGATCGACGTCGAAGACGTTCCGCACACCCATGACGACCGACAGATCGTCATTGCCCCAGCGGACCGAGGCCGAGTGCAGGAAGTACTCTTCCAGGTCGCTGTCGATGCCGAAGCTCTTCAGGCTCTGGCCATTACGACGGAAGTAGTCGTCTTCTTCCGTCGTGGCGTCGATCCACTCCGTGCCCCAGAACACCGACCACTGGTCCCACGAATACTGGACGTTCATGCTGGCCGAGTATTCCGGCGTGCCCAGACGACCCACCAGGGTGTAGATCGGATCGGTCGGGAACAGCTGGTTGTAGCGCTCCAGGTACTGGGTGACGTTGAGGTTCACCAGGAAGTCGCCCGGACCGAAGCTGTTCCGGTAACGCAGGTTGTAGTCGATGCCTTCAACCACGTTGGTGGCGATGTTCACATAACCGTTGGTCACGGTCAGCGAGTTGGTCACCGGAGCGCGTTCGACGAAGGCGCAGTAGCCAGCGCCGGCAGCGAAGTCAGCAGCCGAGGAGGTGTAGCACTGGTTCAGGATGAACGCGCTGCCGACCTGGGAGACGCCGTTGTCGATCTGGATGTCGTAGTAATCGACCGCGACAGCCAGGGTGCCCAGACGTCCCGGCAGGGTGGGCGTGAACACCACGCCGCCGGTGAAGTTGGTGGACGTTTCCGCCGCCAGACCGGCCGCAGCACCGCCCGCGTTCAACTGACGGACACTGCTGGTGGCGGTGAAGCCGGGGGGCAGGCCCTCGGAGGCGCAGTTGGCCGCCAGGTTGGGGTTCCGACCGGCAGCGTCGTAGTCGTTGCAGACGTCGGTGGTGCTGGCGAGGAAGCCGGCGGTCGCACCGAGGAACTGCTCGAACAGCGCCGGGGCGCGGTAGGAGGTGCCGTAGGTGGCCCGCAGACCGACCCAGTCAGTGATCTGGTAGAGCAGACCAACCTTGTAGGTCGTGTCGTCGCCGTAGGACTCATAGTCCGTGTAACGACCCGAGGCCGACAGCGTCAGTTCCTTGGCGATCGGCAGGTCACGCAGCAGCGGGACCTCGACTTCACCGAAGACTTCCCAGACCGAGTCTTCACCGCGCGTGATGGCCGAGGTGGAGAAGTTGTAGGTGTCACCGGTCTGAGACGCGATATCGGGCGTGTCGTCGATCGAGGCTTCGCGGAACTCGGCACCCAGGTAGAACTGAACCTCACCGGCCGGCAGGGAGAACAGTTCCCCGCCAAAGCCACCCGAGACGACGAACTCGTCGTACGAGGTCACGCCCAGCGTCGCTTCCTCAACGTAGTTGATGAAGTCCTGCGGGTAATAACCACCGATGGTGTCGTTGGTGATGAACGGCGCGGGCACGCAGTTCGCGTTGGTGTTGCCGACGTTGACACGGCAGGTGACGGTCACCTGCGTGCCTGCCGGGCCAATGCCCGAACGGGTCAGCTCAGCCGGGGTCCCGGCCGGAGCGGCGACGACGTCCAGCGAGTTGATCAGACGGCTCGTGAGAGCGAGGTCGGCCTGATACTCCGAGCGGGAGTTGGTGTAGCTGGCGTAGACGTCATAGGTCCAGTTGCTGATCGGCAGGTCACCGCGGATGCCGAGCACCTGCTTGGCGAAGGTGACGTCCTGCTCGCTGTTATACTGGTGGTACGGGAAGACCCGGATCTGGGTGTTGCGACCCGGGGTGAGACCCAGGTTACCGGCCAGCGGTCCGCCCGCGCTGAGGTTGGCGGGGATCAGCAGGCTGCCGACGGCATAGTCGAGGACCAGCTGACGGCCACCGAGCGAGCTCGATTCACGCTTGTTCAGCAGGGTTTCGGCGTAGATTTCTGCATTGCCGAGAGCGCGCAGATCGTAGCCGACCGACATGAAGGCCGTGGTGGTCGCCACCGGCGAGAACAGCGTCTCTTCCAGCATGCGCGGGTCAAAGGTGTCACGAATGTCGAGGCTGGCACCGCTGACGCCTTCAAAGCCGATGAGACCCGAGGTGACTGCGGAGTTCGGACGCCAGCGGTTGTAGGTGCCCAGGGTGCCCGGCGTCGCGGAGCCATAGGCACCGATGCCCGTACGGGCTGACGTGGCAATCGTGTTCACCGTCACGCCGCCGTTGTCGATCGAGAAGCACTTCGGCTGACCGGTCAGCGGGTCGATGAAGTCTTCAAAGCCAGCGGTGTTCGGCAGGAAGGGCCCGGCGGTGGGGCACTGGGCGTGCTCAACGTCACCCAGCTTGACCTCTTCACGCTCGAAGCGCTCGACCGAACCGAGGAAGCTCCAGCGCTCGCCCTGGATACCACCGGCGATCGACAGGCGGGTGGCGTTACCGGCACCATTGGCCTGGGTCGTCTGCTGGCGGTTGCCCTCGATCACGACGCCTTCGATGTCGGCGCGGGTCACGATGTTGATAACGCCGGCAACGGCGTCCGAGCCATAGATGGACGAGGCACCGTCCCGCAGCACTTCAACACGCTCGATCAGAGCCGAAGGCAGAACGTTCAGGTCGGCCGAACCGACCGAGCCGCGCGAGCCGGCCGGGGCGACCCGGCGACCGTTCAGCAGAACCAGCGTCCGGGTCGGGCCAAGGCCCCGCAGGCCGATGGTGTTCACGCCAGGGCCGCCGTTGACGACGAAGCCGCTGTACAGGTTGTTGATCTGGCTGGTGCCGCCGGTGACGGCGACGCCCTGCAGGATTTCGGTGGTCGTCGCGAGGCCGGCCAGGGTCGACTCCTCGCGGTTGATCACCTGGACGGGCGAGGGCGAGTTGTAGACGTCGCGGGCGATGCGCGAACCGACGACAACGATTTCCTCGACGACGGCAGCAGCTTCTTCTTCGTCCTCGTCCGGATCCTGGGTCGGAGCGGTTTGGGCGAAGGCGGGGGCCGAGAGGGCGAGGACGCTCGCCAAGATCGTCGTACCGAAGAGATACTTGCGTTCACGAAGCATGTTTTAAACCCAACCTGTTTTTGCGAAGGACGGTCGGAACCTGTCTTACGAGGCCCCACGTAGGACTGCACGCTAGCAGCAAAGTGACGCGCCACAAGGCATTGTGGCTCGACTGTGTCCACTCAAGGCCTGGGTTGTTACAATCCGGACACACTCTCGCCACCGAAGGGAAATGTTCCAGGCCCCCGCAGCAGCCATTCAGAGGTTGCGGCGCAACCAGTCGGCGGCGCGGGCGACCAGACCGCCTGCATAGGGATTGGGCGCATCACTGGCCGAAATCTGGCGGGTCATCAGCCGCCGGGCCGAAACCGATTCTCTCGGGCCATAGGCAGACTTGAGCAAACATCCCGCCGCCGCACAGAAGGCCGGACCCGAGGCGGCATCGGCCAGGTGCGGCGCACGCTGGGGCCTGCCCAGGCGCACCGGACGGTCAAACACGCGCACGGCCAGCTCTCGCACACCGTTCAGCTGGCTGGCGCCGCCGGTCAGCACCACACTGGTCCCCGGCTCAAGGGCAATCCCGCCGCTGCGGATGCGATCGCGCAGGATTTCAAGCGTTTCCTCGACGCGCGGAGCGATCACGCTTTTCAGCATGGCGCGCGGCACGACCACTGCGCCCGCCGAGGGGTCCTCGCCCCGGGGTGGGGCCTCGAGCAGTTCGCGGTCCTCATTGGCTGACGCCATGGCCGACCCGTGCAGGGTCTTCAGCCGCTCGGCACCGGCGCGCGAGGTCGACAGGCCCTTGGCGATGTCGCTGGTGACATGATCGCCACCGACGTTGAGGCTTTCGACGTGCAGCAGGCTGCGGTCGGCCCAGACCGTCGCCGTGGTCGTGCCTCCCCCCATGTCGATGCACAGGGCGCCGAGGTCCATCTCGTCGTCTTCCAGCGCCGCAAGGGCCGAGGTCACGGGGGCCGCGACCACACCCTGCAGGTCCAGATGCGCCAGCTCCAGGCAATGGCTCAGCGACATGAAGGCCGTCTCGGCCATGGATACGACCAGCAGGTCCAGTTCCAGGCTGTTGCCGCGCATGGCGCGCGGATCGCGCACGCCCCGGGCGTCGTCCACCGACCACGCGACCGGCAGCACATGGATGGGCCGGCGATCCGGCAGGCGAATCTTGTCGAGCGCCAGACCGATCGCCCGCGCCAGATCGGCGTCGCTGACCGGATTGGTGCCCAGGGACACGCGCGAACGGACCCTGTGGCTCTGCATGCGGCCGACCGAGGTGCTGACAATCACGCCCGTCACCGGAACTCCGGCGGCGCGCTCGGCCCGCTCGACCACATGGCCGATGGCCTGGGCGGCACCCTCCATGTCGACGATCATGCCCTGCTGGACGCCGCGGGACTGGACATGGCCGACGCCGGCGACCCGGACCGTCCGGTCCGCATGGCGCACACCGTCCGCCTTCATGATGAAGCAGGCCATCTTGGAATGGCCGATATCGAGCGCCGCGACCAGCGGTGCGCGACCGCCCCCCAGCGCCCCGTCAAGCGTCAGCTCCGGACGACGTCCCGCCATCACAGACCTCCCGCAACGAAAGGCGCAGCCGCCAGGTCGCCCGCCAGCTCTGCCGGGCGCAGGCCCAGGGTGCCGGGCACCTTCAGATCCACCAGTTCAAAGCCGCGCTCGAACAGCTGATGCCGCTGATCCAGCGCATCCAGTTGAATGAGGGCCGCCTCGGCCCCGTCGGCCGGAAGCCGAATCAGGCCGCCGTCCTTCAGGCGGATGTCCCAGCGCCGCTCGTCGACCCGGATCAGGGCCTCGGTCCGGTCCCGCAGACGCGGGCGGGCCTCGATCAACGGCAGGATTTCGGCGGCGGCCAATTCGGCCCCCGTCCCCACCACCAGCGGCAGATGCAGATACTGACGCGGATCGGCTCCGCGGATCACCTGACCCTCGCCGTCAATCACCGCGACCTGTCCATTGGCCTGCCAGATGGCCAGCCGGTCATGCTCGACGACCTCGATCATCAGGGTTCCGGGCAGCAGGCGCACGACCCGCGCATCCTTGACCCAGCTGACGCCGCGCACCTGCTCCAGCAGGGCGTCCAGATCCAGCGAACTCATCGATTGACCGGCGGTCACATCCAGCGCCGCCTGAATGGCGGGCATGGCCTCCTCCGACGCGCCGGTCACATGCACCCGGCCCAGACGAAAGCCCATGCCGGCCACCATGCTGTCGACCCCGTTCGAAACGGACTGGCCGACGCGTTCGGCCCGCGCACCGGTCGCCATCAGGCCACCGATGAACAGCACGCCGACCAGCAGCGAAATCCCGACCGCACGCGCGGACAGGTCCAGCCGGCCGATGGCCGCCATCTTGGCCGGAATACCGACCGCCGGGGCCTTGCCGCGCCCTGACCTCCCGCGTGAGGCCGGGGCCTGACGTCCACGCGACGCGCCCCCGCCCTGCTGGCGCCGACCGCCGCGAACTACCGCGGGCATGAGGCGTCCTCCACCATCCACCTGACCAGTTCCGGATACCCGACGCCGACATGCGCGGCCTGCTCGGGAACGAGCGAGGTCGAGGTCATGCCCGGCTGGGTGTTGACCTCCAGAAGAACGAGAACGTCCTTAACATCGTCATAACGAAAGTCGGATCGGGTCACCCCGCGACAGCCCAGCGCCGCATGCGCCCGCTCGGACAGGCGAAGCGCCATCTCGAACACATCGGGCTTCAGTCGCGCCGGCAGCTCGTGCACCGAGCCGCCCGGGGCATATTTGGCCTCATAGTCATAGAAGCCCTTGGTCGGGGTGATGTCGGTGACGGTCAGCGCCCGCGGGCCGTCCGCCTCGCCCAGCACGGCGACCGCCAGCTCACGCCCGGCGATGAAGGGCTCGACCATCACCTGTTCGCCATAGGTCCAGTCGTCAGCCCCGACCTCCTGGGGCGGGCGGTTCGATCCCTCGGTCACCAGGAAGACGCCGACCGACGAGCCTTCGGCATTCGGCTTGATCACATAGGGCGGGGCCATGACGTGGTCGCGCGCCACCTCATGCCGGTCGAACAGGCCTCCGCCCGGCACCGGAATGCCCGCCGCGGCCAGCACGGCCTTGGACTTGGCCTTGTCCATGGCCAGGGCCGAGGCCAGCACACCGGAGTGGGTGTAGGGGATATTCAGCGTCTCCAGCACGCCCTGGACGCAGCCGTCCTCACCCCAGGCGCCGTGCAGGCAGTTCAGAACAACATCGGGACGGATCAGCCCGCCCAGCACATTCGCCAGATCGCGTCCGGCGTCGATGCGGCTGATGCGGGCGACCTGGCCTTCCAGAGCATCCGCACACCCCTTGCCCGAGTTCAGCGACACCTCGCGCTCGGCCGACAGCCCCCCCATGAGGACGGCGACATGCAGGTCTTTCAGGGGGCGGTTCATGGTGCGGAACGGGACTCAGGTGGGGCGGCCGATCCTCTTGATCTCCCATTCGAGGTTTACGCCGAGTTTACTTTGAACGTCGGATCGCACCGCCTCGCCCAGCCCCTCGATGTCAGCCGCCGTCGCCTCGCCGGGATTGATCATGAAATTGCTGTGTAATTCGCTGAACTTGGCCCCGCCCCCGGTGACCGAAAACAGTTTTCCGCGCCAGCCCGTTTCATCCACAAGTTTCCAGCTGGAATGCCCCGGGGGGTTCTTGAAGGTCGAGCCGCCTGTCTTCTCGCGGATCGGCTGGGTCTGTTCGCGGCGCGATGTGATCGCGTCGATCCGCGCCTGGACTGCCTCGGGATCGTCGGGCCGACCCCGATAGGTGGCCTCCAGCCAGATGATGTCCGCCGGAGCTTCCGAGTGGCGATAGGTGTAGCCAAAGTCGGCCAGCGCGTATTCGACCCGCTCGCCCGCTCGGGTCACTCCGCGGGCCGCGACCAGCACATCCTTCGTCTCCGAGCCGTAGCACCCCGCATTCATGGTCAGGGCGCCGCCGATTGTACCCGGAATGCCGGCATAGAATTCCAGCCCGGCCAGGCCCGCCTTGGCCGAGGCCCGCGCCACCATCGAATCCAGCGCGCCCGCGCCGGCGGTGATGGTGTCCCCCTCGGTCGTGATCTGCGCCCAGGGCCGCCCGGCCAGCCGGATCACCACGCCCTCGACCCCGCCATCCCGCACAATGACGTTCGAGCCCACGCCCAGCACCGTGACCGGCACCGAGGCGTCCAGCGCCTTCAGGAAGTCCGCCAGATCGTCTGCATCCGCCGGAAGGAACAGCACATCTGCCGCCCCGCCCACCCGGAACCAGGTGTAGGGCCCCAGCGGCTCATCACGCAGCAGCTTGCCGCGGACCTCAGGCAGGGTGTCGCGCCAGTCGCTCATGCGTCGTCTGCCTGATGAGAGGTCATGTCCTTCAGGCGCGCGGTCTGCTGCGCGCTCAGACCCTCGCCTGTGCTGCAGCGGGGACGGTCGTCACCCAGCTCCAGCCACGGCACCATGGCCTCGACGCCCCAGTGCTGCTGGATGGGAGCCACCGACGGGTCGTCCAGACTGCCGATCGTGACATTGACCCAGTCGCTGTCCTTGTAGGCAAAGCCCAGTGGCGTACCGCATCGCGCGCAGAAGGGCCGCTCGGCGACCGACGAACTGTCGAACACCTCCGGGCCTTCCCCCTCCCAGGTGAGGTTGTCGCGCGGGCACCCGACCAGGGCGGCGAAAACGTTGCCGACGGCCTTCTGGCACATCCGGCAGTGACAGAAATGCGCATGATCCAGACCGCCGCTGATGCGGTAGCGCACCCGCCCGCACTGGCATCCGCCCGTGACCGTCATCCCAGCGCCTCCAGCTGCCCCGGCAGGGCGTAGGCCCAGGCCGTGATGTCGCCGGCCCCCAGCAGCACCACCAGATCGCCCGCCTTCGCCTCTTCCCGGATCAGGCGCGGCAGGGCGGCGGCGCTTTCCAGCGGGCGCACCGAGCGATGGCCGAACCGGCGGATGCCCTCGACCAGGGCGTCCTTGTCGACCCCCTCGATCGGTTGCTCGCCGGCCGCATAGACGTCGGCGACCAGCACCGAGTCGGCATCGGCAAAACAGGTCGAGAAGTCGTTCATCAGGTCGCGCAGGCGCGTGTAGCGGTGCGGCTGCACCACGGCGATCACCCGGCCCGAGCCCTCGGTCTTGTGCACGACCTGACGGGCGGCCTTGAGCACCGCGGCGATCTCGACCGGGTGGTGGCCATAGTCGTCGACGATCCGCACGCCTTCGACCACGCCGGTGGTCGTAAAGCGCCGCTTGACCCCGCCGAACCCGGCCAGCCCCTCGCGGATTGCCGCGTCCGATATGCCCAGCTCACGCGCCACGGCGATGGCCGCCAGGGCGTTCGACACATTGTGTGCGCCAGCCATCGGCAGATGCAGGCCCTCCAGCACATCGGGCTCGTCCAGCGCATCCAGCCCCTGTTTCTGGAAGGCCACGTCGAACCGCGCCCCATCCGGGCCCATGTCGCAGTTGATCGCCCGCACCATGGCCTGCGGATTGGTGCCATAGGTGACCATGCGCCGGTTATCGATGGTCGCCACAAGCCGCTGCACCTCGGGGTGGTCCAGACAGACGGCGGCAAAGCCGTAGAAGGGGATGTTCTCGACGAAATCGACGAAGGCCTTACGCACCCCGTCAAAGTCGCCGTAGTGATCCAGATGCTCCGGGTCGATATTGGTGACCACGGCGACCGTGGATTTCAGCCTCAGGAAGCTGCCGTCCGACTCATCGGCCTCGACCACGATCCAGTCACCGTCGCCGACCTTGGCGTTGGTGCCATAGGCATTGATGATCCCGCCGTTGACGATGGTCGGGTCGGTGCCGCCCGCATCCAGCAGGGCCGCGATCATCGACGTCGTGGTGGTCTTGCCGTGGGTCCCGCCGACCGCCACCGAAAACTGCAGCCGCATCAGCTCGGCCAGCATCTCGGCCCGCCGGACCAGCGGGATTCGCCGTCCGCGCGCCACGGCCAGCTCCGGATTGTCCGCTTTGACCGCCGTGGAATAGACGACGGCCGCGACCTCCTCGCCCACATGGGCGGCGTCGTGGCCGATGAAGATCTTCGCGCCCAGCTGTTCCAGCCGCTCGGTATTGGCCCCGGCCTTGGCGTCCGAGCCCTGTACCTGATAGCCGATCTTGAGCATGATCTCGGCGATGCCGCTCATGCCGATACCGCCGATGCCGACGAAGTGGACGGGCCCGATCGGGAAGGGAACTGGACGAAGACGTGCGATCATCCGGGCGTCATAGCGGACTTTGTCGGGATTGCACCAGACGCCCCTTCCCTACGCTTTCGGCAACACGGCTAACCGCCTCTTAACCCTGCGGACTCAGGATCGCCGCTTGTTTCCACAGGGGCGCGCCTGCATGTCCGAGTTCAAGACCGACGTCATTCTCAAGGGGGACTGCATCCAGGTGCTGAAATCCCTGCCGGACGCCTCGGTCGATGCCGTGTTCGCCGATCCCCCCTATAACCTGCAGCTGGGCGGCGACCTGCTGCGCCCCGACAACTCGCGCGTCGATGCGGTCGACGACGACTGGGACAAGTTCGACAGCTTTGCGGCCTATGACGCCTTCACTCGCGCCTGGCTGGCCGAGTGCCGACGGGTGCTGAAGCCCGAGGGCACGATCTGGGTGATCGGCAGCTATCACAATGTCTTCCGGCTGGGCTCCGCCATTCAGGACCTCGGCTTCTGGGTGCTGAACGACATCGTCTGGCGCAAGTCCAACCCCATGCCGAACTTCAAGGGCACGCGCTTCACCAATGCCCACGAAACCTTGATCTGGGCGGCCCGCAGCCAGGGGCAAAAGCGCTACACCTTCAACTACGACGCCCTGAAGGCCTTCAACGAAGACACCCAGATGCGGTCCGACTGGACCTTCGCCCTGTGCACGGGCGAGGAGCGGATCAAGGACGCTGACGGCAAGAAGGCCCATCCCACGCAAAAGCCCGAAGCCCTGCTGCACCGCGTGCTGCTGGCCTCGACCCGCCCGGGTGATGTGGTGCTGGATCCCTTCTTCGGGACAGGCACCACCGGGGCCGCTGCCAAGCGTCTCGGCCGCCACTACATCGGCATCGAACGCGAGGACGACTATATTCGCGTCGCCGAAAAGCGCCTCGCCGCCGTCGTGCCCGCCAACCCCGAGGATCTGGCCGTGATGGGCTCGAAACGGTCCGAACCGCGCGTGCCCTTCGGCGCCCTGGTCGAGGCCGGCCTGCTGCGTCCCGGCGACCGGCTCTATGCGCCCGATGGCTCGCGAGAGGCTCGCGTCCGCGCCGACGGCAGCCTGATCCACGGCGACCTGACCGGCTCGATCCACAAGCTGGGCGCCCTTATGGAAAACGCCCCGGCCTGCAACGGCTGGACCTACTGGCGCTTCAAGACGGATCAGGGCTTCAAGTCCATCGACACCCTGCGCGCCGAAATCCGCGCGGCGATGTAGGATGACCCGTTCCTCCCCCGCTGCGCAGGGGAGGATCAGTCGGCCAGCGCCCGAACCAGAGCCTTTCTGAACACCGTCGGCAGGGTCTCCTCGGCCTCTGCGACCTCGCGCCAGATCAGGTCGGCCTCGCCCTCGGCCCGCATCACCGTCAGCTCCAGCTCGAAATGGGTGAAGACGTGACGCACGGTGCCGACGTCCCACCAATCTGAGGCGACCGGCGGTCCGCTGCCCTCACCGGCATCCCAGCCCGAGGTCGGCAGTCCCAGCATCCCGCCCAGCAGGCCCTTGTCCGGCCGCTTCACCAGACCGACCCGGCCGGCCTTGTCGACCAGCACCCAGGCTATCCCCTCGCGCCGGGGCTTTGGCACCTTGGCCAGCTTCCTTGGCCAGACCTCGGGCGTGCCGCTGGCCCGCGCCTGACAGTTCCCGGCCAGCGGGCACTCCCCGCACAGCGGTGACCGGGGCCGACAGATGCGGGACCCCAGATCCATCAGGGCCTGGGCCCAATCGCCAGGATCGAAATCCTGCGGCTCCGGCGTCAGGGCATCGGCCAGCGCCCGCAGCTCGGGGCGCGCTTTCGGTAACGGCGTCTCGACCGTGAACAGGCGCGCCATCACCCGCTCGACATTGCCGTCGACCACCACGGCCCGGCGGCCAAAGGCGATCGTCGCCACTGCCGCCGCCGTATAGGCCCCCAGCCCCGGCAGGGCCCGCAGGCCGTCTTCGGTGTCGGGAAACACCCCGCCATGGTCACGCGCCACCGCCCGGGCACAGGCCAGCAGGTTTCGGGCCCGGGCGTAGTATCCCAGCCCGGCCCAGGCTCCCATGACGGCCTCGTCCTCTGCCGCTGCCAGCGCCTCGACCCTCGGCCAGCGCGTGGTGAAGGCCTGAAAATAGGGTGTGGCGTGGGGCACGGTGGTCTGCTGCAGCATCACCTCCGACAGCCACACCCGATAGGGATCGGTCCGCGCGGCGGACCCCGGCGCCATCCGCCACGGCAGCGCCCGGGCATGGACGGCATACCAGGCCATCAGCGCGCTGCGGATCGCGGCCAGTCTGTCAGAATCGGGAGGGCTCATCGTCTCCAGCATAGGAGCGCATGGCATCCCGGGGTATAGTGACACCATGCCCCGTCCGCTGCCCACGGAAGACGAAGCCCGCGAAATTCTTGCTCGCCGCAAGACGCGTCCCCTGCCGCGTCCTGCCCCGCGTGTCGGCCGGGCGCTGGAAAAGCTGATCCGAACCCTGGACGACCGCTATGGCCGGGGGGCCGAGGCGCTTGAGGCCCGCTGGCCCGAAATCGTCGGCGAGCGCCTGGCCGCCGTCACCCGCCCGCAGAAACTGACCCGCCCGCGAAAGGGGCCGGACGGCAAGTCAGCCGGCGCCACGCTGGAGCTTCGCGTGGCCGGCCCCGCCGCCCTGCTGGTCCAGCACCAGTCGGCGGACATTCTGGAACGGGTCAATCTGTTCCTCGGACAGGGCGCGGTCGAGCGCCTGCGCATCGCCCAGGGGCCGATCGGGCCGCGCGCCACACGCTCGCGCGCCCCTCTGACCAAACCTGCCGCCCCTCCCCCGCTCGGCGCTGCCGATGAGGCGGCGCTCAAGGCCTCGGTCGCCGCTGCCCCCGCGCCACTGGCCGCCGCCCTCGAGCGGCTGGGCCGCAGCGTGCTCAATCGGCGTGCCGGAAGGCCCTAGGACAAAACTTTGCCGCAAGGCGTCTCGACAAAGCCGGGGCGGGGTCCTAGCCAAGGACTCGCTGTATATGACCTGCCCTTCGTGCGCTGACCGTCAAGAGGATTGACCCATGTCCACCGGCCCCAAGACCGCCCGCTTCCGTTTCAGCGCCATGAGCCGCCGCGCCGCCATGACCGGAGCGGCTCTCGCTGCCATGGGCACCCTGGCTGCCTGCGGCGGGTCCGAGGGCACTCAGGCCGCACAGGGGGACATGGCCAAGGGCGCCCCTGAAGGAGCCAAGGTCACGGTCGTCGAATACGCCTCGGTCACCTGCGGCGTCTGCGCGGCGTGGCAGGAACGCGTCTGGCCTGAGTTCAAGGCCAAATACGTCGACACCAATCAGGTGCGTTACGTCTTCCGCGAATTCCCGACCCCGCCCGCCGATGTCGCCGCCGCCGGCTTCCTGCTGGCCCGTTGCGCCGGCGAGGACCGCTACTTCCAGGTCGTCGAGGAAATCATGGCCAGCCAGCGCGAGTGGCAACAGGGCATCCCGCCCGCCGCCACGCTCAGCCGCATCGCCACCTCGGTCGGCCTGAGCGAGGAAGAATACCGCACCTGCGTCACCGACCCCGAGGCCCTGGCCGCCCTGGAAGAGCGCATCCAGTCGGGCCGGTCCGCGGGCGTGACCGGCACCCCGACCTTCTTCGTCAACGGCACCCGCGTGGCCGACAGCTCGCTGGCGGGCCTGTCTGCCGCCATCGACGCCGAACTGGCCAAGTAAAGCCCATGCGCATCGCGGGTCTTGCCACACTGACTGCTCTGGCGGTTCTCGCCCTGGGCCAGCCCGCGCTGGCCCAGCAGACAGCGCGGCCGGCCCCGCCGCCCATGGCTGCGCCCGAGCGCGTTCTGGCGGTCGACCCCGCCGATCGCACCCTCGGCCGGGACGACGCGCCCGTGACCCTGACCGCCTACCTCTCGACGGTTTGCGGCCACTGCGCGGTCTGGCACGAGGCAGACTTCCCCGAGATCAAGCGTCGCCTGATCGACACCGGTCAGGTGCGCGTCGTGTGGCGGGACCTGCCGACCAATCCACCCGAGCTGGCGCTGGCAGGCGCTGTGCTCGCCCGCTGTGCGGCACCCGAACATTATGACGACGCCTTGGGCGCCCTGTTCCGCGGTCAGGCCACCTATCTGCAAAGCGGCAATGTCGATGGCTGGCTGATCTCGGCCGCCACAGCCGCCAAATTGCCGCTGGACCAGGCCCAGGCCTGCGTCAGCGACGACAGCCGCTATGACGAGATCGAGACCCGCGCCCGTCAGGCCTCCAGCCTGGGCGTGCGCAGTACGCCGACCCTGTTCCTCGATGGGGTCGTCACCCGGGCCCGCACAGCGGACGAGATCGAGGCCGCCATCGCCGGTCGGCCGCGCCCCGCGCCCCCTTCGGCCGACTGACGCCCCGGCCCGATGCAGTTCCAGCGGCTCAGGCTTGTCGGGTTCAAATCCTTCGTCGATCCGACCGAGGTGCACATCACCCCGGGCCTGACCGGCATCGTCGGACCGAACGGCTGCGGCAAGTCCAATGTGCTGGAATCCCTGCGCTGGGTCATGGGGGCCAACTCCGCCAAGGCCATGCGCGGCCAGGGCATGGACGACGTCATCTTCGCCGGCGCCGCCGACCGTCCCGCACGCAGCCATGCCGAGGTCTCGCTCAGCATCGACAACAGCCAGCGCCGCGCGCCCCAGCCCTTCACCGATTCTGCCGTGCTCGAGGTCTCGCGCCGCATCGACCGGGGCCAGGGCTCGACCTACCGGATCAACGGCAAGGAGGTCCGCGCCCGCGACGTCCAGTTGCTGTTCGCCGACGCCTCGACGGGCGCCAACTCCCCGGCCCTCGTGCGTCAGGGCCAGATTTCGGAGCTGATCGCCGCCAAGCCCCAGAACCGCCGCCGCATTCTGGAAGAGGCCGGCGGCGTCTCGGGCCTGCATACCCGCCGGCATGAGGCCGAGCTGCGCCTCAAGGCCGCCGAGACCAACCTCGACCGGCTGGACGACATCGGCAAGGAGCTGGAAACCGCCCTCACCCGCCTGAAGCGCGAAGCCCGTCAGGCGGAGAAATACCGCAAGATTTCCGCCGAGATCCGCGCCCTGCAGTCCGCCGTCCTGCTGGCCCGGTGGAAGGAAGCCGTCCAGGCCCGCGACGACGCCACAACCGCCCTGCGCGAGGCGGAGTCCGAGGTGGGCAAGACCGAGGTCGCCGCCGCCCACGCCCGCACCGAGGCCCTCAGGGCCCAGGAAGGCCTCAAACCCGCCCGCGAGGAAGACGCCGTCGCCGGGGCCGTCCTGCACCGCGCCACGCTGGAGCGCGACCGCCTCGACATGGCCGAGCAGGCGGCCCGCGCCGAGGTCGAACGGCTGGAGCGCGAAGCCGCCCGCATCGCCGCCGACCTCGCCCGCGAAACGGCCATGGCGGGCGATGCCGAGGGCGAGCTGACCCGACTGACCGAGGCCGTCACCGCCCTCCAAACCGAGATCGCCGCGGCGCCGACCCGTGGCCCCGAACTGGATCGCGCCCTCGAACAGGCCGAGGCCGCGCGCCAGACCGCCGAGGCCGAGGTCGAGCGTCTGACCTCTGAGCTGGCCGCCGTCGAGGCCCGCGCCCGCGCCGAGGCCGCCCGGCGCGAGGAAGCGGAAACCCGGCTGGCGCGGCTTGAGGCCTCCCGCGCCCAGACCGCCGCCGAGCGTGAGGCGCTGGCGCCCTCCGACACGCCTGAACAGGCCGAGGCCGAAGCGGCATTGGCCAGGGCCCAGGCCGATCTGGCCGCCGCCCGCGACGCGGTCGAACAGGCCGAAGCCGACCGCGCCGAACTGGCCCGTGGCGAACAGGACGCCCGCACCGCCGCCCGCACGCTCGAGGACAAGCTGGGCCGCCTGCAGACCGAGGCCCGGGGCCTGGCCCAGCTTCTGGCCCGGGGCAAACGCGACCATCCGCCCGCCCTCGACTCGGTTGAGGCCGCCCGGGGCTATGAGGCCGCGCTGGCCGCAGCTCTGGGCGAAGACCTGGACGCCGCGCTCGACCCCGCCGCCGCGGCCCACTGGTCCGGGGCCGATGCCGCGCCGCCCGTCTGGCCCGAGGGGGTCGCGCCGCTCTCGGACCATGTCACCGCGCCGGACGCCCTGTCCGCCCGCCTCGCCTGGTGCGGCGTGGCTGCGGCCGACCAGGCCTCCAGTCTGGCGCGGCGCCTGCCCGTCGGTGCCCGTCTGGTGACGCGGGAGGGCGACCTCTATCGCTGGGACGGGCTGGTCGTCCGGGCCGAGGCCCCCCGCCCCGCCGCCATCCGCCTGGAACAGCGCACCCGCCTGTCCGAGGTCGAGACCGACATCGATCAGGGCCGCCCCGCGCTGGACTCCGCCCAGGCCGAGCTGAAATCCCTGACCGAACGGCTGCGCGCCGCCGACGAAGCCGTGAAGGCCGCGCGCCTCGTGCCCTTCGCCCTCGACAAGGCGGTGGCGGCCGCCCGCGACCGCGTCGAGGCGCTGGCCCGCGACACCGCCCGGCGCGAAGCGCGCGCCCAGTCGCTGGACGAGGCCCTGGCCCGCCTCGACACCGAGATCGCAGCAGCCGTCACGGCGGTCGAGGACTCCCGCGCCATCGAGAGCCCCGCCACATCCGCCGACGACCTCCGGGCCCGGGTTGCCGAAGCCCGGACGGCGGCCGAGACTGCCCGCACCACCACCGCCCAGGCCCGTCTGGAGCGCGACACAGAGGCCCGCGCGGTCGAGGGCCGCACCCGTCAACTGCAAACCCTGACCCGCGAGCGCGATGCCTGGTCCGGCCGAGGACAGGAGGCCCGCACCCGCTTGTCCGCCCTTGAGGCTGAACAGGCCACCACCGCCGATCAGCTCAAGGTCGCCGCTCAGGCCCCGGAGCAGTTCACGAGCAAGCGCAATGCCCTGCTCGACACCCTGACCGCCGCCGAAACGCGCAAGAAGGCCGCGTCCGACGCCCTCGCTGTCGCCGAGACCCGGGCCACCGAAGCGGACCGGGCGTCCCGCGCCGCCGATGCCGCCGCTTCACAGGCCCGCGAGGCCCGCGCCGGTCTGGTCGAGCGGGCCCGTGCGACCGAGGACGCCCTCGACCTCGCCGTCAACCGCCTGCGTGAGGCTTCGCAGCTGACGCCCGAAGCCCTCGAGGCCAAGCTGTCCGAAGACGCCGTCGCCCGCCCCGCCGACGTCGCCGGCGCGGAAAGCCTGCTGTCCGGGCTGGAGCGCGAGCGCGAACATCTGGGTGCTGTCAATCTGCGCGCGGAGGAGGAGGCCGGAGAATACGCTGATCGTCTGGAGGCGATGCGCACCGAGCGGGCCGACCTGACCGGCGCCATCGCCCGCCTGCGCGACGGCATCGACGAACTGAATGCCGAGGGCCGCGAGCGCCTGCTGGCCGCCTTCGACATTATCAACGACAACTTCAAGGCCCTGTTCGAGGCCCTGTTCGACGGCGGTCAGGCCGAGCTGAAACTGGTTGAGAGCGACGATCCGCTGGAAGCCGGCCTCGAGATCTACGCCTGTCCCCCCGGCAAGCGGCTGGCGGTCATGAGCCTGATGTCCGGCGGCGAGCAGGCCCTGACGGCCGCCGCCCTGATCTTCGCCGTCTTCCTCGCCAATCCGGCCCCTGTCTGCGTGCTGGACGAGGTCGACGCGCCGCTGGACGACGCCAATGTCGACCGCTTCTGCCGCATGCTGAACGAGATGCGCAACCGCACCGACACCCGCTTCATCGTCATCACCCACAACCCGGTGACCATGAGCCGCATGGACCGCCTGTACGGCGTCACCATGCCCGAGCGCGGCGTCTCACAGCTGATCAGCGTCGACCTGAAACAGGCCGAGAAACTGGTGGCGTGATGCCGTGGCGCACGCTCGCACTCGCCGGAGCGGCCACTGTGATTGGCCTTTCGCTCGCCCTTACGGCGCCGGGCGAGTATCAACCGCTGCCCGAGGGGGCGGATTTATCGCTTGCGACGGTGTCTCTGATCCGCACCTCATGCTTTGGCACCTGCCCTCATTACTGGGTGACGGTGCGAGGAGATGGTCAGGTGCGATACTGTGGGGTCAGCAATGTGCTGACGTTGGGCCGACAGTCCGGAACCATTCCGGCCAGGGATGCGCTAGCCCTCATCCGTCATGTCGAGACTTCTGATTTTCTGTCTCTGAATGACGAATACGAGTCAGATGTCACCGACAATCCGACCTACGTTCTAGTGCTTCGGGCAGGCGGTGTGGAGAAGCACGTCCACGACTACGCGGGCGTTGACGCGGGCATGCCCCCGGTCGTCCGGCAACTCCAGGACGACGTTGATCGTGTCAGCCGGTCATCACAATGGGTAGGATCGCGGGCACAACGCCAACAAGGCGGCACAGGTTGGGCACTCGGAAACTGGGAAGAGCGCTACGAGACCTGCTTCGGGCCAATGCCGGAAACAGGCGAATAGCCCATCGGCTCTTGGCCTCAGCGCCTCAGCGCCGCCTTCAAATCATCCATGATCGGCCCCATCAGGTGCCAGGGCTCCACGCAATAGCGGTGGAACAGACGGCGGGGGTCCACCGCCAGCCGATACAGCCACTCCAGACCCGCCTTGCCCATCCAGCGCGGCGCGGCCTTCTGGACCCCGGCCTCATAGTCGAAGGCAGCCCCGACGTTCAGCACCACGCAGTCCGGCAGGGCGTCCAGATGGTCGGCGATCCAGATTTCCTGTCGCGGCATGCCCATGCCGACCAGCAGCACCTGCGGCGCAAAGTCGGTAACCTCGGCCACAAGCCTGCGGTTGTCTTCGGATCCCGGCGTCGCATCGAAATAGCCCGACCGGACCGACAGTTCGACACGGCCGTGGCGCGCCCTCAGGCGCTCTGCCGCGGCATCGGCCACGCCGTCGGCCCCGCCGATGAACATCACCCGCCAGCCCTTGCGGTCGGCCAGGCTCCAGAAATGCTCGCGCCAGTCCAGATAGGTCGAGCGATGCTTGCGCCGTGTCCCTCGCCCCACCAGGCGCCCGAAGGCGATCAGCGGCGTGGAATCGATCTGCACCAGATCGGCCCGGGCAAAGAACTCGGCCAGCCTGGGCTCGGTCCGGATCAGATGCAGGCTGTGCAGATTGTGATTGGCGATGACCGCCTTCACCCCGGCCTCGACCCAGGTCTCCAGCTGGTGCATCACCTCTTCGGGCCGCACCTTGTCCATCACCTGGCCCAGCAGACGGATACGCTCGCCACTGCGGCGCTGCCGCCGGTGAGGCATGCGCGAGCTCCGGCGCCGGTCCGGCGCGGCAACCACGTTGGAGAGAGCGAGCTGCTGGTCAAACATGGCGGGACGATACAACGCCCCTCTAAAAACGGGATGATCGGATGCGGTTAATGAAATCCATCGCGCTCGCCCTCGCGGCCGGGATGGCCCTGGCGGGATGCCGGACGATCCCGCCCGCGCCTGTGGGGCCGGAACTGCTTCTGACCGGGGTCGGCCGGTTTGCCGTCTTCGCCGACCTTTCGACCCGCACCCGCTCGGGCGATCATGCCCGCCTCCGGTCCCTGCAGGTGGTCGAGCCCGGCTTCGAGGTCGATGGCAAAGCCTTCTGGGGCGGCTGGTCGTGGTGGACCTTCGACTGCGCCGCTCGAACGGCTGACCGGCTGGACTTCGCCTCGGTGTCCGAGGGCGGGATCGAGGGCCCTGCAATGCCCGACACCGATCCTGCCTATCCGGCGGCTCCGGGCGGAGACGCCGCCGAACTGCTGGCCGCCGCCTGTTCCGACGCCCGCCCCGGGCCGGTCCTGAGAACGGTGGAATCCGCCGTCATAGCGGGGCAGCAAGCCCTCGCCGAATAGAGGTGGCTGCGATAGCGCCCTGTGCCGTCGCACACCGTGCTCTCGCGCCCTAGGCAGTTCCTCCGGGATTTGCCATGGTCAGGAACAGTCAGGGGGGCCTGACAGGATTTTGCGGTACCAAGGGTTCACGCAACAGGAGCAAACCATGCTGACCAACAAGTTCACCCTCGCCGGCGGCATCGCTGCCCTTGCCATGCTGGCCGCCGGTACCGCCTCGGCCCAGAGCGCCGATCTGACCTACCAGCAGCACGTGACCTGCTCGGCCATGTTCTTCGCCTTTTCGAAGATCTCGTCGGATCCGGAAGACGTCAGCGCCCTGGAGGCCGCCACCGGCGTCATGCTGACCCGCGCCCAGGCCCTGCCGGCCGCCCGCAGCCTCACGGAAGACCAGGTCATCGAGGCCGCCGTCGCCGAGGCCCTCCAGATCGCAGAACGGGTCGATGCCCAGGGCTCGATGAACGCCAAGGAGAATGTCATCATCAACTGGGGCCCGGGCCTCGAACGCTGCCTGGAAGCCGTCCTCGAAGACGTCTGATCAACCCCTGACCTGATCAGATTGCATCATCAGGCTCCGGCCCACGCCGGGGCCTGATGTTTTTCTGCCCCCTTGCCTCAGCAGCGAGACGACCATGACCGCATTTTCCATGATTGCCCTTTCCCTAAGCCTCGCCGGCCTGCCCGCCCAGGATCCGACTGTAGAGCCGCTCGATCTTGAGGACAGCATAGTCTGCGCCGGCATCTTTTTTGCCCATTCGCGCCAGCCGGAGATCGAGGCCCTCGACGGTGTCCAGATCTATGAGGACATGACGGTCGTCTTCCTCGAACGGGCTGAAGTCCTTGGCGGTCGGGTTGGCCTGACGCCCGACGACGTGATCGAACGCGCGGCTGCGATTTCTGATCAGTTCACCGGCATCCTCGGCCAGCAGAGCACACCCGAAGCCCGGGAAGCCATGCTGGAAGACTGGTTTGACGTCGAGCAGGTGTGCGTCGCGGGCGGTCAGCTCCCGATCCCTGACGCCTGACCGCGTCAGCCAGCCGCGCTCTCGACCAGATCGGCCAGCCGCGCCGCCGCATCGGGCAGGGCCGCAGCCCGCGCGCCCTCGGCCATCGCCGCCAGGCGGCCCGGCTCGCCCAAAATGGCTGACAGGGTGGCGGTCAACCCTTCGACCGTCAGATCATCCTCAAGGATCAGCACGGCCCCCCCTGCCTCGACCAGACCGCTCGCATTGTGGCGCTGGTGGTCATCGGTGGCGATCTTCAGCGGCACCAGAACCGACGGTAGCCCCACCACCGCCAGCTCGGTGCAGGTCGAGGCCCCGGCCCGGCCAATGGCCAGATGCGCCTCGGCCAGCCGCGCCGCCATGTCCGAAAAGAAGGGCGCGACCTCGGCAGCGACGCCTGCCCCGGCATAGAGGACGGCGGCGGCCTCCAGAAACTCCGGTCGTGCCTGCTGCACCACCTTCAGCCGCTTGCGCAGCGCCTCGGGCAGGGCCGCAATCGCGCGCGGCACGGTGTCCGACAGGATGCGCGCGCCTTGGCTGCCGCCCGTCACCAGCAGGTGGATGTCGTCCCCGGCACCCGGTGCACGATAGGGCTTGCCCGCCAGCGCCGCGATCGGCGGCCGAACCGGATTGCCGACCACTTCCAGCCGGTCCTTCAGCCCGTCGGGCAGACGCCCCAGCGTGGGAAAGGCCGAGGCCACCGTCCCGACCCGTCCGGCCAGCAGCCGGTTGGTGCGGCCCAGCACGGCGTTCTGCTCATGGATCAAGGTCGGCAGACCCATGCTCATCGCCGCCAGCAGCGAAGGCGCCGAGGGATAACCGCCAAAGCCCACGACCACCGAAGCGTCCAGCCGTCGAAACGCCTTGCGCGCCTGGGCCACGCCGATGGCGATCTTGGCCCCGGCTTTCAGCAGCCCGACCGGCCCGCTACCCGTCGCCGAGTCCAGCGCCAGTCGCTCATCGGCCGGAAAATGCTCGGCAAAGGCCTGGCCGCGTCGGTCGGTCGCCAGCACGATCCGCCAGCCGCGCCGCGCCATCTCCTCGGCCAGCGCCTGGGCCGGAAACAGATGCCCGCCGGTTCCCCCGGCAGCAACGACACAGACCTTGGTCATGGATGTCCCTATGGAAGAATGCGGCCCAGCTTGGGCGCCGGGCGACGACCGGTCCCGGGCTCGTAGGCGCCCGCTCGCCTGCGGGTCAAGGCCAGGGCCAGCCCCATGGTCAGTCCCATGGCCACCATCGACGATCCGCCATAGCTGATGAAGGGCAGGGTCATGCCCTTGGTCGGGATCAGGTTCAGGTTGACCGCCATATTGATCGCCGCCTGCAGGCCGATCAGCATGAACAGCCCTGCGGCCGCCGTCTGCTCGAACGGGTCGTTCAGCCGCATGGCCCGGGACAGGCCTCTCAGCACGATGAAGGCATAGAGGCTGATGATCACCAGCGACAGGATCAGGCCGAACTCTTCCGCCCCGACCGAATAGATGAAGTCCGTGTGCAGGTCCGGCACGTGGCGCTTCATGACGCCCTCACCCACCCCACGCCCGAACAGGCCGCCGGCGCGGATCGCCTCCGATGCCCGGTCGATCTGGTGGGTGTCTTCCTGACCGGGTGCCAGGAATTTGGCCACCCGCTCGCGGACGTGATCGAACAGGAAATACAGCGAGAAGATGCCCGACATCACCAGCCCGCCCAGCACCGCCATCCACTTCAACGGCACGCCTGCCATGAAGAAGACCGCCATGAAGGTCGTGGTGATCAGCAGGGTCTGGCCAATGTCCGGCTGGATCAGCAACAGGCCGACCGTCACGGCGTAAAAGCCGAAGGCGATCGACACGCCCGGCACGCCCTGCCCCTTCTGCCCCTCGGCGAACATCCAGGCCGCCAGCACGATCAGCGCCGGCTTGGCGAACTCGGACGGCTGCAGGCTGAACGGCCCGATCAGGATCCACCGGGTCGCCCCCTTGGCCTCATTGCCGAGGATCGGCAGGATCGCCATGACCAGCAGCGCCCCGACAAGCGCAAAAGCCGCCACCCGCCGCACGCCCCGGGGCGACAACAGGGACGCGCCCAGCATCACCCCGACCCCGGCCGCCACGAACACGATCATGCGGATCGAATAGTGGAACGGGTTCGACAGCCCCTCGTCGGCCAGGATCGCTGCGGGGCTGGAGGCGAACGACAGGGCCACGCCGATGCCCATCAACGACAGGGCGGCGATCACCAGCCCGCGGTCCACCGTCCAGAACCACCGGGCCAGCAGGCTCTGGTCGCTGCGAGAAAAGGGCGGCACATAGGTCTGGCTCATGCCAAGCCCTCCGCCTTGGCACCCAGGGCCAGGGCGGCGGCGCGGAACGCCTCTCCCCTCACCTCGAAATCCGGAAACTGGTCAAAGCTGGCGGCCGCGGGGCTGAGCAGCACCACCTCGTCGCGGCCGGTCCTTGAGGCCGCTTCGAACGCCTGCTGGACGGCGCTCGCCATGTCGCCGCTGATCCGGTGGGGCACCTCTCCCAGCGCCGCCGCGAACGGCCCGGCCGCCTCCCCGATCAGGAAGGCCTCGACCACGCGCGGGAACAGTTCGGCCAGATCGTCGATCCCGCCCGCCTTGGCCCGCCCCCCGGCGATCCAGAACACCCGCTCATAGGCCGCCAGCGCCTGCCGCGCGGCATCGGCATTGGTCGCCTTGGAGTCATTGACGAACGTCACCTGACCGATTTGGCCTATCGGTTCCATACGGTGCGCCAGCCCGGGAAAGGACAGCAGGCCTTCCACGGCCACGTCATGGTCCACCCCCAGCGCGCGCGCCGCTCCATAGGCGAAGGCCGCGTTCTGGGCGTTGTGACGGCCCGCCAGAGAGCGCGCGCCGGACAGGCCAATGGCCTCCGACGAGGTCTCCAGCCGTCCTGCAAATGGTCGATACACCCCGTCCGCTCCGACCGGGACGGCTCCTGCGACCCGTGCAGCCACGTCGCGCCCCCAGCGATCATCCACACCGATCAGGGCCGTACCCCGTTCGGCCATATGCGCAAAGATCCGCGCCTTGGCCGCCACATAGCCTTCCATCCCGCCATGCCGGTCCAGATGGTCGGGGCTGATGTTGGTCAGGATCGCCACATCCGGCGCAAAGCGCGTGGTCAGGTCCAGCTGATAGGACGAGCATTCGATCACATAGACCGCGCCCGGCGTGGGCTCCGGCAGGGCCAGCACGCCGATGCCGATGTTGCCGCCCATATGCACCGTCAGCCCGGCCTGCTTCAGCACCCAGGCGGTCAGGGCCGTGGTGGTCGACTTGCCGTTCGTTCCGGTGATCGCCACCACCTGCGGCCGATCGCCCTTCGGCAGCGCCGCCAGCGCCCGCGCGAACAGCTCCAGATCGCCGACGATTTCGATCCCGGCCTCCTTCGCCTTCTCGACGGTCCAGTGCGGCACCGGATGGGTCAGCGGCACCCCCGGCGCCAGCACCAGGGCGGCAAAGCCAGACCAGTCGGCGGTCGTCAGGTCCTCGACCACAAACCCCTCGGCCTCAGCCTGCATGCGACTGCTGATGCCGTCATCCCACAGCACCGGCTCGGCGCCCCCGGCCTTCAGCGCACGCGCCGCCGTCAGCCCCGACCGTCCAAGGCCGAAGACCGCGACCCGCCTGCCCTCAAAGCCGGGGACCCGGATCATCGTCTATCTCAGCTTCAGGGTCGCCAGACCCGCCAGCGCCAGCATGGCCGACACAATCCAGAACCGGATCACCACGGTCGACTCGGGCCAGCCCATCTTTTCGAAATGGTGGTGGATCGGCGCCATCAGGAAGACGCGCTTCTTGGTCGCCTTGTAATAGCCGACCTGGATCATGACCGAGAGTGCCTCCAGCACGAACAGGCCGCCGACAATGCCCAGCACCAGTTCGTGCTTGGTGGTCACGGCCACGGCGCCCAGGGCCCCGCCCAGCGCCAGCGATCCGGTGTCGCCCATGAAGATCTTTGCCGGCGGTGCATTGTACCAGAGGAAGCCCGTGCCCCCGCCGATGATGGCCGCCAGAAACACCGCCAGCTCGCCGGCCCCCGGCACATGGTGGATCTGCAGATATTCGGAGAAGACGAAATTGCCGGCCAGATAGGCGATCATGCCGAATGCGGCCGAGGCCATCATCACGGGCACAATGGCCAGCCCGTCCAGCCCGTCGGTCAGGTTCACCGCATTGGAAAACCCGACGATGGTGAAGGCCGCGAACGCCACATAGAACCAGCCGATATTCAGCAGCACATCCTTGAAGAACGGGAAGGCGACCGAGGTCTCGAGCCCCGCCGAGGTCGAGGGCGTCATCCACAGCACGGTCAGCACACCGGCGATTACCGCGACGATCGTCTGGGCGATCAGTTTCTGCTTCGAGGTCAGCCCGGCCGAGGTTTGCTTCGACACCTTGGCGTAGTCATCGACAAAGCCCAGCACCGCAAAGGCCGCCGTCACGAACGACACGATCCACAGATAGGGATTGGTCAAATCCCCCCACAGGAGCACGCCCGCTGCAATCCCGGCCAGGATCATCAGTCCCCCCATGGTCGGCGTGCCCACCTTGGACAGGTGCGAGACCGGCCCGTCCTCGCGGATCGGCTGGCCCTTGCCCTGCTTCTTGCGCATCCAGGCGATGAAGCGGCTGCCCATGGCCACGGCCACGATCATGGCGGTGGCCAGCGCCAGGGCGACGCGCACCGTCTGGTACTGGACCAGGTTCAGGAGCGGATAATCCTGTGCGATATCCGCATAGTAGAGATAGAGCAGGTAAAACACCTCGGACGGCCTCCTTAAGCCCCATCGTCAGAATGCAAGGCAGCCAGGGCGGTCGCGATCTGCCCGGCGCGAGAGCCGTTCGATCCCTTGACCATGACCGTATCTCCGTCGCGCACGAGGGCCGCGACCTCATTCGCCAGTTCCGCCGCCGTCTCCTGCCACGCACCGCGCATCGCGGGCGGCAGGGCGTCGTGCAGATGACGCATCATCGGACCGGCGGTATGGACCGCATCGACCTTCGCCGCAGCCAGCGGGTCGGCCAGTCCGGCGTGCATGGCCTCGGCCTGATCGCCCAGTTCCAGCATGTCGGTCAGGAACACCACGCGGCGTCCCCCCTCCGGCACCGTTCGCGCGCCCAGGCTTCTGAACCCGGCCGTCATCGACAGCGGATTGGCATTGTAGCTCTCGTCGATCAGGGTGAAGGCACCGCCGGACGCCAGCCGCACCTGCCGCACCTGTCCGCGACCCGCCAGCGGCGAAAACCCGGCCAGTGCCGTGAGCGCCGTTTCCAGCGACACATCCATGGCCCGCAGCACCGTCAGCACCGCCAGACTGTTCAGCCCCCAGTGATAGCCCGACTGGCGCAGGCGAAACTCCAGCGCCTGACCCTCAAAGGTCGCCGAGACCGTGGCCCCCTCCGCGTCGGGCCGGAAGTCCAGCAGGCGCGCACCATGGTCGGCCGCGCTGCCGAACAGCCGCACCTCGGCCCCGTGCTCTCGCGCGACCTCGGCCAGCAGGCGCGTCCAGGGATTGTCGCCGTTGATCACCGCGATGCCGCCCGGCTCCAGCCCCTCGAACACAGCCGCCTTCTCGCGCGCCACCCCGGCCTCGCCGTCGGCAAAGGCCTCGATATGCACGGGCCCGACCGTGGTCACACAGGCCACATGGGGGCGCACCATCTGCGACAGGGGCGCGATCTCGCCCGGCGCATTCATGCCGATCTCGAACACGGCGCGCGCCGTCTCGCGCGGCATGCGCGCCAGCGTCAGCGGCACGCCGATATGGTTGTTGTAGCTCTTGACCGAGGCATGGCCCGGACCGGCCAGATCCAACCCCGCCTTGATCGCCTGGGTCACGCTGGTCTTGCCGACACTGCCGGTCACCGCCGCCCGCCGCGCCGACGACCGGTCACGCGCGGCCTGACCCAGGGCCTCCAGCGCCTTCAGCGTATCGACCACCGTGATGCAGGGCCCGCCGTCCACGACGCGCTCCACCAGCGCGCCCGCCGCACCGGCCTCGAAGGCCGTCCCTGCAAAGTCATGACCGTCGCGCGCGCCGCGCAGGGCCACGAACAGCTTGCCCGGCTCGATCTCGCGGCTGTCGAAGGCGACCCCGTCGGCGGCAAACTCTGGACCGTGGCTCTGGCCGCCGGTCGCACGGGCAATTTCGTCAGCGGTCCAGAGCGGCAAAACGGGGGTCTCAGGCATGAACGCTCAGGGCCTCACTGGCGACGGTCACATCGTCAAACGGATGCACCGCCTTGCCGACAATCTGCCCCTGCTCATGCCCCTTTCCGGCGATCAGCACCACATCTCCCGCGCGTGCCCGGTCGATCGCCGAATGGATGGCCATGCGCCGATCGCCGATTTCCTCGGCATCCGGACAGCCGTTCCGCACCTCGGCCCGGATGGTCGCGGCATCCTCGGATCGCGGATTGTCGTCGGTCACGATCGCGAGGTCAGCCAGCTCGGCCGCCACCTGCCCCATCAGGGGTCGCTTGGCCCGGTCCCGGTCCCCGCCCGCACCGAACACCACGATCAACCGGCCACGCACATGGGGCCGCAGCGCCTTCAGCACCGTCTCCAGCCCGTCGGGCGTATGGGCATAGTCGACATAGACCTCGGCGCCGCCGCCGGCTTCACCGGCCCGGACGCGCTCCAGCCGCCCCCTGGCGCCCTCGATCTGTTCCAGCGCCGCCAGCACATCCCCGACGACCGCGCCGCCCGCGATGCACAGACCTGCCGCGACCAGGGCATTCGACGCCTGGAAAGCGCCCGCCAGCGGCAGCAGCACCTCATGCGTTTCGCCGCGATATTCCAGCACCAGCTTCTGGCCCTCGGGCCGGGCTTCGCGTCCCATCAGCGTCAGGTCACGCCCCCGCTCGCCAACGCCCATGATGTCCAGTCCCGACATGATCCCGGCGGCGGCAAAGCGGGAATAGGCTTCGGAATCCGCATTCAGAACCGCCGTCCGCCCGCGGGGCAGCAGGGTCTCGAACAGACGCAGCTTGGCCGCACGATAGGCGTCCATATCGCCGTGATAATCCAGATGATCCTGGGTCAGATTGGTAAAGGCCGCCGCCTTCAGGCTGACGCCGTCCAGTCGCCGCTGGTCGATCCCGTGCGACGAGGCTTCCAGCGCCAGATGGGTCACGCCACCGGCCGCCATCTCGGCCAGCAGGCGCGCGGCCTCGGCGGCATCCGGACTGGTGAGGCCAGGACCGGTCAGGGCGCTCAGCTCCGTGCCCCGCTGGACCGTGGCGCCGAGGGTGCCCAGGCTGGCCGAGACCAGACCCATCCGCGCCCAGATCTGGCGACAGAAGGTAGCGACCGAGGTCTTGCCGTTGGTGCCCGTCACCGCCACGCAGGTCTTCGGCTGGGTCCCGTAGAACCCCCGTGCCGCCAGGGCATAGGCGCGGCGCACATCGCCGGCCGTGACCAGAACCGGCGCGGTGCCGATCGGCGTATCGGCCGGGGCCAGCACAGCGGCCGCGCCCCGGGCCAGCGCCTGCGGGATGAAGGCCCGCCCGTCCTGCACCGTTCCGGGCAGGGCGACGAACAGGCTGCCGGCGTCGACCCGGCGACTGTCCGCCGTCACGCCGGTGATCATCGGATCGGACGGCACGTCCCGCTTCAGCAGATCGGACAGGCGCTGGCCGTGCATCACAGCGAGGCCTCCATGTCCTTGAGCGTCGGATTCGGGCGGCCATCGGCCAGCTGCCAGCGGTCGTCGGCACGCTCGACGCCGACGAACGGCGCGATGCGATCGGCGATCCGTCCAACCGCAGGCGCCGCGACAAAGCCGCCGGTGCGCGGGTACTCGCCCGGCTCGTCGACCAGCACCAGAATGGCATAGCGGGGGGCATCCAGCGGCCCGTCGCTGGGGAAGACGCCGATGAAGGTGCCGACGGCCACCGCCGGATCATAGCGGCTGCCGGTCCATTTGTTGGCCGAGCCGGTCTTGCCGCCGACCCGCAGGCCCGGGGCATTGGCGCGCCCGCCCGAGCCGCGCACCACATTTCGGCGCATCAGGTCCAGCATGTTGAGGCTGGTCTGCGGGGTGACCACCGTCCGCGGTTCCACGCCGACGGCCCCGCCCTTGCGCAGGCTCAGCGGCACATAGCGCCCGCCGTTGCTCAGCGAACCGACCGCCGCGATCACCTGCACCGGCGTCACCATGATGCCATAGCCGAACGACAGCGACGCCAGGGTCGAGGGCGTCCAGTCGTCGGGCACCTTGGGGGCGGCGGATTCCAGCAGTTCGATGGGCGCCCGGTCCAGCAGGCCCAGCCGCCCGAAATAGTCCTTCATCACAACCGGCCCCATCTGCACCGCGAGGCGCGAGGTGCCGATGTTGGACGAGTGCAGATAGACCTCTTCCAGCGTCATGATGCGGTTCTGGGCGTGGAAGTCCGTGATCCGGCGCTTGCCGATCATGAAAGGCTCGGACGCATCGAACAGGGTGGTCATGTCGGCTGCGCCGGTATCCAGCCCGGCAGCCACGGCAAAGCTCTTGAACACCGAGCCCATCTCATAGTGGCCCGAGGTCGCCAGATTGCGCGAGCCCGTCTCGGGCCAGCTGGCCATGGCCAGGACCTCGCCGGTCTGCACATTGGTGACGATCGCCACACCCGCCTTGGCGCCCGTCTCGGCCATGGCGGTGGCCAGTTCGCTCTCGACCACGCCCTGGATTCTCAGGTCGATAGACAGCTCGAACGGCGCGCCCGCGGCACCCTCGGCCCGCAGTTCCTTATCAAAGGCCAGTTCCACCCCGGAGATGCCCTGCCCGCCGGTATCCGTCGCTCCGATCAGGTGTTTCGCCTCGCCCTCCAGGGGATAGACCCGGCCGTCTTCCATGGCGAAGGTCACCCCGCCCAGCCCCAGATCGTGCACCTGGGCGCGTTCGTCCGGCGTCAGACCGCTGGCGACAATGACCTGCCGGTCCCCCCAGATCGCGCCCTTCAGGCGGTCGGCATCAAGGCCGGGCATGACCCGGCGGATTTCGCGGAAGGCCACGTCCCGGTCCCAGACCTGCGACGGGTCGATGAACATGGCATAGAAGATCACATCGGTGGCCAGCAGCCGTCCGTTGCGATCCACCAGATCAGCGCGGCTGCGATCCGAGGCGGCGCCGCGATAGCCGACGTCCACCGGCTCGAACAGGGCCGCATATCCCGCCTTCAGGCCCAGACCGGCGAACACCAGTCCGAAGGCCGCCAGCACCAGGAAGATGCGGACCCGGCTGTCCTCTTCGGGGCGGGCATGGGCGCGGGCGCGCTCGAACCCGTGCTCGACCCACCACACGCCCTCGGCCAGCCAGCGCCACGACGGCGTCTGGAGTCGGGGCCGTCGCCCGGCCGGACGGCGCACGGACGAGGGATGCGGCTGCACGCTCATTGCGCCGCCTCCTCGACCGGAGCGGGCTCAACCGCCTCATCTTCAACAGGCAGGTCTTCGGCGACAGGCGCCTCGACGGCCGGCGGCTGGCCGATCGGGGCCAGACCGGCCTGCAGCGACAGGGCCTCCAGCCGCGCCGGGCTCTCCAGCCGCGCCACCTCGGCCCGCAGCATGCGCACCCGCATCGACGACTGGTCGATCTCACGCTCCAGCTCGGCGATGCGGTTCGACTGGCGCGCCGCTGCCGCCTTGGTCAGATAGACCGACAGCAGCATGGCCGCGACGCACAGGATGCCGAAGATCTCGACCCAGCGGATCCCGCGCACCTTCCAGTCGAACAGGCGTTTCAGGGCCGTCATGCCGCCAGCCTCCCCCACGCCGGAGCGTCGGTTCTGACCGCCGCCCGCAGGCGGGCGGACCGGGCCCGCGGATTGACCGCCAGTTCCTCGTCCGTCGCGTCGACCGAGCCCTTGAACTGCAGGTCAAAGCTGGGCTTGCGCGTCTCGATCACCTGCGGCGCATGGCGTGACCCGCCGGGCGTGTTGCCGGTGCGCTCGGTCAGGAAGCTCTTGACCATCCGGTCTTCCAGCGAGTGGAAGGTCACGACCGCCAGCCGCCCGCCTTCCGGCAGGACCGCCTCGGCGCCTTCCAGTCCGCGCGCCAGCTCGCCCAGCTCGTCATTGACCGCGATGCGCAGCGCCTGAAACACGCGCGTGGCCGGATGGGTGGGCGCCCCTCGCCGGCCGCCCAGCGCCGCCTCGACCACATCGGCCAGGTCCAGCGTCCGCTCGAACGGGCGCTCGACCCGCCGGCGCAGGATGGCCGTGGCGATCCGGCCCGACTGACGCTCATCGCCGTACAGTTTGAAGATATGCGCCAGCGGTCCGTGGTCCCAGCTGTTGACGATATCGGCGGCGCTCTCGCCCTCGCGCGACATCCGCATGTCCAGCGGCCCGTCCTTCATGAAGGAAAAGCCGCGCTCGGCCTGGTCCAGCTGCATCGACGAGACGCCGATGTCGAACACCACGGCATCGACCGGCGCCTCATCCGCCAGCACCTCGGCCAGATCGGAGAAGGCGGCCGGGATCAAACGGAAGCGCCCGGGAAAGTCGCGGCCCAGCGCATCGGCATAGGGCTGCACCGTGGGATCGCGGTCCAGGGCGATGACCTCGGCCCCGGCTTCCAGGAACGCGCGCGAATAGCCACCGGCACCGAAGGTGGCATCCACCACCCGCTGGCCGGCCGCCGGGCGCACGGCCTTAATCACGGCCTGCAGTAGTACCGGAATATGTGGACGGGGCGCGTCGGTCATGACCCGCCCCCTTCAACCTTCAGCTGGGCCGCCAGCCGCAGGGCGCCCAGTTCGGCGATGCCCGCACGCGCCAGCTGACGACGCTCGGCCCGCCGCGCGACCCAGGCCTCGCGGTTCCAGATCTGGAACCGGTCGCCCAGCCCCACGATCACCACCGTCTCGCCCAGACCCGCATCCTGGATGAGGCTCTCCGGCAGGGTCACCCGGCCGCCGCCGTCAAACGTCAGCCGCGTCTGCTCGCCCAGCACCTGCCACTCCAGCGCCGAGCGCTGCTCCGAGCCGAACGGCAGCGACCGGATCATCTCGACATAGGTGGCGAACAGGGGGTCGCCGCCCGCCTCCAGGCAGTCGGCCTCAATCGACGGAAAGACGAAGATGGCGTGCTCGGCCCCGTTTTCGGAGGTGCGGAAGTCCTGCGGGATCAGCAGCCGCCGCTTCGCATCCAATTGTTTCTCGACCGTCGAGAGAAACACCCCGTCCCATTCGGGCCTTCCGGCCCGCCCCTTGGCTCTTGTCACGACGTCCAGGCGACGTCAGGCACCCCAAATCATGCGACTGGGATAGCATGGGATGAAATGGGTCTCAATGGGATTAGTTGACGATCCTTAACCATGAACCGGGACAACTCTTGTCAACAGGACTGTAGAGATCGGAACATACAGCGAACATCAAAAGTATTAACAGCCTGGGGACACAGTCTGCGCCACCTTTCCGCTCAACGGGTTAACGCGCCTCAGCCGGCCTCAAGCAGCGAGCCACCGCGTGGCGAGCGGTAGGCCAAAAATCCCGCCTCAAGCAGCGAGCCGCCGCGCGGCGAGCGGTAGGCAAAGAACCCGCCTCAAGCAGCGAGCGACCGCGTCGCGAGCGGTAGGCTCTCAAATAAAAATGCCAGACGGTCTGTAAGCCGGGTTCTGTCCCGCCCCCGAGGGAGCATGGACGGTCATTCCTCTTGGCCGATCGTTGCCGACCGGC
Source organism: Brevundimonas sp. (assembly GCF_036963785.1). Lineage (GTDB taxonomy): Bacteria > Pseudomonadota > Alphaproteobacteria > Caulobacterales > Caulobacteraceae > Brevundimonas. Next base: position 386,856 of record NZ_JBALUS010000001.1, read on the forward strand.
TCCAGCAACCTACCCGGACATCTGGGGCGGTGACCCCCGCACGGCGGACCGTGCACGACATCCCTATTCGGTCTTGCTCCAGGCGGGGTTTACCGTGCCGTCTCCGTTGCCGTCGACGCGGTGGGCTCTTACCCCACCCTTTCACCCTTACCGGCCTCGAAAGGCCGGCGGTTTGCTTTCTGTGGCACTGTCCCTCGGGTCACCCCGGGCGGGCGTTACCCGCCGCCTTTTCACCGTGGAGCCCGGACTTTCCTCGACAGGCCGAAACCTGCCGCGACCGTCCGACCGTCTGGCGACGCACAGATGCGCCTTGCCAGACATGGCGTCAATGTCAGGCGGCCTGCTCCGGCGGTCCCAGTGTCGGATCGCCCGCCGAATAGCCCTGGATCCAGAACCCGCGGCCGTCTTCGAAATAGGGCACGGGAATACCGTCCAGTTCGCTCCGCAGGGCGATGCTGCAGTCGTCGACCAGGACAGGCGCTAGCAGGGCCCCATCCCGTCGCCAGAGCCGCGGAATGATCCACATCCATTCAATGGCATGGAAGGGCCCCAGGCATTCGGCGCACCAGCACCCCGTGCTCGTTGATTTGAATTCCCACGCAAGGGACTCGCGAGACCCCAGCACCTCCTGAACATAATAGGCTGGCGCAAAGGGCAGTCGGTGGATCGCAGCGATCAGCGCCTCCCACCGCGTCTGGTTCATGACCGAGGCCAGGCCGCGTCTCTGTACCGCCTCTCGCACACGCTGGCGGTGAACCTCCCGCGCTTCAGCGGCTCGGCGCGCCAGCTCGGCCCGATCCGGCGTTCGGGCCATAGGCTAGGCCGGACCATCGACGGCCGTGAGCCGCGCCAGCTGCAACAGCCCGACCAGCCGCGCGCGGGTCTCTCCGTCGGCCACGCCGTCTACCCGTCCGGGCCGCCAGTGCCGCTGGAACGCCGTGACCGCCAGCCTCAGCGGCTCATCGTATTCGCCGCGCGGCTCAACGCCATAGCCCAGCTTGTGCAGACCCGCGCTCAGCACCGTCGCGCCCAGCCCCGCATCTCCGGGCCGCAGGGGCGCGCCCAGCGCCGCCACCCGCTCGGCCGCCGGTTCGAACCACAGCCCGTGCCCCTCGCCCGCCAGCCGTTTCCACGGAAAGCGTTCGCCCGGATCTTCCTTCCGGTCAGGCGCCAGGTCGGAATGGCCGATGATGCGGTCGTCCGGAATGGTCCAGCGGCTGCGGATGTCGGCGATCAGCGCGATGACCGCATCGATCTGGACGTCGGGAAAGTCGCGATAGCCCCACTCATGCCCCGGATTGACGATCTCTATGCCGATCGAGGCGGCATTGCAGTCGGTCTCGCCCTGCCAGACGCCCTTGCCCGCGTGCCAGGCGCGGCGCTCCTCGGGGACCAGGGCATAGAGGGTGCCGTCCTCATCGACGACATAGTGGGCCGAGACGCGCGCCTCGGCATCGCGGAGCCGGGCGATGGCCTCTTCGGCCGTCTGCATACCCGTATAGTGCAGCACCAGCATATCGGGCGGGCCGCGTCGGGCATCGAAATTGGGAGAGGGCGTGGTCTGGAACTGCAGCGTCACGACCGACTACCGGCCCGACCGTTCCCAGCCATAGGCGACCCAGGTGCCATCCACCTTGTGCGCCTCGATGACCGTATCGTCGTCATCGGTGCGACGGCGGCCCTTGCGCGGTCCGCCCGTATTGCGGCGGGCGCGACTGGCCATTCCCATCAGGAACATCACCACCCCGGCCACCACGGCAATGACGGCCACGGCAATGGCGGTGAACACCGCCAGCAGGGCCCCGACCGCCATGGCACAGCCCGCCGCGATCAGCCCGCCCAGCCACATTAGCGGCCGCAGGAAACCACCCCGGCCCCCGACGCTCGCCGTCGCGGCACCCAGACTGTCAAAGCGAGGTCCAGTCGAACTCATGCCTACTCCTTGTCGGCTCCGGATCGGGGCCAGCCCAGCCTTAACGCCGAACCTTCAATGTCGGTCCATCCTGCCCTGCGGTCAAGCAACCGGGGGGTGCGGCAAACCCGCCGTCCGTTAACCCAATGGCCGATCCGCCAGCACCACGGCCCCCTCGCGACGCATGCGGTCGGCCTCGATCCGGCGCATCACCGCCTGGGCCTGCGGGTCCTCGACCGCGCCGCCGATCAGGATCAGCGCCCGTGCCGCCTCGCCCGACACGCCAAAGGCGTTGGCCAAGGCTTCGAACGGCGACTGCTGCTCAGGGAAGTGCTTGATGCGGACCGAGGTATCCGCGTCGATCCCGGCCAGTTCCTTGGCCTTGGCGATGGCCTCATTCATGCCGCCCAGCTCATCGACCAGACCCAGCTCCAGCGCCTGGGCGCCCGTCCACACCCGGCCCCGGGCGATCTCGCCCACCCGCGCGGGCGTCAGGTCACGACCCCGCGCCACCAGGGTGATGAAGTTGCCATAGATGCGGTCCATCGAACCGGCAAAGGCTTCGCGCTGTTCGGGCGTAAACTCATCGCCGATGGCATAGGCGTCGGCATAGTCGCCGCCGACCGACAGGCCGCGCACATCGACGCCGAACCGCGCCAGCGCATCGCGCAGCACCATCTTGCCGCCAAACACCCCGATCGACCCCGTCAGGGTCGAGGGCTGGGCGACGATATGATCGGCCTCGGCACTGATCCAGTAGCCGCCGGACGCCGCATAGGTGCCCATCGACACCACCACCGGCTTGCCCGCCGCCTTGGCCGCGCGCACCGCCGCCGCAATCTGCTCGGACGCTTCCGGCGACCCGCCGGGCGAGGACACGCGCAGCACAATGGCCTTCACGTCCTTGTCCTTGATGGCGTTGTAGATGGCCTCGGCCATCACATCCGAATGGATGGACGACCCGCCACCGAACGGATCGGCATTGCCGCCCGATCCGGTGATGATCGCGCCCTCGCCGCCGATCACGGCAATGGCGTCACGGCCCGAGCCGTTGTCCGGGCCCTTGGCGCTGGCATATTCGTCGAACGGGATGATCCGTGCGCCGCGGCCCGCGCGACGCAGGGCTTCATCCTCGGCCTCCTCAACGTGCCCCACCTTGTCGATCAGATTGCGCTCCAGCGCCTCATCGGCCGTCCACGGCCCGGCCTCAATCGTGGCCTTCAGCGCGGCCGGCGCGATCTTGCGATCCTGCGCGGCCTGGGCGACCGAGGTGTCATAGATCGACCCCATCCAGGCCAGCATCGCCTCGCGGTGCGGGCCGGTGAAGTCGTTCTGCGTATAGATGTTGACCGCGTTCTTGTACTCATAGCGCTGCTCGAACTCGGGCTCGACGCCGTACTTCTCGAACGCGCGGCCGAGGAAGATTTCCTCGGCGCTGAACCCCGTGGCCTGGAAGCTGGCCGTATTCTGCATCCACAGCTCGGACGCCGACGCCCCGACCATATAGCTGGACATCACAGCGCCCGCGGGCAGGAAGCCCTGTGAATGCGCGATGACCGGCTTGCCCGCGGCGCGGAACCGGCGGATCGCCTGGCGCACTTCATCGGCCGCCGCCGGCGTCATGCCGGTTTCCGGCAAACGGATCAGCAGCACCTTGACGTGCGCGTCATCCTCGGCCTGGGACAGGGTATCCACCACCTGCATGACCGACAGGCCCCCTCCCCCGAACAGGGCAAAGGGCGAGGCCGGCGGCTGATCGCTCAGCCCCTGACGCAGATCCAGTTCCAGAACCGCATTGCGCGGCACTTCCGGACCGGACGAACTGGCCGCCGCCATGGTGATCAGCACGATCGGCACCACGACCACGAACAGCAGCAGGCCGGTAAAGACCCCCAGCACGGTCAGGAAAAACTGTTTCATATCGGTCGGAAGTCCCGTCGAGGCGCTATTGCGGCGGAGGATCGACCATAGAGGGCAAGCCGTCACCGTCAAATGAACGTCCCGTAACACGCGAACCTGTCGCAGCCCCGGATGCCGCGCCTCCTGCTGCATCGCAGCATCGCGATTGATGGCCGCCGGGTAAGTCCCTATATGAGGCATCCCTCAGCGGGGGCTGTTCCCCGCGCCGAACCGGAGACCGCACTCCCCATGCTGGTCACCCTGATGAAATCCAAGCTGCACCGCGCGACGGTGACCCAGGCCGACCTCGACTACGAAGGGTCGATCGCCATTGACCGCGACCTGCTGGACGCGGCCGACATCTATCCGAACGAACAGGTCGATGTTCTGAACATCACCACCGGCGCGCGCTTCACCACCTATGCCATCGAGGCCCCGCGCGGCTCGCGCGTGATTGGCGTGAACGGCGCCGCGGCCCGCCTGGTCCAGAAGAACGACAAGGTGATCATCGTCACCTATGGCCAGCTCCCCGCCGAGGAAGCCCGCAACTATGCGCCGACGGTCGTCCTGCTGGACGACGCCAACCACATCAAACGCGCTGCCTGACCGGCACGAAAAAGGGGTGACGCCGCGCGCCACCCCTCTCCGGTCTGATCTTCAATCAGCCTAGCGGCTCAGGTCATAGACCCCGCTGATGTCCACCCGCACCGTCAGTTGGCCCGGCGACACAGAGGTCGAGGCATCGGCGGATTCCATGGCCATGGAGCGGGCATAGGGCATGGGCGGCGGGGCGCTCATCGACGTGCCTTCGCTCAGGCCGCGGATGCCGCCCAGCTGTACGCCCAGCGCCTCGGCGTACAGGCTGGCCTTGCGCTGCAGGTCCCGCACGGCCAGGCGCCGCGCCTGGTCCTCGGCCGCCGTCCGGTCGGTCAGGCCAAAGCTGATCCCGTCGATCTGGTTGACCCCCGCGCTGACCACGGCATCCGCCGTCGTGCCGACGCGCGACAGGTCGCGCACCGTCACCGTCACCCGGTTGGTCGCCTGATAGCCGCGCAGGCGGGGCGGCTGGTCCTGTTGATAGTCATATTGCGCCGACAGATTCAGGCCCGAGGTCTGGATATCGCGCTCGGCGATCCCGGCCCGGCGCAGGGCCGCCATGACCCGTTCCATATATTGGGCGTTCTGGCGCATCGCCTCCTCTGCGGTCGCCGCCTCGGTCATGACGCCGAAATTGATCGTCGCCATATCCGGCGCAACCTTGACCTCGCCATAGGCCGCCAGGCTCAGATGCGGCGGCGCCACCATGTTGTGATGGCCGGCGGGCTCCGACATCGACTGTGCTAGCGCCGGCGCCGATACGCCGGCCAGGGCCACGGCAGCGGCCATCGGCATCAGCAGCCGGAACGGGGCCGGCACGCGGGACGAAGAACGGATCATGAAAATCTCCTGAGGTTCGGACACGCGCCACCCGCGCGCCCTGTCAGTCCAACCTGGACCATACCGCCTGAATGAACGCTCGCGCCCCGGGGTCAGGTTCCGTTCATCGGGGCGGGAGGCTGCGAGAATCCTTGCGAGGCCAAAGCGATCTTCCTGCCCTGGTTCCCGCCTGTGTCATGGTGCGGGATCGGCAGCAGGGAGGGCCTTCGTGACGGGCCTCGGCGTGCGTCCGAATGCCGATCTGGATTTCAGACCATTCAGACGGTTCAGACGGTTCAGACGGTGTTTATTCCTCCCCCATCGGGAGAGGGGGACCGCACAGCGGCGGAGGGAACAGCGCGGCCGTCGCCACCCTCTTTGCAACATCCCGTGCGCCTGCTAGGCCCGGAGCGCCGCCTCCGGGGGCCCGTAGCTCAATGGTTAGAGCCGACCGCTCATAACGGTCTGGTTGGGGGTTCGAGTCCCTCCGGGCCTACCACCAGCCGCGACGGCGCGGTTCGACCCAGCGGTCGTCCCCGTAGTAATCGCGGTCCTGGATGTAGCGCCCGTCGCGGTCGTACCAGCCGTAGCCGTCCTGATAGGTGTCATAGCCCTGCAGGGAATAGCCGTCGTCATAGTAGTCCATGCCCAGCAGGCCGTCCTCCTCGGCCCACCAGTCCCGCGGATAGGAGCCGTAGACGCACTCCCAGCCCTGACCACCCGACCAGTAGGGCTCATAGCGGCCCCGGGTGCGTTCGCGGAACCGGGCGCGGCAGACGTGGCGCGACCAGACGCGGTTGCCGCTGGCCTCGATGCTGGCGCGGTTCTCGCCATAGATGACCTCGCGCACGCCCGAGAAGACATTGTTGGTGATCACGGCCCGGCCTGACGCCACGGCCACGCCCACGCTCTCGGCCCGGATGCGGGTGTCGGTCAGGGTCAGTTCGCCGTTGTAGACCACCACGCCCTTGTCCGAGCGACAGACCCGGCTGCCCTGGATGTCGACCGAGGCCCCCTCGACGGCCACGCCCTCGACGAAGCCGCAGACGGCGGTGTTGGTGATCTCGACCCGGCCATAGTCGCGGCCAGAACGGATGATCATGCCGATCGAGCGGGGTCCGAAGGCGTTCGGCGCGCCGATGCCTTTCAGGGTCGTCGAGTCGATGCGGGCGGTCTGACCGGGTCCGGGGATCAGCTCCATGCCGACATGGGCACCGGTCACCACGACCTCATAGGCCGTCAGCGAGGCCCCGTCGGCCACGATGGCGGGGGCCACCGTCTGGGTCTCCAGCACGGCGTTGCGCAGGTCCAGCAGGCCTCCGTCCATATAGATGACCGCCTCGTCGCCGACATGGCGGAAGCCGACCCGGTTCATCAGGATCTCGGCGCCATAGCCGATGATGCAGGCGGCATCGCCGGCCCGCTGGGACGAGAAGACCACGTCGCGCACATCGACCCGGACCCCCTGGGCCACGGTCATGCAAGGCAGGCCGTCCGGGGCCTGCAGGGTGGCCGTGGGCTGGCGGTTCCAGTCACGCGGATCGAAACCGCCCTCGCCGATGATGGTCAGCGGCTTGTTGATGTTCAGCCAGCCGACGCAGGGTCCGCCCCGCGCCCGCAGGATCAGGGTGCCGCCCGGCGCAACCCGGCGCACCGCGTCCTCAATGGCGCCCGACCCCGGATTGCCGCCGCAGTCGACCAGCACGACCTGCTCGCCGCCCGCCGGATAGGGCCGCCCGTCGTGGGGACCGGGGCCGGGGTAATCGCGGCGGTGATCGCGGCCGGTCCAGCGCCGATGGGTGGTCGCGCGGCTGCGACGGGGCGCAGGCGGGTCCAGCAGGACACCGAAGTTCGGCCGGGTCTCGCTCTCGACGCGAGCAGCTTCCTGGGCCTCGGCCTGCGGGGCCAGCGACATTGCCGTCGCCGCAACCGCGAGGCCCAGCGCGGGTGCGATCAGGGAGCGGAGGCGGAGGGGGGTGCGGAACGTGATCATGTGTCAACGCCCTCCTTAACGGCGCTGCTGGGAACGGGAGACCTGGGACAGGACGGCCTGCAGGCGGGCCACCGAGGGGGCGAACCCGGCGAGCGCCGAGTCGATACGCATCACCACGGCCTCGGCCTTGTCCTGATCGGCGACGCCGGAAACGCCCAGGGCAAAGAAGGTCGACAGGGCGAACTTGGCCTCGGGGCTGCCCTGACGGGCCGCTTCCTCGTACCAGAAATAGGCGCGGGCATAGTCGGGCGGCACGCCGATGCCTTCGGAATACATCACGGCCAGCACCAGCTGGGCCTCGGACGAGCCGTTGACGGCGGCCAGTTGAATGGCGCGGACCCGCTCCTGATAGGACAGCCGCCCCTCTATCGGATGGCCCAGAACGGCCTCCAGCGATTCAACCTCGCGCTTGGACAGGTCCTCGGGACGCGCAGCAGCCTTGTCGGCGATGCCCAGATAGCGGATCGCCCGGCCCACATGGACGAAGGGCAGTTCGGTCACCCGCGACAGGGCATATTCATAGGCGTCGCCCCGCGGTCGGCTCTCGTCCGAGAACGGTACGCCCGACGCCGGCGCCGCATTGGGGTAGAATTCGAACGGCGGTACCCACTGACGGGCCTTGGCCTCGACAAAGCCGCTGTACTGGGCCCGGCTGGGCGAGGAGCTCTCGAAGTCCTTCATCAGTACAAAGGCCCCGACGTCGCCCGTCTGCACCGCCAGATAGTTGTAGAGATAGGCGTCCACCTCATTGCGCTGGAACAGGTTCAGCGCGGCGGGATAGCCCCCGCGACGGCGGTCGCGCCCCGAGCCCCGGCCGATCGCCTCGCGGGCCTGAGGGTTGTCCTGCGGTTCGCCGAAGGCGCCGTACAGCGCGTCATGCAGGCGCGCCAGGGTGCGATAGCCGTCGGCGCCCTGGGTCGACAGGACATAGATGACCCGATCCCGCACCTCTTCCTGCTCGGCCAGGGTCATCCGCGACAGCTGGCCGTTCAGGCGTTGATAGGCGTTCTGGCGCTCCCACGCCCGGCAGTCATCATACTTGGACAGCGGCCGCCAGCCGCCGAACATGCCCCGTTCGACCCGGTTGATCGGAGCGAACCCATCTTCGTTGGCCAGCGCCATCGCCAGCCAGACCGAGCTCTCGATGGGGTCTTCCAGGTTCTTGTCGGTCGCGCGCAGAGCCGCATAGCGACCGCCCAGCTCCAGCTGGGCAAAGAAGTCACCCCGGAACGCCGCTCGCCGAAGGGCGCGAATGCCGGTCTCCTGGGCGTTGAATTCGGAACCCGTCAGATTGGCCGGACGGGGACAGGGATTGGCTGTGTCAGCACGCCGGAAGAAGGTCGGGGCCCGCTCTCCGCAGGCCGCCATCGACAGCAGAGCTAGAATTAACAGCACGGCCACAGCCGCGATGGCGATCGGGCCGGTGCCGCCCCGCATGCCCCTGTTCCTGCCGTTGTCGCTCATATTCCCCCACACCCCTAGCCGCACCCGAAGGCCGCACGACGTTAACCTTTTCCCAATCCGGCGGATCGGTCCAGTGAACTTCGCGATATGGTTAACGCGACTGACGCCATAGCGTTGCCGCACAGTGACCACATTGTGTCCGAGCTAGACTTTTCCCCAGATGGTTGCTTGCGAATTCACCTGCGGGGCGAGGGGCTTACCCCTTCCGCTGCGCCAATCCGGGCCCATATGGCCGTTCTGACCAGACTCCAGGAATTCTGCACCCATGGCCTATATTGCCCGCGACGACCGCCCCGACGACAAGTCCGCCCGCTATGCCGAGGTCGCCGAGGAGATCATGGCGGTTCTGGAGGGCGAGCCGAATCGCACGGCGCGAATGGCGACCGTCGCCTCGATGCTGCACGACGCCTTCGAGACCTTCTTCTGGACCGGCTTCTATGTCGTCGATGAGGACAAGCGCGCCGCCGGCACCGATGAGCTCGTGGTCGGCCCCTATCAGGGCACGCTGGGCTGCCTGAGGATCCCGTTCGGAAAGGGTGTCTGCGGGGCCGCCGCCGCGACAGGCCAGACCCAACTGATTGACGACGTCCATGCCTTCCGTGGCCATATTGCCTGCGACAGCCGCTCAGCCAGCGAGATCGTCCTGCCGGTCCGGGATGCGGAAGGACGGCTGATCGCCGTACTTGATGTCGACTCGACCGAGAAGGCTGCCTTTGATCGCGTGGACCAGGCCGCGCTCGAAGACCTGCTGGGCCGGGCCTTCGCGGTTTGATCCCAGTTTGATCCATGGGCGCAGCCGCCTATGGTCCGCCGGATGAACAGCGGGAGACATCAGGCATGAGCGACAGGGTATTGGTCATCACCGGCGGTCAGGGCCAACTGGGCCGGGCCGTGATCGCGGCTGCGCTGGCCCGCGGGGCGAAGGTCGTCGCCATCGACCATTCGGCGGTGGACCCGTTCGAATCGCAGGCCTGTCTGGAGATCGGCGGCGTCGACCTCACCGATGCGGCAGCGGCGAAGACGGCCATCGACCGGGCCCACGCCCATTTCGGGCGACTGGATGCCGTGCTGAACATCGCCGGAGGCTTTGTCTGGCAGACGGTCGATGACGCGGAGCCCGCGTGGGACCGCATGTACCGGCTGAACCTTGTCACGGCCCTGAACACCAGTCGGGCTGCCCTGCCCCATCTCAAGGCCTCTGACGAGGGGCGGATCGTCAATGTCGGCGCGGCGGGCGCGCTGAAGAGCGGCATGGGCATGGGCGCCTATGCGGCCTCGAAATCGGCCGTCCATCGCCTGACCGAAAGCCTGGCCGAGGAAACCAAGTCCAGTTCGGTGACGGTCAACGCCGTCCTGCCCTCCATTCTGGACACGCCGCAGAACCGAAAGGACATGCCCGACGCCGACCCGGCCACCTGGGTCCGGGTTGAGGATCTGGCCGAGGTCATGCTGTTCCTCGCCTCCCCCGCCTCCCGGGCCATGACCGGCGCCCTGGTGCCTGCGACCGGTCGGGTCTGAGCGGCATGACGCCCCGGCCCTGCCGCAGTGTGCTGTTCGTACCGGCATCCAACGCCCGGGCGGTCGAGAAGGCGCGAGGCCTGGACTGCGACGTCGCCGTTCTGGACCTTGAGGACGCCGTGGCGCCCGATGCCAAGGTCGCCGCGCGCGAGGCCGCCTGTGCGGCGGTGCGCGAAGGCGGGTTCGGGCCGCGCCTGGCCGTGCGGATCAATGCCTTAGAGACCGAGTGGGGCGAGGACGACAGCCGCGCGCTGGCCGACGCCGACGCCGACTGCATCATCATGCCCAAGGTCGAAAGAGCCAATCAGATCAAGGCGGTCGCCCGGATCATGGGCAAGCATTGCGCGATCTGGGCGATGATCGAAACGCCGCGCGCGCTTTTCAATCTCGAGGAGATCGCCCAGTGCGAGGCCCCCATCGAGGCGCTGATGCCGGGCGTCAACGACCTGGCCGAGGCACTCGGCGCGACCCTGGGCGAGGATCGTGATCCGCTGAAATCCTGGCTGGCGATGATTGTGGCGGCGTCGAGGGTGTCGAACCGTCTGGCCATCGACGGTGTCTACAACCGCATCGACAACCTCGACGGTTTTGCCGCCGAGTGCGCGCAAGGTTCGGCCTTCGGCTTTGACGGCAAGAGCCTGATCCATCCGTCGCAGATCGGACCGGCGAATGCGGCCTATTCCCCCGATGCGGCGGCTGTCGCCCATGCCCGCAAGGTGGTCGAGGCCTTTGCCGCACCGGATGCGGAGGCGCTCGGCGTGGTGCGGATCGATGACCAGATGGTCGAACGGCTGCATCTGGCGGCGGCGAAGCGCCTGCTGGCCCGGCACGATCGCCTGACCGGGCAACGGAACGGCGAATGAGCCCGGACGACCGGCCGCGGGCGTGGGTCTCGGCACCCGGCCTGTGGCATATCCGCGGGCTTGAGGCCTTCCTCCCGGAATACCGGTTGCAGCGGCTGCCGTCGCCCGGCACCCGGGCGGTCATCGGCTGGGGCCGGAAGGGGACATCGTGGGTCGGCCGTACGTGGGCCGAGCGGGCGGGCGTGCCCTATCTGCCGCTTGAGGACGGGTTCCTGCGGTCCATAGGATTGGGCGAGGCCGGGGCAGCGCCCCACAGCCTGCTGATCGACGATCTGGGGGTGCACCACGACGCGCGGCGCCCCTCGCGGCTGGAGACGCTGATCCACGAGCCCGGCACCTGGTTCGACAGCGCCCTGGACAGCCGGGCCCGGGCCCTGATTCAGAGCTTGCGCGCCACCGGCCTGAGCAAGACCAGCATGGGGCGTCTGGATCTCGACCTGCCGCCCGCCTCCGGACCGCGCATTCTGGTCGTCGACCAGACCGCCGGTGACGCCTCGATTGCCGGGGGGCTGGCAGACGGCGACAGCTTTATGGCCATGGCCGAGGCAGCCCGGGCGGCAGCGGGCGGCGGTCAACTGCTGGTGAGACGGCACCCGGCGACCGTGGCAGGGCTGAAGCGCGGCTGCCTTCCACCCGATGTCCTGAACGGGGCCATCCCCGTCGATGATGTGGCACTGGACGTCCTGCTGCCGCAGGTTGATGCCGTCTTTACCGTCTCCAGCGGCCTCGGGTTCGAGGCCCTGATCCGGGGCCTGCCGGTCCACAGTTTCGGTCTGCCCTTCTACGCCGGATGGGGGCTGACCACCGACAGCCTTTCCTCGTCCCGCCGGGGTGTCGACCGGTCGCTGGAGGTGCTGGTGGCGGCGGCCCTGATCGTTCAGGCGCGCTATGTCGATCCCGTGACGGGAAGCCCCTCGACACCCGAGGCCAGCGTGTCCCGGCTTGTGCAGCAACGGGATCGCGCCAGAAGGCTGGCAGGCTATTCGGCCTGTGTCGGCTTTTCCCCGGCCAAGCGGAGTGCAGTTCAACGCCTGATCAACACGCCGCTCGGCGAAACAGCCTTCTTCGCCTCGATCGGAGCAGCGGTATCGGCGGCCCGGGAGCGGGACGGCCGGCTGATCGTCTGGGCCGGCAAGGAATCGCCCGAAGTAGCACCGGCAGCCGAGGCTGCCTCCGTGCCCCTCTGGCGGATGGAGGACGGTTTTCTGCGATCAAGGGGTCTGGGATCAGATTTCAAGGCAGCCCTGTCAGCGGTGCTGGACCCGACGGGCATCCATTTCGATGGCGCGCGAGCCTCCGCACTGGAGCTGGCGCTTGAGGTCGGACAGACCCCCGCCGCAGACCTCGCCCGGGCTCGCGCCCTGCGGCAGGTCCTCGTCGCGCGGGGACTGAGCAAATACAATCTGGGCGGTGCTACGCCCCCGCCGGACTGGCCGACCGACCGCCCCAGGGTTCTGATCGTCGGCCAGGTCGAGAATGACCGGTCCATCCTTCTGGGGTGCGAGGTTATCCGCACCAACGCCGCGCTGGTGCAGGCGGTCCGCGAGCGCCTGCCCGACGCCTTTCTGATCTATCGTGACCATCCCGATACGGTCGCCGGCAACCGACCGGGCCGGCTGGACGCAGGCACCGCCCGGCTGGTCGATGCGCGGGCCGAGGGCCTGGACATCACCGCCTGTCTCGACGCCTGCGATACCCTGGCCACGATGACCTCGCTGACGGGGTTCGAGGCCCTGTTGCGGGGCAAGCGGGTGATGACCTGGGGGCGGCCCTTCTATGCCGGCTGGGGCCTGACCGGGGACGCGCTGACCTTCCCCCGCCGCACCCGCCGGGTCGATCTGGACACACTGATCGCCGAGGCCCTGATCCGATATCCGCTGTATGTCACGCCCGACGGATACCCCTGCGAGGCCGAGGACCTGGCCCGACAGCTGGCCGATCCGGAGCCTTCGACCCACACGGGTCGCGCCGGGGGGTTGTGGCGGTGGGGACGCGGCCTGATCGCCAGCCTCGACCGCAGCGATCCACCGGCCTATTGAAGACCAGCATCAGAACACGGATACCCTTGTGAGCGCCTCTTCTCCGACTGCCGTCATCGCCGCCACCGGCCTGTTCACGCCGGAACAGTCCATCTCCAACGCCGAGCTGGTCGAGGCCTACAACGCCTGGGCCGAGTTGGAGAACGCCCGCAACGCCGATGAGATCGCGGCCGGCACCCGCGAGGCCCTGACCCCGTCGTCGGTCGAGTTCATCGAGAAGGCCTCGGGCATCAAGAGCCGCTTCGTGCTGGACAAGACCGGGGTCCTGGACCCCGAACGGATGGTCCCGCATCTGCCGGAGCGCTCCAACGACGAGTTGTCGATTCTGGCGGAAATGGCGGTCAAGGCCGCCCGGGAGGCGATCGCCGCCTGGGGCAAGCCGGTCAGCGAGATCGGCGCCGTATTGTGCGCCGCCTCGAACATGCAGCGCCCCTACCCGGCGATGGCCATCGAGGTGCAGCAGGCGCTGGGCATCGAGGGCTTTGCGTTCGACATGAATGTCGCCTGTTCGTCAGCGACCTTTGGCCTCAAGACCGCCGCCGACTTCATCGCCTCGGGCTCGGTCAAGGCCGTGCTGATGGTCAACCCCGAGGTCTGCTCGGCCCATTTGAACTTCAAGGACCGCGACAGCCACTTCATCTTCGGCGACGTCGCCACCGCCGTGATCATCGAGTCGGGCGATCAGGCCGGACCGGGGGGATGGGACATTCTGGGCACGCGGCTGAAGACCGTGTTCTCGAACAATATCCGCAACAATTTCGGCTTTCTGAACAATGCCGCGCCCGAGGGCATCGGCAAGCCCGACAAGCTGTTCGTCCAGCAGGGCCGCAAGGTGTTCAAGGACGTCGTGCCCATGGTGTCCGAAATGATCGTCAGCCATGCGTCCGATCTGGGCCTGGAACCGTCCGGCCTGAAGCGGCTGTGGCTGCACCAGGCCAACATCAACATGAACGAGATGATCGGCCGCAAGGTGCTGGGCCGCGATCCCGAACCGTCCGAGAACGTCATCATCCTGGACGACTACGCCAACACCTCCTCAGCCGGGTCGGTGATCGCCTTCCACCTGCATCAGGAGAATATGGCCGCCGGCGATGTCGGGCTGATCTGCAGCTTCGGCGCGGGCTATTCGGCCGGGACGGTGTTCGTGCGCAAGCGCGGCTGATCATTTCGCCTGCCGATCACTTTTTACGGCGCCGCTTGCACGCGGCAGGCGTTTTTGCGAACGGGTACCTCAAGTCCTGGAGACCTGACGGAGCCCCAGTCCATGACCCAGTATGCTGCCCCTGAGTTTGCCGGTCCCTGGATGGCCCGGATCGAGGAACCTCTGGCCCGTGACGTGGCCACCGTGCTGAAGAGTATGGGCGGGTCCTGTCATCAGGCGCAGGTGGTGCAGTGTGTGGCCGCCCTCAAGCGTCAGCGCGGCGAGACGGTCGCCCAGGATCTGGCCCAGATGATCGTCGAGGTGTTCGAGCGCTATCGCGACCTGTTCTTCCGCCCGTTCGGCGAGGGGTCGCTGCGCTGGGCACTGAAACCCGAACTGGCCTGATCGACGCCCGGACACAGAAACGGCGCGCCACCGCAGGGTGACGCGCCGTTCTGCTGTCAGGATAGCCGCGATCAGAAGCGGCGGACGTAGGTGATGCCGACCGAGTCGAGGCCACCGTCGATGTCATTGTACTCGTGACGGGTCACGTCGAAGCGCACGCCGTTGTGCTCGTCGAAATAGTACTGGGCGCCGATGCCGAACGCCATGCCGTCAAAGCTCTCGGTGACCGTCGTGCCGCCCCCGAAGTCGAAGTCGAACTCGGTCGAGCCATAGCCCACGCGGGCGGTCAGATCGAGGTTCGGGTCGACAGGCCAGTAGGCCACGACATAGCCGGCGACATTGGAGTTCATGCTGACGTCAACGCCGGCAATGTCCGACGAGCCGAGGCCGACGGCGAAGTCCCCTTCGACACCAAAATAGCGATGCAGGCGCGCCGTGATGCGGCCGGTGGCGGTGTGACCGTCCCAGTCTTCGCTGCCGTCCACGTAACGGGCATAGCCGGCCGACACCGAAATCTGCGGGTCGAAGCTGGATTGTGCCGCAGCGGGCGCGGCAATGGCAGACGCGGCGGCAGCCGCAATGATGAACAGACGCATGGGACCCCCCAAAACTTTGCCGGAATGGCAACGCGGGTCCTCTTCCCGATTTCGGAAACCACGGAAAGACGAAATCGTCAGGGCACGTCGGATGACCGCAACAGAATGGCCACGCTGTATCGGGAAAACCACAACCTGCTGATCAGCCTGTAAAAAAGGCCCCGGCGAAACGCCGGGGCCCTTTCGGGGCCGATAAGATCCGACCTTAGAACTTGCGGACGAAGTTCAGCGACCAGACGTCGGCTTCACCGCCGTCGTCACGGAAGTCGCGACGCGTCCAGTCGGCGCGGATGCCGTTCTGGCCGTCCAGCGTGTACTGGGCGCCCACGCCATAGTTCCAGCTTTCACCATCGGCCGTGGCGGTGACGCCCGGGCCCGACACCTTGATTTCGCTGGTGCCGTAGCCGACGCGGCCGAACAGCTCGAAGTTCTGGCCGAGCGGCACATAACCGACGCCATAGACGGCGGCATCGTACTGCAGGTCAGCGGAGACGGTGGTGGTGCCGACCCGGAAGTCTTCATCCTTGACGCCCAGCGAGACTTCGCCTTCGGCGCCAAAGTTCGGGGTGAAGCGGGTGCCAATACGCGCCGTGACTGCGCCCAGTTCAACGCCGTCGGCGTCGAGCTGGCTGTAGCCGATGGTGCCATAGATGTTCGAGGTCGGGTCCTGGGCCAGGGCGGGCGAGGCCATCAGGGCCAGGGCAGCGGCAGAGAGTACGAGACTACGCATTGCGGTAGTTCCTTTTTATCGTTGATCAGTTACCAGCCATCCCGACTGGCAGAAGGTCAAGTATGTACGGCTTCGGGCCGTTCCAAGGCCGAACGATTACATAGCTGTAACTGTGCGAATGTTGACACATACCGCGTTCTGCTAATTAAGACAGAATTGTGTATACTTGGGGTCAGTTTCGCCACAATCATGGCGCCGAAGTCATGAAAACGGCGGCCGCCCGTGGGGCGACCGCCGCATTCCGGTCTTGAAAAGGCGGCGCGCTAGTCCGGCACGCCCACTACGGCGTCGACCGAGTTGCTGGTCACCGGGTGATAGAGGGGGCGGGCCTCGGCGTAGATGCGCCGCGCCAGATCGCGGCCCCATTCGCCTTCACCCCACAAGGTCTGGAACAGCGGCAGGACGAATTTGCGCCGCCCCATCCCCTTCAGGAAGGCCTCGGTCGGGGCCACCGCGGGTTCATACCGGTGGGTCATGGCGATCTGCAGCCAGGCAAACAGCACTTCGGAATTGCCGGCCGCCGAGAGACCGAGACCCTCGTCCAAAGCCTTCAGCTGCGCGTCGCTGAGCCAGTCCTGACCGGCCTGATGGCCCTCCGGCCGCCAGGCGAGGAAGCGCTGGCGCTGCTGGGTGTTCCAGCCCTGCCACAGGGATTGCGGCGGGGCACCCCCCTCGACGAAGACGCTGCGGGCCGCAGCATCGACCGGGTCGAAGGCTTGCGACACCGGCGCCATGGCGTTGGACGGCAGGCCGGGCTGATAGACCCAGGCGTCCATCATCAGCGCCTCCTCCAGCGCGGCGTCGCCCTGGATCAGGTGAGTCCGGATGTCCTCGAGGAACATGGCGGTGGTCATGGGCCGATAGGCGTTGCGTTCGAAATAGCCCTTGAGCCAGGCATCGAACCGGTCACGCCCCACGATCCGTTCAATGGTCCGCAGGAAGAAGGCGCCCTTCTCATAGGCGATGTTCGTCATGCCCTCGTCCGGATCGCGGCCGGCGAGGTCGAGCTTGAGGCGTGTGTCTTCCGGCGGCAGGTCCGCCAGTTCACCCTGAAGATCTTCCCAGCCCAGCACCTGCTCCTGCATGGCGCGGTCGCGGCCATAGACCGCTTCCATGATCCGGTTCTCGAAATAGACGGTGAAGCCCTCGTTGAGCCAGAAGTCGTCCCAGGTGGCATTGGTCACCAGATTGCCGGACCAGCTGTGGGCCAGTTCGTGGGCGACCAGGGCGACCAGCGACTGGTCTCCGGCAATGATCGTGGGGGTGGCAAAGGTGAGGCGCGGGTTTTCCATGCCACCGAAGGGGAAGCTGGGCGGCAGGACCAGCAGGTCATACCGGCCCCAGAGATAGGGGCCGTAGAGGGCCTCGGCCTCCTCGACCATCGACTCGACGGCGGGGAATTCGGCGCGCGCCGCTTCGAGCATGGACGGCTCGGTATAGACGCCGGTCCGCTCGCCCAGGGAGGCAAAGGCGATGTCGCCCACGCCGATGGCGATCAGATAGGGCGGCACGGGGTTGTCCAGCCGGAACCGGTATGCCCGTTCGCCCGGCCCGGCGGGTTCGCCCTCGGGCGTCAGCATCTCGGCGCTCATGACCGCCTTGAGGTCCTCCGGCACGACGATCCGGGCAGAATAGGACTGGCGGATGCCGGGGCTGTCCTGGGTCGGTATCCAGGTGCGGGTCAGGATCGCCTGACCCTGGCTGAACAGATAGGGCTGCTCGCCGCCCGCCGTCTGTTCCGGCGTCAGCCACTGCAGGGCCGCGGCATCGGGCCGGGTCGAATAGTCGATGTGGATGCGCCCCTCGGTAAAGGGAATCGCGATGATCAGCGGCTTGCCGATGAAGGGGCTTTCCTCGCCGATGGTGTAATCCAACGGGCCGTCGTCGGAGCGTACGCCGTGGATGTCCAGGTCGCGGATATCGACAATGATCTCGCCAGCGCCCTCTTCCGCTGTGATGCTCAGGCTGGCCGTGCCCGCCAGCATCCGGCGGTCGAAGTCGGCTTTCAGGTTCAGGTCCACGTGGTGGACCCGCGCGATCTCGGGCCGGGCATGGGAGTGGACATCGCGCACCCATTGGACCTGGGCCGGCGCCTGAACGGGGGCCGCGGTCCCCGCGCCGCTCCAGCCCGGCATGGACGTACAGGCCGCCATGGTCAGACCGAGGGCCGCAGTGAGGGCAAGCGTGGAGACGGAAGCGAGCTTGAAGGCCATCGGGGTTTCCTCATGGTGTCATTGTGGCGCCCGCCGGAAATGAGTCCGGGGGGGCCTTCGTTCCGGGCAACCGACCAGCCCGGCTGCCCAAGGTCAAGCTCACGCCGGTCGGATCTCGGTCTCGACGGTGCTGAACAGCTTGCCTCGCTCAGCCACCATCACCGCAACCAGCGCCAGAATCCCGCAGGTCGTGATGCCGATGGTCATGGGCGCCGCCGTTCCGTCAAAGCTCTGCCCGATCAGGAAACCGGTCAGCGAGCCGAAGGTGGTCGAGACAAACCCCTGAACCGAGGAGGCTGTGCCCGCAATCCGGCCCATGTTGTTCATGGCCAGTGCGCCAAAATTGCCTGCGATGAAGCCGAAGCAGAACATGGTCAGCCCCTGCAGCACGGCAAAGCTGACCAGGCTTTCGTTCCCCGACAGGGCCACTCCGGCATGGACGGCCGCCGAGGTGATGAAGCCGATCAGTGCCAGATGCGACAGGCGCCGCGAGCCCAGCCGCTCGACCAGACGGGCATTGGTCAGCGACGCCACAGCAATGCCCGCCGCCATCAGGCCGAAGACGGTCGTGAACAACGCCGGCTCCTGGAACACGTCGAAAAAGATCTGCTGGCTGGAGTTGATGAAGGCGAACAGGGCACCGGTGATCGCCGTCATCGCCAGGGTATAGCCGACCGACAGGCGGTCGCTGACCACCGCGCGGAAGGCTTCGGCGATCCGGCCAAAGCGGATCGGCAGGCGGTTCTCGGGGGCCAGGGTCTCGGGCAGGCGGATCAGGGCCCAGATCATGAAGCCCGACCCCGCCAGCGCCAGAACGCCGAAGATCCAGCGCCAGGGCGCCAGGAACAGCACCAGCTGCCCCAGCGTCGGCGCCAGAATCGGCACGCCGAGGAAGACGAGGAAGCTCAGCGACATGACCCGCGCCATGGTCCGCCCGGAATAGCGATCCCGCACGATCGACACGGCAAGCACGCGCAGGGCCGCTGCCCCAAGCCCCGTGCCCAGTCGCGCGAGAATCAGCGCCTCGAACGTCGTGGTGAAGGCGGCCGCGACGCTGAACAGGACATAGAGGCCGAGGCCCCCCATCAGCACAGGCTTGCGGCCATAGCGGTCGGCCAGCGGCCCGTAGATCAGCTGCGCCACGCCGAAGCCCAGCAGATAGGCGGTGATCACCCACTGCCGCGAGTTCTCCGACGCCACGCTCAGGGCCTCGCCAATGGCCGGCAGGGCCGGCAGCATCATGTCGATGGCCAGGGCATTCAGCGCCATCATCATGGCGATCAGGGCGACAAACTCGGGAAAGCCCGGGCCGCGCACGGGTTTGGGATGAGGCACCTCGGGCGTTTGCATCCGGTGCAGATGCGATCCGCTATCCCTTTTTGCAACTGCGAAGGCCGCAGATTTTCATCATACGGGTCGAGCTCGCCGTGGGCCCCTGCTATGGCTGGAGGCGGTCTGGTTTCAGAAACGCTGCAGGAGCCCCTCATGGACGACCGCGATCTCGCCCTGGCCGCTCTCGGCGCTCGGGTCGCACTTCTGGAACGCCAGGTCGAAGCGCTGGCCGCCCAGCACCTGCCGGATGAACGACACTGGCGGGGTGGCCCTCCGATCCGGTCCGACCACAAGCCGGGACGGCGGGTCTTTCGCGCCTCGTCGGCGTGTCGCCAGAGCCATTTCGAGACCGCCTGGTTTTCATACTGGTGTGAGCAGCTGGGCGCGCACCCCGGCTATCACAGAAAGCTCTGGGAGCTGGTCTTCATCAGCCAGGCGCTGCATGAGCGCAAGCGGCTCCGGCCCGGGTCGCGCGGGCTGGGTTTCGGCGTCGGTCGGGAACCGCTTTCGGCCTGTTTTGCCGCGCGTGGATGCCACATCACCGCGACCGATCAGGCGGCCGATGAGGCTGTCGACACGGGCTGGGCCGACTCCGGTCAGCATGCGCTCGGCAAGGCCGCGCTGATGAGACCCGACCTGTGTCCGCCGGATGTGTTTGATCGCTCCGTCGAGTTCCGGCCTGTCGATATGAACGCCATCCCGGACGACCTCGTCGACTTCGATTTCTGCTGGTCTGCCTGCGCGCTGGAGCATCTGGGCTCGCTGAAAGCCGGGATGGACTTCATCGAGCGATCCCTGGGCACCCTCGCGCCCGGTGGCGTGGCGGTTCACACGACGGAGTTGAACCTCACGTCAGACAGCGAGACCCTTTCAGAGGGCGGAACGGTGCTGTACCGGCCTCGTGATCTCCACGAGCTGGTCAGGCAACTCGAGGCGGGCGGGCACAAGGTGATGCCGCTGGATCTGAACGCCGGCAACGGCCCCGTCGACCGCTACATCGACATCCCACCCTATCGGAATGACCCGCACCTGCGGCTGTCCGTGGCGGGGTTCGTGACAACCTCGGTCGGACTGATCGTGCAGAAGGTCGGCCAGCCCTGAGGGCCATGGTGCGGGTGGTCGGGCTCGAACCGACACTCCTTTCGGAACCGGATTTTGAGTCCGGCGCGTCTACCAATTCCACCACACCCGCGTGAGGTCCGGCGGATTTAGCGGATCACCACCGGGTGCGCCATACCCCGGCGACCGATCAATCAGTTCACGAGGGTCGCCAGTCGGATCGAGACGAGGCGTCCGGGCGGGACCTCGCCACGGATGCGGGATTCTTCCAGCGAGCGGACGCTGGCTTCTCCATAGCCATATCCGGCAGGACCTTCAGCCTCGGCCTCGCAGTCGGTCAGGCGACCCTCCTCTGCAGTGATGCAGGTGACATAGGCCCAGCCCGACACGCCGTCGCGTGCGGCGCGCGGTGGAACGATCACCCGGCCCTCGCGAAGGAAATCGTCTCCCCCCGCTGACAGACGGAGCGGCTCGGCCTCGTCGCGCTCGTGGAATAGCGGCTGGCCGCAGGTCGTCAGCACGCCCGCCATGCCGGCGGTGTCGGCCGGCGGGGTCACGGTGAACTGGACTGCGCCGTCCCCTTGTCCGAACTGCAGCGTGGCCGACCGTTCATTGACGAACCCCCGCATCAGCTGGGCAGGGCGTTCCGCAATCAGATAGCGGCCATTGTCGGACGGGATCCAGGACGTCCAGTGAACCCGGCCCTCTCCGAACTTGGCGGCGACGTCGATCTGCGGCGCCCGGATCTGAAGCCCCTGAACCAGCAACTCCGGCGTGCCGGCCTGGCAGCGCGCAATCACGGCAATCCCCTCGGGAAAGACCGCATAGGCCAGGGTGAGATCGTCCGTGGTCTGGGCCGTCCAGGCCTCCGGCTCCTGCGCCAGGGCCGGACCAACGGCGAGGGCTGCTATCAGGGCACCGGCGACCGCTTTCATCCCAAAGGCTCCACTGTCTGTTCGATCGTCCCGAAAATCGAGTGATGTTTGTCGTCCAGCATCTCGATGCGGACGGTATCGCCATGCTGCAGGAAGGGCGTCTCGGCCTTGCCACGCTGGATGGTTTCCACGGTGCGCACCTCGGCGATGCACGAATAGCCCAGCCCGCCGTCGCTGACCGGCTTGCCCGGACCGCCGTCGGCGTCTCGGTTCGACACCGTGCCCGAGCCGATGATCGAGCCGGCCACCAGCGACCGGGTCTTGGCCAGATGGGCGATCAGGGTGCCGAAGTCGAACGTCATGTCTTCGCCGGCGTCGGCCTGGCCGAAGGGCTTGCCGTTCAGGGTGACAGTTAGCTCGCCGTGCAGCTTGCCGTCCTTCCAGCGCTCGCCCAGCGAGTCCGGCGTGACGAACACCGGGGTGAATGCACTGGCGGGCTTGGACTGGACGAAGCCGAAGCCCTTGGCCAGTTCGGCCGGGATCAGGTTGCGCAGGGATACGTCATTGACCAGCCCGACCAGCCGGACATGGCCGAGGGCCTCTTCCCGCGACACGCCTTGGGGCACGTCACCGGTGACGATCACGACTTCGGCCTCAAGGTCACAGCCCCAGGCCGGATCCGCCAGCGGAATGGGGTCGCGCGGTCCGAGGAAGCCGTCGGAGCCGCCCTGATACATCAGCGGATCGGTCCAGAAGCTCTCGGGCATTTCGGCCCCACGGGCCTGCCGGACCAGGGCGACGTGGTTCACATAGGCGGAGCCGTCGGCCCACTGATAGGCGCGCGGCAGGGGGGCAGAGGCGTCGCGCTCATGGAATCGGCCGCGCGGCACGGCTTCGTGCTCCAGGCTTTCGGCGAGGGCGCGCAGGCGCGGTTCGCACCGCTCCCAGTCATCGAGCGCCGCCTGCAGCGTCGGGGCGATCAGGAAGGCGTCGGTGAACCAGTTCAGGTCTTCCGACACCACGACGAGGCGGCCATCCCGGCCGTGTTTCAGCGATGCGAGTTTCATCCCTATCGATTAGGCGGTTTCTGCCCCGAGGAAAACCTCAGTCCGCCGACAGCTCGCTGTGGGCGTCCCGCATCTCGCCGATCCGGGCGTCCTTGTCCCGCCACCAGTCGTTCAGATCCGCAATGGCCGCCCGGATGGCGTGGTCGCGCTCGCGGGGCGACAGCGAGCCCCCATGGTCAGACGTACGCCCGCCACCCCCGTGACCGGTCCCGCTTCGGCGCGCCTCCCGGTTGCCGTTGATGACCGTGATCTGGGTGACCGTGGGCGACGATGCTTCATCGACGCCATGGTCATCGTCCGCGTGATCGTCATGACTGTGGTCACCGTGATCATCGTGCGCTTCGGGGTGAGCATGGGCATGCGGAACATGACGGCGCCCGTCCAGCGCGGACCTCAGGCTGTCGAGCCCCGGATTGAGCCCTTCGGCGATGGACAGGGTTGCACCCAGCCGCTTGCGGATGACGCGCTCGACCTCTTCGGCCTTGCCGACGAGGGACCCCCCGTCCGCCTTCATCGCCGCCTTGAGCGCGTCGTCGATGGCTTTCCAAATACTGGCGGCGGCATCGGGATCGCGGCGGGTCTGGTTGTTCCGCAGCTGCCAGCCCAGAAAGAACAGGACGGCGCCGATGGCCACCAGCAGGGCGAGCAGCAGCGGCTCCAGCCCCAGGAATACGGGCGGATCGACGGGCTCGAAGACCCCGCCCCCCTGAAAGTCCGACGAATAGACAGCCACGATTGTCTCCCTCAACCGCGGCCATGATGGCAGGGTCAGCCCCTTTGGCAACGGGAAAGGTTAACGGCCGCCCGTCAGCGTGACGGTTCGATCACGGCACGGGCCTCGGCGCCCTGCCGGGTGCCGGGCAGCCGCACCTCGACCTCGATGGCGATGCTGCCCTCGGGCTGGTGGGCCCAGATGTAGCGGCGCTCCACCTCGACCTCGAGCCCGCCGGCGGTCAGGCCGCCATAGGTGTCGCCCCAGGGGGTGATACGCTTCATCTCGGCCCAGCTGAGGGCGCAGGCGGCGTCCAGCTCCTCAATGGCCAGCGCGGACAGGTCGTCGGATCGTTCGGTACTCACAGCCAACGCCTCACCCGGTTGCGATAAGCCTCGTATTCGGCACCGAAGGTGCGGGCCAGATACGCCTCTTCTTTCTGGATGACAGCCCAGTCGATGACCACCAGACAGGGGATCAGCATCAGCAGGGCGATCGGCGAGTCCATGGCAATGGCCAGTCCGGCGTAGGTGATGGCGAACCCGACATAGATCGGATTGCGGCTGAACCGGTACGGGCCGTCGGTCGCCAGCGCGGTCGAGGGCTTCCACGGCTCAACCGCCGTGCCCAGGCGCCGGAACAGGCCCGCTGCCATGCCGTCCAGCAACAGGCCGCCCAGGATCAGGGCGAGCGCCAGTCCGCGCCGCAGCTCGGTCCCGAGGCCGAGGCTCATGTCCTCACCCGCCGGCAGGCCGATCTGCACGCCATAGCGGTCCAGCGCCCAGCCGAGACCGAGGAAGGCGAAATAGATCAGCGGCGGCGGCACCGCCACATTGGGATGGTCACGCTGTGCCATCAGATCATGGCTCCCATGGGGGCGGTGAATTCAGAGGTCGGGGCGTCACCGGTGTTGACCACCTCTGACGGCTCGAAGATCAGCACTTCGGCTTCCTCGTCGGCAGCGGTCCGGTGTTCCACGCCACGCGGCACCACGATGAACTGGCCCGGCCCGAGAGCAACGGTCCGGTCCCGGAACTCGACGCGGAACCGGCCCTTCCAGACCAGGAACATTTCCTCGGCCTCGGCATGACTGTGCCAGGGGAAGGTGCCCTGGACCTTGACCAGCCGCACATCCTGTCCGTTCAGCTGCGCGGCCACGCGCGGCCGCCAGTGCTCGTCGAAGGCCGCGAACTTCTCGGCGAGATCGATGGCCTGCATCCGTCAGTCGTCCTCGTCGGCATAGATGGCGACCAGACGGTCTCCGCCTTCGGCCACCCGGCCCCGGTACATGCCCGAGGTGTTCATCTCGAACCACGCCTGGCCCTGGGCGGTCATGACGATCACCCCGCCCTCGCCGCCCAGATCGCCGACCTCGCGGATTTCCTCGCTGGCCGCCACATGGACAGGCTGTCGGGGGCCGGGGCATGCCGTGTCCGGCGGACAGGCATCCTCTACGGCCATGGCCCGGTTCTCCTCGGATTCGGGATAGCTGACTTCCCATGCATACCGGGCGCAGATGTCCCGGGCCACGGTCGCGCGGATGAAGTACTCGCCCGAGCCGGTCGCCGAGACGGCGCAGCCCTCGACGTTCGAGGCATAGGTGCCCGCGCCGATCACCGGCACATCGCCCACCCGGCCCCAGCGCTTGCCCGACATGCCGCCGGTCGAGGTGCCGGCCGCCAGTCGCCCCTCCCGATCCAGCGCGACCACGCCCACGGTGCCGAACTTGCGCTCGTCCAGCGGCGGGGCGACCGCGGCCATGGCGCCCTCCGCAGGGGCGCCTGCAGGGCGAGCCGGTACGGGCAGGCCCTCGCGCTCCAGCTGACGGACCAGGCCGCGCCAGCGCCGCTCGGTGAAGAAGAAGGCCGGGTCGACCTCCTCCAGCCCCTGATCGCGGGCGAAGGTCTCGGCGCCCTGTCCGATCAGGAAGACGTGGGGCGAGTTTTCCATGACCGCACGGGCGGCGCTGATCGGATGGCGGGTGCGGGTCAGGCCGGCGACGGCCCCGGCGTCCCGCGTCGTGCCGTCCATGATGGCGGCGTCATGCTCGATCCGGCCGTCGGCGGTGAAGACCGCACCCCGCCCGGCGTTGAACAAGGGATCATCCTCCAGCACCTGGATGACGGCCTCGACGGCGTCCAGCGCCGAGCCGCCATTGTCCAGCACCTCGGCCCCGACCTGAAGTGCGCCGTCCAGCGCCGCGCGATAGGCGGCGTCCTGCTCCGGCGTCAGGCTGCCACGCTCGATCACCCCGGCCCCGCCGTGAATGGCCAGCGACCACGCGCCGTCCTGGGCGAGGACGGGCGAGGCCAGCGCTACAGTCAGAGCGGTCCCAACCGCCGCAAGCCAGGTCTTCATTGGTCCGCCTCCCCCACTGGGTGTCATCGTTCGTGATGCGCCCGTTTCCACAGCTGATAGCCGACCACCGGCACCAGCCCCATCAGGGTGGCGGCGATCACCAGCGGCCAGAAGCCGAGGTGCGGCGCGGCCAGCCCCGCCGTCACCCCCGCCGCGACCGGTCCCGTGAACGGGATCCAGGCCGGAGGCTTAGGCATCCACCTTGATCACGCCACGCCGGATCTGATCCAGCTCGATGGAGTCGAACAGCGCCTGGAAATTGCCTTCGCCGAACGCCTGGTTGCCCTTGCGCTGGATGATCTCGAAGAAGATCGGGCCGAAGGTGTCCTGGGTGAAGATCTGCAGCAGGATGCCGTCCTCGTCCGAGCCGTCGATCAGGATGCGATTCTCTCGCATGCGGGCGACGTCCTCGCCGTGACCCGGCAGGCGTTTGTCGATCAGGTCGAAATAGGTTTCGATCGTGTCCTGGAAGGGGATGCCGCGACGCTTCATTTCTTCGACGGTCTCGAAGATGTTGTCGGTGGCCAGGGCGATGTGCTGGATGCCCTCACCGTTGTAGCGCTTCAGGAACTCCTCGATCTGGGAGTTGTCGTCCTGGCTCTCGTTCAGGGGGATGCGGATGGCGCGGTCGGGCGCGATCATCGCCTGGGACAACAGGCCCGTCGCCTTGCCCTTGATGTTGAAATACTTCTGCTCCTCGAAGGCGAAGACGTCGCCGTAGAAGCCCGACCAGGTGCGCATCTGGCCCCGGCGCACATTGTGGGTCAGGTGGTCGAGGCAGAACAGGCCCACCGAATTCTTGCGCTCAGCCTCTTCCCAGCCCTCGATCTCGTCCCAGCCGTCATAGAGGGAGCCGGCCTCACCATACTGGTCGACCAGATACAGCAGCGAGCCGCCGATTCCCTGCAGGACATAGGCGTAGCCCTTGCCCAGCGCGCCGCCGTCATGGCCCTCGGCCGGCTTGGCGCCGCGCGCCACGGCGCCATCATAGGCCGCCTTCGCATCATTGACCCGGAAGGCCATGCCGTTGGCCGACGGTCCATGCTCGGTCGCGAACTCGCCCGCCTGGCCCTTGGGGCTGCGGTTGACGAGCATGGTGATGTCGCCCTGCTTCAGCCGGACCACGTCGTTTTCCGGGTTCACATGGGTCTGGGTGAAGCCCATCAGCTCGAGCCGCGCGATCATGGCCTTGGGCTCGGGGCCCGTGAACTCGACGAATTCGAAGCCGTCGACGCCGAGCGGGTTTGCGGCATTGATCTGTTGGGCCGTGGGGGTTTGGGTCGCGTCGTCCATGGTCGCGTCTCCTGATCCTGAAGGGTTCACAGCGGCACGCATGGCCACCTTTGAGGCCGGAACCTAGTCATCCGGACCGCCCAAGCCAAGCGAGGCGGCTTCACCTTGTGGCGAGCGGCGCTCAGCCGAGCCCCGGAATGTGGTCCGTGACCAGCCGCATCGCCCAGTCCGCGCCCAGCAGAAAGGCGACGGCGAGCGTGGTCAGGAGGCCGATCCAGGCCGTGGCCACGACGGCCCCGCCGATGACGAACAGGCCATCGCGCTGGATCAGGCCCACCGCCAGCAGCGACAGCGCCACCGAGGGGATGGTGTTGGTCATGGGCAGGACGATGGTCAGGGTCGCGAGGATCATGAACAGGGCCGCCAGCTTTTCGCCCGCGCCCGAGGCGAAGGCCGAGAGCCTCGGCCGCGAGAACCGGTCGATCCAGCCCAGTCGCTGTTCGGCGAAATCGGCCATGGCCTTCAGCCAGCTGGCCCGGGCGCGCAGTCTCAGCACCCACTGCGGCAGCCACGGCTCCTCGCGCCCGACCAGCAGCTGGGCCGCCAGGATCACGATCACGATGCCGACCACCTGCGGGACACCGTACAGGCCCGGCACCAGACAGGGGATGGCCAGGATGAGGATCAGCAGGCCGTAGGCCCGCTCGTCCAGCCGGTCGCGGATCTGGTGCAGGGTCAGACCGTTTTCGGCCCCGTCATCGGCCAGCCGCCGCAGCAGGCGCGCCAGATTGTGGCGGACGTCGTCCTGCTCCGAGGACGGCGGGATGGGCGCGGGTTCGGTCGTCATGCCGCCCCTCTAGCATCCCGGTGTGTCAGGTCCAGCCGCCGACGATGATGGATCGACGTTCCCGCAGGACCGCGCTAAGCATCGCAGCATGATGTCGGCCTATCGTGTCCTGACCCGCTGGTGGACGGTGTTCGCCCTTGCGGCGTCCCTGAGCCTCCTTGCCGCCGCCCACGCCTTTGAGCGGTTCGGCGGGCTGGCCCCGTGCAACCTGTGCCTCAAGCAGCGCGAGGTCTACTGGGTGGCGGTCGCCATTGCCCTGACCGCCAGCCTGTGGGCCCTGGTCAGCCGGGCCAGTCGGGGCACGCCGCGGGTCGCGGCCTTCCTGCTGTTCATCGTCTTCCTGACCGGGGCGATCACCGCCGGCTTCCATGCCGGGGGGGAAGCCGGCTGGTGGGAGCTGCCGGCCGTGTGTTCGGGCGGGGCGGGCGAGATCAATCTGGAGCGGCTGGCCGCCCTGGCCATGGGCACCGCCGAGGTCGAGCCGATCGTGGCGTGCGACGCCGTGACATGGCGCTTCCTGGGCCTGTCCATGGCAGGCTGGAACACCCTGATTGCTGCGGCCCTCGCGATCTTCAGCCTGCTGGCCGCGAAACGTCCCAAGGATGCCCGTGCCCCCAGAGGTTGATCCCTCCGCCGACCCGCTGAACGACCCGGAGATCACGGGCCGCAAGGGGTCGCGCGCCATCCCCCTGCCCCGGCCGGGTGCCGGCATGAACCGGGCACGGATGGCCGAGATCCTGCGGGTCGACCATGCGGGCGAGTACGCTGCCGTTCAGATCTACCGCGCCCAGCGCGCCGTCTTTGAGGGGCGCAAGGGCAAGTCGGCCATCACCGACGACCTGACCGGGATGCAGGGCCATGAGGCTGTGCACCTGTCGCGGTTCGAGGCCCTGCTGAACCAGAACCAGGTTGCCCCGACCGCCGCCCTGCCCCTGTGGCACCTGGCGGCCCAGGCGCTGGGGGCCGGCACCGCCCTGCTGGGCGAGAAGGCGGCCCATGCCTGTACCGAGGCGGTCGAGTCGGTGATCGAGCAGCACTATGCCGACCAGATCGCCGAGCTGGCGGATCGTGACCCCGAGCTGGCCCGCGAGCTGGCACAGTTCCGGGCCGAGGAGATGGCCCACCACGACCACGCCGTCGAACGCGGCAGCCGCGATGCGCCCGGCTATCGCCTGCTGTCCTCGGTGATCAAGGCCGGCTGCCGCGCCGCCATCAAGGTCAGCGAGCGGGTCTAGGCCGCCCGCCTGAGCCGCCGGGCGGCGCGCTCGGTCTTGGGTTTGGCGTCGAACAGTTCGGCCAGTTTCTCGATCATGGCGCCGGCCAGCTGGTCGACGTCGGTGATCATCAGGGCACGGCGGTAGAAGCGGGTCACGTCGTGACCGATGCCGATGGCCAGCAGTTCGACGTCGGACCTGTCCTCGATCTGGCCGATGACCTGGCGCAGGTGGCGTTCCAGATAGTGGACCGGATTGGCGGTCTGGGTGGTGTCGTCGACGGGCGCGCCGTCCGAGATCACCATCAGGATGCGCCGTGCCTCGGTGCGGGCCAGCATGCGGTCGTGGGCCCACATCAGCGCCTCGCCGTCGATGTTCTCCTTGAGCAGGCCCTCGCGCATCATCAGGCCGAGGTTGCGCTTGGACCGGCGCCAAGGCGCGTCGGCGGTCTTGTAGATGATGTGGCGCAGCTCGTTCAGACGGCCGGGGTTGGCGGGGCGGCCCGCGGTGATCCAGGCCTCGCGCGGCTGGCCGCCCTTCCAGGCGCGGGTGGTGAAGCCGAGGATCTCGACCTTGACGCCGCAGCGCTCCAGCGTGCGGGCGAGGATGTCGGCACAGACCGCGGCCACCATGATCGGCCGCCCGCGCATCGAGCCGGAGTTGTCCAGCAGCAGGGTGACGACCGTGTCGCGGAACGGGCTTTCGCTCTCGGCCTTGAACGACAGGGGCGCGGTCGGGTCGGTGATCACCCGGGTCAGGCGGGCCGTGTCGAGAACGCCCTCTTCCAGATCAAACATCCAGCTGCGGTTCTGCTGCGCCAGCAGGCGGCGCTGCAGCTTGTTGGCGAGGCGGGCGACCACGCTGGACAGCTGGGTCAGCTGCTGGTCCAGCAGGGCGCGCAGGCGATCCAGCTCGACCGGGTCGCACAGTTCCTCGGCGGCGATGACCTCGTCAAAGGCGGTGGTGAAGGCGCGATAGACGGAGGGGTCATGGCCCCCCTCGCCCTCGGTGCGGCCCGGGCGCATGCCCTCCTGCGATTCCGCCGCCTGATCCGAGTCCTCGCCGTCGGCCTCGGCCGGGGCGCCGTCGGGGCGGCTGTCGCGCTCGCCGTCGGAGCCGGAGTCCTCGCTGCGGCCCTCGGGCGAACTGTCCTCGCTGTCGCCGGTGTCGGGGTCGTCGCTCTCGTCCTCGGTTTCGGAGGGGGCGTCGTCCGCGGCCTCATCCTCGCCCTCGGTATCGTCGGCCTCATCGGCCTGGCCATTGCCGGGGTCCAGATCGAGCGCCTTCAGCACCGCCTGCATCTCGCGGCCAAAAGCACTCTGGTCGTCGACGGCGGCCGCCAGCCGGTCGAGCGCCGGACCGGCCCGCTCGATCAGATCGTCGCGCACCAGATCGAGGGTGGTGGTGGCCGCTTTCGGCAAGGGGCGCTCGCCCAGTCGTTCGGCCAGCAGCAGGGCAACCGCCTGATCCAGCGGTACCTGATCCGCCTCGGTCACGCGGGTGAGGCCGCTGCGCTCCATGCGGGTGACGAGGGCCGCGTCCAGATTGGCGCGAACCCCGGCCATGGCGCGGCTGCCCACGGCCTCGACCCGGGCCTGTTCGGCGGCCTCGAACACCTCGGCGGCGCGGCTGTCCAGCGGGGTCAGGGTCCGGTGCAGGCTGTCGTCATGATTGGCCAGCCGCAGGGCCAGCCGGTCGGCCTGTCCCCGCAGGGCGGCGCTTTCGGGGCCGGAGGGGTCGCGCGGCGGGTGCGGCAGGGTCAGGACGCCATTCGACATCCGCGGCCCGTCCGAGGCGAACACCACCTCGAGGTCGTCCTGCTCGGCCAGCGCCCGCGCCGCATGGGCCAGGGCGCGCTTGAAGGTCTCGGTGGGTGTGTCCGGCGGCATGATCCTGACCTAGCCCCGACGATGCGCGGGGGAAAGGGGCGGGGAATTGAGACGGTGAGAAAACACCGTCTGAACCGTCTGAATGGTCTGAAATGAGGTCCAACGGTGAAGCGTATCCTTCTCCCGCTGGGAGAAGGTGGCGCGCGAGCGCCGGATGAGGGCCGGTGGTATCCGTCGGCGACCGCCGTGGCAGGGACGGTGCGACGGCTCACGCCGAAGGCAGCGGTGAGCCCCTCACCCCCTGCCCCCTCTCCCGACGGAGAGGGGGAGAAGAATACCGTCTGAACCGTCTGAACCGTCTGAACCGTCTGAATTGGAGCTTCCCCGCACGGTGGCTTTGGCAACCGGACAGTATCGATCAGGCGCGGGCCCGGTCGGGAAGAACGGTGCGCGAAAGGGTGGGGATGTTGAAAGCGTTGGTTTTTTGGGAAGTGGCGATCATGGTCACCGCCCTCAGTCCAGCGTCATCCTCGGGCTCGACCCGAGGATCGGTGACGTCCGAAACGGCTAACGGTCTGCCCGGACCGATCCTCCGATCAAGTCGGAGGATGACGGGACATCAGGACCGGCCGGGCCCTCAGCCCTTCTTGTCGGCTTTCAGCTTGTCCTGGTGGGCGCGGATGCCGATGGCGATCAGCTCGGCGGCCTCGCCGGCGTCGCCCCAGCGCTTGACGGCCGTTTCCTTGTTCTTCTCCAGGTCCTTGTAGCGGGTGAAGAAGTGCTGGATCTGGTCGATCATGATGGCCGGCAGCTGACGGTAGCTGGCGACGTCGGTGTAATAGGGATGCAGCGCATCGACCGGCACGGCCAGGATTTTCTCGTCCATGCCCTTTTCGTCTTCCATGATCAGCACGCCGATCGGCCGCGAGCGGATGACGCAGCCGGGCACTACCGGCGTCGGGTTCAGCACCAGCACGTCGCACGGGTCGCCGTCGGCCGACAGGGTATGGGGCACAAAGCCGTAATTGGCCGGATAATACATGGCCGTATGCAGGAAGCGGTCGACGAACAGGGCGCCTGACGCCTTGTCCATCTCATATTTGACCGGCAGGCCCCCTTGCGGGATTTCGATGATGACGTTCAGGTCCCAGGGGGGATTGGGTCCGACGGGGATGGCATCAATGTTCATGACGGGTCTATTGTGCACTTGCGAAACGGGGAGGCGGGCGTGATAGGCAAACCCGGGGCCAGTAGCAAGCGTTCCGCGCAGGGCCCGACGGATCGGGCCACGAGGCCTTCTTTATGAGGCGTTGCATATGACTCCGCTCGACTGGGCTGCCGTGGCGCTCTTCATCCTGTGCTGGCTGGGCTATGAGCCGGTCCTGCGGCTGCTGTCGCGGTCGGTCGGCACCCTGAATCAGGACATGCAGCTGATCCGGCATGTGTGGATGTCGGCCATGACCCGGCGCGAGATCCGGCTGGTCGACAGCCAGCTGATGGGTCATTCGATCAATACGGCCTCATTCTTTGCCTCGACCAACCTGCTGCTGATCGCGGCGGTCGCCGGCATATTGTTTGGCGGAGAGGCCGCGCTGCGCGGCTTTGCTGCCGTCGGCGCCGAGGCCGTGCCCCTGCCCCTGCTGGAGGCCAAGCTGGCGCTGATCCTGATCTGTCTGGTGCGGGGCCTGCTGGATTTCATCTGGTCGATTCGCCAGCTCAACTACACCCTGGCGGTCATCGGATCGGTGCCGGAGCTTGACGAGGGGCTGGACCGGGGCGCCCTGGGCCGGGCGGCGGGCGACCTGATCAATCCGGCGCTGGCCGCCTTCAGCCAGGGGGTGCGGGCCTATTATTTCGCCCTGGCGGCGGCGGCCTGGCTGATGGGCCCGCTGTGGCTGGGCGCGGGGGTAATGGCGGCCTTTTCCCTGCTGATCTGGCGGCAGGAACGCTCGCCGGCCGCCCGGGCCATCCGCAAGGTGCGGGCGGTGCTGGAATCCGATTCCGGCAAAGGTCCGCCCGCGCCCTGATACTGAGCAGCTGCGGCCCTTAATGGGACATTTTTTGACTTTGAAACGGTTACATTGGCGAAAATTACCATTCGCATGTTACAATCCGTGACATCCGGTGAAAAATAGCTGCTTGACGGATTGTGCACTGCAACCTAACTTCACTTTGACGCCTTCGGGCGTCTTGCCCTTCCTGGGCGTTTCCTCCCTATAGACTTTCATGCCGCGCCTCCGGGCGCGGCATTTTTTCTGTCCGAAGGGTCAGGGAACCAGGTCGCGCACCTCACGCGCCAGGCTGTCGATCAGACGGTTGATAATGCCCTGACAGCGCGCCCAGCCCGGGCCCGGCTGCAGGCGCGCCTCGTCCAGATAGAGCGCCCGCGAAATCTCGATCTGCAGGGCGTGGAAGCCCTCGCCCGGGCGCCCCCAGCGCTCGGTCGTCCAGCCGCCCGCATAGGGGTGGTTGAGCGCCACGCGCAGCCCCTCCCCGCCCAGCAGGGCCGAGACCCGCCGCGTCAGGGCGGTGGCGCAAGCCCCGCCGTGGCGGTCGCCCAGCACGATCTGGGGGAAGGCCGCGACCGGACGTTTGGCCGGAGGGCTGGGGTTGGGGCCGGGCATGGAGTGCCAGTCGACCAGCACCGCCACCCCGTGCCGGGCGCGGGCCTCCTGCATCAGGGCATCCAGCGCCGCATGATACGGGCGGTGGGCGGTCTCGATACGATCCGCGGCCTCGGCCCGTGACAGGCGTCGTCCATAGAGCGCCCGGCCATCGCCCGTCAGGCGCGGCACCACGCCATAGCCCGCCTGGGCCCGGGGTCCGCCCTCGGTACCGGCGGGCAGGTCGTCGATCAGGGTCGGGTCGAGGTCCGTCGGCGCCCGGTTCAGGTCCAGCCAGGCCCGGCCATGGGTCGCCAGCAGCACCGGTATCCCCTGCCCGGGCGCGCCGGCGATCAAGCGGTCGACCAGAGCGTCCTCGGCGCTGCGCAGCGACAGGTCGGACAGGTCCGGGTCAAAGCCCGCCGCCTCAGGGTAGAGACGACCCGAATGCGGAGAGGCAAATACCAGCGGGCTGGCGGCGTCCCCGACGGGGGGCAGCAGACGAAACGGGGCCTCGGCCTGCGGATCCCCGTCTTCTGCTGTCATATGCCCTCCCCTTTGGCCGCCCGTGGAATCCCTGTGGACACGGATCAATGATTTTCATGGCCGGTTTACGCTTGTCGCCTTAACCTTTTCCGCAAGTGAGGCAAACGGCCGTTCGGGCTGACGGCTTTGGGGACCATTCGATGGCACGCATTCTTCTGGCAGAAGACGATGGATCGCTGCGGGGCTTTCTGACCCGGGCGCTGGAGCGGGCCGGTCATGAGGTCGTCGACTGCGAGAATGGCGATGACGCCATCGATGCCCTGGACGACGGCCCCTATGACCTGTTGCTGACCGACATCGTCATGCCGGGCGCCGACGGCATCGAGGTGGCCCGCGTGGCCGCCGCCCGCCAGCCGGGCCTGCGCATCATGTTCATCACCGGCTTTGCCGCCGTGGCCCTGACCGCGGCCCAGAGCACGCCCCAGGCCAAGGTTCTGTCCAAGCCGGTGCACCTGCGCGACCTGGTCGGTGAAGTCGAGAAAATGATCGCCGCCTGATAAGCTGGCTGACAAGGCCGTGAGGGGCTTGCAGTCTCGCGCGGAGACGGGTTATACCCCGCGCCTTCCCGGACCGGCACCTGCCGGCCCCGCCCCGGCGGACGCGTAGCTCAGCGGGAGAGCACCTCGTTGACATCGAGGGGGTCACAGGTTCAATCCCTGTCGCGTCCACCATTTTCCTCCCGCACCCGACCGTGGCAAGGCTGCGCCTAACGGAAGGCCGTGCCTTTGCGGACGCCGAGACGGCGGAAGATCATGGCGGCGGGGCAGAAGCTTGTGACCGAGGCCTGGATCAGGTTGGCGCCGACGAACGCGGTCAGCCAGACCCAGCCGGGATGAACCCAGTGGGTCAGGGCGAGGCTGGCCAGCACGACGCATCCGGCGAACAGCATGACGGCTTTATCGAGGTTCACGACAGGGTCTCCGGGGTCGAGGCTGGAGTGTTGACGCGACGCACCTTGTGGGCACCGATCAGATCAAGGGCCAGCTTCTCATAGAGGGGCTCGGCCTGACCCTTGCGGACCTTGCGCAGAAAATAGCCTTCGAAGGCGATCTTGGCGGCATGAACCCAGCGGCCGCTGGCGGACCAGTTGATGTTGCGGGGCGGAATCTGGGGCTGGGCCATGAAGGCCACGCCGCCGTCGCCGAAGTCGGCCAGGCAGATGGCATTCCAGCTGGCCTCGAAGGAAGGCGCCTCGCCCTTGAGGATCTGTTTCAGATTTGCCGAAATGGCCGACACCATGCTCTCGATCATGAAGCCGGTCTTGGGGACACCGACCGGCACCGGCGTCGGGCCAGTGGGCGGAATGGCGATGCAGACCCCGAGGGCGAAGATGTCGGGCCAGGTCGGGTTGCGCTGGTGCTTGTCGACCAGGATGAAGCCGCGCGGATTGGTCAGACCCTCGACCCCGCGCACCGCTTCGACCCCGCGGAAGGCCGGCAGCATCATGGACCAGGCGAACGGCAGGTCGTGGACGGTCTTCACCGTGCCGTCGTCGTTGACCTCCTCGACGTGCATCAGGCCGGCGTCGACGCTCGTCACCCGGGCGTTGGTGATCCATTTGATGTGGCGCTGGCGCATTTCGCTTTCCAGCAGGCCCTTGGTATCGCCGACGCCGTCGAGGCCGAGGTGGCCGATATAGGGTTCCGAGGTGACGAAGGTCATCGGCACCTTGTCGCGCAGCTTGCGGCGCCGCAGCTCGGTGTCGAGGATCATGGCGAACTCATAGGCCGGTCCGAAGCACGACGCGCCCTGGACGGCGCCGACGACGATCGGGCCCGGGTTCTCGACGAAGCGATCGAAGGACTCTGCCGCCTTAGCGGCGTGGTCGACATGGCAGATGGACACCGTATGACCGTCGGGGCCCAACCCCGGAACCTCGTCGAAGGCCAGTTCGGGACCGGTGGCGATGACGAGGTAGTCGTAGGCGAGCGACCGGCCGTCGGACAGGTCCACGGCCTTGTCGGCCGGCCGGATGCCACTGGCGCCGACGTTGATGAACTCGACGCCCTTGCGCTTCATCACTTCCGGCAGGCTGACCTCGATCGCTTCACGCTTGCGCCAGTTCACCGCCACCCAGGGGTTGGACGGGGTGAAATGGAAGATGTCGCCCTTTGACACCATGACGATCCGCGCCTGGTCGCCCAGGGTGTGACGGATGTCATAGGCGGCTATGGCGCCGCCCAGGCCTGCGCCGAGAATGACAATGGTGGGCCGGTTCATGGTGGCATCTCCCATTTGGGCGTCTCCGATCCTGCAGTGTGCGCGGGCCCGGCGGACCGGGCCTTGATCTCGATCAAGGCCCGGTTGTGGCGCGGGGACGATGATCACCGGGCTTGCGTTCTTATTAGCATTATCTAATATTAGGTCAAGCTAACATAAGGGCCTGAAGATGAAACCCACCGCCGCGCTTGCTGCTCTCGCCGCCAGCGTCCTGATGATCGGCAGCCTTGCCGCCTGCGGGGCCGAGCCGGACAGGGTTGCCCCGGAACCGGTCACGGGCGAACGCCTGGTCGTGAGCGAAGCGTTGATCGCGGACCTCAAGCCGACCTCGGCCGAAATCACCTCTCGCGATCTCGGTGAGGCGCGGGCCCGCATCCCGGGGACGCTTGTCCAGATGACGGTGCGCGAGGGCGACCTCGTTCGTCAGGGTCAGGTTATCGGCGTGGTCGCCGATGACCGGGTGGACCTGCAGACCGCCGCGTTCGACGCCCAGGTGGCGGCGGCCGAAGCCGAGGCCGAACGGGCCCGGGCCCAGCTGGCGCGGGTTCAGACGCTCTTTGATCGCGGATTCTATGCCCAGGCCGCCCTGGATCAGGCCCGGGCGGCAGCCCGGTCTGCCGACGCCCAGGCCCGGGCTGCCCGCGCCCAGCGCGCCGCCAGCGCCGAGACCGGGGCACAGGGCCGCATCCTTGCCCCGACGTCCGGCCGCGTGCTGACCGCAGACGTCCCGGCCGGCTCGGTGGTCGCCGCCGGCCAATCCGTCGCCACCGTGACCGCCGGCCCCCTTGTCCTGCGCATGGAGTTGCCGGAGGTCCAGGGCCGAAATCTGAGGGTCGGCCAGACTGTGAGCCTGTCCGGCGACGGCCTTCCTGCCAGCGGCACCATCGTCCAGGTTTATCCGGCGGCCAGCGGCGGCCGGATCACGGCCGACATCGCCGTCGAGGGCCTGGCGAGCGACCGGGTGGGCCAGCGGGTGACCGTGCTGGCCCCGATCGGTGAGCGTGAAGCCCTGGTCCTGCCGCGCCGCTTCGTGTCCACCCGCTACGGCATCGATTTCGTCCGCACCGTTGATGCCGCCGGGCGGGTCTCGGACGCGCCGGTCCAGCTGGGCGGCCCGGTCGACGGCGACCGGGTCGAGGTGCTGTCGGGCCTGAAGGCCGGAGATGTGGTGCTGAGCCCGGAGCCCGTCCAATGAACCTTGGCCTTTCCGGGCGGCTGACGCGCGCCACGCTCAACTCGCCATTGACGCCCCTGATGCTGCTGGCGGCCATCGCCGTCGGCGTGATGGCGCTGTTGTCGATCCCCCGCGAGGAGGAGCCCCAGATCAGTGTGCCCATGGTCGACATCATGGTCGCCGCACCCGGGCTCAGCGCGGCCGACGCCACGGAACTGGCGGCCAAGCCGCTGGAAGCCATCGTGCGCAGCATCGATGGGGTGGAGCATGTCTATACCCAGGTGGAGGACGACCGGGTGATGGTCACCGCCCGCTTCGAGGTCGGATCCGATCCCGACGACGCGGCGGTTCGCGTGCACGAAAAGGTCCGCGCCAACTACGACGCCATTCCGGCCGGCGTGTCCGAGCCGCAGATCGTCACCCGGGGCATCAACGATGTGCCCGCCGTGGTCCTGACCCTGACGCCCCGCGCCGACGCGGCCGGCCGGTGGACCGACCAGGCGCTGTATGACGTCGCCACGCGGCTGCGCACCGAGATCGGCAAGGTCGAGGATGTCGGCCTGACCTTCATCGTCGGCGGACGACCGTCCGAGATCCGGGTCGAGCCGGATCCCGCCCGCATGGCCGCCCGCGGCGTCCCCCTGTCCGCGATCCTCGAGACCATCGGTCAGGCCCATCGCAGCTTCCCCGCCGGCTCCGTCCGCGAGAGGGGCAAGGCGGTGCCCCTGCGCTCCGGGAACCGGATGACCTCGCCCGAGGACGCGGCGATGCTGACGGTCAGTTCGGCCACGGGCGAGCCCGTCTATCTGCGCGACGTGGCCACCATCGTTCAGGCGCCGCGCCAGGACCAGGCCCGCGCCGCCCACTATACCCGTGCCGACGACGGCTGGAGCCGGACCCCCGCCGTCAGCCTGGCCGTCGCCAAGCGCCAGGGCGCCAATGCTGTCGTCGTCTCCCACGCCGTGCTGGCGCGGGTCGAGGCGCTGGAGGGCACGCTGATCCCGGAGGGGCTCAAGGTCGTGGTCACGCGTGACTACGGCGAGACGGCCAACGAAAAGGCGAACGAGCTTCTGATGCATCTCGGGCTGGCGACAGTCTCCATCGTTGTCCTGATCGGTTTTGCCATCGGCTGGCGCGAGGCCGGCGTGACGGCGGTGGTCATCCCGACGACCATCCTGCTGACGCTCTTTGCCTCCAACCTGATGGGCTACACGATCAACCGGGTCAGCCTGTTCGCCCTGATCTTCTCGATCGGCATCCTGGTCGACGATGCCATTGTGATGATCGAGAACATCGCCCGCCACTGGGCCATGAACGATGGTCGAAGCCGGGCACAGGCGACGGTGGAGGCCGTGGCCGAGGTCGGCAATCCGACCGTGGTCGCCACCCTGACCGTGGTCGCCGCCCTACTGCCCATGCTGTTCGTCTCGGGACTGATGGGCCCCTATATGGCGCCGATCCCGGTCAATGCCTCGGCGGCCATGGTCTTTTCCTTCTTCGTCGCCGTGGTGATTGCGCCCTGGCTGATGATCCGCCTGGCGCGCAAGACCCTGGCCGGCGGCCACGGGCATGAGCCCGGCGAGGGTATGCTGGGCCGCCTGTATCGCCGGGTGGCGACACCGGTGATCCGCAGTCGCCGCAGTGCCTGGACCTTTTTGATTGTCGTCGGCCTCGCCACCCTGCTGGCCATGTCGATGTTCGGCCTGCGCGCCGTGCCGGTGAAGCTGCTGCCGTTCGACAACAAGTCCGAACTGCAGGTCGTGCTCGACATGCCGGAGGGGACCAGTCTGGAGACCACGGATCGGACCCTGGCCGCCGCTGCCGCGGTAAGCCAGACCCTGCCCGAGGTGGTGTCGATGGAAAGCTATGCCGGGACCGCGACCCCGTTCAATTTCAACGGTCTGGTTCGCCACTATTTTCTACGCGACCGGCCGGAACAGGGCGATCTGGCGGTCCTGCTGGCGCCCAAGGGGGACCGCCATCGCAGCAGCCATGTGGTGGCCCTGGACCTGCGCCGCCGCCTGGCGGACCTGCCGCTGCCGGCCGGTGCATCGATCAAGGTGGTCGAGGCGCCGCCGGGGCCGCCGGTGCTGGCCACCCTGCTGGCCGAGGTCTATGGCCCCGACGCCGCCACACGCCGGGCCGTCGCCGCCGAACTTGAGACCCTGTTCCGGGCCGAGCCCTCGGTGGTTGACGTGGACAATTCGTATGGGGTGCGCCGCCCGGTCCTGAGGCTGGTGCCGGACCGGGAGAAGATCGAGCGCTTCGGCTTGTCCGAGCGCGAGGTCCACGACTCGGTTGCCGCCCTGATGGGGGGGCAGGTCCTGGGTTATGCCGCGCGCGACGACGGACGCACGCCGGTCGAGATCGCTGTGCGGCTGCCGCAATCGGCGCGGGCGTGGACCGAACAGCTGGCCGTCATGCCCGTCGCCATGACCGCCATCGACGGCGAGCGTCGACTCGTGGAGCTGGGCGAGGTTGTCGACGCCCGCCAGGAGCTGGCCAGCTGGCCGGTGTACCGCCGCGACGGCCGGGCCGCCGAGATGGTCACGGCCGAACTGGCGGGCCAGTTCGAGGCCCCGATCTATGGCATTCTCGCCATCGGCGCGGCCATTGATGCGCACGACTGGGGCGACCTGCCCCGGCCCGAGATCCGCCTGAACGGCCAGCCGACGGACGAGACCATTCCGACCGTGCTGTGGGACGGCGAGTGGGAGATCACCTGGGTGACGTTCCGCGACATGGGCGCGGCCTTCGGCGTGGCCCTGCTGGGGATCTATGTGCTGGTCGTCGCCCAGTTCAAGGATTTCCGGCTGCCGCTGGTGATCCTGACGCCCATCCCGCTGACCCTGATCGGGATCGTCATCGGCCATATGCTGTTCGGCGCACCGTTCACCGCCACCTCGATGATCGGCTTCATCGCCCTGGCCGGGATCATCGTGCGAAACTCGATCCTGCTGGTCGACTTCATTCGCCACGCCCGGACACCCGGCCGCCCCCTGCGCGAGGTCTTGCTCGAGGCCGGAGCCATCCGCTTCAAGCCGATCCTGCTGACCGCCCTTGCGGCCATGATCGGAGCCGCCGTGATCCTGTTCGATCCGATCTTCCAGGGTCTGGCCATCTCGTTGCTGTTCGGCCTGATCTCCTCGACGATCCTGACGGTGCTGGTGATCCCGGCGATCTATATTACCTTGAGGGACGACGGTCTGCCGCTCGGCGCACCACCCCCTGCGGAAGAGACGCCATGACCGACGCCCTCCCCACGCCCGACGCGAAGGCCCTGGCCGAGCTCGAGGCCAGCGCCGCTCCGGCTGCTCGCCTGATGCGGCTGTTCGCCAATGAACAGCGGCTGATGTTGATGTGCCGTCTCAGTGAGGGGGAATGCGCGGTCGGCGACCTCGCCGGCTATGCGGGCCTGTCGCAGTCGGCCTGTTCGCAGCACCTCGCCCGCCTGCGCGACGCCGGCGTCATCTCTCCGCGCCGCGAGGCCCAGACCATCTATTATGCCATCACGGATGCGACCGCCGCCCGGGTCATCGCCCTGTTGTGCGACCTCTATGGCGGCAAGGCGAAGCGTTCGACCGCGTGAGGCTCAGCGACACCTAGCGCCAGATCGAGCCGTCCAATGCGCCCTGACGCCCGATTTCGAAGACGGCACGCATGCCCTCGGTGCTGAAGTCGAGGGCGGAGTGCTCCGCATCATCCGGCAGCGCCGCGTAGCGGAAATAGATGCCGTGGCGGATCGCAAAGGCCCGGTTTCCGGCAAGGTTGGCTGTGAGGGACGAAAGGAGCAGAGCGTCCACGCTTCGGCCGAGCACGCCGCTCATACTGTCCTGTGTGACGGAGAATTCCGGGGCGGTGCGCCCGTTGACGATCACATGAAAACGGGCACCGGCGAGGCCCGCGTGGGGATCGTCCAATGCCCAGAGCGCCTCGGGTATCGCGAGAAACGGGGTCGTGACGCCGCCGTCGACATGCATTTCATCGAAGCGGGCGTCGCCGCTGACCGACGGGATCATGACCGGAGGAAAGACACCGGGAATGCTGGCCGACGCCAGCAGCACCGTCCGGAACAACTGGAGCGCTTCGGGCGTGCCGAGCGCTGCGATCGCGCCCAGGTCCCAGCTTACGCCGCGTTGCGAATCCAGGTCTGTCGTCGCGACCAGCAGGATACGCCCCTTGGCATGCTCCTCGGCCACCGCCCGCAAGAGGCGCTCATCGACATGGCGCTCGATCAAGGCCCGGAGCGGCTCGGCCTGATAGAGGCCGGATCCCACGAATACGCCCAGGCCCTGTGACTGGAGGAGGTTCGTCGCGTCGCCCCCGGTGAACGCCGCCTCGAGCTCGTCGTCCCAGTCAGAACCAAGGAAGACGAAGGGCGCGGCCAGGGCCCCGGCCGACACCCCGGTCACCACCTCGAAGTCGGGGCGGGTCCCGCTTTCGGACCAGCCCTTCATGACGCCGGCGGAAAAGGCGCCGTTGGCGCCCCCGCCCGACAGGGCAATGAAGTCGAGCACGCCGTCGGGCCCCAGCGGCACCCCTTCATCGAAGGCCCGCTGGAACGCCGCCAACCTGTCGGGACCATCCACGTAGGACCTGAGAGGCGAGCCGGTTACGGCCTGCGCCACGCCGGGTGTGGCCCCCAGACGATGATCGAGCTCGAACGGCAGACGGGGTGACCCCGCGCAGGCCCCCACCGCAAGGGAGAGCAATACCGCTGCGATGATCCGGATCATCCCCGATTTCTAGTCTTGCGGTGTGACGAATGGATGAAAATGCCCTTTGGCGACAGGGCGAGGCCGCAGAGCCGGGGCATTGCCGCGGCTGCCGAAACGGCGAAGCCGGCCCGGGGTGACCGGACCGGCTCGGCTCATTCGGTCAGGCTGAGCCCTGCTCCTCCGGATCCGGCACCGACTGGCCGGTGTCACCCTCGTCGAACAGGTTGAACTCGTGCCAGAGGCCGTTGAGGACGCCGAACAGGACGGCGAGGCCGAGGCCGAGGATCCAGGCGAAATACCACATGGCGCAGGTCTTTCCGGTCAGTAGAGGTCAGGGTTGGTCTTGATCGCTGCGGTGGTCGAGCGGCCCCACAGCACCTTGTAGACCCAGGCGGTGTAAATCAGGATCAGCGGCAGGAAGATGATCGTCACCACCAGCATGATGAACAGGGTCAGGTGGCTGGACGAGGCATTCCACACCGTCAGGCTGGAGCCCGGATCGATCGAGCTGGGCAGGATGAAGGGGAACATCGACAGGCCGACCGTCGAGATGATCCCGACCGTCGCCGCCGAGGAGCCGGTGAAGGCCAGCGGCTCGGACTTGCGCCACAGGCCCAGCAGGGCCGCAGCGGTGCCGAGGAAGCCCAGCGCCGGGGCGATCAGCATCCACGGCCAGGTCGCATAGTTGTCCATCCAGGCCCCGTCGGCGGCCTCGACCGTCGCGCGCAGCGGGTTGGAGAAGGC
Source organism: Brevundimonas sp. (assembly GCF_036963785.1). GTDB lineage: Bacteria > Pseudomonadota > Alphaproteobacteria > Caulobacterales > Caulobacteraceae > Brevundimonas. The sequence goes on from NZ_JBALUS010000001.1 coordinate 429,576, forward strand.
GTTGGGATCGACCTCGCTGACGATGCGGAAGCCGAGGTCCCCGAAGGCCACCCAGGCGCCGCCCGCCGCGAACAGCACCAGGCTGAGCAGGCCCGCGACCGTGCCGATGGCGAAGGCGCGCTTCTGCACCGGGCCGCGCTCGGCCTTGAGTCCCAGCCAGGTGGCACCGTGCAGGACCAGCATGGTCACCGACAACAGGCCGCACAGCAGGGCGAACGGCGTGAACAGGCCCAGCAGGGTGCCGTCGTAGAAGGACCGCAGGTCGCTATCGAGGCGGAAGGGAGCGCCGATCAGCACATTGCCGACGGCCACACCGAAGACCAGGGCCGGGACAAAGCCGCCGATGAACAGGCACCAGTCCCAGAAGCTGCGCCACCTGGGCGAGGGCCGCTTGGACCGGTACTTGAACGCCACCGGTCTGAGGATCAGGGCCGACAGCACCAGGAACATGGCGAGGTAGAAGCCCGAGAAGCTGACGGCATAGACGAACGGCCAGGCGGCGAAGATAGCGCCGCCGCCGAGGATGAACCACACCTGGTTGCCCTCCCACGTCGCGCCAATGGTGTTGATCACCATGCGGCGTTCCTCGTCGGTCTTTGCGACGAAGGGCAGGAGGGCTCCGACGCCGAGGTCAAAGCCGTCGGTCAGGGCGAAGGCGATCAGCAGCACGCCGAGCAGGCCCCACCAGATGACACGGAGGGTGGCGAAATCGAGAGGCATTTCCATGACGGATCTCCGGGTCTGTCGGGTCAGGCGGTGGCGGGTTCGGTTTCGCCCGAGGGCGATCCCGGTTCGGAGTCGGCGTCGCCATGTCCGGCGAAGGGCCCCTTCTTGATGGTGTGCAGGATCAGGCCGACCTCGACCACGGCCAGCGCGCCGTACAGCAGGGTAAAGCCGATGATGGTGCCCCACAGCTGTGGCACGGTCAGGCTGGAGGCGCCGAGGAAGGTCGGCAGGACCCCTTCGACGGCCCAGGGCTGACGGCCAACCTCGGCCACGATCCAGCCCAGTTCCGCCGCGATCCACGGCAGGGGAATGGCCAACACGGCGAGGCGCAGGAACCACTTCGTCTCATGCTTGCGCAGGGTGCACAGGATGAAGGCCGTGGCGAACAGGCCGATCATCAGGAAGCCGATGCCCGCCATGATGCGGAACGACCAGAACATGACCGGCACGTTGGGGACTGTGGCCCAGGCGGCGGCGCGGACCTGATCCGGGGTGGCCTCGCGAGGGTCGTTCACGAAGCGGCGCAGCATCAGGCCGTAGCCCAGGTCGTTGCGGTGCAGTTCAAAGTCACCGCGGGCCGTGACGTCCTCCGGATCCGCCTTGATCCGCTCCAGCGCATCATAGGCCAGCATGCCGGATTCGATGCGGGTCTCGGCCACGGCGACGAGGGGCAGGATGCCCTCGACCTGGCCGTCCAGACTGCGGGTCGAGATCAGGCCCAGAACCCAGGGGATTTTGACCTCGTAGTGGGTCTTGTGGTCGACCATGTTCGGCAGGCCGACGGCGGTCAGGCCGGCGGGGGCGGGCTCGGTCTCCCACATGGCCTCGATGGCAGCCAGCTTCATTTTCTGGTTGTCGGTCAGGGCATAGCCGCTCTCGTCACCCAGCACGACGACCGACAGGGACGAGGCGAGGCCGAAGGCGGCGGCCACGGTCATCGACCGTTTGGCAAAGCCCTTGTGACGGCCCTTCAGCAGATAGAAGGCCGAGATGCCCAGCACGAAGACCGACGCGATCACATAGCCCGCCGAGACCGTGTGCACGAACTTGGCCTGGGCCACCGGGTTGAACAGCACGGCCATGAAGTCCGTGACCTCCATCCGCATCGTGTCGGGATTGAAGGTCGAGCCGACCGGGTTCTGCATCCAGCCGTTGGCGATCAGGATCCACAGGGCCGACAGATTGGTGCCCAGGGCGACCATGAAGGTCACGAACAGGTGGGCATGCGGCTTCAGCTTGTCCCAGCCGAAGAACATCAGCCCGACGAAGGTGGCCTCGAGGAAGAAGGCCATCAGCCCCTCGATCGCCAGCGGGGCGCCGAAGATGTCGCCGACATAGTGGCTGTAATAGCTCCAGTTCATGCCGAACTGGAACTCCATGGTGATGCCGGTGGCGACGCCGAGGACGAAGTTGATGCCGAACAGCGTGCCCCAGAATTTGGTGATGGTCCGCCAGATCGGCCGGCGGGTCATCACATAGATCGACTCCATGATGACCAGCATGAAGCTGAGGCCCAGCGTCAGGGGCACAAACAGGAAGTGGTAAAGAGCCGTCAGCGCAAACTGAAGGCGGGACAGGTCAACGACCGCCAGATCGATCATGGAACCGAGCACTCCCTTGGTCATGGCCGGATTGGCCGGGTAGATCGTCGCCGTAGGCCACAGGATGGAGTCGCGCCTTGATCTGGATCAAGGGTCACGGGGATCAAAATCCCCTATAGAGCGCGCGTGACCCACGCCGCTTCCTCTCCCGTCCCTTCAAGGCCCTGGCTGCGTGACGCAGGCCGACCCCAACGCCGTGCGTTGGGCCTCGCGGCCCTGATGACCACAGCCGACATCCTGCCGGCGATAGGGTTTGCGGCAGGTCTGGCGCTGACCTTGACGTCATGGCCGGACAGGCCAGGCGCGATCGTGACCGGGCTCCTGCTCATGATGGCGGCGCTGGCGGTGCGTGGCCTGGTGTCGCAGCGGGCGACAGACATCGGCGCGCGGGCCGCCGCCGGGATCAAGGGGCAGGTGCGCCGAGGGGTGGTGACCGACCTGTTCGCGGGACTGCGTCCATCGGGCGGAGGTCTCATCGCCGCCGTCGAGGGCGTGGACCGGCTGGAGGGCCATTATGCCCGGTTCGAGCCCGCGCGGATGGCCGCCGTGTTCGCCCCGGTTCTGGTGCTGATCGCCATCGCCACGGCCAGTCCGGTGTCGGCGCTGATTCTGGCCCTGACCCTGATTCCCTTTGCGCTGAGCCTGTGGCTGGCGGGGACCGCCGCCGCCGCCGAGAGCCGGAACCAGTTCGAGGCGCTGGAGCGCCTGTCCGGCCTGTTCCTGGATCGCATCCGGGCCCTGCCCGCGGTCGCCGCCTTCCAGGCCTCCGAGACGGTGGCATCGGAGGTCGAACGCGCCTCGGACGCCCTGGCCCGACGTACGGCCCGGGTGCTGAGAATCGCCTTTCTGTCCTCCGGTATTCTTGAGTTCTTCTCGGCACTCGCGGTGGCGCTGGTCGCGGTCTATTGCGGCTTTCAACTGCTGGACCTGATGCCGGTGCCGATCCCCGAGCCGCTGGATCTGGGGCGGGCGGTGTTCGCCCTGGTGCTGGCGCCCGAGGTTTATGCCCCCCTGAGACGCATGGCCGCCGCCTATCACGACCGGCAGGCTGCCGAGGCGGTTGTGCCGACGCTGGCGCGGCGCGACGCCCCTGCCCGCGTCGCCGCCCCGCAGCTGGGCAAGAGCCCCGCCGTAACCTTCCGCAAGGTCGGCATTGCCTATGGCGATGCGCCCCCGGTCATCGCGGACTTCGACCTCGAGGTCCGGCCCGGTCAGGTAATCGCCCTGACGGGGGCCAGCGGGACCGGCAAGAGCAGCCTGCTGCATCTGTTCCTCGGCCTGTCGCCGTTGACGGCGGGCGAGGTCGAGGTCGACGGCCACCGCCTGTCGCAACACGGGGACTGGTGCGGACAGATCGGCTGGATGGGGCAGACGACCGTGGTGGTGCCGGGCACCCTGGCCGACACCATCGCCCTGTCACGGCCGGATGCGTCGCGCGACCTGATCCGGGCGACCGCCGAACAGGCGGGCCTGACGCTCGACCTCGACCGCCGCATTGACGAACGCGGCGGCGGCCTGTCGGGCGGCGAGCGGCGCAGGCTGGCGCTGGCCCGGGCGATGCTGAAGCAGGCGCCCCTGCTGCTTCTGGACGAACCGACTGCGCATCTGGATGCCGATGCCGAGGCGGCGCTGATCCCGGCACTGGCTGCCGCCATCAAGGGCCGAACCTGCCTGATTGCGACCCATTCCCGTGCCGTCATGGCGCTGGCCGACCGGGTGGTGGCGCTGTGAGCCAAGCCCTGTCTCCCCTCGAACATCTGATCCGGGCCGAGGTGCGGGCCCAGCGTCCGCGCCTGATGGTCGCCACGGTCGCGGCCATCGGCGTGACCTGCGGCGCCGCGTTGCTGCTGGGCCTGTCCGGCTGGTTCATCACGGCGGCGGCACTGGCGGGTCTGGCCGGGCCGGCGGTCGCCCATGCCTTCAACTATATGATCCCGAGCGCCCTGATCCGGCTTCTGGCCATCGTGCGGACCGGTTCGCGCTACGTCGAGCGGGTCGCGGGGCACGAGGCCGCGCTGCAGGGGCTGGGGCGGCTCAGACCGCGCCTCTACGCCCGACTGGCCGAGGGACGGGGGGCCATCAAGACACTGGCGGCGGGCGAGGCATCGTCGCGCCTGATCGAGGATGTAGATGCCATCCAGACGCGCTTTATCCGTCTGTCGGCACCCTGGGCGCTTGGCGCGGGACTGTTGGTCTCGGCCGCGATGGCGGCGCTGGCCCATGTCGCTTCGGCGCTCGCGCTTGTCGCCGGTGCGACCGTGCTGGTGCTGGGTAGCCGCTGGATCGCCGAGCGGTGGGTGCAGCCGGCCGCGGCGGACCGTCAGGCGGCGCAGGGGCGGCTCAAGGCCCGGCTGGCCGAACTGGAGGCGGCGGTGCCCGAACTGAAGGCCTGGTCGCTGGAAGGCTGGGCCACGGCCGAGGTCGCGCGAGTGGCCGATGTGGCAGACGCGGCCGCTGTGACGCTGGCCCGGCGGGCCGGTTCCCTGATGAGCTGGGCCGGTGCGGTGACCGGCCTCACGGTGATGGCGGCGGTCGCCCTGCCCCTGATCCTGTCGCCGGTGGCGCCGGCAACCCCCCTGATCGCCGTCGCCGCCCTGTCCACAGCCGCAGGCATGGAGGCGGCGTTGGCCCTGGTGGTCGCCTTGCGCGATGCGGGAGCGGCGCGGACGGCCACCGCGCGTCTGGAGCCGCTGATGGGCGAAGCGGAGAGGGGGCGGGTGCAGACCCCCGCCGGGACAGCGCTGCGCCTGTTTCCGGATCGGCCGGAGATCCCGGGCGGTGCCCGGGTGCGGCTGAACGGGCCGTCGGGGATCGGCAAGACCACCCTGATCGAGCAGCTGATGGGGTTGAGGGCCGGTGTGGAGGACCATATGTCGGCCGGCGGGCTGGACCCTGCCCGGAGCGACGTCGATGTCCGGGGCCTGTTCACCTATGCCGCGCAGGAAGTGTCCCTGCTGGACGGAACGGTGGCCCAGAACCTGCGGCTGGCCGACCCGAAGGCCCCCGAGGCCCGGCTGTGGGACGTTCTGGAGGAGGCAGCGCTGGCCGAACGCGTCGCAGCCTCGCCCAAGGGGCTGGACATGCCGGTCGGGCCGGGCGGGGCCTTTCTGTCCGGCGGAGAGCGGCGGCGGTTGACGCTGGCGCGGGCCTATCTGCGGACCGCGCCCTGGCTGGTGCTGGATGAGCCGACCGAGGGGCTGGATGCCCGCACCGAGCAGAAGGTCCTGCACCGGCTGAAGGCGCGGCTGGAGCGCACGGGTCAGGGGCTGGTTCTGATCACCCACCGGCCCGCAGGCGTCGAGCTATGCGACAGGGTGGTCGAAGTCGTCGAGGGGCAGGGTGCAGCCCCCTCACCCCTCGCTGTCTGCGAGCTGGGTCAGGCGTTCCGGTCGCAGAATGCGCAGCTCCGAGACTGACACCAGCTGCACGATACCGGCCGTCTTGAAGCGCCCCAGTACGCGGCTGACCGTCTCGATGGTCAGCCCCAGATAGTCGGCGATCTCGGTGCGGCTCATGGGCAGGCGCAGCTGGCCCTCGGCGTGCGGGCGCATCGGGTCACGGTCCGCGAGGCTGAGCAGGAAGGACGCCAGCTTTTCCTCGGCGGTCTTGCGTCCCAGCAGCAGGATCTGGGCCCGGGCCTCGGTCAGCTCGTGACCCGCGCGTTCCAGCAGCACGGCTTCCAGGGCCGGGGTCTGGCGAACGAGGGTGCGGTAGTCCGCCATGGCAAAGCGGCAGGCGGTGAGCGGCTCGATGGCTTCGACCGACCCGGCGTGACGGGCCGTCGCCTCCAGCCCGACGAAATCCCCGGCGAACAGGAAGCCGGTGATCTGACGTCGCCCATCGGCCATCAGGGTTTGCACCCTGGCCGAGCCCGACGTGATGTTGAACAGATAGTCGGCGCGCTCACCCTGACGGGTCAGGGCCTGCCCGGGGTCGAATCGCACCGATTCAGCCATGGCCGACAGGCGCGCCAGATCGTCACCCTCAAGGCTGGCACAGACGCTGAAGGACCGCGCTCCGCACGTCCCGCAGTCCGATGCAATCGGGCGGCGGGGACAGACAGACGGCTTCAATCGGACCTGGTGCATTGAGAAATCCCGTGGGACAGACCCCTGTCATAGGCGGGAGAGGGGCGCGAGACAATTGCGACGGGCGGTCGCCTCGGCCATAGAGACCCCATGTCCAACTCGCCCTTTGCCACTCCCTCCCCCGCTGACTGGCGCGCCCTGGCCGAAGCCGCGCTCAAGGACCGCGATCTGGCCAGTCTGGTGCATCTGGATGCTGACGGCCTGGATGTGCGGCCGCTGTATGCCGCCGCCAATGCCGGTGCGCCGGTGACGGCACCCCGCCCCGCGCATGCGGATGGCCGGGCGTGGGACCTGCGTGTCCTTGTGGAAGGCGATGACGCAGCCGTGCTGAACGGCGTGGCCCTGGCGCAGCTGGAAGGGGGCGCGGCCTCCTTGCTGGTGCGCGGCGGCGTGACGGCGGATTCGGACACCCTGGTCCAGACTCTGGCGGGCGTTCAGCTGGAGCTGGCCGAGGTGGCGCTGGATGCGGGTCTGGCCGGGGCAACGGCCGCCGATGCGCTGGCGGTCGCCGCCAAGGGATCACCGCGGGCGCGGCTGGCCTTTCACATGGATCCGGTCTCGGCCTTTGTCGCCCGGGGTGGCGGGGCGCGACCACTGGCGGACTATCTGGAGCTGGCGGGCAATACGGCGGCGCGCCATGCCGAGGCCTATCCGGATGCGCGGGCCTTCCTCGCCTCCGGGCGGGTGGTGCATGAGGCGGGGGGGACGGCGGCGCAGGAGTTGGCCTATGTGCTGGCCAATGCCGTGGCCCTGACCGACGCGGCAGGCCGGGCGGGCCTGTCTCCGGAGCAGGCCTTCCGGCGCATGGTGCTGGGGGTGTCGCTGGACCAGAGCTATTTCGACGGCCTGGCCAAGGTGCGGGCGCTTCGCCTGATGTGGCGGACCTTTACCAAGGCCTGGGGGGCCGAGTCCGAGGCGGTGATCGAGGCGCGGTCGTCGCGGCGGATGCTGGCGGCGCGCGATGCCTGGCCCAATCTGTTGCGACTGACGGCGGCGGGCTTTGCCGGAGCTGTAGGGGGCGCCGATGTGATCGTGCTGGACGCCTTCAGCCGCGCGGCGGGGCAGCCCGATGCCTTTGCCCTGCGGCAGGCGCGCAATACGCAGTTGATCCTGATGGAGGAAGCCCATCTGGGACGGGTCGACGATCCGGCGGCCGGATCGTGGTTCCTCGACACCCGCACCCGCGATCTGGCCGAGGCCGGCTGGGCCGCCTTCCAGCAGATCGAACGCGAGGGCGGACTGGTGGCCTCGATCGAGGGCGGCGGCCTGCAGGGCCGGGTGGCGAACGCACGGCAGGCCCTGGTCGCCAGCTATGCGCGCGGCGAGGCCCAGCTGATCGGGGTGACGCGCTTTGTCGACGAAAGCCCGCGCCCGGCCCCTGTGACGGCCGAGACAGACGATGCGCTGCCGCCGCCGGACCACCGCTGTGAGCCGCTGCCCCCGCTGCGCCTCGCCGCAGACCTCGAGACCGGGGAGACCGCCCGATGACCCGCCCCGATTTCACCACCCTGAAGCTGGACACCGGTGCGACCGGCACCGGCCCGGACCGCACCGCCTGGCAGACGCCGGAGGGCATTACGGTCGAACCCCGGTATGAGGCAGACGCGCTGGACGGGCTCGACTTCATCCATGGCCTGCCGGGGATCGCGCCCTATCATCGCGGCCCCTATCCGACGATGTATGCCCAGAATCCGTGGACCATCCGCCAGTATGCGGGGTTCTCGACGGCCGAGGAATCGAACGCCTTCTACCGGCGCAACCTGGCCGCCGGTCAGAAGGGGCTGTCGGTCGCCTTCGATCTGGCGACGCACCGGGGCTATGATTCCGACCATCCGCGCGTGGCCGGCGATGTCGGGATGGCCGGCGTGGCGATCGACTCCATCCTCGACATGCGGACCCTGTTCGACGGCATTCCGCTGGACAAGATGAGCGTGTCGATGACGATGAACGGGGCGGTGCTGCCGATTCTGGCCCTCTATGTCGTCGCCGCCGAGGAACAGGGGGTCGCCCCCGCCCAGCTGACCGGGACCATCCAGAACGACATCCTCAAGGAGTTCATGGTCAGGAACACCTATATCTATCCGCCCCTGCCCTCGATGCGGATCATCTCGGACATCTTCGCCTGGACGGCCGAGCATGCGCCGAAGTTCAACTCGATCTCGATCTCCGGCTATCACATGCAGGAGGCCGGAGCCTCGGCTGATCTGGAGCTGGCCTATACGCTGGCGGACGGGATTGAATATCTGAAGGCGGGTGTGGACGCCGGGATGGACGTGGACCGGTTCGCCCCGCGGCTCAGCTTCTTCTGGGCCATCGGCATGAACTACTTCATGGAAGTGGCCAAGATGCGGGCCGGGCGGCTGCTGTGGGCCGAGGCCGTATCGAAATTCGGCGCCAGGAATCCCAAGTCGCTCAGCCTGCGCGCCCACTGCCAGACCTCGGGCTGGTCGCTGGCGGCGCAGGATGTGTTCAACAACGTCAGCCGGACCATGGTCGAGGCCATGGCCGCAGCGGGCGGCCAGACCCAGAGCCTGCACACCAATGCGCTGGACGAGGCGCTGGCCCTGCCGACCGACTTCTCGGCCCGGATCGCGCGCAACACCCAGATCCTGCTGCAGCAGGAGACCGGCCTGACGCGGGTGATCGATCCGTGGGGCGGCAGCCACTATGTCGAGCGACTGACCCACGAACTGGCCGAGCGGGCCCGGGCCCATATGGCGGAGGTCGAGAATCTCGGCGGCATGGCCAAGGCCATCGAGGCCGGCATTCCCAAGCTGCGCATCGAGGAATCGGCGGCCCGCACCCAGGCCCGTATCGATACGGGCCAGCAGACGGTGGTGGGCGTGAACCGGTATCTGTCGGATGAGGTCGACGACATCCCCGTGCTGAAGGTCGACAATGCGGCGGTGCTGGCCGCCCAGATCGACAAGCTGAAGCGGCTGCGGGCCGAGCGCGATGAAGCCGCGACGACCGCTGCGCTGGAGGCCCTGACGGCGGGGGCGAAGGGCGACGGCAATCTGCTGGCCCTGTCGATCGAGGCGGCGCGGGCCAAGGCCACGGTGGGCGAGATCTCGGATGCGCTGGAGGCCGCCTTTGGCCGCCATGTGGCGTCGGTGAAGACTGTCTCGGGTGTCTATGCGAAGGAGGCGGGCAAGGACCCGAAGATCAGCCGGGCCCGCGACATGGTCGCCGCCTTCGTCGAGAATGACGGCGGTCCGCCCCGCATCCTGATCGCCAAGCTGGGCCAGGACGGCCACGACCGGGGCCAGAAGGTCATCGCCACCGCCTATGGCGATCTGGGGCTTGAGGCCACGGCCGGGTCGCTGTTCCAGACCCCCGCCGAGGCCGCAAAGGAAGCCGTCGAGAAAGGCGTCCACGCGGTGGGCGCGTCATCCCTCGCGGCCGGGCACCTGACGCTGGCACCGCAGCTGATCGCCGAGCTGAAGAAGCTGGGGCGCGAGGACATCATGGTGGTGGTCGGCGGGGTCATCCCGCCCGCGGACGTGCAGCCGCTGCTGGATGCCGGCGTCGCGGCCGTCTATCCGCCCGGGTCGGTGATCGCCGACACGGCCATCGATCTGATCGACAAGCTGAACCAGCGACTGGGCTATGCCCAGAAGCCCAAGGGCTGAGGCCCGGCCCTAGGGCCGGTAGCGCGACGGCAGGGCCGCGACCTCTTCCTCGCTCAGCTGGCGGACCACCCGGGCGCGGCAGCGATTGGACGAGGCGCCGGCCACCGACACATCGATGTCGATCGAATCCCCGACGCAGGTGCGATCGGACGAACCGGTCAGCGGGCTGAAGCCAAGGCTGATGGCGGAATCGAGATCGCGGCAGTAGCCGGTGGACTGCAGCTCGAAGACGTCACCCCCCAATGCTCTCACATAGACGGACGGCGACTGCCCGGCGCGGAAGTTGATGATCCGGTCCGACATGAAGCAGACGCGTTCGGTGCCGCCCGCCATGGCCATGTCCGGCCCCGGCGCGCAGGACGCGGCGATCATCAGGAGGGGAAGCAAGAGGGCGGCAATGCGGATCATGGCGAGTCTCCGGAGAGGGTTTGGCGGCGGCCCTCAAGGCGCGGGCCGACGCGGGCACTGCGGTATTTCACGAGGCTGACGTTACCACGCACGGCGATGCGGGTCGAACCGGCCGGCCAGGGCGTCCGGCACCGGGGATGGCCGGTCGAGGCACAGGGCCGCGACATGTTCAGCCAGCAGGGGGGCGAGGCAGAAGCCGCGCGAGCCCAGTCCGCCGAGGACGTAAAGACCGTCGTCCAGCCGACCGGCGTAGGGCAGACGGTCGGGCGTGGTCGCCCGGACAGCGGCGCGGGACATGAGGGGCCTGGGCCCCACACGGTCTGCCAGATCGGGAAGCCGGGCGGCCAGCGCTGCACGATTGCGCTCCGTATCGGCGACGCGCACGTCGGTACCGGTGTCATCGCGATCATGGGTCGCCCCGAACAACAGGCCTTCCCCCGTTGGAACGGCATAGCCGCCCCAGGCCACCGGCGGCGGCGCGGCGACGCCCGGGGCCACCTCGACCTGCCCCCTCACGGGCTGAAGGGGCAGCTCGGGCATCAGGGCCGCCGTCCCTGCCCCCCCGGCCAGGATCAGACAGGCGGTGTGACGGAGGACGGCTCCGTCCGGGCCGTACAGGATCCAGTCCTCTGACCCGCGCGCGATCCGGGCGACCTCGGCCCGGGAAGTCCCCCGCGGCAACCAGGCGGCAAGGATGGCCGCAGGGCGCACGACCCGAGCGTCGGCCATGAGCAGGCCCCGCGTCTCGACAGCCTCGCCGAGGTGGTCCGAGACCTCCCGGGTCGACAGGACGCTCATGTCTCCGTCCTGCCAGATCGGTTGACCGGCGACCTTGGCGTAACGGTCGATGTCGCGGTCTCGCCCCGGCAGCTGCAGCACACCGTGCGCCAGCACGGCGTCGTCGACGGCATCGTAAAGCTGCCCGGCCCGCTCGAGCGCCTGGGCGAACCCGGCCGCCAGGTCGGCATCGCCGACATCCAGACGCGGCGTGACGAGGGCGGCATCGAAACCGGAGGCCCCCGAACCCGGCCGCTCGGCCTCGATCACCTCGACCGTGTGCCCCTGCGCCGCAAAGGCCCGCGCCAGCGCAGCCCCGGCGATCCCGGCGCCGAGGATGACGATATCGGCGGGCGGGGCGTCCGGGGCGGGCGTTCCGTCACGAACCGCTTCCAGCCGTTCGCGCTTGCGGCCATGGCCGGGGCGCTTGTCGACCGTGAAGCCGGCCTTGATCAGGCCGCGCCGGACGGCGCCTGCGACGGTAAAGGTCGCCAGCTGTGCGCCGGGTCGGGAGTGAGCCGCGACCTGGGCCATGATCGCGGGCGACCACATGTCGGGATTGGTGGCGGGCGAAAAGCCGTCGAGAAACCAGGCGTCGGCCGAGCCCGTCCAGCTGGACAGCCCCTCCTCTACCGGGCCGACAGCCAGGTCGAGCGTGGCGTTGAAGGCGGGCAGATCGAGGCGGTGCAGACCCGGCGTGGCGCGCGGCCAGACGGCCAGCAGGGCTCGGACCGCCGGGTCCATCTCGGGCCAGGCGGAGAGCGCCCGGGCGGCGTCGTCACGGGAGAGAGGGAAGCCCTCGACCGAGAACAGGCTCAGGCGGGCACCGGGCTCGGCATGCTCCCGCCACAGCATCAGCAGGGCTGCCATGTTCAGCCCGGTTCCGAAGCCCAGTTCGGCAACACAGAAGTGATCGCGCCCGGCAAAGGCACCCGGCAGGCCGCACCCCTCCAGAAACACGGCGCGTGTTTCGGCCAGGCCATCCTCGGGCGAGAAGTAGATATCCCCGAACCGCCCCGAGCGGGGGGTGCCGTCATCATCCCAGATCAGGTCGGCGCTGGTGTCGGAATCGGGCGTCATCAACCTTCCCTATCGGGCCGGAAGACAGCTGTCGCGAAGGCGCAAGAAAAAAGGGCCGCCCCTGAGGGCGGCCCTTTCCCGATCACGTCCCGAAGGACGGATAATCGAACTGCTTAGTGAGCAGCTTCTTCCGTGGCAGCCGGAGCTTCCGTGGCCATGGCTTCGCCAGCGGCTTCGGTGGCTTCCGTGGCAGCGGCTTCAGCTTCCATGGCAGCGCCTTCGGCGGTGTCGGCAGCTTCGGTAGCTTCGGCAGCGGCGGCATCAGCTTCAGCAGCCGGGGTTTCTTCGGCGGCGGGGGTGCAGGCGGCGATGGCCAGGGCGGCAGCCGAGGCGGCGATCAGAGCGACGATACGCATGTGTTTTTCATCCTTCAGAAGGTTCAACGAGGTCATGAATCCCCGCAAAGGAGTGATAACGGAAATGTGAGCCGATCCGCAAGCGATTTCTCACGGGTTCGTGATCATCCGTGAGCGTTACGTGTGGATGATTTTCGCCGTCAGGCCGCTTCCGTCGGGGCGTTGGCCAGGCTCTCTTCCATCTCGAGGAAGGAGGGCTGGGCCGAAGAGGGAATGTCGCCGCGGCCGATCTCGACCGAGATCTGGGCGGCGTTGCCGTGCAGGTGCGCGACCAGCACCGACTGGATGATCTTGTAGTAAGAGCTGTCGCTGTCGATCACCTCCTTGAGGCGGGCCGCCAGAGGTCCGACCAGGCCGTAGGCGAGGAAAACGCCGAGGAAGGTGCCGACCAGGGCGCCGCCGATCATTCCGCCCAGAATCTCCGGCGGCTCGGTGATAGCCGCCATGGTCTTGATCACGCCCAGCACGGCCGCGACGATGCCGAGCGCCGGCAGGGCGTCCGCCATGTTCTGCAGCGCATGTGCGGGCCCGAGGGCCTCGTGGTGATGCTTCTCCAGCTGTTTTTCCATGACATCCTCGATCTGGTGAGGGTCCTCGAGGTTCATGGTCATCATCCGCAGGGTGTCGCAGATGAAGTCGGTGGCGAAATGGTCCTTCAGCACCTTGGGGTATTTCTGGAAGATGGAGCTCTCGGCGGGCTTCTCGATGTGGCTCTCGAGGGCGATGACACCCTTGGACTTCATCGTCTTGGTCAGCAGAAACAGCAGGCTGAGCAGGTCTTTGTAGTCCTGCTTCTTCCATTTGTTGCCGCCGAACATCCGGCCGAAACTGCCCAGCAGACCCTTCAGGGTCGCCGCAGAGTTGGACATGACCAGGGCCGCGATCGCCGCGCCGCCGATCATCATCATCTCATAGGGCAAAGAGTGGAGGATGACGCCCATCTTGCCGCCGGCGATGGTGTATCCGCCGAACACCATGCCGAACAGAAGGACGATGCCGATGATCTGGAACATGGACGGAGGCGACACCTGTGACCGAAGAGGAGCGTCATTCCTGCCCGTTAATGCTTAAGGTCACGTTGCCAAGGGCGGCTAGAGCCGCGTCTCGCCATCCAGGATGGCCTGGCGGGCCGCCGGGGTCAGTTTGGTGTAGCCGGCCTTGCCGCCGCGCACGAACAGCGGGCCGTCGACCTTGTCCGGGTCGAAGCCGTCGCTGACCAGATCGCCCTTGCGGTATTTGAAGGTGCCGGTGGTGTCGACGGTCTTCATGATGCGGACGAACTGGGGCTGGGCGTAGGACGGCAGATTGGCCTCGACATATTCGGCAAAGGCGGTGGCGCCGAACCGGCCGTCCATCACGAGGGCGACCATGCCGGCCTTGCCCTCCTGCCCCGGGACGGGGACGCCGTAGGCGATGACTTCCTTGACGCCGGGCGCCTCGGCCAGACGCTGTTCGACCTCGGCGGTCGAGACGTTCTCGCCCTTCCAGCGGAAGGTGTCGCCGATCCGGTCGATGAAGTAGAAATAGCCCTCGCGGTCCTGACGCATCAGGTCGCCGGTGCGGAACCAGCGGTCGGCGGGCTTGAAGACGTCGGTCAGGATCTTCTTCTGCGAGGCAGACTTGTCGGCATAGCCCGAGAAGTCGTGGCGGGTATCGTCGCCGATCATGCCGATGGCCTCGCCGACCTCCCCGACCTCGGCCAGACGGCAGCGCCCGTCAGAGCCGCGCACCGGGGTTTCGGTGTCGAAGTCGAACTGCACCAGCCGGATGTTGACCTTGCCCTTCACGAACCAGGGCACACGGCCGATGGCGCCGGACTTGCCGTCGAAATTGAAGACCGAGACATTGCCTTCGGTCGAGCCGTAGAATTCGAGGATCTCGGGAATGGCGAAACGGGTCTTGAAGTCGTCCCAGACGTCGGGGCGCAGGCCGTTGCCATAGGCGAGGCGCAGCTTGTGGGCGCGCTCATCCTCGTGCTCGGGGGTGTTGACCAGATAGCGGCACAGCTCACCGATATAGACGAAGATGGTGGCGCCGGACTTCTTCACATCGGGCCAGAAGGCCGTGGCCGAGAAGCGCTTGCGCAGTACCAGCTTGCCGCCGTTCAGCAGGGCCGGGCCGATGCCCACCAGACCGCCGGTCGAGTGATAGAGGGGCAGGACGTTGTAGGTGACGTCCTTCTCGGTCGCCGCCGTGCAGCCGGCGAAGGCGCGCATATAGGTGCGGGCCCGCGAGTGGGGCACCCGCGCGGCCTTGGGCAGGCCGGTGGTCCCCGAGGTATAGATGTAGAGGGCGGTCGAACGGTTGGTCAGGCCCGCGCGGGCACTGGGGGCCGGACGGACAGACGAGGCACTGCGCAGCGGGGTGTCGAGGTCGCGACGGTCGCTGACCTCGTCCTCATCGGCGAGGCCCAGCACCCAGAGCATCAGGTTGCGGTCGGTGTGGGGACGGGCGTCCTCGAGCGCGCGCCAGCAGTCCTGATCGGTGATGATCTGGGAGGCCCCCGAAATCTCGAGGCAGTGTCCCAGCGCCGGGCCGGTCAGATTGGTGTTGATCAGGGCGGTGGCGACGCCGACCTTGGACAGGCCGAACCAGGCGGCCAGATACTCGGCCCGGTTCATCATCACGAGGGCGACCGTATCGCTGCGCTTCAGGTTGCGGCCGCGCGCCCAGTGGGCAAAGCGATTCGCCATACTGTCGAACTCGCGATAGGTCAGGCTGTGATGTTCGTCCTCGATGGCGATGCGGTCGGGGAAGCGATCGACAGCCTCCTCGAGGTCGTCACAGACCAGCACCGTGCTGTCCAGGTCGATCGGCTTGATGCGCGAAAGCAGGCGACGCAGTCCGGCGGCGAACTTCAGATCCCGACGGATGTTGGCCAGCAAGCCCATGATCGCGCGATCCTCCCTGTGCGGCTGTTTCATCGGTGATGACGGGCCGGAGGCGTCAGGTCAACCGCGAGGGGAATCGCCGGGTGCTGCGAAGGGCGGTTTGTGGCCGGGCGTGGCGCGCGTGCCCCGGTGACGCAGGGTCAAGCGCCCTGTGCCTCACTCCGCCGGCGGGAATTCCAGCCTGGAGACGTCATAGCCCAGCTCGGCCGAGCGGCGGACCAGGGCCTGCAGCTCGTCATCGGTCGGAATCTCGCGGGTGTAGATGAACAGCTTTTCGAAGGTTGGGTCGGCGGAGATGAACCAGCTGTAGTCATCCGCCCGGTCGAGGATCCAGTAGTCCCAGGTGACGAAGCCCGCGACATAGCGGACGCGCAGGCGGGTGTTGGTGCCGGGGTCGAGGATTTCGCCCCGCCCGCCGATGGCCTTTTCGCGACCGTCCGGGGTGCCGACCTGACAGGTATCCAGCACGTCGACGCGGGTCTCATTGACCAGGGTGTAGTTGGACGCCCCGGCCACACAGCCGTCGGTGATCGACATGGGCAGGCGGGCGACCTCGAGCCAGCGGCCGGAGTAGAGGCGCTCGGCATCGACCGGCCTGAGCGGTTCGGGCGCGCGGTATTCCGACGGCGACGGGGCGGTGACGCAGGCACTGGCCATCAGAGCCAGGGCTGCAAGAGCGGACAGGCGGACAATCGACATGGTGGAGCTCCGGTCGGGCGTGTGCAGGAGATACGCCCGGAATCGCATCCGGACGCACGCGGATCAGGTCAGGTCGAGGTCGCGGGGTGGGCGGATGCGGCGAAAGCGGCCCTCGACGAAGGCATAGGCGCCGAAGGCCATCAGGCCCAGGGCCGCGGCGCTGAGCAGCCAGGGACCGGCGGGCAGGGTCTCGACAGACTCCAGTGCGCCGCCAAAGCTGGTGATCTCGCTCGCCCGGTCACGAAAGCCGGCCAGCATGACCAGACCGGCCAGAGGGAAATAGGCGAGACCGCGGGCGACGTAGCCGATGTGGCCCAGAGGGACGACGCGCTTGCAGATCGATTCCGAACAGCGGAGGTCCCGTCCGAAGTCATTGCGGATGCCGCGCACGACATTGCCGATGCCGACCGAAAGGATCACCAGCCCGACGCCGACCAGCATGGCCTGGCCGAAGGGCAGCTCCATCAGGGCCCGCGCCTTTTCCTGGTTCTCGGACACATCGCTGGCGGTCGGATTGGAATTCACCTCGTCCAGAAGTTCAAAGACGGTGGAGGCCAGCAGGCCATAGACCAGGCCGCTTATCGCCTGCCCTGCCCGCTTGCCGATGGCGGCCAGGTCGCGCCCCTCGTTATCGGCGTCGAACACCGACTGCAGCACCCGCCAGAGCACGAAGGCCCAGAGACCGATCCCGAGGGCCGTCAGCCAGACGCGGCCGAAAGGCTGGCGGGCAAGGGTTTCGACCACGCCCGTGGACCCCGCCGTCTGGCTGGTCAGGTCGTGGGCGGTCATCATCAGGATCACGCCGATCGACACATAGACGAAGCCGCGCGCGCCATAGCCGAAGCGGGCCAGAGCCTCGAACACGGATGACAGGTCGGACCGCCGGCGCCAAAGCCTGCGCGCCTCCTTGCCGAGTTTTTCGATGCGGTGTTCTGCCCAGCGGATGTCCATCGGCGGCATCAACTCTCCAAACCGCCGGAAGCTCCGCCTTGTGGGGCGGATACTGAAACCCTATTTGGCAGGCCGAAGACGAGGGGAACGGAATGCAGCCGGTCATTTCTATCGACGGCCTGACAAAGACCTATGCCAGCGGCCATGAGGCGCTGAAGCAGGTCGATCTGGAGATTTCGAAGGGCGAGATCTTCGCCCTGCTGGGGCCGAACGGGGCCGGCAAGACGACGCTGATCAGCACCATCTGCGGGATCGTGACCCCCAGCACCGGCACGGTGCTGGTCGACGGGCACAATATCCAGTCCGATTATCGCAAGGCGCGCGAGCGCATCGGCCTGGTGCCGCAGGAGCTGACCACCGATGCCTTCGAGACGGTCTGGGCGACCGTCACCTTCAGCCGCGGCCTGTTTGGCCGGGCGCCGAACCCGGCGTTTATCGAGCAGACGCTGCGGGACCTGAGCCTGTGGGACAAGAAGGACGCCAAGCTGATGACCCTGTCGGGGGGCATGAAGCGGCGGGTGATGATCGCCAAGGCGCTCAGCCACGAACCCGACATCCTGTTCCTTGACGAGCCGACCGCCGGCGTCGACGTCGAATTGCGCCGCGATATGTGGGCCTTGGTGCGGGGCCTGCGCGAGCGCGGCGTGACCATCATCCTGACCACCCACTACATCGAAGAGGCCGAGGAGATGGCCGACCGGGTGGGCGTGATCCTGAATGGCGAGCTGATCCTGGTCGAGGACAAGACCAAACTGATGAAAAAACTCGGCAAGAAGACACTGACACTGAACCTGCAGGATCCGATGGAGACCGTGCCGCCCGAGCTGGCCGAATGGAAGGTCACCCTGAAGGCCGACGGCAATGAGCTGGAATATGTGTTCGATGCCAATGCCGAGCGCACCGGCGTGCCCTCGCTGCTGCGCGCGGTCAGTGATCTGGGCATCGGATTCAAGGACCTGAACACCGCCCAGAGTTCGCTGGAGGACATCTTCGTCAGCCTGGTCCATCGCGACAAGCCGACCCGGCAGACCACCGGCGAAGGAGCCGCATCATGAGCTTCAACGCTTACGGAGTCTGGGCCATCTACCGCTTCGAGATGGCGCGTGCCCTGCGCACCTTCTGGCAGTCGATCGTCACGCCGGTGATCACCACGGCCCTCTATTTCGTGGTGTTCGGCTCGGCCATCGGCAGCCGCATGACCGAGATCGACGGCGTGGCCTACGGCGCCTTCATCGTGCCGGGCCTGATCATGCTGAGCCTGTTTACCCAGTCGATCTTCAACGCCAGCTTCGGCATCTATTTCCCGAAATTCACCGGGACGATCTACGAGATCCTGTCAGCGCCCATTTCGCCGTTCGAGATCGTTCTGGCCTATGTCGGGGCGGCGGCGACCAAGTCGATGGTGCTGGGGCTGATCATCCTGGCGACGGCGGCGCTGTTCGTGCCTCTCAGGATCGAGCATCCGCTGATGATGATCGCCTTCCTGGTGCTGATCGCGACGACCTTCTCGCTGTTCGGCTTCATCATCGGCATCTGGGCCCAGGGGTTCGAGCAGTTGCAGATGATCCCCATGCTGGTCGTGACGCCGCTGACCTTCCTGGGCGGGTCCTTCTATTCGATCGACATGCTGCCGGGCATCTGGCGGACCATCTCGCTGTTCAACCCGGTGGTCTATCTGATCTCGGGCTTCCGCTGGGCCTTCTACGGGGTCGGCGACGTGAGCGTCGGCATCAGCCTGACGGCGACGCTGGGCTTCTTCTTCACCTGCCTCGCGATCGTCGGCTGGATGTTCAGGACGGGCTACCGGCTGAAGGCCTGAGCCAGATCGCCATCGTCATCCTCCGACTTGATCGGAGGATCGGTAAGCGCAGGCCGTCAGCCGTTGCGGGCGACACCGATCCTCGGGTCGAGCCCGAGGATGACGGGGTGTGGGAGACTCAGCCCGGGGACTTCATCGGCACATAGCCGCGGTCGACCATGCGCCGGAGGCCTTCATAGGCCTCGGACAGCTCCTCGAAGGCCGTGCGCGCCGCCGTCAGGCGGGCGATCTGGTCGGGCGTGGAGGGCGCGCCGGACTCCGACTGACGCACGGCCTCGGCCACCCATTTGGCCCGGGCCGTGGCGACCGTGACTGCCAGCCGCTGGAAATGACCGGCGTCGACCGAGGCCAGCATCTGGCCCACCACCTCGCGGTTCGCGACATAGGCGGTGTAGTCGATGTGCTCCATCAGGCCGCGCAAACGGCGCTGCTCGTGGGGATCGATGTCCTGGGGCTCGAAATGATCCCGGGTCCGCCGGTAACTGGAAGTCTGGATCGTCGACATGGCGCACCTCTGAGGGCGTGAGACCTCAGGGTGCGCGCGTCCGGTTAACGCGGGGTTTCAGGCTCGCCCTTGCGGTGCAGGGCCTGACGGACGGCCTCGAACGTCGACTGGATGTCTTCGGACGGCGGCTTGCCCATCATGCTGACCAGCCAGATCGCCAGCCAGCTGAGGATGAATCCGGGCACGATCTCATAGACGCCGCTGCCCTGAGACAGGGTCTGACCATCCGCCAGCACCGGGGCATAGATCCAGACCAGAACCGTGACGGCCCCGACGATCATGCCGGCCAGCGCGCCGTTGCGGGTCATGCGCTTCCACGTCAGCGACAGGATCACCAGCGGCCCGAAGGCTGCCCCGAACCCGGCCCAGGCGTTGGAGACCAGACCCAGCACATTGTTGGAGGGGTCGTAGGCCAGGAAGATGGCCGCCAGCGACACGGCCAGCACGGCCAGTCGACCGATCATGACCAGTTCCTTCTGGGGCGCATTCTTGCGCAGGAAGATCGAATAGAAGTCCTCGGTCAGCGAGCTGGACGACACCAGCAGCTGGGACGAGATGGTGCTCATGATCGCCGCCAGGATGGCCGCCAGCAGGAAGCCGGTGATCAGCGGGTCAAACAGCACATCGGACAGCAGGATGAAGATGGTCTCGGCATCCGCGACCTCCAGCCCCGTGCGGGTGGCATAGGCCAGGCCGACCAGACCGGTCGACAGGGCCCCGATCAGGGTGACCAGCATCCAGCTCATGCCGATGTTGCGCATGGTCGGCACATCCTTGAGCGAGCGCACGGCCATGAAGCGCACGATGATGTGGGGCTGGCCGAAATAGCCGAGGCCCCAGGCCATGGCCGAGATGACGCTGATGACCGTCGCCCCCTGGAACAGGTTCAGCAATCCCGGATCGATGCCGCGCACCGTCTCGGTCATGCCGTCCACGCCGCCGATCTGGGTCAGGGCGACAATGGGCACCAGGATCAGGGCCACGAACATGATGCAGCCCTGAACGAAGTCGGTCAGGCTGACGGCCATGAAGCCGCCGACCATGGTGTAGGCCAGAACCACGCCCGCCGTAATCCAGAGTCCCCAGGAGTAATCGAGTCCGAAGGCGCTCTCGAACAGCTTGCCGCCCGCGACCAGACCCGAGGAGGTGTAGAGCGTAAAGAAGATGACGATGACCAGCGAGGAGATCACGCGCAGCAGGCGTGACCGGTCCATGAACCGCTTGTCGAAATAGTCGGGGATGGTGATCGCGTCATTGGCCATCACCGTATAGGTGCGCAGCCGCGGAGCGACGATCAGATAGTTGGCCAGCGCCCCGAGAAACAGGCCGATGGCGATCCAGGCCGAGGACAGGCCGGACAGATACATGGCCCCCGGCAGACCCAGCAGCATCCAGCCGCTCATGTCCGAGGCGCCTGCAGACAGGGAGGCGACCGCCGGTCCCAGCTTCCGCCCGCCCAGCATATAGCCCGACACGTCCGAGGTGGACTCGCGATACGAGTACAGCCCGATGCCCAGCATCAGGGCGAAATACAGGCCGAGGGTGATCCATGTTCCGGTTTCCATGAGCGAAGGGGTAGCAGCGTTGCCGCAATCGGGTCCACCCCCCGCCACATTCCCCGACGGAACGGCGACCTTTGCCACGGGTTAGCCATAGTCTGGGACAAGCTTTCCTTGTTCCGCTCCCACACCCGGAGGATTACATGACCATGCACCTGAAACGCCCGCTGAAACGTTCGGGCATCCTGTCGGCCGCTGCGGTCGGCGCCCTCAGCCTGTCGCTGGCCGCCTGTGCCACCGCGGGACCGAACCAGGGCACCTATACGGACAGGCTTGATGCCATGATGGCCGACTGCGAGGCCCGCGGCGGCATTCTCACCGCAACGGGGGCGCAGAGCGGCGTGCCCGAGCGGGACCATGCCTGCATAATCCGCGGCCTGCCCTCCAGCCGGACGCAGTAGGCGCTAGGACCGGAGGCGCCAGCGGGCGCCTTCGGCTCCGTCCATGACCTCGACGTTCAGCTCGGTCAGCCGGTCGCGGATGCGGTCGGCTTCGGCCCAGTCCTTTGCGGCCCGGGCAGTGGCGCGCTGCGCGATCAGAGCCTCGACCTCGGCCGCCAGATCGTCGGAGGCGTCGCCCTTCAGCCAGTCGGCCGGGTCTGACTGAAGCACCCCCAGAAGATCGGCCGAAGCCATCAGCTGTCCCCTGGCCTGAGCCACGGCGGCCTTGTCGCCTGCGGTCAGCCCGCGTTCGATCTCGCCGGACAGGGCGAACAGCACCGCCATGGCGCCGGGCGTGTTGAGATCGTCCTCGATGGCCTTGAGGAATTCGGCCGGCGGCTCGCTTGTCGAATCCGCGACCTCGGCAGAGCGTGCCAGGGCCCCGTATAGCCGATCGAGCGACTTGCGGCTCTGATCCAGCAAGCTCTGCGTCCAGTCCAGCGGCTGGCGGTAGTGGGCGGACAGCAGGGCCCAGCGTACCACCTCACCCGGGATGGCCTGCACCAGATCGTGCAGCAGCAGCACATTGCCCAGCGACTTGGACATCTTTTCCGCGTCGAGCGTCAGAAAGCCGTTGTGCATCCAGTAGCGGGCATAGTGGTCGTGCGGGCGCTCGCCATGGGCATGGCCGTGGGCGCAGACGCCCTGGGCGATCTCGTTCTCATGGTGGGGGAAGGCCAGGTCGATGCCGCCGCCATGGATGTCGATCGGCAGGCCCAGCACCTGTTCAATCATGGCCGAGCATTCGATGTGCCAGCCGGGACGCCCCGGCCCCCAGGGGGACGGCCATTCCGGCTCGCCCGGCTTTGACGGCTTCCACAGGACGAAGTCGTGCGGGTTCTTCTTGTAGGGCGCCACCTCGACCCGGGCGCCGGCGATCATGTCGTCCAGATTGCGGCCCGAGAGCGCGCCGTAAGCTTCGTATGCCGACACATCGAACAGCACATGGCCTTCGGCCTCATAGGCGCAGCCGTGGTCCAGGATCGCGCCGATCTGGGCGACGATGGCGTCCATGTGATCGGTCACATGAGGGGCGATATCGGGCGGTGTGACGTTCAGCCGCGCCATATCCTCAAGGTAGGCGGCTTCATAGCGAGCGGTGATCTCGCCGATCGGCACGCCTTCCTTCGCGGCCTTCGCATTGATCTTGTCGTCCACGTCCGTGACGTTGCGGGCATAGACGACGTGTTCGGTCCCGTAACGACGGCGCAGGAGCCGGACCAGCACGTCGAAGACCACCGGCGGACGGGCATTGCCGATGTGGGCAAAGTCATAGACCGTCGGTCCGCAGACATAGAGGGTCACGCGCTTGTCATCGCGGGGCTCGAACACCCGTTTCGAGCGGGTCAGGGTATCGTGAAGCACGAGGGGCATGACGGGCGGACGGTCCGGCTTGCTTGCGGGGAAAGGGGATCATCCCATATAGCCGGGACGGGACGGGTCCAACCACACAGTTCGTCCCCGCAGAGAAAAGGGAGAGCGGCGCGCGTCATTTCCGGAACCCTCGTTCCGGCGCAACTTCGTCGCCATTACATCGATATGGATGCCATTGTGCAAAAGCCCAGCCTGGTCACAGACGCCGACACCAGCGCCCTGATCCGTCCGTCGCGCGACGAGGCCATGCAGGCCGTGCGCACCCTGCTGGCCTGGGCGGGTGACAACCCCGACCGCGAGGGCCTGATCGATACGCCGAAGCGCGTCGTCGACGCCTACGCCGAATGGTTCGAGGGCTATGGCGCCGATCCGGCCAAGGAACTGTCGCGCACCTTTGAGGACGTGCAGGGCTATGACGACATGGTGCTGCTGCGCGACATCGAGGTCGAGAGCCACTGCGAGCACCATATGGCCCCGTTCCTGGGCAAGGCCTATGTCGCGTATGTGCCGACGGAAAAGGTGGTGGGAATCTCCAAGATCGCCCGCGTCGTCGAGATCTTCTCCAAGCGTCTGCAGACCCAGGAAGTCCTGACCAACCAGATCGCCGGAGCCATCGAATCGCACCTGAAGCCGGCCGGCGTGGCCGTGCTGATCGACGCCGAGCACCAGTGCATGACGACCCGCGGCGTCCATCACCGCCATGTGTCGACCATCACCACCCGTTTCACCGGCGTCTTCAAGAGCGATCCGGCGCAGATGGAGCGGTTTCTGAAGCTGGCCAAGGGCTGAGGCAGGCCACGACACGGGCCCGCAAGTTCGCCCGTCAGGCGTAATCCTCAGAATCGGAACCCTTCAGGGCCTCTGACCGCTTTACAAGCGCCGTCAGGATCGCCAAGAGACGGTTGAAGCTGATCCACACGTACGCCCCGAGCGGCGGCATGACACGGAGACGACCCCATGGGCGCCAAACTTTCGGGACCGAGCGGTGGCAAGACCATCAGCCAGAACGCGGACATCAACGTCACGCCGTTCGTCGACATCATGCTGGTGCTGCTGATCATCTTCATGGTCGCCGCGCCGCTGGCCACCGTGTCGATCCGTCTGGACCTTCCGCCGGCAACGCCGCCGGCGCCCGATCAGGAAGTGGTTGAGCCCGTCGTCATCAATATCCAGGCCTCCGGCCAGATCTACGTCGGCGTGGGCGACCGGCTGACGGAAACCGACATCTCGCGGCTGCCGGTCGATGCCTGCGCGGCCCTGGGCGGCGGTGCCTGCCAGGAAGAGCGCGTGTTCATCCGGGCCGACGCCGAGGTCATGTACAATGACTTCATGACCGTCATGAACACCCTGCAGCAGAACGGCTTCCTCAAAGTCGGCCTGATGAACGAAGACATCATGTAGGCATCGGGCCAAACGCCTGATACCGAAAGGGCCGCTCCTGTCCGGGGCGGCCCTTTTCAATTCGGAGCGCCCGGATGACCGCTGACGAGGTCGACGCCCTGATCATGGCCCTGCCCGGAGCCGAGCCCGGCACGGCCTATGGGCACCCCTGCTGGCGAATTGCGGGCAAGTTCCTGACCCGGCTCAGGGCCGAGGATGACAGCCTGGCGCTGGACGTCGGCTCGATCGAGCGGCGCGACATGCTGGTCGAGGTCGATCCCGAGGTGTTCCACATCACCGACCACTATCGCCCCTATGCCTATGCGCTGATCCGGATCGGCAAGGTGGATCCCGACTGGCTGAAGGCCGAACTGGCCAGCCGCTGGCGCAAGGTGGCCCCGGCGAAGCTGAGGAAGGCGCATCCGGAAATGGCCGGCGCGCCAGAGTCCTCTTGACCTGACCCCACGGAAATCTGCCAGGTTCGTTGCAAATAAGGACGAACCACATGACCGAGCCGGTTATCGAGGATCTCATCGTCAGCGCCGCCGACGGATATCCCCTGTCCATGCGGCTGTACCGGCCCACCGCGCCGCGCCTGGGGGTCCTGATCAGCTCGGGTACCGGCTTTCCCAAGGGCTTCTACGACCGGGTCGCCCGCCATCTGGCCGGACGGGTAGCCGTGGTGCTGACCTATGATTTTCGCGGCATCGCCGGGTCGCGACCCGACGACCTGGCGGCGCTCGAGATGGACTATCCGGACTGGGGCCGGCTGGACATGTCCGCCGCGCTCGACGCGCTGGCCGAGGCGGCCCCCGGCCTCCCGCTGACGCACCTCGGCCATAGCGTCGGCGGACATTTCCTGGGCTTGATGGCCAATCATGACCGGTTCGACCGCCATGCCTTCGTGTCGGTGGGCACCGGCTACTGGGGACGGCACCACCGCAGCTACAATCCTCTGGAGTTGTTCTTCTGGTTCGGCTTTGGTCCGTTCAGCCTGAGGCGGCACGGCTATGTGAAGGGCGGCGGCCTGTGGGCCGGGACGGACCTGCCGCGGGGGGTGTTCCAGACGTGGAAACGCTGGTGCCTCAAGCCCGCCTATTTCTCGGACGAGCTGGCGACCACCCTCAGGCCGCATCATTTCGAGGCGGTGAGCGCCCCCATCCGGTCGTGGATCTTCACAGACGATCCCATCGCGACGCCGCGCACGGGCGCGGACCTGCTGCGGGTCTACCCCAATGCGCCCCACGAGATCATCGTCCGGTCCCCGGGGGACTTGGGCGTCCGGCGCATCGGCCATGAGGGTGCCTTCCGGCGCGGGCTGGAGCCGCTGTGGGATGAAATTGGCGGCTGGCTGTTCGAGGGCTCGTGACGTCGTTCCGACCGGTGTGCTATCGGCAAAATCCGGGTGGAGGGACAATGATGACGCGTCGTCTCGGGGTGATTCTGGCAGTGGCGCTGGGTCTGGGGGCCTGCGAACCGTCCGGCGGCAAGGCACCGCCGCAGCCCGCCAGTCTGGAAGACGGCGACCGCTGTTTCGCTGCGCGGGACTGGACCTGCGCCGCGGCCAACTATGGCGGCTATCTCCGGACCTATCCCGAGGACCCGACCGTGAATGCCCGGCTGGCCCTGGCGCGCACGCGCAGCGGCAAGCACCAGGAGGCCCTGCCGGCCTATCGCAAGGCCGAAGAGCTGGGCGTCGTCACCTATGATCTCTATGCCGGCTATGCGACCAGTCTTGAGGCCACCGGGGACCTGGAAGGGGCCATTCGCGCCAACCGGAAGTCGCTCGAGATCGTCCCCAACCTTGTGGACGTGCGGGGCGCCCTCGCCGCCCAGCTGGTCCGCTCGGGACAACGGGACGAGGCCATCGCCCTGCTGGAGGAGTTCGACGCCTATCTGAAGGACAATGGCCGCCCGCCCTATTTCACAGCCCAGATCGCCTCCATCCGCGAACAGGGCTGACGGGGCCCGCACTTTTGCGGTTGCAACCGGCGGCCCGCCCCCCAGTTAGAGGGCTCACACGGAGCCTGACATGACTGATACCCTGACCGTCGACGGACACGACATCCCCCTGCTGGGCCTCGGGACCTGGCAGCTGGAGCCGGACGAGGCGCGGCATATGGTCGGCCATGCCCTGACCCACGGCTATCGCCACATCGACACGGCCTGGATCTACCGGAATGAAAAGGGCGTCGGCGAAGGCATCCGCGATGCGGGTGTGGCGCGCGACAGCTTCTGGCTGACGACCAAGATCTGGGTCGATCATTTCAGCTACGACGCCTTGCTGAAACAGGCCGAGGAATCGGCCGAGAGCCTGGGCACTGCGCCGGACCTGTTGCTGCTGCACTGGCCCAAGGCGACCCCGCCGCTGGCCGAGACCATCGGGGCGCTGAATGCGGCGAAGTCACGCGGCCTGACCCGGGCCATCGGCCTGTCGAATTTTCCCTCGGCCGAATGGAAGAAGGCCCAGGCCCTGTCCGAGGCGCGGCTGATCACCAACCAGGTCGAGTACCACCCCTATCTGTCACAGAAGACGCTGATCGACACGGCGCGTGACCTCGGCTCGTCGATCACGGCCTGGTCGCCGCTGGCGCAAGGCAAGATCGTCGAGGACGACACGATCCGGGCGATCGCCGGGGCGCACGGCAAGTCGGTCGGACAGGTGACCCTGCGCTGGATCGTCCAGCAGGGTGTGATCGCCATTCCCAAGACCTCGAAGGAAAGCCGCGCGGCCGAGAACCTCGACATCTTCGACTTCGCCCTGACCGACGACGAGATGGCCCGCATCCACGCGTTGGCACGGCCGGACGGGCGGCTGGGCGAGTGGCTGGACGCCGCCTTTGAATGGGATCAGGATACCGCCCAATAACAAGAACCGTGGGAGGTTCGACGTGGGAAGTGTGCTGCCGTTTCCGGGCACGGATCCGGACGATGTCGCTGTCGGCCGACGACTGAAGCACTGGCGCGGCCAGCGTGGGTGCGACGTCGATGCACTGGCGGGGGCGCTGAAGCTGACGCCCGAGGCGATCCGCCGGCTGGAAAGTGGGCAGGCCCATATGACCTCGACCCAGTTGGCTGTCGCCACCCGCCATCTGCACCTGCCGGTCTGGGCGCTGGTGTCGGATACCCCGGCGTACTGAGCGACATCCTGGCCGCGTGACAGACGCCGCGGGCCCGCCTAAGCGTTTTCCCATGGCCTACAAGTCCCTGCGCGAATTCATCGAACTGCTGGAAGCCGAGGGCGAGCTGGTGCGCGTCCGCGAACCGGTCTCGACCCAGCTGGAGATGACCGAAATCCAGACGCGGCTGCTGCGGAACGGCGGTCCGGCGGTGATCTTCGAAAAGCCGGTCATGCCCGACGGCTCGATCAGCCCCATTCCGTGTCTGGCCAATCTTTTTGGCACGGTGAAGCGCGTCGCCATGGGGGTGACGCTGGAGGGCAGGAGCCGCACCACCGCCGCCGAGTTGCGCGAGGTCGGCGAGCTGCTGGCCTTCCTGAAGAATCCGACCCCGCCGCGCGGTCTGGCCGACGCCATGGAGATGCTGCCGCTGGCCAAGTCCGTCATGGCGATGCGGCCGAAAGTGGTGAAGAAGGCCCCGGTGCAGGAGGTGGTGCTGAAGGGCGATCAGATCGACCTGACGTCCCTGCCGGTCCAGGGCTGCTGGCCGGGTGAGCCGGCGCCGCTGATCACCTGGGGACTGGTGGTGACCAAGGGTCCGTCCGAGGACCGCGAGGACGACTTCAATCTCGGCATCTATCGGATGCAGGTGTTGGGCAAGGACAAGGCCATCATGCGCTGGCTGGCCCATCGCGGCGGGGCCCAGCACTATGCCCGGCACAAGAAGGCCGGAAAGCGCGAGCCCCTGCCCTGCGCCGTCGTGCTGGGCGCCGATCCGGGCACCATTCTGGCGGCTGTCACGCCCGTGCCGGACACCCTGTCGGAATACCAATTCGCCGGACTGATGCGCGGGGCCAAGGCCGAGCTGGTCGCCTGCAAGACCGTGCCGCTGATGGTGCCGGCCACCGCCGAGATCGTGCTGGAGGGCCACGTCCTGCTGGACGAACACGCGCCCGAAGGGCCCTATGGCGACCACACCGGCTATTACAATTCGGTCGAAACATTCCCGGTGTTTCAGGTGACGGCCATCACCATGCGCCACGATCCCATCTATCTGACCACCTTCACCGGCCGCCCACCCGATGAGCCCTCGGTGCTGGGCGAGGCGCTGAACGAGGTCTTCATTCCGCTGCTGCGCCAGCAGTTCCCCGAGATCGTCGACTTCTGGCTGCCGCCCGAGGGCTGCAGCTATCGCATCGCCGTGGTGTCGATGAAGAAGGCCTATCCCGGCCACGCCAAGCGGGTGATGATGGGCTGCTGGAGCTATCTGCGGCAGTTCATGTACACCAAGTGGATCATCGTGGTGGACCACGACATCAACGCCCGCGACTGGAAGGATGTGATGTGGGCCATCTCGACCAAGATGGACCCGGCCCGCGACATCACCGTGATCGAGAACACCCCGATCGACTATCTGGACTTCGCCAGCCCCGAGAGCGGTTTGGGCTCCAAGATCGGTCTCGATGCCACTGACAAGCTGCCCCCCGAGACCAAGCGCGAATGGGGCGAGGAAATCCGCATGGACGAGGCCGTGGTCGAACGGGTCAGCGACATGTGGGACCGGCTGGGATTGCCGGGCGACAAGACGCCGATCTGGAAATAGCCACCTGGGGAGGGGGACGATGAAGAAGAAACTGGCCGCATTTTCAGGGGTCGCGCTGCTGGCGCTGGCGGGACAGGCGGCAGCCCAGGACCGGGCGGCGATGAACTCTCTCGTCACGGGCGTCGGCGCCAAGATCAGCTGTTCGGCAGTCTTCGTGTCCGGACGGTCTCTGGAGGCGGCGGCAGCGGACTCCGACCGGCTGCTCGGCGAGCTGGGCGGGGGGATCGACTATGCGGTGGATCGCGAGGCGGCATCGGCCTCTGCGTCGCGCGAGGGTATCGGGCGATCAGCCTACTACCGGCCCGGTCTGGGCTGCACCCTGTCGGCGGACGGCCAGCCCCTGCCCGCCCAGGCCGATCCGCGCGATCCCTATGAGGCGAGCCCCGTGTGGCAGGTGGCCGAACCCGGGCCGGATGGGGATGCCACGGCCCTGACCACCGCGCTGGACGCGGCCTTCCCCGCCGAGGCGAACATCGACACGCGCGCCTTTGTCGTCGTGCATCACGGCAGGATCGTCGCCGAGCGCTACGCCGAGGGCTTTGACGCTGACATGCCTCTGCTGGGCTGGTCGATGAGCAAGAGCGTGATCGCTACCCTGATCGGCCTCCTGATCGAGGACGGGTTGTTGAGCCTTGACGA
Organism: Brevundimonas sp.; assembly: GCF_036963785.1. GTDB lineage: Bacteria > Pseudomonadota > Alphaproteobacteria > Caulobacterales > Caulobacteraceae > Brevundimonas. The sequence goes on from NZ_JBALUS010000001.1 coordinate 459,223, forward strand.
TACCCTGGACTGGCCGGACTGGCCCGAAGGGGATCCGCGTCGGGACATCACGGTGGAGCACCTGCTGAACATGTCCAGCGGGCTGGCTTTCAACGAGGACTATGCCGGGGCGGACGATGTGACCCTGATGCTGTTCACCCGGACCGACATGGCGGCCTATGCCGCGTCGAAGCCGGCCGCGGCGGCGCCGGGTACGGTCTGGTCCTATTCGTCGGGCACCACCCTGATCCTGTCGCGCCTGCTGGTCGAGGTGCTGGGGAGCCCCGAGGCCGTGCAGGCCTATGCGCGTGAGCGGCTGTTCGTACCGGCGGGGATGCTGAGCGCGGTTCTGGAACAGGACGGGGCGGGCACTCCGGTCGGCAGTTCCTATGTCTATGCCTCGGCGCGCGACTGGGCCCGGTTCGGCCAGCTGTACCTGAATGGCGGCGAGATCGAGGGCCGGCGAATCCTGTCTCCGGAATGGACCGCCTGGGTCCAACAGCCTGCGCCCGCCGACCCGACGGCCAACTATGGCGGCCAGTTCTGGCTGAACGGATGGCGCAGCCCTGATCGCGCACGACGCAGCATCGCGGAGCTGCCGGCCGACGCCTTCAGCGCCATCGGCCACAACGGCCAGACGGTGATGATCATTCCCTCGCTGGATGTGGTGATCGTGCGGCTGGGCTGGACAACCGGCGATGCGTATTTCCGGATGGGCACGACGGCGCCGCCGGTGCTGCGGGCGCTGGGCATCCTGCCTGCCGCCGACGCCACGCCGTAGGGACCGCACCCCATGAGCGCGTTCGAGTTCTTTTTCAGCTTCTATGGCCTGCTGCTGGGGCTGTCGGTGGCGGAGCTGGTGGGCGGGTTTTCGCGCGTGCTGCATGAGCGCGAGCGCATCCGGTTCGGCTGGCTGACGCCGCTGCTGGCGGTGTTCGTGGCCATCGACATCGCCACCTTCTGGAATCAGGCCTGGGTGATCTTTCGCGGGGCGCCGTTCAACTTTGCCCTGCTGGTGCTGGGGCTTGTGGTGGCGGCGACCTTCTATGTCGCGGCCAGCGTGACCTTTCCGCGCGTGGCGATGGAGGGGAAGCGGCTGGATCTGGACGACCATTTCTGGGCGCACCGGCGGATCGTCTTCGCCTGTGTGCTGGCGGCCAATCTGATCGTCGCGGCGACCTTCTTCCTGGTCACCGGGCTGAGCGGCGAGATCAACCGAATTCCGCTCGGGCCGGTCTTCTGGACGGGGCTGGCGATCTTCATCGGCGGCACTTCGATCGGGGCGCTTTCGCCGAGCCGAAAATGGGTGGTCGGGGCCCTGTGTGTGCTGGTCGCCTATCATGTTTTCACGACGGGTCGGGCGCTGACGGCCCTGGTTCAGGCCGGGGGCTGGTCGCTGCTGGGAAGCTAGACCAGACGTTGCGGCCCTGTGTCCGGCATGGTCAAAGGGAGCCCATGATGCGTCGCCTTATCCTGATCAGTCTGCTTGCGGCGTCGGCCCAGCTTTTTACGGGAGCCCTCGCCATGGCCCAGACCCCGTCGCCCGCCCTGCCCAATCAGGCCCTGTATGATCCCCAGGGATTCCTGCCGCCGGCCCCGGCGTGGGACGGCGCCAGCCGGTCGCTGCTGCGGCCTGCGTCGGACCCGTGGGCGACCGATTTCGAGCGCGACCCCGAGCTGGATTTCAGCCCGAACTATGCGGACACGCGCGCCTGGTTCGACCGGCTGGATGCGGCCTCGGACTGGATCCGCATCGAGCAGTTCGGCACCTCGCCCGAGGGACGGCCGATCTATGCGGTGATCGCCTCCAAGGACGGGGCGACCTTCGATCCCGCCAAGCCGGTGATCCTGGCCCAGGCGGGCATTCACCCCGGCGAGATCGACGGCAAGGACGCGGGCATGATGCTGCTGCGCGATATCGCCTTTTACGGGCGCGACGACCTGCTGGACGGGGCCAATCTGATCCTGATCCCGATCCTGTCGGTGGACGGGCACGAACGGGCCAGCGCCTATTCGCGGCCGAACCAGCGGGGGCCCCGGGTTCAGGGCTGGCGCAATACAGCAACCAACCAGAACCTGAACCGGGACTATATGAAGCTGGACCAGGCCGAGATGCAGGCGGTGCGCGGTCTGGTGCTGAAGTATCAGCCGGACCTGTATGTCGACATCCACGTCACCGACGGTCTCGATTATCAATATGACGTCACCTATGGCTACAACGGCGAGAACGGGGTGTGGTCGCGCAGCCCTTCGACCGCCCGCTGGCTGGACGCCGCCTTCAAGCCGGCCGTGAACGACGCGCTGGAGGCCCAGGGCCATATCCCGGGCGAGCTGGTGTTCGGCATTGACGACCAGAACCCCCGCGCGGGCCTGTCGGACGGCGGGCTGGGCGAGCGCTTCTCGAACGGCTGGGGCTCGGCCGCCCATGTGCCGACCATCCTGATCGAGAACCACAGCCTGAAGCCCTATGACCAGCGGGTGCTGGGCACCTATGTCTTCCTCGAGACGGCGATGAAGGTGCTGGCTGAAGACGGCGGCGATCTGCGGGCGGCGGTCGAGGCAGACCGGGCCCTGCGCCCCGCGACTGTCCCGACCAATTTCGTGCCGTCGGAAGAGCCCGTCTCGATCCGCCCGTTCAAGGGCATCCGCTATGAGACCTATGTCAGCCCGGCGTCGGGCCGCGAGGAGGTGCGCTGGCTGGGCGTGGCCGATCCCGAACTGTGGCAGATGCCCTTCTACGGCTCGGTGCCGACGCTGGAGCTGGCGCGGCCCGAGGCCTATTGGGTGCCCGCGCACCGGGCCGACATCATCGAACGCCTGAAGATGCACGGCATCGAGATGGAGCCTCTGACCGAGGCGCGGACCGTGTCGGTCGAGATGCTGCGGCTGGAGGACATCCGCCTGTCGCCGCGCACCAATGAGGGCCATGTGCCGGTGCGCGTCGGCGGCGTGACGCCCGAGGCCCGCGAGTGGACCTTCCCCGCCGGATCGGTGCGGGTGTCGACCGACCAGCCGCTGGGCGATGTGGTCGTGCTGTTGCTGGAGCCGCAGTCGACCGAGAGCTTCTTTGCCTGGGGCATGTTCCTCGAGGTGCTGAACCGCGTCGAATATATCGAGGGCTATGCCATCGCCCCGCTGGCCGAGGCGATGATGGCCGCCGATCCGGCGCTGAAGGCCGAGTTCGAGGCGAAGCTGGCCGCCGACGCCGAGTTTGCCGCCGATGGCGATGCGCGGCTGGCCTGGTTCTATGAGCGGACGCCCTTCTACGACGACCGCTTCAACCTGTATCCGGTCGCGCGGGAGACACGCTGATGACCCTGTCGGATTTCATCGGGCCCGAGACGGCAGCGGGGGCGCTGGATGCCCTGTCGCTATGGGTCGGGCTGCTGGTTCTATGGCTGGTGGTGCTGTCGTGGGGCGTGGTCGGACAGAGGAGGCGGCTGAAGGTGGCCTTCGGCGACGGCGGCCATGTGTCGTTGACGGCGGCCGGACGCGCCTTCGGCAATGCGACGGAATATGTGCCGGCCGGACTGATCGCCCTGCTGCTGCTGGCCCTGACCGGAGCGACGCCGCTGCTGATCCATATCCTGGGGGCGACCCTGCTGGTCGGGCGGGTGATCCATGCGGCGGGCCTGCTGTTCCAGAAGGGGCCGTCGCTGGGCCGGATTCTGGGCATGGCCCTGACCTATGCCGTGCTGCTGTTCGCCGCCGGCCTGCTGATCGGGCAGGCCGTGGGCTGAGCCGAGTGTGGCGGACGGTTGCCCCGTGGGGCCGCGGTCGCCATATCGGGGCATGGCCGATTCCCCTGCTCCCTCCGCTGATCTGATCCACGATGTCCTGGCCGCCGCGCTCAGGGCCGGTGCCGATGCCGCCGAGGCGGTGACCTCGGAGCGGACCTCGCTGTCGGTCGGGGTGCGCGACGGGGCGCTGGAGGATGTCGAGCGCGAGGAATCGCATGATCTGGGCCTGCGGGTCTTCATCGGACGGAAGCAGGCGACGGTCTCGACCTCGGACCTGTCGGCACCGACGCGGGCGCGACTGATCGAGCGGGCCGTGGCCATGGCGCGGCTGGCCCCGGAAGATCCCTATGCAACCCTGGCCCCGGAGGACCGGCTGGCCCGGGCGCCGTTCCGCGAGCTGGACCTCTACGACGACGGCTTTCCCGAGCCGACGGCGCTGGAGGCGGCGGCGCGCGACTGCGAAGCGGCGGCTCTGGGGGTCGAGGGCGTGGCGCGGTCGGAGGGCGGCCATGCCTCGGCCTCGCGCAGCGCCTGGCGGCTGGTGACCTCGCACGGGTTCGACGGCCAGTATCGCGGCACGGCCTTTTCGCTGGGCGCAGGCGTGATCGCCGAAAAGGACGGGGCGATGGAGCGGGGCGGCGAGCACCGCACCCTGCGCCACCTGTCGGACATGCCGTCGGCCGAAAGTCTGGGGCTGGAGGCCGGGCGTCGCGCCGTGGCCCGTGTCGGCGCGCGCAAGATCGCCTCGCGGACCCTGCCCGTGATCTTCGAGAACCGGGTCGCGACCCAAGTGCTGTCGCCGCTGCTGGGGGCCATCTCCGGCCCGTCGATTGCGCGCGGCACCTCCTTCCTGAAGGACGTGATGGGCGAGGCCGTGCTGCCCGCCCATCTGTCGCTGATCGATGACCCGTTCCGCACGCGCGGTCTGGGCTCGACCCCGTTCGACGACGAGGGTGTCGAGGTGGTCAAGCGGGCGCTGGTCGATCAGGGCGTGGTCACCACCTGGTTGATGAATACGGCGGCGGCGGCGCAGCTGGGTCTGGCCAGCACCGGCCATGCCTCGCGCGGGCTGGCCGGGCCGTCGGGCGTCTCGACCCACAACCTGCACCTGACCCCGGGCGAAGCCGACCTGCAGGGCCTCATGGGACAGGCGGGCACCGGCCTGCTGGTGACCTCCATGTTCGGGCCGTCGCTGAACCCCAACACCGGCGACTGGTCGGCGGGGGTGTCGGGCTTCTTCTTCGAGGGCGGCCAGATCACTCATCCGGTCAGCGAAGTGACCGTGGCCGGAAACCTGCGCCAGCTGTGGATGCGGATGGTGGCGGGCAGCGATCTGGAGTTCCGGTCCTCGTTCAACAGCCCGTCGCTGCTGATCGACGGCGTGGCGGTGGCCGGCAAGTGACCGATCTCGCCGCCGATCTTGCCCTGATCGTCGAGGCCGCGCGCGAGGGCGCCATTCTGGCCGAGGCCGAGCGGGTCAAGGGGCTGGAGATCGAGAGCAAGCCCGGCGGCTCGCCGGTCACCAGCGCCGACCATGCCGTCGACGCCTTTCTGAAGGAGCGCCTGCGGGCAGCCCGGCCCGACTATGGCTGGCTGTCGGAGGAGACGCCGGACAGCCCCGAGCGGCTGAAGCACCGGCGGATCTTCGTGGTTGACCCGATCGACGGCACCCAGGCCTTCATCGCCAACCGGCCCTGGTGGTGCATCCCGATTGCCGTGGTCGAGGACGGCCAGCCGGTGGCCGCCGTCATCCACGTGCCGGAGCTGTCGGAGACCTTTGAGGCCACGGCCGGCACCGGAGCGCGCATGAATGGCCGGACGATCCGGGCCAGCGACACCGATACGCTCGAGGATGCCTCGCTGCTGGCCAGTGCCCAGATGCTGCAGGGCCCGCAGTGGGTGACGCCCTGGCCACCCATGCGGTTCGAGAAGCGCAACGCCCTGGCCTATCGCATGGCTCTGGTGGCGGCGGGGGCGTTTGACGCCACGGTCGCGCTGACGCCCAAATGGGATTGGGATGTGGCCGCGGGTGCCCTTATCGCCCAGGCGGCCGGCGCGATTGTCACGGATCATCTGGGCGGGGACTGGCGCTTCAACCGGCCCGACCCGCGTCAGGACAGCCTGATCTGCTCGGCGCCGGCGCTGCACCCGTTGATCCTGGAGCGAACCGGGGCTATCCCCCGGGCCAGTTGACCCCTCCCCTTCATCAGGAGGCCTGCCCGCAGGCCAGCCGCCCATGACCGACACCCCCAAGACCCCCGGACAAGAGCCCGACCAACTGCTGCATCTGGTGATCGGCGGCGAGCTGCGTCACCTGGACGCCCCGGTGTTTCGCGACCTGTCGAAGATCGACTTCGTCGGGGCCTTCCCCAGCTATGCCGAAGCCAAGAAGGCTTGGAAGGCCAAGGCCCAGGCCACGGTCGACAACGCCCACATGCGCTATTTCATCCTGCATGCGCACCGGATGATCGACCCGCGCGGCGACGCCCACTGAGCCCGGGCCTCTGGCGCCCTGGCCCGGACCGTGAGACCCTGAGCGCATGACCCTGTTCGGCCAGACCTTTGATACCCAGCAGGTGTTCGCCCTGGTGCTGCTGTGCGCCAGCCTGATCTATTGGGTGTTCGTCATGCGCGGCGAGCGCAGCTATCACCGCTGGTTCAAGCGCTGGGAAGCCGACCGCAAGGCAAGGCGTGAGGCGCAGGAACGGGCCGAGGGCGGCGGCTCCGGGGGTTCGAGCGGTCCCTGGGGCTAGCTCGTGTCCTCACAAGCGACGCGCGACGCCCTCCGAAAAGCGGGCTCGCGGAATGTCCGCCAAGGGTGGCTAGCGGACCTATTCGTCGTCGCGCAAACGGCGGAACGATGCGCCGTCACGTTCTAGGCAGGTTCCTGGTGGGGCATCCAAGTACGGAAAGACGTCGGGGTCGTAGTTGACGACTGTGTTAACGTCGTAGACGCCGTGCCGATGGAGGTCCTCCATGTAAGCGTCGTCCTCGTCGCCCGCAAAAAAGCGCCAGCCGCTATCTTCGGGTCGGGAAGGGGGCTCTCGATACATGTAACCCACCGGACTGCCATCAACGACGATCCTGTCCGTGCAAAGGCACCCTCCGCGCCCCAATGCGATCGGCGCGATTTGATGAGGCTTCAGTTTGAATATCTTCACAGACATGGCCGACGCTCCTCTTGAAGCAAGGGTAAGCGAACCATTCGAACGTCCGCAATGGGTCGAGAGCGGTCCGCCGCCTCAGGGCGTAAAGCCGACATCCATCTACTGGCATGAGCCAGTGCCGCATAAGCGAAATGCGATCACAGCCGACCATCCGGTCGGTTCAGGTAGCGTACGAAATAGTAGATCCCTATCCCCGCGCAAACGGCAACGCCGACCGCCCAAGGGATCGACTGGCCGCTCAGGAAGTATTGTCCAAATCCCGCACCCACACCGCCGGATAATCCGATGACGAGGGGGTCCATGGGAGGTCGGGTGTTCTGCATAACCTTATCGTAAAGACGGCCCGCAATGTCGCAATGGGTCGGGAGCAGACGCTCGCGTTCTGGCGGTTAGCCGACGTTTCGAGGCTTGGACATTAGGTGGGCCGCTGCGCCAACTAGTCCTCCCATGATGGCGAGTCCAAGGACGCCGAACAACAGGCTCTCCATCGCGAAACCGACGGCGTAGAAATCCCGCGTCCAGAAAGCAAAGGCCGCAAATCCGACGACCTCTGCCAACGCCGCCCCGACGATTATGAAGCTGAGCAATCTCAAAGCCATCCTGCGTCATTACTCCGTCGAGGTAATGTCCGCTATGGGTCGAATGCCGAAGGTCGCTAAAGGGTAGGGAGCGGACATCGCCTCGGGTCTGCTGTAGCCTTGTCGTCCGTGATCGGAGGCCGATTTGGAAGTCGCAAGAGAGCTTGAAGAGGTCGAAGTAGGATCGGCAGTGAACCCGCGCCGACGGGTCGTGATATTGCTCCGGAGCGACGGTCACTACTCGTTCGCTGAGCAGTATCATTACTCTTCAGAGCATGGCGGCAAAGTTCAAGCCGAAGGCTGGGCCACCCTCCGCCCTGAAGGGATTTACGGGTCCGCTGAGATCGCTCAATCGGAAGGGGTCGCAGCGTTCAGAACTCGCCATGGTCTCGGGACATAGCGACCGCTAAGGGTCGAAAACGAACATTGGGCTCCGAGATCGTCAGATCGCTTCCACCCGAAGCCTCAGCCAGTCAGGCAGGTCCATGGCCACCAGGAAGAAGTCGTCGACATAATCGAGCCCAGCACGCTCCAACCGCCGATGAAGTTCTGTAGCTGCTTCCTCTCCGAAGCATGGCCCGAAAATCAGAAGCTCCGAGCTAACGCCGCGACGATCCACACCGGTCAGGAGAGCGGCGAGATCAGCCTCGCTGAGGCCGACACGTCTCATGGCTTCGCGGCGAACAATAATGTCGTGGTGGGCTGTTATGGCGACGGACGTCATCTCTCCACTCTAGGTGCTTTGGTCTTTCTCGCAAGCGGACGCTCCTATGGGCAGGCATGGGTCGGGAACAGACCGTCGCGTGGGGGTGGAAAGCGGACGTTGACTCCGCAGACGCCACCAATAACGAAGCGACATGCTGACGAAGCGTCTTTTCAGATTTGCCTATCAAACTCCGGGCCAGGCCGAGCGAAATGCGGAGCATGGCTGGGACGACGAAGACAGCACCGGGGTCTGGATCGCGAGTGCATCAGAAGATGAAGCGATCAGGTGGGGCCGGACTATCGCAGAGCAGTTCGTTTCGTCACTGTTCGCGCAAAGCGGCAATGGCTACCCTTGGACAAGTGACGGCTTCGCCCACTGGATCGAAGATGACTCTGCCGTCTTGGCAACTGCATGCGATTTACCCCTTGTGACCGTAGGCGAGATGCCCGATTTCGCTCGGATGCGGAGCGGGGCCTAACATCCGCTATGGGTCGAAAGCCGACCGTCGCCTGAGGGTGGAAAGCGGACACTGTGCCGATCCGGCCTCGAGGCTACGTAGCTTGCTCGGGTTGTAGAGGGTGAAATGTTCGGTCGCGGGAAGCCCAACGAGTATGACGGCGACAGCCTCGCCCTAAGGGCGGGGGCCATCGAGACGAGAGAAGACTTCGTTCGGTTTGCACAACTCCTGACGCAGAACTACCGGAAGCGTCGCGGCGAATGGGAGAATGACAAGCTGGACCGATACCTAGAGGCGGTGGCTGGGTTCTCTTCCGACTTCGACGGGCATGTGCGGAACACCGGCAGCAATGTTGAGGAAAATCCGTGGCGATTGCTGGCATCGGTGCTGCTCGCCGCCAAGGTTTACGAGTAGTCCTGAAGGTCCGCTTTGCCTGGAGGACATTGACTTGCCGCTTGTAGGCGGACCCGTGGCATCGGCGATTTCAGGGGTACACAGCCTGGGCCCTACTCCCGCTTGAGGAGGCGTTCGGTCAGGAGGGTGCCCCACCAGCCGGCCTTGAACTCGGCGCGGATGGCCTTGGGGTCATAGCCGGGGCTGTCGACCCATTCGAGGAAGCCGATGCCCTGCGGTTCGATCTCGTGGACGTATTTCTCGAGGTAGAAGTCCAGCACGCCGGTCAGGCCCTCGCGGCTGTGCAGATACTTCTTGGACAGCTGGCTCATGGCCTCGGAGATCGGCTCGCCCAGATGGAAGTGGCGATAGAAGACCGCCATCAGGCCGGCCCGGTCGGCGCCCGACTTGCAGTGGATCAGGACCGGGTATTCGATCGTCTGGAACAGGGCTTTTGCCCGGTGGACCCGGTCGGGGCCGGGCACGTCGCGGGAATCCAGCGGGGCATCGATCAGGGTCAGGCCCAGCCGTTCGCAGGCGTCCTTCTCCAGCCAGTAATAGGCCTCGTCCCGCGCGCCGCGCAGGTTGATGACGGTCTTGATGCCCCGGTCTTTCCATCGGGCCAGCTGGCGCGGTGAGGGCTGGTTGGTGCGCACCAGATCGGGGCCCAGCCAGTGGGCGTTCGAAAAGGCCACGCGCAGGAAGGCATGGTCCTCCAGCCAATAGGACAGGTGGGTCTTGAAGCGGCCCAGGCGCGTGGACAGATCATGGCGCGACATGGGGGGCAGATAGCGACTGGTGAAGCCCGCGTCACCTTGCTGCACGCATGAACAGCCTCTAGACCCGGACATAATGTCAAGTTTCGCGTGGTTTTCACTTGTGATGGCTTGATCTCAGTTTGCCGAGCCCTTCAGCGCCGATGACGATTTCCGACGCATCCTCCAGACCTGCCCGCCCGCTGCTGGGCCGGATCTGGCGTGACTATCTGTCCCGACACAAGACGGCGCTGGGCCTGTCGATGGCCTGCGCCGCGGTGGTCGGGATCATGGCGGCGACGGTGCTGCAGCTGCTGGAGCCGGCCATCGACGGCCTGTTCCTGGGCGAGGCCGTGACCATCTGGGGCGTGATCACCGTGCCGCCCGGACGGGCGCTGGTGTGGATCCCCCTGATCATCGTGGGCGCGGGCCTGATCTGGACCATAGCGGCGCTGGGACAGGCAGCGCTGGTCAACCGGCTGGGCCACGGCATCGTCGGCGACATCCAGATCAAGCTGTTCGGGGCGATGATCCGGGCCGATCTGGCGCGGCTGCGGGCGCAGCACTCGGGCGGGTTTGTCTCGTCGGTGCTGTTCGACGCCAATCTGGTGCGGGAGGCCTTCACCAACGGCATGGTCAACTATACCCAGCACGCGCTGACCCTGATTGCCGTGATCGCCTATATGGCCTGGACCGACTGGCGGTTGACGCTGATCGTGCTGCTGGGGGCGCCGCTGATCGCCCTGGTGATCCGCCGGTTCGGCAAGCGGATGAAGAAGGCGACGACCGGGGCCATGGTCGAGACCGGCAATCTGTCGACCGCCCTGATGGAGAATCTGGACGGGGTGCGGCTGATCAAGATCGAGAACCGCGAGGACGCCGAACAGGCGCGCGTGGGCGAGGTCGTCGGCCGGCGTCAGCGCCATGTGATCAAGAGCGCCGATGCCCGCGCCTTTGCCGGGCCGATCTCGAATCTGGTGGCGATGATCGTGGTGGCCGCCGTCATGGCCTATGCCGGATGGCAGGCGCGCGACGGAGCGATGACCGTCGGGGCCTTTGCCGCCTATATTGGCCTGCTGATGGCGGCGGGGCAGTCGCTGCGTCAGGTCACCAATCTGCAGACCGTCATGTCCGAGGGGTTGACGGCCGCCGACCGGCTGTTCAGCGCGCTGGATATCCAGCCCGAGATCCGCGAGGCGCCGGATGCCGCTCCCCTGCCCCATGGGCCGGTGACGGTGGCGCTGGAACGCGTCTCGTTCGCCTATGGCCCGCTCAGCGAGGGCGGTGCCCCCACCCTGTCCGACGTTGAGCTGGTCGTGCGGCCGGGCGAGACAGTGGCGCTGGTCGGCCCGTCGGGCGGCGGCAAGAGCACGATCCTGAGCCTGCTGCCACGCTTCTACGACGTGACGGCGGGCAAGGTGACGATCAACGGGCGCGACATCCGGGAGCTGAAGCTGGCCGACCTGCGCGACCGCATCGCCCTGGTGACGCAGGAGCCCTTCCTGTTCGACGACACCCTGGCGGCCAACATCGCCTATGGCCGGCCCGGCGCGACGCAGGACCAGATCGAGGATGCCGCCCGGGCGGCGGCGGCGCATGAGTTCATCACCGCCCTGCCCGACGGGTATCAGACCCGGGCGGGCGAGGCGGGCCTGCGCCTGTCGGGCGGTCAGCGCCAGCGGGTGGCGATCGCCCGCGCCTTCCTGAAGGATGCGCCGATCCTGCTGCTGGACGAGGCGACCAGTGCGCTGGACACCGAGAGCGAGGCCCTGGTGCAGGCCGCGCTGGAGCGGCTGATGGAGGGCCGCGCCACCCTGATGATCGCCCACCGGTTGTCGACCGTGCAGAACGCCGACCACCTCTATGTGATCTCGGCCGGGCGGGTGGTGGAACAGGGCAGCCACGCAGACCTCGTCGCCCAGAAGGGCCTCTATGCGCGGCTGGCGCGCAGTCAGGCGCTGGACGGACGGCCAACCGGGGTGGTGGCATGAGGCCGCTGCGCAATCCCCTGATCCAGAAGACGGTGGCCTGGCTGCTCTCGCAGTGGATGGCGTTCTGCTATGCGACCCTGCGCTGGCAGCGCGAGAATGAGGGCGTCGCCGAAGAGGTCTGGGATCAGGGCGGCGGGGTGCTGGTGGTCTTCTGGCATTCGCGGCTGGGCCTGGCGCCCGCCAGCTGGCCCCACGGACGCGCCCAGCCGACCAAGGGACTGATCTCGCTGTCACCGGACGGGCAGTTCATCGCCCGCGCCATGGCCAGACTGGGGTTCCCCGCCATTCGCGGCTCCTCGGCCAACAAGGACAAGCGCCAGCAGGCCAAGGGCGGCACCCAGGCGCTGCGCGACGGCCTGCGCCAGCTGAAGGAGGGCGGACTGGCGATTACGCCCGATGGTCCGCGCGGCCCGGCCAATGTCATGGCGCCCGGCCTGCCGACCCTGGCCCGCATGTCGGGGGCACCGGTGCTGCTGATCGGAGTGTCGTGCAATCCGGCTATCCGGCTGAACAGCTGGGACCGGGCGGTCCTGCCCCTGCCGTTCGGCAAGGGGGCGGTGGTCTGGGACCGGGTGGACTGGCCCGAGGACGGCGACATGGAGACGGTCACCGCCGACTGGACCGACCGGCTGAACGCGGTCGAGGCGCGCGCCGACCGGCTGACCGGTCTGGCCCGGGACCCGGCGTGAGCCTGCTGCTCCGCACCTATCGGTTGCTGACCCGGGGGCTGGAGCCGCTGGCGCCGCATGTGCTGACGTATCGGGCAAGGAAGGGCAAGGAAGACCCCGCCCGTCTCGACGAACGGCTGGGCCATGCCGGGGTCGGGCGGCCCAAGGGCGCACTGGTCTGGATGCATGCGATCAGTGTGGGCGAGAGCCTGTCGCTGCTGCCGGTCATCGCCCTGCTGGCCGAGCGGCGGCCGGAGCTGTCGGTGCTGGTGACCACCGGCACCCTGACCTCGGCCCGGATGATGGCCCAGCGCCTGCCCGAGGGGGTCATCCACCAGTATGCGCCGGTCGACACGCCGGGAGCTGTCGGCGGGTTCCTCGACCACTGGCGGCCGTCGCTGGGCCTGTTCGTCGAGAGCGAGCTGTGGCCGAACCTGATCCTGGAGGCGCAGGCGCGCGACATTCCCTTGATGCTGGCCAGCGCGCGGATCACCGAGCACAGCGCCGAGGGCTGGAAGAAACGCCCGGCGTCGGCGAGGGCGCTGCTGGATGCCTTCGCCAGCATCCTGCCGCAGGATGATGCCTCGGCGAGCCGGATCACCGATCTGGGCGGGCGGACGGACGGGCGGGTCAATCTGAAGCTGGTCGGCGCGCCCCTGCCCTTCGACCGCAAGGAGTTCGACCGGCTGAGCGGGGCCATCGGCGACCGGCCGGTCGTCGTGCTGGCCAGCACCCATGAGGGCGAGGAGGCGGCGCTGGTCCAGCGGCTGCAGGCGCTCGACCCCCTGCCCTTCCTGATCGTCGTGCCGCGGCACCCGGAGCGGGCGGGAACCATCGAGGCCGACATGGCGGCGCTGGGCCTGAGGGTCGCGGTGCGGTCGCGGGGCGAGACGCCCGGCGCGGACACGCAGGTCTATCTGGCCGATACGCTGAACGAGATGGGCCTGTTTCTGCGGCTCGCCGAGGTGGTGGTGCTGGGCGGGGCCTTCGGCCCGCTGATCGGGCGCGCGCCCGTCGGTGGCCACAATCCGCTGGAGCCCGCGCGGCTGGCCCGGCCGACCCTGACCGGGCCGGACATGAGCAACTGGAGCATCGCCGGGACGATGGCCGAGGCGGGTGGGCTGGAGATCATCACCGACCTGTCGCGACTGCCGCCCCGGGTCGCCGAACTGCTGGCCGCCCCCGACCGGGCCCGTCAGCTGGGGCGTCAGGCCGAACAGGCGGCTGCTGGCGCCGACGGCGGGCTGGAGGTTCTGTGGCAGGCGATGGCACCGCTTTTGCCCCCCGCCGGAGGCCGCCGATGAAGATCTCGACCCCCCGCTGGTGGTACCGCCGCGACCGCAAATACGGCGTCCTGCCCCGGATGCTGCTGCAGCCGGTCTCGTGGATCTGGGCGGCGGCGACCGCGCGGCGGATGGCCCGGACGGTGCCGCATGATCCGGGCGTGCCGGTCATCTCGATCGGCAATCTGACCGTGGGCGGCTCGGGCAAGACGCCGGTGGCGCTGGCGGTTCTTGAACGGCTGAAGGCGCGGGGCGTCGCGGCCCATGCCCTGTCGCGCGGCTATGGCGGCCGGCTGGAGGGCCCGGTGCAGGTCGATCCCGCCACGCACACGGCAGAGGATGTCGGCGACGAGCCCCTGATGCTGGCCCAGGTCGCGCCCGCCTGGATCGCGCGCGACCGGGCGGCCGGCGCCGATGCCGCCGTGGCGGGCGGGGCCGAGGCTCTGGTGCTGGACGACGCCCACCAGAACCCGACGCTGGCCAAGACCCTCAGCCTGATCATCGTCGACGGCGAGACCCGCGATGACGAATGGCCGTTCGGAGACGGGGCGGTGTTTCCGTCCGGCCCGATGCGCGAGCCGCTGGAGACCGGGCTTTCGCGGGCCGATGCGGTCGTCATCCTGATGCCGGCCGATCTTGAGGCGCCCGATCCGGAGCTGGTGGCGACCTTCGGCGCCCTGCCGGTGCTGATTGCGCGACTGGAGCCCGCAGCCCCTCCCCCCGCCGGACCGCAGATGGGCTTTGCCGGCATCGCCAAGCCGTGGAAGGTCGAGCGGTCGCTGAAGGCCGCCGGGTGCGACCTCGTCGACTTCGCGCCCTTCGCCGACCACGCCGCCTATTCCGAAGGCGAGCTTCAGGCCCTAGCCGACCGGGCGGCGGTGTTCGACGCCGGTCTGGTGACCACCGAGAAGGACTGGGTACGCCTGCCCCCCGAATGGCGCGACCGGGTCAGCGCCTGGCCCGTCCGCGCCCGCTTCGAGGACGCGGCGGCGCTGGAGGCCCTGCTGGCCCGGGCCTGCGGCGGCTGATCAGCGCAGATCGTCGAAGACGATCGTGAACCCGGGCAGGGCGAGCTCGCGGGCCTTGTCATCAAATTCGGGCTGATCGAACGGACCCTGCACTGTTGGCCGGGATCCCGGCTGGCTCTCGTCGGCGCTGCGTTCCACGACATAGTATTCGGTGACCGCCTTGTTCAGCGGCTCGCCGAAGACCGAGGGATGGCGGGCGATGACCAGATAGCGGTCGTTCGCTCCAGCCGCGAAGACCGTACGATCCGGCAGTCCGTCACCCGAACAGTTGCCCCCCTCGAGTGACCGGCAGACACCCATGTCCTCGCGCGCGTCCACGGCAACCAGCCGGTAGGGACCCGCGAGCGGCTGGTCGTGGACGAAGCCCCATCCGCCGATGCAACTCCAGAGCAGCGGAAGCGCCGCGACGAGGCCCAGGGCCAGCGCTGCCTTTTTCATCGGCGGTCGTCCCGGTAAACCACCCCGCCCTTCATGACGAAGGTGACGTGTTCGAGGACGGTGACGTCAGTCAGCGGGTCGCCGCGGACGGCGATCAGATCGGCGGGCATGCCGGGGGCGATGCGGCCCGCCTGATCGGCAATGCCGAGGTGTTCGGCGGCGTTGACGGTGGCGGTCTGGATGGCCTCGAGCGGGGTCAGGCCCGCGCGGACCAGCAGGGCGAACTCCTGGGCATTGTCGCCGTGGGCCGAGACACCCGAGTCGGTGCCGAAGGCGATCCGCACGCCGCCCCTGTGAGCGCGGCCGGCCATGTCGAGCATCAGGGGTCCGGCCTGCAGGGCCTTTTCGGTCTGGGCCGGGGTGAAGAAGTTGTCGGGGCCGGAGGCGACCCGGGCCACATAGTCCCCGGCCATCAGGGTCGGCACCAGCCAGGCGCCGCCCTGACGCATCAGGCGGATGGATTCGTCATCGAGATAGGTGCCGTGCTCGATCGAGTCGCCACCCGCGCGCAGGAAGGCATTGATGCCGTCCGCCCCGTGGGCGTGGGCGGTGACGCGGCGGCCCATGCGGTGGGCGGCCTCGACGATGGCGGCCAGTTCGTCCTCGGTGAACTGCTGGCCCAGACCGGCAGCGGTGTTGGACAGGACGCCGCCGGTCGCGGTGATCTTGATGACGTCGGCGCCCGCGCGGACCTGTTCGCGCACAGCCCGCATACAGTCGTCGACGCCCGAGCAGATGCTGGGCGAGGACAGGACGTGCAGCACCTCGTCGCGATAGCCGTTGGCGTCGCCGTGGCCCCCATGGACCGAGACAGACGAGCCCGAGGCGATGATGCGCGGCCCGACCACATCGCCGCGCCGGATGGCGTCGCGCAGGGCGAAGACCGCCTCATTGGCTCCGCCCAGATCGGCCACGGTGGTGAATCCCGCCATCAGGGTCAGGCGGGCGTGACGCACCCCGATCATGGCACGGTCCGAGGTCGACAGGGTGACGGCGTCCAGTCGGCCGGTCGGGCTCTGCTGGCTGGTCAGGTGGACGTGGCTGTCGATCAGGCCGGGCAGGACGAAGGCGTCGCGCAGGTCGATGACCCGGCCCTCGCCGACGAAGCCGTCGCGGATCTCAACCACCCGACCGCCCGCGATCACGACAGTTTTATCCGTGAGAATTCTACCGGTTCCGGGGTCGGCCAGCAGGCGCCCGACCTGCAGGAACGTCGTTCCCCCATCAGGAGAAAGGCCAGTCGGGACTGCCCCTTGCTGTGCAAAGCTCGGGACTGCCGAGAGCAGAAACAGGCCAAGGGCCATCAGGATCGAACGCATTTCCACCTCCCCGGTATGAGGCTTGCACCATAGGCCCCTGTGAGGTTTCGCCAAGGCTCAGGTTGCTATGGCCGTACGGATTTGAAACAACCTGTCATGATCGTTGAACCGCAAGAGGGCGTCGCATGCGGATATCGAGACGAGGACTGATACTGGGAGGCTCCGCGCTGCTGGCGGGATGCTCTTCCGCCACCGCGAGCACGGTCGAGCTGGCCACGCCGCTGGTCATGCCGCAGCCTCCGGCCCCGGCCGTCGAGCCGACCGTACTGGTCCAGGCCGACCCCGCGCCGCTCGATCCCAAGGGCATGGTCCGCAAGGAAGTCATGGACCGGGCCATGGCCGCGCTGGACATCCACCACCGCCGCATCCCGCAACGCGACCGCATGTATCTGGTCGACTTCAAGGTGCACTCAGCCGAGCCGCGCCTGTTCGAGGTCGACCTGCTGGCCGGGACGGTCACCGCCATGCGCACCAGCCACGGACGGGGTTCCGACCCCGAGCACACGGGCGTGCCGCGCGCCTTCTCGAACACGCCCGAGAGCTTCATGTCCTCGGTCGGCAGCTATGTGACGGCCGGGGCCAGCCACGGACCGCAACAGGGGCCGAATGTGCTGCTGGACGGGCTGGAGTATTCGAACGACAAGGCGCGCGAGCGGGCCATCATCGTGCACGGCGCCGACTATGCCGACCCGGACTTCCTCGAGCGCGAGGGCAAGCTGGGCCGGTCGTACGGATGCTTCTCGGTGGCCCACGCGGACCTGCCGGGCCTGCGCGAGCGGATGGGCGAGGGCCGCCTGCTGTTCGCCTTCAGCTGAGCCCCATCTCCTGAAATGACAAAGGGGCGCCAGCCAGCAGGCGGCGCCCCTTTTTTCTTGGCTTCCCCGCAGGCGGGGAGGATTTCCTTATTCGTAGCCGTGGGCGGCCTCGTTGATGACCTGTGAGGGCATGTTCGAGAAGTCGACGGCGACCGGGCCGGCCAGTTTGGCCTGAAGCGTGCGGATGACGTGCGTCATGCGGCGGCGGACCTCGCGTTCCGCCTCGGAGCCCGTGTCGAGGCTGAGCGGGGCCAGGCAGAAGTCGATGATGCCGTCGGTGGATTTGATCGGTTCCATGGTGGGGTCCTTCCTTATTCGGCGGCGACGAACTGGGCGGTTTCGGTCGAGTCCTTGAGCGCCGTGGTCGAGGACTGGCCGTTCGAGATGACGGTAGCGACCTGGTCGAAATAGCCGGTGCCGACCTCGCGCTGGTGACGGGTGGCAGTGTAGCCGGTGGCCTCGTTGGCGAACTCGCGCTGCTGCAGCTCGGAATAGGCCGCCATGCCGCGGTCGCGGTAGCCCGAGGCCAGCTCGAACATGCCGTTGTTGAGGCTGTGGAAGCCCGCCAGGGTCACGAACTGGAACTTGTAGCCCATGGCGCCCAGCTCGCGCTGGAACTTGGCGATGGTCTCCTTGTCCAGCTTGGCCTCCCAGTTGAAGGAAGGCGAGCAGTTGTAGGCCATCAGCTTGCCGGGGTGCTCCTTCTGGATGGCCTCGGCGAACTTCTTCGCATCGTCGAGGTCGGGGTGGGAGGTCTCCCACCACAGCAGGTCGGCGGTCTTGGCATAGGCGAGACCGCGCGCGATGCAGTGGTCCAGACCGGTGCCGGGCTTGAGCCGGAAGAAGCCCTCGGGCGTGCGATCCTCGCGGTTGATGAAGGGGTGGTCGCGCTCGTCCACATCCGAGGTGATCAGCTGGGCCGACTCGGCGTCGGTGCGGGCGACAGTGATGGTGGGTGTGCCCATGACATCGGCGGCCAGACGGGCGGCGACCAGATTGCGCTCGTGCGCCTGGGTCGGGATCAGCACCTTGCCGCCCAGGTGGCCGCACTTCTTCTCACTGGCCAGCTGGTCCTCGAAGTGGACGCCGGCAGCGCCCGCCTCGATGAAGGCCTTCATGATCTCGAAGCTGTTCAGTGGCCCGCCGAAGCCGGCTTCGGCATCGGCGACGATCGGGGCGAACCACTCGCGCTTGGCGCCGCCCTCGGCGTGCTCGATCTGATCGGCGCGCTGCAGGGTGCGGTTGATGCGGCGGCACAGTTCCGGCGCGGCATTGGCGGGATAGAGCGACTGGTCCGGGTACATGGCGCCGGCGGTGTTGGCGTCGGCGGCGACCTGCCATCCGGACAGATAGATGGCCTTCAGGCCCGCGCGGACCATCTGCATCGCCTGGTTGCCGGTCACGGCGCCCAGCGCATTGATGTAGGGCTCGGTGTGCAGCAGCTCCCACAGGCGGTTGGCGCCGCGCTCGGCCAGGGTGTGGGTGATCGGCACCGAGCCGCGCAGGCGCAGCACATCCTCAGGCGTATAGGGACGCTCGATCCCGTCGAAGCGGCCCTTGGGCGACGGCACCAGGTCAGCGAAAGTGGTCATGGGTATTCCCTCGTCTTGGATGCAGGCGGCGGTCGCCACCGGTTGCGAGGAAGGAAACACGCGACGGTCACGGTTGATACACGCGCGCCGGTCGCATTCCTGACAGTTAGTCACATCATGACACTTGTGCCCCGGTCATAATATGACAGACTGCAGCCATGGCCGAGTCCTCTGATCGCAAGCTGTTTCTGGGGGGACGCCTCAAGCGGTTGCGGCGCGAGCTGGACCTGACACAGACGGCCATGGCCGCCGATCTGGGCGTTTCTCCCAGCTATCTCAATCACATAGAGCGCAATCAGCGACCCGTTACGGCCCAGCTGCTGCTGCGGCTGGCCGAGACCTATGACGTCGATCTGCGCGCCCTGAACCAGGGCGGGGTCGGCGAGGCCGAACTGGCCGAGGTGTTCGCCGACCCCCTGTTCGCCGGAATCAGCGTGCCGCGCCACGAGATCCTGCAGCTGGGCGAGGACCTGCCGGGGGCGGCCGAGGCGCTGATCCGCATCTACCGATCACTGGCCGAACAGCGCGGGCGCGCGCGGATCGAGGCCGAGCACGGCGGGATCGAGACCGGCACGCCGTCCGACTGGGTGCGCGACCACATCCAGTCGCGCAACAACCATTTCGCCGAGCTGGATACGCTGGGCGAGGCGCTTCATGCCGCCCTGTTCGACCCGGCGGGCGGGGTGCACGACAGCTTTGAGGCGGCAGCGCGGGCGCGTCTGGCGACCCGGCACCACCTGACCGTCCGGGTCATGCCCGCCGAGGTGATGGTGGAGTGGACGCGGCGGTTCGATCCGCACCGGCGGCGGCTGCTGCTGTCGGAGACGCTGGGGCCGTCGTCGCGCGCCTTTGCCGTAGCCTATCAGCTGGCCTTGAGCGAGCACGGAGCCGAGCTGGAGGCGATGACCGGGGCGGCCCGCCCCCCGGACGAGGCCACCCGGCGGCTGCTGAAGGTGTCGCTGACCAATACGCTGGCGGCCGCGACCCTGATGCCCTACGGCGCGTTTCAGGCGACGGCCGAGGACACGGCCTATGACCTCGGGCGGCTGACCGCGCGGTTCGGCGTATCGTTCGAACAGGCGGCCCACCGGCTGACCACCCTGTCCCGGCCCACGGCGCGGGGAGTGCCCTTCTTCCTGATGCGGGTCGACCAGGCGGGCAATATTTCGAAACGCTATGCCTCGGGCGCCTTTCCGTTCTCGCGGTTCGGTGGAGCCTGCCCCCGCTGGCGGCTGCATTCGGCCTTTCGCACGCCGGGGCGGATCGTCACCCAGATCATCGAGACGCCGGAGGGCGGACGCTGGTTCACCCTGGCGCGGACGGTCGGGCGACAGGGGGACGGCGCCGAAGATGGGCAGGATCTGGCCATCGGTCTGGGGTGCGAGCTGAAGCATGCGCCGCGACTGGTCTACAGCCGCGGACTGGACCTGACCGCGCCCGAGGTCACGCCGATCGGCCCGGCCTGCCGGCTGTGCCTGCGCCACCCCTGCGCCGAGCGCGCGGCGCCGCCGCTGGATCGGCCGCTGGCCGTCGACGACTGGACCAAGTCGGTCAGCCCCTATCCGTTTGAGGCGGGGTGAACCCATGATCCAGCTCGACCCGCGCACCCGGATCATGGCGGGCTGTTTTTCCGCCGTGGCCGGGTTCGTCGATGTGATCGGCTTTCTGATGACCGGCGGCTTCTTCGTGTCGTTCATGAGCGGAAACTCGACCCGGCTGGGCGTCGGCCTTGAAGAAGGAAGCCGGACGGCCGTGGTCGCCGGCGGGCTG
The DNA here is from genome assembly GCF_036963785.1 of Brevundimonas sp. Lineage (GTDB taxonomy): Bacteria > Pseudomonadota > Alphaproteobacteria > Caulobacterales > Caulobacteraceae > Brevundimonas. The sequence continues at coordinate 479,902 of NZ_JBALUS010000001.1, forward strand.
ATCGCCACCTTTGTCCTGGGCGTGATCTTGGGCGCCAGCGTCGGTCGTCTGGCCCGGGCGCACAAGGAACCGGCAACCCTCGCTCTGGTGACGGGGCTTTTGACACTGGCGCTTGTCCTGCATTGGCTGGGGCTGGGGATCGTCGCAGCGATCCCGCTGGCCTTGGCCATGGGCGCGCAGAACACCGTCTTTGCCGAGGACGGCGAGGTGCGCGTCGGACTGACCTATATGACCGGGACACTGGTGAAGCTGGGCAAGCGGATCACCGTGGCGCTGTGGGGCGGAGAGCGCCTGGGGTGGGTGCCGTATCTGTTGCTCTGGCTGGGCCTTCTAACGGGATCGGTGCTGGGGGCGGCCGGGTTCGCGCAGTTCGGGGCCAATGCCCTGATCGCTCCGGTGCTGGCCATGCTGGCGCTGACGGGGGTGTCTGCGAGCCGCTTGAGACAGCGATCCGACCCCGGTTGAGTCTCAGGGGCCTCCCCGTTTCCGCAAACGTCGGCGTTCGGCGCGGTTCAGCGGGCGGGAGTCGGAGTCCGGCAAAACAGACTCCACTTTCTCCATATCCGGAGCGGCACGGGCGGCGCGCACGGCGGCCAGCTGGGCCTCGGCCGCGCGCATGACCGCCTGACTGGAGCGCAGGGCGTCGAGGCTCTGCTCATGGGCTGCGCGCCTTCGGTCGGCGGCCTCGGCCCGGCCCTCGGCGACGGCCGTGGCCTTCAGCTGGGCATGGACCCGCGTCCAGCGCGCGGCGCCTGCGGCATCGCCCGCATCCAGCGCGGCGCAGATGCGGTGCCAGACCTTGTCGAGCGCGGTCCACAGATCGTCCACGGGCTGATCCAGATCGACCGGCGCGGGCGGCGGCAGGGGGTCGGCGCGGCGGGGATGGTCGCGGCGCAGCCAGCCCTCACGCGCAGCGCGCTGCCAGAAGGTCGACGGCGGCAGCGCCAGCTCGCGACAGACCATGGCGGCGGTCGACCCCGCCAGATAGGCCTCGCGCGCGACCGTCCAGACGTCGTCAGGGGCGGAGGGAGAGGGAGCAGCCTGTGTCATGGCAGGGACGTTGGCACGCGGGTGCGTCAGAAACGGACGGGTGGCATTCTTCCCCCCTCGGGGGAAGTGGCCCGCAGGGCCGATGGGGGCCGGGGCGTGCGCGGCGTATGAGGGTGATGATGCGGCTGACGGTCCAAGGTTCATCACAGAGAACACAGCGAATAAAAGCCACGGAGGACACAGCGAGGGGGTGCGGGGATCGAGGGCGAGTGCCCATGGGCCGGGGCCGCCTTTTCATCTCCTCCCCCCGTATGGGGGAGGTGGCGCGACGCGCAAGGGTCGGGCCGGAGGGGGCGGCGGTGCGGGTGAAGGGTTCGGGGTGTCATCCCGGAAATCGCGCCAGCGCTCACGCGTCGTTCTGATCCTGTGATCCGCGATCATCATAGACATTGATCCCGAGGTCGACATTCAGCGAGGCCAGTCGACCGAGAAGGTCGGCGTTAAACGTTTCGCCCGTATCGCCCCCCGCACGCCAGAAAACAAAGATGTTCAGTCGACCGCCCGTCCGGCTGATCTCCTCCAGGTGAGCGCGATGGGCTTCGAGAACGTCCATTATCTCCGAAATGCTGCGAGCCATTTCGCCGTCGTCCCGACGGGCGATGCGGAAGGAGCAGTAGCTCTCCTCCCTGACACCGCCGAGAGGACGCCCCGTCGGCGTGACGCGCGGCTCGCCAGCGGTCCACCCGGCCGTCATTGTCCAAGGCAGTCCGACCGCAAGATCCCGGGCGGTCGCAACCGGGTGACGGATTTGAAAGCTGACCGAACAGGCGAGAGGCTTTCCCATGAGATCAGACCGACGCCACAGACCGATCCGACACCGCGAGGCACGCGAAGAAGCCGAGGACATATTTGCGATAGATCGGCATGACGGCATCCTCGAACCATGGGTCCTCGAGCGGCATGGGATCGCGGGCGAGGGCTGTCCGGATGACCGCCTCGATATCCGGAAAGGCGGCCAGCCGTCCGGCGTCCACAGCCGCTTGGTAATCGGCGAGGAAGATATTACCCGTCAGGTCGCCTTCTTCGCTCCAAATGTCGTAAAATTGGCAAAGGATAGCGATTGCGCTGCCCGCCCGCAGCAGGTCCAGATCGACGTAATAGGCCAGCCCATCGGTATCGGCGTCGACGAACTTTATGGCATCAAACTGGTCTGCAGTACCGGAGTTGTGGCCGAACCCCTGCCAACCTTGGACCAAGTCGACGTACATGAAGAGAATGTGCCGGATAGCGCCGACGGCCTCTTCGTAGCTGTTGTCGTTGAGCATGTGCATGCCCGGGACCGTAGCGCCGGTTTGGGACAGGCACCAAGCATTTCAGGGCGGGGAAGCGCCCCCCCCCTCGTTCCGTCAGAACCACCCTGCCCTCTTCCACCCGGTGGGAGATGCCGGCGGCGTGGAGGAGGTCGGCGAGGGCGGTGACGGGGTCGGGGGTGCCGGTGTCGAGGAAGGTCTCGATGCGGGCACGCAGCGTCGGGTCACCCGAGACGGCGTCGAGGTGGTCCAGCCATTCGGCGCGGGTGAGGACGCCGTCCTCGCGGTTGGCGTCGATCAGGGGCCGGAGGAAGTCGAACCAGTCGCCGCCGGTGGCGCGGAACTGGGCGCGCTCGGCGACCAGTGCGAAAACGGCACCGCAGGCATAGAAGGCCCGGTGGTCGCCGCGGGCGGCCGCGCCCTCGATCGGGCGGACGGCGAGAGCGGCGCAGTCGTCGACCTCTTCCTGCAGCATGCCGAGCGCATCGTACGAGGGAGCGAGGGCCTTTGTGGCGCGCACGGCCATCAGGTCCGCCCCGCCCTCGGTAATCCAGGAATCGCGGGAGCGCTCGTAGCGGACGGTCTGGCCCAGCCAGAAGTGGGCGCTCTCATGGCCGATGAACCACTGGATGTAGGCGGCGGATTCGTCGGAGCGCTCGGCATTGCCGATCCCCTCGAAGCTCATGACGATCAGGCCGGGCAGGACGCTGCCGCCCATGCTCTGGAGGCCCGGGGTGGGCCCGCCCCAGCTGGCCATGATGGTCGGGCGGTCGGTCTGGCCGGGGCCCAGACGGCGGGCATAGTAGTCCGCCACGCCGGGCGCCCAGGACTCGATCGCGGCGCTGATCCAGGCGGGCAGTTGGGGGTCGGCGACGGTGACGATGCGCTCGGCCTCCTTCATGCGGGTCTGGCCGAACAGGACATAGAGGGCGCCGTCCTCGGTCACGGCCTGACGCTGGCGCTCGCCCTCAACCAGCACCGGGCCGCTGCGATCGCGCCAGGTGACGCGGGCGTTGCGTATGGCGATGTCCTGGCCATTCAGGTCCTCGGGCAGGTCACGCGCGTCATCCAGCGACGACAGGGCGAAGACATCGAAGGCCCCGGAGAACAGGGCGACCGAGCCGTCGGTGAAGGCCAGCACCGGATAATCGGCCTCGAGATTATGATTGCGGGGAGCCAGTTGCAGCCGGACCTGACGAGGCACCGGACCGCCGTCGAGACTGCGCAGGATGTCGAGGTGACCGACGCGCTCCAGCACCACGCCGGGGGTGACGACGGTCCAGTCGGCCGGACGCCAGGGCTGGCGCGTCTCCATCAGCAGTGACGAACGGATGAAGGCCCACACGGGGGCGTCCTCGCTGAAGGTGTAATCGACCGTCCACTGGTCACCGTCGCGCGTGACGGACACATCGGCGCCCGGAGTGTCCGCTTCGGCGACGACGGCCGGGGCTGCCGGGCCTGTCGCTGCGCAGGCCGCAAGGGTCAGGGGCAGGATCGCGGCCAGGGCGGCGGACGCCAGGGTCAGGTTGCGCATGGAGGTCCCTCTCGTAGAGGCGACACCCTAGCGTTGCCATTGTCGGCGTCACCTTACGCTTTGGTCAGGCTTGGGACGGATCAAGGGCCTGTTGTGCGGCCTCCAGCGCCTCGGCCATGGCGGTGCGGAGCCGGTCCGGGGCAAGGATGCGGACCTGATGGCCCCAGGTGAACAGGTGCCAGGCCAGTTCGCGCATGCCCGAGGCGGTGAAGCGGACGATCACGGAGCCATCGGGCTGGTCCTCGAAGGACTGGGTCGGGTGCCAGCGCCAGGCGCGCGCCTCGTCCGCCCCCTCGGGCAGGACGCGCAGCTCCACGTCCTCGACCTCGTCCTGATAGATGCCGAAGGAGCGGGAGGCGAAGGCCTGGAGGTCGAAACCCTCGGGCGGGCGGGCGGTGCCCTCCTCGACCGTGATGGCGCTCATCCGGTCAAGGCGAAAGGTCTGGATGCGGCCGCTCTCGCGGTCGGCGGCGACCAGATAGTTGGCCCGGCCGAACATCAGGCCGCAGGGAGTGACGATGCGCCGGCGCGAGGGGGCGCCGGGGCGGCTGTAGACAAAGCCCAGCGGGCGCTCGGCCAGGACGGCGTGGCGGATGGGGGTCAGCTCGGCCTCGTCCGCCGTGGGGCGCGGGCCGGCCTGGACGGCGATGGTCTCGGCCCGGACCAGCGCCTCAAGGTCCGGCGCCAGCCGGTTGAGGGTGGTCGAGCGCATGGCCGATTTGATCTTGCGCTCCAGCCCTTCCAGCGCGGCGGCCCGGCCCGGCTCACCGGACAGGCGGAGGCCCGAGGCGGCCTTGGCCAGCTCGACCAGTTCGCCGGCGGTCGGGGCCTGTTCAAAGGCCGACAGGCCGCCGCGGATGCGCCAGCGCTTGTGCGGAGGATCGGAGACCTCCTCGACCGCCGGGAACATCATCAGCACCGCGTCGCGCATGCGTTCGGCCGTGCGGCGGCTGACGGCGAGGTCACGCGCCATGTCGTCGAGCGACAGCCCTTCGGAGCTGGCCGCCAGACGGCGGGCCAGGTCGAGGATCAACGCTGCCTTGTCATGCCGCATGGGGGCTCCGGATGCCTACGACCGTTTCTGACGTATGTGTGCGCCATTCTATCCTTGTCATCAAGCGCCGGAGCGATCCGGCCCCGCAAACAAGGATCAGCCCCATGTTCCCGTCCAACCCCACGCCCCGCCCGACCCGCCTGGCCGACCGCTATCTGACCGTTCCGTGCGATGCCGATGGCTGCAGCGATCTGGCCGTCATCTGGGACCGGCTGGAGGAACAGGTGGTCGATGTGATCAATCTGTCGGCGACCGCCGGCTATACGGTCGAGGACCAGCTGTGGGACGAGGCGCGCTGGACCCCCGGCATCAGCGATCAGGACAGCTGGATCCCGGCGATGGCCGCCTGATCCGCGAGCGCGCTTGCGATCCGGGGCCGGGGCCGCTAGCCCTCGTCGGCTTACGGAGGACAGACCTGTATGACGACGGCTCCCCAGGACGGCGCCCGCCTGATCAATGAGGCGGTGGAGGCTTTCAAGGCCCGCGACCGCGACACCACGGCCGACAAACTGGCCCGGGCGATCAAGGCCGATCCGCCGATCGGCACCAAATGGGCCTCGGTCTCGCGACTGGCGGCGACCATGGGCGAGGTGTCGATCGCGCTGACGGCCGCGCGCCGGAACATCGCCGCGGCGCCGACGCCGGAATCGCGTCAGGCCTATGCCAATCTGCTGAGCCAGAACGGGCGTTCGGAAGAAGCCCTGCGCGAGGCCCAGGCGCTGGTGCGCGAACGGCCGAACGATCCGGCGGCGCTGCACTTTCTGGCCACCTGTCAGGTGCAGTTCGGGGACAATGACGCGGCCATCACCAATCTGCGCCGGATCCTCGACCTGCCGACCGTGGCGCTGGGGGCCGAGAACGCCTGGGCGGTGCTGGCCGGCATCAAGAAATTCACGGCCGACGATCCCGATATTCCGGCGATGGAGGCCCTGGCCGCGCGGATCGGCCATGCCCCGGAGCGCCGCCTGAACCGGGTGGTGCTGCTGTATGCGCTGGGCAAGGCCTATGACGACACCGGCCAGACCGACAAGGCGTTCGCCGCCTTCCACGAGGCCGGGCAGCTACAGATGCCGGACAGCACCTTCAATGCCGATCAGTCGGACCTGTTCGTCGATCAGGTGGTGAAGGGCTATGACGGCGCCTTCATCGACAGCCTGCCGAAGAGCGCCGTCGACAGCGACCGGCCGATCTTCATCCTGGGCCTGCCCCGGTCAGGGACGACCCTGGTCGAGCAGATTCTGGTCAGCCACTCGGCGGTGCATGACGGGGCCGAGGTCAACCTGTTCCGCCACGCCGCCATGTCGGTGCAGGGCTATACGCCCGAGGCCGTGCGCGCCGCCTTTGCCCAGCCGGGCGGAGAGACCCTGGCCACGCGGATCGGCCGGGCCTATCTGCACCTGATGGACGAGCGGTTCGGCACCGAGGGCCGGGTGATCGACAAGACGCTGAACCAGACGCGGTTCCTGGGTCTGATCCATCAGTGCCTGCCGAATGCCAAATTCATCTGGCTGCGCCGCCATCCTGCCGGGATAGCCTGGTCGTGCTTCCGCACCCGGTTTGTGAAGGGCGCCGACTGGACCCGCTCTCTAACCGACATCGCCCGGCATTTCCGGGGCGAGGACCGGCTGCATGAACACTGGACGAAGGTGCTGCCGCCCGAGACCCTGCTGACCGTGCCCTATGAGCAGCTGGTCGATGATCCAGACACCTGGATGCGGCGGATCCTCGACCACGCCGGACTGGAATGGGAGGATCAGGTCAAGGATTTCCACGCCACTGACCGGGCCGTGACCACCGCCAGCTTCGCCCAGGTGCGCCAGCCGCTCTATGCCTCATCGAAAGCGGCGTGGAAGCGGTATGAGACGCCCATGAAGCCGTTTTTCGACACCTATTACGGGCCGGGCGTCGACTACGACACGCCGTAGCGTTCGCGCATGGTCTTGATGGACCAGTCGAGCAGGGCGGTCAGCTTGTCGCGATCCACATCGGCCAGCCGGTTGAGATAGAGGCAGGTCGCGCTGGTCTTGCACTTTCCCAGCCCGTCCATGAGGTCCGGCCGCTCGGCAAAGCCGGGCATGATGTAGAGCGTCAGGTTCGCCTTGCGCGGCGAGAAGCCGATGATCGGCCAGTCGGCGGCCTTCTTCGTCGCGTTGACAAAGGTATAGCGATCATAGCCCACGATCGACGCGCCCCACATGACGGGGTCGCAACCGGTGCGCGCCCGCAGCAGGGCATCCAGTTCAATCCCGTCGGCCCGGCGCCCGGCATGGGGCATGGCGGCCAGGAATTCCTCAACTGAGGCGTCGGTCGGCAGAGTCTTCGGCTCGGACATGGGTCAGGCCCTCCCTCGCGGCGCATCATCCTCCACCATTTCGAAACCGGCAAACTCGAATCCTGGGGCAACGGTGCAGCCGACGAGGGACCAGTCGCCGAGGCTTTCGGCGGCCTGCCAGCGACCGGTCGGGACGATGATCTGGGGCTGCTGACCCGCCTCGATATCCGGGCCCAGGATCAGCCGACCGATACCGTCGATGTCCAGCGCCAGCGGGGCGCCGACATAGTGGTGCCAGATCTCTGTCGCGTCGACGCGGTGCCATTTCGACCGCTCGCCCGCACACAGCAGGAAATAGATGGCCGTGCCGACCGATCGCCCGTCGACCGTGCGCGGATCGCGAAAGGTCTCGCGGTAATGCCCGCCCTCGGGATGGGGCTGAAGGTCCAGCAGGGCGATGATGTCGGCGGGGGTCATGGGGGACTTAGAAGCGGCGGCCGCCGGGTTCGGCGACGATCTGATGGGCATCCTGCCAGATGATGCGGCCGGGGTCGCGGGTGGTCAGGATGTCGACGTGGATGCCGCAGGCCTCCAGCGCGGCCTTGAGCCGGTGCATGCGGCGAATGTGTTCGGCGGCCCCGGGCTTGAACCAGGAGAGGCCGCTCTGGTTGGCCGCCTTAGCCCGACGGTTGCGATAACGGTCACCCCCGGAGACGAAGAAGTCCGGGCGGGCCAGGTGAGTGGTGAACCAGCGATCAAGAGCGGCGAGCTCCTTGAGCGCCCAGTCCTCGGCAATCTCGCTCTGCTCGGCCAGATCCATTGCCTGAAACACGCCCAGCCGGTTGCGCTGCCGCTCGACGACCTCGAAGCAAACAAAGCGGATGTAGGTCTGGTCGAGGCCCATAGGGACCAGACTATCCACCCGCTCATCCCGGCGGAAGCCGGGATCGAGGAGGGCAGCGCCCCCACGCTGGCCGTTCAGGCTTCGGTCAAAGCACTGCGTCCCGGCTTCCGCCGGGATCAGCGGAGATAGGGGCAAATTGGCAAACTGTGTGATCGGACGGATCAGGCCTCAAGGCGCAGCAACTGTCGTCCGGTCGCGACGCAGATGGCAGCGCAACCTCGCCTCGTATCGATCTTCACTGGCTGCCCTCTGCCGACCTAAAGCCCCTTCACGATGCCTTCGACCATCTTCTTGGCGTCGGCGAACAGCATCATGGTGTTGTCGCGGAAGAAGAGTTCGTTCTCGACGCCGGCGTAGCCCGAGCCCATGCCGCGCTTGATGAACAGGACGGTGCCGGCCTTTTCCACGTCGAGGATCGGCATGCCGTAGATCGGCGACTGGGGGTCGGTCTTGGCGGCGGGGTTGGTGACGTCATTGGCGCCGATGACGAAGGCCACGTCGCAGGAGCTGAACTCGGCATTGATGTCCTCCAGCTCGAAGACCTCATCGTAGGGCACATTGGCCTCGGCCAGCAGGACGTTCATGTGGCCGGGCATGCGGCCGGCGACGGGGTGGATGGCGTATTTGACCTCGACCCCCTCCTCCTTGAGCTTGTCGGCCATCTCTCTGAGGGCGTGCTGGGCCTGGGCGACGGCCATGCCATAGCCGGGGACGATGATGACCTTGGAGGCGTTCTTCATGATGAAGGCGGCGTCCTCGGCCGAGCCCTGTTTGACGGGGCGGGTCTCGACCGCACCGGCGCCCGCCGGGCCGCTGTCACCGCCGAAGCCGCCCAGGATGACCGAGATGAAGCTGCGGTTCATGCCCTTGCACATGATGTAGCTGAGGATGGCGCCCGAGCTGCCGACGAGGGCGCCGGTGATGATCAGGGCGATGTTCTCCAGCGTGAAACCGAGGGCCGCCGCTGCCCAGCCGGAGTAGCTGTTGAGCATGGACACCACGACCGGCATGTCGGCCCCGCCGATCGGGATGATCAGCGTCGCGCCGAGGATCAGGGCGATCAGGCAGACGCCCCAGAAAGCCCAGGTGGCGGTGCCGCCCGTGCCGATCAGAATGCCGATCAGCAAGACGAGGGCGAGCGCCAGACCGATGTTGATCAGGTGGCGGGCGGGCAGCAGGATCGGCGCGCCCGACATATTGCCGTTCAGCTTGGCAAAGGCGATCACCGAGCCGGTGAAGGTGACGGCGCCGATCGCGACGCCGAGGGAAAGCTCGATGATCGACAGCATCTTGATGCCGCCGTCGGGCGTGGCGATGCCGAACGAGACCGGCGCATAGACGGCACCCACCGCCACCAAGCAGGCCGCCATGCCGACCAGGCTGTGGAAGGCGGCGACCAGCTGGGGCATCTGGGTCATCTGGACGCGCGCGGCGATCAGGGCCCCGGCCCCGCCGCCGACGATCACCCCGCCCGCGATCAGGCCAAGCGTCAGGGGATCCAGGGCGTCGGTCAGGCCGAGGGTCGCCAGCGTCACGGCGATGGCCAGCGCCATGCCGACCATGCCGAAGGTATTGCCCCGCCGGCTGGTCTCGGGACTGGAGAGGCCGCGCAGGCTGAGGATGAACAGGACACCGGAGACCAGATAGGCCAGGGCGGCAAGGGATGCGGTCATGGGCGAGGTCCCCGGAGTGTGGAGGTCAGGCGGCGGGACGGGTTCATCGGCCCATCCCCTGGGTGCGGGCGAGGCGCCACAGGGCTGCGGCGATGAACAGGGGGCTGAGGATCAGGAAGGCCCAGTCGAACGGGTCCAGCGGGCGACCGTCGATGACCACCCGCGTCAGGATGGCCGAGAACACCAGCACGACGCCGCAGTCGTTCAGCCGCACCCGGCGGATCGGGTCGCGCTCCTTGACGAACATCCAGATCCACATGCCCGCGCCCAGCCCGGTGGCGATCCAGGCGCCGACTTCGGCAATGCGGGTGGGGTCGGGCTGCATCATGCGTCAGGCGGCCGGTTTCGGCGCGGCGGCGGGGCGTTCTTTCTTGCGGTACATGGCCAGCATGCGGCGCGTGACCATGAAGCCGCCGAAGATGTTGACGCTGGCCAGCGTCACGGCCGCGACGCCCGCTCCCTTGGCGATCCAGCCGTTCATGCCCGAGGCCTCGGACACGGCCGCCGCCGCGATCAGACCGCCGACGATGATTACGCTGGAGATGGCGTTGGTCACCGCCATCAGCGGCGTGTGCAGTGCCGGTGTGACGCTCCAGACCACATAATAGCCGACGAAGATGGCCAGCACGAAGATGGCCAGACGAAAGACGGTGGGGTCGACGTGTTCCATCAGCCCTTCACTCCTTCATGGACGATGGCCCCCGCGTGCGTCACGGCGGCGGCCTTGAGGATTTCGTCGTCGAGGTCGACGGCGAGGGAGCCGTCCTTGAGCATCAGGCCGACGAAGGCGACGAGGTTTCTGGCATAGAGGCTGGAGGCGTCAGAGGCGATGCGGCCGGCCATATTGGTCCAGCCGACCAGGGTGACGCCGCCCGGCGTGGTGGCGAGCTCGCCCGCCTTGATGCCCTCGACATTGCCGCCGTTGTCGACGGCCAGATCGACGATCACCGAGCCCGGCTTCATTGAGGCGACGTGGGCGGCGGTGACCAGACGCGGGGCCGGGCGGCCGGGAATCAGGGCGGTGGTGATGACCACATCCTGTTTGACGATATGGCTGGCGGTCAGGGCCGCCTGTTTGGCCTGATAGTCGTCGGACATCGCCTTGGCATAGCCGCCTGCGGTTTCGGCGGCCTTGAACTCCTCGTCCTCGACGGCGACGAATTTGGCACCGAGCGACTCGACCTGTTCCTTGGCGGCGGGACGGACGTCGGTGGCCGTGACGACCGCGCCCAGACGCCGGGCGGTGGCGATGGCCTGAAGCCCGGCGACGCCGGCGCCCATGACGAACACCTTGGCCGCCGCGACCGTGCCCGCCGCCGTCATCATCATGGGAAAGCCGCGCCCATAGGCCGCCGCCGCCTCGATCACCGCGCGATAGCCGGCGAGGTTCGCCTGGGACGACAGGGCATCCATCACCTGGGCCCGGGAAATGCGCGGCACGAACTCCATGGCAAAGGATGTGACGCCGGCGCCAGACAGGGCCTGGACCGTGTCCTTGTCGCGCCAGGCGTCCAGCAGGGCGACGACCACCGCGCCGGGGCGCAGCGCGCTGATCTCGGAGGCCGTGGGGCCCCGCACCTTCATCAGGATGTCAGCCCCGGTCAGCGCGGTCTTGAGGTCGCGGGCGACCGTCGCACCTGCCTCGGCATAGGCGGCGTCGGGGATGGACGAGCCCAGACCGGTGCCGGTCTCGACCACGACGGTCGCACCCATACCGATCAGCTTTCTGACCATGTCGGGTGTCAGGGCAGTGCGCGTCTCGCCATCTCGGCGTTCGCGGGTCACGGCGATAGTGACGGCCAAGCGAATCCCTCCGTGGGGTGGACAGTTCAGCGACAGCCTAGGCTGTCAGGTCCCCCACGGTAAAGCGCTGGTTTTATGTGGCAGGGCCGCGAAAACGGCCCCCTGTAAATGTATCGGGGTCAGTGCTTCGCGGGCTTGGACTTGAGCGCGAAGAAGCCGATCACGGCCAACGCCGCGGCAGCGAAGAAACCGAAGACGATGCTGCCGCCCGGTTGCAGCCACAGGACGAAGAAGGTGATGAGCACCGCGATGTGCAGCGAGCCCCATTTGGCCAGGCTCATGAACAGGGAATAGGTCGCCTGCTGCTCGTGAACCGGCTGGGTGCCCTTTTGGTACTCACCGTGGGCGTTGTCGGTCTGGGGGGTGGCCATGCGGGATCATCCGGTCGGAAGGTCTGGTGTGCGGCCCTTATACCGACAGGACCGCCGGGCTCAAGCGCCGTCGATGATATCCTGAAGGACGCGGGCCAGTCTTTGCTCGAGGGAGCGACATTCTGCCTCGCTCAGGGCGAGACCGCCGGTGACCTCCTTGGAGACCGTCATGCCCATCATCAGGGCCGCCGCCATGCGGGCGCTGACCGGGCCGTGCTCGCCGCCGATCCAGGCTGCCAGCGGGTTCATGAACCGCTCGCATGACTGTTGCTGGACCACCTCCATGGCGCGCGCGGAGGAAATGGACCGCAGGATCATCTGCAGGCCCTGCATCTTCTTGGGGCTCTTGGTGCCGTAGACAATCTCGTGGGCGATTCGGGTGCCGAAGGTGGCCCGATCCTCGTCGAACAGGGTCGAGCCCTCATGGCAGTGATCGAGGGCCGCGCGAAACAGGCCCTCCTTCGAGCCGAAGTATCGGACGATCAGCGCCGGGTCGACGCCGGCGTCCCCGGCGATGTCGCGCATGCCGACGTCGTCATAACTGTCGCGCGCAAAACGGCTTTCTGCGGCCTCGAGGATCAAGGCGCGCGTGGCAGCAGCATTACGCGGGCGTGGGCCGCAGGTGGGAAAGGCCAATCGGATCTCCGGTTAATGTCCTCACGACCTATATGGCTTTGTCATCAGCTGTTGACAAGCGAAACAGACATCACCATTAAGTCACCCGTCGTTGACACCGCGCTTCCTCCCCGTTCGCGCCGTGCCGCTTTCCAACCTGTTTGAGCCGGCCCGCCCGGCCCCCGGAGACTGCGCAGATGCGCCATTTCAAGATCATGGCCGTGGCCGTGCTGATCACGAGCCTGCTGTATGGATGCACCGACCGGAGCGAAGCGCAGGGCCCGCCCCCGGCGCCCGAGGTGTCGGTTGCTACCCCGCTGGTCGATCAGGTGGTCGACTGGGACGAGTTCACCGGCCGCTTCGAGGCGCCGCAGAGCGTGGACGTCCGGGCCCGCGTGGGTGGCTACATCCAGGCCGTGCACTTCCGCGACGGTCAGTATGTCCGCAAGGGGCAGCTGCTGTTCACCCTGGACCCGCGTCCGGCCCAGGCGGCCCTGGCTTCGGCCCGGGCCCAGGCGGCACAGGCCGAAGCCCAGGTCGCTCTGGCCCGCAGTGAGCTGGCCCGCGCTGAATCGCTGCTGGAAATTCAGGCCGTGTCCCAGGCCGAGGTCGATCAGAAGCGCGCCGCCGTCCAGACCGCAGAGGCCGCTGTCGCCTCAGCCCGGGCCGCCGTGCGCGGCCGGGAACTGGACGTCGAGTTCACCCGCGTGACTGCGCCTATCTCGGGACGCGTCTCGGACCGGCGCGTCGACGCCGGCAATCTGGTCGGGGGCGGATCGTCCGCCGCCGACGTGCTGACCACCATCGTCGCCTCCAGCCCCATCCACTTTGTGTTCGAAGCCTCGGAAGCGGTGATGCTGCGCTATCAACGCGATGCCCGCGACGGCACGTCCGCGCCGATCCGCATCCGTCTGCAGGACGAGACCGGCTTCCGCTGGAGTGGCACGGTCGACTTTTCGGACAACGTCGTCGACAGCGCCTCGGGCACCATCCGCCTGCGCGCCGTGGTGCAGAACGGCGACGGCTTCCTGAAGCCTGGCCTGTTCGGTCAGGCGCGTGTCGCCGGTGCCGCCCCCTATCAGGCCCTGCTGGTGCCCGATGCGGCCGTCGCCACCGATCAGGCCCGCCGCGTCGTCTATGTGGTCGATGCCGAGAACAAGGTGATTGCGCGCCCGGTCGAGCTGGGACCGCTGTCCGACGGCCTGCGCGTGATCCGCTCTGGGATCGAGTCCACCGACCGGGTGATCGTCAACGGCCAGCTGCGCGCCCGTCCGGGTCAGCCGGTTACGCCGAAAACGGTCGAGATCGAACGCACCCCGACCGACAGCCAGGCGCCCGTGACCCGTGCCCCCCCTGCGGCCACCGCCACCCCGGCGGGCGCCCTGTCGCAACGTCGCTAAGCGAAAGACCGGCCCAGCCATGAACATCTCTCGCTTCTTTATCGACCGGCCGATCTTTGCGGCCGTGATCGCGGTCTTCATCACCCTGATGGGCGCCTTCGCCTATCCGCTGCTGCCGCTGTCGCAGTATCCGGAGATCGCGCCGCCGACGATCAGCATCAACACCGCCTATCCGGGCGCCTCGGCCGAGACAGTGGCCGAGACGGTCGCTGCGCCGATCGAGCAGGAGGTCAACGGTGTCGAGGGGATGCTCTACATCTCGTCCTCCTCGACCTCGGACGGGACGGTGGCGGTGACCGTCACCTTCAACCCGGGCACGGATCTGGATGCCGCCCAGGTGCTGGTCCAGAACCGGGTGGCGCTGGCCGAGCCGCGTCTGCCGGAACAGGTACGCCAGATCGGCGTGACGGTGAACAAGCAGGAGAGCGGCTTCCTGATGATCCTGGGGCTGACGTCCCCGGACCAGTCGCTGGATAACGACTATGTCGGCAACTATGCCAACTCGGTCCTGCGCGACCGGTTGCTGCGCCTCGAAGGCGTGGGCGCGGTCCAGATCTTCGGCGGCGGCAACTATTCCATGCGGGTCTGGATCGACCCGGCCAAGGCGGCCCAGCGCGGCCTGACCGGCCCGGACATCGTCGCCGCCCTGCGCGCCCAGAACGTTCAGGCCGCAGCGGGCGCCATCGGCCAGCCGCCGTTCGACACCAATGCCGCGGCCTTCCAGCTGCCGGTGCAGGTCGAGGGCCGCCTGACCGACCCGAACGAGTTCTCGAACATCGTCATCAAGACCGATGCCGAAGGGCGCGTGACGCGCGTCCGCGACGTGGCGCGTGTCGAACTGGGCGCGCAGGATTACGGCATCCGCGGCTTCTTCGACGGCGAGCGCGGCGTGGGCATGGCGATCATCCAGCAGCCGGGCGCCAATGCGCTGGGCACGGCGGACCGGGTCATGGCCGAGGTCGAGGCCATCCGGGCCGAGCTGCCGCCCGGGATGGACATCTCCATCCCCTATAATCCGACGGAGTTCGTCGCGGCCTCGGTCGAGTCGGTTCAGCACACCCTGATGGAAGCCATCTTGCTGGTGGTGCTGGTGGTGGTGGTGTTCCTGCAGACCTGGCGGGCGGCGATCATCCCGATCGTGGCCATTCCGGTGGCGCTGGTGGCGACCTTCGCCGTGCAGCTGATGCTGGGCTATTCGATCAACTCGCTGAGCCTGTTCGCGCTGGTGCTGGCGGTCGGCATCGTGGTCGATGACGCCATCGTCGTGGTCGAGAATGTGGAACGCTATATCCGCGAGGGTCTGGCCCCCAAGGAGGCGGCCTATCGCTCCATGCAGGAGGTGTCGGGCGCGCTGATCTCGATCGGGCTGGTGCTGGTTTCGGTGTTCGTGCCGACCATGTTCGTGCCCGGCATTCCCGGCATCTTCTATCGCGAGTTTGCCATCGTCATCACCACGGCCTCGGTCGTGTCGCTGCTGGTGTCGCTGACGCTGTCGCCGGCCATGGCCGCCATGCTGCTGAAGCCGCACAAGGCGCACGACGATCATGAGCGCAAGCCCGGCGTTCTGGGCACGGGCCTGCACTACCTCGGCTACGCCGGGCGCAAGTTCAACGAGGGCTTTGACTGGCTGTCGGACCGCTACGGGCGGCTGACCGCGCGGCTGATCCGCAAGCTGGTGCTGGTGTTCAGCGTCTATGCCTTGCTGCTGGTGGGCACGGGTTTCACCCTGTTCAACACGCCGTCCGGCTTCATTCCGGAGCAGGATCAGGGCTTCCTCATTGGCGTCGTGCAACTGCCGCCCGGGGCCTCGCTGGACCGGACGCAGGAGGTCATGGCGCGCGCCTCGCAGATCATCCGCGACACCGAGGGCGTCGACGGCGCCATCGCCTTTGCCGGTCTGGACGGGTCGAGCTTCTCGTTCGGATCCAATGCCGCGACCATCTTTGTGCGGCTGGACGCTTTCGAAGAGCGCAAGACGGCCGAGCAGGCTGCGGCCGCCCTGGCCGGGGCGATCACGGGCGCGACCATGGGCATCCAGGACGCCAACATCTTTGTCATCGCCCCGCCCGCCGTGCAGGGACTGGGCAACGGCAACGGCTTCCAGATGATGGTGCAGGACACCTCCGGCGCGGGCTATGTGCCGCTGGAAGGCGCGACCTTTGGCATGATGGGGGCTGCGGCCCAGGCGCCCGAGGCGGTCAATCAGGTGTTCTCGACCTATAATACCGGCTCGCCGCGTATCGCCGCCGATGTCGACCGCGACCGGGCGCTGATGATGGGCGTCCAGCCCGCCGATGTGTTCAACACCCTGGGGGTCTATCTGGGCTCGGCCTATGTCAACGACTTCAACTATCTGGGCCGCACCTTCCGGGTGACGGCGCAGGCGGAGCCTGCGGCCAGGGACGACATTGCCGATATCGCCGCTCTGGAGACGCGTTCGGCCTCGGGCGCCATGGTGCCGATCGGATCGATCGCCACCCTGCGCGAGGAATCCGGCCCCTCGCGGATCGTGCGCTACAACCTGTTCCCGGCCGCCGAGCTGCAGGGACAGGCGGCGCCGGGCGTGTCGTCGGGTGAGGCGATCGCGCGGATGGAGGCATTGGCCGAAGCCACCCTGCCCCCGGGATTCTCGTATGAATGGACCGGCCTTGCGCTGCAGGAGAAGCAGTCCTCGGGCGGGGCGACGCTGGTGTTCGTCATGGCCGTGGTGTTCGTCTTCCTGGTGCTGGCCGCGCAGTATGAGGCCTTCACCCTGCCGCTGGCGGTCGTGCTGATCGTGCCGATGTGCATCCTGGCCGCCATGGTCGGGGTCAATCTGGCGGGGCTGGACAACAACATCCTGGTGCAGGTGGGGCTGGTGGTTCTGATCGCGCTGGCGGCCAAGAACGCCATCCTGATCGTGGAGTTCGCCAAACAGGCCGAGGACGAGGGGCTGAACCGCTGGGACGCCGCCGTGCGCGCCTCGCGGACCCGCCTGCGTCCGATCCTGATGACGTCGTTCGCCTTCATCTTTGGCGTGCTGCCGCTGATGCTGGCCACGGGCCCCGGGGCGGAGATGCGCCAGTCGCTGGGGACGGCGGTCGTGTCGGGCATGATCGGGGTGACCTTCTTCGGCCTGATCTTCACGCCGGCCTTCTATGTCTTCATGCGGTGGGTGGCGTCGAAGCTGCCCGGCGCGGAGAAAAAGGCTGCGCCGGACACCCGCAATCCGACGCCGGCTCCGGCCCAGGGAGAAATCGTATGATGCGCCTGTCTTTGCTGCTGAAGGGGCGCGTCGCGGCCTCGGCTCTGGCGCTGGGGCTGACCGTCTCGGCCTGCGCCACCGCACCGGTCGGCACCCCGCAGGTCCTGCCTGAAGCGACCGCCGGCGGCTTCGTCGCCGATACCGGTCAGGGCACGGTCAGCGCCCCGGCTCGCGACGACTGGTGGCGTCTGTATGACGACCCGATGCTGGATGCGCTGGTGCTGCAGGCGCTGGGCAACAACAATGAGCTGGAGGCCGCCGTCGCCAATCTGCGGGTGGTGCGGGCCTCACTGGGTGAAGCGCGGGCCGCGCGTCTGCCCTCGACCCGACTGGGCGCGTCGGGCAGCTATGGCCGACCGGCCGCGACCACGGTGCCGGGCTCGGGCGGCCAGCCGCTGGACGAGACCGAGACCTACGACGTCGGACTGGACGTGGCCTATGAGATCGACCTGTTCGGACGGGTCGGCTCGACCATCGCCGCCGCGCGCGCCGATGCCGATGCGGCCGAGGCGGCGCTGGATGTGGTGCGCGTCAGCGTCGCCGCCGAAACGGCGCGAGCCTACACCGAGGTCTGCTCCGCCAATGTGCAGATCGCGGTCGCCGAACAGACCATCGACCTGCAATCGCGGACGCTGGAGCTGACCGAGCGGTTGCTGGGTGCGGGCTCGGGCACCGGTCTGGATGTCGCCCGGGCGCGCTCGGCCGTGGCCTCCAGCCAGGCGGCCCTGCCCCCCCTGCGGGCCCAGAAGGACGCGGCCGTATTCCGTCTGGCGACCCTCACGGGCGTGACCCCGCGCGAGGTCAAGCAGGTGGTCGTCGACTGTGCCGCCCCGCCCCGCCTGACCCAGCCGATCCCGGTGGGGGATGGCGCGGCCCTGCTGGCCCGCCGGCCCGATGTGCGCCAGGCCGAACGGGATCTGGCCGCCGCCAGTGCCCGCGTCGATGTGGCAACCGCCAGCCTCTATCCCAGCATTCAGCTGGGCGGGTCGATTGGTTCCACGGCGACGGACCTGGGCGAGCTGGGCAGTGACGGCGCGCTGCGGTTCAGCGTCGGACCGTTGATCAGCTGGTCCTTCCCCAATGTGGCGGTGGCCCGGTCGCGGATCGAGGCGGCGGGGGGTCTGGCCGAGGCGGCGCTGGCCCGCTTTGACCAGACGGTGCTGGTCGCCCTGCAGGAAACCGAGACGGCGCTGTCGGCCTATGGCCATGCCCTGGACCGCCGGCAGGCGCTGACGGTGTCTCGCGATGCAGCGGCAGACGCGGCGCGGCTGGCCCGGGCCCGGTTCGATGCCGGGGCCGACAGCTTCCTGACCGTGCTGGATGCCGAGCGCACCCTGGCCCAGACCGACGCCGCCCTGGCCCAGGCCGAGGCGCAGGTGGCGGATCTGCAGATCCAGCTGTTCAAGGCGCTGGCCGGCGGCTGGGCTCCGGAAGACCTGGCGAACTGACAAAAGAAGAGGCCGCCGGGGTAACCCGGCGGCCTTGGAAGTCGCGTCCAGGAGCGGACGTTCGGTTGGGGATGGTGTCTTCGTCAGAAGGTGTAGCGGGCGCCGATGAAGAACTGCCGTCCCGTGTGGTGATAGACCGAGGTCGACTGGCGATCATCGTCACCGACCCACTGGTGGTTTTCCTCGTCGGTCAGGTTGATGCCCTCGAAGCTGATCGTGACATCGTCGGTCAGCTTGTAGGACGACGAGACGTCGATGTTCAGAGTCTCCATCTTGCCTTCCACGGCGTTGCCGTTCCGGCCCGGGATGTTCTGCAGATACTCGTCGCGGTACGAGGCCGAGACCCGGGCCGAAAAGCGGTCATCCTCGTAGTAGAGGGTGCCGTTGTAGGCCGTGGGCGACAGCTGCGCGAGGTCGTTGGTCACGAAGGCTGTGCACAGGGAAGTGGTGCAGTAGTCGATCTCGGACTCAACGTTCGTGTAGTTCAGCTGGATGCCGAAGTTGGAGAACGGATCCGGGAGGAAGGTGAACGGCGTCTGGAAGCTGATCTCGAAGCCCTTCAGCGGTCCGCCGTCCGTATTCGCCGCACTGGTCAGGGCGAAGATGGTGGTCGGCGAACAGCTGCCCGTGCAGAAGCTGGGATCGAAGGCCGACGGGTTGAGCGCCGTCAGCTGTTCGTAGGTCAGATCCTGACGGACCACCTGGATGTAGGTGTCGATGTCCTTGTAGAAGTACGCAAAGGAAAGCAGGCTTTCCGGCGCGAAATACCACTCGACGGCAAAGTCGTAGGTCTTGGCCCGGAACGGCTCCAGCTCCACATTGCCGATCGTGGCGGTATAGTTGGGACCCGTGGCGTTCAGCGACGTCGTCGGCACCAGATAGTTGGCTCCGGACATGGCGTTGTTGATCTGGGGCCGGGCCATGACCTTGGCCGCACCGAAGCGCACCAGGACATTGTCGACCGGCTCATAGGTCAGGTTCAGGGACGGCAGGGTGTCCTGGTACTCATGGGTGTCGAACACCAGGGTGCCGCCGCCGGTCGAGCTGTAGCCCTCGGCATAGAGGCTGGTCCAGACGTGGCGCAGGCCGACGTTGCCGCGGAACGGACGCCCGAAGACATCGGCATCGAAGTCCGCCTGGACATAGAGGGCGACATCCTCTTCCTCAAGGAAGCGGTTTCCGCCCCGGGCGCTGCCGACCGTGATGCTGCCGAGGGTGAAATCACCGCCGGGAACACCCGTGTCGCAGTTGCAATAGATGTTGAACAGGTCAGCCAGGGCATTCAGGTCTGGAATGACCCAGGTCGAGTCATTGCCTGCGGGGCCGAAGCCACTGCCGAAACCGGTCACCAGGGTCGTGATATCGGCCATGGTGACACCGCCCGGCAGGGCCGGAACGATGGTCTCATTGTTCCGGCGGAACAGATAAGCGTCGGACGAGAAGGTCTTCCAGTTGGCGCCCGTCCGCAGGGTCACGAAGGGGGTAACGTCAAACTCCAGATCCGCCTGAAGGGACTCGAAGATGGTGTCCACGCCCTGGGGACGGATACGGATTTCCGAACGCGGCACACTGGTGCCGTCCTGACGCCAGCTCCAGGCCGCCGGATCCGCGACGTTGAAGCCGTAGTCGATCAGTGGCGTATTGGGGTTGCCGCGGAAGTCGAACGAATAGCCCTGGGTGTTCTGACGGTCGATTGTGACCGTCGTCTGGAAGGGGTTCTCATAGTTCGACTCGGCGCGACCGGCGAAGAAGCGACCCCGGGTGCGATCCGAGAAGTCATGCTCGACCGTGAAGCCGACCTGCAGGAACTGGGTCTCCAGCTGGTCGAAGCGGGCCTCGCTGCGGACGTCGATATTGTCGAACAGGCCGTAGACCAGGGTGTTGTTCTCGACCACGGCGTCGCGGACGATGATCTGGGTCTGGCCGCCGGCACCGGCGTTGCGGCTGAAGGACAGCGACTCGAGGAAATGCTCCTCGCGGGTCGAATCCAGCTGGGAATAGAGGACATCCAGGCTGACGGTGGTCGAGTCGGCCGGGCGCCATTGCAGCGAGCCGGTCAGGCCGAGGCGTTCCTGATGGTGGGTCAGGCGGCCATAGCGCGGCAGGCGTGGAATGAAGACGTTGGGCTGGTTGGCCGTTTCATAGGCGGTGACATTGCCCGGTGTATTGGTCGGACGCGCGACCCCCGTGGCACAGTTGGCCGCGCTCGACCCGTTCGAGCCGCTGTTGCCCGGGTTCTGGGGCGAATAGCCGAGCGGCGAGCAGAACCCGCCCGAGCTGCCGGAGCCGACGGCAGGCGCCCAGCGCACCGAGCTGAAGCCTTCCTCGAAGGAGTCCTTCTCGCTGTAGGCCACCGACAGCAGGGCGCCGAACTGGTCCTGGTCGCCGAAGGTGTTGCTGACCAGGAAGGCCGCGCGCGGGTTCCAGTTTTCAGACAGGTCGTTGTATCCGGCCTGGATCGAGAAGGCCATTCGCTGGCCCCGGAAGTCGAACGGGCGGGCGGTCTGCAGGTCGATGGTTGCGCCCAGCGAGCCCTCTTCGGTTTCGGCCGCGGCGGTCTTGCGGACCTTGATCGAGTTGAAGAGTTCCGAGGCAAAGACGTTGAAGTCGAAGCCGCGACCGCGGTTCGCGCCGCCCGAGGAGTCGGTGCCGCCGGTGGTGGCCTGGGCCTCCATGCCGTTGATACGGGTGCGGGTGAAGTCGGAGCTGAGACCGCGCACGGTCAGCTGGCGGCCCTCCCCGGCGTCGCGGTCAATCGACACGCCCGGAATGCGCTGAATGGCCTCGGCCAGGTTGGTGTCGGGGAAATCGGCGATGTCCTCGGCCATGATGACATCGACGATGCCGGCCTCGTTGCGCTTGATGTCCAGGGCGGCGGCAAGGCTGCCGCGGTAGCCGGTGACGACGATCTCATCGACCTCGGACTCGGGTTCACCCGCGTCCTGCGCGGCGACACCACCGACGCCGAGACACAGCGCAAGCGCCATGCCCGAACCACCGGCGAACAGATAACGGCGCAGGGACGCGCCCGAATTTTGGCTGTGCAACATATGCCTCCTCCCAAGGACATACAGGACGCCGGAGGTTAGCCCCGGTCGATCTTTTATTGAGGCTCAATCCTGAACCTTGTTTTGACACCGGTGTCATGCCTAGATGCAAATGTGAATGACACCGGTATCAATGGCGAGCGTAACCCGATGATTATCGAAATGGCAAGCCCCAAGTCGCAGCGGCCGTTCGCCGCCTCTCCGGCACGGACCGGGGCGGTCGCACTGGCCGTCGTGATGGCCCTGTTCGGGGGTTTGGCCCCCGCCGGACGGGCGTTTGCCCAAGCGATGCCGGGAGAGGTTCTGGCCTTCCCGGGGGCGGAGGGTGCAGGCCGGTATGCGCTGGGCGGGCGGGGCGGGCGTGTGCTGCGGGTCACACATACGGGCGATTCCGGTCCGGGCAGTCTGCGCGCGGCGGTCGAGGCCGAGGGCCCCCGGACCATCGTCTTCGACACCGGCGGCGTCATCCGGCTGGAGAGCCCGCTGGTCATCCGGCGCGGTCGCGTGACGGTGGCCGGACAGACCGCGCCGGGCGGGGGAATCACCCTGACCGGCCAGCCGCTGATCATTTCGGCCGACGATGTGATCGTGCGCCATATCCGCTCGCGGCTGGGCGCGGAACAGGCGGTCGAGGCCGATGCGATCTCGGTCACGCGCGGCCGCCGGATCATTCTGGACCATGTTTCGGCGTCGTGGTCGGTGGATGAGACCCTGTCGGTCGGCAGCCGCTATGACCCGCCCGAGCGCGGCATCTATGACGTCACCGTGCAGAACTCGGTGATCGCCGAATCGCTGAACGCCTCGGCCCATGCCAAGGGGGATCACGGCTATGGCTCGCTGGTGCGGGGCGGGTATGGGGCGCGGATCAGCTTCATCGGCAATCTGTGGGCCAACCACCGGGCCCGCATGCCAAGGCCCGGCAACTACAATCCGCCCGAGGTCGATCCCGAGGGTCCCTATTTCGAGTTCCGGGGCAATGTCTTTTACAACTGGGGGGCCGGACAGGCGGGCTATAATGCCGATACGACCAGCGTCTCGACCTATGCCTTTGTCGGCAATGCCTATCTGCCGGGGCCGGATTCCACCGGGCGCTGGGCGTTCGAGGACTCCGACCCTCTGGCCGTGGCCTGGTTCGAGGCCAACCGGATGGACGGCGCCCTGCCCGACGATCCGTGGCAGCTGGTGAAGGACGACGGCGGCCCCGGCACGCGACTGACAGTGCGGCCGGACTGGGCAGGGCCGCCACCTGAAGACGCCGAGGCATGGCAGGATCAGGTGCTGTCGACGGCAGGGGCCTCCCTGCCCCGCGATGCGGTCGATGCCCGGATCGTCGCCGGGGTAGGCGACCGTTCAGGCCGGATCATCGACAGTCCGGACGCGGTCGGTGGCCTCGGCCAGATCGATGCCGGCGTGCCCTGGGTCGACACCGACGGCGACGGCCTGCCCGACGATTGGGAGACAGCCCACGGCTCGGACCCTTCGGACCCCGCGGACGGCGCGACCGATCCGGACGGGGATGGCCACACCCTGCTGGAAGACTGGCTGAACGCCCGGGCGGACGGCAGGGGCGGCTGCTAGCGCGCCATCCAGCCGCCATCGACGGTCAGGATGGTGCCGTGCACATAGGCGGCGGCGTCCGACGCGAGAAATACTGCCGCGCCCGCGAGGTCTGACGGATTGCCCCAGCGCCCGGCCGGGATGCGGGCCAGGATGTCGCGATTGCGGCCCTCGTCGGCGCGCAGAGCCTCGGTGTTGTTGGTGGCGAAATAGCCCGGCGCGATGCCGTTGACGTTGATGCCCCTGGCCGCCCATTCGCAGGCCAGCAGTCGCGTCAGCCCGGCCAGACCGCTTTTCGAGGCCGTATAGGAGGGCACGCGGATGCCGCCCTGGAAGCTCAGCATCGAACAGATGTTCAGGATCTTGCCGCCGCGGCCGGCCTCGACCCAGGTGCGCGCCACGGCCTGGGACAGGAAGAAGGCGGTCTTGAGATTGGTGTCCATCACCGCGTCCCAGTCCGCTTCGGAAAAGTCGAGGCTGTCGGCGCGGCGGATGATGCCGGCGTTGTTGACCAGAATGTCGATGTCGCCGACCGCGTCCCGGGCCTTGGCCAC
The DNA here is from genome assembly GCF_036963785.1 of Brevundimonas sp. Lineage (GTDB taxonomy): Bacteria > Pseudomonadota > Alphaproteobacteria > Caulobacterales > Caulobacteraceae > Brevundimonas. The sequence goes on from NZ_JBALUS010000001.1 coordinate 503,678, forward strand.
CACATCGGCGATCGGGGCCGTGGTCGACAGGTCGGCCGGGATGGCATGCAGGGCCCGGCCCAGCGTGGCGACCTTTTCGGCTGTCTCGGTCGGCGCCGACCGCCCCACCGCAACGATGTCGGCCCCGGCCGCGGCCAGGCCCAGGGCGATGGCCTGGCCCAGACCGGTATTGGCGCCAGTCACAAGGGCAGTGCGGCCGGTGAGATCAAACGACGGGGTCATGCAAACAGGCCTTGAAGTGGGTTGTCACGCGCGGATGGAAGACATAGGTAACCGGTGTCATAGCTCCATGCAAACGATGCAGGGCGCTGCGCCCGGTCGTCGTCGTCCGCGAATATGATAATCGGACATCGGGGCGACCCGCGCCCTGCCCGCCCCTGACCTTGAGGAACACCATGAAAATCGCCCTGATCATCGAGAACAGCCAGGCCGCCAAGAGCCAGATCGTGCACGACGCCCTGACCGCCGTGGCCGAACCGCTGGGCCATGAGGTGTTCCACTATGGCATGTACACGGCCGAGGATAAGGCCTCGCTGACCTATGTGATGAACGGGCTGCTGACCGGGATCCTGCTGAACTCGGGCGCGGCGGATTTTGTTGTCACGGGCTGCGGCACCGGCACGGGCTCGATGCTGGCGGCCAACGCCATGCCGGGCGTGTTCTGCGGCCTGATCATCGATCCTACGGACGCCTTCCTGTTCGGCCAGATCAACGACGGTAATGCGATCGCCATGCCCTATGCCAAGGGCTTTGGCTGGGCCGCCGAGCTGAACCTGCAGGACTGCTATCGCAAACTGTTCGAGGGCGAGCGCGGCCTGGGCTACCCCAAGGAGCGGGCCCAGATCATGGCCACCAACCGCGGCATCCTGAAGGACCTGAAGGCCGTCACCTGCCACGACATGCTGACGGTCCTGAAGTCCGTCGATCAGGACCTGCTGAAGGCCGCCGTCGCCGGCGACAAGTTCCAGGACCTGTTCTTCGCCAACGCCACGGACGAGGGTATCCGCGAGTATATCCGGGGTGTGGTCGACAGCCGGGCTTGAGCGCGGCGGCCCGGAAACGGGCCATCGTCCTGAACGCCCTACAGCTTCAGCAATCGCGCGACGGCGGCGATTGTAACGTAAGCGATCGCCGCCGCAGCACAGGCGGCAAGAACGATCGGCGCCTTCTCAGGCGGCGCCTGGAAGACCACGACCCCTCCGAAGAACAGAAGTGAAGCAGCGGCGCCGTAAACAATGGGGTGTTTAAGGCCGGCCTCGTGGAAGAGGCGGTGCAATGCGGCCGCGCCGATGAATGTCAAAGCCAGGAATGCCGCCTGCGTCTCCGAGATCACGCCGTCGCCTCTTCCGTCGTCGCCAGCTTGCGGGCCCGTTTGCGGGCGCGCCAGTAGGTGATGGGCGTGACCAGGGTGCGCAGGGCCGAGAACATAAAGGCCAGGCCATAGATGCGGATGCCCACCAGGAAGGCGTCGCCGCTGGGCGTGGCCGGGGTCAGCGGCTCGGCGAGTATGGCGTCGGTGACCGGCTTCAGATTGTCCGGGCCGAGGAAGAAGAGGAAATAGCCGAGCGACCCGGCGATGCCCTCGCGGATGAAGACGGTGATGGCCTCCATCGTGCCGAGCGGGCCGACGAGGGTCTCCTGAACGGCCAGCGGCGCCCAGGCATAGCTGGCCCCCAGCAGGGCGAAGATGGCGAGGAACATGACCAGCCGCGCGGCATAGGCCCCGGACAGCAGGGCGACGGTCTGGCCGGGCCGCAGCCGCTGGATCAGCGAGGCGCGCTTCAGGTCCTCGTCCTCCACCGCCGGAATCAGGTCGGGAAAGGTGGTCGACAGGATCGAGATGAATTTCCCGATCAGATCCGCCAGCACAATGGCCAGCACCAGCAGGAACAACAGCGAGGCCGCCGAGGGCTCGGCCAGGGCGAGATTGACCGTGCTGGACAGGCCGAGCAGAGCGACGACGGCCAGGATAACAATCGAGAGGATCGATCCCTCGATGATCCGGCGCAGCAGTTTGAACAGTCCCAGCATGGTGGTCCCCTCCCCCTCTGGTTCAGCGAACCCTAGCACACGACCTGTGGCCGGGCGGCCTCACCCGGGAAGGGGAGCGGTCGAATCGCGCACGACCAGCGACGGGCGGACCTCGGGCTGGGTGAGGGTGGCCGCGTCCAGGCCGCGGATCGAGGCCGTCAGCTTTTCGGCGGCCATGCGGCCCATGTCGCGGATCGGCAGGCGGACGGTCGTCAGGTTCGGCCACACGCGCGAGGCCATGGGCAGGTCGTCAAACCCGCAGATCGACAGGTCGAACGGCACATCGAGGCCGGCATCGCGCGCCGCCTTCATGACGCCGATGGCCATTTCGTCATTGCCGGCGAAGATGGCGGTCGGCCGGTCGGCCATGGCCAGCAGGTTGCGCGCGGCCTCGACCCCGGATTCGAACGTATAGGCGCCCACGCGGATATAGGCGGGATCCAGCGTCAGCCCGTGTTCGGCCAGGCCCTCGGCAAAGCCGCGGCCCCGCTCGTGCGAGGAGCGGAAGCTGTCGGGGCCCGAGATGAAGGCGATGCGGCGGTGGCCCAGTCCGGCCAGATGGCGGGCGGCCTCGGCGGCGCCCGAACTGTCATTGGTCACGACCATGTGCCGGGGCTCGTCCAGCGACACCGAGGCGATCCGCACATAGGGGCATTCGGCCTCCTTGAGGATGGCCACCACGCGCTCGTCCTCGGAGACCGACGGCGGCATGACAACGCCGAACAGCTTTTGCCGGACGATGAAGCCGCGCACATCGGACAGGAAGGTCTCGCTGGCCCGGTTGCAGGGGTGGACCACCAGCTCGAGCCCCGAGCCGCGCACGGCGTCCAGTACGCCCTGCTGCATGTTGACCACATAGTTGGGGCTGGGGTTGTCGTAGATCATGCCGACCAGGAACGACCGGCGGAAGGCCAGCCCCCGCGCCTGGGGGTCGGGCGCGAAGCCCGACTCGGCGATGACCTTCTGGACCTTTTCGCGCGTCTCGGCCCGAAGCAGGGGCGAGTTGTTGATGACGCGCGACACAGTCTTCTTCGAGACGCCCGCCAGACGCGCGACGTCATTGATGGTCACGGGCTTGCCGCCTGTCCGCCTGCTATCCGTCACGCCAGAAGTCCTGCTGAGCTTGTGGACCCTTGATAGGCTATTTCGGCACGCCCTGCATACGGGCGGTTGAGGGGCGGGATATCAGGTCCCGCGTCGACGAGCCGGGCGGTCCAGGACATCGTCGCGCTTCGGCGTCATGTCGTGCAGATTCCAGTCGTCGGGGTTGAAGGCCTTGCGGGTCGGCTCACCGACAGCCGGATAGCCGCCGACCTCGCGCTCGTGGTCGATGATCTCGCCCCGGCCCTCGGCCACCTCGGCGATCAGCAGAACGTCGCGCATGTCGCGGTCCCACGGACGGGCCCCCGCGGTGGACAGCACCGAGCGCTGGACATCGACAGCCGGGATGGGCGTCAGGCCTTCCCACCAGACCGGCGGACGGGACACTTCGATAATCCGGGCGGGGCTGGTGGTGTAGCGACCGAACATCCGCATCGGCTCGCCCACCTGATCGACGGCGATATTGTCGAGGCCATAGTATTCCACATCGCCCGCACCGCCGATCATCATGAAGGCCAGATGGTCGGTCGGGGTGGAGGGCCCGGCGCGCAGCACATTGCCGACCACCGACATCTTGCCGACCTCGAACGGGACATCGCCCCATTCCTCGGGTGCCAGGTTGTAATGAATGGCGCGCGGGCCCGGATTGTAGATCAGATTGTTGACGATGACCCCATGCACACCGCCCTTGAACAGGGGGCTCCGCTCATAGTTGTGGGCATAGAGATTGCCGATGATCAGCAGGCCGGTGACGTTGTCGTGGATCAGCGAGCCCTTGGAATGCTCGCCCTTGGAGTGGCTGGAATAGGCCAGGCTCTCGCCGACGATATTGTTCGAGAAGGTGATGTTGTGGCTGGTGCCGGCGCGCCATTCCTCGGGCGTCGAGCCCGTGAAGCGCGGACCGGAGGCAGACAGGTTCTCGTCGGTGGCCCAGGTCAGGCTGCAGTGGTCGATGATGACGTTGTACGCGCCGACGGTGGAGATGCCGTCCTCGTCCCAGCCGCTCATCCAGCCCTGATCGGCCGAGCCGGGGCGGATGCGGATATGCTGCACGATCACATCATGGGCCGTGATGTCCATGCCGCCGCGGATCAGGGTGATGCCGGGCGAAGGCGCAGTCTGGCCGGCGATGGTGATGAAGGGATTGCGCAGTCGCAGGGTCTTCATCTCCAGGTCGATGACCCCGCCGACCTCGAACACCACGATGCGCGGGCCGTCGGCCTCGATCGCCGCGCGGAGCGAGCCGGGGCCTTCGCTGTTCAGATTGGTGACACGGATGATCTCTCCGCCCCGGCCGCCGGGGGTGGCCGAGGCCCAGCCGAGGGCGCCGGGGAAGGCCAGCGGGCCCGACTGGGCCAGGGCGGGCGCGGGATGGGCGAGGCTGAGCGCCAGCGCAGCGAACAGGCCCAGACAGGCGGAGATCAGAGTGTGTCGACGGTTCATCGGCTTCCTTCCCGGTTCGGTCGCCATCTTGCCACGAGCCCCGGCCCGGTGTGACGCCCTTTGTCTCGATTCAAATTGACACCGGTTTCCTTCCTGCGCAATGTCAAAAGAAAAACGGAGGACGCGTGCGCCTGTCCCTAACAATTTCAGCGGTTTGTGTGCGTCTCTCGCCCGAGTCGACGTCATGACGGCCCATGCTGTGTCCCAGGCGGCCGTCCTGTCCGAGGACGGTCGGGCCATTGCACGCGCCTTTGTCGAGGCGCGCCGGTCAGGCCGTGCCCTGCCGACCTATCCGGGCACCGTGCCCGGCACTCTGGATGAGGCCTATGCCATCCAGGATGCGGCCATCGCCCTGATGCCGGACGAGGTCGCCGGCTGGAAACTGGGCCGGATCCCGGCGCCGCTGGACACGCAGTTCGGCGCAGGGCGGCTGGCCGGGCCTATCTTTGCCGCGAGCGTCCGCCCGGCTGAAGCCGTCACCGACTTTCCGCTCATTGAGGGCGGCTTTGGCGCGGTCGAGGCGGAATATCTGCTGCTGATGGCAGAGACGCCGCCGCTGAGAGACAGCTGGACGGTGGCCGAGGCGACTCGGCTGGTCAGCCAGATCCGCGTCGGCGTCGAGATCGCCGGCAGCCCCTTTCCCGGCATCAATGACCACGGACCGGCGGTCACGGCCTCGGACTTTGGCAACAATGCCGGCCTGATCCTGGGCGCCGAGGTCGAGCGGGACTGGGCCGGCGATCCCGGGGCGCTGGACGATCTGACGTGCGCCATGCGTATCGACGGCCAGACGGTCGGCACCGGCGGCGCGACCCATATTCCAGGCGGCCCATTCGACTCACTGGCCTTCCTGCTGAACGCCCTGTCGCAGCGGGACTTGCGTCCCCGGGCGGGCCAGTGGATCTCCACAGGTGCGGCCACGGGGGTGCACCGCATCGCCATCGGCCAGACCGCCGAAGCCGATTTCGGGCCCCATGGTATCATCGCCTGCCGGGCCATCCGCGCCGAGGGAGGAACCCCATGACCCCCACACGCAGACGCCTGCTGGGTACAGGCCTGATCGGAGCCGGAGCGGCCGCCCTGTCGGGCTGCGGAGTCGAGACCGCGACAGAGGCGGGCGGGCCGCGCCTGCTGCATGCCGCCGATGTGCACCCGGCCGACTATCCGACCGTCACCGCCGTCAAATGGATGGGCGAGGAGCTGGGCCGGCTGACCGACGGGCGGCTGGGCATCCGGACCTTCCCCTCCGGCCAGCTGGGCAATGAGGATGACTCCATCGGCCTGGCCCGCTTTCAGGCGATCGACATCTGCCGCGTGGCCGCCGCCGCGCTGAACAATGCCTTTCCCGAGACCAGCCTGCTGTGCCTGCCCTATGTGTTTCGCTCGGTCGAGCACATGCGGGCCGTGGTCGATGGCGATATCGGCACGCGGCTGCTGAATGTGTTCGAAGGGCGCGGCCTGGTCGGGCTGGCCTATTATGATGCCGCACCGCGCAGCATCTACAACGTCCGCCGTCCGGTGCACGAGCCCGCCGACATGAAGGGGCTAAAGATCCGCGCGCCCCAGTCCGACATCTTCCTCGACACGGTCCGGGCCATGGGCGCCAATCCCACGCCGCTGACGTTTGGCGCGGTGTTTTCGTCGCTGCAGACCCATCTGATCGACGGCGCCGAGAACAACTGGCCCAGCTATCAGTCCAGCCGCCAGTATGAGGTGGCCCGCTACTGGAGCGACACCCGGCACCTGTATTCGCCCGACGCCCTGCTGATTTCGAAGGCGTCGATGGATGCGCTCCGTCCCGCCGACCGCGATCTGGTGCGCGATGTGGCGCGGCGGTCGGTGCCGCTGATGCGCGCCGAATGGGACAAGCGCGAGGCCGAGGCCCGGGCTGCGGTGATCGCCGCGGGCACGCAGGTGAACGACGTCGACATGGCCGCCTTCGCCCGCGCGGTCGAGCCGGTGAATGCCAAATACACAGCGGGGGCAGGCCTGAAGCCCCTCTACGAACAGATCACAGCGGCCGGCTGAACGGCCCGATTTCCATGGGCTCCGGGGAGGAACCGATGACATCATCCGACGCGCCAAAGCGCGGCCTGCTGGACCACCTGTCCCGGATCGTGCTGGGACTGGCGGGGGCGGCCCTGCTGGCCATGGCGCTGGTTCAGGCCTGGCAGGTGTTCGCCCGCTATGTGCTGAACGACTCGCCCGGCTGGACCGAGCCCGTGGCCCTGATCCTGATGAGTGTGGCCGTGATGTTCGGGGCCGCCGTGGGGGTCCGGTACGAGACGCACTTTGCCTTTCAGACCCTGGCCCATTCCATGCCGGGGCCGATCCGGTCGGGGCTGGCGACCCTGTCACGGCTGATCGCGGCGGCGACCGGACTGGGGCTGGCGACCATGGGCGGCTATCTGATGCTGGATGACTGGACCGTGCCGCTGGCCGGTGCGCCCCTGCCCTCCGGCCTGAAATTCCTGGGTCTGGCGCTGGGTGGCGTGCTGATCCTGATCTTTGCCCTTGAGCGCCTGTTCACCGGTGCGCCCAAGCCCGTGCGGGAGGACTGAGCATGGAATTCATCATCCTGTTCGGGGTTCTGGCCCTGCTACTGGTCCTGGGTGTACCGGTCGCCTTCTGTCTGGTGGGCGCGACCCTGGCGACGGTGCTTTATCTGGCCCTGCCGCCGATCGTGGTGTTCCAGCAGATGGGGTCGGACATGGCCTCGGTGGCCCTGCTGGCCATTCCGCTGTTTATCTTTACCGGCGAGCTGATGATGAAGGGCGGGCTTTCCGACCGGATGATCTCGCTCGCCTCGTCGCTGGTCGGCCATGTGCGCGGCGGTCTGGGTCAGGTGACCGTGGTCGGCTCGACCCTGTTCGGCGGTGTGTCCGGCTCGGCCATCGCCGACGTCTCGGCTATCGGCGGCACCATGATCCCGCAGATGCAGAAGCGTGGCTATGAGAGCGACTATGCGGTCAACGTCACCATTTCGGCGGCGCTGGTGGCGCTGCTGGTGCCGCCGTCGCACAATATGATCCTGTATTCGGCCTCGGCCGGGGGCGGGGTGTCGATCTCGGACCTGTTCGCGGGCGGCATCGTCCCGGCCCTGTTGCTGGCCGCGGCCCTGATGGTCACCGCCTATTGGGTGGCCCGCAAGCGCGGCTACCCCGCCGATGTCTTCCCGGGGTTCGGCACGGTCCTGGCCCGATTGATTGCGGCCATCCCCGGCCTGCTGCTGGTGGTGATCATTTTTGGCGGTATCCGCGCAGGCATCTTTACCGCCGTCGAGTCCGCCTCGATCGCTGTCGTCTATGCCATCATCGTCACCGGCATCGTCTATCGCCACATGCGCTGGGCGGCCTTCAAGGAAGCCTGCATCGGTGCGGCCCGGACGTCGGGTGCGGTGCTGTTCATCATCGGTTGTGCCGGCGCGTTCGGCTGGCTGATGGCCTATCTGCAAGTGCCCGGCATGATGATCGAGGTGCTGAATGGCCTGACCGACAATCCGGTCCTCATCATGCTGATGATCATCGGCTGCCTGCTGTTCCTCGGCACCTTCATGGACATGGCGCCGCTGATCATCATCGTCACGCCGATTTTCCTGCCGGTGGCCAAGGCGTTCGGCGTCGACCCGGTACAGTTCGGCGTGATCCTGCTGCTCAGCTGCGGTATCGGCCTGATCACGCCCCCGGTGGGATCGGTGCTGTTCGTCGGCAGTGCGATCGCGAAGATTCCCATGACGCAATCGCTGCGATCCATCTGGCCCTTCTACTTCGCCTGTGTGATCGTGCTGATGCTGGTGACCTTCATCCCGGCGCTGTCGCTGTGGCTGCCTTCGCTGATGAAATGACACTGCTGCCCCGTCTGAAGCCAAAGGACAGCTGCCGCTGGGATACGGTGGCGCTGGGCGAGGTCATGCTGCGGCTGGACCCCGGCGAGGGGCGAATCCGGTCCGCGCGCCAGTTTCAGGTGTGGGAGGGCGGCGGCGAGTACAATGTCGCGCGGGGCCTTGCGAAGACCTTCGGCCTGCGAGGTGCCGTGGTTACCGCCCTGCCCCGCAATGACATCGGGGCCCTGGTGCATGAGCTGATCCTGCAGGGCGGAGTGTCGGACACCCACATCCTGTGGCGCGAGGCCGATCCGGTCGGGCGCGAGAACCGGGTGGGACTGAACTTTACCGAGCGCGGCTTAGGGCCGCGCGGAGCGCTGGGCGTGTCGGACCGGGCCCATTCGGCGACCTCGGCCATGCGACCCGACGAGGTCGACTGGGACCATCTGTTCGGCGCAGAGGGTGTGCGCTGGTTTCACACCGGCGGCATCTTCTCGGCCCTGTCGGAATCGACGGCAGAGGTGGCGCTGGCGGCGGTCACGGCCGCGCGGCGCCATGGCACCGTGGTCAGCTATGACCTCAACTATCGCGCCAGCCTGTGGGCGGCCCATCCGGACCCGGACGCGGCGCGGCGCACCAACCGCGCCATCGCCGAACAGGTCGATGTGCTGATCGGCGACGAATACAGCCTGGCCTCATGCCTGGGCATCGAGACGCCCGAGACGCGAAGCGACCCGTGTGACCCTGCTCCGTTCGCGGCGTCCGCCGAGCGGCTGATGGGTCAACTGCCGAACCTGCGCCTGCTGGCGTCACCCCTGCGCGATCCGGTCACGGCCTCGATGAACCGCTGGGGTGCGGCGGCGTGGGCAGACGGCGCCCTGACGGTCCATGTCCCGGGCGAGGTCGCGATTCTGGACCGGGTCGGTGGCGGCGATGGCTTTGTCTCGGGCCTCGCCTTTGGCCTGATGGACGGACGATCGCTGGAGGAAGCGCTGGCGCTGGGCGTCGCCCACGGGGCCCTGGCCATGACCACGCCGGGGGACAATGCGATGACATGTCTGGACGAGGTCGAATCCCTCGCCCGCGGCGACGGCGCCGCCGCCCGCCGCTGAACGCGGCAGCGGGCCCCCTCGGTCCTTACTGTAAGGGCGTGACAGGCAGATGTTTGGCCAGAAAGGCCTCCATGGCCTTCATGACGGTGATCTCTTCCCGACGCTGCCAGTCCGCGTGACCGGCCTCCTCGAGAAGGAGCAGTTCGACATCTGCACCCGCCCGCCTCAGCGCCCGCTCCATGTCCCGCGATTGGTCGACGGGAACCACGTCATCCTGCTCCCCATGGATCAGCAATACGGGTATCCGCCAGCCTTCGGTCAGTTGAACCGGTGACACCGCCCGCAGGGCATCACGATCCTCACGAGGATCGCCGATCGAACTGACCCAGTATTCGTAGCGGTCGGTGCCGTCACTGCCTGCCTCGCGGCGTTCACGGTTCAGCATATCGATGAGGTCACTGGGCCCGGCCACGGAGATGGCGCAACGGTAGAGATCCGGCTGACGTGCGGCCCCCATCAGTGCGGCGTAGCCACCATAGCTCGCACCGACGACGCAGATCTGCTCAGGGTCGACCAGTCCCTCGGCAACCACATATTCGACGGCATCCGTGACATCGTTCTGCATCAGGCCACCCCACTGGCGATATCCAGCCTCGGCAAAGGTGCGACCTCGCCCGCTGGACCCTCGGAAGTTCGGCTGCAGGACCTGATAGCCCCGGTTGGCAAAGAACTGCACCCAGGTGTCCCACGCCATATGGTCGCTGGATTCAGGACCGCCGTGGGGCATGACGATCAAGGGCGGGCGATCGCCGTCCTCGGCTCCCGGCGGGCGGGTCAGATAAGCGACAAGCGCCTGACCGTCATCCGCCGTATAGTCGATGCGGCGCATCCGGCCCAGGCTGGCCTCAGGCAGGCCCGGGAACACCGAACCGACCAGTTCCATCTGCAGGGTCTTCAGATCGAACAGATGGTATTGCCCCGCATTGGTGGGGGACTTGGCCCAGATCAGCCATTTGTCGTCGAGCTGCGACTGGGAGACGATCGACGTGCTGAACTCCGGTCCGAAATATCGACTGATGGCGGTCATGACCCGCGCCTGGGCCGGGTCAACGAAGTCGCACCGGTAGACATCGACCCAATAGCATCCCGCTGCGAGACCGGACGCATCTCCGAAAAGGACGATGTTCGCCACATCATAGGTGCCGTGACGCCAGATTGCCGGCCCCATGGTGCGCGTGGCAAAGTCGAAGACATGAACGCCGTAGGTATCCGGTTGCTCGCCGGCGTCGGGCCGCATGGCGACGTAGACCTGTGAGGGCTGATCCGTGGGTCCGAGAAAGCGAAACCGCGGGAGATCGCGGACCTCGTCGCGATGCAGGCGGAAGGTCTCGATCCACTCGCCGTCCGCGGCCCTCGCCTGCATGATCAGAATTCGCCCGCGGATGCCCCGATAGACCAGTCGCCCGACCACCGCCCCGTCAACATCGGTGAGATAGCTGAGGACGCGGCTGTCGCCTTCGATAACCAGCTCGGCCTCGCCCGTCTCGACATTGACGCGGGCCACATCCAGCGCGCCCCGTGCATCCCGGTGGGTGATCAGAATATGGGCCGGATCACCGTGCAGCATGTCAAGAAGTTCGCCGGGATGACCGGGCCGCGCCCGCGGCCCCTGCAGCGGGCGGATGTCTCCCCCGTCACGCGAGATCGCCAAGAGAGACCGTCCGAAATTGGCCCGGCGGATGGGGCCATCTGCATCACCACGATAGCGGGTCAGATCAATGCGCGTGGCGGCAACGATCAGAAGGTCATCTCCCTTCCAGTCAACCCACTCGATAAAGACCCCGCCAAAGCGTTCGCTCGACTCGGACCCGAACAGGGACGACGTCACGCCGGTCTGAAGGTCTCGCACAGCCAGGGTGGCGTTCGTATCGTCCTGGGCGACATAGGCCAGATAGCGACCGGAGGGGGACAGGCTGACGTGGGCGAGGGCGGGTCGGCGCGCGAATTCCTCGACCGGCAGAACCTGTGCTTCCGCCGGTGCGGAAAGCGCCCCGAGCATCAGGACAGCCAACCCCATAGCTCCAGCCACGCGGCCTAGAATCGTCCGCAACCCCATGGTGCCCCTCCGCTCCCGGTACAGTCGTGATCACCCTACCAACGGGAAGACCGATTGGAAAAGCTTCGTCTTTTAAGGGAGTCAAAGTGACCTCTACGTCTGGCCAGTCGCGGCCGCATGCTGTTGGATGCCGCCTCAACAAGAGGTGAGGCATGAACGAACCGGCGATCTATCCCGTCCCCGAGGAGTGGGCCCGCACGGCCCATGTGAACCGGGCGCGCTATGACAATGCGTGCAAGGCGGCCGAGACCGATCCGGAGGGGTTCTGGCGCGGGGTGGCCGAGCGGCTGGAGTGGACGGCCTTTCCGACCCGGATAAAGGACGTCAGCTTCGATGCGGCCGATTTCCGCATCCGCTGGTTCGAGGACGGAATTCTGAACGTCTCGGTCAACTGCATCGACCGGCATCTGCCCGAGCGGCGCGACGATGTCGCCATCATCTGGGAAGGCGACGATCCGGCCGAGAGCGCGGCCATCACCTATGGCGAGCTGCACGCGGCAGTGTGCCGGATGGCCAATGTCCTGAAGAAGCACGGGGTCAAGCGCGGCGACCGGGTAACCCTGTACATGCCGATGATCCCCGAGGCCGCCTATGCCATGCTGGCCTGCGCGCGGATCGGCGCGGTCCATTCGGTGGTGTTCGGCGGCTTTTCGCCCGACAGCCTGGCGGGCCGGATCGAGGACTGCGGCTCGGACTTTGTCATCACCGCCGATGAAGGCCTGCGCGGCGGCAAGACGATTCCGCTGAAGGCCAATGTCGATGCGGCGCTGGAGAAGGTCAGCGTACGGAACGTGCTGGTTGTGCGCCGCACCGGCGCGGATGTGGCCTGGGTCGAGGGCCGCGATATAGACTATGGCCCCGAGGCTGCCTCGGTCGAGGCGGCCTGTCCGGCCGAGCCCATGGGGGCCGAAGACCCGCTGTTCATCCTCTATACCTCGGGCTCGACCGGCAAGCCCAAGGGCGTGCTGCACACCACGGGCGGCTATCTGGTCTGGGCCGCCTGGACGCATGAAGTGACGTTCGACTATCGCCCCGGTCAGGTGTTCTGGTGCACGGCCGATGTCGGCTGGGTCACCGGTCACAGCTATCTGGTCTATGGCCCCCTCGCCAATGCGGCGACCACGCTGATGTTCGAAGGCGTGCCCAACTATCCGGACCACAGCCGCTTCTGGCAGGTGGTGGACAAACACCGGGTCGAGATCTTCTATACGGCGCCGACCGCTCTGCGCGCCCTGATGCGCGAGGGCGACGGACCCGTGAAGGCCACGTCGCGGGCCTCGCTCAGACTGCTCGGCACGGTGGGGGAGCCGATCAATCCCGAGGCCTGGCGCTGGTACCATGAGGTGGTGGGCGAGGGGCGCTGCCCGATCGTCGACACCTGGTGGCAGACCGAAACCGGCGGCCATCTGATCACGCCGCTGCCGGGAGCGACCGACCTGAAGCCCGGCTCGGCCACCCTGCCCCTGCCCGGCATCCAGTTGCAGGTGGTGGATACCGAGGGCCACGAACTGACCGGCGCGACCGAGGGCAATCTGTGCATCACCGACAGCTGGCCGGGCCAGATGCGCACCCTGTACGGCGACGACCAGCGGTTCTTCGACACCTATTTCTCGACCTATCCGGGGCGCTATTTCACCGGGGACGGATGCCGGCGGGATGCGGACGGCTATTACTGGATCACCGGCCGGGTCGATGATGTCATCAATGTCTCGGGCCACCGGATGGGCACGGCCGAGGTCGAGAGCGCCCTGGTGCTACACCCGTCGGTCGCCGAGGCCGCCGTCGTCGGCTATCCCCACGACATCAAGGGTCAGGGCATCTATGCCTATGTGACCCTGAATGCGGGCGTTGAGGCGCATGAGGATCTCAGGGCCGAACTGGTCAAACATGTGCGGGCTGAAATCGGGCCGATCGCCGCGCCGGATGTGATTCACTGGGCCCCCGGCCTGCCCAAGACGCGCTCGGGCAAGATCATGCGGCGCATCCTGCGAAAGATCGCCGAGAACGAGCTCGGGTCGCTGGGCGATACCTCGACCCTGGCGGATCCCGGCGTGGTCGACGATCTGGTCAAGGGGCGGCCCGCTTGAGCGAAGGTCAGCTTTATCCCGTCATCCTGTGCGGTGGTGCGGGGACGCGGCTGTGGCCGGCGTCGCGGCCGGATCGGCCCAAGCCCTTCCTCGATCTGACCGGGCCGCTGTCGCTGTTCCAGCTGGCGGTGGGGCGGGTGCTGCCCCTCGTCGCGGACGGCGGACGGCTGCTGGTCGTGGGAGCCGAGGCCCACGCCGATCTGATCGCGGAGCAACTGGCGGCGCTGGGGGCCGAGGCCACCGTCCTGCTCGAACCCGAGGGCCGGGATTCGGCGGCGGCGGTGGCGGCCGCGGCGGCCTGGGTCGAAGCCCGTGATCCCGACGGACGCGTGATGATCCTGGCGTCGGACCACCACATCCCGGACGAGGGCGGCTATCGCCACGCGCTGGTCACGGCGGCGGACGCGGCCGGGTCCAGCGGACGGATCGTGACGCTGGGCGTGGCCCCGACCCAGCCCTCATCCGCCTACGGATATATCCGGCCCGAGCACGCCGGGCTGGCTCCGGTTCAGGCCTTTATCGAAAAGCCCGATCCGCACCGGGCGGCCCAGTTGATCCTTGAGGGCTGCCTGTGGAACAGCGGCGCCTTCATCGCCACGGCCCGGACCCTGCACGAGGACCTGGAGCGCCATGCGCCGGACATCTGGCAGGCGGTCGCCGGGGCGGTGCCGGCTGACGGCGGGCTGTTGGGCGAAGGCTTTCGCGATGCGCCCCGCCTGTCATTCGACTATGCGGTGATGGAGAAGACCGACCGGGCCTCCGTCCTGCCCCTTACGCTCGCCTGGTCCGATCTGGGCGCCTGGGATGCGGTGGCGACCGTCAGCGAGGATGAGGGCACTGCCCACCTCAGCCTCGACAGCGCGGGGTGCCTGATCCGGGCGCCGGACGGGGTGACGGTGGCGACGCTGGGGGTGACCGGCCTTGCCGTGATCGTGGAGCGCGATGCGGTTCTGGTGTGTGACCTCTCGCGAGCCCAGGATGTCAAACGGCTGCTGACGCGTGAGTGAGTTCGCCTACGGACGATCCCTGCTCTGGTTCGCGCGACTGGCCGCTGGCTTTGCGACCGTCGCGACGCTGTGGCTGGCGTTCGCGCCGTCGGGCGCCGGTCCGGGCCTGATCCCCTGGGACAAGGCCGGGCACTTCCTCAGCTTTTATGTCCTGACCCTGCTTTACGCCTTGGCCCTGCCGCGCGTGCCGCGATGGGCGCTGGCTGCGGCGCTTGTTCTGGCTGGCGGCGGCATCGAGATCGTACAGGGCTTTGTCGGCCGCGAGCCCGACTGGAAGGACTGGATTGCAGATATGGCCGGTATCGCCGCCGTTCTGATCCCCATGGGTGTGGATCGGCTTCTGCGTCGCGACGCCGCCGGACGCGACGGCTCAGTCGCCCGCTGACGCCTCTGGCCGTCTGCGCGTGGGGCGGTTGGCCAGACCATTGAACCAGTTGCGGCCCGGTGACTCGACGAGGGCATAGGTCACGGCAGACAGTCCGATCACGACCGCCAGATAGACGACGGTCAGCAGGTCTCCGTACAGACGACCCGAGGCGTCGATCCAGGGGGCGCCCAGGTCGGTAATGCGGCCCAGCACGGCCGCCGCGCCGAACGCCGCAAGCACGACCAGATAGTGAACCAGATAGATGGAATACGAAATCTCGCCCAGCCGCACGAGCGAGGGCTGTTTGAGCGCGCGGGACACCACACCGCCCTCGAAGGCGAAGATGAAGATCATCGCCGCGAACAGCAGCGGGGGCAGAAGCGTTCCGTCCACGCTGGACACCACGAGGAACACCGGAATCACCAGCCATTCGAGCCAGGGATGGACGCCGCGCTCGCGGCCCTTCCACCAGCGATAGGCATAATAGACAAGCCCGCCGAGGAAGAAGGCATAGACCCCGCGCGCTACGGCCGTGGTGCTCTCGGACTGCTCGGCGATTCCGTAGCGCGTGTAGAGGAAGGCGGCGGCCCCGATCGCCGTGAACAGGGCCACGGCCATCAGCCGGCGCGGCAGGGCGAAGACCAGCACGAACAGGCCGCACAGCAGGAACTCGACGCTGATGCTCCAGCTGGGCACGTTCCAGGTAAAGTCGGGCCAGAAGCCCCAGCCGTGAATCAGGAGCAGGTTCGGGATCAGGGTGGCCGGGTCGGTGGCTCCCTCGAACAGGGCGCCGCCCACTTCGCGACCGACCTTCATCGAGATCGCCCAGCGGGCGCATTCCATGGCGACCACCGCCAGCAGTGTCACGAGGTGCAGCGGATACAGGCGGCCGAACCGCCGGATCATAAACTTGACCCGATCCGCCGTGGTCAACAGCCGGTCGCCATAGGCACAGGTGATCACGAAGCCACTGAGGACGAAGAAGAACTCCACAGCCAGATGGCCGTGCCTGACCAGCTCGGTATCACCAAAATGGCTGATGACGCGGAAATGGTAGACGGCAACCCACAGCGCGCAC
The DNA here is from genome assembly GCF_036963785.1 of Brevundimonas sp. Classification (GTDB taxonomy): domain Bacteria; phylum Pseudomonadota; class Alphaproteobacteria; order Caulobacterales; family Caulobacteraceae; genus Brevundimonas. Next base: position 519,783 of record NZ_JBALUS010000001.1, read on the forward strand.
AGGCCACGCCAGGAGTCGAGCACGGTAAATCGCATCGGCCGACCGTCCATTAATCCCCTCCCCGGTCGCGGCATGACTGCAGCGCGAGCCCTTCGCGTCTCTGCTAGCGCGAATGCGCCGCCGCTCGCAATGACCGTCAGTTACGCGCGCAGGCCTCGCCGAGCACCTCGGCGATCGCGGCTCGCGTCAGATCGATTTCCGCATCGGTCAGGGTCGGGTGGGTCAGGAAGGCGATACTGGTCTCGCCCAATTGGCGCGCGACCGGCAGGCGCTGCGGCGGGCGCCAGCCGGTGCCGTCGAACGCGGCCTCCAGATAGACCTCGGATGCCGAGCCGTGGAAGCAGGGCACGCCCCGCGCATTGATCTCTTCGATGATGCGGTCGCGCGTCCAGCCCTCAGCCAGCTGGTCCGGCCGCACAAAGGCATAAAAGCGGTACCAGGCGTGGGTGATGTGTTCCGGCGGCAGGGGCACCCGCACCACCGGATATGGCGCGCAGGCCTCGGCCAGCTTGAGGGCGATTTCCGTCCGGCGCGCGGTCCAGCCGGCCATCCGCTCCAGCTGGATCAGGCCGATGACGGCCTGCATCTCGATCATGCGCCAATTGGTGCCGAAGGTGTCGTGGACCAGTCGCGGGCCGGGCGGGTGCGAGCGCTCATAGACGCCCTCCCAGCTCTTTCCGTGGTCCTTGTACGACCACATGAAGTCCCACAGGGCGGGATCGTCCGTGGTCACCATGCCGCCCTCGCCGCCGGTGGTCATGATCTTGTCCTGGCAGAAGGACCAGGCCCCGATGTGGCCGATCGAGCCGATGCTGCGGCCCCGATCGCGGGCCCCGTGGGCCTGGGCGCAGTCCTCGATGATCTTCAGGTCATGTTTTTCGGCCAGCGCCATGATCGGATCCATGTCGCACGGCATGCCGCCCAGATGGACGCAGATGACGGCCTTGGTCCGCTCGGTCATCACGGCACGGATGGTGTCGGCGGTGATGTTCTGGCTGTCGGGGTCGACGTCGGCAAAGACCGGGATGGCCCCCGCCGTGACGATGCAGGAGGCGGAGGCCAGGAAGGTGCGCGGCGTGGTGATGACCTCATCGCCCGGGCCGATGCCCAGTGCCTTCAGCGCCACATCCAGCGCGACCGTGCCATTGGCCAGCGCGATCGCGTGCTTGGTGCCCGCCCATTCGGCGAACCGTTTTTCAAAGGTGCGGCAGCGGTCACCGGTCCAGTAGTTGACGCGGTTCGAGGCCACGACGTCGGCGACGGCCTGGACCTCCTCGGGGCTGAAGCTCGGCCAGGGCGAAAAAGGGGTGTTAAGCATCGGGGCTCCGCTTCATGTCCCGGGCAGGATTGCCGACCACCGTCAGGCCGTCGGCCACATGTCTGACCACCACAGCACCCGCGCCGATCCGGACGTCCCGGCCGATCGAGATGCCCTCACGGACCGAGGCGCCGAGGCCGATCCAGCTGGCCTCGCCGACCGATACCCCGCCGCCCAGGTGCGCGCCCGGCGACACATGGACGCCATCGGCGAGGTGATCGTCGTGATCAATGCCGCAGCCGGTGTTGAGGATACAGGCCTGGCCGACCACGGCCCCGACGTTGACCACGGCACCCGCAAAGACCACCGAGCCCTCGCCGATCACGGCATGGCGGCTGACGGTCGCGGCTGGATGGATCAGGGTCGCGACGCGCCCGCCTGCGGCCAGCAAGGCCTGCTGTCGCTCCAGCCGGATGCGGTTGATACCGATGCCGACGATGAAGGCCTCGAAGTCCGTGACCGAGGCCAGCAGGTCGGCCCCCGTGCCCGCCAGTTCCCACGGGGCGGGCTTTTCGGCGTCCGGATTGTCGTCGAAGAAGGCGATCTCAGACCAGCCCAGCCGTTCGGCGCAATCGGCGACGACCCGTCCGTGCCCGCCCGCCCCGAGGATGGCCAGCCGCCCGCTCATCCGCGAAACCGCTCCATGGTGGCCGAGCCGGGCGCCGAAATCCCGTCGCGAATGATCAGCTTTTTCAGGGTCAGGAACACGATCTTGATGTCCAGCCACAGGCTGACGTTGTCGACATACCAGACATCCAGCCGGAACTTCTCTTCCCAGCTCAGGGCGTTGCGGCCGTTGACCTGGGCCCAGCCGGTGATGCCGGGACGCACATCGTGGCGGCGCGCCTGTTCGGGCGTGTAGAGGTCGACGTAGTCGTAGATGAAGGGTCGAGGCCCGATCAGGCTCATCTCGCCCTTCAGCACATTCAGCAGGCTGGGCAGTTCATCGATGCTGGACTCCCGCAGGAAGACCCCCAGCGGGGTCAGCCGTTCGGAATCGGGGCGCAGCGTGCCGTCCGGATCCCTGGCATCGGTCATGCTGCGGAACTTCAGGACGTTGAACGCCCGCGAACCCAGGCCCGCGCGCTTCTGCTTGAACAGGACCGGACGGCCCAGCCGCGTCGCCACGACAAGGGCGCTGACCAGCAGCACCGGCGACAGAACGACCAGCGTAAGACCGGCGCCGAGGATGTCGATCGGCCGCTTGCCCCAGCGCCTATACATCCGGAGCTCCCTGTGCGGCCGCGATCAGGCCCGGCCATCGCGCCGCATCCGGCTGGATGCTCATGGCAAGGTCGGCGATCTCCTTGAGCCGCGCCGATGATGACACCGAGGCCACGACCGTCGCCACGGCCGGATGCGCCAGCGAAACGGCCAGGGCGTCGCGGGCGGTGAAGGTCGTCTCGCTGAACAGCCGACCGGCGGCGAAGGGACGGATGGCGATCACCGCCTTGTCCCGCTCGGCCGCCGGATCGAACAGGTCGGCCATCTCGAGCTCGAGCGGATTGCAATAAAGGGCCAGTCCGTCGCAGGCGGCATGGTCCAGCGCCCGTTCGGCAATGCCCCGCGTATAGGGGAAGCTGACCATGCCCCCGATCGTCCCCGAGGCCTTCAAACCGGCGACACAGTCCGCGATGTCCGTAGACTGATTATCAAAGATCGCCAGCCGGGCCGGCTCGTCCTTCAGGTCGTGGCGCAGCAGCCACTGGACGAGGTCGATGCGGTCCACATTCAGGGCCTCGCGGTACAGGTCGATCTTGTCGGCAAAGGCCTGCGGGTCAAAGCGGGCCTCGCCGAAATGGGGCACGCCGAGCTTGGCGATGATGCGGGTCGTGGCCGGGTCCGGCCGCACCTTGCGCCAGGCGTCCTGGAACAGCGGCCAGGTCGCATATTCGCTGGACACGTGGAAGGTCGTGACCCCGAGGTCGAGTGCCTGCGCGATCAGTCGGGCGACCGCATCGGCATCGCCCACGCGGTCCACGCGCATGCTGCCGAAGGTCAGTGGAGACAGGGAAATGCCGGCGACCGAAGCGCGGCGCTGGGCAGCGTTCACATCAGGCCTCGACCTGGACCTGGGCCTTCCACAGGAATCGGTCGGAGACGATCTCGGGATCGAAGCCGTCCCGTCCGTGCAGCAGCCGATCATCCTTCCACAGGACGGCCTCGCCCGGCGACAGCTTCACGCGCTGCAGGCGCTCGGCGACCATCGGGCTGCTGTCGAGGAAGTCGAACAGCGTCTGACGCAGGCCCAGTACCTCGGCATCGGCCTCCATGTCCACGCAGTAGTAGTTCCAGTTCAGGACCGGCTGATCGTCCTCGAAACGGAGGAAGGGCGCGACGCGGCGGTCCCCGGAGCGGGCGTGCGGAATGTCGACCGCCAGCAGCCGCTCATAAAGGTCGGGGGCCTCGCTCTGCAGCGCCGCCACCACATCCTTACCGGCGATGAAGGTGGTCGCGCCGCCGGACTTGGGCATGGCCTTGCAGGCCAGGAAGCCCGCATTGGGAAAGCCCGGAATGTAGGATCCGTCCGTATGCAGGGGCTGGGGGTTGGCCGAGTGACGGTAGGCGTCGGGGATGGACGGGTCATAGCGGACCTGCATCCAGACCTCGCCGGTGCGCTGGCTGTTGCGGTCGCCGACCGTGGCATCCTCGGCCAGCGGCTCGGCATGGCCGATCTTGTCGAACATGGCGCCGTAGAATTCGCGCAGGTCCTGCTCCGGCTTCAGTCCGGCCAGGTGCACCACCAGATTGTCCGGCCAGGCCTCCAGCACGGCACGGGCGCAGTCATCGGCTGTGGCCGTCTCGGGCAGGGTGATGGATTTGAGCATCGACGTTCCCGACTGTATTCAAAAGGCGGATATTCCCGCCAGACTTATACGCACTTGCCCCGCTGACTTCCAGATCGCCGCAGGCGACCCGGACCGGCGGAGCCCTCAAGCCTTGTCACAGATTGTAGCGCTGACGGAACCAGCCCACGAAGGCGGGCACGCCGACGCTGATCGGGGTTTCGGGCTTGTAGCCGGTCAGGCGCTCCAGCAGGTCCGGGGCGGCCGTCGTATTGGGCACATCGCCGTCCTGCATGGGCAGGAACTGCTTGTCGGCCTGTTTGCCCAGCGCCTTTTCCAGCTCGGCGATATAGTCCATCAGCGGGCTGGGCTTGCCGCCGCCGATGTTGACCAGCCGGAACGGGGCCGCGTGGGACAGGGTGTCACCCTCGACCGGCGGGGCGGTGCCCGGCACCACATCGACCAGCCGTACGATCGCCTCGACCAGATCCTCGACGAAGGTGAAGTCGCGCGACATCTGGCCCTCGCCGTAAACCTCGATCGGCTTGCCTTCCAGCATCAGCTTGGCGAATTTGAACAGCGCCATGTCGGGGCGGCCCCAGGGGCCATAGACGGTGAAGAAGCGGAAGAAGGTCGTCGGCGTGCCGAACAGGTGCGCATACGAGTGGCCCATCAGCTCGGTCGCGCTCTTGGTCGCGGCGTAGAGGGTCATGGGGTGAACCGCCTTGTCCGTCTCGCGGAAGGGCATTTCGGTGTTGGCGCCATAGGCCGAACTGGTCGAGGCGGCCAGCAGGTGCTTGACCGGATGGCGGCGCGCGCACTCCAGCACATTGAAGGTGCCGACCAGGTTCGAGGCCACATAGACCTCGGGGTGGTCGATGCTGTAGCGGACGCCCGCCTGGGCGGCCAGGTGCACCACAACCTCGGGCTTGGCCTTCTCCCAGGCCGCGTTCAGAGCCTCGGCATCCTCCAGCGCGACGCGCTCGACGCGGAAGCCCTCATAGCCTTCGAGGATGGCATTGCGACCGTCCTTCAGGGTGATGTCGTAGTAGTCCGAGAAGTTGTCGACGCCCACGACCTGATGGCCATCCTCGAGCAGGCGGCGCGCCAGATGGAAGCCGATAAAGCCGGCAGTGCCCGTGATCAGAAATCGCATGAAGTCGTCCTCTTCGGCCCGGACCCGGTCGGGTGGGCGAACGTCGGCCTGTGCTTACCAAAGGCCCCCGCCCGGGGCCAGTGCTGATGCCGGAAATGCCGGTCGCATATCAGGGCGATACGGCGGACAGGATCTGGGCGTTGACGCGGTGCACGTCATAGCGGGCGCGGACCCGCTCCAGCGACGCCTCGCCCATGGCCGCAGCCTGCTCAGGATTCAGGATCAGCTGTTCCATGGCGGCCTCGAGCGCATCGGCGTCCTGCGGCGGAACCTTCAGGCCGTTCACCCCCTCGACCACCGTCTCACGACAGCCGGGCGCATCGGTGGTGATGACCGGACGCCCCAGAGCCATGGCCTCCAGCACCGAGCGGGGCGTGCCCTCGCGGTACGACGGCAGCACATAGATCCGGGCGGCCGCCAGTGCGGGTCGCACATCGTCCAGTCGGCCCAGAAACTCGACACCCCCGTCGATAAAGCCCTGAAGCTCGGCCTCGCTGACGGTATCGGGGCCGTCATCGCGCCATCCGGCCAGCTGGAAGCGCGCCTGCGGATGGCGGGCCTTGAGCGCCGCTGCGGCCCGGGCGTACTCGCGGACCCCCTTGGCGTACAGCAGGCGACTGACCATCAGGAAGACGGGCGCCTCGGGCAGGGGCGCAGGCGTGTAGTGATCCAGGTCCACGCCCGAGCCATCGACCACACCGACCTGGCCACGGTCCCGCAGCAGGCCCCGCCCCAGAAACAGGTCGCGATCATCGGGGTTCTGGAACAGCACCCGGTCGGCACGCCCCAGCGCCAGACGATAGAGGCTGGAGGCCATGACGCCCGCGACCAGCCGCTTCAGCCCGCCGCTGGTGCCGTCGGTAAAGGCATAGCCCAGGCCGGTGATCAGGGCGACAGACCGCCCGACCCTTGCCGCCCGCGCGGCCAGCAGCCCCCAGATGACCGGCTTGATCGTATAGGCCAGCAGCACATCGGGTTGCTCGCGCCGGAACAGGGCGATCAGGCTGCGGCGATAGGCCAGGTCGGCCAGCGGGTTCATGCCGGTCGCCGCCATCGGCACCTCGACCGGCTGTGCGCCCAGCGCGACCACCGCGGCGCGGGTCGTAGCATCAAAGTCCGGCGCCGCCGCCGTCACCCGCCAGCCCCGCCGCACCATCTCGGCAATCAACGGGCCCCGGAAATTGGTCAGGGACGGCGCATGCGACGCCAGAAGCAGGACGTGAAGGGGGGCGGATACAGGTGCGGCCATCGCACGGCTCTTACGTCAGTTCGCGCGAAGTTTCCTGCATTAAGTCCTGACGGCCGGACCGATCCTGACCCTTGTAAATCTGGCTAGCGATCGCGGAGCTTCTTCACCACGGCACCCACCACGGGCAGGGTCCGAATTTGGCGTTTGAGGGCGGTCATGCCGTCGTTGTCGCTACGGGGCTTCAGGGCTTTCACCGGATCTTCGACGAGGGCCTGGGCCTGATAGCGGATCTGGGTAACGGTCGGCAGGTTTTCACTTGCCAGGGTCTTGCCGTACGCCGCCGTCACCAGCATGGATCGCTGTTCCAGCGGATTGACCTCGATCGTCTCGACTTCGAGACCCGCCTGTTTGGGCAACCATTGCTCCCACGCGTAGTGCTCTCCCCAGGCTCCGTCAGCCTGGTCGCGAGGATCCTTCCAGTCATCCCAATAGAGAATGACGCCCGGACGCAGGATCGGACCGATAAATTCCAAGACTTCAACCGTCGAACTATGGATGTCGACGTCGATGTTGACGTACGCGAGCGGACCGCATGAGGCCGCAACCTCGGGGGTCAGGCTGTCCGAATAGAAGCCATCCACCAGCCGGAAACGGGGATCACCCTCTTTGATTCCCAAGGCATCGAGCCGGGATTTAACCTCGGCCTTTGGCGCTGCGTACTTCCCGACTGCGTGCCGGTCTGCCGTCCAGACCCCCTCCGTCTCGGGGGGGAGCCCCTCCCAGGAATCGAAACCAATCAGCGTACTGGCCGGATACCGGCGGAGAATGTGCTCGGCTTGGTAGGCATAGGTTCCTCCGCGGAACACCCCGAATTCGAGACACGCCCCCCCGTTCGGGAAAATGAACTGGGACAGATGAAACGAACGCTGGAAGAGATTCATGGAGAAACCTTGCGATCAAAAACCGGCCAAGACTGACTGGTCAATGATTAGCGACTCACACGGCGTTTGAGAACGCTGATACGGATACTTTTTTGTGGCGGTGAGGTGAACGGTCGAATTTCTTCGCTGACGGACCCGAGGCTTTTGAGATGACGTCGAATTGTCGGCTTTCCCGCCGCAGGCTTGTCATTTATAGCTACGCCGCCTGTTGAAAGGGGAATGTCATGTTTCGGCTCACACGAGATTATCTGGATTCGAAGCTGACGGGCGAGGCCCTGACCTATCGGACCAATGCCCCGTTCCCGAACACGTGCATTGACGATTTCCTGCCCGCTGATGTGCTGGCCCAGGTGCTGGCGGCTTTGCCCGACCCCGACACCTATGCCCCTCGCGACAAGACCGGAAACCTCGGCAAGTCTGCGGCGCACAAGATGGCGGCCGAGAACTACCCCGACGTACTACACAATCTGGTGCAGGAGATGAACGGGCGGGTCGTGCTGGAATGGCTGACCCGGCTCACCGGCATCAATGCCCTGCTGGGCGATCCCTATATGCACTGCGGCGGCATCCACCAGACCCGCAAGTCAGGCTTCCTGCACGTTCACGCCGATTACACCTATCTGCCGGACATCCGCCTCGACCGACGGCTGAACGTGTTGCTGTATCTGAATCCCGGCTGGAAGGACGAGTGGGGCGGTCATCTGGGCTTGTGGAACGCCGACGGATCAAAGCTTCAGCGGAAGATTGCCCCGGTGGCCAACCGCCTGTGTATCTTCAATACCGACGACAACAGCCTGCACGGCCACCCCGAGCCGCTGGCCGCGCCCGAGGGTGTGACCCGCAACTCGCTGGCCATGTACTACTATACGGCAGGTCGACCGAAGGACGGTTCGGTCAAGGGGCGGAACCTCTCGACGAAGTATCTGGTCCCGAAGGATGGGAAGTTTGTCGAGGGCCAGCCGCTGGTGATCGAAAGCGGCGAGGGCCTCAAGCATCGGATCAAGAACTGGCGCAGGCTTCAGGCCCTGAAGAAGACCGTCACCTGACCGTCCAGAAGACGACAGGCGAGGACCGCCTCTCTCCTACAGCCGCGCGTCCGTCTCTTCGGCGGTGAACAGATACTTCAGGTCGTAGAGGACGTGGTCGGGCTTGCCGAGCTTGCGGAAGGCGGCGGCGCCCTGTTTGCGGAAGTCGTGGTGGGCGACGGCCAGGATGATGCCGTCATAGGTGCCGGGTTGCGGCGCGCCGATGACGTCGAACCCGTATTCGTGGCGGACCTCGTCCGGGCTGACCCAGGGATCGAAGACGTCGACCTCAAGCCCCCAGTCCAGCAGGGCCTTGCGCACATCGACGACGCGCGTGTTGCGCATGTCGGGGCAGTTTTCCTTGAACGTCAGGCCCAGGATCAGCACCCGCGCGCCCTTGGCGTGGATCTGGCGATGGATCAGCGCCTTGACCATCTGGTCGGCCACATACTGGCCCATGCCGTCATTGACCCGGCGCCCCGACAGGATGATCTGGGGGTGGTGGCCCACCGCCTCGGCCTTGTGCGTCAGGTAATAGGGGTCGACGCCGATGCAGTGGCCGCCGACCAGACCGGGTCGGAAGTTCAGGAAATTCCACTTGGTGCCCGCCGCCTTCAGCACCGCCTCGGTGTCGATGCCCATGCGGTTGAAGATGATGGCCAGCTCATTGATCAGGGCGACGTTCAGGTCGCGCTGGGTGTTCTCGATCACCTTGGCGGCCTCGGCCACGCGGATGCTGGACGCCTTGTGCGTGCCGGCGGTGATGATGCTGGAGTACAGGCGGTCGACATAGTCCGCGACCTCGGCCGTCGAGCCCGAGGTCACCTTCATGATGTCGGGCAGGCGGTGCTGCTTGTCGCCCGGATTGATCCGCTCGGGGCTGTAGCCGGCAAAGAAGTCGGTGTTGAACGTCAGGCCCGAGGTGGCCTCCAGTACGGGCACGCAGTCGTCCTCGGTCGCACCCGGATAGACGGTCGATTCATAAATGACGATGTCGCCGCGCTTCAGCACCCGGCCGATGGTCTCGGATGCCTTTTTCAGCAGGGTGATGTCGGGCTGTTTGCTCTCGGTGATCGGGGTCGGCACCGTGACGATATAGACGTTGCAGTCCGCCATGGCGGCGGCGTCCGACGCATAGGTCAGGTGGGTGGCCTGGCCCAGTTCCTCGGGCTCGACCTCCAGGGTGCTGTCGCGCCCGGACTTCAGCTCGTCGATGCGGGCGGCATTGATGTCAAAGCCGACCACCGGGAAGCGCTTGCCGAATTCCACCGCCAGCGGCAGGCCGACATAGCCCAGGCCGATGATGGCGATGCGTGTGGTGTCGAGCGTGATCATGGGACGTCCGGGCCGGAGGGGAGACTATTTGCGCCAGACGACGCGGTTCACGAAGTCGGTATAGCTGACGATGATGCGGACGACCTTTTCCGAGACATTGTCGACGTCATAGTCGCGCACGACATGCAAAAGGCGCTGGTCGTCGCGCGGCTGGCTTTCAAGAATGGCCAGCCCCTGGAAGACGCGCTCGGGGTTCATGCCGACCATCATGACGGCCCCCTCCTCCATGCCCTCGGGCCGCTCGTGCGTCTCGCGGATATTGAGGGCGGGGAAGTTGAGGATCGAGGACTCCTCGGTGATGGTGCCGCTGTCCGACAGGACCGCGCGGGCCTTCATCTGGAGGTGCACATAGTCGAGGAAGCCGAACGGCTTCATCTGCATAACGCGCTCGTCCAGCTTGGCGCCCGAGGCCGCGATCTTGTTGCGGGTGCGCGGGTGGGTCGACAGCACCACCGGCTTGTCGAAGCGCTCGGCCAGACCGTTCAGGATCTCGATCAGGCCGTTGAACTGGACATCGGACTCGATGTTCTCCTCGCGGTGGGCGCTGACCAGGAAATAGTCATGCGCCGTAAGCCCCAGCGTCGGCAGCGGATCGGCGGCGTCGATGCCGGGGCGATAGTGGCTGAGCACCTCGTGCATCGGGCTGCCGGTGCGGATCACGCGCTGCGGATCCAGCCCCTCGGCCAGCAGATATTCACGGGCGATCTCGCTGTAGGTCAGGTTGATGTCCGACACATGGTCGACGATGCGGCGGTTGATTTCCTCGGGCACGCGCATGTCGAAACAGCGGTTGCCAGCCTCCATATGGAAGGTCGGGATCTTCAGCCGCTTGGCCGCGATCACCGCCAGGCAGCTGTTGGTATCGCCCAGCACCAGCATGGCGTCGGGCTTGACCTCGGCCAGCACGCGGCTGGAGGCGGCGATGACATTGCCGATTGTCTCGGCCGCCGTGGCACCCGCCGCTTCGAGGAAGTGATCCGGCTTGCGGATGCCCAGCTGCTCCAGGAAGATCCCGTTCAGCTCGTAATCATAGTTCTGGCCCGTGTGGACGATCACATGGTCACAGTGACGGTCCAGCGCCGCCATGACCCGCGACAGGCGGATCAGCTCGGGCCGGGTCCCGACGATGGTGACGACTTTTAGCTTTTTCATCCGGTCAGTCCGTTGGCGATGGTGTCGGGGCGGGCACGGTCGAAGATCTCATTGGCCCACAGCATGACGATCATTTCCTCGTCGCCGACATTGGTGATGTCATGGGCCCAGCCGGGGATGGTCTCGACCACCATGGGCTGACCGCCCTCGGTCTCGACGGCATAGGTCTCGCCGGTTTCCATATGCCGGAAGCGGAACCGGGCATGGCCCTTCAGCACCAGGAATTTCTCGGTCTTGGTGTGGTGATAGTGGCCGCCGCGGGTGATGCCGGGGTGGGCCGTGAAGTATGAGAACTGCCCCGACTGCTCGGTCTTGAGCATTTCGACGAACACGCCGCGCGGGTCGCCGTGCTGGACCAGCGGATAGGCGAAGTCCTCGACCGGCAGGGCACTGACATAGGTGGCATAGAGCGCCCGGGTCAGGCCGACGCCGACCGGCCCGGCCGTATGCGTCTCGCGGATCGACCGGAAGGCGCGGATCTGGTCGGCGACCTCGCCCACCGTGGTGCGATAGACCACCGGCACCTCGGCGAAACCGTCGACGGCCCCGGGCGCCTTCAGCCAGCCGAGGAAGGCCTCGATCACATCATCCACATAGACCAGCGTCAGCGGCGCCGACGGATCATTGACCGTGATCGGAAGATCGCGGGCGATGTTGTGGCAGAAGGTGGCAATGGCCGAGTTGTAGTTGGGCCGCGCCCATTTCCCGAAGACGTTCGGCAGCCGGTAGATGGCCAACGGTGCCCCGGTCGCCGTCGCATAGGCCCGAAGATGATCCTCGGCCGCCCGCTTGGACGCGCCATAGGGATTGTCGGCTTCGGCCTGGGTCGAGGAGGAATAGATGACCGGCAGCGCCCGGTCGCCCAGGGCCTCTACCAGGGCCGCGGTCTGATCGGCATTGCCGCTGGCGAACTCGGCCGGGTCCTGCGGTCGGTTGACGCCGGCCAGATGGATCACGGCATCGGCTTCGGCCAGAGCCGCGCCCAGCTGATCGGGCGTCGTCTCGCGCGTGACCGCGACCGTTTCCATGCCCTCGACCTCGGACAGGCGCAGGCGCAGGTTGCGCCCGATGAAGCCATTGGCGCCGGTGACCACGACCTTCATGTCAGACACCCGCCTCGATCGGCCCGCCGTCCAGCACGGTGCGCATGAAGTCCAGCTGCAGCAGCAGCTCTTTCATACCCTCGACGTCCAGCCGGTTGGTGTTCTCGGAGGTATAGTCCTCGGCGTTCGACAGGCTGGCCTCGCCCTCCTCGACATAGGCGCCGTAGTTCAGATCACGCATGTCGGCCGAGACGCGGTAGTATTCGCCGATCTCCTCGGCGTGGACCATTTCCTCACGCGACAGCAGGGTCTCGTGCTTCTTCTCGCCGTGGCGGGTGCCCATGACGTGGATCGGGTGGTCCGGCTTGCCCAGCAGTTCGGTAAGCGCCCGGGCCAGCACCGTCAGCGTCGCCGCCGGGGCCTTCTGCACCAGGATGTCGCCGTTCTGGCCCTTCTCATAGCCGAACAGCACCAGGTCGACCGCGTGATCCAGCGTCATCATGAAGCGGGTCATCTCGGGATCGGTGACAGTGATCGGCTGGCCGGCCGCGATCTGGCGCACGAACAGCGGAATGACCGAGCCGCGCGAGGCCATGACATTGCCGTAGCGGGTGGCGCACAGCGTCATCTTGTCGGGGTCCAGCGTGCGCGAGCGGGCGACCAGCACCTTTTCCATCATGGCCTTGGAGATGCCCATGGCATTGACCGGATGGCAGGCCTTGTCCGTCGACAGACCGATCATGCGACGCACCCCGGCCTCGGCCGCGGCATCAATCACATTGGCCGTGCCGATGACATTGGTCTTGACCGCTTCCATCGGGAAGAACTCACACGACGGGACCTGCTTCAGGGCGGCCGCGTGGAACACATAGTCGACGCCGACCATGGCGGTGCGCAGGCTGTCCTTGTCGCGCACATCGCCCAGGAAGAACTTCAGCTTCTCCTGGCCGTACAGCTTGCGCATGTCGTCCTGCTTCTTCTCGTCGCGACTGAAGATGCGGATCTCGCGCACATTGGTCTCGAGGAAGCGACGCAGCACGGCATTCCCGAAGGAGCCGGTGCCGCCGGTGATCATCAGGCAAACGTCATCAAGCACGGGGTCAGCTCTCCTCAGTTCTGCGTGGCGGGCGCGGCGGCCTCGCCGGTGGCCCAGGCCATATAGGTGTCCAGCCCGTCCTCGATGCCGACGGTCGGGGCGTAGCCAAAAGCCGTCTTCGCCGCCGAGATGTCGGCCAGACTGTGGGCCACATCGCCCGCGCGGGTACCGACGTGTTCGATGGCGACCTCGCCGGGGACATAGGCGACCACGCGCCGGGCCAGGTCACCGATCTCGATCTGGGTGCCGCTGGCGATGTTGAAGGCGCCCGAGGTGCCGACATTCCTCGCCGCCGCCAGATTGGCCTGGACCACATCGGCGACATTGACGAAGTCGCGCGTCTGGTGACCGTCGCCAAAGATGTGGATGGGGCGGCCGCCCAGGGCGTTGAAGGCAAAGATCGGAATGACATTGCCATACGCGTCGAACCGCTGGTTCGGGCCATAGACATTGAAGTAGCGCAGGCAGATCGCCTCCATCCCGTAGACATGGGCATAGGCCAGCGCCTGCTTTTCCGAGAACAGCTTGGACACACCGTAGGGGGTCAGCGGCTCGAGCGGATGATCCTCGGCGATCGGCAGGGTCTTGAGCTCGCCATAGATGCCGGCGGAGGACGACACCACGACCTTGCGAGCGCCTGCTGCGCGGGCCGCTTCCAGCACCCGCACGGTGCCCAACGCATTGATCTCGGCATCCTCGACCGGATTGTCGATCGACCGCTTGTTGCCGACCGAGGCGGCCAGGTGGAAGACCACCTCGCACCCTTCGGCCGCGCGCATCATCAGATCGGCGTCGCGGACGTCGCCCTCGATCAGTTCGACACCGTCCAGCGCCTTCAGATTGCTGCGGTAGCCCGAGCTGAGGTCATCGACCACGCGCACCTGATCCCCGTCCCGCAACAGGGCCGCGCAGATGTTCGATCCGATGAAGCCTGCGCCCCCGGTGACGAGTGCCTTCATATCCCTGTCCTCTTCGTGCGGGCGTCCTTAGCACAGGTCACAGCCTCGACCAGACGCCTCAACCCGTCAGTGTGCCGCCGATAGTCGAATCCCGTCTCAGCCGTGTGACGGGCGGCCTTTCGCAGGGCCGATTTCTCGCGACCCGACAGCGCGAGGGCGCGTTCCAGCACCCGGGCCACGGTCTCGGGCGAGGCATCGCGGCAGATCAGGCCGTTTTCGCCATCGACCAGATGATCGGCCAGATCGCTGGTCAGGGTGGCGATCACTGGCGTACCGACCGCCAGGCTCTCGACGAATTTGGTCGGAAAGCCCGCCGTGGCGACCTTGTCCGGACGACGCAGCAGCACGGAGAAATCGGCGCGGGCCACGCTCGCCATGGCGGTCGCCTGCGGCACCGGACCATGGGCCGTGACCGAAGGCGGAACGGCCGCAAGGCCATAGCCCTTCAAATCGTCAGAAGACGGACCATAGATGTCGAGGCGCAGGCGCTCGCCGTTCGGGTCGACGGTCGCCACCGCCCGCAGCAGCGCGGCCAACAGATCCTTGCGGCCCGGCGTTCCGGCATAGACCAGCGTCAGGCGGTCGCCCTCGCCGCCCCGCCCCACAGCCGTCGCCTTGACGTCCAGCGTCGGGGGCACCCGAACGACAGGCAGGGCGGCCCGGGTGTAGTGATCCTCAAGCCAGCGGCTGATGGCGATCACCCCGTCCAGGCGGCGGATCAGGACCCGCATGGCCAGTTCGGTCTGCCAGAGATAGGGCGAGGTGGCGAAGCCCAGCGGCGACGCCGCCGTATACCATTCGACCGCATCGAAGATCAGCGGCACGCCCGCCCGGCGGCACCAGCCACGCAGCTGCAGGATGTAGGGGGTGTAGCCGCTATACAGGATCACGGCGGCGGGCCGGGCGTCCAGTCGCGCCAGCCAGTCGCGGCTTTTCGCGCCCATGGTCACATAGCGGGTCAGGCGCAGAAAGTTGGGCAGGTGCTCGGCGTCGCGCTCCGACGTCGAGGCCAGAAAGATGCCGTCGCCCAGCGCATGCACGGCATCGTCCGGGGCCTGCTGCCCCGACAGGACCAGCACCTGATAGCCGGCCGCGACCAGGCTTTGCGCATTGCCGAGAATCCGCCGCGCCGCCGCGCCGCCCTCAGGAAAGGCGAAGGGGCCGACATAGACGACGAACGGCCGGGCGGGGTCGAAGGCCTTTGCTGCGGTCATGTCCACCTCGCCGCAAGACCGGGCACCAGCTTGGTCAGCACACGCCGGACCAGACCGCGCTCATAGGGGTTCATGCCAAGCACCAACATCAGGCCGGCATAGAGCGGCGTATAGAGGGCGATGCACAGGAACAGGCCCGTCCAGCCGCCGATCATCCAGTGATTCAGCGCCAGCCCCACGGGCACGCAGAGCGCCAGCACCAGCACCAGCCCCCGGGCCAGCTCACGGAAATAGTGGCCCATGTCCAGCCCCAGCTTGAGCTGCAGCAGGATCGCCACGGCGGTATAGCCGAGCAACAGGCCAATGCCGGTGCTGACCGCCGCTCCCACCACGCCCCACAGATTGAGCAGCACGATGGTCAGCGGGATGTTCAGACAGGCGATGGCCAGGATCATCAGCGAGCGGTGCCAGTACAGGTTCCTGACCTGCAAAAGGATGTTCCGCGCATTGCCGATCAGCTCCAGCGTGTAGGGGATCAGCACGACCAGCAGGATGGTATAGGCCAAGCCATAGTCCGGCCCCAGCCACAGGTCGATGAAACGCGCCCCGAACAGGGCCAGCCCGGAAATCACCAAAAGCAGGAACAGGGCCTGCAGCCGCGAGATGCGGATCAGAAGCCGGTTCAGGGCCGGGGCATCGGCATCCGAGTCCGCCTGGCGGATGATCTCGGGGGCCATGATCCGCGAGATGGCCGTGCCGAAGCTCATCAGGTGTTTGTTGAAGGTGGTGCCGATCGCATAGAGGGCCACCGGGGCCGCGCCCAGCACGGCGCCGATGATCAGATTGTCCAGCTTCCAGTAGATCTGCTCGACCAGGATCGAGACGAAGATCGGGGCCGCATAGAGGGCGACGGGCTTGAGCCGCGACCAGCCGGGCCAGGCCCAGCCGACCGGGATCTTCAGATAGAGGACGATGTACAGCAGCCGGGCGATCACCTGGAACACCAGGGCTCCGGACATCACCATGACCACCATCAGGGCACCGAAACCCTGCCACAGAAGGACGACCGTCAGCAGGGTCGAGGCCAGGGCCGTGAAGATCTCGAGCGACCGCAGAAAGACGAACCGCTCCATGGCCGACAGCAGTGCGCCCAGCGGGTTGAACGCCACCATCACCGCCGCCCCGGCGCCGACCGCAAGGATCATGTCCTGCAGCAAGGCCACCTGGGGTGCGGTCAGACTGGCCCCGAACAGCAGGGGGGCCAGACCATGGATGGCAAAGGTCGCCCCCACCACCAGCACGCCCAGCCCCGCATAGAAGCCCAGCATTTGTTTCAGGAAGCTGCGGCGCTCGTTCGGGGTGTTCTCGTGCCGGACGAAGAAGCGCATCACGCCGTCGTTCATCCCGAAGTCGATCATATAGAAATAGGCCGCCAGGGCGCCGACGATGCTGAACAGGCCATAGCCTTCCTGCCCCAGCGACCCAACCAGTATGGGCGTGTACAGAAGGGTGGTGGCGATCCGCACAGCCACCTGGGTGTAGGACAGCATGGCCGCGTTCAGGCGCTGGGTCATGCGCCGTCTCCGAGAAGCAGCGCCTCAAGCTGGTCCAGCTTGGCCGTGTCGTCGAGCAGGGCCGGGGGCAGCCAGTCGTTAGTCAGCTGCGTCCGCAAGGCCGGGTCGGACAGAACGCGGTCGAGCCCTTCGACCAGCGCATCCTCGTCATTGTCGACGATCAGGCCGTTTCTGCCGTCGACCAATTGCTCGTCAATGCCGGAGACGCGCACCGCGACGACCGGACGTCCCGCCACCTTGCCCTCATTGACCATGCCGCACAGGCCCTCGAAATACGAGGCCAGCACGACGACGTCAGCCGCTGCATAGGCCGGAAAGGGATTGTCCAGTCGACCGGTCAGGATGACGGTGTCCTCGAGATCCCGCTCGCGGATGGCAGCCTCGAACAGGCCGCGATCCGGCCCCTCACCGACCACATACCAGCGGAACCCATGCCCCCGGTCGACCAGTTTGCGCGCGACACGGGTCAACCGCACCAGCGCCTTCGACGTTTCCGACAGCCGGCAGACCGTCAGCAGGCGGATTGCATCGCTCGGGTCAGTCGCGAATGGCGCGACCCCCTCGGTCATCCGCCGGCGCATGGTGTCAGGATCGAGGATGTTGTGGATCACATGGGCCTTGCGCGCTGTGGCGGGCACGGCCTTGACCAGCGAGGCCCGCGCCACTTGCGACACACAGACATAGGCGTCGATCTCCGGCTCAGCCTTGCCTATGGCCCGGGTCGTGGCACCGGTCGGATCCGCAAGGCGGAGGTCGTTGCGAATGAAGTGCAGACGGCGGCCCGCGCGCACGCGGCGACGGACAAAGGCGGTCGATGTGCCATGCAACAGGGTGGCGGCCGCATCATAGCGACGGGTCAGGAAGCCGAGGGCCCGCACCTCGCCGATCAGGCGCTGCACACCGTAGGCCAGAAGGTCCGGCAGCGCCTTCAGGCGGGCCGCAATCCCCGACGCCGCCGAGAACCGATGCCCCCGCCCCGTCGGCCGGAGCGGGATCAGGCGGATCCGGGGGTCGAGCCGCGGCTCAAGATTGCCCCCGCCCGTGGTCACCACCAGCGTCACGTCCCAGTCGCGGTCCGCCAGCGCCTTCATCAGGCGCAGCGACGACATCTCGGCCCCGCCCATGTTCAGGACCGGGTAGTGGAACAAGACCCTGCGACCGCCCGCCTCCTGCATCGCCCTAGAGGTTTCTCAGGAAGCGGCGAAGGCGCGCGAGCGGTGAACCGGAGTAGACCCGGCGGAAGCCCGCCAGAACCGCCGGCGACGTCTCCACGGCCTCAAGCACATAGGGCGAGCCTTCCGCCCGGAAGTCGGGATTGATCGCCTCGCCCGCCTTGGTGTTCACACCACTGCCGTCATAGCCACTGTTCACCAGCCGGTTCACGCTGGAGAAGATGGTGTCTCGGCCCGATGCAGACTGCCACAGACCGAACCGGATCGACCATGAGCTGACCGTGCCCTCCATCTGGCGCCGCAGCCGGTCGAGGCGATCCGAACCCGCCGCATTGAACCGCTTTCGGAAGGCGGGGTCGCGATAGAGGCGCGCGGCATCGGCGGCCGTCCAGTCGACCTCCCGCCAGCGGTCCGCCCAGGTGGCCCAGCCGGTGCTGCAGTTCCGCGGAACCCGCATGACGTCGTGCGTATAGCCCGGGGGCGGTGCCCTCAGCGGGCAAAAGCCCGATATGGATCCGACGGTCTGGTCCGGCTGATAAAAATCGAGCGCATCGTTCATGAAGCGCAGGAAGTCGCGCGAGACGATCAGGTCGTCCTCGAGCACGATCACGCGGCCCGCTTCTTCCACGACGTCGGTGACGCCGCCGATGATGGCCCTGGCCAGGCCCTTGTTCTCGTCGGAGGCCACGACTTCGAAGGCGGCGAACCGGTCATGCCAGACCGGGTCGTCCAGCACGGTGCGGACCGCTTCGACACCCTCGCGGGCGCCCTCGTTACGCGGACCGTCGGCATAGACCCGTATGCGGCTGTCCCGGGCCAGGTCGGCTTCGGCCAGGGCCGCCAGAGTCTGGCGCAAATGATCTGGCCGATTGTAGGCAAAGACCACGACGGGAGCGAAAGAGCGGTTCATGCGGAGGCCCCCGGTGCAGACGCAGATATCCGGTCATAGGCCGCGACCAGGGCCTGAACATTGGCCTCGGGATCGTGGGTCCGGCGAGCTCTCTTGCGCGCCGAGGCGGACAGGCGGCCGCACAGGGCCGGATCGTCGAAAAGGCGCTTGATCTGCATGGCCAGCATCGCCGGATCGTCAGCCCGGTACATCAGGACATCGACCTCGTCAGACGCCATCGAGGGGACCCCGCCCGTAAACGAGCTGACCGACGGCGTACCCACCATCATCGCCTCGCCCAGGGTGTTCGGACTGTTTTCAATGATCGAGGACATGACGAACACGTGCGACTGCTCCATGCGGCGGACCATGCCCGGCTCGTCCAGCAATCCGGTGAAGGTCACCCGGTCCTTGAGACCATATCGATCGATCAGGTCGCAAACATGGGCGGGATAGCCGACATGCCGCTTGAACGATGATCCGGCCTCCATGGGGCTCTCCCCGGCGACATAGAGTCTGATTTCGGGGTAGGCCCGGCGCAACAGCCGCACAGCCTCGATGACGACGTGGGTGCCCTTGCGCGGCGAGGCGGCGTTGCCGACGAAAATACTGTGCGGCTCGTGACCTGCGCTGTCCCAGGCGGCGCCGTAAAACCCGTCGCGCAGGATGCGGCTGCAGTGGTGATAGGTGGCATCGGGGTTGATCGCCCAGGCCTGCGCCCGGTCCCAGACGGTCCGCCCCATGATGTGATCGGCCAGACCGATCGTCTCGCGCTCGGCCTTCAGCCGCGGCAGGAAGCGGAAGGCGAAATTGACCATCAATGCCACGGCCGTCAGAGCGGTCTTCGGGCGCAACGGATTGAGCATCGACAACAGGGGAAGACGGCCCAGATCATAGTTGCGATTGCCGTTGATCACGCCCTGCAACGACAGCAGCTTCGGCCCGGCCCAGGCCTTCAGGAACCGCCGCGTATAGGCCATCTCGGAGCCTTCCGCATGCAACACGTCCGGCACAAAGTCGGCCAGAACCTCGGCGACCGTGCCATCCTCGACGTCAAAGGCATCCGAGGCCGACTGGGGCATGGCGTAATAGACGATGCCGTTCTTCTCGATCCGGGTCAGGGTCTTGACCGGCGCCCGCATGGCCACGCCGATGCAAAAGTCGTCGCGCAGCGCCAGCCGGTCGGTCATCAGCGTCAGCCAGCCACCGAAGGGGGTCTTGCTCAGCCCCAGCTCCGTCGCCACGGCCGGCAGCACGATATTGACGATCCACAGGACCCGGGTCGGCGCGCTCATCGGACAGGCCTCAAGGCGTCAAGGAAGGCACGGGCCGGGGCCTGCCAGGGGGGAATGTCGAAGGGATTGGCGGCCGCACACACCGACTTCATCGCCAGCAGATCGGCATCGCCGAGGGTCGCTGCGCACCGAAGGACCTCTGCGATGGCCGGGGTCGACAGGTCCGGCGCCAGAAAGCCGTTGTGGCCATCGGTCAGATACCGGTCGATATCGCTGGTCGGATTGGTCACCACCGGGATGCCGAGGCTGGCAGCCTCGACATATTTGGTGGCAAAGCCGGTGTTGGCGATGCGGTCATCCCGGCGGAAGAACAGGGCGTAATCGGTAGCTCTCAGCTCAAGCAGCGAGTCCGCATGGGGTATCCGCCCGAGGAACTTCAGGCTGTCGCCCAGTCGCGCCACCAGATCGGCGTGATCCGGACGGTCCGCCAGATACTGCCCACGGGTCATGCCGACGATGCGAAATTCGAAGGGGATGCCCTCGGCCTCAAGGGCACCAAACCCCTCTATGGCCACCGGCAACCGGTCCTTGATCATGCCGAGGCCGGGACTTCCGGAATAGAGGAAGCGGCGGCGACCGTCGGGCATGGCCAGCCGGGGCGGTTCAGGGCTCCACTTCGGATCCGAGGCGTCGATGACAAACGGCAGCAGAACCCGGTTCAGGCCCGGCAGGGTGTCAGAAAACCAGCGCGAGGCCGCGATCACATTGCCGGCCTTGCGTGTCAGTATCCGCAGACGGAACTCGGTCCAGGCCATGCGCTGGATGTTGCGCAGGATCTTCTTCCCTTCCCACCCGTACCATTCGGTGCAGTCGAGGATGGCCGGAATACCGCGTGCCTTGCAGCCCCTGAGGATCGACCACGTTGCCTGCCCGGCATGATTATAGGCGCTGACGGCCCGGACAGACCCTGCGGGCAGGCTGTCCACCAGGGCCATGACGCTCTCGCCCGACAGGTCATAGCGGGCATAGTCGCGGCCGGGAAACGGTCGACGAAGATCCACGCAGCGAATGCCGTCGACCTCCATCTCGGTCGGGCCATCAATCGGCGGCACCTCGGGCGTGATCTTGCCCATGATGACCACCTTCATCCCGATGGATCGGAACAGTTTGGCCAGGCCGATGGCGCGCGTGGCCGAAGCGGTCCGGTCCGGCAGGCCGAATCCGCCAACGAGAATCAGGGTGTCAGGCACGCCCACCCCCGGGCCCGGTCAGGCGACGGGAACGGTGCCCGACGGGGTCAGGGCGCGAGGTCCAGCGGATACGAACCCCCTTGCGGCGGGGCAACGGGGCGGCGGTCCGGGCGCGCTCGACCAGATCGCAGGCCACCGGGACCATGATGAACAGCATGACCCCCAGGCTGGCAAAGACGTCATTGACCAAAGGCAGAAGGACCATGATCGCCAGAACCGAAAACGCCAGGCCAAAATTGGCCCGCATGCCGCGCATCATCCGCACGGGCAGATAGGTCAGCAGATAGACAAAGACCGAACCGACCAGAACGCCGTAGCGCGCATAGGTATCAAGATAGGCCGAGTGTTTGCCGACATCGCGGGCCGAAAGGACGCCGAAGACCGGATTCTGGAGGAACAGCTCGAAACTGCGAACGTAAAGGACCCAGCGATCATTGAACGTGCCCTGACTTTGATCGCTCTCGATCGTCTCCATCACGTCCAGAACCTTGCGATAATACGGGGTTCCCTCTGTCAGAGGCAGAATGGTCTCCAGCAGCGGCACGAGTGCGATCTGACCGAGCAGATAGGCCATCACCACGAACAGCGGCAGCAGCGTCAGCATCAGCGGGCTACGACGCTTGAACGCGAGCGAAAGCACCACGGAAATGAGCATCAGGATGATGGCAATGGAGAAGCCGGCCCGGACCACCAGCGCCATGCCCAGAACCAGATTGGCCACGATCAGCGCCGGAAACAGCAGGGGGATGCGGCTGAGAGGCGCCAGCCATGCAGGCTCCCTGAGCGGCAGAAAGCGGCGATGGTTCAACAGCATCAAGGCGATAGCAGGCAGGATGACGACGATGCTGTAGACAAGCCCGTATCCCCCCACCCCTTCGGCGGCGAGATCGCGGGCCTGCTCCGAGGACCGCGTCAGCATTCGGGCAGTGTGCGTTCCATATTGGTCAAACGCCGTGAAGGTGGTGAAATACCAGATCGGCAAGGTCGCAATCAGCACCCAGAAGATCGGCGCCATGCTGCGTACATCGTTCCTGCGGCTTTCGTAAAAGATCAGGAAGAACAGCATGATCCACGGCTGAATATGCCACGCAAAGTCCTGATCCGAGCCCAGCATGGTTTCGATCACCGCCGTATAGGCAACGAAGAACAGGGCCAGAATGATCGGTACGGTCGGGCGGCTGAAAATCCCACCAGGACGGCTCATTTCCAGAAGGGCCCAGAGGGCTACGGCCGCCACTGCCGCCAGGCGGTAAATGGTGCCGAAGGCCAGCATCGGCGAGGTCGCCCACAGGCACACATAGGCGACCGCCACGTTCTGGACGTCGAAGACCTTGAACTTCACGGGCGACCATCCCCCGCAGGGATCGTCCTCGACGAACGCGTCATGGCTTGCGGATGTCCCCGATGGTTTCTGCCACCAGCATCGTAACCTCGTGACCGCGTCCGCCCAAGGCCGCAGATATCAGGGTCTGCAAACGGGCCGTATTCAGACGTCCGGAACTGCGTCGCCCCATCACCTCAAGGATGCCGTCCACGCACGGGCGGGGGTCCTCACCGTCGTCGGAGAGAATTTCGGCGATCTTCTCGCCCTTCTTCAGACCGGTGAATTCGATCTTGATGTCGATATCCGGCTTTCGACCGCTCAATTCGATCATCTGGCGGGCCAGATCGGCGATGCGCACGGGCTCGCCCATCTCAAGCAGGAATTTCGACGGCCCCTCGTCCGCGCGGGCCGCCTTCACGGCCGTGCTGTGCAGGACCAGTTGCACCGCTTCGGGGATGGTCATGAAATAGCGGTTCACGTCCGGATGGGTGACGGTCACAGGCCCGCCACGGGCGATCTGGTCCCGGAAGATCGGCACCACTGAGCCCGCCGAGCCCAGCACATTGCCAAAACGCACGGCCGACAGCCGGGTCCCGCTTGACGGAACCAGTTCAAGCAGGGTCTCGGCGATCCGCTTGGTCGCCCCCATGACATTGGAAGGATCAACGGCCTTGTCGGTCGAGATCAGGACGAACTGCGCCGCCCTGGCCGCCGTCGCTGCCCGGATCACATTCCAGGTGCCCTGGACATTGGTCAGCACCCCTTCGGCCGGATTGTTCTCGACCAGGGCGACGTGTTTGAGGGCCGCCGCGTGGAAGACGATGTCGGGGCGCTCCTGGTCGAACACCTCGCGAATGCGGGCCTCGTCGCGGACATTGGCCAGCACGGCCCGTCGGGTCATGGCTGTGGCGACGCCGCCCAGTTCACGATCAATCTCGAACAGCTGAAACTCGGAGTGATCCAGCAGGGTCAGGTGGCCACAACCGAACTGCACCATCTGGCGCGCGATCTCCGAGCCGATACTGCCACCCGCGCCGGTCACCAGGATACGCTTGCCCCGGATCAGATCCTCGACCGGCCCGGCCGGCAGGGAGATCGGCTGACGCGGCAGGAATTCCTCGAGCGGGATTTCGGTCAGAAGGTCTGCATTGGGCCGGGGCTCGCCGACTTCGGTCAGGGCATGAGGACGCAGCAGGGTGTGACCGGCCCGCTTCAGTTCGCCGATCCGTTGCGGCGTCAGGCCAAACGCCTGGACCGGATCCTGAAGGAACAGGATGGCCGAGACCTTTTCATTCCTCAGAGGGGCCGGCGTACGACCGACCCGCCACTGGTCCAGCCGGGCGACGAACGGCACACCGTGCAGCCGCATGCCCACTTCTTCGGCATACGGGGTGACCACACCCACCGGCTGATAGGGCTGCCCCGGATCGGCCATCAGATGCCGGATCTGGCGATCGGCGTCGGCCATCGCCCCGACCAGCAGCAGGGGCTTTCGACCCGACGCGGTCTTGCGCCACCAGGCCGGCAACAGATGTTCGGACAGGCGGCTCTCGCGCGGAAGCCGCCAGACCACCCGAGCCCCGACCAGGAACATGAGGCTCAACAGCCACGACAGCGGAAGAACCGAACGCGGAAGCTCCAGCCCGCGGTCCACGAAGAAGATGACCATGAGGAACAGGGCCATGGTCAGGGTGACGTTTCGCGCCAGGGCCACAACGTCCCGCGCCGAGGCGAAACGCCAGGCGGCCCGCTCGGCCTGGAAGAAGGCCTCGACCACCGCCCCGATCAGAGCGAACAATCCCGCCCAGCCCAGGACCCGGACCGCATCCGGATCTACGAACCACCAATGTATCGGCAAGGCCCGGCGCAACTCATAGGCCAGCACAAACCCCACGAACAGCGCCGCGATGTGGATCAGGTATTTGGCTGTCCACGAGAATGTCAGCGGGGTACGCATGCCTGGGCCCAATATCTATGGATCGTCAAACAATCATGACGAGCCTTACCACCGGTCTGCTCGTCCGTATAAGGACCACGCCGGGCGCAAGCGCACAACCGCGGGGACGGGTTCCCGGTCACGTACAAACTCAGTCGGCAGTTGCTCTGACGATCCCGGGTTTCGGACAAGCCCCCCTCGGCCTGACCATTCCTGATTATCGCCGGACCAACCGATCGCACGCTACGCGCCGCCCTTTGCCCGTGTATTTCCCCGCCGTCCAGACAAAAAACGTGGAATTCCAACGCCGAGCGGTTATCGGTGGAATGAAGTCGCGTTCGAGGCTATCAGGCTGTCTGAAATACCCCTGACGGGGTATCCGGTCGCGCCGGAGACAGACCGGCAAGGAGTGCCCATGAATATCGCCCTGCGCCTGATTGCCCTGTTGTTCGCTGTTTTCGCATTGGCGGCCTGCGGATCGTCCGGACGCAAAAACGCTGACGTGACGGCCGCCACCCAGGTGGCCTCCTATGCCCTGCCGGTCGGACAGGCTGCGGCTCCTGCCGAAGATTATCGCATTGGCGAGACGGACCTTCTGAAGGTGTCTGTATTCCGTGTACCGGAACTGTCGTTCGACGAGCTCCGCGTCGATTCCTCGGGCAATATCCAGATGCCGCTGATCGGCACCGTGCAGGCCGCCGGACTGACATCCTCGGAACTGTCTGAATCCCTCACGACCCAGCTCGGCGCCCGCTATCTGCGCAACCCGCAGGTCACGGTCACCGTCGTCGAGGCGGCCAGCCAGAAGATCACGGTCGACGGCGCGGTCGCCCAGCCGGGCGTCTATGAGATGCGCGGGCGGACCACCCTGATGCAGGCGGTCGCCATGGCCCGGGGTCCCTCGGGCAGTGCGGATTTGTCCAGCGTCGCAGTGTTTCGCACGATCGACGGCCAGCGCATGGTCGCCGTCTTCGACCTGGGCGCCATCCGCAACGGGGCGGCCGAGGATCCCGTGGTGCTGGGCGAGGATGTGATCGTGGTCGACACATCGACCCTGAACGCAGGCCTTCGGGCGGCGATCAGTGCGGCTCCGGTGCTGACGCTGTTCCGCCTCTTCTAGGTTCCCGGGCCGTGCCCGCCAAAGGTCACCGTCTCAGGGGCGCTCTGGCTCTTTCCCTTGGGCTGATGCTTACCCTCGGCGCCTGCGGGACCGGAACATCGGTCCCTGCCACGGCCTATGGCGACGCGGGCGTGGCCGACACACCCGACCAGAGACTCGCTGCGCTGAGCACACTGGACACCCGGGTGAATGCCGTGGGCTATCGGCTGGCCGTGGCCAATGTCGATCTATGTCCTGACACCGGGCCGGCAACCGGTCTGCTGCTGCACGCCGAGAGTCAGTATTCGGACTATCTGCGTGAGGCCGCGCGCGCGCGATGGGGGCTTGAAGGCGACCTGCCCGGCGTGGCCGCCATAGCGCCCGCCAGTCCGGCCGAACGGGCGGGGCTGCAGACGGGCGACCTGTTGATCTCGGTCAACGGTGTTCCCTTCACCCGGAGCGAGGCGGGCAAGCCGGCCAATTTCGAGGGACTGGCCGCAAACATCGCCCTGCTGGACGAGGCACTCATCGCCGGGGACGCCCGCCTCGTCGTCAGGCGCGACGGCACCGAGCGGGGTGTAACCGTGTCTCCGATCAGCGCCTGCGCCTATGTGTTCCAGGTTGACCCGTCGACCGAGCTGAACGCCCGGGCCGATGGACACCGGGTCTTTGTGGCCACGGCCATGGCTGCCTTTGCCGAAACGGAAGACGATCTGGCCGTGATCCTGAGCCATGAGATGGCGCACAATGTTCTGGAGCATCGCGAATTCTTCGATGAGCGCGGCTTTGCCCGGTCCATTCTTGGCAACTACGGCAATGCGCCCTGGGAGCTGGTCGAGGCGGAACGGGAGGCGGACAGGGTCGGTCTCTATCTGATGGCCCGCGCCGGCTATGACCCGATGCGAGGTCCGGTATTCCTGCGCGCCCTGGCCGAGCGGAGCCCGGGCCTGCGCTATGCCCAGTGGGGGCATCCGTCCGCCGGTGCCCGCGCCCGGGCCCAGCAGGTCACCGCGGACGAGATCCGCCAGAAAGGCGCATCCGGACAGCCCCTGGTGCCCTTCTGAGGCACGCAGCGTCCGTGTCAGGAATCTGGAAAGCCTTGCGGGCCATTCTGGCAACGAATCGCACGGACGCGAGCTCCTGCCGCTTTGTTGGCATTTGCGGCTCGCCCGACGGGGAGCGATGCGCTATCAGCCCAAAAAGGGCGACCTTCTTTCGTCAAGCTAGTGATTTAGGACTGTACCATGGTCGGAGACCGCAGCATGGGCAAAGGCGGCGGGCAAGGCCCGGAGCGCGAGGACGCGCCTGGGTATGGCACCTTTCTGGAGGGTGAGCGCGGCGGCGAGATCGACCTGGCCAAATACTGGTCACTGGCGCTCAAGCACCGGCTGCTGATCCTCGGATGTGTGATCGCGGCGGTCGTGATTGCCGTCATCGTCACCCTGATGACCCCGCCGACCTATACGGCTGCAGCCACGATCCAGATCGATCGCGAAGCCGCTCGCGTTCTCAGTACCGACGACGGCATGCCGCGCGAACTCCCCGTCGGGGAAGAGTTCTTCAACACCCAGTACGGGCTGTTGCGCAGCCGCTCGCTGGTCGAGCGGATCATCGACAGCGAGGGACTGGCGAACTCCAACGACTTCATCGAGCAAATGGGCGCTGAGTTCGTGGCCCGTGAAGGCGAAACCGCCACCCAGCAGGCGGATCGACGCCGCAAGATGATCACAGGCCTCATCAGCAGCAATCTCGGCGTCTCTCCCGAGCGCGGGTCGCGACTGGTCCGGATTACCTTCAGCAGCCCCAGCGCCGCCCTTTCGGCACGCATGGCCAACGCCATTGCCGAAAACTTCATCGAGGCGAACCTCGCCCGGAAATTCGACGCCTCCCTCTATGTGCGGGAATTCCTCGAGGAACAGATTGCGGAGACCAAGGCGCGGCTTGAAGACACCGAGCGTCAGCTGGTGGCCTATGCCGGCGACCAGGAAATCATCACACTGTCAGACTCCGAGACGGGCACCGGCCAGTCGCTGGTTTCCACCAGCCTCGGCACCCTGAACGAGGCCCTTGGCGAAGCCCGGGTGAACCGGATCGAGGCCGAGGAACGCTGGCGTCAGGCCCAGAACGCACCCCTGACCAGCATCCCGGAAGTGATGGCCAGCGCCACCTACCAGACGCTGATGCAGCAGCGGATCCAGCTGGAGTCGCAGTACGAGGAAAAGTCGGCCGTCTTCCAGGACGACTATCCGGAGCTGGTTGAGCTTCGCGCCCGCATCGACGAACTCGACGCCCAGATCCGCACGGCGGCGACCTCCATCCGGGACGGCATCCGGGCCCAATACCAGATCGCCCTGAACCAGGAGCGGGCCCTCCAGAATCAGGTCAACGGCCTGAAGGGCGAAGTGCTCGATCTGGGGGATCGCAGCGTCCAGTACAACATCCTGATGCGCGAGCTGGACACCAGCCGCCAGCTGTATGACGGCCTGCTGCAGCGCTACAAGGAAGTCGGCGTAACGGGCGGCGTGACCAGCAACAACATCTCGCTGGTTGATCGCGCCAACCCTCCCGGCGGCCCTTCCAGCCCCAACCTGCCGCTCAACCTGATGCTGGCCCTGACCATGGGCCTGACGCTGGGTGTCATCGCGGTCTTCCTGATCGAGGCCCTCGATGATCGCCTGACGTCGCCGGACGATGTGGAGAACAAGCTGGGCATCCCGGCGCTCGGCGTCATTCCGATGCTGGAGCGCGGCAAGGATCCGAACGAGGCCCTGCGCGACATCCGGTCCCCCTTCTCCGAGGCCTATTACTCCTTGCGGACGGCGCTGCAGTTCTCGACCTCGGAGGGCGCGCCGCGTTCCTTGCTGGTCACCAGTGCCCGGCCCGGCGAAGGCAAGTCGACCACGGCGTTCGCCACGGCGCTCAACCTGTCGCGGGTCGGACGGCGTGTCCTTCTGGTCGATGGAGACCTGCGCAATCCGTCCATGCACCGGGTGCTGGAGATCGAGAACAGCCAGGGCATGAGCAACTTCCTTTCCGGCTCGGCGGAACTGACGGGGGTGGTGCGCAAGACGCCCTATTCCACCCTCGACTTCATTCCGTGCGGGCCGCTTCCGCCCAACCCGGCCGAACTGTGGGGTGGATCGCGCCTGCAGGCGCTGCTGGACCAGGCCTTTGCCGTTTACGACCACGTCGTGATCGACGGACCGCCGGTTCTGGGCTTTGCCGATGCGCCTGTGCTGTCGTCCTCGGTCGAGGGCACCCTGTTCGTGCTCGAATCCCGGATCACGGGCCGTCGTCAGGCGCGCGGCGCCCTGCGTCGCCTGTCCATGGGTCGCGGTCGTGTCCTGGGCGCGGTCCTGACCAAGTTCCAGGCCCACCGCACCCGCCATGAGGGCTATGACTACGCCTATGACTATCACTACGGAGCCGCGGCCGAAGCGAAGCCCGACCGTAAGGTCTGATGTCGGAGGCGCCGCCCCCTGAACAGAAGGCCGGGAGCAAGGCTGTCGGCCTGTGGCCCGTGGTCGTGGCTGCCGGCCTGATCTGGCTGGGCTGGCAGGTCGCCCTGGTGCCGCTTGCGGCCCGGGCGCCCAGCGAGCATGCGGTTCGCCTGTCGCCCGGCTCTGCCGAGGTCCTGGCGCGGGCCGCAGAAGGCGAAATACGGGCGGGGGACATGGAAGATGCCGGCTACCTGGCCCGGCTGTCCCTGTCCAAGGCCCCCTTCGACGTCGAGGCCCTGAGGGTGCTCGCCATGTCCGAGGCCGAGGCGGGACGCACCGATCAGGCCGATGAGTTGATGACCCTGGCGGGCAACTGGAGCCTGCGCGACAGCGCGGCCCACAGCTGGCTGATCGAAAGTCGGCTGCGGCGGGGAAACTATGCCTCGGCCTTTGCCCATGCCGACACCCTGGTGCGGCGCCGGGCGGACCAGAGGCCCCAGGTGTTCAACCTGTTCTCGACGGCCGCCGAAACGGATCCCCGGGCCGGCCCCTACCTCGCGTCAGAACTGGCCGACTCGCCGCCCTGGCGCGCCGAGTATCTCCAGAGCCTCTATCGGCGCCCCAACGGTCTGCAACTGCTCGCGGGACTGGCGCTGGGTCTCGAGCAGACCGAGGGTCCCTTTACCACCGCCGAACTGCAGAGCCTGTATCAGGCTCTCTATCAAGGCCGTCGAATCGCCGGTCTGAAAACCATCCGCGAGACTTTGGAACGGCCTTCGGCTGACTCTATTCTCGTCAATGGGGAATTTGCGGACCAGGAGACCCTCCTCCCCTTCGGCTGGCAGCTGGGGGTCGGCCCCGGCATTTCCGTGGGCCTTCTGAACGACGACCGGAAGCCCGAACTGACAGCACTGCGTGTGATCCACGATGCCCGCAACGCCCAGGATCTGGCCAGCCAGCTGGTTCTGATGGCGCCCGGCTCCTACCGGCTGTCGGGACGCCAGAGACTGGAGAACGGTCGCGGCCGAACCGGCTTTGCCTGGCAGATACAGTGCCTGGAATCCTCTGAAATCATTGGCGAAGTTCGATTCGAGCTCGACATGGACACCCAGTCTGACTGGTCGTCGTTCCAGACCCGGGTTGTGGTCCCGGAGCAGGGCTGCACCGCCCAGATCGTCAAGCTGGTGCCGATAAATACCGGTCGCCGGACCGACATTGTCATATGGTTTTCACAACTGGCGCTGGAAAGGATTCCTTAGGGATGCAACAGCGCAACAGGCTGGCCCTGAGTCAACTTTCAGCCCTGCGGGCGGGCTTTTTTGCTTGCCATATGCAACCCGTCCGACCTAAACACATTCTCACAGGAGCGGGGAAACCCGCGCATTGCTTTTGATTAAAGGGGATTTGCATGCGTAAGACCATCGCCGCAGCCTCGGTTGGCTTGCTGCTCATTGCAGGCCAGGCGGTCGCCGCTAACAATAACAGCGCCGTGACTCGGGTCGGTGATCGTGTCGGCGCCTCTGCTGACGCCGCCAACGAGTTCGTCGGCATCCCGCTGCCCGTCCTCCTGATCGGTGCCGCCGTTCTGGCTGGCGTGATCACGGTGGCATCGGACGAAGACAAGCCGACCAGCCCGTAAGAGTTTCGATCCCGCTCAGAGTACGAGTGCGTAAGTGAGCGGGTCGTTTCTGAAACGAATAAGCCAGTGGAATGCCTTGGCCATCGCGGCCGGCGTTCTACTGGCTTTTTCTATGTTTCTGGGGGGCGCCAGTCGTGCGCACCTCCTGCCCCTGGCCGCGATCGAACTGCTGGCCCTTCCGGTCCTCGGGCTGGCCCTGGTTCGCCTCGTCCGCACCGGCGTCTGGAAAGAGCACCGCTTCCTGCTGACCCTCGCTGCCCTGGCGATGGCCCTGCCGCTCATCCAGCTGATTCCCCTGCCCTTTGGCATCTGGTCGTCCCTGCCCGGTCGGGACCAGGCCGTCCTTGCCCTTGAGATTGCCGGCATCGCCCCGTCGTGGCTGCCGCTGTCCCTGACGCCCGACCGGACCTGGCAGGCCTTTCTGGCCCTTCTGCCCCCCGTGGCCATGCTTGTGGCGGCCCTGACGCTGGACCGGGTGACGGTGACGCGCCTGGTCTGGGGCGTTCTGGCCTTTGTCATCCTCAGCATCGTTCTGGGCACGCTCCAGATCACGCTGGAAAGCCGCACCTTCTATCCCTGGGCCACGACCAACTTCGGCTCCCTTGTCGGCTTCTTTGCCAACCGCAATCACATGGCCACGCTCTGCCTGGTCGCACTGCCCTTTGCCGCCGCCATGGCCGGCAGCGGCTTGAACAGTCGCGACCCTGAAGCGGGTCTCAGGGTCTGGGTGGGCGCCCTCATCATCGGCCTCATCCTAGTGGCGCTCGGCGCGATCCGGTCGCGCTTCGGCATTCTGGCGGCGGGGCCCGGCCTTGTCGGGGTTCTGCTGGTCGCCTGGGTATCGTCCGGCCGCGGACGGCCGACCCCGCTGGTCATGGGCCTGGCGGCGGGTGCCGCCGTCGCTATCGGCATTGTCGCCCTGTTTGCCCTCGGGCCGATTCTGGACCGCTTCGACACAGACGTCGCCAATGAGGCGCGCTTCGAAAACTGGCCCATCGTGGCGCGGGCCGCCCAGGATTTCCTGCCGTTGGGCTCGGGCCTGGGGTCATTCGATCCGGTCTATCGCTCCTATGAGCCGGTCGAGACGCTCCGGGCGGCCTATGTGAACCAGGCTCACAACGACTATCTGGAACTCTGGCTGGAAACAGGCTGGGCCGGCATTGCCCTGATCATCGCCGCCTATGTCTGGTGGGCCCGCAGGTCCTGGACGGCCTGGCGCGCGGGCACTCATCTGGAGCGGGATCTGCAGCGCGCGGCATCGGTTGCCCTGCTTCTGATCGGCATCCACTCGGCCGCCGACTATCCGATGCGTACCGAGACGATCGCCGTCATCTTTGCCCTGTGCTGCGCCATTCTGGACGGGGCGGCCCGTCCCTCGCGCCTGCCGGAGCCTCGGCGGCGCCGCGCCTGATCAGCCGCCGAACACGGCGCCAAACTCGGCATTGGCGCGGTCGTAGTCGGGCGGGCGTCCGATATCCAGCCAATAGCCCTCGGCACGGTGCGGTCTGACCGGCTGGTCCGCGTCGATCAGAGCCTGGATCAACATCGGCATGTCATAGGGCCGGTTTGCCGGAATCAGCGCCAACGCCGCCCGCGACAGCACATAGACCCCGGCATTGATGTTGAAGACCTGGCTGGGCTTTTCCTCGATGCCGCTGATCCGGCCGTCGGCGGCGCGGATGACCCCAAACGGCACCTGCATCTCATAATCCCGCACGACCACGGTCGCCGCCGCACCGTCGCGGATATGGCCGTCCATCACCTGCCCATAGTCGACGCGGGTCAGCACATCGCCATTGGTGACCAGCACCGGTCCCTCAACGGTGTCCGGCAGCAACGACAGCGCGCCACAGGTGCCCAGCGGCTGATCCTCGCGCAGATAGCCGATGGTCAGCCCCCGGTCGCTGCCGTCGCCGAAATGGGCCACGATCTGCTCGGCCATGTAGTTGACCGACAGGAAGATGCGGCGAAACCCCTGCACCGCCAGGCTGGAGACGATGGTCTCCAGAATCGGGCGCGGCCCGACATTCAGCATCGGCTTGGGCGTGGTCCGGGTCAGTTCGGCCAGCCGTTCCCCCCGGCCCCCGGCCATGATCACCACGGCCTCGGGTCGCTCGGGCACGTCCAGCAGGTCGCCGACGGTCGTCAGGCCCGTCACCCGGCCCGCTTCGTCCACCCGGGGCAGCTGACGCAGCTTGCGGGCCCGCAGCATCGTCAGGGCGGCCCCCTCCTCCAGCCCGTCCGGCGCCACCACCGGCGTGGCGTGCACGAAGGGACGGCACGCCTGCTCCAGATCCGCCCCGTTGATCAGGGCCCGACGCACATCCCCGTCCGACAGGGTGCCCAGCAGAACACCCCCCTCATCGACGACCAGCGCAATACCGACGCCCGCCGAATCGATGGCCTTCAGCACCTGTCTCAGGGGCGCGTCCGGGCCGACCAGGGTGCGTTGCCAGTGCTTCATGGCTCGATCGCCTCGTCCGGCTGATAGTCGCGGGTCGCCACGCCGCCATAGAGGGCAAAGGCGGCGTGAGGGTCGGTCCCGTCGGCCGGGCGTTTGGCCGTCACCATGTCGGGTGCCCATACCTCTCCGGCCCGAATCGGGCGGGTGGCGACCAGCGACCGGCGCGCGACGATCCGGTTCGCCATTTCCTCGGGCGCCGGGCCCTTTTCAGCATGACCCAGCGCCTGCTCAACCTCGCGGATGGCCCGCACCATGGCGGCCAGCTCGTCCGGCTCCAGCGAGGCGGCGTGGTCGGGGCCCTGACGATCCCGGCTGAGGGTGAAATGCTTCTCGACCATCACGGCGCCCCGCGCCACCGCGGCGATCGGGACGGTGATACCCAGCGTATGGTCGGAATAGCCGACCGGCAGGCCGAACGTATCCCGCAGCGTGTCCATGGCCCTGAGGTTCACGGTCGACAGCGGCGCCGGATACTGGGTCGTGCAGTGCAGCAGCACCACCTGCCCCGCCAGCGCCGCCCGCGCGGCCTCGGTGTCGAAGGCGGCGAGCGCCGTCTCGAGATCCGGCGGCAGGTCGCTCCGCATCCGGCCCCAGGCGATCAGGGCCAGCGCCTGACGCACCTCATCCAGCGTCGCCATGCCGGTCGAGGCCGCCAGCGGCGGACCCACCCGGGCGGCGGCGATCAGCATTTCGCCCCAGGTGAGGTCGCCGGAGGGAATCTTGATCCACGGCATGCCCAGCCCCGCGACCAGCGCCAGACTGTCCATGTCGAAGGCGGTCGACATGAAGGCGATGCCGCGCGCCCGGCAACGCTCGACCAGCGCCGGGTGGTCTTCGGGTTTCAGCTCCAGACGCCGCACCATGTCCAGCTGGGTGCCGCCCTCGCCCGTATTGGTCACCTGATACTCGGCCTTGAGCGCGCGGGCGGTCAGGGCCGCCTCGGCGCGGAAGGTCTGGAACTTGACCGCATCAGCCCCCGCCTCGGCGGCGACATCGATCATGGCGAGCGCATCCGCCAGCGAGCCGTCATGGTTCACCCCCGCCTCGGCGATGATGAAGACCCGGTCAGCCACCGGCGACCTCAATGTCGATAAACCGCTTGTGCATCAGGACGTCACGCTCGGGCAGGGAAGTCAGGACCGACAGGATGCGCGGCACAGTCTTTCCATCTCCATAAGGATTGATCGCGCCCGCAAGATCCGCCGCCGTGGCCCGGGTGAGCGCCGCGCGGATGGCCTCGACCTCGCCGGCACAGTGAAACACCGTCTCGCCGGCCAGCCGCCCCTGCTGCCGCGCCCCCACATTGACGGTCGGAATGCCCAGCGAGGGCGTCTCGGTCAGGCCGCTGGAGGAATTGCCCACCACCGCCCGACAGCGCGCCATCAGCGGCAGATAGGCCGGCCCCAGCGCCGCATGGATCGAGACATTGGCCCGCCCCTCTGCCCAGCCCTCCAGATGCCGGTTCAGTCCTTCATGCCCCGGGTCGGCATTGGGCCGGGTGACCCACAGATGCGTGCTGGCCGGCAGGTCGCCCAGCACCGCCAGCATGGCCTCGAATTCGGACAGCCCGCCGTCAGACAACAGCGTCACGGGGTGGAAACAGACCAGCAGATTGTCGGCCCCCACCGGCCGGCCCAGCAGCCTCTCCAGCGCCGCATCCGGCAGGGCAGCGGCGGCGGTCAGGCTGTCCAGCGAGGGATTGCCGACTGTATGGATGCGCCAGTCCTCCTCGCCCAGCTGGCGCAGGCGGCGCGCGGCCTCGGTGTGGGTCACCAGATGCACCTGGGCCAGCTTGCTGACCGCATGGCGGATGCCCTCGTCGATCGCGCCTTCGGTGACATCGCCCCCGCCCAGATGGATCAGCGGCAGGCGCAGCAGCATGGCAGCCTGGGCCACGGCCAGGATCTCGTAGCGATCGCCGACGATCAGCACGGCATCGGGAGCCAGCCGCTCCAGCGCCTCGACCACCCCCGTGAGCACAGCGGCAGCGCCCCGGGCCGCGGCCGCGGCATCGTCGCCGTCCAGGGGCATGGGCACCAGGGCATCGGCCTGAAGCCGACCGTCGGCCTCCGAGCCGAACCGGTCATCCGCATGGGTGCCGGTCAGCAGCAGCTGCCCCACCGTGCGCGGATCGGCGCGCAGGGCATCGAGAATCGGCCGGATCAGGCCATAGTCGGCCCGGCCACTGCTCACCACACAGATCGTCACGCGTTTGGCCATGCGCCTGCTACAGTCTGCCTTGCCAGAGTCGGTCAGGGTGTCAGGGTAGCAGTCTTGTCCGATTCCCGGAGGGGAGCGCCATCCCATGAAGATCGCCATCTGCGGAACCGGTGGATTCAGCCGCGAAGTCGCGCCGCTGGCCTGGGAGATCGCCCGCGCAGGGGGGGCGACCTCGCCCGACGCCGTCTGTTTCGTGCCGAAGGACGGAGAGGCCCACGCACCGACGGTGAACGGGCATCCGGTGATCCCGCTGGCGGATCTGCCCGAGGACTACGGCATTGTCGTCGCCATAGCGGAGGCCGCCATCCGCCGCCGGGTCGATGCCGAGATGCGGGCTCTGGGCCGACCCCTCGTGTCGCTGATCGCCCCCACCGCCCTCAGGCGCGGGCCGTGCGAGCTCGGCGAAGGGGCTCTGCTGTGCGACCACACGATCCTGACCGCCGATGTGCGGATCGGCCGGCAGTTTCACGCCAACATCTATGCCTACGTCGCCCATGACTGCGTGATCGGCGACTTCGTGACACTGGCGCCGCGCGTGTGCATCAACGGCAATACGGTGATCGAGGACGACGTCTATGTCGGGACGGGCGCGATCCTGCGGCAGGGTACGCCCGACAAACCCCTCCGCATCGGCAAGGGGGCGGTGATCGGCATGGGCGCCGTCGTGACGAAGGACGTCGCCCCGGGCGAGACCGTGGTCGGCAATCCGGCGCGGCCGCTGGACCGCCGCTGACCGCCTAGATGGCGTAGGTGCCGGGGCGGTAGCGGGCCAGGTTCGTGGGCTCGCGGAACCAGCCGATGGTGTCGTCCAGCCCGCGGGCAAAGCCATCCAGTCCGGCATGGGCCGGGCGCCAGCCCGTCAGGGCCTGAACCCGCGACGTGTCGGCGAATAGCCGCTCGACCTCGCTGGCATCGGGACGCAGGCGTTCGGCCTCGCTGACGATCTCGATATCGACCCCCATCCGTTCGGCGATCAGGCGGGCTGTGTCGCCGATCGAGACCTCGAACCCGCTGCCCAGATTGGTGACCCCGCCGATGGCCGCGTCGCATTCGGCCACGGCAATAATGCCGGCCACGGTGTCGGACACATGGCTGAAGTCGCGCGTGGGGCTGAGCGCGCCCAGCTTCACCTCACGTGCGCCGGCGGCCAGCTGGGTGATGACGGTCGGGATGACGGCACGGGCCGACTGGCGCGGGCCATAGGTGTTGAAGGGGCGCACCAGAGACACGGGAGTGCCGAAGGCGGCATGGAAACTGAGGGCGATCTGGTCGGCGCCGATCTTGGACGCCGAATAGGGGGACTGACCCTGAAGCGGATGGTCCTCGGTCATCGGCACGAAGCGGGCGGTGCCATAGACCTCGCTGGTCGAGGTCGGCACCACGCGCTCGACCCCCAGATCGCGCGCCGCCTGCACGATGTTCAGCGTGCCGGTGACATTGGTGTCCACATAGGCGCCGGGCGAATGGTAGCTGTAGGGAATGGCGATCAGGGCGGCCAGGTGCAGCACCACATCGCAGCCGGTCATGGCGGTCCGGACGCCATAGGGATCGCGCACATCGCCGGCAAAGACGTCGAGGTCGTCCTGCACCTCCGCCGGCGACTGATCCAGCCAGCCCCGATGGCCGAAGCTGTTGTACTGGACGAAGGCCCGCACCCGGTGCCCGTCCCGCACCAGCCGTTCGACCAGATGCGAGCCGATAAAGCCGTCCGCCCCGGTGACCAGGATGCGTTTGCCGTTCAGCTGCATGGCGGCTGTCGTCCTTCCACGGTCCGGGCCAACGATTCGCCCCGGCCCGCCAGCATGGCCCAAACCACGCCCGGTCAGAAGTCGCCGCCTGTTCCGGTTGCGCCGTTTTGACCGAGCCGCTTATATGCCCGCCCGTTCAATGGTCTGGTTTTAGTTCATGTGTCGCGTCTGCGCTCGCCCCCGGGGGGCCCAAGCACCCCGCAGGAGGCGCAGATGACTGCCGGCACCGATTTCCTCGACTGGATGCGGGATCAGGCCCTGCCGCTGTGGGCGGCGCAGGGGGTGGACCGCACGCACGGCGGCTTCTTCGAAAAGCTGAACTCCGACGGCTCGCCCGCCGAACTGCCCCGGCGCGCCCGGGTTCTGGGGCGTCAGATCTATGTCTTCTCACGCGCGCCCGCGCTGGGCTGGACGGGACCGGCGGCCGATATCGTCAATCACGGTCTCTCGACCCTGCCCGCGTTTCTGCGCCCCGACGGCCTCGTCCAATACCGGCTGGATGCCAACGGTCAGCCGCTGGACGACCGACCGGATCTCTATGACCAGGCCTTTGTGCTGTTCGGCCTGGCCCACGCCCTGCCGCTGGCCGAGGATGCAGGCGCGGTCATCCGCACGGCCGGATCGATGCGTCAGGCCCTGGAGGATCTGCGGGCCCACCCCGTGGCCGGGTACGAGGAGGATTCACCACCCTCCTGGCCGCTCAAGGCCAATCCCCACATGCACCTGCTGGAGGCGGCGCTGGCCTGGGCCACGGCCCTGCCGACGGAAGACGCCGGGCCCTGGCGCGACATGGCCGACCGGATCGCCCGACTGGCGCTGGACCGGTTCGTCGACCCCGACACAGGGGCGGTGCGCGAATATTACGATGGTGACTGGCAGGCCCTGCCGCAGGGGGCCGAGGCGCAGATCGAGCCGGGGCATCAGTTCGAATGGGGTTGGCTGCTGACCCGCTGGGGCCATATGCGCGGCGACGCCGGGGCGGTCGCGGCGGGTCGGCGGCTGGTCGATCTGGGCGAGACGAAAGGGGTCGATACGGCGCGTGGCGTGGCCTTTGGCGGTCTGGATCCTGATCTCGCCCCGGGTGATCCCGTTGCCCGCCTGTGGCCCCAGACCGAACGCATCAAGGCCTGGGTCCAGCGTCGCGATCTGGCGGCCACGGCGGACGAGCGTACGCATGCCGAGGGTCGCATCGCGGCGGCGGTCGCCGGGTTGATGCCCTATCTGCGCACCGAGCGGCCCGGCCTGTTCCACGACCGGATGACCGCCGACGGCACCTTCATCGACGAGCCGGCTCCGGCCAGCAGCCTCTATCACCTGATGACCGCCGCCGAGGAACTGGCGGGCACGCGCCCCCCGGACACAGCCCTGGAAGATCAGCCCGCGACGGCGTGATGCTCGATCCCCGCCAGCGAGGCGGGCGGATTCATCCGGACCATGTCCTTGAGGAAGCCGTTGGGGCTCAGCGTCCGCGCGTCGGGTGTCTCCAGCCCCACGACACCCGCGATATCGGCGACGAAGGCGATGCAGTTGCGACTGTTCAGATTATAGGTGCCGCCTTCTGCGCTGGCCCAGTAGTCGAAGCGTCCACGCAGAGCCTCATAGGTCTCATCGCTGATGACGACGCTCAGATAGGCGATGCCGTCGGCAATATAGGCGGGCTCGGGGCGTTTCAGAATGCCCCGGTCGCTGAACAGCAACAGTTGAGGGCCCGGTGACCGCGCGGTGAACCCCACGGCATAATCCACCGGCAGGCCATTGCTCTCCAGCGTGCCATGCAAATGCACAAAGGCATGGGGAAACAGCAGCCAGCCGTTCTGCACCCGATTGCCCTCATGCCCATAGAAGGTGACGGTCACCGCCGCCTGGGCCGGCAGGGCCGGAACCAGCCCGGCGAGTACGAGCGCCAGCATGAGGGATCGAAGGCGGGTCGGCAGGGATGTCATCCCCCGACCCTGCCTGTTTGTGCGCGCTTCGAAAAGGCCCCTGCTCTCGCGCATTGCCCGGTCCGGGAAATCGGTCGATGGTCGGGCTCATCTTCAGGAGACCGGTGATGGAATGGTGGCGCGGCGCGGTCCTGTATCAGGTCTATCCGCGCAGCTTTCAGGACAGTGACGGCGACGGGGTCGGGGACCTGCAGGGTCTGATCCGGCGGCTGGATCATATCGCCGGACTGGGCGTCGACGGCCTCTGGCTGTCGCCGGTGTTTGCCTCGCCGATGAAGGACTTCGGCTACGACGTCTCGGACTATTGCGCCATCGATCCGCTGTTCGGGACGATGGAGGACTTCGACACCCTGGTCGCCGAGGTGCATGCGCGCGGGCTGAAGCTGATCATCGACCAGGTCTATGCCCACACCTCGGACGCCCATGACTGGTTCCGGGCCAGCCGCCAGGACCGCACCAACCCACGGGCCGACTGGTATGTCTGGGCCGATGCAAAGGCGGACGGCTCACCCCCCAACAACTGGCAGTCGGTGTTCGGGGGCGCGGCCTGGACCTGGGACGCGCGCCGAGGCCAGTATTACATGCATAATTTCCTGGCCAGCCAGCCGCAGCTGAATGTGCGCCATCCCGAGGTGCAGGAGGCGCTGCTGGACGTCACCCGCTTCTGGCTGGACCGGGGCGTGGACGGCTTCCGGCTGGATGCCATCAACTTCGCCATTCATGACGCGGCCCTGACCGACAATCCGCCCGACACCCGACCGGGCCCGCGCACCCGGCCGTTTGATTTCCAGCTGCACCTGCACAATCAGTCCCAGCCCGAGATCCCGGCCTTCCTCGAGCGGCTGCGGACATTGGCCGAGGGCTATGGCGACCGGTTCTTTGTCGCCGAGGTGGTCGGGGCCGAGGCCGAGGCCGAGATGCATGCCTTCACCCAGGGCGGCGACCGCCTGCACAGCGCCTATGGCTTCAACTATCTCTATGCCCGGGCCCTGACATCCGAACTGGTGGCCGAGACGGTCGCCCGCTGGCCGGGGGCCGAGCACGAGGGCTGGCCCTGCTGGACCTTTTCCAATCATGACACGCCGCGTGTCGCCAGCCGCTGGGCCGCCGGGCGCGACCCGGACGCCGTCGCGCGGCTGGCCATGCTGTTGCTGATGACCCTGCGCGGCAATGTGTTCGTCTATCAGGGCGAGGAGCTGGGCCTGCCGCAGGCCGAGGTGCCGTTCGAGCGGCTGGTCGATCCCGAGGCCATCGCCAACTGGCCCCAGACCCTGGGACGCGACGGCGCCCGCACCCCCATGCCCTGGACAGCGGATGCCCCCTACGGCGGCTTTTCCGTTACCGAGCCCTGGCTGCCCATGGATCCGCAACACCTGGCCCGGGCGGTGACGGTCCAGCGGGAGGACGCGGAGTCCATGCTGGCCCTGACCCGCCGCCTGATCGCCCTGCGCCGCGCGTGGCCGGCGCTGCGCCTCGGCCGCCTCACAGTGCTGGAGTCGACCGGTCCGCGGCTGGTGTTCCGGCGCGACCACGAGGGCCAGAGCCTGATCTGCGCCTTCAATCTCGGCGAGGCCGCGCTCGACGGGCCCACCCCGGCAGAAGGGCGAGTGGTCGCGGGCGTGAACGGCGGCGAGGCCCGGGCAGGGCACCTGCCACCCCTCTCGGGCCAGATCCTCGACCTGTCGTCCTGACCGCGCCTGAATGTCGGCAGTCTGTCACATCCGGCGGCTAGAGGCCGGGACATGCGCCGGACCGTACCGCCCCTGCCAGACGCCCTGCCGATCCGG
The DNA here is from genome assembly GCF_036963785.1 of Brevundimonas sp. Classification (GTDB taxonomy): domain Bacteria; phylum Pseudomonadota; class Alphaproteobacteria; order Caulobacterales; family Caulobacteraceae; genus Brevundimonas. The sequence continues at coordinate 560,657 of NZ_JBALUS010000001.1, forward strand.
CGGGGGGTCGAGATCACCCTGGGGCTTGGCCTTGCAGCGGTGCTGATCGGCGGAGGGGCCTCGGCCTTCCTGTCGACCGGGGCCCAGCCGCGGCCCGCCGACACCGTGCGTCCGCTCACCGACCCTGCCGTGTTCGCGCGGTTCGACCCCTTCTTTCGTCAGGGTCAGGGCCCGGCTGTGCTCGACCTCTCCGCCGAGGGCTGGCTGCTGTTCGGCACCCGCACGGGCGTCTCGGGCACCGCCATCCTGCAGGGCCCGGACGGCACCCAGGCCGCCTATGGCATCGGCGACACAGTCGCGCCCGATCTGGTGCTGGCCTCGGTCGGGCGAGACCATGTGCTGCTGAGCCGGTCAGGGCGGTCCATACGGCTCGAGTTCGCCGACATCTCCATTCCGGCACCGCCGCCACCGCCGGGCGGCGCGACCGTTGGCCTGTCCGGAGACGCCGCCACCGCTGCGGCCGAAATGGGGCTGGTGGCCCCCGAGGCCGACCCCTTTGTCGCCGGACTTCGACCGCTGTCCAGCGGGGGCGAGGTCCAGGGCTATGTCTGGCGGCGGGGGGCGCAGATCCCCGCCCTGTCAGCTGTCGGCCTGCGCGAGGGTGACGTCATCACCGCCGTCGACGGTGAGCCCTTCACCCGCGACGAACGCCTGTGGGAGCTGGGCCAGGCGGTCGCCGGCAGCGCGCCCGTGACCCTGACCGTGCGGCGCGGCGGCCAGACCCTGAGTGTGACGATTGATCCGCCCTCGGAATAGATGAGATAATTTCTATACTTTTCGTCTAATTGACTCTTCTGAATTCATTTATCTGACGACTGACTATTCGTCACAACGAATAACATTTGCGTCATCTTAACATTGCAAACACCGCATAGACGACTGGTCCCGGGGTTGCCGGGTGCGTCAGACCGGGGTGCGGGTAACCCGAACATTCATTCGAGGGGTTTCCCAATGCGTCTTTCCAAGATCTTGCTCGCCAGCGCTGCCGCCATGGCCCTGGCTTCCTGTGGTTCGGCCGAGGTGGCCTCTCCCGGCGAAGGTAACTTCGGTGGCGGCACCGGCGGCGGCACCGGCGGCGGCGGCGGTGGCGGTGGCGGTGGCGCGGCCACGGACTGCCCGACCGGCTTCGCCAACGTCGGCACCATCACGGCGGCCGGTGGCGCCTCGCTGCGCAACTGCCAGCTGCCCGCCCTGATCGTCGGAAATCTGGTCGTCTCGGCCCGCGCCGGCACCATCTATTCGGTTTCGGGCCGCACCGACGTCGGTCAGGACCGCGGCGCCAACCCCGCCACGCCGATCGCCGGCGCCCAGCAGGGCATCCTGACGGTCGAGCCGGGCGTGACCATCTTCGGGTCGGGCGGCCTGGACTATATCGTCGTCAACCGCGGCTCGCAGATCTTCGCCGAAGGCACCTCGACCAGCCCGGTCGTCTTCACCAGCCGCCAGTCGGTTGAAGGCACCACCGGCGTCGACTCGATCGGCCAATGGGGCGGTCTGGTCATCCTGGGCCGCGCGCCCATCGCCGCCTGCCCGGCCGGCGTGACCCCGCCGAACATCGCCTGTGAAGCCCAGGTGGAAGGCACCAACGCCTTCTACGGCGGCAACACCGCGGCCGACAACTCGGGCCGCCTCCGGTACTTCCGCCTGATGCACTCGGGCTTCCAGATCCTGCCCGGCAACGAACTGAACGGCATCACCATGGCCGGCGTCGGCTCGGGCACCACCATCGAATACATCCAGGTGCACAACAGCTCGGACGACGGCATCGAGCCCTTCGGCGGCACGGTCAACATGAAGTACGTCATCCTGACCGGGAACGACGACGACAGCTTCGACACCGACACCGGCTATCGCGGCAACGTCCAGTTCCTGATCGTGCGTCAGGCCCCGACCCGTGGCGACCGTGGCTTCGAATCGAGCTCGGCCGGCAACCAGGCCCTGTTCACCCGCCCGATCATCTCGAATGCGACCGTCATCGGCCGCACCGACGGCGCCGGCGGCGACGGCATCCTGCTGAACACCGGCCACGCCCTGCAGCTGTACAACTCGGTCGTCTCCAAGCCCTCGGGCACCTGCTTCGATATCGACGATGTCGCCACCGTGACCAACGGACCGACCTTCAACTCGGTCTACCTGGCCTGCGGTACCACCTTCCGCGCCGACGGCAACCAGGACGCGGCCACCTCGGGCATCTTCGGCACGGGCGCCAACAACAGCGCCGGTACGTCGACCCTGAACGGTGTGATCAACGGCGCCAATGAATCGGCCGTCACGGCGACCCCGGTTGCGGGTCTGAACTCGCACTTCACGAACACGACCTACATCGGCGCCGTGCGTGACTCGAGCGACACCTGGTACGCCGGCTGGTCCTGCGGCATCGCGTCCGGCTCGACCTGCTGACACCTGCGCCTGTCGGGGCGGCGGCCATAGCGTCGCCGCCCCGATTCGTCGTTTCCCGATATTTCCTATTCGAGGCGCTGATCATGAAGACGCTTTCCCTGACATTGAGCGGCCTGTTGCTCGCCAGCACGGCGCTGATCGCGCCTGGCGTGGCCATGGCCCAGCAGCAGGACCCTGTTCCTGCTGAAGTTCCTGCCCAGGACCCGCAACCCGAGAGCCAGGTCGACGAGATCGTCGTCCTCGGCCGCTACATTCCCGAACCCCTTCGCGAGACCTCAGAGGTCGCGGCCTTCGTGACCCAGGAAGACCTGCAGCGCACGGGCGATGATGACGCCGCCGCCGCCCTGACGCGGGTGACCGGCCTGTCGATCGTCGAGGGCCGCTTCATCTATGTGCGCGGCCTCGGCGAGCGCTACTCCTCGGCCCTGCTGAACGGCTCGCCCCTGCCCAGCCCCGAGCCGCTGCAGCGTGTGGTGCCGCTGGACCTGTTCCCGTCTTCGGTTCTCGAGGGCGTCACGGTTCAGAAGACCTATTCCGCCAACTACCCCGGCGAATTCGGGGGCGGGGTCATCGACCTGCAGACCATCACCGCCCCGCGCGAAGCCTTCCTGACCGTCTCGGCCAGCATCGGCGGCAACACCGAAACGACCGGCCGCGAGGGGCTGATCTATTACGGCTCGCGCACCGACTTCACCGGTTTTGACGACGGCACCCGCGACGTGCCCGGCCTGCTGGCTGACGCGCTCGCCACCGGCAACCGCGTTGCGACGGGTGCGGACTTCACGTCGACCGAGATCCAGGCCATCGGCCGCGACTTCGTCAACGCCCCGCTGAACCTGCTTCAGACCCAGGACTATATGCAGCCCAACTTCGGCATCGACATTGCCGGCGGCCGCACCTGGGACATGGGCAATGGCGTCGACCTGGGCCTCGTCTTCGTGGCCGGCTATGACAACAGCTGGCGGACCCGCACGGGGATCCAGCAGGAAGGTCGCCTCGACGTCGATCAACTGGTCGTCCAGACCAGCTACGACTACGTCTCGACCGAAAACGACGTCGGCCTGAACTTTCTCGGCGGCCTCAGCCTCGGCAATGAGGACCACGAACTGAAGTGGACCAACCTCTACGTCCGCAACACCACCAAGGAAGCCCGCACCCGCGAGGGGATCGACTTTGCCGCGCCCGGCTCGGGCGAGGTGCGCGACGACTATACGGAATGGTTCGAGCGGACCCTGTTCACCAGCCAGCTGGCCGGCACCCACTGGCTGATGGATGGCGATCTGGAGCTGAGCTGGCGCGGGGCCTACGCCCTGACCCAGCGCGACGCGCCGTATGAAAAGGTCATCCGCTATCGTCTGGACCCGGATGGCGTCTATCGCCACGACACCGAGGCCCAGCGCAACTCGACCAGCTTCTCCGAGCTGGAAGACGAGATCCTCAGCGGCGGCGCCGACCTCGCCTGGACGACGGCCCTGTCGGACGTCCGCGACCTGACCGTCCGCGGCGGCGTCGCGTATAGCGACAACACCCGTGACGCCCAGCGCCGCGACTTCCGCTTCTATGCGCCCAACGGCCTGCCGCTGGACGTTCAGGACAGCCGCGTCGACTATCTGTTCTCGGACTTCAACCTCGGGCCCAACCTGCTCGAGCTGCAGGAAATCACGCCTTCGGGCGGCGCTGCGGCCTATGAAGCCGGTCTGGAAACCCAGGCCGCCTACGTCCAGGTCGAGGCCGAGATCATCCCCCTGGTCAGCGTTTCGGCGGGCGTCCGCTACGAGGATGCCACCCAGTTCGTCACGCCGGTTGACCTGTTCGGCGGGGCTCTGGTGTTCCAGCCGACCCAGCTGGAAAACACCTACTGGCTGCCGTCGGCGACCCTGACCTGGAACTTCGCCGAGGACATGCAGCTGCGTCTGGGGGCGTCCAAGACCATCGGCCGTCCCCAGTTCCGGGAACTGGCTCCGCAACAATATCTGGACCCGGACAACGATCGCCTGTTCTTCGGCAACCCGTATCTGGTCGACACCGAGCTGGTGAACCTCGACGCCCGCGTCGAATGGTATTTCGCCCGCGGCCAGTATGTGACCGGCGGCGTCTTCTACAAGGACATCGAAAACCCGATCGAGTCCTCGATCAACGACATCGGCAGCGTCATCCAGCAGACGTACCTCAATGCGCCGAACGCGACCCTGATGGGCTTCGAGATCGACGCCAAGAAGTACTGGGAGATGCCGGACCACAGCTGGGACTTCGTGGCCAACAAGCGCTGGCTGGTGCAAGCCAACTACACCTTCACCGACTCCGAGGTGAATGTGGAAGCCGGCGACACGGTGATCCCGCTCTCGTCGGGTGGCGTGGCGCGTCCGGCGTCGGACTACATCATCGACGGCAGCCGCATGCAGGGTCAGTCCGAACACCTGGCCAACCTGCAACTGGGCTGGGAAGACGAAGTGGCCCGCTCGCAGGCGACCATTCTGGTGACCTATGTGTCCGAGCGCAGCTCGGCCCGCGGTCGCCCGGGTGAGCCCGACCTGATCCAGGAGCCCGGCGTCATGCTGGACTTCGTCTACCGCAAGGACTTCGACTGGATGGGCCGCGACATGGGCCTGGGTATCGAGGTCCGGAACCTGCTCGACGAGCAGTATCTGGAGTACCAGGAACTGGGCAACCGCATCACCGCCAATGCCTATGACCTGGGCATGAGCGGCTCGATCAGCCTGACCACCCGCTTCTAGGCGGCTTCCTCCCCAAGACTACGAGGGCCGGTGCACACGCGCCGGCCCTTTTTCTTTGGCACCACTCGTCTCCTCCCTGCCGCGTAGCCGTGGGGAGGAGACAGAAACGTCGTCATCCTCGGGCTTGACCCGAGGATCGGTGTCACCCGCGACGGCTGGTCGCCTGCCCGGACCGATCCTCCGATCGAGTCGGAGGATGACGATGGGTCAAGGGCAGTAGATGGGATAGCCGACGCCGAGTTCTCCAGCTCTTTCAACGCCCCCACCGCTTGTCGCACCGTTCTGCCCGACCCGGTCCAGTGGTGTGCCACACTCCCCCGTCCCGTCGCACGGAGGGCTCGTAAGGCCTGCGACCTTGCAAGCGGCGGGAGCGGATGGAGCGGGGTTGGGCACAGCGTGTCCGAGCACCCTCGATCACCACCTCCGGGTGTGTGATCAGGGCAAGGGCTGAGGGGGATACTCAGTCGTTCCGGGACTGAACGCAGGTTCAGCCCGCCCGTCGGGGGCGCTGCGGTAAGGCCCGAATACGGCCACCCGACGCAAGCTCCCGGAAAACCACCCGCGCGGAGCGTCAGCCTTCGTCGAAACGGTAAAAGCAATTCACTCCGGGCGAAGGCCCGGCGCTCCACCTGCCCTCCACCTCTGCCCCACGGGCGAGAGGCCTACAGCCATGGCCTTCTCCCCTCGGGGGAGAAGGCACCATTTCAGACCATCCAGACGGTCTTTTTCGCGGGTCCTATACCCAGGTGTAGGTCGTCTTGACCTGGGTGTAGAATTCCTGCGCGGCGAAGCCCTGCTCGCGCGGGCCATAGCTGGACTTCTTCGTGCCGCCGAACGGCAGGTGATAGTCGACCCCGGCTGTGGCCAGATTGACCATGACCATGCCGGCCCGGACGCGGCGCTGGAACTCCCGCGCGGACTTCAGGCTCTGGGTCACGACCCCGGCGGACAGGCCGAACTCGGTGCCGTTGGCGACCGTCAGCGCCGCCTCGAAATCGGCGACGCGGATCACCGAGGCGACCGGGCCGAACACCTCCTCACGGTTGATGCGCATCTCAGGTGTAGTGTCGGCGATCAGGGTGGGCTGGACGTACCAGCCGGGGGTCGCGACCTGCGGCTTGCCGCCGCCCGCCACGATCCGTCCGCCCTCGCTCGTGGCGATCTCGATATAGCGTTCATCGCCTTGCTGCTGGGCCTCGGTCACGGCCGGGCCGATCCTGGTGTCGGGGTCCAGCGCATGGCCGACCTTGAGGGCCGCGACCCGCTCGGCCAGCGCCGCGACGAAGCGGTCGTGGATGCCGTCCTCGACGATCAGGCGCGACGAGGCCGTGCACCGCTGGCCCGTCGACATGAAGGCCCCGTCCAGCGCCACCTCGACCGCCCGGTCCAGATCGGCGTCGTTCAGGATCACCAGCGGGTTCTTGCCACCCATCTCCATCTGCACCCGGGCCTGTCGCCGGGCACAGCCCAGGGCCACCCCCTCGCCCACCGACTGCGATCCCGTGAAACTGATGCCGTCGATACCCGCATGGTCGACCATGGCCTGACCGACATCGCCCCGGCCGATGACCAGGTTGAAGACGCCGTCCGGCAGGCCCGCCTCGTGCAGGATGGCGGCCAGCGCCTCGGCCATGCCCGGCGTCGGCCCGGCGGGCTTCATCACCACCGTATTGCCGAAGGCCAGCGCCGGGGCGGCCTTCCACGCGGGGATGGCCACAGGGAAGTTCCACGGGGTGATCAGGCCGAATACACCCACGGCCTCGCGCCGGGTGCCCGCCTCCACACCCGGCCGGACCGAGGCGACCGTCTGGCCGTGCAGGCGCAGGGCCTCGCCGGCGAAATAACGGAACACCCGCCCGGCACGGGCCACCTCACCGATGCCCTCGGCCAGGGTCTTGCCTTCCTCGCGCGACAGCAGGCGCCCGAGCGCCTCGCGGCGCTCCAGCAGCAGGGCGGCGGTGCGGTCAAGGATGTCGGCCCGCACCTCGGGCGAGGCGCCGGCCCATCCGTCAAAGGCGCCCCGGGCGGCGCTGACCGCGGCCTCCACCTCGGCCGGGCCCGCCTGCGGCAGGTGGGCGACGACCTCATTGGTGTCCGACGGATTGGTCCGCACCGAGGGCCGGTCGGCCTCGACCCGCTTGCCGTTGATCCAGTGGCACAGGTTGAGCGGTGCGGTCATGGGAACTCCTTGGGCGTGACGGCCCCTTCTAGGCGGAGGGAGGCGCCATGACAAAGGGCGGCGCCCGGATGGACGCCGCCCCCTGCAGGCTTCACGCGATGGCGGGTCTATTCGACCGGGTCACCGTTGATGTCGACCACGCGGACCTCGCCCAGACCCAGCTCGCGGATCTTCGGCTCGATCGCGGCCCGGTCGCCGACGATCACCCAGACGGTCGGGCCGTCGCCCAGCACATCACGGGCTGCAGCCGAAACCGAGGCCGGGGTTGTGGCGGCCAGACCGGCGGTGCGCTGGTCATAGTAGTCTTCCGGCAGGCCATAGACGACCATCTGGACCAGATCACCGGCCACCGAGGCATTGGTCTCCCAGTCGCCGGCCATGCCCTGGATCAGATTGGCCTTGTGGGCCCCCAGTTCCTGGTCGGTGACCGGACGGCCGTCGACGATGCCCGTCAGCTCATTGTCGATCTCGACCAGGCTGTCGGCCGTGCGGTCGGCCTGGACCCCGGTCGAGACCAGGAACAGGCGCTCACCCGGCGTGGTGCGGATGCCCGACCCGGCGCCATAGGACCAGCCCTTGTCCTCGCGCAGGTTCATGTTGATCCGGCTGGTGAAGGCCCCGCCCAGCGCCGTGTTCATGGCGGTGATGTTGGGCTCGGTCGTCGGATCCAGCGGCGCGACCAGGCGGCCGGCCATGATGATCGACTGCGGACCCGGGCGGTCCACGATCAGCACCTGCGGCTGGCTGTAGGACGGCGGCGTACCGACACCCGCCCGCTGGGGCAGGGCCGAGGACGGCGCGTCCCAGTCGGCGAAGGCGCGTTCCAGCTCGGGCACCAGCTCGGCCATGGTCGTGTCGCCGACGACCACCAGGGTGGCGTTGTCGGGACGGAACCAGGTGTTGTGGAAGGCCTCGGCATCGGCGGGCGTCAGGGCCTGAACGGTCGCTTCGGAGCCCGAGTTCGACCGACCATAGGGGCTGTCGTCGCCATAGAGGGCGTCGGCCAGCACCCGGTTGGCGATGGCGCCCGGGTTACGGTTGGACTGCTGGATGCCCGACACCTGCTGAACCTGGGCCCGCTGGAAGTCCTCCGGGCGGAAGGCCGGGTTCATGACCACGTCGGCGAACAGGTCCAGCGACGGGGCGAGGCGCGACTCGATCGCGGTCATGCTGACCGTGGTGTAGTCGGTCGTCGAATTGGCCCCGAGGGTGGCCCCCAGCAGCTGCTGGCGGTCGCTGATCTCAAGCGCGTCCAGCGTCTCGGTCCCGTTGGTCATGACCGCCGGGGTCAGAACGGCCAGGCCGTTCTTGTCGGCGGATTCGGCCGCAGAGCCGGCGTTGACGATCAGGTTCATGCTGACGGTCGGCACGCCCGAACGCGGTGCCAGAATGACCTGCAGACCGTTGGACAGGGTCACCCGCTCGAATTCCGGGAAGCCGGCCATTGGCATTTCGGTCGCGGCCGGCATCTGCGAACGGTCGGCCCCGGTGGCGGCGGCCGAGTATTCGGGGAAGGGCAGGACCTCCAGCGTATAGGAGCCGTCCATCAGCCATTCGCGGCCCGCCGCAACCAGATCGGCCGGACGCGCGTCCAGCACACGCTGGTAGCTGGTCCGCCAGGCGCCGGGGTCGTTGTGATAGACCTCGCCCTCGGCCAGCAGGTCGGACTTGCCGCCGAAGCCGCCGATACGCTCCAGGCCCCGGACATAGCCCGAGCCGGTGGAGGTACGGGCGCGTTCCAGCTCGATGGCGGTCGGGCCATCGGCCAGCAGGCGGGCCACTTCCTCGTCGATGATGGCTTCGATCTCGGCCAGATCCTGGCCGGGCTTGGCCGTGGCGATGATCATGAACTGGCTGCCGATCTCGCCGTCGGAGACGAAAGCCCCGACGTTGGTGGCGATCTGGTCATCGAACACCAGGCGCTTATAGAGGCGCGAGTTGCGGCCCGAGGTCAGCACCTGGGCCAGCAGGCCGAGGTGGTCGGTGTCGGCTTCGCCGGCGGGCGGCACGTTCCAGACCTTGTAGAGGCGCGGCTGACCGACGCGGTCATACATGACCTCGCGCTGCTCGCCTTCCATGCGGGCGATCATGCGGGCCGGCTGGGTCACGGGCGGTCCGGGCGGGATGTCGCCGAAGTAGTGCTGGACCTTGGCCAGGGCCTCTTCGGGGCTGATGTCACCGGCCAGCACGATCACGGCATTGGCCGGGCCGTAGTAGCTGCGGAACCAGTCCTGCACATCCTCGAGGGCGGCCGCGTCCAGATCGGCCATCTCGCCGATGACGGTGTGGCCATAGGGATGGTCGTCCGGATAGGTGGCGAAGGTGATGGCGTTCCACACGCGGCCATAGGGCTGGTTCTCGCCCTGGCGCTTCTCGTTCTGGACGACACCGCGCTGCTCATCGAGGCGGGCCTGGTCGACGGCGCCGAGCAGGTGACCCATGCGGTCGCTTTCCAGCCACAGCATGGCGTCGAGGCCGCTGGTCGGGACGTTCTGGAAATAGTTGGTGCGGTCGTTGTTGGTCGTACCGTTCTGATCGGTCGCGCCCAGCAGTTCCGTCGCCTTGAAGAAGTCCGAGTTGAAGTTCTCGGAGCCGTTGAACATCAGGTGCTCGAACAGGTGGGCGAAGCCCGAACGGCCCTCGGGCTCGTTCTTGGAGCCGACATGGTACCAGATGTTGACCGCCACGATCGGGGCCTTGCGGTCCTCGTGCACGATCAGGGTCAGGCCATTGTCCAGCACGAAACGGGTGAAGGGGATGTCCACATCCGGCAGCGCCGGCAGGGCGGAGTCCTGAAGGGCAGCACCTGCCTCGGCGGCGGTGGCAGGCGCGACGGCGTGCGGCTCGGGTCGCAGGTCGGTCGACTGGGCCTGGGCGGCAGTCGCGAGGATGGCCGGGAGGCAGGCGCCGGCAATCAGATAGCGGCGAAGCGTTGACGGTTTCATGGATACACCCCTGTGTTCAGCCTCGGTCAGAGGCCTTCGCGAAAAGTCCTAAACCGTGGGGACCGCCCCGCAAAGGGCGGCAACATTGCGAATCTGTAAGGTTTCGCAGCGCCTTACGCAGGCGCGAAGCCTTTGGGTGGGAATATGCGGCACGCCCTCCCTCTCGTTCGCGACGCGCATGATCGCTCCGATATTGCACCGCACACGAAAGAAATTGCCTATTGCGCCGCAATAGGCTCCTATCCGGTTCCGGGGGGTCGGGTTCAGTTGATGCGGCCTCTCCGCCTCCTCCCTGAGTCTCCCCGGATCCCGCCATGACCTCCTCCCCACTTCTGGCTCATCAGGCCGCCCTTCAGATCGACTCTGCCGCAACCGGCTGGATCCTGACCTCGACCGCCCTGGTCCTCTTGATGACCCTGCCGGGGCTGGCGCTGTTCTATGGCGGGATGGTGCGGCGCAAGAATCTGCTGGCCACAATCGCCCAGTCGACGGCGGCGTTGTCGATCGTCACCGTGCTGTGGTTCGTCGCCGGATACAGCCTGTCGTTCGGGCAGGGGCCAGACGCGATCAATGGACTGGTCGGGGGGCTGGATGCCGCCTTCCTGAATGGCGTCGGGATCGGCACCGCGCACAGCCTGTCGCCGGGCCTGCCCGAGTTCCTGTGGGTCGCCTATCAACTGACCTTTGCCATCATCACCCCGGCCCTGATCGCCGGAGCGTTCGCCGAGCGGATGAAGTTCTCGGCGTCCCTGCTGTTCTTCGGCCTGTGGCACCTGATCGTCTACGCGCCGATCTGTCACCAGGTCTGGGGTGGTGGCTATCTGGGCAGCATGGGCGTGCTGGATTTTGCCGGCGGGGCCGTGGTGCACGTCAACGCCGGGGTGGCCGGTCTTGTCTGTGCGCTGGTGCTGGGGCCGCGCCACGGCTTTGGCCGGGACAATATGGCGCCGCACAACCTGTCGCTGACGGCGATCGGGACGGGCCTGCTGTTCGTCGGCTGGCTGGGCTTCAATGCAGGCTCGGCCTGGGCGGCGGACGGCATTGCCGCCGTGGCCGCGCTGAACACCATTCTGGCGGCAGCGGCCGCGGCGCTGGGCTGGATGGTGGTCGAGTGGATCGACCACAAGAAGCCGACCCTGCTGGGTCTGCTGTCGGGCATCGTCGGGGGTCTGGTGGGGGTGACACCGGCGGCAGGGCTGGTCGACCCCAAGGGCGCCTTCCTGATGGGCGCGATCTCGGGGCCGGCCTGCTATTTCGGCGCGGTCTGGCTGAAGCGGGCCCTGAAATATGACGACAGTCTGGACGCGTTCGGGGTTCACGGCATGGGCGGCATCGTCGGCGCGCTGCTGACTGGTGTGTTCGCCACGGCGGCCATCAATCCGGCAGCGGACGGCGCCTCGATCCTCAACCAGGCCCTGGGCCTGGTCGCCGTGATCGCCTGGAGCGCGGTAGGCACTTTTGTCGTGCTGATGATCTGCCGGTTCACCACCGGCCTGAAGGTCACGCGCGAGCAGGAGATCGAGGGGCTGGACGTCACCCAGCACGGCGAGGGGCTGCACTAGCCCCTTGTCGGTCACATCATGGCGGCGGGCTCGAGACGATAGGTGACGCCACCGGAACTGGCCTCCAGCAGGTCCTGTCGGGCGTGGCGGAAGCGCAGGATGGGTTCGCCGCCGGCGTCCAGCAGGGCAACGGCGCCGTCCAGAACGCGCCAGCCCGCGACACGCGCCAGGGCCGTGCCTTCGCACCCTTCGACATACACGCCGTAGATACCGTTCTCCCCGGTTTTCTGCAGGGCAATGCGACAGCCCTTCTGGTCCGGCCTGTCCGAGGCATGGAGCGCCCACAGGCCGCTGACGGTATCCGGGCCAAGCGGCCGGGGCTCCTGACCGGTGGAGGACGAGGTGTCAGACATGGCTGTGTTTCCTGAAAGGGCCGCTGTGTCGGACTCGGCTGCCGTGCAGCCGCCGGACGCCATCAACAGGACGGCCAGCCCGCAAAGACCCGGTCGAAATCCGCGCATGGCTCCGCCTCCCCGGCTGTGACGGCCCCATGCCGTCTGGGCCCTATCTCCGTCACCATTCGATGGCTAGACTAAGGCCCTTAGCGGTCGAACGTCGGCCGAACCCTTGAGTTGCGCGTGTTCAACGACCTGATCCCCCGGAAGCCCGGGACCGAACCTCTCGTGGAGGCCGTCAAGGCGTGCCGGCCCCACCTTGTCTGGGCGGCGGTGTTCAGTGCTCTGGTGAACCTGCTGTACCTGACGCCGACCATCTACATGCTGCAGGTCTATGATCGGGTGGTGCCGACCGGGGGACTGCAGACCCTGCTGCTGGTCAGCGCCATCGCCGTCTTTGCGCTGGCGACCCTGGCGCTGCTGGACTGGCTGCGGACGCGGCTGCTGGTGCGGGCGGGCCTGAGGCTGGACCGGCTGCTGGTGGGGCGTCTGCTGGGACGGGTTGTCGATCTGCAGGCCCAGTCACCGGGCAGCCAGGTGCTGCGCGAATTCGACCATGTGCGCACGGCCGTATCGGGCCAGGGGGTGCTGTCGCTGTTCGATGCGCCCTGGACGCCCATCTACATCGGTTGTTGCTTCCTGCTGCACCCGGCGCTGGGCGCGCTGACGCTGGCCGGCGCCATCATCCTGCTCATTCTGGCGGTGCTGAACGAGCGGGACAGCCGCCCGCGCCTGAATCAGGCGATGAAGGATTCCCAGGCCGCCTATGCCGCCCAGGAAAGCATGGCCGGGCAGTCCGAAGTGGTCCGGGCCCTGGGCATGCGGCAGGCGGGCATCGCGCTTCAGGTCCAGCAGCGGCAGATGGCCACCGCGCGCCAGGTCGAGGCCCAGTTCACCGGCGGTCGCTATACGGGCATCATCAAATTCCTGCGGCTGATGCTGCAGTCGGCGTCGCTTGGGCTGGCGGCGCTGCTGACGGTTCAGGGGCATATTTCGGCGGGGTCGATCATCGCGGCCTCGGTCCTGCTGACGCGGGCCGTGCAGCCGATCGAGCAGATGGTCGGGGCCTGGCCCACGCTGGTGCAGGCCAAGGCCTCGTGGAAGGCCCTGATCGAGTTGTTCGCCGCTACCGGTCGAGTTGACCGGGTCACGACCACCCTGCCTGCGCCCGAGGGGCGACTGGGCCTGGAGCAGGTCACCGTCCGCCTGCCGGGCAGCGAGACGCCGCAACTGCGCGGCATCACCCTGTCGCTGGAACCGGGCCAGGTTCTGGGCGTGATCGGACCCAGCGGATCGGGCAAGACGACGCTGGCCCGCGTGATCGCCGGGGCCATTCCGCCGACCGCAGGTTCCGTTCGGCTGGACGGCGCCGACTATGACGCCCGCGAGGGCGACATCCTGGCCGAACACATCGGCTATCTGCCTCAGGTGCCGGGTCTGTTTTCGGGATCGGTAAAGGACAATATCTCGCGGTTCCGCTCGGCGTTGGGCATCGATCCGGAACAGATTGACCGGGAGGCGGTGGCGGCGGCCAAGGCCGCGGGCGTGCATGAGATGATCCTTCGCCTGCCGAACGGCTATGACACAGTGCTGGGTCACAACGGTGCCGGCCTGTCGGTCGGCCAGTCGCAGCGCGTGGCGCTGGCACGGGCCCTGTACCGCGACCCGGTTGTGCTGGTTCTCGACGAGCCCAATGCCAATCTGGACCAAGAGGGCGAGGCCGCCCTGACCCAGGCGATCAAGGGCGCCACGGCGCGCGGGGCTTCGGTTGTCATGGTGGCCCACCGCGCCGGTGTTCTGGGCATCGCCGACCGCCTGCTCATGCTGCGAGAGGGCACGGTCCAGATCGAGGGACCGCGTGATGAGGTGATGATGCGGCTGAACCCCGGACGGGCCAAGCCGACCGTCGTGCCGCCGCCGGGAGCGCAGTCGGCATGAGCAAGCTGGACTTTCCCGGCCTGGGCCGCCCCGCCCCTTCGCCCGAGGCCCCGACGGACGCGCCCGTCGCCGCCGCCGGACCTGAAGGGCCGGACGATTCCCCCCGCGGCGAACTGTTGGTCGGTGGCGCGATCATCGCCCTGTTCTTTGTCCTGTTCCTCGGCTGGGCCGCCTTCGCGCCGCTGGACGCCGGCGCCTTTGCCAGTGGCCAGGTCTCGGTCTCGGGCAACCGGCAGGCCGTCCAGCACCGTGACGGCGGTGTGGTCAGTGCCCTGCACGTGGCCGAAGGCGATACCGTCGAAGCGGGCCAGATCCTGATCGAGGTCGCAGGCGGAGAACTGGCTGCCACCGAGCGCGGCCTGACCGGTCAGGTCGTGGCGCTGCTGGCGCAGCGGGCGCGGCTGGAGGCCGAGCGCAGTGGGCTGGCCAGAATCCCCGTCCCGCCCGAGTTCGCCGCCATGAGCCCGGGGGATCAGGCGCTGGCCAATGAGGCCATGGCACTGCAACGACAACAGTTCGCCGCCCGGCGCAGCGGCCGCTCGACCGAGCGGGGCGTTCTGGGCCAGCGCGTCAGCCAGCTGCGGCAGCAGGTCTCGGGCTATGAGCGCCAACTGGTGGCCAATGCGGAACAGAAGCGGCTGATCGAGGAAGAGCTGGCCGACGTCCGCAGCCTGGCCGAGCAGGGCTATGCCCCCATCAGCCGGGTCCGGGCACTGGAGCGTCAGGCCGCCGCCCTGGACGGCGAGGCGGGCTCGCTGCGTGCGGAAATCGCCCGCGCCAATGAGGCCATGGGCGAGGCCCGACTGCAGATGTCCGGCGTCGGCACCGACATGGACGAGGACGTCACCGAACAGCTCCGCGCGGTCGAGGTCCAGTTGAACGAGCTGCAACCGCGCCTGACCGAGGTTCGGGCCCAGATCGAGCGTAACCGCGTACGGGCGCCGGTATCGGGCCAGGTGGTCGGCCTGACCATCTTTACGCCCGGCGGCGTCATTCAGGCCGGCCAGACGCTGATGGAGATCGTGCCGTCCAATGCCTCGCAGGTGATCGTCGCCCGGATCAATCCGAACGATATCGACAATCTGCGCGTCGGCCTTTTGACCGAGGTGAAGTTTCCAGGGCTGAGGACCTCCAACCCGCCGGTGCTGCGCGGTCGGGTCGAACGGCTGTCGGCCGACAGCTTCACCGAAGAAGGTTCGAACAACCGCTATTTCCGCGCCGAGATCGTCGTGCCTCCCGAGGAACTGGCCAAGCTGGGCCGGGGCGCGGACTCGATCCGCTCGGGCTCACCGGTCGAGGTGGTGATCGTGCTGCGTCGCCGGACAATGCTGCAATATCTGATCGAACCCCTGGTCCGCGGCCTGTGGCGTACCGGGAGTGAGCTGTAGGCCCCCTCAGTCCCGGTCAGGGGCGCCCAGCGGGAAGTAGTGCCGGTACGGGCGAGCTTCATCGACCGCACGGGCGAAGGAGGGGCGGCTGAGCAGGCGGGCCCGATAAGCCTTGAGATGCCCCAGCGCGCCGGGAATCGGGTAGGTCCAGTCGGCGTAGAAGAGGGATGGCGCGGCGGCACAGTCGGCCAGGCTGAAGCTGTCCCCCACTGCCCACGTCCGGCCCGCCATGTGTTGGTCCAGCTAGGCGTAGCTGGTCTCCAGCATCCTGCGCGCCTCCTCCACGCCGTAAGGATCGCGATCCTCCTCCGGGCGAAGGGCGTCGAAGACGAACTTGCCCTGGGGCGTCATGACATAGTTGTCGAAGAACCGGTCCAGCATCCGGACCTCGAGCGCGAGATCGGGGTCGTCGGGGATCATTTTCACCGGACCCGGGCGATGGCGCTGGAGGTATTCGATGATGATCGTGGCTTCGAGCACCACACGACCGCCATCCCGCAGGATCGGAAAGCGCTTCAGCGGCCACAGGGCGGCCAGTTCTTTGGCGACGTCCGGATCTTCAACCATCCGCTGGGTGAAGGGGGTGTCGTTCTCATAGAAGGCGATCAAAGCCTTCTGGCAGTAGGACGAGAACGGGTGGGCATAGAGCTCAAGGGTCATGAGAAGGCCCTCGGTTCGCGGCCCTCGATCACGGCGACGAGGTTGTCGACGTGCCAGGCGGTGCCGTGCTCACGGCCCTCGACCGCCTCAATACCCCCTGAGAAATAGGCCCCCTGTTCGGTATGCAGCAGGCGGGTGGTTGCGCCCTCTGGCCGGAGCTCAATCGTCTGGAGGGATACCGAGAGTTTATCGTCATTATGGAACAGGTCGTAGACGAGGATGATCCGCTCGTTCGGGACGATGTCGTGATAGACGGCCTGAAAATCACTGGTCAGACCGCTGGGCCAGCGGGCGTGAAAACGCTCCCGGCCACCGACGCGGAATTCGAAATCCCGGTGCAGGGTCTCAATGTCGGTCGGCGCCTTGAACCAGGCCATCTTGGCCTCCAGCGTCGCATAGGCGGCAAACACACGTTCGGGCGGGGCATTCACCACGCGCTCGATGGTGAAGGTCGCATGGGTCAGGCTCATGGGTTTTCCCCTGAAGAGGTTTGGGCGAGATAGGCGTCCAGCTGGTCGTATCGCTGTTCCCAGAAGCGCTTGTGCTCGGCGATCCAGGCCTCGACGCGCGTCATGGCCTCGACGTCGAGCGTGCAGGTCCTCACGCGTCCGACCTTTTCGCTTTTCACGAGGCCGGCGTCCTGAAGGACCTTCAGGTGCTGGACCACAGCGGACAGGGTCATGGGCAGAGGAGCGGCCAGTTCGCTGACCGAGGCCGGGCCGCGCGCAAGGCGTTCGACCATGGCCCGCCGCCCGGGATCGGACAGGGCCTGAAAGGCGAGGTCTAGCGGCTGGGCTTGATACTGTAGCATTGACTTAAGTATTGTGCCGCGCCCGGCGGCTGTCAAGCGCGCGGCTTTGACAGGGGGACCGGCGGGTCCTCGGTCAGGTCCGGGCTTGTGCCTTCGCCTGCTGGCGGAAGCGGTGCAGCAGGGGCTCGGTGTAGCCGTTCGGCTGCTCCACACCCTCGAACACCAGTGCGCGTGCCGCCTGGAAGGCGAGGCTGTCGTCGAAAGCGGGTGCCATGGGGCGATAGAGGGGATCGCCCGCATTCTGGGCATCGACCTTGGCCGCCATGCGTCGCAGGGCGGAGTCGACCTGATCCGCGGTGCAGACGCCGTGCAGCAGCCAGTTGGCCATATGCTGCGAACTGATCCGGAGGGTCGCGCGGTCCTCCATCAGGCCGACGTCGTGGATGTCGGGCACCTTGGAACAGCCCACGCCCTGATCGATCCAGCGCACCACATAGCCGAGGATGCCCTGGGAATTGTTGTCCAGCTCTTGCTCGATCTCCTCGGCGCTCCAGTTGCGGCCCTCGGCCAGCGGCGGGGTCAGCAGGTCCTCGAGCGGGCGCCGGTCGGCGGCGCCCATCGCTTCGCGCACCGCAAAGACGTCGGTCTGGTGATAGTGCAGCGCATGGAGGGTGGCGGCCGTCGGTGAGGGCACCCAGGCGGTGTTGGCGCCGGTCTTCGGATGGCCGGCCTTTTCGTCCAGCATCTGGGCCATGCGGTCGGGTGCGGCCCACATGCCCTTGCCGATCTGGGCCCGGCCCGACAGGCCGCATTGCAGGCCGATCGCCACATTGCGCTGCTCATAGGCGGCGATCCAGGTGCTGGTCTTGATCTCGCCCTTTCGGACGACGGGACCGGCCTGCATCAGGGTGTGGATCTCGTCGCCCGTGCGGTCGAGGAAGCCGGTGTTGATGAAGACGATCCGGTCCTTCACCGCGTGAATACAGGCGGCCAGGTTGGCCGAGGTGCGGCGCTCCTCGTCCATCACGCCGACCTTGATCGTATGGCGGTCCAGCCCCAGCAGGTCCTCGACCGCATCGAACAGGCGGTTGGTGAAGGCGCATTCGTCCGGCCCGTGCATCTTTGGTTTGACGATGTAGATCGAGCCCTCGCGACTGTTGCGGAAGGGGCCCGTCCCGCGCAGGTCATAGAGGGCGATCAGGCTGGTGAGGATGGCATCGAGGATCCCCTCAGGCGCTTCCGACCCATCGGGCATCAGGACGGCCGGCGTCGTCATCAGGTGGCCGACGTTCCGGACAAACAGCAATGACCGGCCCGGCAAGGTGGCCTCTGTCCCGTCCGGCGCGACATAGGCGACATTCGGGTTGAGCCGGCGGGTCTGTGACCGGCCGCCCTTGTCGAAGGTCTCGGCCAGATCGCCCTTCATCAGGCCCAGCCAGTTGCGGTAGGCCGCGACCTTGTCCTCGGCATCGACGCAGGCGACGGAGTCTTCCAGGTCGACGATGGTGGTCAGCGCCGACTCCAGCACCACATCCGCGATGCCCGCCGGATCGGCGCGGCCGATGGGGTGGTCGGGGTCGAACACCACCTCGATATGCAGGCCGTTGTGGCGGAACAGGCGGCCCCGTTCGGTCTGGCCCACATACTGTCCGGTGTCGCGCAGGGCGATGCCCTGATGCGGGTGGCTGAGCTCAGCCCACGAGCCTTCGACCAGCGGCAGGGCCTCGTCCAGAAACGCCTTGGCCCGGGCGACGACGCGGGCACCGCGGTCCGCGTCATAGCCACCTGTCGGGGGCAGGTCGCCCAGCGCATCAGTGCCGTAGAGCGCGTCATACAGACTGCCCCAGCGGGCATTGGCGGCGTTCAGCACAAAGCGGGCGTTGAGCACCGGCACCACCAGCTGGGGCCCGGCGCGGGTGGCGATCTCGGCATCGACATGGTGGGTGCCGATGGAGAAGGGGGCGGGTGCGTCGACCAGCCAGCCGATCTGCTTCAGGAAATCGCGCTGGGCGGCCACGTCATAGGGTTGGCCCTTGCGCTCGACGTGCCAGTTGTCGATGCGGGCCTGCAGGTCATCGCGTACCGTCAGCAGGCGCCGGTTCTCGGGCTCGGCCCAGTCGAGCAGCGCCCGCACGCCCGACCAGAAGTCCCCGCTGTCGATCCCCAGTCCCGGCAGAACCTCGTCCTCGACGAAGGCCGCGAGAACGGGGGCAATGGTCAGATCGGCACGGACGGGCATGGGCAGTCGGTCTCCTGTTCCGGGGAGTTGTAACATTCCGTGATGACCCGGCGTAAGTCGAGGCCCGATTTTGCAGCGCAGCGGATCAGGGCCGGGCGCGGGCGTCGAAGTCGGCCCGGGCAGCCTCGATTTTCTCGATATTGGCCTCGGCCCAGCCCCAGACGCCGCAGAAGGCCTCGGCCAGCGTCCGGCCCAGGTCCGTCAGGGCATAGTCGACACGCGGCGGGATGACCGGGTGGACGGTACGCGTAACCAGACCGTCGCGCTCCATCTGGCGCAGGGTCTGGGTCAGCATCTTCTGGCTGATGTCGCCCACGTGCCGCCCCACCTGGGTGAAGCGGGTCGGACCATGTTCCTCCAGGACCTCGAGGATCAGCAGGGTCCATTTGTCTGCCACGCGGCCGATCACCTCCTTGACCAGGGCTTCGACCCGCGGATCAGCGGGCAGATCGGTGACGGGATCCTTGATGCGGGCCGGCGGAAACGCCGTCATGGCCGTCACTCTCCATCAGGTAAGTACAAATCTTTTCGGCGCCTTCTTACCACAAGTGCGCGGTGTGCCCAGTTTGAAGCTCGCGAAAAGGAGACCCCCATGCAAATCGCCAACGACACCATTCTCATCACCGGCGGCAGCGCCGGTATCGGCCGCGCCCTCGCCGAAGCCATGCACCGCGACGGGGCGAAGGTCATCATCACCGGTCGCCGCGAGGACGCCCTGCGCTCGGTCGCAGAGGCCAACCCGGGCATGGACTGGGCCGTGCTGGACATGACCGATGCCGACGCCATCGCCGCCTTTGCCGCCCAGGTTACCCGCGACCACCCGGCCCTCAATGCCGTCATCCACAACGCCGGCATCATGGAGGTCGAGGACCTGACCGCCGATGCCTGGGACCTCGACCGCGTCGACCGCACCCTTGAGACCAATCTGCTCGGCCCCATTCGGCTGACCGCCGGCCTGATCGGCCACCTGAAGCAGCAGCCGCGGGCCAGCCTCATGACCGTATCCTCGGGTCTCGCCTTTGTGCCCCTGGCCGCGACACCGATCTATTCGGCCACCAAGGCGGCCATCCACTCCTGGACCCAGGCCCTGCGCAGCCAGCTCAAGGACACCGCCATCGAAGTGCTGGAGCTGGCGCCGCCGGGCGTCGCCACCGACCTGATGCCGGGCCATGCCGAGAACCCCGCGTCAATGCCGCTCGATACCTATATCGCCGAGGTCATGGACCTGATCCGGTCCGGCAATACCCCGGCCGGGGAAATTCTGGTCGAGCGTGTCAAACCGCTCCGCTTTGCCGAGCGGGACGGCTATCAGGCGGTCTACGCGCACCTGAACGGCGGCTGATCGCTTGAAAGAACGAGGGCCGGCCTTGACTTTGACGCGCTGGAGGCCCACTTGCGCTGCATCGCACAATCGCGATCCCCGGTGCGCTCCAGCGCGTGTGGGTCTTCCTAAGACCGAAGACCTGACTGTAGCAGCGGCCGGCCCTCAAGATTCATTCGCTGCCCGGACACGCGGGGTAGCGCCCGTTCCCCCCGGTTTCGCAATCTCGCGGCCCGGACTGGCGGTGCGCTTCCCTTTGGTCGCGCGGTCCGGAAGGCCTTCAGGCTTTCACGGGGCGCGGCAAGGCCTGAAGCCCTCCGCCGCATGCGAAAGTCACACGCGTCATGAACGCTTCTACCCAAACCCAGACCCTGCCCAAAACCTTCGAGGACATGGGCCTCAACCCGGCCCTGCTGCAGGCGCTGGCCTATGAGAACTACACCACCCCCACCCCGATCCAGGCGCAGTCGATCCCCGATGTGATGACCGGCCGTGACCTGCTGGGCATCGCCCAGACCGGCACCGGCAAGACGGCGGCCTTTGCCCTGCCGATCCTTCACCGGCTGGCGGCCAACCGTGTCGCCCCCCTGCCCCGCACGACCCGCTGTCTGGTGCTGTCGCCGACCCGCGAGCTGGCCTCGCAGATCGCCGAGAGCTTCAAGACCTATGGCAAGCATCTGGGCTTCCGCGTCGCCGTGATCTTCGGCGGCGTGAAATACGGCGGCCAGGAACGCGCCCTCAATCAGGGCCTCGACATTCTGGTGGCCGCGCCCGGTCGCCTGCTGGACCACATCCAGCAGAAGAACCTCGACCTGTCGGCCACGGAAATCTTCGTGCTGGACGAGGCCGACCAGATGCTGGACCTCGGCTTCATCAAGCCGATCCGCCAGATCGTCAGCCGCATCCCGGCCAAGCGCCAAAATCTGTTCTTCTCGGCCACCATGCCGGGCGAGATCGGCAAGCTGGCCGCCGAACTGCTGAAGGATCCCAAGCGGGTCCAGGTGACGCCCCAGGCGACCACCGTCCAGCGCATCAAACAGTCGATCATCTGGGTGGAACAGGGCCGCAAGCGCGCCCTGCTGACCGAGATGTTCAGCGATCCGGGCTACACCCGCTGCCTGGTGTTCACCAAGACCAAGCACGGGGCCGACAAGGTAGCCGCCTATCTGGAAGCGGGTGGTGTCGAAGCCGGCGCCATCCACGGCAACAAGAGCCAACCCCAGCGTGAGCGCACCCTTGAGGCCTTCAAGAAGGGCAAGCTGCGGGTGTTGGTGGCGACCGACATCGCGGCGCGCGGAATCGACGTGGACGGCGTCTCGCACGTCGTCAACTTTGAACTGCCCTATGTGCCGGAAGCCTATGTGCACCGCATCGGCCGGACGGCCCGCGCCGGCGCCGACGGCACCGCCATCAGCTTTGTCGCCGGTGACGAGATGAAGCTGCTGAAGGACATCGAAAAGGTCACCCGCCAGAAGATCCCGGCGATCGATCGTCGCAACGACAAGGCGCTGGGCGCCCTTGATGCCGCCATCAGCGCCGCCGGCGTCGGCAAGAAAGCCACCCTGCCCGAGCGGGAGGATCGCCCGGCCCGGGATGGTGATGGCGAAGGTCGCCGCAACCGCAACCGTCGGGGTCCCAAGCCCGGCGGTGCCAACGCAGGCGGACGCGGCCCCGGCCGGTCGCCCGAGCGGTCGCACTACAACCCGATGGCCGGTGACCGTCCGGAAGGATCCGCCCCGGCGCCGGTGTCGCAGCTGAAGCGTCGTCGTCGCCGTCCGGGCCAGAAACCCGCGACCGGCACCGCCAGCTAACAAGCCGCATGCCCCCTTCGTCGCCGGAGGGGGCATGTCTTTGATGAACCAGTTTGCATTATAAACCTGTCTGCGGTATCTGGCGTTCATATCGCTGGAGAGCAGACCATGACCCTGACCACGACCCCCTCGCCCGACGACCGCCTGCACGGGCTAGATGCCCTGCGCGGCATCGCCCTGTTGCTCGGTGTGGTGTTGCACACCCTGATGAGCTTTTTCCCGGTCCCGATCTGGATCGTGGCCGACAGCCAGACATCGCCGGTGGCCTCGGTCCTGTTCTTCGCCATCCACCTGTTCCGGATGACGACCTTCTTCCTGATCGCCGGCCTGTTCGCCCATATGATGCTGGGGCGGAAAGGCCTGTGGGGCTTCCTGAAGGACCGGTTGATCCGCATCGCCGGACCGCTGGTCGGCCTGTGGTGGGTGGCGCTGGCCGCGATCATCGCCGTGCTGCTGTGGAATGTCGCCATCCAGAACGGCGGCTCCCTGCCGACCGATGGCCCGCCGCCGCCGCCCCTGACGGTCGAGACCTTCCCCCTGACCCATCTGTGGTTCCTGTGGGTGCTGCTGATCTTCTACGTCGCCATGCTGGCGCTGCGGGCGCCGTTCGCCGTGCTGGACCGGAACGGCAGCTGGGGACGCATGATTGACCGCCTGACCGCCGCGCTGGTCGGACCGTGGACCCCGCTGGTCCTGGGTAGCCCCCTGGCGCTGGCCTTCTACCTTCATCCGAACTGGACCGCCTTCTTCGCCATTCCGACGCCGGATACGGGTCTGGTGCCCAATGCCGTGGCGCTGACCGGGTTTGGCACCGCCTTCTTGTTCGGCTTCCTGCTGGACCGCCGGCGCGACTTGCTGGAGCGTATTCGCAAGCTGTGGCCGGTGTTCACGGTCGTGGCTTTCGGCACGGGCACAGGCGCCCTGATGCTGGCCGGAGGCCCGATGCCGGACCTGGCTCCCGTCACCGACCCGTCGGCCAAGGCGGCGCTGGCCATCCTCATGGCACTGGCCGTGTTCAGCAGCGCCATGGCGGCCATGTCCCTGGCCCTGCAGCTGTTCAGCCGGAAGAGCCCCGTGCGGCGCTATCTGGCCGATGCCTCCTACTGGATCTACATCGTCCACCTGCCGCTGGTGATGGTCGGCCAGACCCTGGTGCTGGGCCTGGGCGCGCCCTGGTGGCTCAAGGCTTCACTGGTGATCGGTGGTACGATGGGGATCAGCCTGATCACCTATGAACTGCTGGTCCGCCACACCTTCATGGGACGCTGGCTGAACGGGCGTCGCATTCCCTGGAAACGTCCCGCCAATCCTGTCCCTGCCCCGGCAGAATAACATCTTGCCAAGCCCCGCCGGCTCGTCCACCCACGGACGGGCCGGTCCAAGGAGATCCGCCCATGGCGAACAAGCTGAAAACCCCCTCCGCCGAAGCCGACCTCGCCTTTATGCGCTCGATCGTGGAGGGCGGCGGCAGGATGCCGATGTCGGCGGCCATCTGCTATCTGGCCGGCGGGCTGCTGTATGGACTCCAGTGTCTGTTTCACATGGGGCAGTTGGCCGGTCTGGTCGACTGGGGCCCCGTTCCCAGCCTGGCCTTCGTCGTCGGGATCAGCGTCGCCTTCCTGATCGTGCTGGTCTGGGCGATTGATCGCGACAACAAGCAGGGCGGCGCCCGCAAGGGCACGATGGCAAACCGCGCCGTCAATGCCGCGCTCAGCGGAACCGGCATGGCCAATGCGGCCGTCATCATTGTCTTCGGCGTCGGGGCGGTTCGCGATCAGGACTTCGCCGTCTGGCTCTACTATCCGGCCATCATCTTCGCGCTGCAAAGCGCCGCTTGGTTCGTGGCCTGGAGCCTGAAGAAGAAGCGATGGATGCTGGCGACGTCGGTGGGCGGATGGCTGACGGCGGTGACGCTCGGTGTGCTGGTGCGTGAGCCGGTCGCCTACCTCGGCGTATGCACCGCCGCCCTGTTCCTGCTGTTCGCGGGGCCGGGGCTGATCATGTACCTCGAGGCCCGCGCGCCGCGCACGGCGCCCTGAGCCACCATGGGTCTGGCCGGTCTGGGACAGATTGATGAGGTGATCCACGGTCGCATGCGGCTGGGGATCATGGTCTATCTGGCCGATGTCGAGAGCGCCGATTTCACTGAACTGAAGACCGTGCTGGAGGCCACCCAGGGCAATCTGTCCGTCCATCTGAAGAAGCTGGCCGAGGCGGGCTATGTGTCCATCGACAAGAGCTTCAAGGACAACAAGCCCCTCACCGAGGTGACGATCACCAAGGAGGGGCGGCGGGCGTTTGCCGCCTATCTCGAAGCCCTGAGTGGCCTGATCGGAGGACGCGACTGATGGCCCCCGTGGCTGTTGACCCGGAGCGGGTGCATGCCTTTGAGAACGCCGGCGCGTTCCATGCCTGGCTGGACCGGAACCACGCCCAGGAGCCCGAAGTCTGGATCCGGATATTCAAGGTGCGATCGGGATACACCAGCGTGACCTGGGCCGAGGCCGTGCCGGTGGCCCTGGCGTGGGGCTGGATAGACGGCATCCGCAAGAGCCTGGACGACGCCAGCTTTCTGCAGCGCTTCACGCCGCGCGGCCCAAAAAGCATGTGGAGCGAGATCAATGTCGCCCACGCCGAGCGACTGATTGCCGAGGGCGTCATGCAGCCCCCGGGGCTGAAGCAGGTCGAGGCGGCCCGGGCGGACGGGCGCTGGGCCAAGGCCTATCGCGTCAAGAACGCCGAGGTTCCGGAGGATCTGATGGCCGCCATACAGGCCAACCCGACGGCGCTGGCAACGTTCGGCACGCTCACCGCCAACAATCGCTTTGCCCTGATCCACCGCACGGAGTCGTTGAAGACCGAGGCGGGCCGGAAGAACCGGATCGCGCAGTTCGTCGAGATGCTCGCGCGCGGCGAGACGATCTATCCGCAGGGGCGGAAGACATGATCAGACGCCCCCGCGTCATGGGCATTGTAAACGTCACGCCCGACAGCTTTTCGGACGGCGGCCGACTGGCGACGGTCGAGGCTGCGGTCGCCCATGGCCTGCGGCTGGTCGAGCAGGGCGCGGACATTCTGGACATCGGCGGCGAGAGCACCCGGCCCGGCGCCGAGCCCGTGGCCGAGCCCGAGGAACTGGCCCGGGTGGTCCCGGTCATCGCTGGCCTTCGCGCCCGTTGGGACGGGCCGATCAGCATAGACACGCTCAAGCCGGCCGTGGCCCATGCGGCCGTCGAGGCCGGCGCGACCATGTGGAACGACGTCAGCGCGCTGGGGGCTGCACCCGAGAGTCCGTCAATCGCCGCCGCACTGAACTGCGACGTCGTGCTGATGCACATGCAGGGGGAGCCACAGACGATGCAGGCCAGTCCCCGCTATGGTGATGTCGTGACCGAGGTGCGCGACGCCCTGTTGCACCGCGCCGAGATAGCCATGGCCGAAGGTGTTCGGCGCGAGCGCATCTGGCTGGATCCCGGCATCGGCTTTGGCAAGACGCTGGCGCACAATCTGGCGCTGATCGCCAACCTGCAGGCGCTGGTCGACACCGGCTTTCCGGTCCTGTTCGGGGCGAGTCGCAAAAGGATGATCCAGGCCGTCGATGCCGCCGCGACCGATCCGCTCGATCGGCTGGGCGGATCGCTGGCCCTCGCGCTTGAGGCCGCGCGGCACGGCGCGTCCATCATCCGCGTACACGACGTGCGCGAGACGGTTCAGGCTCTGAACGTTCAGGCCGCCGTGTCAGGCGAGGGCGGCGTCGCGCGCTAGCGATCTTCGCCGGACAGCCGCTCTTTCTCGATCGGATCGGAGCTGGGCCGCAGCAGGTCCTCGATGGCATCGTTGGAACCCGACGTCGCGGCCTTGGGCGCGGGCGCGTCAGAAGGCGTCTTGCGGGACCGCCCCTTGGGCGCACGTCCCAGGATCTCTAGGGCATCGTCGCCCTCATGGCCGAACATGCTGCGGATCCGCAGGTCGGTCTGCGGGAAGGGGATCTCGATCCCGGCCTCGTCGAGGGCATCGGCGATGGCCCATGTATAGGCGGCGTGCATGGCGGCGGGGCGCTTGACGGCGTCCTGCGTCGGCCAGACCAGCAGTTCGAAATCCAGCCCCGACTCGCCGAAGCCGACCAGCCAGACCTGGCATTTGCGGGCCTCGGTTTCGGGCAAGGTAAAGGGGATGGCGCGGGCCGCCTTGAGCACCACGTCGCGCACCTCGGACCGGTTGGCGCCATAAGCGACCGAGAACGGCACATGGATGCGGCGGGTGTCGCCCTTGAGCGTCCAATTGGTGACCGTGCCCTCTATCAGGCTGGAGTTCGGCACGATGATGTTGATGTTGTCATTGGTGCGGATGCGGGTGGCGCGCGGCCCGATCTCGACAATGGCGCCGCGCGCATCGTCCAGCTCGACGTAGTCGCCCACGGACACCATACGGTCGAAGATCAGGAACAGGCCCGAGACGAACTCCTTGACCACGCCCTGAAGGCCCAGCCCCAGACCAATGCCGATGGCCCCGGCAAACACCGCCAGCGACGACAGATTCAGGCCCGCTGCGGACAGGCCCATGAAGACGCCCGCGATCAGGATGCCGTAGCCCGTCATTTTTTCGAGCAGGTACAGCGCCTGGGTCGAGCGGGTGGCCTTGTGCCGCAGACGCCGGATGCCTCGAGTCGCGGCCCACGACAGGGCGCCGGCCGCGACGATAATCAGGGCTGCGGTCACCAGGCCGCCGAGCGTCAGAGAGATGCCGCCCAGCCGCAGGACAGCTGCGTCCTGCAGCTCGGTGAGTTCATTGACCATGGTCCAACAATGCCCAGCTTTGCCGTGGCGTTCCACCTCCGCTTGGCGAAACGGGTCAGACATCCCTATATCGTCCGTCCGGCCTCATCGCGGGGCGAGATGAGAGGCCGTACCCATGACCCTGACCAAGGGACGCCGTTTCCTTCCGTCGCTCAGCCTTCAGGTGCTGGCGGCGCTGGCGCTCGGCCTGATCGTCGGGGCCATTGCCCAGTCGCGTGGCCTGCCGGGCGGTGCCGAGACGGCCAGCTTCATCGGCTCGCTGGGCCAGCTGTGGCTGAATGCGCTGAAGATGACCATTGTGCCGCTGGTCTTCTCGCTGCTGGTCACGGGCATCGCCTCCATCGCCGGGGCCGCACATGGTCCGGGCCGGGCGGGCCTGCTGGCCGGGCGCGCGCTGCTGGTCTTTGCCATCCTGATCGTCGTTGCGACCGTCTATGCGATCGGCGCGGCCTATGGGCTGCACGCCATCTGGCCGATCGACCCCGAGGGCGGCGCGCGCCTGATCGCCGGAGCACCGCCCAGTCCTGAAGGTGTTGGACCGGGGGCCCCGTTCGGGGAGTTCCTCAAGACCCTCGCTCCTGCCAACCCCATTCGCGCCGCCGCCGAGGACGCCATTCTGGGGCTGGTGGTGTTCGCGGTCTTCTTCGGCTTTGCCGCCACCCGCCTGCCCGACCGGCTGCGTCTGCCGCTGGTGACCTTCTTCGAGGCCGTGGCCGAGACGATGATTGTGATCGTCCGCTGGGTGCTGATGGCCGCGCCGGTCGGCGTCTTCGCCCTGGCGCTGGGCGTCGGGCTGACGGCGGGCGTCGGAGCCGCCGGAACCCTGGCTCACTATGTCGCCATCGTATCGCTGGCGACCATCGGCATCACCCTGCTGTGCTATCCACTGGTGGTGGCGTTCGGCAAGGTCAGCTTCGCCGGCTTTGCGCGCGGCGTGGCCCCGGCCCAGGTGGTCGCCTTCTCGACCCAGTCCTCGCTGGCCAGCCTGCCGGTCATGGTCGAGCGCGCGGTCGATGCGCTGGGCGTGTCGCGTCCCACGGCCGGTCTGGTCCTTCCGCTGGCGGTGGCCGTGTTCCGCATCACCAGCCCGGTCGCCAACCTGGGCGTGGTCATCTATTGCGCCCACCTGTTCGGCATAGAGCCCAGCATGGATCAGCTGGTGGCAGCGGGTCTGACGGCGGTGCTGGTCAGCATCGGCTCGGTCGGCCTGCCGGGCCAGATCAGCTTCTTCGTCTCAATCGCCCCGATCTGCATCGCCATGGGGGTGCCGCTGGAGATCCTTCCGCTGCTGTTGGCGGTCGAGGTGATCCCCGACATCTTCCGCACCGTCGGCAATGTCACCGCCGACATGGCTGTCGCGCGGATCGTCGAGGACGAGGTCGGGACGCCGGTCGAGCTGGCCTGACCCGAGGGTCAGTTGCCGGGTGGGCGACGACCGGCTTCCAGGATCGGCATACCGGCTTCGGTCGGCAGATAGATGATCTGGCGGTCGCCCTGCCCGGCCGTTTCCTGAAGCATGTTGATATAGGCCCAGCGCAGATAGTTCTCCGGACCGCCAAGGCTTTCGGCCATGATGCGGTTGGCCTCATTCGTGCCCTTGGCGCGCGCCACCTCGGCCTGGGCCGTCAGTTCTGCTGCGTCCAGAAGCGCCTGGGCCTCCAGCACACGGATGCGCCGGTTCTGGACCGCTTCTTCATAGGCCGCCTTGCCCGCCATTGTCTTGGCATAGACGTTGTAGGTCGGCATGCCGATCAGAAAGGCCGCGCCGACCAAGGCGATGATCACCACCACCATGATGCTGAAACCGGTGCCACGCATATTCTGAACCCTCCCGTTAAGACCCAGCAAGGCTGGGCGGACGAGGACGTCAGGTCAAGCGGTTCCGGTCAGTTCGGCACCAGTTCGATCAGATCGAGGTTGGATTCGTACTGGGGCCAGGGGATGACCAGCCGCCAGCGGCGCGACCCGATCCGTTCCAGCACGGCCACCATGTCGCGGTCGGAATTCTGGCCGTAGGAATTGGCCGGCGGCTCGGACCCCAGGGCCATGGACCCCAGCATCACCATTTCACGGTTATTCTCCGGAAACAGCAGGCCCGAGGGTCGCTGCGACCCTGTGAGCTTGGAGAATTTCAGCCCCGCCGGCGTGCTTTCGATCCGGCAGTCGAACCAGCCGTAGACGACATAGCCGAGGCCCGCCTCTCCCCCCTGTGAGCCCAGTTTGACGGTGCGACAGCGATAGTCGCCTTCGGGCGGAGTGACGCCACCGACGGCTGCGTCCGGATCAAGCAGGGCGCCGAGCGAGCCGAGATCGCCCGATCCCTCCTGACGGCGCGCCTGTTCCAGCGCCAGACGCCAGGCGGCATCCACCCGACCGTACCGGTCGCGATCATAGGTGGTGATGATGCTGCGCCAATCCCGCAGGACCGGACCGGACCCATCCGGTGGCGGAGGCGGGGGCGGTGGGGCATAGCCACCACCTGAGGACGCACAGGCCGACACGATCAGGGCCATCAGCGCAGTCAGTCCAGCGGTGCGGACGTGGCGGGCATAGGACATGGCATCTCCTTCTCGTCAGGACCGGGCCAGTGGGCCCGGGCGAGACGCGGAGGTCAAGACCGGATGGACTATTCGCCGCTGTCGGCGGTCTCGGCGGCCTTCTTGCGGGGCGCGCGACGACGCGGCGGCGCGGCCTCCTCCGAAGCGGGGGCCTCTGCCACCCGCGGGGTCGGGCGGGTCAGAAAGCCCGGCAGGGCGTCCGCGTCGGACGCTTCCCGGACCGGGGCGTCCTCGCGCGGGCGACGCGGCTTGCGGGCGGGACGGGCCGGAGCCTCAGCAATCGCCTCGGGCGTCTCGTCAGGCGTTCCACTGGAGGTCTGCGGCGCGTCGTCGGACCGGTCCTCGGACGCATCGGCGTCGCCTTCCTGAGAGGGCTTGCGGCCCCGCTGTTCGTCCTTGCGGCGTTCCCAGCGCTCGCGACGGGTTTCGCGGCGACCGCCGCCCTCGCCGTCGCTGCGGGTCTCGCCGTCCGTGTCGCGGTCACGGTCACGATCGCGGTCGCGATCCCTGTCACGATCCCGGTCGCGGTCGCGGTCCCGATCCCTGTCGCGGTCACGATCCCGGTCATTGGTCTGGGGCTGCTGGCCCTGCGGCTGCTGACCGGACGGATTGCCGCCGTTCGGATTGCCGTTGTTGTTCTGCTGGGCGTTCTGCTGGGCCTGCTGCGCGGCCATGAAGGCCGCCGCCTGGGCGCCGCTCTCGTCTTCGAAATCGATGTCGAAGCCCTGATTGGACAGTTCGCGCTGGGCGATTTCCGACACCGGCCGCTGCGGCTGCAGCGCCCTCAGCACCCGGAAATAGTGCTCGGCGTGCTGCAGATAGTTCTCGGCCAGGACGCGGTCACCGGCAGAGGCGGCGTCGCGCGCCAGCTGCATATAGCGCTCATAGACGGTCTGGGCATTGCCCCGGACCTTGATGTTCTCAGGCCCTTGCGAATCCCATGACCGGTTCGGATTGGCGCTGTTGGCATTATTGTTGCCACCGGGCTTCCTGTTGCGGCCGCGCTGGCGCTTCATGCCCTTGAAATCTCTCATAGACTCTACCGTTCCGGGAGGGTGGCCGACACAGGTGACTGTCGAGGCCGGGTTCTGTTTCGTCTGTCCGTGGTTCGGGAGGGAAATCCCGCCATCAATGTCATCGGAAGCCGTTGTCACCCGCGCGGTCCACCCAGGCCCGTGTCAGGGATCGGGTCGTCGCGCATGCCACTCGCCTGTCAGTTGGCCCGGAAGGGCGCACGGAGATGCGATTGGTGGGAGACAAGACAAGACTTAGCGCGCCTTGCCGCGCATTCCAAGGGTCTTTTTCCGACGCGCCGCGAGGGCCGGTCTCAGGAAACGAGGGACATATCCGGCGCCTGGGCTCGTGGATCGGGCCCGTTCGTCACCACCCGGCTGCGGTTGGCCAGATCCAGCACGACCTTCACATCCGCGAACCCGCCCTCGTCGAACAGGGCCTTGACCACATCGCCCTGATCCCAGCCGATCTCGACCGCAAAGATACCGCCCGGCTTCATGACGCGGCGGATCTCGGGCACCAGCTGGCGGTAGGCCTCCAGACCGTCCGGTCCGCCGTCCAGCGCGAGGTGCGGGTCGTGGTCGCGGACCTCCGGGTCCAGCCCGGCGATGTCGGCCGTGGGGATGTAGGGCGGGTTCGACACTACAAGGTCAAAGCTGTGGTCCTCAAATCCCGTGGCCCACTCTGTCCTGAGAAAGGTCGCACGCCCTTCGAGTCCGAGGCTGGCGGCGTTGTCGCGCGCCACGGCCAGCGCCTCGCTCGAGATGTCCGTCCCCACGCCCGTCGCCCCTGACCGCTCCGCCAGGAAGGCCAGCAGAATGGCACCGGAGCCGGTTCCCAGATCGGCAATCTGGAACGCCTGATGCGGGGCAAAGGCGGCAAGGCCCACGTCCAGCAGCGTCTCGGTGTCGGGACGGGGGCTCAACACATCAGGCGTCACGTTAAGCATGATCTTCCAGAACCCCTTGCGGCCCAGAATGCGCGACACGGGCTCGCGCTTCAGCCGACGGTCAATCATGGCCTCATAGGTCGCGGCCTGCTCGGCCGTCACTGCCCGGTAGGGATCGGTCAGAATGTCGAGGCGGCTCACGTCGCAGGCGGCCTCCAGCAGCAGGCGCGAGTCGATCGACGGACTGTCGATGCGACCGGCCTTCAGACGGGTCTGGGCGGCCTTCCAGGTGGTGAGCAGGGTAGGTGTGTCGGACATGGACGTTGATTGGGGGTCGCAGCCGGAAAATTCAAGCGGAACGGCGCGCCAGCTTGGCCGTTAGGGGGCGATGACGTCACGGTCTCCCAAACCTCCCCGCACCGGCGGCTTGCTGGCCGGCTTGGCGGCGGCCCTGTTCGGGGGTCTGGCGGCAGGGGCCGGCGCCGCCCACCTGCTGCATCGCAAGGGTCACAAGGTCGGCGTCGATCTGCGCCGCTATCGCCCCGAACCCGCGAAGCCGGATCCCCCGACGCCCGAGGACTATGAGGCCCGTGAACCCGGTCGGGGACGGATTGCCGAGCGCCCCCATCACATTCCCCGCAAGGGCTGGACCGACATCCTTTGGCGCACAGGGGCCAGCTATTTCGGCGACCGGGTGGGCTTTGTCTCGGGCGGCGTGACCTTCTTCATGCTGCTGGCGCTGTTCCCCACGCTCGCCACCTTCGTGACCATCTATGGTCTGTTCGCCGATCCGGAGGACGCCTGGGGACGCCTGCGCTTCCTCTATTCCGTGCTGCCGTCCGGCGTCGCCCAGTTCATCGGGGGCGAGATGCAGAGGCTGGCTGAAGATTCCCGGCCGCGTCTGACCCTGACGCTGATCGGCACGCTGGGCCTGTCGCTCTGGGTCGCGAACAACGGCATCAAGACGCTCTTTTACGGGCTGAACATCGCCTATCACGAGGTCGAGCGGCGCAATCTGGTCAAATACAACCTGCTCTGCATGGGGTTTACCCTCGCCGGACTGGGGGCCCTGTTGCTGACAGCGGTGCTGGTGGTTGGCGTGCCGATCGTGCTGGGCCCGCTGGGCCTTGTCTCCCATCTGGAGCCGCTCGCGCCGCTGCGCTGGGTCGTTCTGTACGCCGTCTATATCGTCGCCCTGACCCTCATCTATCGGCTCGGTCCGTGCCGGAACCCGGCGCATTGGCACTGGCTGACCCCCGGGGCGATCGTGGCGGCGACCCTCAGCCTCGGCCTGTCGGCGGTGTTCAGCTGGTATCTCCAGACCTTTGTGCGGACCGACAGTTTCGGGCCGCTGGCGGCGATGATGGGCTTCCTGCTGTGGACCTGGCTGACCGTGCAGATCATCCTGATGGGCGCCGAGCTGAATGCCGAGATCGAGCACCAGACGGCGGTCGACACGACGGTCGGCCCTCCCGCACCTCTGGGCGAGCGCGGCGCCGTGGTGGCGGACAGCGTCGGGGCCAAACGGGGCAGCCCGGCTGCCCTGGCCTTCACGCTCAAACACGCCGAGGCGATCTCTGACCGGCTGCTGCGGCGGCGCAACCGCAAGCGCGCCCGAAAGACGTGACGGGTCAGGCGGAGCGGGCGCGGATGGGGGCGGACCCATCCGAAAGGGACTCGTTCAGATAGACTTCGGCTTCCTGAGCAGGCAGCGCGGGCGCATAGCCAAAGCCCTGGCCATAGTGGCAGTTGTCCTGCAGCAGCAGGGCCGCCAGCCCGGCGTTCTCCACGCCCTCGGCCACGACCTCCAGCGAGAGGTCGCGCCCGAGATTGACGACCGAACGGACGATCTTGGCCGAGCCCTCGTCGCGATCCATGGTCAGCACGAAATAGCGGTCGATCTTGAGCGTATCGAACGGCAGGCGGGCCAGATAGCTGAGCGACGAAAAACCGGTGCCGAAGTCGTCCAGCGCCAGCGAGGCCCCGACCTCTTTCAGGCGCGCCAGAACCACGGCCGCGCTGGCGGTGTCGCGCATGATGTCGCCTTCGGTGACTTCCAGCTTCAGCGCACCGCGCGGCAGGCCGGTCTCCTCGATGATGCGGGCCACGTCCTCGACCAGATTGGGGCGCTCGATCTCGCCGACCGACAGATTGACGCTGCAGAACAGCTTGCCGGCCATCGGATGGCGCTTCAGCCATTCGGCCAGCTGGCGCGCGGCCTGGGTCATCATCAGCAGACCCAGTTCGTTCATCAGCCCCATTTCGTCGGTCAGAGTCAGGAACTCGTCGGGCGGGACCAGCCCCCGCTTGGGGTGACGCCAGCGGCACAGGGCCTCAAAGCCGGCCACGGCCCCGGTCTTGAGATTGACGATGGGCTGGTAGAAGGGCTCGATCTCGCCCCGCACAAAGGCGTTCCGCAGGTCGGATTCCAGCGCCAGTCGCGACAGGCTGTCGCTTTCCAGCGCCCGGCCATAGGCGGCCGCGCCGCCGCGACCGGCTGACTTGGCCTGTTCAACCGCCAGCTCGACCCGACGCAGCAGTTCGCCGGGGTCAGAGGCGTCCGGACCACCTTCAGTGGTCACAGCCCCGATCGAGACCGTCGGATAGATGTCAAAGCCGGCAACCCGCAGCGGCTGTTCCAACGCCTGACGCAGGCGGCCCGGAACGTGGCCGGTCCCCTTTCGGACCAGCACCGCAAATTCGTCCTCGCCGATCCGGGCCGGGAGATCGTCGCCCGAGAAGGCCGCGGCGAGGCGCGATCCCAGGGCGGACAGGACCCGGTCCACCCGCTCATGGCCCAGCGCCTCGTTCAGACGTCGCAGGCGATCCACGTCGGCGACCACCAGCTCGTAGTCGCCCGGCTGGATCAGCGTCTCGCCGACGCGCGCGAGGAAGGAAGCCCGGTCCAGCAGGCCGGTGAGGGTGTCGCGATTTGATCCGGCAAATGTGGTTTCAAGGGCGACGACGCCGGCGGCCCTCAGGCCGTCTTCCAGCCAGACGCCGCGCCACAGACAGGTCGGATGATCCCGCATGCGCAGGCGCACGGCGATCTCCGTGCCTTCGGCCTGGGGCTTGAGCAGGGCTTCGGCGAGCGCCCGGTCCTGCGGCATGGCCACGGCTGCAAAGGCTGCGCCCGAACACTCGGGGGCCAGCGGGCCCAGTCCCAGCGGACGGCTGGCCCCGGTCACGCGCAGGCTGTCCTGGGACGGGGTCCAGACCCACAGGGCCGAGTCAGCCGCCGCCAGCGCCTCGATGGCCATCGAGGCATCCCAGGCCAGGGCTGACTGCCGCGTACTCACCCGCCTGAACGATCCTCATCCGGCGCTTTGGCCGCGCCACCCTCGTGCCGGTCATCGACACGTCCGAACAGTAGATGGTCTGACCAAGTGCCGTTAATTTTGAGATAAGCCCGGGCCATACCTTCGGACTCAAAGCCTGCCTTTTCCAGCACACGACGCGATGCGACGTTCCACGGCACACAGGCGGCCTCGACGCGGTGCAGGTTCAGGGTGTCGAACGCAAAGGCGACCATCCCCCGCACCGCCGCCGTGCAATAGCCCTTGCCGGCAAAGGTCTGGCCGATCCAGTAGCCGAGCGTTCCCGCCTCGCTGACCCCCCGGCGGATGTGGGACAGGGTCACCGCGCCGACCAGCTGGCCCGTCGAGGCCTCAAAGACAAAGAACGGCCAGGCCGTGCCCAGATCCATCTCTCGGCCGTAAAGCGCCAGACGCCGGCGAAAGGCGGGTCGGGTCAGGTCGTCCTCCGGCCAGGCGGGCTCGAAGGGCGCCAGATAGGCCTGCGAAGCCGCCCGGAGTGTGGCCCAGGCCTCGTAGTCCGCCGGACGGGGCGGGCGCAGCACAACCCCCTCCGACTGAAGGGTCGGGCCAGACCGCTCGCTGATCCAGTCCAGTAGGGCCATCCGTCAGGCTTATCCTGTCAGCGCGCGCTCGAACAGAAGGCCCGCCGACAGACCCGCGCGCGGCCCAAGCACCGCCGTGGCCGTCAGGCCGGGCGTCAGGCAGCTTGCCAGGGCCTCCTGCACATCCTCGCGGCTCTGCGACATGACCTCGTCCACCATGGCGTCGCTGCTGACCGGATCACCGAAGATGAGGGACTGGGTCGCCAGCCGCCCGGCGCGCGCCACGGGGCTTTCATCGGCCATGCGGATGCCGGCCCGGGCGACGGCGCGGGCCCGGTCCAGTTCGCGTTCGGTCGGACCATCGCTCACCAGCGCCCGGATCGTCTCGCCACAGACCTGGGCCAGTTCCCCTGCGCGATCAGCCGCAGCCCCGGCATAGAGGCCCAGCAGGCCGCAGTCCGTATAGCTCTCGTGGTAGGCATCGATGGCATAGGCCAGTCCGCGCTCTTCGCGCGCGGTCTGGAACAGGCGTGAGGCCATGCCGCCCCCCAGGATTTCGACGCCCAGCCGCAGCGCCGGCCTGCGCGGATCGGTGTGGCTGAGGCCCGGCAGCAGGAAGACGAGGTTCGACTGCTCGATCCGGCGGGCCAGTCGCGCCTCTCCGCCCACGAAATGCCCGGCCGGGACGGACGAGGCGGCGCGGGCAACACCTTGGGAGAAGCCGCGCTCGACAAGGGCCAGAAGCTGCGCCTCATCGACGGCACCGGACACCGACACGACGATCCGGTCGGGCCGGTACATATCGGCACGGAAGGCCCGGATGGCCTCATGGTCGATGGGGGCCAGCGTCTCGACCTCACCGAGGATGGCGCGCCCCAGAGGCTGCCCGTCGAATGCGCGCGCCTGGGCCATTTCAAAGACGTGGTCGTCGGGCGTGTCAAAGGCCTCGGCGATCTCCTGGGCGACGACGTCCTTCTCGCGCTCGACCTCTTCCGGATCGAATACCGGGTGGAAGATCAGGTCGGAAATCACCTGAAGCGCCGTCTCCAGCCCGTCGGCCATGGCCCGGACCTCGAAGACCGTCCGCTCATAGCCCGTCGAGGCATTGATCGAGCCGCCCCCCGCCTCGATCCGTTCGACGATCTCGCGGGCGGACATGTCGCCCGCCCCCTTGAACACCATATGCTCGAGGAAGTGGGACCAACCGGAATGCGCCGGGCTTTCATGGCGGGCGCCGGCGGCAATGGCCACGCAGACGGCCACGGTCTGCAGACCCGGAATCGGATCGCAGACGACGCGGACGCCGTTCGGCAGGGTGTGGGATCGCAGGGTCAGGACTTCAGCTTCCGGCGGAGCAAGGTGATATAGAAACCAACCAGTGCCAGCGCCAGTCCGAACCAGGTCAGGGCATAGCCGAGATGGTTGTTGGAAAAGGCAGCGGGAGGGGCCGAGGGCGTGAGCGCCTGCCACTCCGGCCATGCCGAGCCGGTGGCAAACAGCACATAGGGACGCACCGGTCCCTCGACGCCCAGGGCCCGGCTCATGGCCCCGGTGTCGCGGGCGTAGAAGCGGTTGCCCTCCGGCGGCGGGGCAAAGGCGCCGGGTGCCTCGACCCGACGAGCCTGGGCGGTGATGGCGGGGACGGCAGCAGGCTGTGTCGCCGGTCGGGCGCTCACCGTTTCCGGGACAAAGCCCAGATCGACCAGCCAGCCGTTGCAGCTGGAGATCAGACGCACGCCCGGCTGGCCATCCTGTATGGACTGCAGCTCGACATGCGGCTGGTTCTGGAAGTCACAGGCGAGCACGGCTGTGCGGAACTCCGGATCCGGCATCTGTCCCAGCGCCTCCAGCGAGACCGGCGGCAGGTCGGCGGCGGCCTCGGCCCGGGCGATCAGATCCTGCTTCCACTGCAGGCGCTGGACCTGCCACACGCCCAGCGACAGCAACAGGGCAAGGGCGAGAAGCGAGGCGACGGTCAGGCCCCAGGGAAAACCGGTGGCCTTCGGATCAGACATGGGGCGCGGCTCCGTGGGTGAGGTCGCGGATCTGAAGGGCGATCATGAGCCCCTTGCCCGGCCGCATCAGCCCGAGGGACAGGGCCAGGACCAGCGGCACCGCCACGATCAGCAGCACCCAGGTCGGGGGTGCGAAGGCAATCTGCAGACCCAGCGCCAGAAACGCCGAGATGCCGCCGGAGATCTGCATGATGAACACGGCCGCCCCGTCGCCGGTGTTCAGCCGGCTGAAGTCGGTGCCGCAGACCGCGCACCGATCCACGACCTTGAGAAAGCCGGAAAACAGCTTGCCCTCGCCGCAGGCCGGGCACCGGCAAAGCAAACCGGCGCGGATCGGGTTGATCCGCGCCGGCTGAAGATCGATCCCTGTGGGCTCGTCGATCACCCGAAGATGACGTAGACGAAGGCGAACAGGAACAGCCAGACCACGTCGACGAAGTGCCAGTACCAGGCTGCAGCCTCGAAGCCGAAATGCTTCTGCGGCGACATCTGACCGGCCATCAGGCGCAGCAGGCAGACGATCAGGAACAGCGTGCCGATCAGCACGTGGAACCCGTGGAAGCCGGTCGCCATGAAGAAGATCGACCCGTACAGGCCCGAGTTCACGGCTTCTTCGTTGAAGAACAGGTTCTCGTGGATGATGTGGTAATATTCGTACGCCTGAACGCTGGTGAACAGCACCCCCAGCAGCACGGTGATCAGCAGGCCCAGCTTGGCGCCCTTGCGGTCGCCGACCTGCAGCGCGTGGTGAGCCCAGGTGACCGTCGTACCGCTCAGCAGCAGGATGACGGTGTTCAGCAGCGGCAGCTGCCAGGCGTCCAGAGTCTCGATGCCCTTGGGCGGCCACAGCGTCGTGCCGTCAGCATTGGTCCAGGCGGTCGCCGTATCGGTCCAGAAGCTGATCGCCGGGATGTGGGCGCGCGCCTCGTTGTAGACGGACATTTCGAAGAACATCCAGAAGAAGGCCGCAAAGAACATGATTTCCGACGCGATGAACAGCACCATGCCGTAGCGCAGGCCGATCGAAACGACCGGGGTATGGTCACCCTGGCGGCTTTCCTTGATCACATCGCTCCACCAGCCGAACATCGAATAGAGCACACCGGCCAGACCGGCGAAGAACAGCCACTGGGTGCCGGCCTCAAGGCCGAACACGCCCTTCATCCAGGCAACAGCGCCCACCATCATCACCGTGACGGCGATCGAGGAGACCAGCGGCCACGGGCTGGGATTGACCAGGTGATAGTCGTGATGAGGAGCGGCGTGCGCGTCAGCCATTCTGGGGTCTCTTGCTCTCGGATAGACTCGTGATTGGCCCTATAGCGCTCACGATCCCGACGCGCCAGAGTTTGCCGTCACCGAAGCGACGTCAAAATCCTTCGTCGGGTAGAACGTGTAGCTGAGCGTGATCTGTGTCACGCCCCGGCCTTCGGGATCGGTGGCCAGTTCCGGGGCCACGAAATACTGGACCGGAAAGCGCATGGTCTCGCCTGCGGGGATGACCTGGCCGTCGAAGCAGAAGCACTGCAGCTTCTGGAAATAGGCCCCGGCCCGCTCGGGCACGACATTATAGGCGGCTGTGGCCCCGATCGGCTGATCGGAGGTGTTGGTCACCTCGAAATAGGCCATCCCGGTCTCGCCGATTCGCACGCGCTGCTGCAGCTGCTCGGCTTTGAAGGTCATCGGCAGGTTGCGGACATTGGTGTCGAAGCGGACCAGCACGGTTTCGTCCAGCACGACGTCCGGGGCCTTGTCGGCCTTGCGTACCGTGCCGTCAAAGCCGGTCACCTGACAGAACAGTTGATAGAGGGGCACGGCCGCAAAGGCGGCGCCGGTCATCAGCATGACCACACCGCCGCAGATCAGGGCGATCAGATTCTTGCGATTCATGATGCCCCTCCGGTGGCGGGGCCGGCCGGCTGGACCGGGGCCTCTGCAACGGCCCTGTTGGCGGAAGCGTCAGCAATGTTCTGCTTCAGGCGCAGGAAGGTCGTGAGAAACACCAGCACCATGAAGGCGACCAGACCCAGCGCGATCCACAGATTGCGGCGCTTGCGGGCGGTCAGTTCTTCTTCGGTCAGGCGCATCAGGGGCATACCAGGGTGGACGCGGGCAGGTTCTCGAGCAGAAGGGCCAGGAACAGCAGCATCAGATACAGGATTGAATAGGCGAACAGGTTCCGGGCCGGTTTGGCGTCAATCCGCACATCATACAATGCGGCCTCTCGTCCCACAGCCGGACCGCCGTGGGTGCGATCGGCCTCGGGCTGATCCCCTGCCCGGCTGCGCCACAAACGGAAGGCGAGCAGAAGGAACAGCAGGCCGCCGACGACCGACACGCCCAGATAGATCGCCCCCCCCAGGTCCGTCACGCCCGGCAGGATGGCGACGGGCACCAGTACCAGACTGTAGAGCAGGATCTGCAGGCGGGTAGATTTCGGCCCGCGCGCCACCGGCATCATCGGAATGCCCGCCCGCGCATAGTCACCGGCAGAATAGAGGGCCAGGGCCCAGCTGTGGGGCGGCGTCCAAAGGAAGATGATCAGGAACAGCA
This sequence comes from Brevundimonas sp., assembly GCF_036963785.1. GTDB lineage: Bacteria > Pseudomonadota > Alphaproteobacteria > Caulobacterales > Caulobacteraceae > Brevundimonas. The sequence goes on from NZ_JBALUS010000001.1 coordinate 600,665, forward strand.
GCCAGGCCTGCCAGGGCGCGTCACCGGTCACGGCAGCCCAGCCGATCACCGGGGGAAACGCCCCCGCTGCGCCGCCGATGACGATGTTCTGCGGCGTCCGGCGCTTGAGCATCAGGGTGTAGAAACCGGCATAGTAGACGATGGTCAGCGCCAGCAGGCCCGCGGCGAACCAGTTGGTGTTCATGCCCAGCAGCATGACCGAGAACAGCGACAGGACCGCGCCATAGGCCAGGGCGTCGTTCTTTCTGACGCGACCGGCAGCGACGGGTCGGCCCCGGGTACGCTTCATCAGGGCATCGGTCTCGCCTTCCAGCCCCATGTTGAGGGCTCCGGCGGCGCCGGCGCCGACGGCGATGCACAGGATGGCGATGGCGGCGACCAGCGGATTCAGCTGACCTGGTGCAACCACCAGGCCCGTCACCGCCGTGAAGATGACCAGCGACATGACACGCGGCTTCAGCAGCTGGAAATAGTCACCGGGCTGGGCAGTCGACAGTCTGGGCCGCGTGTCGGTCATGGGTCGGAAGACCGTGTCGTTCTATGAAAGGTCGGGACCGTCCCCTCGTATGGAAGGGACGGTCCCGGGGACTTCAGGTTGGGCCGTCAGGCGCGGATGCGCCGTCGGGTCAGTGGTGTTTCTCGTCCTTGACCACCGGCAGTTCGTTGAACTGGTGATGCGGCGGCGGCGACGACAGCGTCCATTCCAGGGTGGTGGCGCCTTCGCCCCAGGGATTGGCGACGCCCGGACGGCGACGGATGGCGGCCTCGATCAGCACGATCAGGAAGACCAGCACACCGACCACGGTGATCACATAGCCCCACGACGACACCTGGTTCCAGAAGGTATAGGCCTCCGGATAGTCGATGTAGCGACGCGGCATGCCCTGCAGGCCGAGGAAGTGCTGCGGGAAGAAGACCACGTTCACGCCAATGAACATGATCCAGAAGTGCAGAGTTCCTAGGAACTCGTTGTACTTCACGCCGAACATCTTTTCGAACCAGTAGTAGAAGCCCGCGAAGATGGCGAACACCGCGCCCAGCGACAGCACATAGTGGAAGTGGGCCACGACGTAATAGGTGTCGTGGAAGCTGTAATCGATGCCGGCGTTGGCCAGAACCACACCGGTCACGCCGCCGATGGTGAACAGGAAGATGAAGCCGACGGCCCACAGCATGGGCGTCTTGAAGTCGATGGACCCGCCCCACATGGTCGCGATCCAGCTGAATATCTTCACCCCCGTCGGCACGGCGATGACCATGGTCGCGGCGATGAAATAGGCCCGCAGGTTCACGGTCATGCCGACGGTGTACATGTGGTGCGCCCACACGACGAAGCCGATGAAACCGATGGCCACCATGGCGTAGGCCATGGCCAGATAGCCGAACACGGGCTTCTTCGAGAAGGTCGAGACGATGTGGCTGATGATGCCGAAGCCCGGCAGGATCAGGATGTAGACCTCGGGGTGGCCGAAGAACCAGAACAGGTGCTGGAACATCACCGGGTCGCCACCACCGGCGGGGTCGAAGAACGACGTGCCGAAGTTGCGGTCAGTCAGCAGCATGGTGATGGCGCCCGCCAGGACCGGCAGCGACAGCAGCAGCAGGAAGGCGGTGATCAGCACGGACCAAGCGAACAGCGGCATCCGGTGCAGGGTCATGCCCGGCGCGCGCATGTTGAAGATGGTGGTGATGAAGTTGATGGCGCCCAGGATCGACGAGGCGCCCGCGACGTGCAGGGCAAAGATCGCCAGATCCATGGCCGGGCCGGTATGCCCCATGGTCGACAGCGGCGGATAGATGGTCCAGCCCCCGCCAAAGCCCTTGCCCGGTCCGCCGTCGACGAACATCGACAGGCACAGCAGAATCCAGGCCGCGACCAGCAGCCAGAAGGAGACGTTGTTCATGCGCGGGAAGGCCATGTCCGGCGCGCCGATCATGATCGGCACGAACCAGTTGCCGAAGCCGCCGATCATGGCCGGCATGACCATGAAGAAGATCATGATCAGGGCGTGGGCCGTGACCGTGACGTTATAGCCATGCTTTGACGCCTCAACGAGGCCCAGCTGCTCGATCAGCCCGCCCTGCACGAACACCTGCATGCCCGGCTCGGCCAGCTCCCAGCGGATCAGGCCCGACAGGGCACCGCCGACGATACCCGCCATGATGGCGAAGATCAGATAGAGGGTGCCGATGTCCTTGTGATTGGTCGACAGGAACCAGCGGGTGAAGAACCCGGGCTTGTGGTCGTGATCGTCGTGGGCGGCGTGTGCGGTGGCCATGGTCGTTTCGGGGCTCTCGCGTAACTTATTGAGCGGCGGCGGGCGTAGCCGCCGGTTCGGTGGTGGCGGCATCGGCCGCCGTCTCAGGGGTCGCATCGGCGGCCGGAGCCGCTTCGGCAGCGGTGGCTTCAGCCGCAGCAGCGGCCTCGGCGTCCGCAGCCGCTGTCATGGAGCCGCCCTTCGAGGCGACCCAGGCAGCGAACTCGGCTTCGGTCACCACACGGATTTCGATGGGCATGAAGGCGTGGTCGACGCCGCACAGCTCCGAGCACTGGCCGTAATAGACGCCGGTGCGTTCCGCGTTGAACCAGGTTTCGTTGGTGCGGCCGGGGACGGCATCGGTCTTCAGACCGAAGGCCGGCAGGGCCACCGAGTGAATCACATCCGACGCCGTGATCAGCAGACGCACCGTCTTGCCGACCGGCACCACCATGGCCTCGTCCGCAGCCAGGCGGTACGGGACATTGCGGGCCTGCGCCTCGTCTTCCGGCAGCATGTTCGAGATGTACTCGGGCACGGCCTGGTCGGGATATTCATAGCCCCAGTTCCACTGGTTGCCGGTGACCTTCACGGTCAGGTCCGGCTCAGGCATGGCCTCGTACTTGTACAGAAGCCGGAACGAGAAGATGGCGATCACGAGCAGGATCACGACCGGAACGATGGTCCAGATCACCTCGATCAGGGTGTTGTGGCTCCACTTGGCCGGAACCGGATTGGCCTTCTTGTTGTAGCGGACCGCAACCCAGATCAGCAGGCCCAGCACGAACAGGCTGATGACCGTGATGACCGGCAGCAGGATCACATCGTGGAACCAGATGGCATCGTGCTTCAGCGGCGACGCAGCCGGTTGCAGGGCAATGCCCCCCGCGCCCGGAGTCGGTTGACCCAGCAGATCCTGGGCCAGGGCGGGCATGGCCGAAGCCCCCACCATGATCGTGGCGCCGACCGAAGCGGCCATTGCCGCCGTGGCTGCCTTAAGGGCGCGAATGCCCGATGCCATCGCAGACGTCCTCATCTCAGTCTTTCCTACGAGCGATCTGCGAATGGATCGCAGACGCACCCGGCCCCTCGGGCGTAGAGTGATGGCCGGTCCTTATCCCCCCGCTTCGCGCTTGCCAAGCGATGGAGGCGTATCAATGCGCTCCATGTCGCCGCACCCCGATATTAAATCGTCGTCATGTTGTGCAAGCTACCTTGCGTCGCCCAATAGCTTGCGATAGCGAATGAGCCATCAAAGGAGGCTGATTTGCCCGAGCCGATTGAAATACAGCTTAAGAAGGGAGTGCTGGGCCTGTGCGTCCTGGCCCTGCTCGCCCGCGATGACAGCTATGCCTATGAGATCGCCAGTCGCCTGTCCGACGCGATCGATATGGGCGAAGGCACCATCTATCCGCTGATGCGCCGCATGCAGACCGATGGCTGGGTCGAGACCTATCTGGTCGAATCACCCGCCGGCCCTTCGCGGAAATACTACCGCCTGACCGACGCCGGCCGGCGCGCCCTGGAAGACCAGGGCCGCGAGTGGCGGCGCTTTGCCAAGGCCGTCGATGACCTGATCACCGAGGCGGACACGCCCGTGCCCGCCACCACAGACACGCAAGAGGGGGGAGCTGCCCAATGACACGCGCCGAATTCATGTCCCGGCTCAAGAAGGGTCTGGTCGGCATGCCGACCAGCACCGCCGCAGAGGTCCTCAATGATTATGAGGCCCATTTCGATGACGGTCTGGCCGAGGGCCGCAGCGAGGCCGAGGTGGCTGCAGCGCTTGGCAATCCGGACCGCCTGGCCCGCGAGCTGAAGGCCGAGGCCGGCATCCGTCGCTGGCACCAGGAACAGAACCCGTCCTCCGCGACGGCCGCCATTCTGGCGGTGCTGGGACTGGGCGCCATCGACATCCTGTTCTTGCTTCCGCTGCTGATGAGCCTGATCGGTGTCATCCTGGGCGGATACGCAGCCGCGCTGGGGACCTTCGTCGCCGGAGTCGGCATCATGGTGGTGGGCCCGATCGCCGGAGCCCCCGGCGGTCCCTTTGCCGCCATCCTCGCCGGACTGGGCCTGATGGCTGCGTCCGTCACGGGTGCCGCCCTGCTGACCGTGCTGACCATCTGGCTGGTCAACGGCGTCGTCTGGTTCGCCCGTCTTCACTATCGCCTGCTCAAGCCCGCGCTTGAGCCGCAGGTCGCCTGACCCCCATTCCCCGGAGAAACATCATGATCCGCACATCCCTGATCATTGCCGCCGCCGGGCTGGTACTGACCCTCATCTGTCTCGGCGGGGCCTTTGCCCTCGGCGGGCGCGATCTGGCCGCGCACGGCTGGTCCTGGACCGTCTTTGACCGCGACGGCCATCCTGTCCGCTTCGAGCGGGTGCGAAATGCCGACGCCCATAGCACCGGCCCCGAGGTCACCCGCACCCTCGCCTGGGACGGCACTGACACCCTCGTCATGGATTTCGACGGCGACGTCGAATACGTCCAGGGCGACACTGCGGGCGTGACCGTCACCGGCCCCGAAGGGCTGGTCGATCGGGTCGAGATCACCCAGGGGCGCATTCGCCTGAAGGACGGCGAGGACCAGGTCTATCTCAGCTGGGATGATGGTGGCCTTCGCGGCTGGAGTCCTCGCGACGATCTGCGGATTGTCGTGACCGCGCCCGACGTGACCCGCTTTCGCCTCAACGGCTCCGGCCATATCGACATCCGCGCCTATGACCAGGACCAGATGGATCTCGGCATTTCAGGCTCGGGGGAAATCGAGGCCGAGGGGCGCGCCCGCGCCCTGGCGCTCGACATCTCAGGCTCGGGGGAAGTCGATCTGGACACCCTCGAGCTCGCCGACGCCGACGTGACCGTGTCGGGCTCGGGCGAGGCGCGGCTGGGGCCCACGGGCCGCGCGGCCGTCGCCATCTCCGGATCTGGCGATGTCACGCTGACGCGTCGCCCGGCAAGCCTGGACAGCCGGATCTCGGGATCGGGCGATATCCGTCAACCCTGAAAGCCGACGTCAGGAACCGGGCATGTCCCCGGCTCCTGACGCGGTCTTCCGATTATTGTGCCGGGAGGGTGTCGGAGCTCTGCGGCTGGCCATCCGTCGTCAGCGCACCGTCCTGGGGCTGGCTTGCGTCGGCGGCCGCGCGATTCGCGGTGGCTTCCAGCTGGGCGTCGCTGACAGCCCCCTCGGGCATTTCCGTGGTGACTTCCGCTTCGGCGACCGAGGTTTCCGCCTCGGCGGTGCGCTCATTGTTACCGCAGGCGGACAGAGCCAGGGCGGCGGCAGCGGCAAAGGCGGCGGTCAGTACGGTCGTTTTCATCATCAAGGCTCCGGACCGGCGGTGAAGCGGGATATCCGCGTGCAGAACCCGCCGGGGTCGTCCCCGATTTAACGGCCGCGCTTGGCCAGGGTTCCGACACATTTGGCCTGCCCGCCGGTCGCCGCAGAGGACTTTCAGGGCGGAACCGGTGACTTCGCTCCCCTCACCGCCTATCTCACTGCAATGACCCACTCCTCCACCCCCGCCCCCTCTCCCTCCCTGCTGGAGGCTGCCGACCTGTCGCCCGAAGCCGCGCGGTCGGTCCTCGCCGGTGCCATGGCGGGTGCCGACGACGGCGAACTCTTTCTGGAGCGGGCCGAGACCGAATCGCTGGTGTTCGACGACGGGCGGCTGAAGGCGGCATCGTACGACGCCCACGAAGGATTCGGCCTTCGCGTCGTGTCGGACGAGACCGCCGGCTATGCCCATTCCAGCGTGGTGGACGCGGCTTCGATCGGGCGGGCGGCGGAGACGGCTTCGCTGGCAACCCAGGGCCGCACCGGCACACAGGCCGAGGCGCCGCTTTCGACCAACCAGCAGCTCTATGCCCCGGACGACCCGCTGGCATCCCCGGCCTTTTCCGAAAAGATCGCGCTGCTGTCCGAAATCGACGCCTGGGCGCGGGCGCGCGATCCCCGCGTGGTTCAGGTGTCGGTCTCGCTGGCCGGCGAGCATCGCGACATCGAGATCCTTCGCGCCGACGGGCGTGGCGTCCGCGACATCCGTCCGCTCGTCAGGCTGAACGTCTCCGTCACGGTCGAACAGAATGGTCGCCGCGAGAGCGCCTCAGCCGGGGCCGGAGGCCGGGCCGGCTTCGAGGCCTGGATCGCGCCCGACCGATGGCAGGCCCAGGTCGACGAGGCCCTCCGTCAGGCGCTGGTCAATCTCGAGGCTGTTGATTGCCCGGCCGGGGAGATGGATGTGGTGCTGGGCGCGGGCTGGCCCGGTGTGCTGCTGCACGAAGCGGTCGGCCACGGCTTCGAGGGCGATTTCCACCGCAAGGGCAGCTCGGTCTTCTCCGGCATGATGGGCAAGCGGGTGGCCGCCCCCGGCGTGACCGTCGTCGACGACGGCTCCATCGCGGGGCGTCGCGGCTCGCTGACCGTCGATGACGAGGGCACGCCCACCTCTCGCACGGTCCTGATCGAGGACGGCATCATGGTGGGCCTGATGCACGACCGGCTGAGCGCCCGAAAGCTGGGCGCCCGGGCGACCGGCAATGCCCGCCGCCAGTCCTTTGCCCACCCCCCCATGCCCCGCATGACCAACACCTTCATGGAAGGCGGCAAGGACAGCCGCGCCGACATGATCGCGTCAACGAAGCGGGGCCTCTATGCCGCCAATTTCGGCGGCGGTCAGGTCGACATTACCAACGGCAAATTCGTCTTCCAGTGCACCGAGGCCTATCTGATCGAGGACGGTCGGATCACAGCACCGGTCCGGGGTGCGACCCTGATCGGGGACGGCGCCACGGCCCTGACCAATATCACCATGATCGGCGACGACTTCTCGTTCGATCCCGGCGTGGGTGTCTGCGGCAAGGGCGGACAGGGCGTGCCCGTCGGCATCGGCCAGCCGAGCCTGAAGATCGGCGGCCTGACGGTCGGCGGGACTGCGCTTTAGTCCCCGGCCTGATCGGCGCGCCAATCGGGTCCGATGATCTCGAAGCCGCGCCGTTCCATATCGTCGAGCACGCCGCCCGTCTCGGCCAGCACGCGCAGCGGCGCGACCGCGAGGGTCACGCCCGGCTCGCGCAGGGCACCCTCGACGGCGCTGATCCACTGGCCACGCAGAAGGGTCCCGAGGGCGGGGTCACCCCATGGCCAGCATTGCGACAGGGCGCCCTCGATCGGCGACTCCATGACGGCCGGCACATCGAAGCGGATCCAGGCCTGGCCACGCGCCTCGACAGCCGGTCGACCGGCTTCTCCCGCAACGATCGCGGCCTCGATGCACGGCACCCAGGTTTCAGGGCGGCGGGTCAGCAGGTCGTCGATCACCGCGTCGCCCCGGACACTGCCGATGGAGGTGACCGGCACCCGCGCGCGCCGTGCGGCGCGGCGCACCACCTCTCCGACCTTCTGATTGCCGCGATCGCGCATCCCTAACCGGTCCGACAACAGTTCGCTGCTCAGGATCAGAAAGCTGTCGCGCGACCAGTCCTCGTCATAGGTGGCCTCCAGCGCGTCGAGGCGGGCCTGCCACTCCGGCGACAGATAGTCGGCAGTCGTCCGGCCCTCGGGCATGCGGGTCAGGGTGCGCGACCGCCAGATAACCCGGAACAGGTCTGCGGGAGAGGCGGAAACATGCTGGGGGAAATAGACCCGTTGGGCCTGACGGGTGGCCTGTTCCAGCGCATCCGGTCGCCACTCTATGCCGGCCGGTACCGCCTGGATGGCGCCGACCAGCAGGACGGTCGAGTCGCCCCGGGTCACCTCCCACATGGGCGCTCCGGACCGCCGGGCGGTGACGATGATCTCGTCGACCGTGGTTTCGCTGTCCTGCGCCTGGACGGGCTGGGGGGCGACCATGACCGCCACCACACAGGCAATCAGGGCAAGCGATGCTTTCGCCACCCCGCCGCCCCAAACATTACGCGCAAGTAACATGATGTATTGCCTGTCATGAAGCGGATTTAACCTACTTATCCTACTTGTAACTGGCTCACGTCAACTTGAAAGACGACACCTCCCTTCATAGACGAGGGGAATATTCATGACACGCAAAACACTGCTGATCACCACCACTGCCGCTATGGTCATGGCGTTCGCGCCGCATGCTCTGGCGCAGGAGGCGATGGGAGACGGCGCATCCAGCGCCAGTTCGTCCGATCAGGGCATCCTGATCTTCACGCCCGACTTCTTTGCCGACCAGAACCCGAACACGGCGCTCGACATGGTCGAGCGGGTGCCCGGCTTTTCCGTCAGCAACGGCGACGGTGGTCGCGGCTTCGAGGGGGCCGTCGGCAACATCCTGATCAATGGCGCGCGACCGGCGTCGAAGAATGACACCGGATCCTCGGTCCTGTCGCGCACGCTCGTCTCCCAGGTCGAGCGTATCGAGCTGATCCGCGGCGGCGCCCCCGGCATCGACATGCAGGGATATGCCGTCGTCGTGAACGTCATTCTGAAGAACGAGAGCAGCCGCCAGACAGTGGTCAACGCCAATGCCACCCTCTTTGACGGCGGCACGGACGTGTACGGCGGCTCCTATCAGTTCACGGCCCGCGACGGCGACCGGACCTGGGGCTTCACCCTGTCGGACGGCATCGGCATGAGCGATTCCAACGGCAATGGCCCTGCGATCCGGCGCGCGGCAGACGGCACGATCCTGAGGGAAGAGGCCTTCCTCAATGACGGCTACGGCGGGGGTCAGGGGCTGCGTGGCAACTATGCCGCCCCGGCCTTCGGCGGCAAGATCGACCTGACGGCCCGCTACGGCACCAACGACTGGCACAGCTATGACCAGTTCACCGGCACCGGCACCTTCCGCCAGAGCCGCTACGACGAGGACGGCACGTCGGGCGAGGTGGGCGTGGTCTATACGCGTCCGCTCGGCGACCGGGTGTCGATGGAGACGCGCTTCATCCACGAGTTCTCGGACTTCGATTCGGTCTCGACCTACAACGCCGATCTGGGCGGGGGCCCCGAGCCGGAGCAGCTGTTCGAGTCGGTCGGCGAGGCCTCCGAGACGATCGCCCGGGGTCTGCTGCGCTTCGAGCGCTCCGAGGCCCTGACCTTCGAGGGCGGCGGCGAGGTGGCCTACAACCGCCTTGACACGGAACAGGCCTTCTCGATTGGCGGAACCCCCGTGGTCCTGCCCTCGGCCACGGTGCTCGTCGAGGAGACCCGGGCCGAGGTGTTCGGCAAGAGCAGCTGGCGCATCTCGCCCACCCTGTCGCTGGAAAGCGGTCTGCGTCTGGAGCATTCGACCATCAGCCAGTCGGGCGATACCGACACCGAAAAGTCCTTCTTCTTCGCCAAGCCCCGCGTGCAGGTCAGCTGGACGCCGATGGCGAACACCCAGGTGCGGGCTCGTTTCGAGCGCGAGGTCGGCCAGCTGTCGTTCGGCGACTTTGCCGCCAGCGCCGAATTGGACAGCCAGAATGTGCTGGGCGGCAATGCCGACCTGGAGCCCGAGGACCGCTGGATCAGCGAGCTGACCTTCGAGCGCCGCTTCTGGGGCGACGGCATCGTCAGCATCGGCCTGCGCCATGACGAAATCGGCAATGTGATCGACCGGATCCCCCTGCAGGGTGGTCTGTCGGCCGTCGGCAACATCGGCGACGGCACACTGGACCAACTGTCGCTGAACATCACTGTTCCCACCGACAAACTGGGCATCTCCGGCGGGCAGTTCGAATTCCGCAACGACTGGAACAAGACCGAGGTCACCGATCCCACGACGGGCGAGGCACGGCCCATTTCAGGGGTGCGGGCCCGGCAACCCGTCGTGTCCTTCAGCCAGGACCTCACCGGCTGGAAGGTCAACTGGAGCGTCGCCTGGATCCCGGTTCTGGGGCAGACCACCTATGACCCCGACCAGACGGTCGGCTGGAAGGGCGGCGACTATTTCGAGCTGGCGGCCGAGTACAAGCCGACACCCAGCCTGTCGATCCGCGCCCAGCTGAACCTGTGGGACAATTTCGACGTCGAGCGGACGGTCTTTTCCGATCGCACCTCGCCCCGGCCCATCGCCTTCATCGAGCGGCGCGAGATCGATCCCCGGACCTTTGTCTCGCTGCGCGTGCGCAAGACGTTCTGATCCCCGATCGCGGCCACCTTTCCCGCTTGTAACTGGCGATTGACGGTTCAGGCGGTATGGGTGGCCGCACAATCGGGAGGCGACATGACATCCAGCACCTGGCTCACCGGCGCGGCAGCGGGCGCCCTCCTGCTGGCACTGGCCGGTCCGGCCCTTGCGCAGGACGTCGGCATGGCAGGCGTGGCCGAGGCGCGGCCGGATGCGACCCGCCCGGGGGTGCTGATCTATGACCCGGTCTTCTTCGCCGATATCCAGCCGCGCACCGCGCTGGACATGGTCGAGCGCCTGCCCGCCTTCGGCATCGCCAACGGCAGCTCCAACACGCGCGGACTGGCCGGCACCTCGGGCAATGTGCTGATCAACGGACGGCATCCGTCGAACAAGAGCGAGGGCGTCGACACCCTGCTGGAGCGGATCCCCGCCGAGAGCGTCGACTATATTGAGGTCATCACCGGCGGCGCTCCCGGCATCGACATGCAGGGCCGGTCGGTCGTCGCCAATGTCGTGCTGAGGGCCACGGTGACGGTCGAGCGGGTCGTGGGTATCGATACCTACATCTATGACGACGGCTATCTCGGCCCGATCCTGAGTGCGCAGTACTCCCGGCGGGCGGGAGACAATCTGGTCGAGGGCGCGATCAGCGCCACGACCGACCGTACCTCGGGCACCAGCCAGGGACGGCGCCAGCGGTTCAGTCCCTCGGGCGCGCTGATCCAGGATGCCGAGGTCGACTCCTGGGACCGGTACCGCAACATCCGGGCCTCGGGCGCGATCCAGCGACCGCAGGCAGGGGGCCTGCTGCGCGTCAACGCCCTGGTATCGCTGTACGACAGTGACCGGGAGCAGGATGTCTTCATCCTGTCGGGCGCAGGCGACGACGACGTCAGCCAGGAGTCGAACGAGAGCCTCTCGGGCGAGCTAGGCGCGCGCTGGACGCGGCCGCTGGGCGACGCCTCCGAGCTGGAGCTGACGGCGCTGCAGCGGCTGGAGCAGTCCGAGTACCAGTCGGGCTTCATCCGCACGGGCCGGACCGGGGTGTTCAGTGGCGACACGACCGAGGGCGAGAGCATCGGCCGGGTCGTGGTTCGCCAGCGCCGCAACGACCGCTGGTCGTGGGAAGGCGGCGGCGAGGTGGCCTACAACTTCCTCGACACCGACAGTGCCTATGAGGAGAACGGCGTGCCGGTGGCCCTGCCGGGGGCGTCGGTGCTGGTCGAGGAACTGCGCGGCGAGGTGTTCGGCCAGACGACCTGGCGGCCCGACCCCCGGCTGACGGTCGAGGGGGGCCTGCGGGTCGAGGCGTCGGAGATCCGCCAGTCGGGCGACACCGATACGTCCAAGACGCTGGTCTATCCCAAGCCGAGGGTTCTGGTGACCTGGACACCGGCCCCGAACCACCAGTTCCGCTTCCGCATCGAGCGGGAAATCGGCCAGCTGGACTTTGACGACTTCGCCGCCTCGGCCGAGGTGGACCTGGGCCAGGTCGAGGCGGGCAACGCCGATCTGGAGCCGGAGAAGACGACCTATTACGAAGCGATCTACGAGCGGCGCTTCTGGGGGGAAGGCTCGGTCACGGCGCGACTGACCCATGCGGTGATCGAGGACTACATCGATATCATCCCGCTGGTCGGAGGGTTCGAGGCGCTGGGCAATATCGGCACCGGCACCCAGACCGAGTTCGAGGTGCGCACGACCCTGCCGCTGGACCGGCTGGGCGTGCCCGGCGCCCGGCTGATCGCGCGGGTGGCCCATCGCGAGACGGAGATTGAGGACCCGCTGACCGGCGAGACCCACCGCTTTTCCGGCGATGACGGCTTCGGCTGCGGGGTGACCTTCACCCAGGACCTGGACGGCGGACGCTGGTCGTGGGGCGGCAACCACGGCTGCGACATGGACGCGGGCACCAGCTATCGCATCCGCGAGGTGCGCTTCACCGATAACGAGCCCCAGTTCAACCTGTTCGTCCAGTGGAAGCCGACCGCTGACCTGACGCTACGGGTCGATGCCGCCAACCTGACGGACATGGAACAGTGGCGCCAGCGCGACATCTATTCGGGGCCGCGCAACACGGCGCCGCTGGCGTATCGCGAGACCTACAGCCAGACGCGTGGATCGTGGCTGTTCCTGCAGATCCGCAAGACTCTGTAAGCCCACGAAAAAGGGGCGGAGCCGACCGGCCCCGCCCCCTCTGTCGTATCAGACGCCAGGGTCAGACCTGGTCAGGTCTGGCGATGCTGGCGTCCTGCTGGCCGCGATCCGTCAGATCGGGACCGGGGTGGTTTCCGGCGTCATTGGCACCATGCGACCAGCCCTTGATCAGGAAGCTGATCAGGATGAAGGCCACGCCGATACCGACGCCCCACCAGCCGAGCTTGGCAAAGCCGTCCAGCGAGGTCTCGAGCGCGCCCTGCGGGTCCAGGACCTGGCCGCCGACGGTCTCGGTGCCCATCAGGCCGGCGATCTGACCGCCGACGAACTGGGCGATCGAACTGGCCAGGAACCAGACCGCCATCATGAAGCTGACCACGGAGGGCAGCGACAGCTTGGTGATCTCGGACAGGCCCACCGGCGACAGGAACAGCTCACCCGTCGTGTGCAGCATGTAGAGCAGGGCCAGGATGATCAGCGGCATCTGGAAGGCGCTGCTGACCATGCCGGACCCGGCGGCCCAGACCACCACGAGGAAGCCGAGGCCGACCTGCATGATGCCGAGGCCGAACTTCATCGTCGGGTTGGGGTCCATCTTCTTCGAGGCCAGCCAGGCCCACAGCGCCGCGAAGATCGGCGCGAAGATCAGGATGAAGCCGGCATTGAAGGACTGGACCTGGGCGGCCGTGATGGTCGCGTCGATCCAGAAGCCCGTGGGCGTGATGCCCGCGGCTGCCAGCTGAGCCGGCGTGCCGATGGTGATGCCGAGGAACTGCATGGCCATCGGGGTGATGGTCAGGTCGACGTTCCGGTCGGCAAACAGGTTCAGCGAGGTGCCGGCCTGTTCGAACAGGGTGAAGAAGACCACCGCGCCGAAGATCAGCACGACGGCCAGCATCATCCGCTGACGCTCGACCCAGGTCTTGCACAGGAAGGCAATGATCCAGGCGATGAAGGCCAGCGAAAGCAGGGTCGAGATGGCCAGAACGCTGCCGACCAGGGCATTGCGCTGGACCATGAACCAGACGATGCCGACCCCGAGGATGGCCAGGATATAGATCAGCCATTCGCGGTTGAGGGGCCCGAACAGGGGCTTCTTGAGCAGTTCGGGGTTGGGCGGCTCGCCATTGCCCTGCAGCAGCGGTTTGCCGAGCACGAAGACGATAAAGCCGAGCGCCATACCGACGCCGGCGAGCCCGAAGCCGGCCCACCAGCCGACGGTCTGGCCCAGATAGCCGCACAGCACCGCCGCCCAGAAGGCACCGAGGTTGATGCCGTAATAGTAGAGGGTGAAGCCGGAATCGCGCCGGGGATCGCCCTGCGGATACAGCTGTCCGACGATCGTCGAGATGTTCGGCTTGAGGAAGCCGACGCCCATGATGATCAGCGACAGGGCGAGGTAGAAGCTCATCTCCGCGCGCGTGTCGCGGGCGGCTTCCATCTCATAGGTGCCGGGCTCAAGCACGGCCGGCAGGCTGGAACCGGGCGGAAGGTCGGTCAGTTGGAGACCGCCGCTCTCGGCCGCGCCAAACCCATACAGCTGGCCATCGACCATGATGCCGACTTCGCGCGCCGCGCCGCGACCCTCACCGACGACCTCATACTGGGCCCCCGCATAGGTCAGGGTTTCAGTGGCCGGGCTGCCTTCATAGGCCATCAGACCATGGCCGGCGACCAGCAGCAGGGCCCCGAAGGCGATGGCCTTGCGCGTGCCGATATAGCGGTCGGCGAGGATGCCGCCGACCAGCGGCAGCAGATAGACCAGCGAGGTGTAGGAGCCGTAGGTCGCGCCCGCCGTGGAGTCGTCGAACAGGAAATGCTGCGTCAGGTAGAAGATCAGGATGCCGCGCATGCCGTAGTAGGAGAAGCGCTCCCACATCTCGGCGAAGAACAGGATGATCAGCCCCTTGGGGTGATGCTTCAGGATCTGGAACAGGACCGGCACGCCCGTAATCAGCGTGATGATCAAGCCCAGGATGATGACGATATTCATGTCCGGTTCCTCCGCCGGTCAGGCGCAAGACCCGCGCCCCTGATGTCCGCTTTTGACAACGGCCTACTCCCTCTTGCGGCGCCCCACTCGGCGCACGAAGGCGCATTTCGACCACGATCCTCAAACCCGGACAAGGCCTAAGGTTACTGACGTGTGGACACCGGGTCGTGGCGGCGTCCGAAAACAGGGTCTGAACCGTCTGAACGGTCTGGAATCGTCCGGGTCCGGGGGCAAAAAATACCGTCTGAATGGTCTGAATGGCCTGAACTGAGTCCTCCCCCATCGGGGGAGGGGGACTATCCGAAGGATGGTGGAGGGGGCCAATGTCAGTGGACACAGGGGTGCTTGCTTCCGGCTCTCTGCGGCTGTGCCCCCACCACCCCAGCGCTGCGGTCCCCCTCCCCCGATGGGGGAGGAATAAACACCGTCTGAACCGTCTGAATGGTCTGAAATCACGTCGTGGCTATCCGGCGGCAGAAGCAACCGGACAGTATGGACGGCCCGCCAGCCAAGGCGGGCAGAACGATCCGGGAGAGCGTGACGGCACGGAATGTATTGAGGTTTTTGGAGGACGGTTTCACATTCCCGCGGACATGGCCCTTCTATGGACCCCGGCCTTTGCCCGGGCGGCGGTGAGAAGAGACAGGGGTTCATCACATGGTAGCGGGTTTGGGGCAGGGTCGGGGTTTGCCAGACCGGAGGGCCCCTCGCCTTCATGCCTGTTCGCCCGTTCACGCCGGAAGATGCCGAAGCGCTGGCGGCCCTGAATCGTTCGGTCGGGTGGTCTGCACGATCGGCAGCGGGATGGCGCTGGCTGGCCCGGGACCCCGGGCGACAGGCGATGGATGCGCCGCTGGGCTGGATCGCGGAGGATGAGCAGGGCGCGCCGATGGCGTGCCTGGGCAATTTCATCCAGACCTTTCGCCTGGGCGAGCGGACCCTCTATGCCGGAACGGGGCATTCCATCATCGTCAGCCCGGCGGGACGAGGCCTGGCGCCGAGGTTGATCCGAACCCTGATGGACCAGAAGGGGATGTTCGCCTTCTACACCTTCAATGCCAATCCGCAGGCCGCTGTGCTCTATCGCCGACATCGGATCCGGCCATGGCCCCAGCCGACCTCTGCGCTCAAATTGGCCTGGCCGCTGAAGCACGGGCCGCGGGCGGTCAGCCGTCTGCTGAGGCTGGCCGACAGCCGCAGCCCGAAGATGCTGGGCCGCGTGCTGGACAGAGTGGCCGAGCCGCTGACGCCTCATCCGAAAGTCGTGCGGGCGCAAGACCTGCCCGAGGGCGTGGCCATGCTGGACGCGCCCTGGGAGATGCCGGCGTGGGAGGCCTACTGGCACGCCTGTGTGGCCGAGGGACGACTGCTGGCGGATCGATCCCCCGAAATCATGCGTCACCGTCTGGGCAACCCCGACCGGACCTCCCCGCCGGTGCTGCTGGCCGCGGTCGAGGGCGAGACGATTGTCGGGCATGCCTGGGCCGAACTGGCCAAGCCGAGCGTGATCGATCCGCCCGTGCTGGAGATCATCGACCTGATGGCGCTGGACGGCGCAGCGGACGCCATCGACCGGTTGATGTCGGCGCTGGTCAGGGCCGCCCGGCGGCTCGACGCCGCCAAGCTGCGGCTGCATCTGGTCAGTTCACGCCTGCTGGACCAACTGGGACCGTGGGCGGACCGGGCCCGGCGCGAAGGCGGCTGGGGTCACGCCCACGCCCGGTTCGAGCCTGACGCCCCCCACCCCGATCTCTGGCAGCCGACACCCTATGACGGCGACTACAGCTTTTGCCTGAGGCCGGCGACGGGCCGGCGCTGAGCGATCAAGCCCGGGTCTTCAGCAGGTCCCGGATTTCAGTCAGCAAGGTTTCGCTGGGCGTCGGGGCGGGCGGCACGGCCTGGGGCTCTTCGGCCTGTTTGCGGCGCATGTTGTTGACGCCCTTGACCAGCAGGAAGACCACAAAGGCCACGATGATGAACTGAAGGACCGTATTGGCGAAGGCGCCGTACTGGATGGCCACCAGCTCCACCGCTTCGGTGGCCGGGTCCTCGGGTTTCAGCACCCACTGCAGCTCGGAAAAGTCCACGCCCCCCATCGCAAGGCCGATGGGCGGCATGATCACCTGATCGACCAGGCTTTTGACGATGCCGTTGAAGGCCGCACCGATGATGATACCGACCGCAAGATCGATGACATTGCCGCGCACGGCGAACTCGCGAAATTCCTGAAACAGCCCCATGTCTTTCTCCGTAACTCGGTCCGACACGGCGCTCAGGCCGCCTGCAGATCCAGATGATAGAATTGATTGAAGTCGCTGGCCGTGTAGTCGCCGAACGCCTCGCCCTTTTTGAATCCGCGCGCGCCGTAAAGGTTCAGCGCTGCGTCGAAGGCGGGGCCAGAGCCGGTTTCGAGGCTCAGGCGGTGGCAGCCCTGTCGGCGGGCCTGGGCAATCAGATGCTCAAGGATGGTGCGGCCCACGCCCCGGCCGAGGTGGTCGGGGTGGGTGCGCATCGATTTGATCTCGGCCACGCTGTGCGGATGAAGGCGAAGCGCCCCCATGCCCAGGAGGTCCTCGTCATGCCAGAGGGTGTAAAGGGTTACGCCCGGCGCCTTGAGACCCGACAGGTCCAGGGCATGGACGCCGCATGCGGGCGAATAGCGGCGCATGCCTTCGAGATGCAGGGTCAGGAGCGCCCGTAGCCGGGCGTCGTCGAAATCTGCCGGAAGGATTCGCCAGCCGGGCTGCATACGCCGCCTCAGTCCTCGGCGTTCAGCCGTTCGCGCAGCTCCTTGCCGCTCTTGAAGAAGGGCACAGCCTTGGCGGGCACATCAACGGTCTCGCCCGTGCGGGGATTGCGGCCCTGTCGCGCCGGACGATGTCGGACGGAAAAGGCGCCAAAGCCCCGGATTTCGACCCGCCCGCCATCGGACAGGGTTTCGACCATACGGCCCAGCACGACATTGACGAGACGTTCCACCTCGGCCTGGGTCAGATGCGGGTTCTCGGCCGCCAGCTTGTCAATCAACTCGGACTTGATCATGTCAGCCCCCTTCCCGTTCCGACGGCCGCAATGATCGCTGCGACCCGTCGTACCTGCCTAACCGGCCCCCGGCGGCGATGCCCCACCCTAGACCTCGCGTGGCCGGGGAATAAAGGGGGGACGCGCAGATTAACCATCATTAACGCCCTTAATGTACGGTAACGGACACAAATTGGCGTCCAAAACAGCAAAAAAGGGCGGCCAGATCGCTCTGACCGCCCCCATTTTGCAGAGATATCGACGTTAGTCCTTGGTGGTGCCCTTTTCGCGGAGGGCGGCACCCAGGATGTCGCCCAGCGAAGCACCGGAGTCCGACGAACCGAACTGTTCGATGGCTTCCTGCTCGTCCTTCATCTCGAGCGCCTTGACCGAGACGGACACGCGACGCGTGGCCTTTTCGATGCCGGTGATCATGGCGTCGATGCGATCGCCGACGGCGAAGCGCTCGGGACGTTGCTCGGCACGATCGCGCGACAGGTCAGACTTGCGAACGAAGGCCGTGACCGGCGCGTCATCCTCACCGAACTTGACCTCGATGCCGCCGGTCTCGATCGACGAGACGGTGACGGTGATCTGCTGACCCTTCTTGTAGGTGTCGCCTTCCATCGGATCGCCGCCCAGCTGCTTGATGCCCAGCGAGACGCGTTCCTTCTCGACGTCGACGTCGAGCACCTTGGCCTTGACCATTTCGCCCTTGCGGTAGCGCTGGATGGCTTCCTCGCCGGAGACGTTCCAGTCGAGGTCGGACAGGTGGACCATGCCGTCGATGTCGCTGTCGAGGCCGATGAACAGACCGAATTCGGTGGCGTTCTTGACCTCACCCTCGACGGTCGAGCCGATCGGGTGGTTGGCGACGAAGGCATCCCACGGATTGTCCTGGGCCTGCTTCAGACCCAGCGAGATGCGGCGCTTGGCGGAATCGACGTCCAGGACGACGACGTCCACTTCCTGCGAGGTGGAGACGATCTTGCCCGGATGGACGTTCTTCTTGGTCCAGGACATTTCCGAGACGTGGACCAGACCCTCGACACCGGCTTCCAGCTCGACGAACGCGCCGTAGTCGGTGATGTTGGTGATGCGGCCGGTCATCTTGGCGCCGACCGGGTATTTGGCTTCGACGCCGTCCCACGGATCGGTCTGCAGCTGCTTCATGCCGAGGCTGATGCGCTGGGTGTCCGGGTTGATCTTGACGATCTGCACCTGGACGGTGTCGCCGACGGCCAGCACCTGCGAGGGGTGCGAGACGCGCTTCCACGACATGTCGGTGACGTGCAGCAGGCCGTCGATGCCGCCCAGATCCACGAACGCGCCATAGTCGGTGATGTTCTTGACCACGCCTTCGCGGACTTCACCCTCGGCCAGCTGACCGACCAGTTCGGTGCGCTGTTCGGCGCGGGCTTCCTCGAGGATGGCACGACGCGAGACGACAATGTTGCCGCGCGGACGGTCCATCTTGAGGATGGCGAAGGGCTGTTCCTTGCCCATCAGCGGGCCGACGTCGCGGACCGGACGGATGTCGACCTGCGAGCCCGGCAGGAAGGCCGAGGCGCCGCCGAGGTCGACGGTGAAGCCACCCTTCACGCGGCCGACGATGGCGCCCATGACGGGCTGCTCTTCGGCGAACACGGCTTCCAGACGGGTCCAGGCTTCCTCGCGGCGGGCCTTGTCGCGGCTGATGACCGCTTCGCCCAGGGCGTTTTCGACGCGCTCGAGATAGACTTCGACGTCATCGCCGACCTTGGGGATCGAGGCGCCTTCGCCCTGACCAAACTCGCGGGCCGAGATACGGCCTTCGGTCTTCAGACCGACGTCGATGATGATGATGTCTTTTTCGATGCCGACGACGCGGCCATGGACTACCTGGCCTTCGCCAAGGTCACGACCCTTGAGGGTCTCGTCGAGAAGGGCGGCGAAATCGTCGCGGGTCGGGGTAAGGGTATCGGTCATGAAACTCTGGGGTTGGAGGTAAGGGCAGGACCGCGCGGCTCCCTACGGAGTCATCACGGACGTTCGGTTGAAAAGGCGGAAGATCGATCCGGGGCGGTCTCAACAGCCCGAACGCCCGCGGTGGCCGAGGATCCTTGCGTTGGATTTGCCCGCCGGTCAGCGCGCTCGCGAGGTCTCGACGATACGGCGGGCCGCATCGAAGGCGGCCTCTATATCCATATCGGTCGTATCCAGCAAGGCCGCGTCGGCCGCCTGGACCATGGGAGCGGCCCCGCGACCGGCATCGCGGGCGTCGCGCTTCAGGATATCGGCCAGCATGTCGTCGAAGCTGATCGCCTCGCCGCGCGCCGTCAGCTGCAGCCAACGCCTGCGGGCGCGGACCTCGGGCGTGGCGGTGACGAACAGCTTGGCGCTGGAGTCGGGGGCGATGACGGTACCGATGTCGCGCCCGTCCAGCACCGCCCCGCCGGGCTGTCGGGCAAATCGCGTCTGCAGGTCCAGCAGGGCCGCGCGCACGCCGGGATGGCCGGCCACGCGGCTGGCCGCCTCGCCCGCGCCCCGGTCGGTCAGGCGGGCGGTGTCGGCCAGATCGGAGCGCTGGAGGGCGCGGGCCACCTGTTCCGCCAGCGCCGCATCGCCGAGGTCCCCGCCCCGGTCCAGAACGCCCAGGCCCACGGCGCGATAGAGCAGGCCGGTGTCCAGATGCGGCAGGCCGTAGTGCTGCGCCAGCCGCTGGGCGATCGTGCCCTTGCCCGAGGCAGCCGGGCCGTCGACGGCGATGATGAGGTCGGCGGGCGTGGTCATCCCGCCTCGATATCGGCACCCAGCCCCTGCATCAACGCCACGAAGCCCGGAAAGCTGGTGGCGATCATTTCGGGGTCGCGGACGGTGACGGGGCGCTGGGCGGCGAGGCCCAGCACCAGATGGCTCATGGCGATGCGGTGATCATGCGCGGTGTCGATGGTGGCACCGCCCGCGACAGGACCGCCGGTGACGATCAGGCCCTCGGGCTCTTCCTCGACGGCGACACCACAGGCGGCGAGGCCCCGGGCCATCAGGGCGATGCGGTCGCTTTCCTTGACCCGCATTTCGCCGATGCCCCGCATGACGGTCCGGCCGGAGGCAAAGGCGGCGGTGGCGGCGAGGATCGGATATTCGTCGATCATGGAGGCGGCGCGGGCTTCCGGCACGACCACGCCGGTAAGGGCCGAGTGCCGGGCGGTGATGTCCCCCACGGCCTCGCCGCCGCTTTCACGACGGTTGGTGATCTCAAGGTCCGCGCCCATCTCGCGCCAGGTGTCGAACAGGCCGATGCGCAGGGGGTTGAGCATGACGTTTTCGACCGTCACCGCGCTGCCCGGAACGATCAGACCGGCGGCCAGCGGGAAGGCGGCGGACGAGGGGTCACCGGGCACGGAGACGGCGGTGCCGGTCAGGGACTGCCCGCCCGCGAGGCGGATGCGCCACCCCTCGCCCTGCACCGCTACCTGAACCTCGGCGCCGAAGGCCCGCAGCATGCGCTCGGTATGATCGCGGCTGCGTTCAAGCTCGGTGATCTCGGCGTCGCCCGAGGCATTCAAGCCGGCCAGCAGCAGGGCCGATTTGATCTGGGCCGAGGCGACCGTCTGGCTGAAGGTCAGGCCCTTGAGAGCGCCGCCGGTCAGTTGCAGGGGCAGGCGATCCTCTTCGCCTTGCCACTCGAACCGCGCGCCCATGTCGCCCAGGGGGCCGGTGACGCGCTTCATCGGGCGTTTGCGCAAGGAGGCGTCGCCGTCAAAGGTCACGGTGATCGGATAGCCCGCTGCGGCCCCCATCAGCAGGCGCACACCGGTGCCCGCATTGCCGCAGTCTATGACGCTGTCCGGCTGTCTGAACCCACCGTGGCCGGTAACCCGCCAGCGGCCGGGGCCAAGGCGCTCGACCCCGGCACCGAACGCCGCAACCGCCCGGGCCGTGGCCAGAATGTCCTCGCCTTCCAGCAGGCCCTCGATCTCGGTGACGCCCGTCGCCATGCCGCCCAGGATCAGGGCGCGGTGGGACACAGACTTGTCCCCCGGGGCAGGGACGGAGCCTGTGAGGGCGGCCCCCGGGCGGGCGGTGAGCGAGGAAGCGGCGGCCACGGACGGCCTTTCGGTCAGGCAGGAAACGGGAGGCGCCGCGAAGAAACCGGGTTTCGGGCGAAGATGGCTTTTGACAGCGGGCCATTGGGGTGGCAAGGGAGCCGCCCGAAATCCACCCGATGCGAAGGTCACGATCCGTGAGCAAAGCTGAACTTGGCGCCAAGCAGGTCTGTCCGAACTGCCAGGCCAAATTCTATGATCTGAACCGCCGCCCGGCGCACTGCCCCAAGTGCGACACGGAGTTTGATCCCGAAGAAGCCCTGCGCCTGCGCAACCGTCGTGGACGGCCGGCCGATGTGCCCGAGCCGGAAGAGACCGACGAGGACACGGACGATCAGGTCAAGGACAAGAAGGCCGCCGCTGACGACGACGAGGAAGAGGACGATACGCCTCCGACCCCCGAGATCGATCAGGAAGGCCACGAAAAGATCCTGACGCCGGACGACGATGACGACGAAGACACGTCGAAAGACGACGCCGGCATGAACGACGATGACGACGACGTTCTGGACGATGACGACGACGATGACTCGACCGCCTTCATCGACGACGGCGACGATGACGATGACGATTTCGACGGCGAGATCGTCAAGCCGTCCAAGGACGACGACTGATAAAAATCGCGCCTTCCCGAGGGTGAAAATATTTGGCGGAATCGGGCTTGATCGGGATCAAGCCCTGACATAGGTTCCGCCGCCTCGCCGGACCCCCTCAAGGGCCCGGCGGACCAGACCGGCGGCGACTGCCAAAGGTTCGGGGCTATAGCTCAGTTGGTAGAGCGCTTGAATGGCATTCAAGAGGTCAGCGGTTCGACTCCGCTTAGCTCCACCATAAACCCCTCGCCGGAACACGGCGGGGGGTTTTCCAATTCCGGCCTGTCACTTCGCCCGCATCAGGACGCGCAGCCGCATTGCCCGGCGCGGGCGCATCGTCTATCCCCGCAACGCAAGCGGCCCGCCGTTCGGGCCTTTCAGGGAGCATGGCTGATGATGCCGTCCGGTTCGGGTCTGGTCACTGTGTTCGGGGGATCCGGCTTTGTCGGGACCCAGGTGGTGCGCGCCCTGGCGCGGCGCGGCCTGCGCGTCCGGGTGGCCGTGCGTAACCCCAATCTGGCCCATGATCTGAAGCCGCTGGGCGACGTCGGTCAGGTGATGCCCGTCTATGGCGACATCACCGACGCTGAAACGGTGCGCAACGCCGTGGCCGGCGCAGACATCGTCATCAATCTGGTCGGCATCCTGTATGAGCGGCCGGGCTCGAAAGCCTTTGAACGCATCCACGTCGAGGGCGCCCGCACCGTGGCCGAAGCCGCGAAGGCGGCCGGGGCCCGCCGCATGGTGCAGATGTCGGCCATCGGCGCCGATCCGAGGAGCGAGTCAGCCTATGCCCGTTCCAAGGCGCAGGGCGAGGCCGCCGTGGCCGAGGCCTTTCCGGGCGCCGCCATCGTGCGCCCGTCGATCGTGTTTGGACCCGGCGATGGCTTCTTCAACCGGTTCGCAGCGATGTCGGGAATTGCCCCGGCCCTGCCGCTGATCGGCGGGGGGCAGACGCGCTTTCAGCCCGTGTTCGTCGGCGATGTGGCCGAAGCGGTGGCCCGCGTGGCCACCGACCCCGCGTGGGCCGGCCAGACGGTCGAACTGGGCGGGCCGACGGTCGTCACCTTTGAAGAGGTGCTGAAGATGATCGCGCGCGAGACGGGCCGGCATCGGCTGTTGCTGCCCCTGCCCTTCCCCGTCGCGCGGGCCATCGGGTCGGTGGCCCAACTGACGACACTGGTGGGGATTCCGCCGGTGCTGACGCGCGACCAGATCCTGCTGATGCAGACCGACAATGTGGTGGCCGAGGGCGCCACAGGTCTGGGCGATCTGGGCATCGAGCCGACCGGTATGGCGGCGGTGGTGCCCAACTATCTGTGGCGCTATCGCCGGGGTGGCCAGTTCGCCGAACAGCCCGCAGGCTGAGTTGCCGTCAGGCGCCGACGCCGAGCCCCAGCAGGACCAGACCCGCGACCCCGACCACGATCCGCCACCAGGCGAAGGGGGCAAAGCCGTGGCGTGAGACGAACTCGAGCAGCAGCTTGACCACCGCCAGCGCCGTCAGGAAGGCAGTCACGAAGCCGATGGCGATCAGGCCCGCGTCGCTGAAGTCGAGCCGCTCCCAGTTCTGCAGCAGGTCATAGGCGACCGCCGCCCCCATGGTCGGCAGGGCGAGGAAGAAGCTGAACTCGGCGGCGGAGCGCTTGTCCGTGCCCAGCAAGAGGCCGCCGGCGATTGTGGCGCCCGAACGGGATACCCCCGGGATCATGGCCAGACACTGGAACAGGCCGATCAGGAAATAGACGCGCAGGGGATAGCGGTCGGCCTCGAGATAGACCGGCACCTTCTTCATCCGGTCGAGCAGCAGCAGCAGTATGCCGCCGACGATCAGGGCGACGCAGATCACCACCGGGGTCTCGAACAGCACCAGCTTGATGAAGTCATAGGCAAAGACGCCGATCACCACCGCAGGCGCAAAGGCGACCAGCAGCCCGATCAGGAAGCGTCGGGACTCGACATCGAAGGGCCAGCGGGTGGCCAGCGTCCACAGGCGTTTGAAATAGACGCTGATGATGGCCAGCAGGGCGCCCAGCTGGATGACGATCTCGAATGTCTTGCCGGTGCTTTCAAAGCCGAGGAAATGGCCGAGCAGCAGCAGATGCCCCGTCGAGGATACCGGAATGAATTCGGTCAGTCCCTCGACCAGCCCGAGAATAATCGCCATCAGCCAGTCGGCCATCGGATCCCCTTGTCGGATGTCATCGGCCCGGCAGGGTCAGCTCAGTTGGCGCCGGGTGTCGGCCCCACATAGCGCAGTCGGGTGCGAATAGGCGAGCCGCCAATCGCCTGATCCAGCACATGACCGATCAACCCGGTCAATCGCCCCAGCATCAGCAGGTCGACGGCGCCCTCGCGCGGCAGGTCCAGACGACGGGCGACGAGTGCCAGCGCGAGCGGCAGTCCGGGTGCAAGGCCGCGCGCCTCGCCCTCGCGCCACACAGCCTCGAGATACGCCGGCAGGCGCGCAGCCTCGATCAGGGCGCGAGCACGGATTTCGTCCGTGTCCGGAGAAGCGGGATCAATGAAGCCCGGCGGCGGGCCGGCTTCCTCCAGCGCCCGTGACAGGGCCAGGGACGGATTGCGCCGTGCCTGGACCACCCAGGAAGCCGCCAGATGGGTCTGACGCATAACAGGCGACCCCAGCAGGGCGGTGACACCGGCGAGCGCCGCCCCGGCCAGGGGTGCCCCCGACTGGGCCGTCGTACGCGCGGCCAGGATGGGCGGCATGGCCAGATCGTCCGCACACAGAACAAGGGCGCGGCGGACCAGGTCGGCGTCCCGCTCGATCAGTTTCCAGCCACGCGCCAGACGCTGGTGGAACAGCAGGCGAGGCCCCGATCCAGCCGCCGCATCGATCACCTCATTGAGGATGTCGGCGGCCTCGGCCCGCAGCGTCTCGGCATCGCGACCGGGAAGCGGAAGGTCCTCGGCCGCCCGCCTTGCCAGACAGGCGCAGGTCTTGAGCCGGATAGACGCGCCGGTCACGGCATCGACGCGCGGCTTCAGCCCCATCAGCGGCTGGGCGGACTTGAGCCCCCACAGGCGGCGGGCGACGTCTTCCAGTGTGGTCTGGGCCGAAAGCTGGGCCACGTCCAGGCCCGCATAGCAAAGCCGACCGTCGATGCGGGTGGACAGGGTGGAGAAGATTTCGGCCTCGCCCCGCCCGGCGGCGCCGCGGCTGAGGACGGCAGGCAGGGCGGCGCGGTCGCCGGCTTCGAGGCGTTCGATATCGCTTTCGGCATAGAGGCTGCGGCGCGGGTCGGTCGGGTCCGGGCGGGCCGCGATCCGGCCACGGCTGACGTAGGCGTAGAGCGTCTGGGTCTTGACCCCCAGTCGCTTCAAGGCCTCGGCGCGCCCGATCCAGCCGTGTCCTGCGTCCATGCCCGCCCCCGTGCAGAAAGCCGTGAGATGCCACCCAAGCCCCAGTCTGGGACCATTTCATGACACAGCGGTGTCTGGGCCGCGCCGGGGGCCATTGGCAAGCCCGCGTGGATGGGCGACAAGCCCGCCATGACGCCTCCCCCCTCCTCGCAATTCGGCCCGAGCCTGTCCGGGACATGGGCAGTCTGGGCGCTGGTCATGGGGATTGTCGCGCTGAAGGTCTTCGCCGCCCGGGCCACAGGCTCGGTCGGGGCGCTGACCGCGCTGACGGACAGCATCATGGACCTGCTGGTACTCGGCATGGTGGCGGGGGCGGGGCGCACCCTCCGGACGGCGGCGGCCGACGCCCGCATCCGACGGCTGAAGGGCAGTATGGTGATCGCCGCGGGGGCCTTCATGGGTCTGGTCTGCCTTGCAAGGATCGTCCAGCCGGTGCCGCTGTCGGGCGGGTACTGGGGACCGGGGGCGGCGCTGGCCGTCGTCGGTCTGACGCTGGGGCTGGCGTGGCTGCGCGGACAGGCTGCGGCCTCGCGCCCGTCCGATATACGCGGCGAGGTGCGCGACCAGTCGATCGCCGAACTGGCGGCGGCGGGGGTGCTGGCGCTGGGACTGGTAGCAGGGGTCTTCCTGGGCGCGCCTGCGCTGGATGCCGCCGCCGGCCTGATCCTCGCGATCTGGATGGTGTGGGGCGGCTGGGCGCTGATCCGGACCGCTGACGACACCGCCCGCTCAGGAGCGCCGACGCTGGTTCCCGGGACGCCGCCGGTGCGGCGCGGCCCCTGGGGCTGACGGCGACGCGGTAAACGCGCGCTTAACGACCCTTGGGGCATGGAGGCCTCATGGCCGACTCCGTCCTGTATCATTTCGCCTTCGATCCGGGATCTCGATGCGCCCGCCTGGCGCTGGGCGAGGCGAAAATCGCCGTGCGCGAAACCCCGGTGAAGCCGTGGGAGGACGACTGTCCCCTGCACGGGCTGAACCCCTCGGGCATGCCGCCGGTGCTGACGGTCGGCGATCTGGTGCTGTGCGAGAGCGCGGCCATCCTCGGCTGGGTGGATGACCAGACCGAGGGCAAGCTGTTGTTCACCCGCGACGAGACGGAACGCGCCGAGACCCGGCGCCTGACCGGCTGGTTCGAGCGCAAATTCACCGATGAGGTTCAGGCCGTCCTGTTGCACGAGCGGATGGAAAAGCCCTTGCTACGGCTGGGCCCGCCCGAGGCGCGGGCGCTGCGCGCCGGACGTGAGGCGCTGAAGGGGCATCTGGTCGAACTGGAGGCTCTGGCGCAGGGCCGCGACTGGCTGGCGGGGCGTCGTCTGGGCCAGGCCGATCTGGTGGCGGCGGCGCATCTGTCGGTGCTGGACTATTTCGGCGAGATCGCTTGGGCGACATATCCGGCGCTCAAGGACTGGTATGTGCGGATGAAGTGCCGCCCCTGTTTCCGGCCGCTGCTGGCCGACCGGCTGCCGGGCCAGCCGCCCGTCGCCCATTACGACGACCTCGACTTCTAGGTCCGTTCGCGGCAAGGCGGGGCGATGAGCGCCCACAGCGAAAGTATGGTCGAGGAGATCCGCGCCCGCGCCACGGCGCTGGGCTTTGATGCCTGTCAGCTGGCGTCAGCCGAGACGCCCTGGACCGCCGGCGATCATCTGGGCCGGTTCGTCGAGGCGGGGCGGCATGGCGACATGGACTGGATGGAGACCACGCTGGAGCGCCGGCGGCATCCGACGGCCATGTGGGATCAGGCGCGCACCGCCATTGTGCTGGGCCTCAACTATGGCCCGGGCGCCGATCCGCTGGGCGAGCTGGAGGACAGATCGCGCGGCTATATTTCGGTCTATGCGCGCGGGGACGACTATCACGAGCTGATCAAGGGGCGGCTCAAGACCCTGGCCGGCTTCATCGCGGCCAGGACCGGCGAGGATGTGAAGGTGTTCGTCGACACAGCCCCCCTGATGGAGAAGCCGCTGGCCCAGCGGGCCGGTCTGGGCTGGCAGGGCAAACACACCAATCTGCTGTCGCGGCGGCATGGCAACTGGCTTTTCCTCGGCGTGATACTTTCGGCGGCGGCGCTGCTGGTCGATGAGGCCGAGAGCGAGCATTGCGGCAGCTGCACCGCGTGTCTGGACGCCTGTCCGACCCAAGCCTTTCCTGCCCCCTTCCAGCTGGATGCGCGCCGGTGCCTGTCCTATCTGACCATCGAGTTCGCGGGCCCCTGGCCCGAGGAGTTCCGGACGGCGGCGGGCAGCCGGATCTATGGCTGCGACGACTGCCTGGCGGTCTGTCCGTGGAACAAGTTCGCCGAGACCTCGCGCGAGGCGCGGCTGGCGGCCCGGGACGAGGCGGTCGCGCCGCCGCTGGCCGAACTGGCGGCGCTGGACGATGCCGCGTTCCGCGCGCGTTTCCGCAAGAGCCCGATCAAGCGGATCGGTCGCGACCGGTTTGTGAGGAATGTGCTGTACGCCATCGGCAACAGCGGCGATCCGGCGCTGCGAGACTCGGCCGAGAGGCTGGTGGCAGACCCCGCCCCGGTGGTGGCGGATGCGGCGCGATGGGCCGTGGGTCAGCTCAAGGCGTGAAGCGGATCAGCCCGTGGCTTCACCCACGCCGCGGTAGCCGCCGGGGGCCGGGGCCACGGCCAGCAGCTTGACCCGGAAGACCAGCACGGAGTTGCCGGGGATAGCGGGCGGGCGACCGTCCTCGCCATAGCCGAGTTCCGGCGGCACATAGAGCATCCATTCGTCGCCGGGACGCATCATCTGCAGGGCCTCGGTCCAGCCGGGCACGAGCCCCTGGGGCGACATCACCGCGGGGGCGCCGCGCTGATAGGAACTGTCGAAGACGGTGCCATTGGTCAGGCTGCCCTCGTATTCCACGCGCACGAGGTCATTGGTGTCGGGCTGGACGCCGTCGGCGGGGCCCGAGTTGATAACCTTGTACTGGAGGCCGCTTTCCGTGGTCTGGATCCCCTCGGCGCGGGCGTTGGAGGTCAGGAAATACTCGGCCGCCTTGGCCCGTGCCGCGCTATCGGCGGACGGATCGGCGTCGCCGCCCCCGCAGGCGGACAGCAGCAAAAGGCCTGCACATGCCGCGCCCGCGGCCCTACCCCATGCGAAGTTCATAACCCTTGTCCCCCAGAGCCTTGCCGATCTCGTCGGCATGCGCCGAGTCGCGGGTTTCCACCATGATGTCGAACTCGGCCCCCTTGGCCGGCACGTCAAGCGCCAGACGGTTGTGGACCACGTCGATGATATTGCCACCGAGCCCGCCGATCACGGCCGCCATGGCCGACAGCATGCCCGGGCGGTCGTCGCCCAGGATGCGATAGACGATCAGGCGCCGCTCGCGGACCATTTCCCGGTTCAGCACCACGGCCAGCATGCGCGCGTCGATATTGCCGCCGCACAGGACCAGCCCGACCTTGCGGCCCTTGAAGCGGTCCGGATTGGCAAGGAGAGCCGCCAGCCCCCCCGCACCCGCGCCCTCGGCCACGGTCTTTTCCAGGGTGGCATAGAAGGCGACGGCCTTTTCGAAATCGGCCTCCTCGCAGACAAAGACCTCCTTCACCAGCGGATCGGCAAGGGCGAAGGGGATGTCGCCCACCGCCTTGATGGCGATCCCCTCGGCGATGGTGGCCCCGCCACATTTCGGGGTCTCGCCCCGACGGCGGGCGCTGAAGGACGGATACATAGCCGCCTCGACGCCGTGGACGTTGAGGTCCGGCTTCATGGCCCTGGCCGCGATCGAACAGCCGGCGATCAGGCCGCCGCCGCCGATCGGGATCAGCATGTCTTGCAGATCGGGGGCGTCCTCAAGGAACTCCATCGCGCAGACGCCCTGCCCCGCGACGATGCCTTCGTCGTCAAAGGCCGAGATGAAGACGAAGCCTTCCTCATCGCGCAGGCGGTGGGCTTCGGCGGTCGAGCCGGTGAAGTCCGCGCCCTCGATCACGACGGTCGCGCCATGGCGGCGGGTGCCGTCGATCTTCACGAAGGGGGTGCCCTCGGGCATGACGATGGTGACCGGCACGCCGAGACGGCCGCCGTGATAGGCCAGGGCTTGGGCGTGGTTGCCGGCCGAGGCCGCCACGACGCCGCGTTTCCGCTCATCCGCATCCAGCAGCATCAGCCGGTTGAGGGCCCCGCGCTCCTTGAAGCTGCCGGTAAAGTGCAGATTGTCGAACTTGACCCAGACTTCAGCCCCGGTCAGCTCGGACAGACGACGCGAATGGCGGGTCGGGGTATGGTCGACCTGACCGCGGATGCGCTCGCGGGCGGCCTGGATATCGGAGAAGGTGACGGTCATCCGGGGTATGGGTCCCAAAGCGTTCCTGCCGTGTAGGTCACGGTCTTCAGCCGCCGCTTGTGGACCAGAGGCGTATCGCTCGCAACCTTGACCTTATGGCTTGCGTTAGGCGTCATGGCGGTGACGTCGATCCGGGCCTATGATCGGCGACACGCGTTCCGGAGGAAGAAAACTGACCATGCCCATTTCGCTGCGAACCCTGACCCTGTCGTCCCTGGCGGCCGCTGCCCTGGCGGCCACCGCCGCCTGTGCGCCCACCACCGGATCGGGCCCCGGACCGATGGTCGAATCGACCGCCTTCAATGCTGCGGACTTCGCCTGGTCTGGCATGAACGGGACGGGAAGCGTCAACGGTCGCATCGACTATACCCAGAACGGCAACCGCTATACCTGCACCGGTTCGGTCGCCCTGACGCCGGTGACGCCCTATACCCGCGCCCGCTTCCGCAACCTGTATGGTTCGACCGAGAAGGCCGCCCTGCCCGAATCGGTCGTACGCGCCCGGACTGTGCCGGACCCCAATGCCGACTACCGGTCCTATGTGCGGTCCTCGACCTGCGCCAACAATCGTTTCCAGTTCAGCAACCTGCCCGCCGGGGAGTGGTTCGTCATCGCTCCGGTCAGCGCCGGAGGCGAAGAACGGGTTGTCATGATGCAACGGATCCGGACGCGCGACGGCGCAAGCCTGGAAATCACCCTCTAGAGATTGGAGCGCCTCATGGCCGACCTGTCGAAGCGTGTCGTCACGATGATCGCCGCGGGGGCCATGTTGGGCCTTGGCGCCACCGCGGCCGAGGCCCAGAGCCGCTATGGCGGTCAGTACCAGGCCCCTTACCAGACGCCTTATGCGGACCAGGACCGGTATGGCTATGAGACCGACTACCGCTATGAGCGCAGCTATCGCAGCGAGCGCCGCAGCAGTGGATATTCGGGCAGCGGGTATTCGGACTGGAGCGTCGCGGCCCAGCGCGACCGGCCCGGTGACTATCGGTGCGACGCTTTCTGGGACGCCAACCGCACCGATTGCGACGCCCGCTGGCGCGACCAGCGGCACCGGACCTCTTACGGCTCGGGCAGCTATGGCTACGACCGGGGCTATCGCGACCACGACCGGCACTATGAACGGCGCGGATACGGATACGGGGGGCCCCAGCCCTACTACGGCTCAAACTATCGCCACCCGCCGGCCTATGGTCAGGGGGGCGCCACGCCCTATTACGGCGCCTATGGTCGGCCGGATCTGGTCTATCCGGGGTCGGGTTCGGCCTATGGTGGAGGGCGCGACGCCCGCCGCATTGACTGGTGCCGCAGAACCTACCGGTCCTACGATCCGCGCACGGGATACTATCGCGCCTATAGCGGCCGACTGATCTATTGCGGCTGATCCGAAGATAAACCTGTGTTCGCCATGCTTTGGCCCCAGCCGGGGGGGCACAGAGGGCGCGCGTCCATCAGGATGCGGGGTTCGGTAAGGGAGCGCGTCCATGTCCCGACACAACATCACCGGTTCGGAAGCGTTTGATCGTCGTCCGTTTGTCTATATCCGCTCGGTGTCGAGCGGTGGCTTGCGGCGCAGGCGGGCCCGACTGGCGCTGGGCTTTGTGCTGGGCGTGATTGTTGCCCTGGCTATCGTCACCGTCGGCCTGCTGATGATCTTCATGCCTGCGCCGGCCTGATACCGGCCCGCCTGACGGATGGTCAGGCCAGCCAGACCATCCGCCGGGTTTCCACCGGGCCACCCCGCGCGCGGCTGAGGCCGGGGCGAACCTCGCCCGTGTACAGAAAGCCCGCCTTTTCCAGCACCCGGCCGGAGGCCGGATTGTCGACGAAGTGGCCCGCGACCAGCGCGCGCTTGCGCCAGCGGCTGCGTGCCCAGCTGAGCGCGCCCTGCAGGGCTTCGGTGGCATAGCCCCGTCCCCAATAGGGCCGCCCGATCCAGTAGCCGGTCTCGGGCACGGGATCGGCATCGTTGAACAGGCCGATGACGCCGACCGGCCCCTGATCCTCATGCTCGATCATGAAGGTGCTGCCCTTGCGCGGATCCTGGGCGGCGACATTCGCCAGGAATTCCTCGGCGTGGGCCACTGAATAGGGCGACGGCATCCGCAGGGTCATGCGGGCGATGTCGGGATCATTGGCCAAGGCGACGAGGCGCGGGGCGTCCTCGGGACGGGGCGCCCGCAGCGCCAGACGCCGGGTTTCAATGACGGGCAAGGGTTCAATTCCGCACATGGCCGGACCTCGGTCTTCCTGCCGCCGCCTTTTGAGGGCTCGGACGGCTCGAGGCGGGGAACGAAAACGGGGAGCCTGGTGATCCAGACTCCCCGCGGAATATTTCCCTTGGTCCGGATCGGCTGCTGGTTGAGCAACACGATCCGGTCAGGCTTCGTGCTACTCGGCGGCGGCGGCGGTGGCTGCCTGGTCGTCGTTGGCCGCAAGAATCGATACGTAACAGCGGCCACCGGTCTTGGTGGTGAACTTCACCGAGCCCGGGGTAAGGGCGAACAGGGTGTGGTCACGGCCCATGCCGACGTTGTCGCCCGGGTGCCATTTGGTGCCGCGCTGACGGATGATGATGTTGCCGGCCAGCACGCGCTCGCCGCCAAATTTCTTCACGCCGAGGCGTTTGGATTCGGAGTCGCGACCGTTACGCGACGAACCACCGGATTTCTTGTGAGCCATAGGTCTGCTCCGTACTTCCTCGATGCGCTATCGCTCGGCTCTCGGAGCCTCACTGCTTGAGCGCGTGATTGTCATTCTAGCACACCGCGCCAGGCGGTGCGCCTAAAGCGTTATTCCTTGTCGGCCTTGGGCGCGGCCTTCTTGGCGGGGGCCTTCTTGGCCAGAGCCTTGGCTTCGGTCGCTTCAGCCTTGGGAGCCGCAGCCTTTTTGGCGGGCGCCTTCTTGGCCGGAGCCGCCTTGGCTTCAGTCTTGGGGGCTTCGGCCTTCGGAGCCTTGGCGGGCTTGGCTTCAGCCGTGTCTTCGCGCGAGGCCAGGCCGCGGGCGCGCAAGTTCATCTCGGCCTTGGTCATCAGCGAGGTTTCGCCGTCCCATTTGGCCTTTTCGCCGGCACCTTCGATGCCGGTGATGCGCAGCACCGATTCCATCTGGCGATGGCCGCGCGTGCGGCGATAGCCCTGACGGCGGATCTTCTTGAAGATCTTGACCTTCTCGCCCTTGCGGGTCTCGATCAGGGTGGCCGCGACGGTGGCACCGTCGATCAGCGGGGCGCCGACCGTGATACCCTTGTCACCGCCCAGCATCAGGACTTCGCCGAAGCTGACGTCCGAGCCGGCGTCGCCGTCCAGCTTTTCGACGACCAGCACGTCGCCCGGTTGAACCCGGTATTGCTTACCGCCGGTCTTGATTACCGCGTACATATCGAAAAGCCTCAAAGCCTGAACGCATAAAGAGTAGCGCCCGCGGAGGACCCCCGCAGGCGAAGAGCGGCGACATATACGGAAGGGCGGCGCCGAGTCAACGGACAAGCGCGCATTGATCCGCGCCCCGCCGGACTTTCCACACCCCCGTACGGGCGATAAGTCAGGACGGGCGGGCAGGCCGGCCCGATCCCCCGGGATGTTCATGACCTACGCCCCCTCCCCGACCCCGGACCGCGCGCTGGATGCGGCGACTCGACTGGCCGGACAGGTGGCAGAGGCGCTGCAGGCGGACCTGTCGCTGCGACTGTGGGACGGATCGGTCGTCGGACTGGGGGATCAGGCGCGCGAGGACATCCAGCTGGTCATCGCCGGGCCACAGGTCCTGAGGGCGCTGATCCTGAGGCCCGGGCTGGCGACCCTGTTTCGCCTGTTCGCCACGGGGGCGCTGGCGGTCGAGGGCGGATCGCCGCTGCAGGCCCTGGACCGGATCGACCACGGGCGGCTGATGCATCTGCGCAGGCGGCTGAACCTGTGGGCGGTGGCGCGCACCGCCCTGCCCCTGCTGCTGTCACCCGGCGACCGGACCGCGACCGTGCCCGACTGGCATGATGCCCGCGACGGCGAGGGACAGGGGCATGACCGGCGGCGCGACGCCGACTTCATCCGCTTCCACTATGATGTGGGCAACGAATTCTATGGCCTCTTCCTCGACCCGGCCATGATCTATTCCAGCGCCGTCTTTCCGAATGAGAGCGCGGGTCTGGATGGGGCCCAGCAGCACAAGCTGGACCTCATCTGTCGCAAGCTGAACCTGAAGCCGGGGCAGCGCCTGCTGGACATCGGTTGCGGCTGGGGCGGTCTGGCCTGTCATGCCGCGCGGCACTATGGCGTCGAGGTGCACGGGGTGACGCTGTCCCCGGCCC
This sequence comes from Brevundimonas sp., assembly GCF_036963785.1. Classification (GTDB taxonomy): domain Bacteria; phylum Pseudomonadota; class Alphaproteobacteria; order Caulobacterales; family Caulobacteraceae; genus Brevundimonas. The sequence goes on from NZ_JBALUS010000001.1 coordinate 634,855, forward strand.
AGCTGGAATACGGCCGGGCCGAGGTGGCTCGGCAGGGGCTGGGCGACCGGGTGACCCTGGAACTGGTCGACTATCGCGAGATCAGCGGTGAGGGGGTCTATGATGCCGTCTCGCAGGTCGAGATGTTCGAACACCTCGGCTTTCGCAATCACGACGCCCATTTCGCCCGGGTGCACCGGCTGCTGAAACCCGGCGGCCTGTATTTCCATCAGGCCTCGGTCCGGCGCGGACACGGCCCTGCGGACCGGAACGGCGCGCCGCGGCCCACGGCGACGACCCGCACCATCACCCGCTTCATCTTCCCCGGCGGAGAGCTGGACACCCTGGGCATGACGACGGCGGCGCTGGGTCGGCACGGGTTCGAGGTGCTGGATGTGCAAACCCTCCGCGAGCACTTTGAGCGGACCCTGCGGATCTGGTCGCAGCGTCTGTACGAAAGCCGCGAGCGGGCCGTTCAGCTGGCCGGTGCCCCTCGCACGCGGCTGTGGCTGGTCTATTTCGCCCTGTTCGCAAGGGGTTTTCAGCGCGGGGCAGTCAATGTGCACCAGACGGTGGCGCGGCGGCACCGGGCGGGGGCATCGGGCCTGCCGATGGATCGGGCGCATCTTTATGCAGAATCCGCAGCGCGCCCCTCGACCGTTATAAAGTAACACGCTATGGACGTCGCGATGTCGCCGTCCGACCTTCAACCCTCGCTGCTGGTGTCGCTGCTGCTTGGCGGCCTTGTCACCGCATTCCTGCACGCCGCCCTGCCGACGCACTGGCTGCCGTTCGTGCTGGTTGGCCAGGCACAGCGGTGGAGTCTGGCCACCACCCTGTGGTCCGTGCTGGCGGCCGGGCTGGCCCATATCGCCGTGACGGCTGTCGTCGGCGGCCTGATCGTCGCCGCCGGGCTGGCATTGGACCAGTGGGTGGCGGGCGTCCTGCCCTGGGTGTCGGCAGGCCTGCTGTTCGTGCTGGGCCTGTTCTATCTGACGCGGGCAACCCTGATGAAGCCGGTGCCGGCCTCAGGGCCCGAGCTGGAGACCCCCGAGGCGACCGTGTCGCAGGCGGCGGCCTTCTGGGGACTGGTGGCGGTGATGGCGGCCTCGCCGGGCGAGGTGCTACTGCCGCTCTATCTGTCGTCGGCCGAGGAAGGCCTGATGGTGCTGGGCCTACTGACCCTGGTGCTGGCGGTCGGGACGGTGCTGGGCATGGCGGTGTTCACGACGCTGGCCCGTGCGGGAGCGTCGATTCTGAAGCTGGAGCGCTGGGCGCGCTATGAGGGCGCGATCCTGGGCCTGGCCCTGATCGGTCTGGGGCTTCTCGTCGTGCTGCACCAGCACTAGGGTCGCGCATGGCCCACGACGCGCACGATTCCACCGAAAAGCCCCAGCACGCGCACGGCCACTGTCATGGGCATGGGCATGGGCATGGGCACAGCCATGGGCATGGGCATGGCCACGACCACGGCCCGGTCGACACCGGTGACTGGCGCTATGCCGTGGGTCTGGGCGTCAACCTGCTGTTCGTCATCATAGAGTTCGGCGCGGGCGCCTTTGCCGGCTCCACGGCCCTCATGGCCGACGCGGGGCATAACCTGTCCGATGTGCTGGGCCTTGCGATGGCGGGCGGCGCGGCCTGGCTGTCGCGACGGAGTGCGCGGGGGTCGCTGACCTATGGCTATCGCAAGGGGACGGTGCTGGCGGCGCTGGCCAATGCCCTGCTGCTGATCCTGGCCTGCGGCTGGATCGGCTGGGAGGCCGTGCAGCGGTTTATCGATCCCCAGCCGGTGGCGTCCGGCATCATCATGGTGGTGGCGGGTATCGGCTTCGTCATCAATCTGGGCACGGCGCTGCTGTTCCTGAAGGACCAGCACAAGGATCTGAATGTGCGTGGGGCCTATCTGCACATGATGGCCGATGCCGCCGTGTCGATCGGGGTCGTGCTGGCCGGCGGCCTGATCTGGATGACGGGCTGGTCGGTTGTCGATCCGATCTTCAGCCTGGTGATCGTGGCGGTGATCCTGTGGTCGACCTGGGGGCTGCTGAAGGACTCGGTCAATCTGGCGCTGGACGGGGCGCCCGCCGGGATCGTGGTCGACCGGGTGCGCGAAGGCCTGCTGGCGGTGCCCGGGGTGACCGCCGTGCACGACCTGCACATCTGGGGCATGTCGACCACCGACGCGGCCCTGACCGCCCATCTGGTGCACGAGCGGGCGGATGCCGCGGCCCTGCTGGCCGAGGTGCAGGCGCTGGCCCGGCACACCTTCAACATCGACCACGTGACGATTCAGCTGGAAAGCGAACCGCTGAACGACTGTCCGCAGTGCTGAGGGCCTTTTCTTTCCGGGCCGGACGCTCCATCTAGCGACCATGACCGACAAGACACCCGTGACCGTGCTGACCGGCTATCTCGGCGCCGGCAAGACCACGCTTCTGAACCGCATCCTGACCGGGGACCACGGCAAGCGCTATGCCGTGATCGTCAACGAGTTCGGCGAGATCGGCATCGACAACGATCTGGTCGTCGGCGCCGACGAGGACGTGTTCGAAATGAACAACGGCTGCGTCTGCTGCACGGTGCGCGGCGACCTGATCCGGGTGGTGCAGGGGCTGATGAAGCGCCAGCGCCCGGGCAAGCCCGCATTTGACGCCATCATCGTCGAGACCACGGGCCTGGCCGACCCCGGCCCGGTGGCCCAGACCTTCTTCGTCGACGACGATGTGCGCGAAAAGACGGTGCTGGACAGCGTGACCGCCCTGGTCGACGCCAAACATGTGATGGCCCGCCTCGACGACTCGAAAGAGGCGCGCGAGCAGGTGGCCTTCGCCGACCAGATCATCCTGAACAAGACCGATCTGGTGAACGCCGAGGAGCTGGCGACCGTCGAGGCCCGGCTGCGCGGCCTGAACCCGCTGGCGCCGATCATCCGGGCCGAACGCGCCGATGTGCCGCTGGACCAGATCCTCAACCGGCATCGCTTTGATCTGGGCCGGATCAATGAGGTGCGGCCCGACTTCCTCAATCCGCCGCACGGCGCCGAGGGCCATGTGCATGACGCGGACTGTGGCCACGATCACGGCCACGACCATCACGATCATGGCCACGCCCATGACCACGACCACGACCACGACCATGGCCCCCGGGGCCATGCGCACGAGGACGACATCAAGGGCATCGCCCTGTCGCTGGACCGGCCGGTGAACGGTCAGCTCTTCACCCAGTGGCTGGACCAGCTGCTGGCGTCCCAGGGCCAGAACATCCTGCGGGCCAAGGGCATCATCGATGTGGCGGGCGAGGACCGGCGGCTGGTGTTTCAGGCCGTTCACATGATCCTGGAGGGCGACCTGCAGAAGCCCTGGGGCGAGGCCGAGCGTCGCTGGAGCCGCGCGGTCTTCATCGGCCGCGATCTGGACGAGGCCGCCCTGCGCAAGGGCTTTGAGGCCTGCGCAGCGTGATGGACCACGTCGACCCCGCCCGCGACGCGATTGCCGCCTTCCGCGACCTGCCGGACGATCGGCCGGTGATGATGATCAATCTGGTGCGGTTCCGGCCGCAGGCGCTTTATCCCGCCGCCCATCCCATGATCGGCAAGACGATGACGGGGGCCGAGGCCTATACCGTCTATCGGCGCGCTGCAGCGGCGCCGTTCGCCCGGGCCGGCGGCGAGCAGATCTGGGCCGGGACGCCCGAACTGACTGTAATCGGCCCGCGCGATGAGGCCTGGGACATCGCCTTCATCGCCCGCTATCCGACCGGGGCCGCCTTCCTCGAAATGCTGCGCGATCCGGAATACCGCGAGGCCGTCGTCCACCGTCAGGCCGGGGTCAGCAACTCCCGCCTGATCCGCTGCGGCGAGGTCGGGGCGTAACTGCGGCATTTTCGCTTCCTGCACGGCCCGCCTATAGAGGGTGCGGGCTCCAAATCCGGAGCGAGGGAGGAATCAATGAGGCTGGCCCTGACTGTCGCGCTCCTGTTGCTGGCCGGCGCGTGCTCGACCTACACCACTCCGGGCGCGGGGGTCGCCCTGGGATCGATTGCCGAGCAGGATGGCGACATCTCCGAGGCCTACAGCCGTGAACCGGCCGCGACCTTCCCGGCCCATATGGCCATCGTGCGGGTTGCGTCGTCCGGCTATCGCAGCGGCTCCACCAGCAGCGTCGGCACGGGTGCCTTCAGCGTGATCACCACGCGCGACATCGAAACGGAGGAGAGCCTGGCCCGGCTGGCCGCCCTGCCCCGAGTCGCGGCGGTCGCCCCCGTCAGTCGCCTGCTGCTTCCCGGCAATCTGGGCAGTGTGCGCGATCTTCGTACCTCAGCTGCCCAGCTGCGGGCGGACGTCATGCTGATCTACACGGTCGACACGCGGTTCCGCACCGAGGCGACGGACGTCGGCCCGCTGCAGACCATTGCCCTTGGCTTCCTGCCCAACCGCAAGGCAACAGTTCATGCGACCTTTGCCTTCATGATCGTCGATGTCCGCACCGGCTTCATCTACGGGACGGGCGAAGCCACCGCGACCGGCAACCAGAGGTCCAACCTGTGGGGCACCGAGGCTGCCATCGAGGCGGCCCGCCTCAAGGCTGAACGGGAAGCCTTCGAAGCGGGGATCGGCGAGGTCGAGACGCTGTGGACCTCTATCCTCGCCCAGCACGACCACTGATCCGCTGCGGCGAGGTCGGGGCCTGACCGTCAGGTCGCCTTCGCACCGTTCCGCAGCGACAGGCAGTAGCCGAAGGTGACGGCAATCCCGAGGATGATGGCGCCGCAGCCGACGATCAGGGCCGTGTCCATCGGGGCAAAGGCGAAGGCCCCGGCGTAGATCAGGCCGCTGATCGCCAGCGACCAGCCGGCGACCCGCTTGGCCTGACGCGCCCGGGCGCCCGACACAAAGGTCTTGGGTGTGCGGTTCCCGTACCACGCCACCATCAGGCCGATGGCGACGAAGACGATGCGCGTTGTCGTGTCCGCATCAATCAGCCCCTGGTTCCGCCCCCAGCTGGCGCCAAGCGCCAGGGCGATGATGGCGCCGGCCCACATCAGACTGCCGGTGATATCCTTGTTCATGGTGCTGTTTCCTCGTCTGGGGCGGGCGTCTCGGCCCCGCCGTCGAATGAATGGACGAAGCCGAGCAGCGCATCTTCGAGCACCGACAGCTTCAGGTGATAGATCACGGACTTCCCGAGCTTCTCCGCGTGAACCAGATCGGCCTCCTTCAGGACGGCGAAGTGCGCCGACATGGTGGGCTTGGAGACATCGAACCGGTCGCTGATCTCGCCCGCGCTCTTCGGCCCCACGCGCAACAGCTGCAGCACGCGGCGGCGGGTCGGATCGGAGAGGGCCTTGAAGACTGAACTCATAACTCGACAATTAGCTAATTATCGAAATGTGTCAAGCGGCATCGAAGGATGAGCGTTGACCGGGCCATTCAGCGGCCTAAACAGCCCCCATGCAGATGACCTTTGATGCCCAGCCGACTGCGGCCCTGTTTGACGCCTCCGGCGCCGTCTTCGCCCTCGGCGACGGCTCGATCCGGTTCGAGGATGGATCGGTCATTGAGGCCCATGACGGAGCGGTACTGTGCGCCGTGCGGCATCCGTCCGGACAGGGGGTCATCACCGGCGGAGACGACGGCAGGCTGGTCTGGTCGCGGCCGGACGAGGTGGTGCCACTGGCCGATGCGAAAGGTCGGTGGATCGACTCGGTCGCCGCCTCCCCCGAGAGCGGACTGGTCGCCTATTCAGCAGGCAAGGTGGCAACCGTTCTGGACGGGTCAGACGCCGCCTTCCGGCGCGAGTTCACCCATGAGCGGACCGTTTCCGGCCTTGCGTTCGACCCCAAGGGACGGCGGCTGGTGGCCTCGACCTATGGCGGGGCGGCGCTGTGGTATGCGCGGATCGCCGACCAGCAACCCGCCCTGCTGAAGTGGGCCGGGTCGCACACCGGCGTGGCGGTCTCGCCGGACGGTGCCTTCGTCGTCACCACCATGCAGGACAATCAGCTTCACGGCTGGCGGCTGAAGGATCAGCGGAACCTGCGCATGGGCGGCTATCCGGCCAAGATCCGCTCGGTCGCCTTCCTGTCGAACGGCAAGCTGCTGGCGACGGCCGGGGCCTCGGGCGTGGTCATGTGGCCGTTCACCGGCTCCGACGGGCCGATGGGCAAGGAAGCCTCCGAGATCGGGTTCGAGGAAGGCGCGCTGGTCGTCCATGTGGCCGCCGCGCTGAAGCAGGGCCGGGTCGCTGCCGGGCTGAACGACGGTCGGGTCTGGTGGGCCGATCCGGCCGGTCAGGGGCTGGCCTTCGTGAAGGCCGAGCGCGGGGCGCCCATCTGTGCCCTGGCGATGAGCGACGATGGCCAGCGCCTGGCCTGGGGTGACGAGGACGGGCAAGCCGGGGTCGCGGATGTGTAGCGCGCGGCAGCTTGCCTTGAGCCAGCGCCCCTGAGCATGATGGGGCATGGCCGAAGCCCCGCCCGACCCCGACCTGAAAGCCGGAAAGCCGAAGCGGCGGATCGGCTGTCTGGGCGTGATGCTGGGCGTGCTCGCCCTCGTGATCCTGCTGCCGGTCGGCTCGGTGCTGACCCATGCGGTGGTGCCGCCGCTGACGACCCTGCTGATGGTCGAGCGGGGGTTTGCCGGACAGCCGGCTGACTATCGCTGGCGCAAACTTGATGACATTTCGCCCCGGCTGGTCGAGGCGGTGATCGCCTCGGAAGACGCCCGGTTCTGTAGCCATTCGGGCTTTGACTTCGAGGCTATCGACGAGGCGATGAAGGCCAATGAGCGCGCGAAACGGCGGGGCAGCGGCCGGATGCGCGGCGCCTCGACCCTGAGCCAGCAGACCGCCAAGAACGTCTTCCTGTGGCCCGGCCGCGGCTGGGTCCGCAAGGGTCTGGAGGCCGGCTATACGGTGCTGATCGAGGCCACATGGTCCAAGCGGCGCATCGTCGAGGTCTATCTGAACGTGGCCGAGTGGGCACCCGGCGTCTATGGCGCGGAGGCGGCGGCCCAGCACTGGTTCGGCAAGTCGGCGGCCGATCTGTCGGCACGTGAGGCCGCGCGGCTGGCGGCGGTGCTGCCCAGTCCGAGGCGCTACAATGCCGCCAGCCCGGGGCCCTATGTCCGCGGACGGACCCGCCGCATTCAGGGCGCCATGGGCACGGTGCGCAGTGACGGACTGGCGAGCTGCGTCCTCGGCTGAGCCGGACTTGACGGACGCGATCCGGAGGCGTCGGATGCACGCCACGCGAAAAGCCTGACAGAAGATAGCGGAGGAAGATCATGAAGCGCACCCTGACATTGACTGTGGCCATCGGGGCTCTGGTGGCGGGGGCTGCCGGATGTGCGGGCCTGTCGAATGTCATGTCCGGCAATGACGGCGCCGCCCCTCAGCTGGCCAATTCGCCGGTCCGCCCCGGTGCGACGCCGCCGGCCCTGAGCGAAACCAATCTGACGGGTCAGGCCCCGACCGCCGCCGAAGCGACCGCCTTTGTCGCCGACGCCGAAAAGCAGCTGGCCGAGGCCAGCGAGTACGCCGGCCGCGTGGCCTGGGTGCGCGCCACGAACATCACCTATGACACCATGTGGCTCGAGGCCAAGGCCAATGCCGAATACACCGAACTGTCGGTCAAGCTGGCCAATGAAGCGGCCCGGTTCAACGACGTCGAGGTGCCCTTCGATGTGCGTCGCAAGCTGAACATCCTGACCCAGGGCATTGTCCTGCCCGCGCCGAACAAGCCGGGCGCCGCCACCGAGCTGGCCGAGATCACCACCCGGCTGGACTCGACCTATGCGACTGGCAAGTTTGAGTACAAGGGCGAGATGATCACCCTGGACGAGGCCAGCCGCATGCTGGCCGAGAGCCGGGACCCCGCCGAGACCAAGGCGCTGTACGAAGGCTGGCGGACCATCTCGCCGGTGATGGCCGACGACTACACCCGCATGGTCGACATCGCCAATGAGGGCGCGCGCGAGCTGGGCTTTGACGATGTCGGCGCCATGTGGCGTTCGGGCTATGACATGGAGCCCGATGCCTTCGCGGCCGAGACAGACCGGCTGTGGTCGCAGGTCCAGCCCTTCTACGAGAACCTGCACTGCTATGTGCGGACCCGGCTGTTCGAGACCTATGGCGCCGATGTGCAGCCGGACAGCGGGCCGATCCGCGCCGACCTGCTGGGCAATATGTGGTCGCAACAGTGGGGCAACATCTATGACGTCGTGGCGCCTAAGACCGGCGGCACCTCCAGCTATGACATGACCGAGCTGCTGGTCGATGCGGGCTATGACGCCGAGAAGATGGTCCGCACGGGTGAGGGTTTCTACACCTCGCTGGGGCTGGCGCCGCTGCCGGATACCTTCTGGGAGCGCAGCCAGATCACCCGGCCCGAAGGCCGTGAGGTCGTCTGCCACGCCTCGGCCTGGGACCTCGACAACCTTGAGGATGTGCGCATCAAGATGTGCACCCAGGTGAATGCCGACGACTTCTACACCGTGCACCACGAGCTGGGGCACAATGTCTATCAGCGCGCCTACAAGGATCAGCCGTTCCTGTTCAAGAATGGCGCGAACGACGGCTTCCACGAGGCGATCGGCGACTTCGTCGGCCTGTCGGCGCTGACGCCCACCTATCTGAACCAGATCGGCCTACTGGAAGAGGTCCCGGGCGCGGACGAGGACATCCCCTTCCTGCTGAAGATGGCGCTGGACAAGATCGCCTTCCTGCCGTTCGGCCTGATGGTCGACCGCTGGCGCTGGGACGTGTTCTCGGGCGAGACCTCGCCGGAGGAATACAATGAGGCCTGGTCGGCCAATATGCTGAAATACCAGGGTCTGGTGCCGCCGGGCGACCGTCCGGACAATGCCTTTGACCCCGGCGCGAAATACCACATCCCGGGCAATACGCCGTACACCCGCTATTTCCTGGCGCACATCTACCAGTTCCAGTTCCACCGGGCGGCCTGCGAGCAGATCGGCTGGACCGGACCGCTGCACCGCTGTTCGATCTACGGCAATGAGGCGGTCGGTGAGCGCTTCAACGCCATGATGGAAATGGGCCAGTCGCGCCCCTGGCCCGAGGCCATGTACGCCTTTACCGGCCAGCGGACCGGCGACGCCTCGGCGATCGCAGACTATTTCGCGCCGCTGAACACCTGGCTGACCGAGCAGAACGAGGGCAAGGACTGCGGCTGGTAATTTCCCCGGCCGTTAACCTGCCTCCTCGACCCTGGCTTAACCGTGCCCGCACGATGATCGCCGGATGAGCGGGCCCTTGCCCGCTCGACGGCGCAGGTGGTCGGGATCATGGGCATTCGTCTCTGGACGAAAAGGCTGAAGGCATTCTTCGGGGACCGGCGCGGCAATGTCGCCCTGATCTTCGGCCTGACCCTGCCTGTCATGGTGCTGATGACGGTCGGGGGAGTGGACATTCACCGGGCCTCGACCGTGCGGGTCAATCTTCAGGATGCGCTGGACGCCTCGGCCCTGGCGGCCGCGCGCTCGCCCTATACCGAGGCAGAAGACATTCAGCGGGTCGGCATGGCGGCGCTGCGCGCCAATCTGACCAACTATCCGAACATCGTCCTGCGTGAGGACAAGACGACCTTTGTCCTGAATGAGGATCAGGTGGTGGTGGCCAGGGGGGCGGTCGATGTGAAGACCCTGGTCGCTAACATCTTCCTGCCGCCCTACGGCCAGTTCATGGACGACTATCTGCCGGTCGGCGCCCATTCCGAGGTCAACCGGGCGTCGCGAAACATAGAAGTGGCGCTGGTGCTGGACATCACCGGCTCGATGGCCGGCGACCGGATCGCCGACCTGAAGGTCGCGGCCAAGGACCTTGTCGACCTGGTCGTTCAGCCCGTTCAGACCCCCTGGTATTCCAAGGTCGCCCTCGTGCCCTATTCGAACTCGGTCAATCCGGGCAGCCGCGTCACTGCGGTGCGAGGCGAGATCTCGACCTCGGTCAACATCACAGGGGCCGTCATCACCCTGGCCGGGACGTCGAAGACCATCACCGCCGCAACGAAGGCACGCCCCGTCGTCATCACCTCGGCAGGCCACGGCTTCGCCAATGGCGACGTCGTCTGGATCAGCGGCGCGGCCGGCATGACCCAGTTGAACAACAAGCCCTATGAGGTGCGGAACAGGACCTCTGACACCTTTGAGCTCTACACCTTGCGCGGGACCCGCGTGGATGGCCAGAATTATGGCGCCTATTCGGGCAGTGCCGGTCGGGTGCAACGGTGCCAGAACAACGACTGTTCGATCACTATCACCGCCCCGAACCACGGCATGGGCAACAATGAATACGTCTACATCACCGACGTCGGCGGGATGACCCAGATCAACAACCGGACCCATCTGGTTGGCAACGCCTCGGCCAACAGCTTTACCATCGACCTGACGGATGCCTCGCTGACCCCCTACACCTCGGGCGGCAAGGCCTGGAGCGCGCGCGGCGGCGGCACGACCTATTTCGCCTTCGAGAACATGGACGGCGATCTTCAGACCCACCGGGTCAGCGGCTGCGTGACCGAACGCGTCGGCGCAGAGGCCTATACCGAGGCTGCGCCCACCGGCGCCTCTTCCTGGGTGGGGCGTCATTACCCCGACATCAGCGGATCCTGCATCGCCGATACGATCCAGCCGCTCTCGGCCAATGCGGCGACCCTCAAATCCCGGATCGATGATTTCGAGGTGTCCGGCTCCACAGCGGGCCAGGTCGGAATCGCCTGGGGCTGGTATATGGTGTCGCCGAACTGGAACAGCCTGTGGCCGTCCAACGGCGCGGCGGCCTACAACTCTGCCGAAACCCTGAAGGCGGTGATCATCATGACCGACGGGGCGTTCAACACGCCCCATTGCAGCGGCGTTATTTCCCGTCAGGCCGGATCGGGCTCGGGGGCCAACAGCGCCAAGATCGACTGCGACGCCACCAATGGCGACCCCTTCGCCCAGAGCCGGGCCCTGTGCACCGCGATGAAGGCCCAGGGAGTGATCGTCTATACGGTCGGCTTCAGCATCACGGCCGGCACCGACGAGGCCCAGTTGCTGGCGGACTGCGCCACGGGCCCGGCCAACGTCTTCCTGCCCGCGACGGGCGGTGACCTCTCGGAGGCCTTTGCAGCCATTGGCCGGGACATCAAACGGTTGCGTATCTCCCGCTAGAGACGCGCCTCGGTCGTGCTCACCCGACATTAACCGAGGCCGCCTATGCTCCCCGCTCGAAAGCCGGACCATCCTTGCCGGCGACCGGGCCGAATTATCAGCAATGGGACGCCAATCCGCCTCGTCGGTCCTCCTGGGCCTGATACCCATGCTTCGGCGTCTGCTTTCCGATACGCGTGGAAATGTCGCCCTGATCTTTGGCCTCAGCCTGCCGGTCATGGTGCTTATGACGGTCGGCGGTGTCGATATCCACCGGGCCTCGACCGTGCGGGTCAATCTTCAGGATGCGCTGGACGCCTCGGCGCTGGCGGCCGCGCGCTCGCCCTATACCGAGGCAGAAGACATTCAGCGGGTCGGCATGGCGGCGCTGCGCGCCAATCTGACCAACTATCCGAACATCATCCTGCGTGAGGACAAGACGACCTTTGTCCTGAACGAGGACCAGGTGGTGATCGCCGACGGCTCGGTGGATGTGAAGACCCTGGTCGCCAACATCTTCCTGCCGCCGTACGGCCAGTTCATGGACGACTATCTGCCGGTCGGTGCCCATTCCGAGGTCAATCGCTCGTCCAAGAATCTGGAAGTCTCGCTGGTGTTGGACATCACCGGCTCCATGGCCGGCAGCCGCATCCGCGACCTGAAGAGCGCGGCAACCGAACTGGTCACCATGATCGTGCAGGATCTGCAGACGCCCTATTATTCGAAGATGGCCATCGTGCCCTACTCGAACAGCGTCAACCTCGGCAGCTATGCCAACAGTGCGCGCGGCACGCCCGTGGGCTATCTCGGCATCAGCAATGCCGAATGGACCGTGGGTCAGCCCGCCTATATCGACGACATCACGCGCTCCAACCCGGGCGAGGTAACCACAACGTCGGGCCATGGCCTGTCCACCGGGGACTATGTGTGGATCGACGATGTCGACGGCATGCACCAGATCAATGATCAGGCCTATCGCGTCGTCCGAACGGGCAGCCGGACCTTTGAGCTCGAATACTGGAACGGCTCGAGCTGGCGGACCCTGAGGACGCGATCTTCGGATGGATACAGCCGTTACAGCCGCAATGGGCGCGTCCGAAAATGTCTTCGCTGGGACTGCTCCGTCGTGGTCTCGACCACGGGCAATCATGGTCTGAGTACTGGTGACACTGTCTACATCGACGATGTCGGCGGCATGTATCAGATCAACGATACCGGATATGAGGTGGAGGTCGTAAATCCCGCCAAATACGCCATCGGTGTTCCGGGAGCCAACTGGAATGAGTATTCACGCGGCGGACGCTCCTGGTGTGGCCAGTACGGGTGTCAGTGGCGCGTATTCCGAAACCCATACGGCACACTGCGTTGGTTCGAGTCTTCGTCCTGCGTCAGCGAGCGCACGGGCAGGGATGCCTATACCGATGCCACGCCCACCTCGTCTGCCCGCGTCGGATTTGCCTATACGGGGACCTCGGGAAACACCTGTCCTGATGCGCGGCTCATGCCCCTGTCGAGCGACAAGTCCGCGATCAACGGCCTGATCGACGATCTGGAGGTGGTCGGATCGACCGCCGGCCAGATCGGCGCGTCCTGGGGCTGGTATACAGTCTCGCCGAGTTTCAACAGCCTGTGGCCGTCCAGCGCTGCCGGGGCCTATGGTGATCCCGACCTGCTGAAGGCCGTAATCATCATGACCGACGGCGAGTTCAACACCCCCTATTGCTCGGGCGTCATCGCCCAGGACGCGGGCTCGGGGTCGGGCAGCGCGGCCGACCACATCAATTGCGATGCCACCAATGGCGACCCGTTCGAACAGACCCTGGCGTCCTGCGCGGCCATGAAAGCGCAGGGGATTATCGTCTATACCGTCGGCTTCCAGGTGGCGTCGGGCGGCGGGGCCGAGCGGGTCATCCAGAACTGCGCGTCAAGCTCCGCCCACGTCTATCTGCCCGCCAGCGGCGCCGATCTCTCGGAAGCCTTCAAGGCCATCGGCCGCGACATCACCCGGCTGAGAATCTCGAAGTAGTGGCGCTACCGCGCGCGACGCGGTCGCTCGCTGCCTGAGCGTGGGTCAGATCAGCCGGATTTCCTTGAGGCGTTCGGTCAGGAAGTCCTCGGCCATGATCGCCTTGCCGGCATAGCGATCCGGGTTGTCGGGCGTGATGGTCGACGGCAGGGTCTCGATCACGAAATCCGGATTGAAGTGCAGGAAGAAGGGCATCGAGTAGCGGGCGAACCGGCTGCGTTCGGGTGAGGGGTTGATCACCCGGTGGCTGGTCGACGGCAGGACATGGTTGGTCAGCCGCTGCAGCATGTCGCCGATATTGACCACCAGGGCGCCCGGCGGCGGGGCGATGTCGAGCCAGCTGCCGTCCTTCTCCTTGAGCTGCAGACCGGCTTCCTCGGCCCCCAGCAACAGGGTGATGACATTGATGTCCTCATGCGCGCCTGCGCGGACCCCGGCGGGCTCACCCGTCACCGGCGGATAGTGCAGCAGCCGCAGGACGCTGTTGCCCATTTCGACCTTGTCCTCGAAATAGGCGTCGCCGAGGCCGAGATGGCGGGCGATGGCGCGCAGGATGCGGGCGCCCAGCGCATCCATGGCCTCGAACAGCCCATACAGATGGTCGCGGAAGCCCTCGACCTCGGTCGGCCACAGATTGTCCCGCATATATTTGCGATAGGGGTGGCCCTCGGGCAGTTCGCGGCCGACGTGCCAGAACTCCTTGAGGTCGACCGCCGCCGCGCCTTTGGCCGCCTCGACGCCGAACGGGGTCAGGCCGCGGGCGCCGCCGGTGCCCGGCAGGTGATAGGCGCGTTTCACGTCTTCCGGCAGGGCGAAGAAGGCCTTGGCGTCGCCCAGCGCGCCGTCGATCACAGCCTGCTCCAGCCCGTGGTCGGCGATCACGGCAAAGCCATAGCGCTCGAACGAGCCGCCGAGGGCATCGGCAAAGGCCTGGAAGTCCTGATCGTACAGCGACATCGACACGGGTGTGATGCCGCGCGCCAAGAGGTCGGTGGAAGCGGGCGAGGAGGCGGGTTCGGTGGTCACGACATCATCCGGTCAGGCAAAGGGATCAGGAACAGGCTGATACGCCCTGACAGCCGTGGATGGCAAACCGATGGCGGCGCCGTTCACATCCGATACAGACTGGAACCTTCACCGTAAGCCTCGCGTTACCCCGATCACCAAGACATCAACAGGATGACCAACATGCGCACCAAGATTTTCATGACCGGCGCCGCCATCGCCACCCTCATCGGCGCTTCGGCCTGCACCACCACCGACCCCTACCGGTCGAATGGACCGCGCAACAACACGGCCACGGGAGCCATTGCCGGCGCCGTCGGCGGGGCCCTGCTGGGCTATCTGACCAACACCTCGGACGGTGAGCAGGGCCGCAAGAACGCCCTGATCGGCGCCGGCGTCGGCGCCCTCGCCGGTGCCGCCGTCGGCCAGTATATGGATCGCCAGCAACGCGCCATGGAAGAGCAACTGTCCGGTACGGGCGTCGGCGTCGTCCGTCAGGGCGACAACCTGGTCCTGCGCATGCCGTCGGATGTGACCTTCGGCTCGGACCAGGCCAGCCTGCAACCCAGCTTCTATCCGGTTCTGGACGACGTTGCCGCCGTGCTGCAGCAGTATGATCGCTCGGTGATCGACGTCATCGGTCACGCCGACTCCGACGGCGCCGCCGACTACAACCTCGACCTGTCGCGTCGCCGGGCCTCCACCGTCGCCGGCTATCTGGTGGATCGCGGCATCATGCCCGAGCGCTTCTATGTTGACGGTCGTGGCGAAAGCGCCCCGATCGCCTCGAACGACACGGCGGCCGGCAAGGCCCAGAACCGTCGCGTGGAAATCCTGATCCGTCCCTTCGAGGGCTGATCCCACCCGATAAACGCCTATGAAGAAGGCGGACCCGGCACCGGGTCCGCCTTTTTTGTCGACTCCCGTTCGGCAAGGCTTGCCCTGCCCCCGCCCGCCGTGCTTTGGCTGGAACAGGGTTAACCGGGGGTGGCCGTGGGTCCGGACAATCGGGAATGGCTGGAGGGCGCCAGGCTGATTTCGATCGGCGTGGTCGCCGCCGTCGTCTCGGCCGGTCTGGTCATCGGCTTGGGACGGGCGGTCATCACGGATGACGCCGATCGCCCCGTGGCCCGCGCCGAAATCCTGGTTCCTGCCTCGACCCGCTGACGGACCCCGTCACCCCCGGACTTGATCCGGGGGTCGGAGCGGGCAGATCGTCTCGTGCTCGGGATGGCACCGATCTTCGGGTCAAGCCCGAAGATGACGAAGTCGATCAGGCGCGGCCGATCGAGGTGTAGCGGAAGCCTTTGGCGCGCATGTCCTCGGGCCGATAGATGTTGCGCAGGTCGACGATCACCGGCTGCTTCACCAGCGACTTCAGCCGGTCCAGATCGAGGGCGCGGAACGGGTCCCATTCGGTGACGATCACCACGACATCGGCGTCCTTCACCGCGTCATAGGGGCCGTCGCGGAAATCGACGCCGTCCAGAAGCGCCTTCGCCTCATGCATCCCCTCGGGGTCGAAGGCCTGCACCTTGGCGCCTGCCGCGATCAGGGCCGGCACCAGATCCAGCGCCGGCGAGTCGCGCATGTCGTCCGTATTGGGCTTGAACGTCAGGCCCAGCACGGCGACCGTCTTGCCGTTGAGGTCACCGTCTGCCGCAGCCGAGACGCGTTTGGCCATGGCTTTCTTGCGCGCATCATTGACCTCAACCGTGGTCTCTACCAGCCGAACGGGGCTGCCCGCATCGACCGCCGTACGCACCAGCGCGAGCGTGTCCTTCGGGAAGCAGGAGCCGCCATAGCCCGGCCCGGCGTGCAGGAATTTCGAACCGATCCGGTTGTCCAGACCGATGCCGCGGGCGACCTGCTGCACATCGGCGCCCACGGCCTCGCACAGATCGGCCATCTCGTTGATGAAGGTGATCTTCATGGCGAGGAAGGCATTGGCCGCATATTTGATCAGCTCGGACGTGCGACGGCCGACGAACAGCAGCGGCGATTCATTCAGGTTCAGCGGACGATAAAGCTCGTTCATCACCGCCACGGCGCGCTCGTCATCCGTGCCGACCACCACGCGGTCGGGGCGTTTGAAGTCGCCGATGGCGGCGCCTTCGCGCAGGAATTCGGGGTTGGAGACCACAGCGAATTCGGCATCGGGCCGGCGCTCGCGGATGATGCGCTCGATCTCGTCACCGGTGCCGACCGGCACGGTCGACTTGGTGACCACCACCGTAAAGCCGTCGATCAGATCGGCAATCTCCTTGGCGGCCTCATAGACATAGGTCAGGTCGGCATGGCCGTCGCCGCGGCGCGAAGGCGTGCCCACCGCGATGAAGACGGCATCGGCCTGGCGGATGGCCTCGGCGCCGTCGACGGCGAAGAACAGACGGCCTTCCTCGACATTCTTGGCGACCAGGGTCTCGAGGCCGGGCTCATAGATGGGCATGATGCCCTGCTCCAGCCGCTCGATCTTGGAGGCGTCCTTGTCGACGCAGGTCACGACATGGCCGAAGTCGGCAAAGCAGGCCCCGGACACCAGACCCACATATCCCGTACCGATCATTGCCACGCGCATGCCGTATCCCTTCCGGTGTTTCGCGAACTGTCGCCGCCCCGATAGCCCGCCCGCGCCGCCTTGAACAGGGCGCCCGCGCAAGCAGGGCTTGTTTCACCGATGCGTGTCTGCAACGTGACAATCATGACCGTGGCTGACTCGTCCCGACCCGCGCCTGAACGCCTGGATGCCCTGCGGGATCTGGAGGCGGAGAGCATTCATATCCTGCGCGAGGTGGCAGCCCAGTGCGAGCGGCCAGTGCTGTTGTACTCGATCGGCAAGGACTCGGCGGTCCTGTTGCATCTGGCGCGCAAGGCCTTTCATCCCGCACCCGCACCCTGGCCGATGCTGCACGTCGATACCGGCTGGAAGTTCCGTGAGATGTACGCCCTGCGCGACCGGATGGCGTCCGAGAGCGGCCTGAAGCTGATCGTGCACAAGAACCCCGAGGCGGAGGCGCGGGGCATCAATCCGTTCGATCACGGCTCGGCCGTCCACACCGACATGTGGAAGACGCAAGGCTTGAAGCAGGCGCTGGACGATTACGGCTTTGACGCCGCCATCGGCGGGGCGCGCCGCGACGAAGAGGCCAGCCGGTCCAAGGAGCGGGTGTTTTCGATCCGGGGCGCGGGCCATGCCTGGGACCCGCGGGCCCAGCGGCCCGAGTTGTGGTCGCTGTACAATGCCCGACTGAAGCCGGGGCAGTCGGTGCGGGTCTTTCCGTTGTCCAACTGGACCGAGGCGGACGTCTGGGACTATGTCGCGATCGAAGACATTCCGGTCGTGCCCCTCTATTTCGCGCGCGAGCGGCCCGTGGTCGAGCGGCAGGGGCGGCTGATCGTGATCGATGACGACCGCATGCGGCTGGAGCCCGGAGAGACGCCCCGCATGGCCAGGGTCCGGTTCCGCACCCTTGGCTGCTATCCCCTCAGCGGCGCCATCGAAAGCGAGGCGGAAACCCTGGATCAGGTGATCGCCGAAATGCGGGCCTCACGCGTGTCCGAGCGTCAGGGTCGGCTGATCGATGTCGATCAGGCCGGGTCGATGGAGCGCAAGAAGCAGGAGGGCTATTTCTGATGGCCTCGCCTGCGACCTCCGGCCGGCTGGCCTTCATTACCTGCGGGTCCGTCGACGACGGCAAGTCGACCCTGCTGGGGCGGCTGCTGCACGACGCCGGCGCCCTGCCGACCGACCGCGACCTGCCGCTGACGCCGGACGGAGAGCCCGACCACGCCGCCCTGATCGACGGCCTGATGGCCGAGCGGGAACAGGGCATCACCATCGATGTGGCCTATCGCCCGTTCGCCACCCGGCGCCGCACCTTCCTGGCCATCGACGCGCCGGGCCATGAGCAGTTCACGCGCAATATGGTGACCGGGGCCTCGAACGCCGACGTCGCCGTCATTCTGGTTGATGCGGAAAAGGGGCTGTTGCCCCAGACCCGGCGACACAGCCATCTGGTCGCCCTGCTGGGCATGAAGACGGTCATTCTGGCGGTGACCAAGATGGACCGCGTCGGCGGCGACGAAGCCGTGTTCCGGCCGATCGCCGAGGCGTTCGCCCCCTTCGCCAGACAGCTGGGCATAGAGACCGTCATCGCCATTCCGGTCAGTGGCCGGACCGGGGATCAGGTCGTCGGGCGCGGCATGCTGATGCCCTGGTATCAGGGCCCGACCCTGCTGGAAGCGCTTGAGGGTCTGCCCGTCCGCGGGCGGCAGTCCGATGCGCCGTTCCGCATGGCGGTGCAGGGCGTGGTGCGCCTGCCGGCGGGCGGCCGCGCCTATAGCGGGCGGGTGGCCTCGGGCACCGTGCGGGCCGGTCAGGCCCTGCGCGTGCTGCCCTCCGGCCGGACCGCGACGGTCGAGGCCGTGACCGATGGTGACGGTCCGGTCGCCGAAGGGCTGCCGGGCCGGTCCGTGATGATCCGGCTCGACACGGAGCTGGACGTGGCCCGCGGGGACGTGCTCACCGCCGCCGGTGCGCCGCTGGAGGTCGCCGACCAGTTCGAGGCGCATCTGGTCTGGATGGGCGAGGACCCGCTGCTGCCCGGCCGCATCTATGATCTGAAGCTGGGCACGCGCACCGTGCCGGTTCAGGTCAGCGACATCCGCCACCGGGTCGATGTACAGACCCTGGCGCCCTTGGCCGCCCGAACCCTGTCGATGAACGACATCGGCCTTGTCCATCTGACGCTGGGGCGCGAGATCGCCTTTGCCCCCTATGAGGAGAGCGCCGAGCTGGGCGGTTTCATCCTGATCGACCGCCAGAGTCTTGAGACGGTGGGGGCGGGCATGATCCGCTTCGCCTTGCGACGCTCGCACAATATCCACCGGCAGGCGCTCAACGTCGACCGCGAGACGCGCGCGCGTCTGAAGGGGCAAAAGCCCGCCGTGCTGTGGCTGACCGGCCTGTCGGGCGCGGGCAAGTCGACCCTGGCCAATGCGGTCGAGGCGCGGCTGACCGCCATGGGGCACCACGCCTATCTGATCGATGGGGACAATCTGCGCCACGGCCTCAGTCGCGACCTGGGCTTTACCGACGCCGACCGGGTCGAGAACATCCGCCGCGCCGCCGAGACCGCGCGGATGATGGCCGATGCCGGGCTGATCGTGCTGGTGTCGCTGATCTCGCCGTTTGCGGCAGAGCGTCAGATGGCGCGCGGCCTGATGGTCGAGGGCGAATTCATGGAGGTGTTCGTCGATGCCCCACTCGAGGTTGTCGAGGCCCGCGACGTAAAGGGCCTCTACAAGAAGGCGCGCGCCGGCGAGCTGGCGAATTTCACCGGCATCGACAGCCCTTATGAGGCCCCCCAGGCGCCGGACCTGCATATCCGCACCGACCGTCAGGCCATCGATACGGCGGCCGATCAGGTCATCGCGACGCTGAAGGACGCCGGACGGCTCAGGGACTGAACCATCCGGCTGTCATGATCAGGCGGCGGCCTTTTCCGGCGCGAACTTGCCGTAGAAGGTCTCGCCCTTGGCGGCCATGTCGCGCAGCAGCTGCGGCGGGCTGAAGCGGTCGCCGTATTTGGCGGCATAGGCATCGGCCTGTTCGACGAAGGCCTTCAGCCCATACTGGTCGATGTAGGTGATCGGACCACCGGTCCAGGGCGCAAAGCCCCAGGCCAGGATGGCGCCGACGTCGGCTTCGCGCGGGTCGTCGATGACGCCCTCTTCCCAGCAGCGGGCCACCTCGACCGCCTGACGGAACAGCAGGCGACGCTTCTGGTCCTCGACCATGTCGGGCGTCGACTCATCGACCTTGACCGGGGCCAGGTCGGACAGGCCCGACCAGATGACCTTGGGCTTCTGGTCATAGTCATAGAAGCCCTTGCCGTTCTTGCGGCCGTAGCGGCCCAGGTCCTCGACCATCTTGCGGACGATCTCCGAGCCCGGCAGCGGCTGGTAGGCATCGCCCAGGTCCTCGGCCGTCTGTTTGGCGATCTTGACCGACAGGTCCAGCGCGACGTCGTCGTGCATTTCCAGCGGGCCGCGCGGCATGCCGGTGGCGCGACCGATATTGTCGATCAGGACGGGCGAGATGCCCTCTTCCAGCATGGCCATGCCCTCGGCCACATAGGTGCCGAAGCAGCGCGAGGTGTAGAAGCCGCGGCCGTCGTTGACGACGATCGGGGTCTTCTTGATCTTCATCACATAGTCGAGCGACTTGGCGATCGCCGCCTTGCCGGTCTTTTCGCCGAGGATGATCTCGACCAGCATCATCTTGTCGACCGGCGAGAAGAAGTGGATGCCGATGAAGTCCTCGGGGCGCACCGACGCTTCGGCCAGGCCGGTGATCGGCAGGGTCGAGGTGTTGGAGCCGAAGATGGCACCCGGCTCCAGCTGAGCCTCGGCGCGCTTGGTCACATCCGCCTTGATCTCGCGGTTCTCGAACACGGCCTCGATGACCAGGTCCGAGCCCTTGATGTGGTCATAGTCGGTGGTGGCGGTGACCGAGGCCAGCAGGGCGTCGAACTTGTCCTGGGTCAGCTGGCCGCGCGACAGGCGCTTCTTCAGCAGTTCCTCGACATGGGCCTTGCCCTTGTCCGCGGCGTCCTGGTCGCGATCGATCAGGATGGTCTCGATGCCGGCCATGGCGTTCACATAGGCGATGCCCGCGCCCATCATGCCGGCGCCGAGGACCGTGACCTTCTTCGGGTCCGACTTCGGCACATCAGCGGGACGCAGCGCGCCCTTGTCCAGCTCCTGCTTCGACAGGAACAGGCTGCGGATCATGCCCTGGGCCTGAGGGGTCATCAGGGTCTTGATGAAATAGCGGGTCTCGACGCGCAGGGCCGCGTCCATGGGCAGCTGCACGCCCTCATAGACGGCCTTCATCAGGTTCATGGCGGCGGGATAGTTGCCGTAGGTCTGCTTGCGCAGCATGGCATTGCCGACCAGGAAGTTCTGGATACCCGCCGGGTGATAGGGACCGCCGCCGGGCAGTTTGAAGCCCTTGTCATCCCAGGGCTGGGTGGCCTTGCCGCCACCCTTGACCCAAGCCTTGGCGGCCTCGACCTCGGTGCCGACCGGCACGACTTCATGCACCATGCCGGCGCCCTTGGCGTCGTTGGGGCGGAAAGACTTGCCCTCGGTCATGGCCATCATCGCCGCCTGCACCCCGATCAGGCGCGTCAGACGCTGGGTGCCACCCCCGCCGGGGAACAGGCCGACCTTGATCTCGGGCAGGCCCAGCTGAATCTTCGGGCTGTCGCCGACCACGCGGTAGTGGCAGGCCAGGGTCAGCTCAAGCCCGCCGCCCAGCGCCAGACCGTTGATGGCCGCCGCCACCGGCTTGCCGCAGGTTTCCAGCGCGCGCAGGGCGCCGTTCAGACGCCAGCCGGCGTCAAAGGCCGCCTGCAGGTCGGATCCGCCCAGCATACCCGCGGCCATGTCGCCGAGGTCGGCGCCGGCGCAGAAGCCCGAGCTCTTGCCCGAGGTCAGGACCGCGCCCTTGATGGCGTCGTCGGTCTTCACCCGTTCGACCCACTCGGGGATTTCCTGCATGACCTTGCCGGTCAGGGTGTTCATCGACCGCCCGGGGACGTCGAAGGTGATCAGGGCGATGCCGTCGGCATCAACGTCGATCTTGAAGGTTTCCATGGTCAATCTCTCCCGGATCAAACGCGTTCGATGACGGTGGCGGTGCCCATGCCGCCGCCGATGCACAGGGTGGCCAGCGCCGTGGTCTTGTCCGAGCGCTCCAGCTCGTCCAACACAGTGCCGAGGATCATGGCCCCGGTGGCGCCCAGCGGGTGGCCCATCGCGATGGCGCCGCCGCAGACGTTGATCTTGTCGTGGTCGATGTCGAGCGCCTGCATGTAACGCAGCACCACGGCGGCGAAGGCCTCGTTCAGTTCATAGAGGTCGATGTCGGTCGACGTCATGCCCAGCTTGCCGAGCAGCTTGTTGGTCACAAACTCCGGTCCGGTCAGCATGATCGACGGCTCCGAGCCGATCGAGGCGGCGCCGACGATGCGGGCGCGCGGCTTGAGGCCAAGGGCCTTGCCGGCCTCCAGCGTACCGATCAGCACACCCGCCGAGCCGTCGACGATGCCCGAGCTGTTGCCCGGGGTGTGGACGTGATTGACGCGGGCCACTTCGGGGTAGCGCTGCTGGATCACGGCGTCGAACGCCATGTCGCCCATCATCTGGAACGAGGGGTTGAGCCCGCCCAGAGTCTGCATGTCGGTGTTGGGCCGGATGGTCTCGTCGCGATCAAGGATGGTCAGACCCAGCTGGTCCTTGACCGGCACGACCGAGCCCTTGAAGCGGCCCTCGGCCCACGACCGGGCGGCGCGCTTGTGGCTCTCGACCGAATAGGCATCGACGTCGGCGCGCGAAAAGCCCCACTTGGAGGCGATCATGTCGGCCGAGACGCCCTGGGGCACGAAATAGGTCTTGAAGGCCGAGGTCGGATCGACCGGCCAGGCCCCGCCGTCCGAGCCCATCGGCACGCGGCTCATGGCCTCGATACCGCCGCCGACGGCCATGTCAGCCTCACCCGACTTGACCTTGGCGGCGGCCATGTTCACCGCCTCAAGGCCCGAGGCGCAGAAGCGGTTCACCTGGACACCGGCCGTGGTCTCGGCCCAGCCGGCGTTCATCACGGCCGTGCGGGCGATGTCGGCGCCCTGCTCGCCCACCGGCGAGACGCAGCCGAGGATGACGTCGTCGACCCTGGACGTATCGAGCCCGTTGCGGTCGCGCAGGGCTTCCAGCACCTGGGTGGCCAGCGACAGGGCGGTGATTTCGTGAAGGCTGCCGTCCTTCTTGCCCTTGCCGCGCGGGGTGCGGACGGCGTCGTAGATATAGGCCTCGGTCATCGGCGGTCTCTCTTTTGCTGGCCCTATCACTCGGCCCGCAGGGCCTCGCTACGTGAGGGCGAGTTCGGAATCGAAACGTGGGCGTCAGAAACCCTACGTTTACGTCAACGTCAAGTAACAATGCGGCGACGGCCGCCCGGGCGAAGCGGGCGACCGTCGGAACTCAGCGTGTTCAAGGGCGGTAGAGGCGGACCAGCTTGCCGTTGTTCTCGTCGGTCACAACCCAGACAGCGCCGTCGGGTCCGACCGCCACATCGCGGATGCGGTCGCCCAATCCGGTCAGCAGGCGTTCCTCGCCGACCACGCGACCGTCCTCGATCACCAGACGGGCAATGTGCTTTTCCTTGAGCGCCGCTACCAGCAGATTGCCCTGCCAGCCCGGGAACATGGCCCCGTCGTAAAGCGTCATGCCGCCGGGCGCGATCACCGGGTCCCAGTAATAGACGGGCTGTTCGGTGCCTTCCTTCTGCGTGATGCCCTCATTGATTTCGCCGCCCCGGTATTCGATGCCGTAGGCGACCTCGGGCCAGCCGTAGTTCAGGCCCGCCTGATCAAGGTTGACCTCGTCGCCGCCGCGCGTGCCGTGCTCGACGGTCCAGACGGCGCCGTCGGCGCCGATGGCGATCCCCTGAACGTTGCGATGGCCGAGCGACCAGATCTCCGGCAGGGCGCCGTCCTGGCCCACATAGGGATTGTCGGCCGGTACCGATCCGTCCGCATTGATGCGGATGGTCTTGCCCATATGCGAGCCGAGATCCTGGGCCTGCGGCCGCATGGGCGCATCGGAGCGCTCGCCCAGGGTGATGAACAGCTTGCCGTCCGGCGCAAAGGCCAGCGATGATCCGAAATGCTTGTCGCCGTCATAGGTCGGCAGGGCGCGGAAGATCACCTCGACGTCAGTGACCCGCGTCCGGTCATCCGACAGCACCCCGCGCGCCACCGAAGTGGCATTGCCGCCGTCGCGCGGCTCGGCATAGCTCCAGTAGATCCTGCGGTCAGTGGCAAAGTCCGGACCTGTGATGACATCCAGCAGACCCCCCTGCCCCCGGGCATCGACCTCGGGCAGGCCGGCGATCGGCTCCCCCACCTCGCCGTCGGCGGTAATGATCCGCAGGCGGCCCGGGCGTTCGGTCACCAGCCAGTTGCCGTCCGGCATCAGCGCCAGCCCCCAGGGATGAACCAGACCCTCGGCGACGACCGTATGGCTCAGCTCTGCTTCAGTGACCACGCCGGGAGCACGGGTCTGGTTCTCGAAGGCCGGTTGCTGGTCCGGGGCGTTTGCTGGCCGCGTTTCGACCGGATCGCCCGGCTCGGCGGGGCTGGCGCCGACCGTGCCGTTCACATTGCAGGCGGCCATCAGGACGGCGAGCGAGGCGGCTGCCATGAAACGACCGGCGTTTGAGGCCTTGCGACGGAGGGGGGCGGCGGAAGCGGGCATGTAGGATCCTGGGTCAGAGCGAAACGAGGCTTCACCATATACGTTTGCGACCGGGCGCCGTTCCGAAAACGAGACGCTTGAACCCGGGCCGTCCGGCCTATATAGCGACGCGTCTCGCGCAGGCCGATCCTTCTGGCCCCGCGATCCGGTGATCCCGGGCTGGGTAGCTCAGCTGGTTAGAGCGGTGGATTCATAACCCACAGGTCGGCGGTTCAAGTCCGCCTCCAGCCACCATCTCCTGCAGGCAGGAGGGATCAGAGGCCGCGGCAGATCTGACGGACCCGCATTGCCATCCGACGATCGCCTTCCTCAAAAGCCATGGCGCGAGCCTCCCGGCAGCGACCGAGATCGACCAGGGCGCCAACGCGATAGGCCAGATCAACCCGGTCCGCCCCGTGCTGCTGCACCAGCGACTGCTCGTTGAGGGCCGCATCCCTGCGGGCGCTCTCGCTCTCATAGCGGAAGAGATACTGGGCCTGGGTCATACGCCCCGTGGGCGCGGTAATCCGCCCGGTAGATCGCCCAAAGATCTGCGGGCCTGCACCACCGCCCGTCCCACCGCCCGTTCCACCGGTGCTCTGGGCAGAGGCCGAGCCTGCCACGACCAGGGCAGCCAGCCCCACGAACCCCGCCACGAGATGACGCATCTGCATCCGAGCCTCCCGTTTCCGTCCCCAATGAGAATACCGAACGCGGATATTTGCAACCTCTGCCATTGGCCTGACGTTCTGGACGCATCAGCCATCCGGAAGGGACCCACTATGATCAAACGCACTCTGACGATCGCCGCCGCCGCTTCGGCCCTCGCCTTCGGCATGGCCGCCTGCACCGAAGCCGAACAGCAAGAGACCGAAGCCAATGCCGAACAGGCCGGCGACGCCATCGGTGATGCTGCCGCCGAAGCCGGTGAGGTGATCGAATCCGGCGCCATGGCCGCTGCCAATGCGGTCGAGGAGGGCGCCGAAAACCTGTCCAATGAGCTCGAGGAAAACCAGGCCGAGGCCGCTGCCGAAGGCCGCGAAGGTGCCGTTAATCCGGCCACCGGCGAACGCGTCGAATAGGTCTCAGGACTCCGCCAGGAGGGCGTCGACCAAGGCCCGGGCTTCGGCACTGGCCCAATCGGCCTCTCCGGCGAACGTCGCCCGGATACGCCCCTGACGGTCCAGCAGGATCGTCTGGGGCATCTTGCCCGATTCCGGGAACAGGAAGGGCAGGCGGAAGGTCTTGTCCGAGTAGAAGGGCAGCGGCTCGTGGACATCGAGGAAGCTCTTGGCATCGGCAATGGCGTCATCGGTAGAATCGACATTGATCGGCAGGACCAGCAGATCCGTGCCTTCATAGGCCGAGGCCAGGGTGGCCAGCGTCGGCATCTCGGTGCGGCACGGCGCGCACCACATGGCCCACAGGTTCACCACCACCACCTTGCCACGGAAGTCGGCGAAGCTGGCGGCCTCGCCGTCGCGGTCGACAAAGCCGTATTCCGGGGCCGGCACGAGATCGACCGGGGCCGACAGGCGGGTCAGCGGGCCCTTGGCATAGGCCGACAGCGCGCTTTGAGGCGCACCGGCCGTGCCCGCAGCGGCCTCGTCTTTGGACCCCGGGGCAATATGCGGATATAGCAGCACGCCACCGGCGATCAGGGCGACCAGAACCGCCGCGCCGATGGCCAGAGCCGTCTTCACAGAACCCTTGATATCCGAGCCTAACGCCATGTCCCGGCCTACATCTCCTGACGCCGCTGCCCCCGCTTCCGGAGCGACTTCGGAAAAGACCCTATGGGGTGGACGCTTTTCCGCCAAGCCTGATGCGGTGATGCAGGCCATCAATGTGTCGATTGGCGTCGATCAGCGCCTGTGGCCACAGGATCTGGCGGGGTCGCGCGCCCATTGTCGCATGCTGGCGGAGCGCAAGATCATCTCGGCCGAGGCGGCAGAGGCGATCTTGGGCGGCCTGGACACCATCGAGGCCGAGATCACGGACGGCAGCTTCCCCTTCCGCGACCAGTACGAAGACATCCACATGAACGTCGAGGCGCGGCTGGCCGAGCTGATCGGCGAGGCCTCGGGGCGGCTGCACACGGCGCGCAGCCGCAATGATCAGGTGGCGACCGATTTCCGCCTGTGGGTCCGCGACGCCTGCGATCATACCGTCGATCAGCTGAGGGCCCTGCAATCGGCCCTGCTCAACAAGGCCGAGGCCCATGCCGGCGACCTGATGCCGGGCTTCACCCATCTGCAGCCCGCCCAGCCGGTGACCTTTGGCCACCATCTGATGGCCTATGTCGAGATGTTCGGGCGGGACGCCTCGCGCTTTGCGGATGCCCGGGCGCGGATGAACGAAAGCCCGCTGGGGGCCGCGGCGCTGGCCGGTTCGCCCTTCCCCATCGACCGCGCCATGACCGCCGAAGCCCTCGGCTTTGACCGGCCCATGGCCAATTCGCTGGACGCCGTGTCCGACCGCGATTTTGCGCTGGAGAGCCTGGCCGCCGCCAGCATCTGTGCCGGACACCTGTCGCGGCTGGCCGAAGAGATCGTCATCTGGATGACGCCGCAGTTCGGCTTTGTCACCCTGCCCGACCATCTGACGACCGGCTCGTCGATCATGCCGCAGAAGCGAAACCCCGACGCCGCCGAACTGGTGCGTGCCAAGACAGGCCGGATCATGGGCTCGCTGGTCGCGCTCAGTACCGTCATGAAGGGCCTGCCGCTGGCCTATTCGAAGGACATGCAGGAGGACAAGCCGCCGGTGTTCGAGGCGTTTGACGCGCTGGATCTGGCGCTGGTGGCCATGACCGCCATGGTCGGGGCCCTGAGGCCGGACACGGCTCGCATGCGGGCCGCGGCGGGCTCGGGCTTTTCCACCGCGACCGATCTGGCCGACTGGGTGGTGCGCGAACTGGACCTGCCCTTCCGTCAGGCGCACCACATCACGGGTGCGGCGGTCAAGCGGGCCGAGGCGCTGGGCGTGGACCTGGCGCAACTGCCGCTGGACGAACTGACGGCAATCGAGCCCGGAATCACGTCCGAGGTTTACAAGGTGCTGTCACCTGAGGCTTCCTGTGACAGTCGTCGCAGCTATGGCGGCACGGCGCCGGAGCAGGTCCGCGCGCGCATCGCCGAATGGAAGACGCGACTGTCATGACCGTTTCGAACCGCATTGCCGTTCTGGGGCTCGTCGGCCTGATGCTGGCCGGAACTGCCGCCTGTGGACGGATGGCCGATCTGGAGGCCCCGCCCGAGCGTCGCACCGAGCGCGGCATGCGCGATGCCGGCGCGCCGAGTCTGGAAGAACCGGCGACGATCAATCGCTCGTCGACCCAGCAGCCGATCGATGGGGGCCCCAGCAACCCCTATTCGGGCAGCGGAAGCCCGCGTTCCTGACCGCCTGAGGTCGCCCTCCTCCCCGAGACGACGTGGACCATTTCCAGTACATCGACGGCGGCCTCCATGCCGAGGCCGTGCCGCTGGCCGACATTGCCGAAGCCGTCGGCACGCCGGCCTATGTCTATTCGACCGCGACCCTGAGCCGGCACTATCAGGTGTTCCGGGAGGCTCTGCAGGCGCAAGGCCCGCCTCTGGGGCATTCGCTGATCGCCTTTGCCGTCAAGGCCAACAGCAATCTGTCGGTGCTGGCGACACTGG
Source organism: Brevundimonas sp. (assembly GCF_036963785.1). GTDB lineage: Bacteria > Pseudomonadota > Alphaproteobacteria > Caulobacterales > Caulobacteraceae > Brevundimonas. The sequence continues at coordinate 662,978 of NZ_JBALUS010000001.1, forward strand.
GGCGGCTGGGCGCGGGGGCGGATACCGTTTCGGAAGGCGAAATCCGGCGCGCGCTGGCGGCGGGCATTCCGGCGGATCGCATCATCTTTTCCGGCGTCGGCAAGACGGACGCGGAGCTGGCCTTTGCGCTCCAGACCGGCGTGCGCCAGATCAATGTCGAGTCCGGTCCCGAGCTGGACCGTCTTGAGCGCGTGGCCGAAGCCACCGGCATCCGCCCTGACATCGCCATCCGGGTGAACCCGGGCGTCGGCGCCGGGGGCCATGCCAAGATCACCACCGGCGGCGGGGGCGACAAGTTCGGCGTCCCGGTCGAGGAGGCCCTGTCGCTCTATGCCCGCGCCGCCACGAACGGACGGGTCCGACCGGTGGGTCTGGCCTGCCACATCGGCAGCCAGATCCTGGACCTGGCGCCCCTGCGGGATGCCTTTGCCGTGCTGGCCGACATGACCCGTCGGCTACGCGCCGACGGTCATGCAGTGCGGCTCCTGGACCTCGGCGGGGGGCTGGGTGTGCCCTATGAGCCGGGGCTGACCCCGCCCGATCCGGCAGCCTATGCGGCCATGGTCGGCGAGGCCATGGCGGGGCTGGACGTGGACACCGTCTTCGAACCCGGGCGTCTGCTGGTCGCCAATGCCGGGGTGCTGCTGTCCCGGGTCATCCATGTGAATGTGCGCCCGGACGGGCGGCGCTTTCTGGTGCTGGATGCCGCCATGAACGACCTGATGCGGCCCGCGCTCTATGACGCCTTCCACCCGCTGATGCCGGTGGCGGATCAAGGCCGGGCCGAGGGCCTGTACGACGTCGTCGGCCCGGTCTGCGAGACCGGAGACACCTTTGCCCGCGACCGCCCCCTGCCGGAACTCGAGGCGGGCGATCTGGTCGCCTTCAAGGGCGCCGGGGCCTACGGCGCGGCGATGGCCAGCGAATACAACAGCCGCCCGCTGGTGCCCGAGGTGCTGGTGGACGGTGCCCGGTTCGCCGTCGTCCGCCCTCGCCCGGACTATGCGGCGATGCTGGCGCGCGAGACCGTCGCGCCCTGGCTCACCGACTGAGCCTCAGTCGAGGGCGCAGATGTCAGGCAGGCCCCGCCAGGCCCCGCCATGGTCCAGGCCATAGCCGACCAGAAAGCGGTTCGGGGCCTCCCAGCCGACGAAGTCCGGCTCCGGCGCACGCGGCAGGGGCCAGGGCTTGCGGGCAAAGACAGCGGTCAGCACCTCGGCGGCGCCCGCGTCGCGGATCATCCGGACCGATTCCGCCAGCGACAGGCCGCTATCGAACACATCATCCAGGATCAGCACCTTGCGGCCCTCCACCGGGCGCTGGAGGGGGGCGCGCACCTCGATCCGGCCCTTGCTCTCCTTGCCGTCGCCATAGGACGCCAGCCACAGGGCATCGAAACGCAGGTGGCGGTCCTGACGGGCCAGCGCCCGGGTCAGATCGGCGGCGAACCACAGCCCTCCGGTCAGCAGCACCACGGCCACGGTCTCGTCATCGACGTGCGGGGCGATGCGCTGCGCCAGATCCTCGACCACGGCGGCCACTCCGGCCTGATCGAGCAGGACAGACGGGGCGGGACGGTCGGAGGAGGGATCGGCCATGCGGGGCCGATAGCGCCTAATGGGCCGGGCTGTCGAGCGGCACGGCGGCGACGGGCGTCAGTTCTGCCGGCGCGTCGGAGGACAGGGCCTGCGCCGGACGCAACGCCGGGGCCGCATCGGGGGCGGCTTCGTGAGGGGTCGAGGCCGGATGCACGGACGCGTCCGCCTCGTGATCGGCAGGCGCCTCATGGTCTGCGGTCGAGTCCTTGCGCGCCGGGGGCCGCTGGACGGGGACCGGAACGGCCGGGGCGTCGAGAACGAAATCGACGCCCACGCCGGTGGCCTTGCCGCCCGGGTCGGCGAGGGTCACGGCAAAGCCCGACACCTGGCCCGGCAGAACCGGGGCGCCATCTGTGCGCACTACCGCATGGGCGATTTCGGCTCCGTGGGCGTCGAGCAGGGCCACGCGGATGGCGGGGGCCACGATTTCGCGGTCGCGGACATTGCGCAGCGCGCCCGACACCATGACCTTGTCCGGCGTTTCCGGCAGGGCACGCGCACCGACGGCCTCAAACTCCAGCCCGGTAACGTTCACGGGCATGCCGACGGCGGCATAGGCCACGGCCGTGCGCGGCAGGATGTCGACCACCTCGACCCGGAACAGCCAGGCCCCGGCGAGCAGGCCCAGGAAGATGCTGGCCACCCCGGCCCAGACGGCCCCGTGCATGGCGGCGCGGCGCGTTCGGCGGGCGGTTTCTGCGCGGGCGCGATAGGCCTTGGGCAGCTCGGGCGCGGGTGTCTCCGCCAGGCTCTCCCGCATCGGGGCCTGGCTCTCGGCCGGTGCCGGGGCGGTTGCCGCCGGCGCCGCCTCGGCTTCAAGCTCCAGGGGCTCTTCCGGCATGGCATGCCAGGTGTTGGCGCAGGACTGGCAGCGGACCGTGCGCCCCCCGGCCCCCAGGGCGGTGTCGGGGACGAAATAGCTGGTGGCGCAGGCAGGGCAGGTCAGTATCATGGGCGGTGACCGCGAGGCATGAGGAGTCGCGCCCCCGGAAGCGACCCCGCGCCCCGTTGACCCCTGTCCCGGCTTCCCTGACCTGTATTCGATGTGACTCGCACGATCGCCGCCTCTGACCTGTCCAGCCCGACCGATGGCCCCCGAGGCGAAGCCGGCTGGCCGGTGCGCCTGAGAGGCGTGACGTTCGGCCACGCCGGACACCCCGACCTGCTGCGGGGTATCGATCTCACTGTGACGACGGGCTCTTTCAACTTCCTTACCGGGCGGTCCGGCGCCGGCAAGAGCCTGCTGATCGGGATGATGGCCGGGCTGGTCCGTCCGGATGCCGGTGAGGTGGTTCTGTTCGGCCAGGACCGGGCGCAGGTGCGCGGGCGCACCGCCCGGGCGCTGCGACGCCGGATCGGCCTGATCACCCAGGATGACCCGCTGCTGGCGCATCTGAGCGTGGCAGACAGCCTGACGGTGACCCTGCGGGTTACAGGCGAAGACCCGCGCAGGCGTGAGTCGGATCTCGCCGCCATGCTCGATTTCGTCGGCCTGTCCGACATGGCCGGACGGGCAGCGGGGACGCTGTCGCGGGCCGAGCGGCGACTGGTGGCGCTGGCGCGGGCCATGATGACGGGGCCCGAGCTGATCCTGGCGGATGAGCCGCTGGCCGGGCTGGATGTGGCCTCGGCCAAGCGCATGCTGGGCCTGCTGCGCACCCTGAACCGGCAGGGGGCGACCGTGGTCATGACGCAGGACGGCGACGGGCCGGGCTCGGAGGCCCGGAAGGGCGACCGACGCCTGCACCTCGAAGCCGGTCGGCTGGTCGAGCCGGAGCGGAAGCGATGAGGCGCCCTGCCCTGCTTCTTGGCCCGGACCTGTGGCCCGACGGCGGTGCCACCCGGCGGCTCGGCCTGGTGGTGCTGACCGTGCTGAGCCTGCTGACCGCCCTGACCCTTCTGGCCCATGTGGGCGCCAGCCGTGCGGCCGGCGACTGGGCCAGCACCGTCTCGCACGAGGCCACCGCCCTGATTCGACCCCGGGCCGATGAGAGCGGAGCGACCGCCGCCGCGCGCGCCGCCGAAGCGCTCGCCGGGGTGCGCGGCGTGCGCGAGGCCGTGGCCCTTGAGCGCGAGGAGGCCGAGGCCTTGCTGCGCCCGTGGCTGGGCGAGGCAGATCTGGCGACCCTGCCCCTGCCGCAACTGGTGCAGCTGAGGCTGGACCCGGCCGAGCCCGCCAGCGCCATCAGCCTGAACCGGGCCCTGGCCGAGGCCGGGGTCGACGGTACGGTGGATGACCATAGCCTGTGGCGAGAGGACTTTACCGCCGCCGCGCGGGGGGTCCGGGACCTGACCCTGCTGGGCCTGCTGGTCGCCGCCCTGCTGACCGCCACGGCGATCGTTCTGAGTGCGCGGCAGGCGGTCGAGAGCCGGTCGGGCGCGCTGCACGCCCTGCAGCTGGCAGGGGCCGATGATGCGGGCCTGACCTTCCTCGCCCAGTGGCATCTGGGGCGGGACGCAGCCCTGGCCGGAGCCGTCGGGGCGGGGCTGGCCCTGCTGGCCGGACTGGGGCTGGCGCTGGCCCCCCTGACCGGGACGCTCGGTCGGGTGTTTCCGCTGATCCTGACCGACCTGGTGTGGCTGGCGCCCTGGCCGCTGGTGACGGCGGTCGTGGCCGTGGTGGCCGCGCGGCTGTCGATCCATCTGTGGCTTGGCAGGCAGCGGGCCGGGGGCTAATCAAGGCTAATGCGGTACCTGGCCCTCCTCGCCATTCTCGCCCTCGTCTGGCTGGTCGGGCTGTTCGCCTTTGCCGACCGGGTGCGGAGCTATACGCCAGCGGAGGACCCCGCCCGGGCGGACGGCATCGTGGCCCTGACCGGCCCCTCGTCCGAGCGGGTCGACGCCGCGGTCCGCCTGCTGGAGAACGGCAAGGGCGACCGGTTGCTGATCTCGGGCGTCAACCGTCAGGTGCAGAAGGCCGAGCTGAAGGCCGTGACCCCCGGCTCGACCCGGCTGTTCGCCTGCTGCGTCGACCTGGGGTTCGAGGCCGAGAACACCATGGGCAATGCCCAGGAGATCGGTCGCTGGGCCCGGGCCAACGGCTATGAGAGCCTGATCGTGGTGACCTCGGACTATCACATGCCGCGCAGCCTGGTGGAGATCCGCAGCGCCCTGCCCGGGGTCGAGCTGACCCCCTATGCCGTCAAGACGCCGGCGCTGGACGACCGGGGCTGGTGGCGGGCGGCGGTGACGGCCCGGCGCATGACTCTGGAATACATGAAGTATCTGACCGTCATGGTGCGCGAGGGCGTGCGGCGCATCAGCGGCGACCGCTCGGCCGACGCCGTCCAGGACGTGGCCGAGGAAGCCGCGAAGAAGGCCCGCGAGTGACCACGCTGCGCTCCCTGATCTTTGTCGCCTGGCTGTATCTGTCGATGGCGATCTTTGCCCTGTTCATGTCGCCCGTGCTGCTGTTCGGGCGGGACCCCTCCATGGTGGTGATCCGCATGTGGGCGGCCTTTGTGCTGTTCGGCCTGCGCTGGATCTGCGGTGTAAAGGTCGAGGTGCGCGGGCTGGAGCACCGGCCCAGCGGCCCCGCCCTGATCGCCGGCAAGCATCAGGGCATGCTGGATGTGATCGCCCCTTTCACCTTCCTTCCGGACCCCTGTTACATCATGAAGAGGGAGCTGATCGTGTTGCCCTTCTTCGGCTGGTTCGCGGCGCGGACCAATATGATCGCCATCGACCGCTCGGCCCATTCGGCAGCCCTCAAGGGCATGGTCCGTCAGGCCCGCACCCGCTTCGCTGAAGGGCGGCAGATCCTGATCTTCCCGGAGGGTACCCGCACCGCCCCCGGCGCCCCGCCCGACTACAAGCCCGGCATCGCCGCCCTGTATCGCGACCTGGACAGTCCCTGCGTGCCCATGGCCACCAATGCAGGCCAGCACTGGCCGGCCCACGGGTTCCGCCGCACCCCCGGCACCGTGGTCTATGAGTTCCTGCCCCCCATCCCCGCCGGACTGAAGCGCGACGCCTTCATGGCGCGGCTGGAGGCCGAGCTGGAAGCCGCCTCCACCGCCCTGCTGGACTGAACCCTCGGGGCCGCGGATTGTTGTTCCCCCGGGCGATGCCGCCCGCGGGAGCGTACAATGAACTGGATGGACATGCTGTTTCAGGGCTGGAGCGGGCTGATCCGCACGGCCGTGGTCGCAGTGCTGGCCTATGGGGGGCTGGTGCTGTTCCTCCGGATTTCGGGCAAGCGGACCCTGTCCAAGCTGAACGCCTTTGACCTGGTGGTCACGGTGGCGCTGGGGTCGATCCTGGCGACGACCCTGCTGAACAAGGACGTCGCCCTGGCCGAGGGGCTGGTGGCGCTGGCCAGCCTGATCGCCCTGCAGTTCCTCGTGACCTGGTCATCGGTGCGCTTCCGCTGGCTGCGCGAGGGGGTGCGGTCCGAGCCCACGGTGCTGGTCCGCGACGGACAGCCGCTGGAGGCCGCCCTGCGCCGCGAGCGGGTGACCGCGGACGAGGCCCTGACCGCCGTATGGGAAGCCGGGGGCCACAGCCTGGCCGAGGCCGAGGTGGTCATTCTGGAAAGCGACGGCTCGCTGACGGCCATCCTCAGCCCCGCGCCTCCCTCGGCTTGAGTTCGGCGATCAGGGTGCCGGCGGGCGGGGGCACCAGCAGGTCGGCGGCCGGGCGGCGGTCGAACAGCCAGTCGGCCAGCGCCCCGACCGGCAGGGGCAGCACCCCGCGCGTGTGATAGGGGGCGACGTCGGGCCCCGGCTCGGCCGTCAGCAGGGCGAAGGCCTCGGGCTGGCCCTCCGCTCCGGCCCGCCAGACCGCCGCCAGCATCAGCGGCTGGCCGTCGGCCGCCGACAGACGCCAGCGCGTCTTGGGATAGCGGTCGCCGGTGAATTCGTAAAAGCCCGAGGCCGGCACCAGACAGCGACCACCGCGCGGCCCGTTGCCGAGGGTGCGGCCCTCGGAGCGATAGTTGATGACCGGCCCGCCCTTGCGCCCCGCCGGCGGCGGAAAGCCGAATCGCAGCTCGGCCAGCCCGGTCGTCGCGCCCTCCCCTTCCGCAGCCCGGATGACCGGGGCGAGGTTGGTGGGGCGGAGCTCGTCGCGCGGCTCAAGGTTCGGCAGGCCGCCGGGCAGGTCCAGCGGGGCTTCGGCATCCTTCAACAGGCGCACCAGTTCGGTGATGCTGAAGCGGGCTTCGTAGGAGGCGCACATGGCCTAGCCCCCCGCCCGTCTGGCCACGACCACGGCCCGGTCCAGCGCCTGCAGGAAGTTGGAGCGATCGCGCGCCGAGAACGGCGGCGGGCCCGAGGTCTCGACCCCCATGCCGCGCAGGTGCTCGCCGATCGAGCGCCCGGCGAGGGCCGAGCCGATCGAGTCGGGGGTGAAGGCCGTGCCGTTGGGGCGCAGTGCCTGGGCCCCGGCCTTGAGACAGCGGTCGGCCAGCGGAATGTCGCTGGTCACCACAATGTCGCCCGGCCCCGCCCGCTCGGCGATCCAGTCATCGGCGACATCCGGCCCGGCCTCGACCACCACCTGTTCGATGAAGGGCGCCCGGCGCGTGTTGATCCAGCCGTTCGACACGACGATGGCCCGGAACCCGACCCGCTCGGCCACGCGGAAACACTCCTCCTTCACGGGGCAGGCGTCGGCGTCGATGAAGAGGGTGTGCATGGGGGGGGGGGGGGGGGGGGG
>NZ_JBALUS010000002.1:0-533704 GCF_036963785.1 Brevundimonas sp.
CGCCTCGACCTACACCAGCCGGTTCCAGTACACGGGCCAGATGTGGTTGCCGGATGCGGGGCTCTACCACTACCGCGCCCGGGCTTATGACCCCAACCTCGGCCGGTTCCTGCAGACCGACCCCATCGGCTATGCGGCGGGGGCGAACCTCTATGCCTATGTGGGCGGGGATCCGGTGAACCGGGTGGATCCTTCGGGACTGGATCCTTGTCTAGAAGTTCCCGCTACTGGCACCCTCCCGAATGAGGTTAATGGGGTCCTCTGTAACTGGATGGGCACCCGTCTAAGCCCGTATGGCCCGTCCACCGGCGGCCTTCTGAGCCGCGTGAATTGGAACCTCCCGCCGGGTTCGGGAGGGGGCAGTGGGCGTCAACCGGTGCAGTGCGAGGCGGGCAACCGAGCACGGGGCATTGCTACTGCGACCGAATATGGAGGCTACGGGCACGGAGCCATGGCAGAGTTCGCCGAGCGAATGTCCGGCCCAGAAGCCGGGCGATTTGCGGCCCGCGCATTCGCTCCGCTTTCGATTGGCCTAACGGCCACCAACACAGTATCAACGTTCTTCGCCAGCCAACAGATTGGTGAGCCTTGGGACGTCTCATTGGTCAGAGCCGCCGCACCTCTCGTCGGCAGTTTAGGTCTGGGCGCTGCGGGCGGAGTGGCCGGAACGGCACTTGGAGGCGTTGCTGGAACCGCTGTCGGTGGTCCTGTAGTAGGTACAGGAGTAGGCGCGGCACTTGGGGGTGCGGCCGGGGCGACCGGCGGCGCTTTCGTCGGAGAACGAGCAGGGAGTTTTGTTGGTGACCTCTACACTTCAGCGCGAGGCTATCAAGGCTGTGACTGAAAAACTCAGACCTATAGCGTACTACTCGCGCCTGCGAACGATCGCCTCAACACTGGTCCTTGCTGCGATTAGCTGGGGGCTTGTAGATCCACGCCTCGCAAGATATGCCGTCTACACGCGCGCGATGGACAATGAGCTCATAGTAGTCAAGTATATTATACTTATTATATTAATAGTGGGACTCATAATGTTTACTCCTGCTTTAATTAGAGCTCTAATTGGCCTTCCAGCCCTAGAGGCGTCTCCTAATAAGCTGCGAATACATGTAACTTGGACGCGCGAGGTTGATTTGTCACTGGAAGTGAAATCTCGCCTTAGATCAAGCCGCTCGTTCGGGCTGCCAATGAGTCTTTACCGAGATCGCGAGCGTGTGACGTCAGAGCTGCGCCATATTCTGCGAGAGTAAAATCGATGACACTGTCAGCCCAAACTGATTGCGGGCCGAACACGGGACCGTAGCGTCTCCGAATGGCCAACCCGACGAAACGGCAATGTCAGCCCGAACTGATTGCGGGTCCCGCCCCGCGACCGTAGCGTCCGTGGACGGCCTGAACCGGGTGACCCAGGCGGGCAGCACCTCGGTCACCTATGACACGCGGGGCAACATCACTGCGGGGCCGGGTGGCAGCTATGGCTATGACACGCAAAACAACCTGACCTCGGCGGGCGGAGCGACCTTCACCTTCGATCCGCTGAACCGGCTTGAGCGCGCGGCCGGCACCGCCACGACCCGCTTCCTCTACGACGGCTTGCAGGTGGTGGGTGAATACCCCGCGACCGGCTCGACCCCGTCGACCCGCTATGTGCCGGGCGTGGGGCTGGACGATGTGGTGGTCTCCTATGCGGGCTCGGGCACCAGCACGCGCATCTGGCTGCTGGCCGACGAGCGCCAGTCGGTGATCGGCCTGGTCGACGGGTCTGGGGCTGCCAGCGTCCAGGCCTATGATGAATACGGCGTCCGCGCCGGCGCCTACACCAGCCGGTTCCAGTACACGGGCCAGATGTGGTTGCCGGATGCGGGGCTCTACCACTACCGCGCCCGCGCCTATGACCCCAACCTCGGCCGGTTCCTGCAGACCGACCCCATCGGCTATGCGGCGGGCGCGAACCTCTATGCCTATGTGGGTGGGGATCCAGTGAACCTTACGGATCCGCTGGGGTTGGATCCGGACGCCCCCCCGACAACTCGGGTCGATGAAATCATCGTGATAGGGCCGCAAGATCCGTGCGCCCAGATTGGCGGCTGTCTAACGCTAGCGCAGTTGCAAGAGTGGGTTGAGCGGACTCTCCCTGGATACACGATCTGTCGTCCGCAACGGTTTCGAATCACAGGAATTGGTCCGACCCAAGCACCCGGAACGACCGCTATAAGCTTTCAGCCGCGAGCAGAGATTCCAAGGAACGGCGTCGCGATTAATCCAGCTCAGTTTGGAGTGCGCTTGCGCGGCAACCCAGCGGAAGCTGGAACGGTGAGGAACGTATTAGGCCGCGTTGTGCTTTATCCTGTATGGCGCGAAGCTGAGCGCCCCTCAAACAACGCGCCTGCAGTTCCACCTGGCCTGCCGACAGCAGGATGGCTTAGGCCGGTCGATTCTATTAGCCCTGTCCCATCCGAACTTTCCATCGACGTTTATGGCTATACAAGCCAAAGTCAGGCCTACGCATCCACTAGATATCTGGATGTTGTTGTAGCGATACCCCCGAACAGTGCAGGTGTAAGATGTCCCGCTGGATCCAATTAGCTGCTATTTTTGCTTGCTCATGTTCATCGGCAACTGATGAATGGATTACAGTTTTTCCAGAGAAACAATATAACATTGACCAAGGCGATTATAGAATTGGTATCCGACCTATTGACGGGATATTCAGTGAAATATGTCTATATGGATACGATCGGGTGATGTGCGAGAAGGTGGGGTTGCCTAGCCAAATTAGCCCGTATTTTTCCGGCGGGCATGTTCTCATTAATGACAGTCGCGGATCATCGCAGAGTTCTAGAGCAAAGATTTTAGCGCTTTCCGGCACCCTTGATATTCACAGCGAGGCCGCTAATGAGCCGGAGGTGATAGCGGCACTTCAAGAATGCGACCTGACTAATGACGACATAAATTCTTATATCGTTCGCTCTTCTTATCAAGAACAGGTAGTGCGGTTCTACATCGCCCCGAGACGATACTGTCCTACCTTTAGTCAAGATGGGATCGAGGTTTCGATGAGTTTGAGTCTAGATGGCACTGTCAGACCAAACTGATTGCGGGCCCGGCCCCGCGACCGTAGCGTCTCCCGCATGGCCAAATCGACGAACCCGTTCCGGTACTTTGACAGCTCGCCTGAGGTGATCCGCCTCGTGGTGATGATGTACGTGAAATACCCGCTGTCGCTCCGTAACGTGGAGGACCTGCTGGCCGAACGCGGCATCGACATCTGCCACGAAACCGTGCGCCTCTGGTGGAACCGGTTCGGCCCGATGTTCGCCGCGGCGATCCGCAGGAAGCGGGTTCAGAAGATGCGCGCCTACACACACTGGCGGTGGCATCTCGACGAGGTCTACGCGACCCGAAGGGCGGCGTAGCCAACATCAACGGCGAGATGCCCAACGTTCAGCCGCCCTGGCTGAGTGGAGGAACCTTGCCGTCCGAGGCCTGTCGTTCCCGCCCCCGCCGTTGGACTGACTGCATCGCGATCAGCGTTTCTGGGGGTATATCTGGGGAGGCAGAACCGCCTAGCTCGCCAAGTCCCTGAAAGAAATGGTGGATGCGACAGGGATTGAACCTGTGACCCCCTCGGTGTGAACGAGGTGCTCTCCCGCTGAGCTACGCATCCGACCGGTCAGGAGGCGGGGTGTTTAGCCCGCCGATCCGGCAAGGGCAAGGGCCTGTTCGGTCTCGGCCACACAGCGCGTCACCAGCGCCGGAAAGGCGTCGTAATGGTCCAGCACCGCCCACGGCCTCATCCCGGGAATCGCCATGTCGGCATAGCCGAAGCTGACTGCCACGAACGGCAGGGCCGCGGCATGGGCGGCGCCCGCATCCAGACTGCTGTCGCCGACCATCAGGGCGCGATCGGCCCGTCCGCCGCTGGCGGCGATCGCCTCGAGCAGATGGGCGGCCTCCGGCTTCCGTGCCGACACCCGGTCCGGCCCGTACACACAGGCGAACAGGCTGGTCAGCCCCAGCGCATCCGTCAGGGCCAGCGACAGGTCCGTGCGCTTGTTGGTCGTCACCGCCAGGGTAAAGCCCTCGGACTTCAACGCGGTCAGCGCCTCGACACAGCCGGGGTAGGGCCGGGTCAGATCGGCGATTCGCCCGACATACAGATCGAGGAACAGGCTAAACCGCACGTCCAGGGCCTCGGCCGAAAGCGGCGCCCCCGCCGTCTCATATCCGCGCCGCAGCAGGGCCCGCGCCCCGTGGCCGATCAGATCGCGTCCCTGCGCCAGCGGCAGGGCCGCAAGGCCATCGGTCGCCAGCACCGCGTTCAGGGTGCCGATCAGGTCCGGCGCGGAATCCACCAGCGTCCCGTCAAGGTCGAACAGCAGCGTCCATCCATTCGCCTTTACGGACATATAGCCTCCCCTTATTCCGTCTCATGCGTTATGCCGCCCGGACGACTAGACGAGGGACGATGACGTGACCACCCACAGCCATACCGGGCCCGCACGCGCGGCCGTTATCCTTGCTGCCGGGCAGGGCACCCGCATGAAGTCCCGCCTGCCCAAGGTCCTGCACCCCGTCGGCGGGCGCGCCATGCTGGACCACGCCATCGACGCGGCCGAGGCGCTGGGCTGTGAACGGATCGTCGTCGTCGTCGGCAATCACTCGCCCGAAGTTCGCGCCCATGTCGTCGCCCGGCTGGGCGAGGCCGCCATCGCGGTCCAGGATCCGCCCATGGGCACCGGCCACGCCGTCCTGTGTGCGCGCGAGGCGCTGAACGGCTTCGACGGTCAGGTCGTCATCACCTATGGCGATGTGCCCCTGCTCAAGGCCCACGACATCGCCCCCGTGTTCGAGGCCGCCGACGCCCTGTCGGTGATCGGCTTCGAGGCCCGCGACCCCGGCGCCTACGGGCGTCTGGTGATTGAGGGCGGCGAACTGACCGCCATTACCGAGGCCAAGGAGGCCTCGGCCGAGGTGCTGGCCATCCGCACCTGCAACTCGGGGGTCATGTCGGCCCCGGCCCGCGTGCTGTTCGACCTGCTGGACAAGGTCGGCAACGATAATGCCAAGGGCGAATACTATCTGACCGACGTCGTCCAGCTGGGCCGCGAGGCCGGTGTGCCCACCCGCGCCGTCATGGCGTCCGAGGATGCTGTGATGGGCGTCAACGCCCAGTCCGAACTGGCCGAGGCCGAGGCCCTGTTCCAGAAGGTCCAGCGCGAGACCTTCCTCGCCCGCGGCGTCACCATGCCCGCGCCCGACACGGTTCATTTCGCGTGGGACACCGATCTGGAAGCCGGCGTGGTGGTCGAGCCCTATGTCGTCTTCGGCCCCGGCGTCCACGTGGCTTCGGGCGCCCGAATCCGCAGCTTCAGCCATCTGGAAGGTGCCGACGTCGGCGAGGGCGCCATCGTCGGTCCCTATGCCCGCCTGCGTCCCGGCGCCCGGCTGGAGCGCGACGTCCACATCGGCAATTTCGTCGAGGTCAAGAACAGCCATATCGGCGAGGGCGCCAAGGCCAACCACCTGTCCTACCTTGGCGATGGCCAGGTCGGCCCGCGCGCCAACATCGGCGCCGGCACCATCTTCTGCAACTATGACGGCGTGTTCAAACACAAGACCACAGTGGGCGAGGGGGCTTTCGTCGGTTCCAACAGCTCGCTGGTCGCCCCCGTCACCATCGGCGCCGGGGCCATGACCGCCTCCGGCTCGGTCATCACCGAAGACGTCCCCGACGGCGCCCTCGCCCTCGGCCGCGCCACCCAGACCGTCAAGGACGGCTGGGCCGCCCGCTTCATGCAGATGATGACCGCCAAGAAGGCGAACCAGAGAAAATGATCCTCCCCCGACGCGCAGCTTCGGGGGAGGGGGACCGCCGAACGGCGGTGGAGGGGGCGAATACCAGACGCCACCTCCTGACCCTTGCCCCCTCCCCCCCTCCGGGGTCCCCCTCCCCCGCAAGCAGGGGAGGAGCTTAGATGTCCGATTCCCAAAAGCGCCTCGCTGGCGAGGCCGCCGCCCTTCGGGTCGAGGCGGGCATGAAGGTCGGGCTCGGCACCGGCTCGACCGCCGCCTGGTTCGTCAAGGCGCTGGCGGCCCGTAACCTGCCGGACTTGCGCTGTGTGCCGACGTCGGATGCGACCGCCGATCTGGCGCGCGAACTGGGCCTGCCACTCTCGACGCTGGAGGACACACCGCGCCTCGATCTGACCGTCGACGGCGCGGACGAGGTCGGACCCGGTCTGGCCCTGATCAAGGGCGGTGGTGCGGCCCTGCTGCGCGAGAAGCTGGTGTGGGAGGCCTCGGACCGCTGCCTCGTCATTGCCGACGAGGCCAAGGTGGTGAAGACGCTGGGCGCCTTTCCCCTGCCGATCGAGGTCGTCGCCTTCGGGCACAAGACCACCGGCAACCGCATCGCCGATGTGCTGGCCGACCACGACATCGCCATGCCCGCCCGCGTCCGCACCGCCGAGCGCGGTCTGGTGCGCACCGACGGCGGCAATCTGATCTACGACGCGAAATGCGGCGCCATCACCGACCCCAGCCGCCTCGCCGACGACCTGAAACTGATCACCGGCGTCGTCGAACACGGCCTGTTCCTCGACCTCGCGGACGAGGCGATCATCGGCACGGATGACGGGGTTGAGGTGCTGGTGCCGTGAAGGTTCCCACGCTCACGGGCATTACCTTCGTCACCCGCGACAAGGGAGGCTTTGCCTTGTCGCTCGATCACCCAACCCGCGCAGACTTTGAGGCGCTGCTCCACTGGCTGCCCGAGGGCTGGGAGGTGGACTTCCACGATCCCTATTTTCCGCAACTCAGTGATCCAGGGGCCTATGTCCTGATCCAGAGACGGGGTGATCGGTTTCTTCACCGGCTCGGCAACCACGGCTGGTTGAACCAGTGGACCCATCAAAGCCCTGATCTGCTGGCTGCCTATCTTCAGCTTGTCGCAGACTATCCGGGCGAGAGGACAGCTTTTGACGGGCCGATCATGGTCAAGCCCGCCTATCGCTCCGCGTGGGACGATCAAGGTCCGGACTGATCAAGGACGGGCGCGCCTTGCCCCTCCCACCCCTGATCCCTAAGTCCCTGACGCGGCGGGTGCTATGCGTACCCGACCCGTGCCTGCCCTCAGTTCGCCGGAGCGGATTTCAGACCCTTCAGACGGTTCAGACGGTCTAATTTCACCGTCTGAATTCCGGACCGCCCCCGGTTTCAGACTATTCAGACCATTCAGACGGTCTTTTTCCACCGTCTGGGTTCAGGAGCCCCGAATGCCCACGACCTACGACTACGACCTCTTCGTCATCGGTGCGGGCTCGGGCGGGGTGCGGGCGGCGCGGCTGACGGCCCTGTCGGGCAAGACGGTCGCCGTGGCCGAGGAGCATCGCGTCGGCGGGACCTGTGTCATCCGCGGCTGTGTGCCCAAGAAATTCATGGTCATGGCCTCCGAGGTCAGCCACGCGCTGGAAATTGCCGAGGGCTATGGCTGGGACATCGAGGGCGCGACCTTCGACTGGAAGCGCTTCCTCGAGGCCAAGGACGTCGAGATCGCCCGGCTGTCCGGCATCTATGTCGCCAATCTGGGCAAGGCGGGCGCCGAACTGATCCACGGCCGCGCCCGGCTGAAGGACGCCCATACGGTCGAGGTGCTGAAGAAGGACGGCTCGGTCGATCGCACGGTCACGGCCGAAACCATCCTGATCGCCACCGGCGGTCGCCCCTGGGTGCCCGAAGACCTGCCGGGCATCGAACACGCCATCACCTCGGAAGAGGCCTTCCACCTGCCGGAACTGCCGAAGAGCATCCTGATCGCGGGCGGCGGCTATATCGCGGTCGAATTCGCCGGCATCTTCGCGGGGCTGGGTGTCGAGACCACCCTGGTCTATCGCGGTCCGAATATCCTGCGCGGCTTTGACGATGACGTCCGTGCCCATCTGGCGGGCGAGATCGAGCGGCGCGGCATCAAGGTGGTGCTGGGCTGCCAGCATGCCTCGATCGAAAAGACGGCCGAGGGTCTGGTCAGCCACCTCGAGAATGACATGAGTCTGACAACCGAGGCCGTCATGTTCGCCACGGGCCGCACGCCCTACGTCAAGGGTCTGGGGCTGGAAGAGGCCGGGGTCGAGCTGACCGAGGGCGGCGCCATCAAGGTCGACCAATACTCGCGCACCAGCGTCGACAACATCTGGGCCATCGGCGACGTCACGGACCGGATCAATCTGACCCCCGTGGCCATCCGCGAAGCCGTGGCCTTCCATGAGACCCGCTACAAGGACAATCCCTCGTCGTTCGACTATGAGGCCGTCGCCACCGGCGTCTTCAGCCAGCCGCCGGTCGGCGTGGTCGGCCTCAGCGAGGCCGAGGCCCGGCGTCATTGCGCGAAGGGGGTCGATGTCTATCTGACCCGCTTCCGGCCCATGAAGACCGTGTTCGTCGGCTCGGACGAGCGGGTGCTGATGAAGCTGGTGGTCGATGCCGACACCCAGCGCGTCGTGGGCGTCCATATCGTCGGCCCCGAGGCGCCCGAGATGATCCAGCTGGCCGCCATTGCGGTGAAGGCCGGCCTGACCAAGGCCCAGTGGGACGCGACCTGCGCCGTTCACCCGACGCTGGCCGAGGAACTGGTCACCCTGAAGGACAAGCAGTCGGTCGCCGCGACCGCCGCCGAATAGGGGCTCAGAAGCCTTCCAGCCGGTCCCGGATCGGCTTCAGGCCCGCCAGCAGGGGCTCGATCTCCGCCGCATTCTTCTTCCACTTGTCGGGCGCGGGCGGGGTCAGGGTGTGGCGGGACTCCGGCAGCTTGCCGCCGGTCCGCTCTTCGAGCGCCGCGTCGAACTCAAGGTCGGCGAAGTCACAGATGCCGCGCATCACCGCCGCCGGATCGGCGACGAAGTCGGCATAGCGGACCACGTGGCGCCGGTCGGCGGGCAGGGCCGACAGGTCGTCCATGATGGTCTGGTTGGTGGTCGCCCACTGATAGGCCGCGATCTCGGGCAGGGGCTTGCCCTTCAGGCCCTGCCAGCCCTGCGGCAGCAGCAGCGACCAGGGGCCTTCCCAGCCGGGCAGCTGCGGATAGGTCACCCAGCCGCCGGCCCGCCAAGCGTCGATGATGCTGGAGACGTTCTCCTCCGGCTCGCGCCACAGGAAGACGAACCGGGCGTCCGGGAACAGGGCGTTGAAGAAGGGGATCCGCAGGGCGTTCTTGGGCGTCTTCTCCAGCAGGCGGACGCTGTCCTGATTGGCGAACGGCCGCTCGGCCCCGTCACGCAGCTTCTCGGCCAGCCGGGCCTTCATCGCCAGACCGATCTGGTCGCTGTAGTGCTCGCCCGTGACCCGGTTGGAGTCGATGCCCGGAGCGCCAGGCCGCAAGGCCTTGAAGCCCTCGACCAGCCAGTGGGCCTCGCCGCCCACCGTGTGTAGCTGGGACGTCACCGCCAGCGTCTCGAACAGGGCCGTGCTGCCCGAGCGGGGCGCGGCCACGATGATCACCGGGCGATCATAGTCCGGCGTCTGCATGACCGCCGCAGGGCGGGCTGGTGCCGGGCTCGCGGCGGCCGCTGCCGGTGCCTGCCCGACCATGCCGGTCGGCGCGCCGCCGCCCATCGGCGCCACGCCCGGGTTGACGCCATAGGCGCCGATCCGCTGCCGGACGACCGCAGGCACCGGCATCATGTTGGAGCTGACCCTCAGGTCGTCACCCAGCGCCGTCACCTGCTGCATCAGCAGATGCAGCCGCTTCTGGTAGTGGGGGATGCCCCGGTCGGTGTCGGCGAACAGCGACCACAGCTGGCGCCAGTCCTGCCGGAAGCCGTGCATCAGCCGCGCAAACTGCTGCAGATGCGCCCGGCCCTCATCGCCCTGACGGACCGACCCGGTCTCGGCCACCAGGTCGCCCAGCAGCTCGTCGACCTCGGACGGGGGCATGACGCGGTAGATGTTGTACTGCTCGACCGCCAGCGGCGCCCGCTGGCCGGGCCGGAACGGGATCGGCGTCTCGGGCAGGGACTGGGTGGCCGCGGCCTCCGCGAGGTCCCAGAAGCGGCCGTTGCCCGTCGTGTCCGCCACCAGGTGCACGCGCGAGATGTCCGACCCGTTGTCGACCTTGTGGATCCGCCAGTTGTCGAAGATCCACGCCTCCCCCGGGGCCATGTGGACCACCTCGCCGTCGCAGTGGAAGCGCACGTCTGGCGTCGTCACGATCGGCACATGCAGCCGCACCCGGTGGAACCAGTGATAGTTGATGTCGGTGTGCTCGGGCACCGAAGACCCCGGCCCCAGCCGCATCAGCCGCGAGCGGCTCCACACCACGCCGAAGTGGCTGAGCACCTGCTGGATGTAGGGCGAGGACTGCAGGTGCGGGGTCGGCGCCATGGCCCCGGCGACGTCGTCGTTCTCGGTCCCGCCGACCGTGATCAGGCGCAGGGCGCTGTTGCCCGGGATGTTGTTCGGGTGCTTGGCCCAGGCGTCTTCGGGGAAGGCCTCGACCTCGCGCCGCAGCTGGTCCACGTCAAAGCGGAAGGGCAGCTTGATGAAGGGGCGGGACAGTTTCACGCGATCAGGACCGATACTCGATGACAGGGCAAGCCCCACAGATACGCCCCGTCCGGGAGGGGGTCAAAGCCGATCGATCTTGTGCTGGCCATGCAGCTGGCGAATGAAGGGGCGCCCGGGATCCCGTCCCGTGAGCCGTTCCCGGACCTCGCCGACCACGAACCGGGTGATGGCGGGCAGGGCCAGGTCTTTCAGATCGTCCAGTGGGATCCAGGCCACGCGCTCCAGCTCGTCCCCGTGGTCGGTGCGCGCCGGCAGGTCCATGGCGTCCGCATCGGCCAGGAAGAAGCGGGCATCGAAGCGGCGCGGCCTGCCGGGAGGCGTGATTGCCCGGGCGATGTAGCGCAGACCCGCCAGATCCGCCTGATGCCCGGTCGACAGGAAGTTGCGCCACGGCCCGGCCAGACTGCGCGCCGGAGCGGGACGGCCGACGATGACGCCTGTCTCTTCATGGGTCTCGCGGACCGCGGCGAGTGCCAGGGCACGGGCGCGCCGCTCGGGCATTTCGCGCTCCAGCAAGGCCAGTTCGGCGGCAGGCAGGTCTGTGGCGAAGGGCGCAGTATAGTCACCGCGCTCGACCCGCCCGCCGGGAAACACCCACTTCGACGCCATGAAGACATGGCCCGGGGCGCGTCGGCCCATCAGGACTTCGGGACGCGCCTCCCGGGTGCGCGTCAGGATCAGGGTGGCGGCGTCCCGGGGCCGGACGCGGGCACCGATATCCGGCGAATCGGCCAGATCCGCCCGCGCATCGAACGGCTGGCTCATTTGCGACGCCGCGGCCCTTTCGGCTTGCCGGACGATGACAGCTTGCCACCGCGCGGACCCTTGCCGCCCCGGGGAGGGCCACCGCGCGGGCCGCCCCGGCCTCCGGAGTTACCGGGCGGCTTGCCCTCTTCGGCATCCGACAGCATCTCCAGCACCAGACCGCCGGTGAGGGGCGTGGCCTCCACCAGCTTGACCTCGACCGTTCGGCCCAGCGTCCAGCGGTCGCCGCTGCGCTGACCGATCAGGGCGTGGGCCGCCTCGTCGTGCTGGAAGTAGTCCCGGCCCAGCGACGAGATGGGGATCAGGCCATCGGCGCCGGTCTCCTGCAGCCTGACGAACAGGCCGAACCGGGTGACGCCGGTGATCCGTCCCTCGAAGGTCGCGCCGACCCGCTCTTCCAGGAAGGCGGCGACATAGCGATCCGTCGCATCGCGCTCGGCCGCCATAGAGCGTCGCTCGGTCATGACCAGATGCTCGGCGATGGCCGGCAGTTCCGACACCTCGCGGTCGGTCAGGCCGTCCTTGCCCAGCCCCAGTGCGCGGATCAGGGCCCGGTGGACGATCAGGTCGGAATAGCGCCGGATCGGCGAGGTGAAGTGGGCATAGCGGTCCAGGTTCAGCCCAAAGTGGCCGATGTTGTCCGGCGTGTAGATGGCCTGCATCTGGCTGCGCAGAACGACCTCATTGACGATCTCGGCGTGGGGCGTGTCGCGCATGCTGTCGAGCAGGGCGTTGAGCTTCTTGGTGGTCGGCGGCTCGCCCTTGTTCCACGGGCGGCCCAGAGTCTGCAGGAAGTCGGCGAGGTTGAAGACCTTTTCCTGACTGGGGGTGTCGTGCACCCGATAGATCAGGGGGGTGCGCTTCTGCTCCAGCGTCTCGCCCGCCGAGACATTGGCCTGGATCATCATCTCCTCGATCAGCCGGTGGGCCTCCAGCGAGACGCGCGGCTCGATCGAGATGATCTCGCCCTTCGGCGACATGTTGATCTTGCGCTCCAGGCTCTCGATGGCCAGCGGCGCGCGCTTCTTGCGGCCCTTCAGCATGGTGCGATAGGCGGCCCACAGGGGCTTGAGGATGACGTCGACGATGGGGCCGGTCACATCATCGAACCGCCCTTCGGAGGCGGCCTGCGCCTGCTCATAGGACAGGCTGGCGTGCGAGCGCATCAGGCCACGGACGAAGCGATGGCTGCGCTTCTTGCCGTCGGCGTCGAACACCATGCGCACGGCCAGACAGGCGCGGTTCTCGCCGACCTTGAGGCTGCACAGCCCGTTCGACAGTACCTCGGGCAGCATGGGCTCGACCCGGTCGGGGAAGTAGGTGGAGTTGCCCTTGTCGCGGGCCTGCTGGTCCAGCGCCGTGCCGGGGCGGACATAGGCGGCCACGTCAGCGATGGCGACCCAGACGATCCAGCCGCCCGGGTTGTTGGCGTCCTCGTCCGGTTGGGCAAAGACGGCGTCGTCGTGATCCCTCGCATCGGCCGGGTCGATGGTGATCAGCGGCAGGTCGCGCAGGTCCTCCCGTCCCTTGAGCGACGGCAGGGCCTGATCTTCCGCCTCGGACTCGACCGTCTCGGAGAAGCCCGTCGGCAAGCCATGGCTGTGGATGGCGATCAGCGAGGCGGCGCGCGGGTCATCCTCGCGGCCCAGTTTCTCGAGCACCTTGCCGCGTTTTGGGCCGTGGCGGTCGCTGCCCTTCTCGACCGCGGCCAGCACCAGATCGCCGTCCTTGAGACCCTCGACCTGGCTTTCGGGCACGATCAGTGTGTCCTTGGCGCGGCGGTCGACCGACTCGATCCGGACCTGACGCGCCGATCGGCGGATCACGCCCAGCACCCGGTCGGCCCCCGTGTCCAGCTTCTTGATCAGCCGCGCCTCCCAGCCGTTGTCGCCGCGCGCGAACCGCACCAGCAGCCGATCGCCCATGCCGGGCGCTGGCCCCCGATCCTTGCGATCCGGCATCAGCACGGCGGAGGGTGCATCGTCCGACGCATCGACCAGCCGCACGATCATCTCGCCGTCGACATCGCGCTCGACGACGTCGGCCACGCCCACCGGCGGCAGGCCTCCGGCCTCGCTCAGCCCCTTGCGACCGCGCCGACCGAGGCGACCTTCGTCCTCCAGTTCGCGGATCATCTGGCGCAGCGCGCGGCGGTCTGCACCCTTCAGGCCGAAATGCTGGGCGATTTCGGTCTTCTGGGCCGAGCCGGTCTCGCGCAGGAAGGCGAGCAGGGTGTCCTTGTCCGGAAGTCCGGCGGGGGGGCGGCGAGGGGGTTTTGTCATCATCTTTCCATAACGCGCTTCGGACCGCTTTGTCGTCAGGTTCCGATGGTATGTCGCCGGGGCGGGGCCGGGCATTCTGCGCTCACCGCTATGGAGCCAGCCATGTTCATCACCGCCGTTGCGTTGTCATTTGCCCTGTCGACCACTGCCCAGGAGCCGCAATCCCACCAGCAGGCCGTCAACTGCACCGGCGTGTTCCTGTACACTGCCGTTCTGGCAGCCCAGGCAGCCGAGGCGGATCCGTCGACCGAGAATCAGGAAACCGCCGAAATGGCCGGCACCCTGCTCAAGGCCGCTGACGCCGGCCGTCTGGCCGCTGCCGCGCGCGAAGGCTTGTCGACCGACGCCAGTGGCGCGGCCCTGAACGCCTGGATCGAAGCCACCAGCGAAGATGCCGAGGGGGTCATCGAGCGTGAGCTGGAGCCGTGCCTCAATACCTATGCCTACGCCCTCGACTAGGTGTCGGCCAGGCAGGCGGGTTGACCTGAGCGGGCGACCGGACCAGCTTCCGGTCCAAACCTCAGGAGTTCTGGATGTCGCTTGCCCCCCAACCGGTCCTTGCCGGTCCCACCGCCTCGCTACTCGACCTGATCGGCAAGACGCCTATGGTCGAGGTCAGCCGCATGGACACCGGCAAATGCCGCCTGTTCCTGAAGTTGGAAAGCCAGAACCCCGGGGGCTCGATCAAGGACCGGATCGCCCTGTCGATGATCGCGGCGGCCGAGAGGGAAGGCTGGTTGAAGCCCGGCGGCACGATCGTTGAAGCGACGGCAGGCAATACCGGTCTGGCCCTGACGCTGGTGGGACAGGCCAAGGGCTACAAGGTCCTGCTGGTCATCCCGGACAAGATGTCCAAGGAGAAGATCCAGCACCTGCGCGCCATGGGGGCCGACGTCCGGCTGACCCGCTCCGATGTGCCGCACGGCCACCCTGAATACTATACCGACATGGCCGAGCGGCTGGCCCAGCAGATTCCGGGCGGCTACTACGTCAACCAGTTCGCCAATGACGCCAACTCGGCCGCGCATTTCGAGACCACGGGCCCGGAGATCTGGGAGCAGATGGGCGGCGAGGTCGACGCCTTCGTCGCCGGCATCGGCTCGGGCGGGACCATCACCGGCATCGGCCAATTCCTGAAGTCAAAGGGATCAAAGGCCCAGATCATCCTGGCCGATCCGGTCGGCTCGACGCTGGCGGGCATCGTCAATGAGGGAGTCCCGGGGCCGGAGGGCAGCTATACGGTCGAGGGGATCGGCCAGAATTTCGTGCCGGAAACGGCCCATATGGACCTGATCGACAAGGCCTACTCCATCCCGGATGCCGAGGCGATCGCCACCGTTCGCGAGTTGCTGCTGAAGGAAGGTATCCTGGCCGGCTCGTCGTCGGGCACCCTGATCGCCTCGGCGCTGCGCTGGTGCCGCGAGCAGACCGAGGCCAAGTCCTGCGTGACCTTCGTCTGCGATACCGGGGCCAAGTATCTGTCCAAGGTCTATAACGACGCATGGCTGGCCGATCAGGGGCTGGGCGAGCGCGAACTGCACGGCGACCTGTCGGACCTGATCACCCGCAAATACGAGGACGGCGCCGTGGTCTTCGCCGGGCCGGACGACACGCTGGACACGGTGTTCAAGCGGATGCGCGGGGCGGACGTCTCCCAGCTTCCGATCTTCAGCGAGGGACGGCTGGTCGGGATCGTCGACGAGAGCGATCTGGTCCACACGATGAACACGGACGCGATCACCCGGGAGGAGCGGTTCAAACTGCCGGTTTCCAAGGTCATGACGCGCGATCTGGACACGGTTCAGGTCAATGAGCCGCTGGACGCCCTGGTGCCCCTGTTCGACCGGGACCGGGTGGCCATCGTGCTGGACGGCGAACGGTTCGTGGGCCTGATCACCCGCACCGATCTGATCAACCACCTGAGCCTGAACCGGTAAGCCCATGACTGACCGCAAGAACCGCCCGGGCTTTTCCACGCGCGCCATCCACGCCGGTCAAAAACCGGACCCAACGACCGGGGCGGTGATGACGCCGATCTACGCCACCTCGACCTATGCCCAGGAAAGCCCGGGGGTGAACAAGGGCTATGAGTATGCGCGGGGCAAGAATCCGACGCGCGAGGCGTTCGAGGCCTGTATCGCCGACCTTGAGGGCGGCACGCACGGCTTCGGCTTTGCCAGCGGCATGGCGGCCACCTCGACGGCGCTGGAGCTTCTGGATGCTGGCAGTCACATCGTCACGGGCGACGACCTTTACGGCGGCTCGTGGCGGCTGTTCGAGCGGGTCCGGCGTCGGTCGATGGGCCTGGACTTCGCCTATGTCGATCTGGGCGACGTCGCGGCGGTCGAGGCGGCGATCACCCCGAAGACGAAGATGCTGTGGGTCGAGACCCCGACCAATCCGCTGATGAAGCTGGCGGACATCGCGGCGCTTTCGAAGATTGCCAGGGCCCACGGCCTGATCCTGGTGGTCGACAACACCTTCGCCACGCCGTTCTGCCAGCAGCCGATCGCCTTGGGCGCCGACATCGTCATGCATTCGGCGACCAAGTATCTGAACGGGCACTCGGACATCGTCGGCGGGGTGCTGGTGACGGCAAACGCGGAGTTGGCGACGCAGCTGAAGTTCCTGCAGAACTCGGTCGGCGGGATCATGGGGCCGTTCGACGCCTTCCTCGCCAATCGCGGGCTGAAGACGCTGGGCCTCCGGATGAAGGCCCATTGCGAGAACGCTCTGGCGGTGGCCCGCTGGCTGGAGACGCGCAAGGGCGTGGCCAGGGTCATCTATCCGGGCCTGATCAGCCATCCGGGGCATGAGCTGGCGGCGCGCCAGATGACCGGCGGCTTTGGCGGCATGGTCAGCGTGGTCATCGACGGCGATCTGGACCGCACCCGCAAGGTGCTGGAGCGGGTCGAGGTCTTCACCCTGGCGGAGTCGCTGGGCGGGGTCGAAAGCCTGGTGAACCACCCGGCCATCATGACCCATGCCTCGGTGCCGAAGGAGGTCCGCGAGGCCGGGGGTGTCACCGACAGCCTGATCCGCCTGTCGGTCGGGGTCGAGGACGTCGAGGACCTGATCGCCGACCTGGACCGGGCGCTGGGCTAGGCCTTGGGGTTAGGCGGGGCCCTCAGCCTCGGCCGGGCCGTCCGCCTCGGCCGGCGCAGCGTAGTGCTCGCGGCACAGCTCGCGCAGGGCGGCGTTGAGGGTGCCGCCGTAAAGCGACTCGCGGATGCGCTCGTAGCCCTCGATCTTCAGCTGGATCTTGATGTCGCCGACGGTGCGGCAGCGGCCCTCGCGCGCCAGTTGATAGGCGCGCTCGAGTGTCGTGGGTCGAAAGGTCATGCCCCCTATATAGGGGCTACGGCCAAGGTTTAGAAGTAGAAGCCGACGTTGGCGACCACGGCCGAGCCGTACTGGTCGCCGAACAGGGACGGGTCGGCGTCGGTGTCGTGATAGCGGACATCGAGGTCGATCGCGGGCGTCAGCTGCCAGGTCACGCCCGCGTCCCAGCCCGTGTAGTCGACCGACAGGTCCTGTTCGCGGCGCCCGATCCCGGCCGAGATCGCGGTGGTGAGGGTCAGGTCCCAGCTGGCGCGCGCCTCGACCCAGGTCCAGGTCTCGGTCGAGCCGGTGCCGTCCGGCGAGTACTGCAGGCGCAGCTTGCCCTTGGCCGGGCCGATGGCGCGGCTGACGTCGGCGGTGAACTCCCAGGCGTCGTCGTCCGTGCCCGGATTGGCATCGACGCGCCATTTGTGCGTGGCGTTCAGGTCGAAGTCGAAGCCGCCCCACTGGGGCCGGATGCCGACGCCCGCCTCGATCTCCAGATTCGAGCCCGAGCTGTCGATCGTTTCGGCCCCCGCACCCGTGTAGAAGAAGCCGTCGCCGCTGGTCCATTCCGCGAGCGCCCAGCCATAGGCGTCCGTACCGGACTTGGAGACGTCCTTGGACCGGTTGTCGGTGCCGGCGCCGACGCCGAAGGCCCAGTCGCCACCGGCCATGCTCTGGGCAGCGGCCGGGGTCGAGACGGCCAGAAGGGTCAGGGCCGAAAGGCCGGTCAGGAGGGCGCGCATGATGGCTCCGTATAAGGACGAATCCGGGGGGAGCCGCCCCCTTAGCCGAAGTTGTCGCCGGGGTCTAATCGGCCCGGCGCAGGGTGTAACGGCCCGGCTCTGCCTGGCCGTCGGGCCCCAGATAGACCTCCGAACGGACAAGGGCACCGTCGTCCGAAGGCGAGAACGCCAGGTCGTGCTGGTAGCTTTCACCCGGGTCGAGGTCGGTCACATCGCAGTAGCCGAACCGGATGTCCGGACCGTCCGAGCCGTGTGACACGAGGCGCGGCTGGTTGCCCTGGGGGCAGTAGTGGGTCGCGACCAGGGCGTCGCCATCCATGTGATAGACGGTCATGGAGTGCAGCCCGTTCGGCGTTTCCCAGCGCTCGACGATGGTACGGCCGTTGGCCGTGCTCTCGAAGACGATGGTCAGGACTTCGGCCTCGTCCACCCGCCAGCGCCCGATCCATTGCGAGATCTGTTCGAACTGCTGTGCAGCCGAGTGGGGGTCATGAGACGGGGCTGGCGGGAGGGGCGCCGCGCCGGAACTCAGCGCCATACACACGACCCCGAGCGAAACGGTAGCGAACTTCATGGGGCCTCCGTTGCCGCGCCTGCCGGCCTCAGCCGTAGCGCTTGTGGACGTTCGAGAGCGCGGTGCTGAACTCACCGGAGAGACGCTGGACCAGCTCGGCGGCCGGCACAACATCGTGGATCGAGCCGGCGCCCTGACCGGCGGACCAGACGGTCTTCCAGGCCTTGGCTTCATCGGCCATGTCCAGCTTGTGCTCGGGCAGGGTCTTGGGGTCGATGCCGTTCTCGATCAGCGACGGGGTGAGGAAGTTCGCCGGGATGCCCGAGACGGCCGGGGTGTAGGTGATGTCCGAGGCACCGGAGTCGACGATCATGGCCTTGTACGCATCCTGCGCCATGGCTTCGGTCGTGTTGATGAAGCGGGTGCCCATATAGGCGAAGTCGGCCCCCAGGGTGATGGCGCCGGCGATGTCCTGACCCGTCGACAGACAGCCGGACAGGATGATGGTGCCGTCGAAGAAGGACCGCACCTCATTGATCAGGGCGAAGGGGTTGATGATCCCCGCGTGACCGCCCGCGCCGTTGGCCACGAGGATCAGGCCGTCGACGCCCGCCTCGGCCGCCTTGCGGGCATGGCGGACATTGGCGATGTCGTGGAACACTACCCCGCCATAGCCGTGCACCGCATCAACGACATCGCGCACGGCGCCCAGCGAGGTGATGATCAGGGGCACCTGTTCCTCGACCGAAACCATCATGTCGGCCATCAGGCGCGGATTGGTCGGGTGGACGATATGGTTGACGCCAAAGGCGGCGGCATCGGGCTTGAGGCGGGCCTTGATGTCCTTGAGCCACTCCCGATAGCCCTCGGTGGTGCGCTGGTTCAGCGAAGGGAAGGTGCCGATGACGCCGGCATTGCAGGCCTCGACCACCAGATCCGGTCCAGAGACCAGAAACATGGGCGCCGCGATCACCGGCAGTTTCAGCCCCTTTTGCAGGGACGCGGGAATGGTCATGGACGGCTCCTCCGTTGTCTTTCGCTACGGATAGACGGATGTCGCCGGGGAAGGCAACGGGGGAAGGCGCTGCCGTGAGCGCGAAAAATACCGTCTGAATCGTCTGAATGGTCTGGCATGGATCCCTCCCATCGGGGGGCAGAGGCGGGCGGGTGCATGCGGTAATCTCTCTGAAGGTTGCGGTGCCCCCACCACCCCAGCGCTGCGCGCTGCGGTCCCCCTCCCCCGGTGGGGGAGGAATAAGACCGTCTGAACCGTCTGAATGGTCTGAAATCATGGCCGCGTCCCTCCGGTGGCTTTGGCAACCGGACAGTATCGGTCATCCGCGAGCCAGGGCGGGAAGAACGGTGCGAGAAGCGGTGGGGGTGTTGATAGGGTGGGGGAATTCGGGTGCGGCTTTGATAGCAACAGCCGCTGGACCATCGTCATCCTCCGACTTGATCGGAGGATCGGCCCATCCAGACCGTCTCCCGTCGCGGGCGGCACCGATCCTCGGGTCGAGCCCGAGGATGACGAACGTTCTGTGTTCTCCATCGCCTAACCCCGCCATTTTCACGCTGCCCGCAACCCGCTAAAGGCCTCCCATGACCACCGACACCTCCGGCCTGAGCCAGCTGGGTGCGCAGACGCACCAACCGACCGATCCCGACTCCGCCCATCTGGAGCGGGTGCCCAATCCGCATGCGGACACCCTGTATGTGGCGCGCTTTTCCGCGCCTGAATTCACCAGCCTGTGCCCGGTGACGGGCCAACCGGACTTTGCCCATCTGGTGATCGACTATGTGCCGGGAGAGTGGCTGGTCGAGTCCAAGAGCCTGAAACTGTATCTGACCAGTTTCCGCAATCACGGCGCCTTCCACGAGGATTGCACCGTGGCCATCGGCAAGCGGCTGGTGGCCCTGCTGGACCCCAAATGGCTGAGGATCGGCGGCTACTGGTATCCGCGCGGCGGTATCCCCATCGACGTTTTCTGGCAGACCGGGGTGGTGCCCGAGGGTGTGTGGCTGCCGGATCAGGGCGTGCCGGGGTATCGCGGGCGGGGGTAGGACAGACAGGCCCCGGTCAGACCGTGGGGATCGTGCCGCCGTCGATCACATAGTCGCCGCCATGAATGGCCGAGGCGCGCGGGGAGGCGAGGAAGGCGATCAGTTCGGCGACCTCCTCCGGTTCGGCCGCGCGTCCCAGCGGGATGCCGCCGAGAGCCGCAAGCACGCTCTGTCGTGCGTCTTCCAGTGTGCCGCCCCTGCCGTCGGCGATCCGCTTCAGCAAGGCGCCCGAGGCCTCGGTGGCGATCCATCCGGGAGAAACGACATTGACCCGGACTCCAGCGGGGCCGAGCTCCTTGGACAGGGCCTTGCTGTAAGTGCCGAGCGCGGCCTTGGCGGCCGCATAGGCGGTGGTTGATTCGGGCAGCGGCAGGGTGCTCTGGATCGATGAGACATGGACGATGGCGCCCGATCCGCGCGCGACCATTTGCGGGGCGAGGAGCCGGTCGAGGCGCACCGCCGGCATGAGGTTTAGGTCCAGCTCCCTTTTCCAGTCGTCGTCGGTCAGCGCTGTGTAGCCACCGGCGGGTGCGGAGGAGCCGCCCAGCACATGGATCAGGATGTCGATGCCGCCCAGTCGGTCCATGGCCGCTGCGGCAAGGGCGTCGCAGCCCTCGGGCGTCATCAGGTCTGCGGGCACGAAGGTGACGCCGTCGAGGCCTTCGGGTTCCGCGCGGGCCGAGGTGATGACCCGGGCGCCGCCCGTAAGGAAGCGCGCCACGGTGGCTCGTCCGGCCCCCTTGGTCCCGGCGGTGACGAGCACACGTTTGCCCTCGAACTCGGACGGGTCGGTGCGGACGTTCACAGGGAGATCTCTAGGGCGCGGATGGTGTCGCCTTCGAGCGTGAAGCGGAGGGTGAAGCGCAGGGGGCTGCCGGGGAAATCGCCGTGCGTCGGGCCCTCGACAATCACCTGCCCGTCCGCGTGGCACAGGGTATCGGGGGTGAAGATGGCCCGGCTGGCGATCGTCGCCTGCTCGATCCATGTCCGGATGGCCGCCTGGCCTTGATGCCGGCCGCCGTCGTCACGCACGACGGCGTAGGGGGCGAACGGCTTGAGCATGCCCTCGATGTCGAGTCGGGCATTGGCGTCGATATAGTCGGCGATCGGTTTGGGAAGATCAGGGATCATGGCGCACTCCGGCGGGAAACGTTGTCTCTGATCCAAGGTGGAAGTATGCTGTCAGAATGACAAGAACAGACGAAAAAGTGCGGTACTCACCTGAAAGTAAGCGTGTCGATTACACGCCCCAAACCGCCGCACAGAGCACGCAGAACGTGATCCGCGTGCTGGAAGGGCGATGGAAGCTGGTTATCCTGTTCCAGCTGTTCGGGCAGCAGGCCCGGCGGTTCTCGGAGCTGGAGCGGGCCATTCCCGGCGTCTCCCAGAAGATGCTGGTGCAGCAGCTGCGGCAGCTGGAGCAGGATGGAGTCGTGGCGCGCATCGTCCATGCCCAGGTGCCGCCCAAGGTGGAGTATCACCTGACCGAATGGGGACAGGCGCTGTGCCCCGTGCTGGACAATCTCTTGACCTGGGCCGAGGCGGCGCCGACCGAAGTGCGGGACCGCCTGATCCCGGATGGTCAGCCGGTAGGCTAGAAGCCCAGCCCAAGGCTCAGCACCACGGCGCTGTCTTCGGTGTCGCTGTCGACCCAGGCGAGGCCGAGGGTGGCGGGGCCGATGGCGCGCTCTGCGGCCAGTTTCCAGTCGTTCTTGCCGTCGGGGGCAAAGCCGCCGTCCTCGTGGCCGACGGAGGCGCTGACGCTGACCGGCCAGGTGGTCGGGGCATAGTCGAGGCGGGTCCACATATAGGTGTTGTCCTCGTCCCCCAGACCGGTCTGGGAGGGGGCGTAGATGACGCCGAGCGTCCAGCCGGCGGGACCGATGGAGCGGCCGATCTGGACGGGGAATTCGACATAGTCGACATCGGTGCCATCGGGGTAGCGGTTGTCCCAGACGCCGATGTCGACGTCCCAGCCGCCGACGGTGCCGTACCAGCCGGCATAGAGGGTCACCTCGACCCGTGCCCCGTCGCCGTCGAGGCCGATGCCGTAGTCGTCGATGGTAGAGGCCCACACGCCGCCATAGACGCCTGAGTCATGGATGAGGGTCAGTTCGCCCTGCAGCGCGGGCTTTTCATCGGACAGGGTGTAGCCCCGGTCGCGGTAGTCGGAGACCACGGTGGCCTGACCGCTCCAGGTCCAGGGCGACTCCTGGGCCGAGGCGGCGGTCGCCATGGCCGCGAAGGGCAGGGCCAGGAAGAGGGGGACGAAGC
This sequence comes from Brevundimonas sp., assembly GCF_036963785.1. Lineage (GTDB taxonomy): Bacteria > Pseudomonadota > Alphaproteobacteria > Caulobacterales > Caulobacteraceae > Brevundimonas. The sequence continues at coordinate 22,527 of NZ_JBALUS010000002.1, forward strand.
GCAGGAGGGTGAGGCGCATGGAGGGACTCCGCATGAGGGGCGGAGCATGGCGCGCAAGGCTTAAGATCGCGTATCGCGCGTGCAAGGTGACCTTAACCATCACGGATAACGTGATTTTATACGATGGGGGCGGAAGATGCTCCCATGTCCGGGGTCCAACTGTCTCACCATCTGGATTTACGCCGCGTTCTGACCGCAGCCTTGCTGGTCGGCGCGCTGGTGCTTGTTGGAGCCATGGGCCTGTTCGCCTATGCGTCGCGCACGGTGGACCGGGTGCAACGGGAAAACGAAATCGCGCTGGCCGAGCTGCGCCTTGAGCGGATGCAGGAAAAGACGCTGGAGGATGTGCAGTCCTCGGCTGTCTGGAACGATGCCGTGGCGGGCTTTGGCCGTGCGGACCTGCAATGGGTGCAGGAGAATTTCGGCGATTACTATGCCGACTATATGGGCCACGACGTCACCCTGGCGTTTGATTCCGCGGGGCAGATGATCCTGGCCTCACGCGAGAGCGAGCCTGTCGCCGCCGAGGTCGAGGCAGAACTGACCGACGTGGCCCTGCCGTTGGTGCAGGCGCTGCAGGCCAGTCAGCCCGAGGGCTTCGGCTTTGACGCGGCCCAGCATCGGACATTGGTCGCGCGCGTCGGCGATGCGACCTATCTGCTGGCGGTGTCGACCGTGGTGCCGGAAGACGAGTCGGTGGCGCGTCCCGAACGGGACCCGGTTGTGGTCTCGGCCCGGAATATCTCGGCGGTGGTCGCCAGTCTGTCTGGTGATCTGGCGCTGAAAGACCCGCTGTTCCTCCCCGAAGCGCGAGCCGGTCAGGCGGCCCTGCCGGTCACCGACAGCACCGGCAAGCGTCTGGGCGTCCTGGCCTGGACGCCCGATCGTCCGGGCGCCCGGGTTCTGGCCCAGGCCGCGCCGCTGTTCGTCGGGCTGGCTGCCGCGCTGATCGGGGCGGCCGTGGTGCTGTGGGTGCTGCTGGACCGGATCGCTCAGAAGATGAACCGGCAACAGTCGGATCTGGCCGAGGCGCGCGACCGGGCCGAAGCCGCCAATGAGGCCAAGACGCGTTTCCTCGCCAATATCAGTCACGAGCTGAGAACGCCCCTGAACGGGGTGCTGGGCATGGCCGAAATCATGAGCCATGCCGAGCTCAGCCCCATCCAGCGCGGCCATCTGTCGATCCTGAAGGCGTCCGGCGACGACCTGTTGCGGATGATCGAGGACATCCTGCTGGTGACGCGGCTGGAGCGGGCCGAGGTTGCGGTCGAGATGGCGCCCTTCGACCTCGACGCCCTGCTGTTCGACCTGGCGGGGCAGACACGCAACGCCGTCACCGACCGCGCGGTGTCGGTCGGGGTCGATGCCGGAACCCCCGGCCTGTGGAGCGGTGACGCGGCGCTTGTACGCCAGGCCCTGCAGTGCCTGCTGACCAATGCCGTCGATTTCACCAAACGCGGCGAAATCCGTCTGGCTTCGGAGGTTCGGGGTGACGGTTTGCAATTGACGGTGGCGGACACCGGGCCGGGCATCGACCCCGCCTTCCTGCCCCGACTGTTCGAGGACTTTGCCCAGGCCGATGAGTCGATCACCCGTGGCCATGAGGGGGCGGGGCTGGGCCTGGCCATCTGTCGCCGGCTGGTGGTGGCCATGGGGGGCTCGATCTCGGTGCAGAGCGCGCTCGAAAAGGGCTCGACCTTCACGATCAACCTGCCCCTGTCACGGGCCGGGACCGTCAGGACGGAGATGGCCGCCTGACGGCTGGGCGGCCACGTTTCACCGCTTCCTCATCCTCCGCTCATGACGCTCGGCGCGGTGCCGTGATCCAAGCTGGGCATGACCCCATCCCGTCGCCCCCCGCTTGAACTGATCGGTCGCCACTGGCTGTCGGGGGCGCAGGCGTGGGCGGATCGGCGGCGGTGGCGAGCCTGTGCCTTCGAGGTTCTGATGTTCGGGATCAAACAGGGGTGGGCGTGCCTGTTCGGCGGCCTGCTGCTGGTGCTGATCGTCGCGACCTTCCTGTGGTGGCCCGAAGGCGCCGTGATCGCCCGCTATGACGCCCTGGTGGTCGGGGCGGTGGCGATCCAGGCGGGCATGCTGATCTTCAAGCTGGAGAGCTGGGAAGAGGCGCGGGTCATCCTGCTGTTCCATATCGCCGGAACCGTCATGGAGCTGTTCAAGACGGCGCACGGGTCGTGGGTCTATCCCGAGGCCTCGGTGCTGAGGATCGGCGATGTGCCGCTGTTCTCGGGCTTCATGTATGCGGCGGTCGGCAGCTATATCGCGCGGGTGCAGCGCATCTTTCACATCCGGGTGCGGGACTATCCGCCGGTGTGGATTACGGGGGTGCTGGCGGCGGGGATCTATCTGAACTTCTTCCTGCACCACTGGCTGCCGGATGTGCGGGGGGCGCTGTTTCTGATGGTCGGCGTGTTGTTCGGGCGGGGGTGGTTCTGGTTCACCCCGGACCGGCAGCGGCGTTCGATGCCGTTGTTAGCGGGCTATGGGCTGGTAGCGCTGTTCATCTGGATTGCCGAGAATGTCGGGACCTTTGCGCGGGCCTGGACCTATCCGGGGCAGGAGGCGGGCTGGGCGCCGGTGTCGCTGGACAAGCTGGGTAGCTGGTTCCTGCTGATGATCATTTCGATCGTGCTGGTGTCGCTGGTGCACCGGCCGGAACGGGAGCCGCGTTAGCGCCGCGCGATGTGCCGGTCGGGATCCGGCCGCGGCCGTTCAAGCGGCGGGGTCTCGAGCGTGCCGATGTGGATGAAGCCGGCGATGCGCTCGTCCTCGCCGATGCCGAACAGGGAAAGGGCGCGGGGGTCGTAGGCGTACCAGTCGGTGATCCAGCTGGCGGAGAAACCATGGGCAAAGGCCGCGTGGCTGAGGTTCATGGCCAGGGCCCCGGCGGACAGTTCCTGTTCCCACACCGGGACCTTGTGATCGCGGACCGGGGTCGAGACGACCATGACGGTGACGGGCGGCGCGGTCAGCTTGGCGAGGACGGCGCGGGCCTTGTTGGGATCGGCCTGGTCATCGGCGAGCGGGCTGAGCGAATGGCCCAGCGCGGCGCGGGTTTCGGTGGTCAGCACCACCAGCCGCCAGGGGAAGAGCTTGCCGTGATCGGGAGTACGCAGGCCGATCTGGAGGATCGCCTCAAGGTCGGCGTCGGACGGGCCGGGTGCGGCCAGCGCCTGGGCCGGAGCAGAGCGGCGCTGCTGCAGGTATGCGATCAGCGCGGGGTCGCGGCGGGGCAGGGCGAGGGGGCTGGCGAGCTCGGTCATGAGCTGAAGCTAGGCGCGCGACGCCGGGCCCGCCAGTGCGCGGGGTGGCGATTTGGCGGGCGGGAGCCTATCTTTCGCGCTGAACCGAAGAGTGAGGATCCATGGCCACGCCCCGACTGGAGGCTGTTCCCGAAGCGTCTGACCTGTGGGCCCAGCTGCGCCGGGCCGCCGAGCAGGCGTCTCGCGACGAGCCGGATCTGGCCTCGCAGATGAATGCGGTGATCCTGTCGCACGGCAATCTGGGCGCGGCGTTGAGCTTCCAGATTGCACGGAAGCTGGGCGACTCCGAACTGGGCGCCATGACGGTGCGCGAGGTCTGCCTGGCGGCCTTTGAGGCCGATCCGTGGATTGTCGCGGCGGCCGAGGCCGACCTGCAGGCGGTCGAGGAGCGCGATCCGGCGATCCGGTCGCTGCTGCAGCCGTTCCTCTACTTCAAGGGATTTCAGGCGCTACAGGGCTGGCGCGTGGCGCACTGGCTGTGGAGCGAGGGGCGCGAGACCCTGGCCCTGCATTTCCAGAGCCGGATTTCCGAGCTGTTCCAGGTCGACATCCACCCGGGTGCGCAGATGGGTTCGGGCCTATTCCTCGACCACGGCACCGGCATCGTCATCGGCGAGACGGCGGTGGTTGGCGATGAGGTGTCGATGCTGCACGCGGTGACGCTGGGCGGCACGGGTGCCGAGCGCGGCGACCGCCACCCCAAGATCGGCAAGGGCGTGCTGCTGGGCGCCGGAGCCAAGGTGCTGGGCAACATCACCGTCGGTGACTATGCCAAGGTGGCCTCGGGCTCGGTGGTGCTGAAGCCGGTGCCTGCCGGGTGCACGGTGGCCGGTGTGCCGGCGCGGCTGGTCAACTGCCCGACCGACGCCACGCCCGCCCGGACCATGGACCACACCCTGGCCGACATTGTGTATGACTTTGTCATCTAGGCCTGACCGGGCTTTCCCTCCCGGGCCCGCTTCTCTAGGGTCCGCGCCGAACGAACTCTGAAAGGCATGCCGTGAACGAGACAGACCAGAAGCGCCTCGAAACCTATCTGAAGCGCACCTTCAATCATGGCGGCATCAAGCTGAAGCCCCGCAAGACGGCCGACTCGGTCGAGGTCTATGTGGATGACGAGTTCATCGGCCTGGTCTTCGAGGACGAGGACGGCGACGGGTCGTTCATGTTCGAGATGGCCATCCTTGGCGAGGATCTGCCGCCCGCCTGAGGCCGCTGACAGCCGAATTGAGAACCCCCGCCGGAGCGATACCGGCGGGGGTTTTTGTTTGGGCGACGGGGATCAGCGCTTGCCGAAGATGGCGTCGAAGATCTTGCCGACGAAGCTCTTGCTCTCGGCGGGCTTGGCCGCGGGCGCCGACGGAGCCGGAGCCGGAGCCGGAGCCGGGCTGGGCGCCGGATGGACGGGCGCCGGAGTCACGGCAGCCGCCTTGGGCGTGGTGACAGGCTTGGCGGCAGCGCGCGGCGTGGCGGCCTTCTTGGCAGCCGGCGGACGCGCCGGAGTCGCGCGCGCGGCGGCGGGCTTCTTCGCGGCAGCGGGAGCCTTGGCCGCAGCGGGTTTGGCCGCCGGCTTTTTCGCAGCGACGGGCTTGGCGGCAGCGGCCGGTTTCGTCGCGGCAGCGGGCTTCTTCGCGGCAGGCGCCTTGGCGGCGGGCTTGGTGGTCGCAGGCTTGCTTACGGCCTTCGCGGGGGCCTTGGCCGGTGCGGGCTTGGCGACCGGCGCCTTGGCCGCAGCAGGCTTGGCCGTCGCTTTCGCCGTGGACTTCGGCGCGGCTTTAGGCTTGGAAGCGGCAGAAGCTGTTGCGCCCGCCTTGGACGTACTCGACTTGGATGGAACCTTGGCCATGTATTCCCCGACCCCTCGGATGGATTTGACGCGAGACGCCGCGCCGACGATGCACTCGATTCGGTATGATAGCGGCGTTTGAAAAATGTCAGAGTCCGCAGTTCAAATAATCGCACATGGGTCACGTGATGCAACCGAAGCCCGCGTTGCCGCCTGGGACGCCGATCCGCTGCTGGAGGGTGTGACCTATTCCATCCTGGAAGAGGATGAGGATCGGGGCATCTGGCGCATCGATGCCTTTCCGACCACCGAGGCCGAGGTCGAGCGGCTGGTCACGTCGCTGAAGGGCGATGGCGCCCTGACCAGCACGGTCGAGGATCTGGCCGATGCTGACTGGCTGGCCATGTCGCTGTCTGGCCTGCCGCCGGTCCGGGCCGGTCGGTTCTTTGTCTATGGCGCGCACGATCAGGGGCGGGTGCCGCTGAACACGGTCAATCTGAAGATCGATGCGGGCGCCGCCTTCGGCACCGGGCACCACGGGACGACGGTCGGCTGTCTGATGGCGTTTGATGAACTGCTGAAACGCGAGCGGTTCGAGCGGGTGCTGGACGTGGGGGCGGGCACGGGCGTGCTGGCCATCGCGGCCGCAAAGACCGGCAGCCGGGTAGCCCTCGGCACCGACATCGACGCGCCGTCGGTGCGCATCGCCAATGAGAACGCCGCGCTCAACCAGGCCAAGGCCAGCTTCGTTCACGCCTCGGGCCTGAACGATCAGAAGGTGCGGGGGCAGGGGCCCTATGATCTGGTGTTCGCCAATATTCTGGCGCCGCCGCTGGTGGCGCTGGCCCAGGACATCAAGGACTCCCTGAGGCCCCAGGGCGTGGCCATATTGTCAGGCCTGTTGCGGACGCAGGAGCGACGCGTCACCGCAGCCTATCTGTCCCGGGGATTCGCGCTGGAACGGCGCATCCATCGCGATGCCTGGAGCGCGCTGGTGCTGAGGCGAAAGGGTTAAGGAACGCGGGGGGTAGCAGGGCCGTTTCAGGTGCCGAACCTGAGGAGTTTCCGCGTGACCCACTTCAATCCCAATGACCCCGACCGGGATACGGTCATCGTCGAACCGGCCCCTGTCTATTCCGAGACGACGGAAACCGTGATCGTCCGCGAGAGCAACACCGGATGGTGGATCGCGGGCATCCTCGGCGGACTGGTTCTTCTTGCGGTGATGATCATCCTGTTCAACCGGCAGGCGCCGCAGACGGATGACCAACTGCTGGCCGCCGAGGCGGCGGCTGCCCGATCCGAAGCCGAAGCCCGTCAGGCTGCGGCCGCCGGCCAGATCGCCGGCGCCCAGGCCAGTGTCGAGGTCGCTCGGGCCAATGCCGCGCGTGCGGAAGCCGACGCGCGCGCCGCTGAGGCCCGCGCGGCAGAACCGGTGGTGATCGAGCGGGAAGTGCCTGTACCGGTGCCCTCGGAGCCCGCGAATGGCAGTGCCGCGGTGGTGACCACCACGACACCCCAGCCTCAACGCTAGTCACAGCACCTTCCCGTCCGCGCGACAGGGATGCTAAGCCACCGCGCATGAGACAGACATTCGACGAGACCACCGACCCCGGATTTGGTGCGCGCCACCTGCCGCTTCTCCGACGCGAGATGCAGGCCCAGGGCCTGGACGGCTTTCTGGTGCCGCACGAGGACGAGCACCAGAACGAGTATCTTCCGGCGGCCAATGACCGGCTGGCGTGGATCTCGGGCTTCACCGGCTCGGCCGGGGCCGGCGTGGTCATGAAGGACAAGGCGGCCGTCTTCGCCGACGGGCGCTATACGGTGCAGGTGAAGGCCCAGGTGGATCAGGGCCAGTTCGAGCTGCGCGATTTCAACGAGAGCGCGGTCGCCCGCTATCTGTCGGAGCAGCCCAGGGGGTCGGTTGTCGGATATGACCCGCGTCTGCACAGCCCCGATGCGCTGGCGCGGATGCAGAAGACAGCGAAGCGCGCCGGTGTGACGCTGAAGCCCGTCGACAGCAATCCGCTGGACAGTGCCTGGGGGGCGGAGCGCCCGGCCCAGCCGCAGGCGCCCGTGGTGCCCCATCCGATCGACTATGCGGGCGAGGATGCCGCCGACAAGCGCGCGCGAATCGGCAAGGCCATCGATGAGGCCGGGGCCGACATGGCCCTGCTGACGGCGCCGACCTCGGTCGCCTGGTTGTTCAACATCCGGGGCGGGGACGTGATCCGCTCGCCCCTCCCGCTGGGTCAGGCGTTGATCGACGTCGAGGGGCGCGCGCGGCTGTTCCTCGATCCGGCCAAGGTGACCAATGAACTGCCCGGCTGGCTGGGTGAGGATGTGACACTGGAGCATCCGGACACCCTGGCGGCGGCGCTGGATGAGACGTCCGGACGCTCGGTGCTGATCGATCCGGGCCAGAGCGCGGCCTGGTATTTCGACCGCGTTGAAGCGGCGGGCGGCACCGTCGTGCGCGGGCAGGATCCCTGCACCCTGCCGCGCGCGGTCAAGAATCCGGTGGAAATCGAAGGGTCGCGTCAGGCGCACATCCGCGACGGCGCGGCGCTGGCCCGCTTCCTTCACTGGCTGGACACCGAGGCGCAGGAGACCCTACCGGACGAGCGGGCCGTGGTCGAAAAGCTGGAGCAGTGCCGCGAAGGCACCGGGGCGCTGATGGACCTCAGCTTCGACACCATCGCCGGGTCGGGACCGAACGGCGCCCTGCCGCACTACAAGCCCGTGACCCGCACCATCCGCCGGATGGAGAAGGGGTCGCTGCTGCTGGTGGACGGCGGCGGTCAGTATCTGGACGGCACGACCGATGTGACGCGGACCATCGCCGTGGGCGACCCCTCGGACGATCAGCGCCGCATGTTCACCCTGGTGCTGAAGGGCCATATCGCCATGGCCGTGGTGCGCTTCCCCGAAGGCACGACGGGGCATCAGCTGGACGCGCTGGCGCGTCACCCGCTGTGGATGGCGGGGCATGACTATGACCACGGCACCGGGCACGGCGTCGGCAGCTATCTGGGGGTCCACGAGGGACCGCAGCGGATCGCCAAGGCGGTCAACACCCAGCCGCTGCTGACCGGCATGATCGTGTCGAACGAGCCGGGATACTACCGCGAAGGCCACTGGGGCATCCGCATCGAGACCCTGCAGGTGGTGACGGCGCCCGAGGCCCTTCCGGGCGGCGAGCGGCCCATGCATGGCTTCGAACAGCTGACGCTGGCGCCGCTGGATCGTCGGCTGATCGACGTCGACCTGCTGACGGCAGGCGAGCGGGCCTATGTCGATGCCTATCACGCCGAGGTGCTGGCCAAGGTCGGGCCGTTGCTGGACGGCGAGGTTCTCGACTGGCTGACGGTGCAGTGCGCCGCGCTCTGATCGCACTCACGGTCTGGCTGGCCGCCGGGCCGGTGGTGGCCCAGAGCCTGCCGAGGCTGCCCCGTGACGTATTCGATGTGATCCCGCCGTCCGAGCGGGTCACCGGACGGCGGGGCGCGATGCAGATCGTGCAGCCCGGATGCCGGGTCGGGCCGACCCACTGGGCGCGCAGGCGGGTCGTCGATGTGGCCGTGCAGGAATGGGGCGTGTTCGGCTTCCAGACCATCGACCTGCGCGGCGTGCGCGAGCGGCGCCTGCCGGACGGGGTGGTGCCGGATGCGCTCAATCCCGCCCTTGAGGCGCCCGAGCAGGACCGCGTGATCCGCGCGGTCGGCCGGTGGGAGCATACGCCGTCGCTTGCGGCCACCATCGCCGGCTACTGGAGCGCGACGCCGGACGGGGCTGATGTTCTGGCCCGTCAAAACCGTCAGTGGCGGGACGGCGAGGGTGAGATCAACTGGGTCGAGCCGTGGTCGGCCGCCTTCATCAGCTGGGTGATGTGTGAGGCCGGGCTGGGCGAGATGGATCAGTTCGAACGGGATATCTCCCACCGCGTCTATATCGATCAGGCCATCCGCGCGCGGGACGGCCAGCGGCCGAAGGCCGCCTATGTCGCCCATGACCGGGGCGAGGTGCCGATCCGGCCGGGGGACCTGCTGTGCAATTCGCGCGGCGGCGTCGACTATCGCAGTCTGGCCGACCGGCGGCCCGATCTGGGGCGCTATGCCGGGACGCATTGCGATGTCGTCGTGCGCATCGAGGGCGACACAGTCGCGGTGATCGGCGGCAATGTGCTGAACGGCGTCAGCCTGACCCTGCTGCCGCTGGCCCCCACGGCCGGAGGCTATCCGGCGGTGGTGTCGGCGGACGATCTGGACGAGGCGCGGACCATCTTCGCCCATCTGTCGCTGCAGGCCGACCCGGTCGAGGACACGGCGCTGGACGCCTCGCCGACGATCCGGGCGCTCAGCACGCCTTGAAACCCGGCCGGGCGCCGACCACCTGAAGGGTTCTCCAGACCAGAGGACCTTTCCCATGAAGACGCGCACACTGGGTCCGAAGGGCCCCGAGGTTTCGGCCATCGGCCTGGGCTGTATGGGCATGAGCGCCTTCTATGGTCCGCCCAGCGAGGAGGCCGGCGCCATCGCCGTGATCCACCGCGCGCTGGATCTGGGCGTTACCCTGTTCGACACGGCCGAGATGTACGGCCCGCACACCAATGAAATGCTGCTGGGCAAGGCGCTGAAGGGGCGACGCGGCGACGCCTTCGTCGCGACCAAGTTCGGCATCGGCTACAACGCGGATCGCACGGCTCTGAAGGTCGACGGCTCCCCCGCCAATGTGCGCCGCGCCATTGAAGGCAGCCTGTCGCGGCTGGGGACGGACCACGTCGATCTCTATTATCTGCACCGGGTCGATCCGGACACGCCGATCGAGGAGACGGTGGGCGCGATGGGCGATCTGGTCACCGAGGGCAAGGTGCGCTTCCTCGGCCTGTCGGAGGCCGCGCCGGCGACGTTGCGGCGGGCTCATGCCACCCACCCGATCACGGCGTTGCAAACCGAGTATTCGCTTTGGAGCCGCGAACCCGAGGACGAAATCCTGGCCACCTGTCGCGAGCTCGGCATCGGCTTTGTGCCCTACAGCCCGCTGGGCCGGGGCTTCCTGTCGGGCCAGATCCGCACGCCTGAGGATCTGGCGCCCGATGATTTCCGCCGGTCCAACCCGCGCTTCCAGGGCGAGAATTTCGACCGCAACCTGAAGCTGGTCGAGGCCGTCTCGACGCTGGCGGCCGACAAGGGAGTCACGCCCGCCCAACTGGCGCTGGCCTGGGTGCTGGCGCAGGGCGACGATCTGGTGCCGATCCCCGGCACGCGCCGCATTCCGACGCTGGAAGAGAATGCCGCGGCTGTGGACATTTCCCTGTCCAGCGAAGACCTGGCGGCCATCGAGGCCGTCTTCCCGAAAGATGCTGCCCAGGGCCATCGGTATGCCGCGGCGGCGCGGGCGGCCCTGAACCGGTAGGGCGGATTACGGAGAATTCGCTGGCGGGAGCGGGTGTCGCGCGCATAGTCTTTGCATATGCAAACACTACAGACGAGCGATGACGCGGAAGCCGGGCTGAAGGCGCTGGGGTTCACCGAGCTGGAGGCGCGGCTGTACTGCACCCTGCTGCAGGCCGGGCCGTCGACCGGTTACCGGCTGGCCAAGCTGTGCGGAAAAGCGCCGCCGAATGTCTATCAGGCGTTGGGGCAGCTGACGCAGAAGGGCGTGGTGCTGGTCGAGGAGGGAGAGCCGTCGGCCTATCGCGCCGCCGCCCCGTCCGAGGTGCTGGCCGCGCTTGAAGCCGGGTTCGAGCGGGCACGGGTGAAGGCCGACGGGGCGTTGCAATCGCTGGCCCGGCCGCAGGACGACGACCGCATCTACCAGATCGGTGAAGCCGGGCAGGTGATCGAGCGGGCGCGGGCCATGCTGGCGTCGGCGCGCGAGATCGTGCTGTTCGACCTGTTTCCGGCGCCGTTGGACGCAATGCGCGAGGATCTGGCGCGGTGCGCGGCGCGGGGCGTGACGGTCGCCGGCCTGATCTATGGCGAGAGCACCGGGATCGAGGGGGTTGTCCAGCGTCGCGCGACGGCCGAGGCGCGGGTCGCGTCCGACTGGCCCGGCCAGCAGCTGACGCTGGTGGTTGATGGGCGTGAGCATCTGGTGGCCCTGATGGCCGAGGGGCTGACAGGCGTTCACCGGGCCCTGTGGAGCGACAGCGCCTATCTGTCCTGCCTGCAGCACAGCGGTCTGTCGGCCGAAATCCGCCTGACAGCCCAGGACAGGTCTTCCCCTGATCCCCTTGCAAACCTGTCGCTTTTTTCCAGCGCGCCGGCCGGTCTGGCAGCGCTGACGCGACGATCCAATCCGGAGATGAAACAATGACACGGACCCTGATGACGACGGCCGCCTGGCTTGTGCTGGCCGGACCGCTAGCTGCGCAGGACGCAGCGGTGACCGAGGTGGTCGAGCGCTACCGCGACTGGCGCGGCGGGGCGGCCTTCGAGGCTCTGGAGGCGGTGCGGCTGGAGGGCCGGATCAAGGCTTCGGGACTGGAGGGGACGCTGGTCGTGCTGGCCGAGGCCGACGGCGACCTGCGTCGCGAACAGGACCTCGGCATCGTTCGCACGGCGACGGCCCGCCACGGGGCCGACGGCTGGGTCCTGACCAACTCCGGACAGATCGAGCCGCTGAGCCCGCATGCCGCCGAGGACCTGAGGCGCGACGCCCTGTTGCGGTTCGAGGGCGTGCTGGATGATCCGTCGCGGCTCAGCCGTCGCCCGGGCATCGAGATCGACGGGCGAACCCTGGCGGTCATCGCGGTGGATTTCGGCCCGGATGCCGATGACCACGAACTGTGGATCGACGCCGAAACCGGCGAACTCCACGCCCTGCGCATGGTGCGGGACCGCCGCGAGTCGGTGGTGACCTTCGGGGACTGGCGGGTGGTCGAGGGCGTGCGCATGCCCTTCGTTGAGCAGGTGACCGGGGATGTCGGCGAGCCCGGCGAGGTCCGCTGGTCCACCATTGATATCGACCCGGTGACCACCGCCTCAGCCTGGGATCGCCCCGAGGTCGTGGTCGCTCACCGGATGGCGAACGAGGGCGCGCCGGACAGCGGCCCCATCGCCTTCGATCTCTATGCCGGAACGCGAATCTATATCCCGGCCACGGTGAACGGCACGGCGACGCAGGTGCTTCTGGACAGCGGGGCCGAGATGACAGTGCTGGACAAGACCTTTGCCGAAAGCCTCGGCCTTGCGTTCGAGGGAGAGGTCGCGGCCGTCGGCACCGGCGGCGTCGGCGAGGCGCGCTTTGCCAAGGGGGTGACGCTGGATCTGGGCGGGATCGCCTTCGTCGACCGGACGGTGGCGGTCATCGATCTGGCGGCGATCAGCCAGGCGCTGGGACGTCCCCTGCCGGTCATTCTGGGCAAGGACGCGTTCAACGGTCTGGTGGTGGATATCGACTTCCCCGCGCGCAGCCTGACCTTCCACGAGCCTGCGGGCTATGTCCCGCCAGAAGGGGCGACCGAGCTGGCGCTGGTGTCGTCGGGGGCCATTCGCGCCGTGCCGGTGTCGATCGAGGGCCGGGCGCCCGTGCTGTTCGACTTCGACACCGGCAATGGCGGAGCCCTGATCATCTATCCGGCCTATGCCGAGGCCGAGGGCCTGCTGGAGGGGCGTCCGGCGACGACGGTGATGTCGGGCGCGGTGGGCGGCGTGCGCGAGAGCGGTCTGGCCACCATCGGGTCGTTGGAGATCGGCGGCTTCGAGGTGCGCGACATTCCGACCGTCTTCCCGCCCGCGGGCCCGTCGGCGGTCGACGCCGACCGGACAGCCGGCAACATCGGCATGGGGGTGCTGGGGCGGTTCCGTCTGGTGACCGACTTTGCCAGAAACCGGCTGTGGCTGTCGGCGACGCCCGAGGCGCTGGCCGCGCCGTTTCCGAAGGACCGGCTGGGGCTGGGTATCCGGCTGGATCCGGGCGTGATCGTGGTGACGCGGGTGTCGGCCGGATCACCCGCCGAAGCGGCGGGCCTGACGCCGGACGCGCGCATCGTGGCCGTCGACGGCCGCCCTGCCGCGGAAATGGATGCCGGGGCGCTCCGCGCCATGCTGACCAGCCCCGCCGGTCGCGAGGTGGTGCTGACGCTGGAGGACGGCGCGACCGTCAGACTGGTGGCGCGCGACTTCTACTGAGCGCCGATCAGCGCCAGCCATTCGTCCTCGGTCAGGACGGTGACGCCGTGCTTTTCGGCCTCGGCCAGTTTGGAACCGGCGCCGGGGCCCGCGACCAAATAGTCGGTCTTTTTCGACACCGAGCCCGAGACCTTGGCCCCCAGCGACGAGGCGCGGGCCTTGGCCTCGTCGCGGGTGAAGCGTTCGAGCGAACCGGTGAAGACCACGGTCCTGCCGGTCACCGGGCTGTCGGCCTCGGGGCGTTCGGCATCCTCGATGGCGGTGAGTTCGGCCTCCAGCGCCTCGACCACATCGCGGTTGTGGGCCTCGTGGAAGAAGTGGGCGATCTCGCGGGCGGCGACGGGGCCGACCCCGGTGACCGAGGCGATGCCGGTCAGGGCGAGGCCGGGACCCTCGGTGCGGGCAATGTCGGCCAGTCGGCGTATGCCGGCCCAGTCGGACGCGCGATCCGCCAGCGCGCGGCGGGCGGGCGAGGCGAGACCCGGGAAGGCGAGGCTGAGCTTCTGGTCCAGCGGCGCCTCGGGCCAGGGATCGGTCTCGGCCAGATCGGCGTCGGCCAGGATCGACAGCACGCGCGCCGACACGCCGTGCCCCTCGGACAGGCGGGTCCAGGCCTCGGTCTGGATGCCGGTCGAGGCCTCGATGCCCGCTGCCTTGAAGGCGGACCAGCTGCCGAAATGGCGGGCCAGCAGAAGTGAGGTCTGGTCGCCGATGTCGGGGATGCCGAGGGCGTAGATCATCCGCTGGAGGGTGATGGTCCGGCGGGCGTCGATGCCGGCCACGAGATTGCCGACGCTGGTCTCGCCGTAGCCGTCCTCGGCCCGCAGTTCATCGAGACGCGCGGTATCGCGGGCGAGGCGGAAGATGTCGGCGGGCTCGCGGATCCAGCCGCGCTCATGAAAGGCGGTCAGCTGTTTCTCGCCCAGACCCTCGATGTCAAAGGCTCGGCGGCTGACGAAATGCTTGAGGCGTTCGACGATCTGGGAGGCGCAGATCAGGCCGCCGGTGCACCGCCGGCGGGCCTCGCCTTCCTCGCGCACGGCCTCGGAGCCACAGACGGGGCAGTGGGTCGGGAAGGCATAGGGCTGGGTGCCGTACGGGCGCAGCTCGGGCACGATGCCGACGATCTGGGGGATGACGTCGCCGGCGCGCTGGACGATGACGGTGTCGCCGAGGCGAACGTCCTTGCGGGCGATCTCGTCCTCATTGTGGAGGGTGGCGTTGGAGACGACCACGCCGCCGACGGTCACGGGGGTCAGGCGCGCGACGGGTGTCAGGGAGCCGGTGCGGCCGACCTGGATGTCGATGGCGTTGACGACGGTGCGGGCCTGTTCGGCGGCGAACTTGTGGGCGATGGCCCAGCGGGGGCTGCGGGCGATGAAGCCGAGGCGCTTTTGCCAGTCCAGCCGGTCGACCTTGTAGACCACGCCGTCAATGTCATAGCCGAGGCGGGCGCGGTCGGTTTCGAGGCTGCGATAGACCTCGATCATGCCGGCGGCGTCCTCGACCACGCGGCGGCGGTCGTTGACGGGAAAGCCCCAGTCGGCCAGCCGGTCGATGGCGTCGCTCTGGGTCTCGGCGAAGTCGTCCGAAAACTCGCCCCAGCCATAGGCAAAGAAGCGCAACGGGCGTTTGGCGGTGATGGCCGGATCCTTCTGGCGCAGCGAGCCGGCGGCGAAGTTGCGCGGGTTGGCATAGGTGCGGCGACCCTCGGCCTCCGCCTCGGCGTTGAAGGCCAGGAAGGCGTCCGTGGGCGTATAGACCTCGCCGCGCACCTCGATGAGGTCGGGCCAGCCGCTGCCGGACAGCTGGTCGGGAATGTCGGCCAGGGTGCGCAGATTGGCGGTGACGTCCTCGCCCTCGCGGCCATCGCCGCGTGTCGCGCCGACGACCAGCTTGCCCTTTTCATAGCGCAGATTGGCCGACAGGCCGTCGATCTTGGGCTCGGCGATGAAGGCCATGGGGGTGTCGGCGTCGAGGGCCAGGAAGCGCCGGACCCTGGCCACGAAGTCAGCGATGTCGCCTTCGTCAAAGGCATTGTCGAGCGACAGCATGGGCACGCCGTGGCGCACGGCCGCAAAAGTGCCGGACGGGGCGGCGCCGACCCGGGCCGAGGGGGTGTCGGCGGTGCTGAGCTCGGGGAAGCGGGTCTCGATGGCCAGCGCGCGGTGCTTGAGGGCGTCGTAATCGGCGTCGGAGACCTCGGGTGCATCCCCGTTGAAATAGAGGGCGTCGTGCCGGGCCAGTTCGGCGGACAGGCGGTCCAGTTCTTCCCGGGCCTGATCGAGGGTCAGGGTCTCGACGTCGGGGGAGGTGGGGGAGGGAGCGTCGGTCATGGTCGGGTCCGGGAATCTACAGCCCCCTGTCTAGCATCGTCGGCCCGGCTTCCCAGCGCCGATGACAGGAAGTTAATCTGACGGCGGTCGCGCCCGCGTCTAGGGTCGCGCGGAGTGTTGTCCGGAGGATTCATGCGCCGTCTGTCGAAATCCGCATCTGCCGTGCTGGCCCTGGTGGCCGCCGGGGCCCTGTCCGCCTGTGTGCCCGGTACGATGGAGACGGCTGCGGCGCCCGAGCCGGTCGTCTCGTCCCAGCTGTGGGCCGATCTGACCACCCTGGCCGCGGACGACATGGAGGGACGCGGGGCGGGAACGCCGGGCGGCGAGCGGGCGCGCAATTACATCGTCTCGCGTTTCGAGCAGATCGGCATTGCCGCGCCGCCCATGGGCCGTCTGCAGCCCTTTACCGCCGAGGGCCGGTCGCATGAGGGGCGCAAGACCTTCAATGGCGTCAATGTCCTGGGCCTGATCCCGGGCACCCGGGTGGGCAATCGCTATATCGTCGTGACCGCCCACTATGACCATGTCGGCATGTATGGCGGCGAGATCTACAACGGGGCCGACGACAATGCCTCGGGCGTGGCGACCATGCTGGCGCTGGCCGAATACCTGAAGGCGAACCCGCCGGAGCACAGCGTGCTGTTCGTCGCCTTTGACGGCGAGGAGCGCGGGCTGCTGGGCGCGAAGCATTTCGTCGAGGCGCCGCCGTTCCCGCTGGAATCGATCGCGCTGAACCTGAATTTCGATATGACGGCGCGGGCCGAGACCGACGGCTATCTGTGGGTGACCGGCACCTATCAGAACCCGACCCTGCGTCCGCTGCTGGAGGGGATCGGGCCGATCGGGTCGGTGTCGCTGGCGTTCGGCAAGGATACGCCCCAGGACACGGGCGCGGATAACTGGGTGAGCGCCTCTGACCACGGGGCCTTCCACGCGGCGGGCGTGCCCTTCCTGTATCTGGGGGTCGACTTCCATCCCGACTATCACAAGCCCAGCGATGACGCGGAGCGGATCACCCCCACGGTGTTCCGGAATGCGACCGATCTGTCGATCCAGTCGTTCCGGGCGCTCGACACCGGCATGAGCCGCTGACGCGCAGGAGAGCCAGACGATGATGTTCCGACGGATCGCCCTTGTGGCCTGTGGGGCGGCGGCGTTTGCGCTGGCCGCCTGCGACCCGCCGCTGGAGCCTGCGGACGCGCCGGCCACCAAGGGGTCGGTGAACACGGCCAACCTGCCCGAGGGGTTCTCGAACGACCTTCAGGACGATGTCTCGGGCTATTACCGGCCGACCACCGAGGTGCGTCAGGCCAGCTGGCGGCTCGACCACGTGTTCCTCGGCCAGCAGCAGGACTTTGCCGCCTGGGAAGGCGGCACGCGCGAGGGTCAGTTCGCGCCGGTGATGCTGGAGTTCGTCGATGAGTCGAGCGCCACGGTCCAGACCGAAAACGGCGAAATCCACACCGGCCGCGTGCGCGTCTTGCCGCGCTTCTACAGCGTCGAGAACGGCATGCTGCGCTTTGTCGGGGTGTCGGAGGAAATCGGAATCGTGCAGCTGGATGCGCAGCTGAACGATGAGGCCCTGGCCACGGCACGCCGCAATCTGGGCGCGGAGGGGGCTGTGATGAACGGCACGCTCAGCCTGGGCGATGCGCCACCGCAGGCGGTGGGCTTTCGCTGGTGGGCGGGGGACTGACGTCACCCCGCCCGGTCGCGGTGTCGCAGATTAGCTGACCGTCGCCTTGACGATCTTGCCGGGGGCGCGCGGCGGCTCACCCTTGGGCAGGGCGTCGACGTGTTCCATGCCCGACTCGACCACACCCCAGACGGTGTACTGGCGGTCGAGGAAGGTGGCGTCGTCGAGGCAGATGAAGAACTGGCTGTTGGCGCTGTTCGGGTCATTGGCACGGGCCATCGAGCACACGCCGCGCACGTGCGGCTCGGCCGAGAACTCGGCCTTCAGGTTCGGCTTCTTCGAGCCCGAGGTGCCGGTGCCGGTCGGATCGCCGCCCTGGGCCATGAAGCCGGGGATGACGCGGTGGAAGACCACGCCGTCGTAAAAGCCTTCGCCGGCCAGTTCGGTGATGCGGGCGACATGGCCGGGGGCCAGGTCCGGGCGCAGGCGGATAACAACGTCACCGCCGGTGTCATTGCCGGTGTCGAGCGTGAAGGTGAGGGTCTGTTCAGTCATACGGGCTCCTTTTGTCGTGGCGGGGTCATAGCGGCTGAACGCATGGGGCGCTATGTCGGGTGTCATGAGTGAAGATGAAAAGTCTCCCCCCCGTCGCAAGATGGTGCGTCTGCCGACGGCGGGTACAGCCGCGGGCCGGGGCATGGGGACCAAGATGAGAACCGCGGACGACAAGTCCATGTCCAGCCAGCAGTGGATCAAGCGGCAGCTGGCGGACAAATGGTCGGAGCGCGCGCGGGCCGAGGGCTGGCGCAGCCGGGCGGCCTTCAAACTGCTGGAGATCGACGACCGGTTCCACCTGATCAAGCCCGGGTCGCGGGTCATCGATCTGGGCGCGGCGCCGGGCGGCTGGGCCCAGGTGGCGGTCAAGCGCGGCGCCACGGCGGTGGTCGGCGTCGATCTGCTGCCGGTCGAGCCGGTGCCTGGTGCGACCATGATCCAGGCCGATTTTACGCATGCAGGGGTCGATCAGCAGATGATCGACCTGCTGGGCGGGGCGCCCGATCTGGTGCTGTCGGACATGGCCCACAACACCGTCGGACACCGCCAGACCGACCACCTGAAGATCATCGCCCTGATCGAGATCGCGGCCGACTTTGCCATCCGCACCCTGAAGCCGGGCGGGCATTTCGTGTCCAAGAACTTCCAGGGCGGCGATGCCGGCGGGGTTCTGGCCCGGCTGCGGGCCGAGTTCGAGACGGTGAAATACGTCAAGCCGGCGTCCAGCCGGAAGGACAGCGCCGAGGTGTTTCTGGTGGCGATGAACCGGCTCCGGCCCCGCTGACGTCGCCGTAAATCAGGCCGCCGCCAGATCCTTGGCCTTCTTTGCGCGGCGGGCCTCGATCCGGCTCCAGACGTGGTCGTGAACCGTGAAGAACAGGGTCTGGACCAGCGGCTCGACGATGCCGATGGCCAGCGAGATGCGGATATCGCGGGTGATGGCAAAGGCTACCGTCACAGCCACGACGAAATGCATGACGCCGTAGGTCAGGGTCTTGAGCGCGACCTGTTTGAACGAGGACGGCAGGGCGTGACTGTGGCCCGCATGACCGTGCGAGCGAGCCTGTTCGCGGGCGTCCATCAGTTCAAGACGGGCGGTGAAGGCCTCGGCCGTTTCTTCGACGCGGGTCAGGCGCTTGCGTCGCTCGATCCGGTGCCAGACGCGGTCGTGGATGGAATAGGCGATGGTCTGGAAGAAGGGCTCGACCATGCCGACCGCCAGCGCCAGCCGCCAGTCGCGGGTCAGGGCATAGGCGACGAGAATGGCCACCACGAGGTGCATCACGCCATAGCTGGCGATCTTGAGCGCCAGGCTGCGCGCCGTATTGAGGATCATCCGCACCATCGCTCCGGAAAATGGTTGGGATCAGCAACGGTTGCAACGAGATAAATTCTATCGCCGGCATAAGCGCAGCGGTGACACGATTGCCCCTTGCCGAGTCGGGGGGCTCACCGCTATACGCGGCCCGCAAAACGGAGACTCCTCATGGAGATACGCGAAGGCCTTACCTTCGATGATGTTTTGCTCGAACCCGCTGAGTCCGAGGTCATGCCCGCCGAGACGGATGTCTCGACGCGGCTGACGCGCAGCCTGACGCTGAACATCCCGCTTGTGTCCTCGGCCATGGACACCGTCACCGAAAGCCGGCTGGCCATCGCCATGGCCCAGGCGGGCGGTCTGGGCGTGCTGCATCGCAATCTGACGGTCGAGGAACAGGCCGAACAGGTGCGCGTGGTGAAGCGCTACGAGAGCGGCATGGTCATCAATCCGGTGACCATTCACCCGGACACGACGCTCGGTGAGGTGCGCGAGATCGTGGCGCGCAAGAAGATCTCGGGCTTTCCGGTCGTGGACCACGAGACGGGCCGTCTGGTCGGCATGCTGACCAACCGGGACATGCGGTTCGACACCTCGCCCGATCGCAAGGCAGCAGAACTGATGACGCGCGAGCCGCTTTACACCGTGCCCGAAGGGGCCGGGCGTGATGAGGCCATCGCGATCCTGCGCGAGCGCAAGATTGAACGGGTGATCGTGGTGGACGGCGACATGCGCGCCACCGGCCTGATCACCATGAAGGATATCGAGAAGGCCCAGGCGCACCCCCATGCGGCCAAGGACGATCAGGGGCGGCTGCTGGTCGGCGCGGCCTCGACAGTCGGTGACAATGGCTATGAGCGGTCGCTGGCGCTGGCGGAGGCCGGTGTGGACGTGATCGTCATCGACACGGCGCATGGCCATTCGGTGCAGGTGGCGCGGGCGGTGGAGCGCATCAAGCGCGAGACCAACCGGGTGCAGATCGTGGCCGGAAACGTGGCGACCTATGACGGGGCGCGCGCCCTGATCGACGCCGGGGCCGATGCGGTAAAGGTCGGGATCGGGCCGGGAAGCATCTGCACGACGCGGATCGTCGCCGGTGTGGGTGTGCCGCAACTGACGGCCATCATGGAGTCGGCGCGCGCGGCCAAGGGCACGGGCGTACCCGTGATCGCGGACGGCGGCATCAAATATTCGGGCGACCTGGCCAAGGCCATCGCGGCCGGGGCGAGCGTGGCCATGATGGGCTCGATGTTCGCCGGGACCGACGAAAGCCCCGGCGAGGTGTTCCTGTACCAGGGCCGGTCCTACAAGTCGTACCGCGGCATGGGTTCGGTGGGCGCCATGGCCCGCGGCTCGGCGGACCGCTACTTCCAGAAAGAAGTCTCGTCCGAGAAGCTGGTGCCCGAGGGCATCGAGGGTCAGACCCCGTACAAGGGGCCGATCTCGCCGGTCATTCACCAGATGGTAGGCGGACTGCGCGCCGCCATGGGCTATGTCGGGGCGGCCACCATCGACGAGTATCAAAGGCGCGCCCGGTTCGTGCGCATCACCAATGCGGGCCTGCGGGAAAGCCACGTCCATGACGTGATGATCACGCGTGAAGCGCCCAACTATCGGCAGGGCTAGGGGAGGGTTTCGGCCATGGATATGACGCCTGAGTTTATCGTCCTGGCCGCCACTCTGGTGCTGGCGCTGGTGCAGATCCTGGCCGCAGGTGCCGCGCGTACCGCCGAACTGGGCGGCAAGTGGAATGCCGGGCCGCGCGACGGCAATCCGCCGCCTCCGGGCAAGCTGGCCGGACGACTGAAGCGGGCGCAGGACAATCTGTTCGAGACCCTGCCGCTGTTCATCGCCGCTGTGCTGATGGCGGTGGTGGCCGACAAGACCGGTCCCCTGACCGCGTGGGGTGCGCACCTCTATCTGGCGGCGCGTCTCCTTTATGTGCCGCTCTACGCGTTCGGTGTGCCCTATGTGCGTAGCCTCGTGTGGATGGGTGGCCTGGCCGGACTGGTCATGATCATCGCCGCCCTGTTTGTCTGAAAGAGCTGAATGACCCCTGCTGCCCGCCTCGCCGCCGCTGCCTCCATCCTGGACTCCATCGCCCAGGGACGCCAACCGGCCGAGGTGGTGGTCAAGGCCTGGGGCCAGCAGAACCGCTATGCCGGGTCCAAGGACCGGAAGGCCATCGCCGACCGGGTCTATAAGGTGCTGCGGGCGCGCGGCCGCCTGTCGTGGATCATGGGTGGACGCGAGGACGGGCGGGCGCTGGTGATCGGATCGCTGGCGACGCTGGACGGTCTGTCGCTGGAAGAGATCGAGGCGCTGCACACGGGCGAGGGCTATGGCCCCGGGCCGCTGTCGAAGCACGAGCGCGGACGGCTGGCCATCAAGGACAGTGAACTGCCCGGCTGGGTCGAGGCGGGCCTTCCCGAATTCGTGGTCGAGGATCTGAAGTCGACGTTTGGCGAGGGCTGGGCCGCAGAAGCCCACGCCCTGATGGCGCCACGTGCGCCGATCGATCTGCGGATCAACGGGGCGGTGGCGACCGTCGAGGATGTCGAGGCCGAACTGCGCGCCGCGGGTCTGTCACCCGAGCCCATGCCGTGGTCGCCCTGGGGGCTGCGCCTGACGTCGGAGCCGCCGCCCAACATCCAGGCTCTGGAAGGCTTCAAGGCCGGGCGCTTTGAGGTTCAGGACGAGGGCAGTCAGGTGGTGACCTGGCTGGCGGATGCCCGGCCGGAGATGACGGTCGTCGACTATTGTGCGGGCGGCGGCGGCAAGACGCTGGCCCTGGCCCAGGCCATGCAGGGCAAGGGTCGGCTGGTCGCCTGTGACGTCATTCAGAAGCGGCTGGATAATATCCGTCCGCGTCTGGCGCGCGCCGGGGTCGAGGCCGAGCTGGGACTGCTGGGCCAGAACGGCGGCGGGGCCGAAGCCCTGAACGGCGAGGCCGATCTGGTGTTTGTCGATGCGCCGTGTTCGGGCTCGGGCACGCTGCGGCGGCACCCGGAAGAGGCCTGGCGGCTGAAGCCCGACGAGGTCGAACGGCTGCATGTCCTGCAGGTCCGGATCATGGGGCAGGCGGCCAAGCTGGTGAAGATGGGCGGGCGGCTGGTCTATGTGACCTGTTCACTGCTGACCCGCGAGAATGAGGCCAGCCTCGATGCCTTCGAGGCGGCCAACCCCGGATTCCGGCCGGTGCCGGTGACGCCCCCGTGGGCCGAGGGCCCTCAGGCGCGGGTGCGGCTTTCGCCCGGGTCGACGGGCACCGACGGCTTCTTCTTTGCCGCCTATGAGCGAGGGGAATGACGGCACGGCTGGAACGCTATGGTGCGGTCACTGTGCTGCCGGTCATGGCGGCACCGGCTGAATATGGCGCGCATCTGCGGGCCCGCATCCAGCCGCTGATGACGGGCATCGGTCCGGTCGAGGCGGCGGTGTCGCTGACGGCGGCGCTGGCCCGGCTGGAGGCGACCGGCGACCGGCCCGATCTGATCGTGTCGCTGGGGTCCTGTGGATCGCGGGTTCTGGATCATGGGGCGGTCTATCAGGTGTCGTCGGTCGGTTATCGCGACATGGACGCCAGCGCGCTGGGCTTTCCGAAAGGGGTGACGCCGCTGTCGGATCTGCCGGCGATCCTGCCCCTGCCGTGCCCGATCCCCGGCGTGCCGACCGCTACCCTGTCGACCGGCGCCAATGTCGTGTCGGGCGTGGGCTATGACGCCATCGACGCCGACATGGTGGACATGGAAACCTGGGCGCTGGTTCGGGCGGCGCAGACGTTTGACGTGCCGCTGGTCGCCCTGCGCGGCGTATCGGACGGCCGGGCCGAGCTGACGGCGCTGGAGGACTGGACTTCCACCCTGCATCACGTTGACGAAAATCTGGCCACTGTCTGGGACCGGTTGAAGGCTGTGCTGGAGGCACAGGGCCTCGCCACCCTTGATCGCCCGGCGCCTGACCGACTAGACCCCGCCCCACCTGCCGCCCCGGAATCGATCGCATGAGCCAGCCCGAACACCAGAAAGTCCTGATCGTCGATTTCGGCAGCCAGGTGACGCAGCTGATCGCGCGGCGCCTGCGCGAGGCCAAGGTCTATTGCGAGATCCATCCGTTCCAGAAGGCCGAGGCCGCCATGGCAGCGATGAACCCGGCGGCGATCATCCTGTCGGGCGGCCCCGAGAGCGTGCACGAAGAGGGCAGCCCGCGCGCCCCGCAGGCCATGTTCGAGGCGGGCGTTCCAGTGCTGGGCATCTGCTACGGCGAGATGACGATGTGCGAGCAACTGGGCGGCAAGGTCGAGGGCGGCCACCATCGGGAATTCGGTCGCGCCGAGATCACGGTTCAGAAGGCCTCGCCCCTGCTGGAGGGCCTGGCGGGCGTCGGCGAGGACGAGCCGGTCTGGATGAGCCACGGCGACAAGATCGTCGCCATCCCCGCGGGCTTTGACGTGATCGCCACCTCGCCCGGGTCGCCCTATGCGGTGATCGGCGACGAGGCGCGGCGCTTCTATGGCATCCAGTTCCACCCCGAGGTGATGCACACGCCGCGCGGCGACCGGATGCTGAAGAACTTCACCCACGGCATCGCCGGGCTGAAGGGCGACTGGACCATGGCCGCCTATCGCGAGGAGAAGATCGCCCAGATCCGCGCCCAGGTGGGCGACGCCAAAGTGATCTGCGGCCTGTCGGGCGGGGTCGATTCGTCGGTCGCCGCCGTCCTGATCCACGAAGCCATCGGCGACCAGCTCACCTGTGTGTTCGTCGACACCGGCCTGCTGCGCAAGGATGAGGCGAAACAGGTCACGACCCTTTTCCGGGATCACTACAACATTCCGCTGATCCACGTTGATGCGTCGAAGGAATTCCTCGGCGAACTGGCCGGACAGTCGGATCCGGAGACCAAGCGCAAGATCATCGGCCGGGTCTTCATCGAGGTGTTCGACCGCGAGGCCGGCAAGATCGACGGCGCCGAATTCCTGGCCCAGGGGACGCTGTACCCCGATGTGATCGAGAGCGTGTCCTCGTCCAGCGGCAAGGCCCATGTGATCAAGAGCCACCACAACGTCGGGGGCCTGCCCGACTATATGAAGCTGAAGCTGGTCGAGCCGCTGCGCGAACTGTTCAAGGACGAGGTGCGGGCGTTGGGGCGTGAGCTGGGCCTGACCGACGCCTTTGTCGGCAGGCACCCCTTCCCGGGGCCGGGCCTGGCCATCCGCATTCCCGGCGAGATCACGCCGGACGCCGTCGCGACCCTGCAGGAGGCCGACGCCATCTACCTCGAGGAAATCCGGAAGGCCGGCCTGTACGACGACATCTGGCAGGCCTTTGCCGTGCTGTTGCCGGTCAAGACGGTCGGCGTGATGGGCGATGCCCGCACCTATGAAAAGGTTCTGGCCCTGCGCGCCGTGACCTCGACTGACGGCATGACGGCGGACTTCTACCCGTTCCCGTGGGAAGTGCTGGGCCGGACCGCCACCCGCATCATCAACGAGGTGCGCGGCGTGAACCGCGTGGTCTACGACGTGACCTCCAAGCCCCCGGGCACCATCGAGTGGGAATAGCCCTAGCCGATGATCCCCAGCGCCCCTGCGCTGCGGTAGAGCATATAGGCGGCGACGACGAAGATCAGGGTGGCGAAGACGGTGTTCAGCGCACCCTTGTGGGTCGAGAGGGTTTTGGCGAGGCCGGCGCCGACCAGGCCTCCGACCAGGCCGCCGCCGATGAAGACGCCGGCCAGCGGCCAGTCGACCCAGCCGGACAAGGCATAGTTGGCGGCAGTCGTGAGGCCGAAGGCGGCAACGCCGACCAGCGATGAGCCGACCGCATAGAAGATCGGCATACGGGTGGCGTACATCAGGCTGGGCACGATCAGGAAGCCGCCGCCGATCCCGAAGAAGCCCGACAGGATGCCGGTCGCGGTGCCGGTAGCGACCAGTTTGGGCGCATTGCCGGGGGTCAGGGTCACATCCGGGTCGCCGTCTCCCTCGCGACCGCGCAGCATGAGGATGCCGACGACCACCATCAGTATGGCGAACAGGGCCAGCAACTTCTGGCCGTCGACGGCCTTGCCGAGGGTCGAGCCCAGCAGGGCCCCGACGACTCCGGCCACGGCGAACAGGCCGGCGATTGTCCACTTGATCGTGCCGTGGCGGGCGTGGGGGATCAGATTGAGCGCGGCATTGGCGGCGACCGCCAGCGCGCTGGTGCCGATCGCCAGATGCGGCTCCCTGACCCCGACCAGATAGACGATGAGGGGCACGGCCAGGATCGATCCGCCCCCGCCGACGAGCCCGAGCGAGAAGCCGACCAGCGACCCGGCCGCCGCGCCGAGCCCGTACTGCAGCAGGGATAGGTCCACGAGGGACTCCTTAGAGCCGGGCGCGAAGCCCGGACAGGTCGTAGCCGGCGTCGCGGGCGGCGGCGATCAGGGTGTCGGGATCAGAGGAAGGGGCCCGGGCCAGCGCCCACAGCATGGCGGTGCGGGTGCCGGTTCGGCAGAAGCCGAAGATTGGACCGGGCAGGGTGTCGAGGGCCTCGGCCATGGCCTGGATGTCCGACGGGCCTATGCCACTGCCCGTGACGGGGATGTGGCGGAAGGCCAGGCCATATTGTTCGGCGGCGGCCTTCATCTCGGCGGCGGTGGGCTGGCCGGGATCCTCGCTGTCAGGGCGGTTGGAGATGACCGAGCGGAAGCCTGCGGCGGCAATGATCTCCAGCTCGTCCGGGGTGACCTGGGGGGAAGTGCTGAGCGTGTCGTCCAGCTTGCGTCCGGTCATGATGGGCTCCTCGTGTTGGTGTGAAATGGCCGGCGCTGCGGCGGTGTGTGAGTCGAGACCCTCCCATGCCGGTCTGGCCGATGCGAGGGCCCGAACGGCAGGTGTGGACGGCGGCTCACAGCACATCCAGGGGCAGTTTGAGGTAGCGGACGCCGTTCGATTCCGGCTCGGGCGGGCGGCCGCCGTTCATGTTCACCTGAACCGAGGGCAGGATCAGGCGGGGCACGGCGAGAGTCGCATCACGCTGGGTGCGCATGACGACATATTCGTCCTCGCTGACGCCCTCGCGCACATGGATATTGCCGGTGCGCTCGGCTCCGATCGTGGTCTCCCAGGCGAACTCGGTGCGGCCGGGAGGCGCCTTGTAGTCATGGCACAGGAACACCCGCGTCTCATCCGGCAGGGTCAGCAGCCGCTGGATCGAACGGTACAGGATGCGGGCGTCGCCGCCGGGAAAGTCGCAGCGGGCGGTGCCATAGTCCGGCATGAACAGGGTGTCGCCGGGGAAGACCGCGTCGCCGATCACATAGGCCAGACAGGCGGGCGTGTGACCGGGCACATGCAGGACGGTGGCGTCCAGTTCGCCGATCCTGAAGCGGTCGCCGTCGTTGAACAGCTGGTCAAACTGGCTGCCGTCGCGACGGAATTCGGTGCCCTCGTTGAAGATTTTGCCGAACACCTCCTGGACCGTCACGATTTCATGGCCGATGGCCAGCCGCCCGCCCAGCTTGTCCTGGAGATAGGGGGCGGCCGACAGGTGATCGGCGTGGGCGTGGGTTTCCAGCAGCCATTCGACGGTCAGGTCCTTCGCCTCGATATAGGCGATCAGGGCATCGGCCGAGGCGTGGGAGGTGCGCCCCGAGGGCGGGTCGAAATCGAGCACGCTGTCGATCAGGGCCGCCCTCTTCGTCGCCGGGTCATGCACGACGTGGCTGACGGTAAAGGTGGCTTCGTCAAAGAAGGATTTGACCACAGGGCGCTTGCGCGGATCCGCCAGGGCGGCGGTGATGACAGAGGTGGCCTGGTCGCGGGCGGTGTCGGGGGCGGGGGCGTTCGCGGACATCAGAGGTCTCCGGGCTGTGGACACTCGATATAAACAGTTTCATAATTACTGCAAGTATGTAAATGTCAGGTCGTGATGACGCATTCTTCCCCCACGGACGCCATGAGCGATGACAATCTACCCTTGGCGGATGTGGCGGCCATGGCGCGACTGAAAGCCAAGGCGCCCGAGGCTGCCGACCTGCTGCGCCAGCTGGCCAACCCCACGCGCCTGTTGATCCTGTGCCACGTCGCGCAGCAGGAACGGGCAGTGGGCGAGATGGAGCGCGACCTGGGCCTGAAGCAGCCGGGCCTGTCACAACAGCTGGCCGAACTGCGCCAGGCGGGGCTGGTCAAGACCCGCCGGGAGTCACGCTCGATCTACTACTCCATCGCCGACGCACGCGTGCAGGCCCTGATGGGCATGCTGCACGACATCTTCTGTGCCGTGCCGGACAGCGAGGATCAGCCCGCGTAGGCGGTCTCGAGCGCGGCGATGTCGAGCCGCTTCATCTCCATCATGGCGTGAAAGACGCGTCTGGCCCGCGCGGGATCCGGGTCGGACAGCATGGCCGGCATGGCGCGCGGGATCAGCTGCCAGGACAGGCCGTACCGGTCCTTCAGCCAGCCGCACTGTTCGGCCTCGGGCACGGCGGACAGGGCCGCATACAGCCGGTCCAGTTCGGCCTGATCATCGCAGATGACCTGCAGGGAGATGGCCTCAGTGAAGGTGAAATGGGGCCCGCCGTTCAGGGCCGAGTAGGGCTGACCCGCGAGGGTGAACTGGATCTCCAGCGCCTGACCCGCCTTGCCGCCCGGATAGTCGTCCGGCGCGCGCGTGATGTGGTCGATGCGCGAGTCCGGCAGGAGGGAGACATAGAACTCGGCGGCCTGCTCGCCCTGGTCGTCGAACCACAGGCACGGAATCAGGCGGGTACGCGGATTGTCATTGGTCATGGCTGCGCTCCATCGGCGGGTGCGGAGGCATCGTAATAAACCAGCAGGTTAAATGCAAGGTCTGGCCTCTGCGGTTTTGACCCAAGGCGGACTCGGCGAATGTCGGCTGTGGGTGGAAAGCGGACCTTGGAGCCCAGGACTGTGCGGTCCGCTGAGCGCCAGAAGCGGTCATTCACTGAGCGCCCGAAACCAACATTCAGTCATGCCGTCCGGGGCGGCCACGACTGCCTGGGGATTGGAGGGCAGGGCGAGTTTTGGCCACCGGCAGTCAAACTGACAGCGCTGAAATCCTTGCACGCGCTATGCAGCTGAGAACCAAAGATGTGCAGGCCCGCCGACGAAACGTCCATCGTCCAGAAGGCGGGGAAGATCGGCTTCCGATACCTTGCGCCATCCGGTACTGAAAGGTGTGCGATCCGCTGATCAGACCCATAGCGTCGACGACTTCAGAGCTCTGGCGCGCCGTCGCCTGCCTCGTCCGATATTTGACTATCTGGACGGTGGCGCCGACAAGGAATGGTCTCTGTCCCGCAACGTCGATGCGTTCGCAGATTACGAGATCGTCCCCGACGTCCTGACGGATGTGTCATCGATCCAGACGGCGACCAAAATCTTTGGACAGCCCGCCGCTTGGCCGCTGATGCTTTCGGCAACAGGCCTCACCCGGATGTTCCATGGCTCAGCCGAGCCGGCGGTGGCGCGCGCCGCCGCCGCTCAGGGCATTCCCTACTGTCTGTCGACCATGGGCACGACCCGGCTAGAGGACCTGGCTGCCGAGGTTCCCGTGCCGATGCTGTTCCAGATCTATGTATTCAAGGATCGTGGGCTAACGCGGGAGTTCGTCTCTCGATGCCGCGAGGCCGGATACGCAGGGCTGTGTCTCACGGTCGACACCCCCGTCGCGGGTAACCGGCTGCGCGATCGACGGAGCGGTTTGTCTCTCCCGCCGCGGCTGACCGCGCGCTCCCTTCTGGATTTCGCTCTGCATCCCGGGTGGTCGATCCCCGCGTTGACGGGGGCCCGGTTCGATCTGGCCAACGTCAGTCACAGGACGAATGCGCTGGCGACGAACCCGATGAGCCTGTTCGAGTTCATCGGCCGTCAGTTCGATCCCGGCCTAACCTGGCGCGACGTCGAATGGCTCGCTGCCGAGTGGAACGGGCCCCTCGCGATCAAGGGGCTGATGACGCCAGAGGACGCTACGCGCGCGATCCGTTCCGGGGCGAGCGGAGTGATCCTCTCGAACCATGGAGGCCGACAACTGGATGGCGCGCCCGCCCCGATTGATCAGGTCGCCGTCGTGAGAGACGCGCTGGGCGACGGGCCCGATGTCATATGCGACGGGGGCGTTCGGCGGGGCTCAGACGTCGTCAAGGCTCTTGCTCTGGGCGCGACGGCCTGTTCGATCGGCCGGCCGTATCTGTATGGTCTGGCCGCAGCGGGCGAGGCCGGTGTCGCCCGAACGCTCAAGATCCTGCGCGACGAGTTCGAACGCACATTGGCCCTGGCGGGGGTCCCTGACATCCAGACCGTGGGGAGACGCCACATCCGGCACAGGCCGCGGTAGCAGTGCAGCACCTCCCGGGTGCAGGTCAGGAAAGCCCTGATCTGGCATGCTGGCGGACTGGCGCGCGGACGCGAGATGTTCGACCCGGTCGGCAAGTCCCTGTTCTCAGGCCCAGAATGTCCGTCTGGCGAGCATGCTGCTCTTGACTGAAACGGTTGATCCAAGTGTCCGCTATGGGTGGGAGGCGGACCTAACCGCCCTTCACGGATTGCTGTCGGGCTCGTCTGATGATCCAGATCATTGCGACCGCTATCGGAAGGTAGAAGAGAAACGTCAGACCGATCCCGATCACGAAGAGAGGTCCAAAACCTCGAATGACCATCTCGAATATCGTGTGGGCCAGCGCGGCGGAGAATGCAGCAATTGCGCCAACTTCAAGCACTGAGCCTCGTCTGAACAGGAAGGCGGCCACTCCCGCAATGACAACCACTAGTGCGAAAAGCACGACGGGCGAGGGCGTTTCGTTGAGCGGATACATGGCGCCTCCGAAGGGCACTATCGCGCGATTGCGGGCCAAATCCAAACTTCAGCAACGGTTCGAAAGCGGACATTGGGTCTATGGAGTAAAGTAGACATTTGTTGAGGAGACACCCCATGACCACCACCCTCTACGGCATTCCCAACTGCGACACGGTCAAGAAGGCACGGGTCTGGCTGGACGGGCAAGGGCATGACTACACCTTCCACGACTACAAGAAGGCGGGGATCGAGGAGGCGCGGCTGCGCGGCTGGGTGGATCAGGTGGGTTGGGAAAAGCTGCTGAACCGGGCGGGGACGACATTTCGCAAGCTGCCCGAGGCGGACAAGGCCGAGCTGGATGCCGACAAGGCCGTGGCCCTGATGCTGGCCCAGCCGTCGATGATCAAACGGCCGGTGCTGGAGGCCGGCGACACCCTGCTGGTCGGGTTCAAGCCTGACGAGTGGAAGGCGGCGCTCGGATAAATCGCTCGGGCCTGCATCCGATACCGGGGAGGGTGGCGACTACACCATGACCGGCCCGTCGATGAGCGGCGCGGCCGATGCGGAGATCAAGAGATGGAAGACCTGTTTCGTGCCTACTGGTGGCTGATGTTCCCGATGGCGTGGTTCGTCATCAGCGGCTTTTCAAGCTGGCTGAACTATCGCAAGCAGCGCGAGACGCTGAAGCTGCTGAAGACCTATGCCGACAAGGGGCAGGAGCCGCCCGAATCCTTGCTGCGTGTCCTCGACAAACCGATTGATGCAGACAGCGGTGGCCCCGGCCGGCCGGCCAACTACTGGTCGCTGTTCGGTCTGTTCGCGGTGCTGGCCGGCGGGTTCGGCATCGCGGCCTATATGCCCGAGACCTTTGGCGTGGACATCGGGGTGCGCTTCCCCTTCACCGTGGTGGCTCTGGTCATGGGGGCGGTGTCGGTCTGGGCGCTGATCTCGGCCATGACCACACGACGCGACCGATCCTGAGGTCCATGTCGGGGCAGATCCGTGATCGACACCCGATCCGATGCCGAACTGGTCGCGGCCGCCCGCTCCGGGTCGGACGCGGCCTTTTCGCGTCTGGTCGAGCGGCATCAGGCGGCGTTGCGCGGGTTTCTGCGGCCGCTGATGGGCGGCGGCTGGGCCGAGGCCGACGATCTCGCACAGGAGACGCTGGTGATCGCCTGGCAGAGGCTGTCGGAGCTGAAACGGGCCGAGGGCTTTCGCACCTGGCTGATGGGCATCGCCTGGCGCAAGGCGTTCAGCCGCATCCGCTCGACGCGGCGCGGCTCGGCCCGCGATCTGGCCTGGCTGGAGGGGCAGGGCACGCCAGCCGGGGTGCAGCCCGAAGACGCGTTGTCGCTGGACCGGGCCCTGTCCGGCCTGTCGCCGCCGGAACGGGCCTGTGTGCTGCTGTGTCTGGCGCAGGACTGGTCGCATGCCGAGGCGGCGTCGGCCTTGAATCTGCCGCTCGGGACGGTCAAATCTCATGTCACCAGAGGCCGGGCCCGGCTTTTGTCAGTTCTGGGAGGCGCCCGTGACGCCGGATGACACGCTGAAAGCCTTCCTGACGGCCGGAACCCCCGGGCCGCGCGATGCGACCTTTGAGCTTGTCGTGGCCGAGCGCGTGGCGCGCCGCCGCTTCTGGATGAGCCAGCTGGCCCTGCTGCCGTGGGTGCTGGTGGCCTGTCTGCTGACCGTGTTCGCCCTGCCGGTCATCAGGGCTACAGGACCGGCGCTCGTGCCGCTGGTGGAGCAGATCGGCATGATCGGCGGCGTGGCGGCGCTGACGCTGGTGACAGCGGGCCTGCTGGTGCGGCGCTTCAGGCCGTCCTGAAGCGGGCCAACTTGGCAAAGTGGTCCGAGGGCCAGACCTCGCCGACCGGCTGATCGCCGACAATGGCGGCCTCGACCGGGGTGAAGGCCCCGGCCTCGTACAGGATGTGGTCGATCTGCACTGAGCGGTGGCCGAGCGCAGTGTTCAGCGTGGTGCGGTCTGCCCTGTCCGGGTGCACGGCGCGCAGGGCCTCGGAGAAGCGGGCGCGCAGCGGGGCCATTTCGGGATTGTCGAGCGGGGCGTTCAGATCCCCCATCAGAATCAGCGGCGTGGCGTCGTCGGGCAGCCAGTCCAGCAGGTGTGCGATCTGGCGCGCACGAATGGCCCCGCCCTCGGCCGTGTGGTGGAAATGGGTATTGGCAATGTCGATCACTGTGCCGTCGGCCATCCGGCAGCGGATGCGCTGGGCGGTGCGGTAGTCGTCGAGCGGCTCCAGCCGGGTCCAGTCGTGATCGAGGATCGACAGGCGGGTCAGCAGGGCATTGCCATAGCGGCGAGGCTGATCCTCGGCATCGACCGAGCTGAAGACCATTTGCATGCCCAGCCGGTCGGCGAGGGTCCGGGCCTGATTGGGCAGGGTATCGCCGTCCTGGAGCACTTCCTGCAGCCCGATGACGTCGGCGTTGGCGCCGCGCAGGGTCGCCTCGATGAGCGGCAGGCGCGCGGGCCAGTCGCCCTGGTCGTGCCAGATGTTGAAGGTGGCGATCGTCAGGTCCGAACCGCGACCGCCGATCCTGCCTGTTGCGCAGGCGGCCAGCGACAGGGCGGGGAGGGCGGCCAGCAGGCGACGGCGGGTGGTCAAGACGCGATACTCCGTACAGTCGGCGGCAACCTTACGAAGATTTCACCCGGCCCAGCGCATCTATACAACCCCGTCGTCGCCTCTTCCCCCATAGAAGCCGGGAACATTCTGTTTCAGGCCGCTTGAGAGGATCAAACCATGGACGAGGGCATTGTCGCCATTTTCATCGTCGGGACCATCTTCGCCGCTATCGTGGCGATCGTCGTCGGCCCCAGCTACCTGAAGAGCCGTGAACGTCGGGAAATCCAGACGACGGTTCGCACCGCCATCGACAAGGGCCAGCCGCTGCCGCCCGAAGTGATCGAGGCGCTGAGCAAGGACATCACCAAGAACCTGCCGTCCCGGACGCGGGACATCCGCCGCGGGGTCATGTGGCTGGCGGTCGGCATCGGTATCGCCGCCTTCGGTCTGATCAATGACCTGGGCGACCGCAACTGGAACGACCAGGTTGGCGACGGTATGCTGGCGATCGCCGTCATTCCGGCGACCATCGGCCTGGCCTTCCTGGTCCTGAGCTTCTTCAACAAGAACAAGGACTGAGGCCGGGATCGAAGGGGGACCCGACCATGACCCAACCCGGCCTGTCCGACCGGCACGATGTGGAGCTGGCCGCCCTGGCGGCGGCCAGCGACCGGCGGGCCTTCGGCGAACTGGTGCGGCGGCATTCGTCGACCGTGCGGGCGCTGCTGCGGCGGATGGGGGCCCAGCCCTCGCTGGCCGACGACATCGCCCAGGATGCCTTCATCCTCGCGTATGAGCGGTGCACCGAGTTCCGCGGTGAGGGCACCTTCGCGGCCTGGGTCAAGCGTATCGCCGCGCGGCTCTACCTCAAACGACGTGAGAAAGAGGCGCGCTATGTTTCGGAAGACGCCGCTGAAGACCAGGTGTCGAGTGTCGATCCCCTCGGTCGTTTTGACCTGGATGCGGCGTTGCAGACCCTGAGCGAGGCAGAGCGCCTGTGTGTGTCCCTCGGCCACGGGGCCGGGATGACCCATCCGGAGATCGCCGCTGCCCTAAATCTGCCGCTTGGAACGGTGAAGTCTCATGTCAAACGTGGTCTGGATAAACTCCGCCAGATACTCAATCCCGGGACTGGCGAAACAGGGAGGGAATCGCATGTCGGTTGATGAATTCGATCCCTTTATCGAACGCGCCTTTGATCGCACGCCGCCCATGCCTGACACCGCCCTGTTCGTGGCGGATCTGGGCGCCCGGCTGCAGAGCGGCGCCCGATTCAGGGCGGTCGGTCTTGGCATCGCCGGCGCCATCGGTGGGGTCGTGGCCCTGCGCGAGATGCTCACCCTCGAGATGGATCTCGGCGACGCGGAAGCCCTGCCCGGCGTGGACGCAGCGCAGTCGGCCGGTCAGTCGATCAATCTGGATGTGGCCTCGGCCCTGCAGGCGGCGCTGGAACGATGGGGCGTGGCGGATCTGGCGCTGGGCGGTCTGGGCAGTATGCAGATGTTCTGGATCGCGGCGGCCGCCGTGGCGGCCCTGGCCCTGGCCGGCGTTGTGCGCCTGTCCCAGGACGTCTGAGCCGGACGCCAGCGGCTGCGGGTGACGCGGTGTGCCGGGGGGGCTATGCTGCAATGCGAAAGCTGTCCCGGAGCCGACCATGTCCAGTCAGAAACAGGAAACCGTCCGTCGCCTTGCCGCGCCGGATATCCAGTCCCGCAAGGGCAAGGAGCCTCTGGTCTGCCTGACCGCCTATGACGCGCCGACGGCCGCCCTGCTGGACGAGCACTGCGACCTGCTGCTGGTCGGGGACAGCGTCGGCATGGTGGTGCATGGCCTGCCCAATACCGTCGGCGTGACGCTGGAGATGATGATCCTGCACGGGCAGGCGGTCATGCGCGGCGCCAAGCGGGCCATGGTCGTCGTCGACATGCCGTTCGGCAGTTATGAGGGCGGCAAGGAGCTGGCCTATCAGAACTGTGCCCGCGTGATGAAGGAAACCGGCGCGCAGGGCGTCAAGCTGGAGAGCGGCCCGACCGTGCCCCAGACCATCGCCTATCTGGTGGAGCGGGGCATTCCGGTGATGGGCCATGTCGGCCTCAGGCCGCAGGCCGTTCTGACCGAGGGCGGGTTCAAGGCCAAGGGCAAGACCGAGGACGAGCGCCTGCGCGTCATGGCCGAGGCCGAAGCGACGGCGGACGCCGGCGCCTTTGCTGTGGTGATCGAGGGCGTGGCCGCAGGCCTGGCCGGCGAGATCACCCGCGCCATCAATGTGCCGACCGTGGGAATCGGGGCGTCAGCCGAGTGCGACGGGCAGATTCTGGTGACACCCGACATGCTGGGCCTGTTCGACTGGACGCCCAAATTCGTGCGCCGCTATGGCGATATGCGCGGTCATATCCTGTCCGGCGTGGCAAGCTTTGCCGAAGATGTTCGAGCCCGCCGTTTTCCTGCCGAAGTCGAGACCTATTTCTCGCGCAAGCCGGTTGCGTCGTAGCGAGTCTTTCGCTGCGGGCAGATTGTGCGCATTTTCAATGGGGGATGTCTCGACCCGGGCCAAAAATGGTCTAGGGTCGCGCCGAACTCAGATTAACGACTTTGGGGCGTTCATTTCGTGACGGATATCTTCGAGCAGGTCGAGGAGGAGCTTCGCTCCGACCGCTATAAGCGACTGGCCAGGACATGGCTGCCCGTGGTGGGCGGGATCCTGGTTCTGGCCCTGATTGCCGCGCTCGGCTGGTGGGGCTGGCAGTCGTACCAGACCTCGCGCGCCGCCAATGCGTCCGTCGCCTATGAACGGGGCATCGAGGCCCTGCAGACCAACGATCTGGCCGCCGCGGAATCTGCCTTTGCCGAGGCCGAGCGCGAGGGCAATGGCGCCTACAAGTCCATGGCTCTGGCCCAGCGCGCTGGTCTGGCCCTGGCCGCCAACCGCGTGGACGAGGCGATCGAACTTCTCGACCAGTCGGCCAAGGCGGTCGGCGATCCGCTGCTGTCCGACGCCTCGGCGTTCAAGGCGGCGCTGCTGGCGATGGATACCGACGCCACCTATGAAGACATCGAAGGGCGCTTGACGCCGCTGACCCGCGAAGGGCGTCCGATGCGGGCCCAGGCGCTGGAGGCGCTGGCCATGGCCCAACTGCAGTTCGGCAAGAGCACCGAGGCGCGCGCCACCTTCGTCCAGCTGCAACTGGGACAGGACGTGCCCGATACGGTTCGTCAACGCGCCCAGGCGGCCATTGCCATGATCGATGGCGGCACACTCGGCTCGCTGCCGGGTATCCTCGAGGCCCAGCAGGCCCCGCCGGTGGTTGTCTCGCCGGAGCAAGCGGGTGCTTCGCCCGGGGCGCAAGCCCAGGCTCCGTCCCAGCCGGCCGCCGCCGAATGACGTCCACGTTCAGGAGTATGCCTATGAACCGGTTCGCCAGAACGCTGCTCGTCTGTGGCGCTGCCCTGTCGGTCGCCGCCTGCGGAACCGTCAGCAATCTGCTGCCCTTCAGCCTCGGCCGTTCGCCGGATGCAGGGCCGGTTGCCTCGGAAGGCGAGCGTCTGTCGGTGCTCGAGTTCGATCAGGCCATGGTGCCGTCGCCGGCGCTGGCGGGGCGCGACTTCTTCCTGCCGGGTCCCCAGGCCGTTGTGTCCTGGCCGATGCCGGGCGGCAATGCCGAGAATGCGGTCGAGCATGTGATCGCGGGCGCCGACTTCACCATCGCCTGGCGACGGAACATCGGGGCCGGCTCGGCCCGGACCCGTCAGGTGATGTCCCCGGCCGTGGCCGAGAATGGTCGCGTCTTCGCCCTCGACGGTGAGGATACGGTGACGGCGATGGACGCCCAGAGCGGCGCCGTCATCTGGCGCGCGTCGGTCAAGCCCGAGGGGCGTGAGGGCGGTGGCTTTGGCGGTGGCGTGGCCCTGGCCGGTGGCAAGGTGTTCGTCTCGTCCGGCTATCGCACCATGACGGCCTTTGATCAGACCAGCGGGGCCATGCTGTGGCAGACGCCGGTCGATGTGCCGATCCACGGCGCCCCGACGGTGGCCGGATCGCGGGTCTATGTCGTCGATCTGGACAATCAGGTCATTGCGTTCGACGTAAACACCGGGACGGTCGAGTGGTCCTATCGCGGTATCATCGAGCCCGCGCGCATCATGCGGGCCTCCAGCCCGGCCATCACCGGTGACACGGTGATCGCGCCCATGTCGTCGGGCGAGGTCTTTGCCTTCCGCGCCGCGACCGGCCAGCCGGTCTGGCAGGAAGAACTGTCGCGCACCACCCGCACCAGCGCCCTGTCGGAAATCCGGGACGTGGCCGGTCGCCCGGTGATCAGCCGCGGCTTCGTCTATGCCGCCAGCCATTCGGGCGTGCTGGCCTCCATGGATGTGCGCACCGGTCAGTCGCGCTGGCAGGTGCCGGTCGCCGCCGTCAACGCTCCGCTGCCGGTCGGCGACGTGGTCTATATCGTGTCCAAGGCCGGCGAGCTCAGCGTGCTGAACCGCGAGACGGGTCAGGTCTACTGGACCAGGGACCTCAACGAGGGCCGCGTGCGCCAGGAAGGCGGCTTCTTCGGCTTCTTCGATCGCACGGTGCGTCCGTCGTGGTCGGGGCCGCTGCTGGCCTCCAACCGTCTGGTGCTGACCAATTCGGACGGTGAGCTGGTCGGGTTGAACCCCAAGACGGGCGAAGTGATCTCGACCCTCAATCTCGGGGCCGCGTCCTATGTGCCGCCGACAGCCTTCAACGGGGCCATTCTGGTCGTCACGGATCGCGGTGAGGTGATCAGCGTCCGCTGATCCGCCTTTCCGCTACAAGAGAAACACGCTAGACGCCGCTATGGCCTTGAAACTCGCCATTGTCGGCCGCCCCAATGTGGGCAAGTCCACCCTGTTCAATCGACTGGTTGGAAAACGCCTGGCCCTGGTCGATGACCGGCCGGGGGTTACGCGGGATCGTCGCTATGCCAAGGGCAGCCTCGGCGATCTGGAACTGACTCTGATCGACACGGCCGGGTTCGAGGACATTAGCGACGACAGTCTGGAATCGCGCATGCGCGAGCAGACCGAGGCGGCGATCAGCGATGGCGACCTGATCCTGTTCATGGTCGATGCCCGCGAAGGCGTGACGCCGCTGGACCGCATCTTTGCCGAGCGGTTGCGGCGACAGCCCAAGCCCATCGTGCTGGTCGCCAACAAGTCCGAGAGCCGCGAGAGCGGGGGGGGCGTGGGCGAGGCGCATGCGCTGGGCTTTGGCGAGCCGGTGGCGCTGTCGGCCGAGCACGGCGAGGGGATGGCCGACCTGTATGCTGCGCTGGTGGCGGCGGCCGGGCAGGAGTCCTTCATCGCCGACGAAGAGGACGACGCCGACAAGCCGATCCGCATCGCCATCATCGGCCGCCCCAATGCCGGCAAGTCGACCCTGATCAACCGGTTGATCGGCGAGGATCGGATGCTGACCGGTCCGGAGGCCGGCATCACGCGCGACTCCATCTCGGTCGACTGGGAATATGAGGGCCGGAACATCCGGCTGGTCGACACTGCCGGCATGCGCCGCAAGGCCCGCGTGCAGGAAAAGCTGGAGAAGCTGTCGGTCGCCGACACCATCCGCGCCATCACCTTCGCCGAGGTGGTCGTGCTGGTGATGGACAAGGACAATGCCTTTGACATCCAGGACCTGCAGCTGGCCGATCTGGTCGAGCGCGAGGGCCGGGCCATCGTCTACGTCGCCTCGAAGTGGGATCTGGAAGAAGAGCCCCAGGCGCGCTTGGCCGAGCTGACCCGACTGGCGGACAGCAAGCTGTCCCAGCTGCGCGGGACGCCGTTCGTGGCCCTGTCGGCGCATTCGGGCTGGGGCGTGGACCGGCTGATGCCCGCCATCATCAAGGCCTATGAGACCTG
Source organism: Brevundimonas sp. (assembly GCF_036963785.1). Lineage (GTDB taxonomy): Bacteria > Pseudomonadota > Alphaproteobacteria > Caulobacterales > Caulobacteraceae > Brevundimonas. The sequence continues at coordinate 60,859 of NZ_JBALUS010000002.1, forward strand.
GTCGGTGAAGGTGAAGACCCGCGACCTCAACGACTGGCTGGCTGTGGCCACGCAGCGGCACCCGCCCCCCGCCGTCGACGGCAAGCGGATCAAGCCGAAATACATGGCCCAGACCAAGGCCCGCCCACCGACCTTCGTGCTGTTCGCCAGCCGCGCTTCGGCCATGCCCGAGACCTATAAGCGCTATCTGATCAATACCTTGCGGGAAAGTTTTGACCTGCCGGGTACGCCCATTCGCCTGACCGTCAAGTCGGGCGGCACCAACCCCTATGCCGAGGGCGGGGCCAAGTCCGGGCCGGAGCGCTACAAGGGGGCTGCCAAGACTGCCCCGCGCCGCATCAAGAAGGCGGAGAAGGCCGAGGCCCTGTCCAACCTGCCCGGCAAGGCGCTGGAGCAGAAGAAGGCCGGCGGTCCCAAGCCGAAGATCGTCAGCGGCCTGAAGGCACGCTCGTCCAAGAAGGCCGGCCAGAGTGTCGCCGTGCAAAAGGGGGCCCGCGGCGGCGCCCGTCAGGTCAGCCGCTCCGGCCGTATCCGCACCGGCCAGAAGCACGCGCCGAAGAAGTAGGGGCGGGCGCCATGACCAGAGGTGTCGCCGTTCTGCTGACCTTGCTGGTGCTGGCCGCCGCGCTGTTTACCGGTTGGTACAGCAATCGCCGGGTTCTCTATTTCCCGCCCGAGTTTCAAAAGCAGGTCAACGACTGCGAGCTCCACGGCTTTCGCACTCGCGAACCGGTTCAGGACGACTTTCAAGCCGCCTGGTTCTCGGGTGTGCTCGCCGATCTGGAAGAGCCGTCGCTGTTCCAGCGGCGTGAGGGCTCACCGCGGTCCGTGCGCCTCACGCTCATTCCCAGCTTTCACCCCCCGTTCTCGGTCAGGGTGGACACCCGGGACGACGGTCGGCTGGTGATGACGGAAAAGCGCTTGGCGCCCTCGGACTACGACTGGAAGAAGGAGGGGCGGTTCTCGGGAGAGCGTGTCCGCCTGCTGTCTGGTAGCGAAGCTCAGGCCCTAGACTCGGTCCTGGCCGAAACGGGGCTGGCCCGGGCGCGGTCGACCGGTTGTAGCGACGGTGTGGTCGACGGAATGTCGTGGATCGTTGAAACGTCCGATCCCGAGCACGGCTATCGATATCACTATCGCCAGTGGGCACAGGATGAACCGGTTCGCGATATCGGCCTTCACATGCTGGGTCTGGCGGGGTGGGACGACCTGCCGCCGGAACTCAGGCCTTTGAAGCCTTCCATTCCCTGAACCTGACCATCCCCGGCGGCACCTGGTCGCCGCGGGCCAGATCGACGATCAGGGGCCCGATCTCGGACGGGTGGGGCAGGGTCTCCGGATCCTCTCCGGGGAAGGCCTGGGCGCGCAGGCGGGTGCGCATGCGGCCCGGATCCAGCACCGAGGCCCGGATGTTGGTCGACTCGATCTCATCGGCCCAGCAGCGCACCAGAACCTCGGCGGCCGCCTTGGTCGCCGCATAGCTGCCCCAGAAGGCCTTGGGCGCGCTGGCAAGGCTGGTGGTCAGATGGATAGCGCGGCCGGACTCCGAGGCCCGCAGCAGCGGCTCCAGCGAGCGGATCAGCCGATAGACGGCGGTCAGGTTGACCTTTTCGATCTTGGCGAACTGGCGCGGATCGGCGTGGGCCACCGGGGTAAGGCCCTCGGCCCCCATGGTCGCGGCCGTGTTGACCCAGATGTCCAGCCGCCCGAACCGCTCGTAAAGCGCCCCGCCCAGCCGGTCGATCGCGCCGCCGTCGACCAGATCGAACGGGATCAGGGTGGCGTGCTGGCCGGTGGCGGCAAAGATGGCGTCGTCCAGCTCTTCCAGCCCGCCCTGGGTGCGGGCGGTGGCAACGACATGGGCCCCGGCGTTGGCCAGGGCGAGGGCGGCTTCATAGCCGATGCCGCGCGAGGCACCCGTGACCAGGGCGATACGGTCTTTCAGCACAGGGGTATCAACCATGGATCAGGCGCTGACCAGCAGCGACAGCTGGCGCGGGGAGGCGTCGCGGCCGCCTTCCTCGATCTCGCGGTCGAGCAGACGCGTGGGATAGTCACCGGTGAAATAGTGGTCGGTGAACTGGGGATTGGCCGGGTCACGCGGACCGGCCTCCATGGCGGCATAGAGGCCGTCGACCGACAGGAAGCCAAGGCTGTCGACCTCGAGGTGAGCGCGCATTTCCTCGAGCGTCTTGTTGGCAGCCAGCAATTGCTCGCGCTCGGGCATGTCGATGCCGTAGAAGTCGGGGAAGAGGATCGGCGGGCTGGCCGAGCGCAGATGCACCTCGGTGGCGCCTGCGGCCCGCACGGCGCGGACCAGCTTGACCGAGGTGGTGCCGCGCACGATGGAGTCGTCGATCAGCACGACGCGCTTGCCCTCAATAACCGAGCGGTTGGGGCTGTGCTTCATGCGCACGCCCTTTTGCCGGGCGCCCTGGCTGGGCTGGATGAAGGTGCGGCCCAGATAGTGGCTGCGGATGATGCCCATCTCATAGGGAATGCCGCTGGCCTGGGCATAGCCGAGCGCGGCGGGCACGCCCGAGTCGGGCACCGGCACCACGACATCTGCATCGATGGCGTGCTCTTGCGCCAGGCCCTGGCCCATGCGCTTGCGCACCTCATAGACCGAGCGGCCGTTCACCACGCTGTCGGGGCGGGCGAAATAGACATATTCGAACAGGCACGGCCGGGCGGCGCGCGCCGGGAAGGGCTTGAGCGAGCGCAGGCCGTGTTCGTCGATCACCACGACCTCGCCGTGCTCGACGTCACGCACGAAGACCGCGCCCATGGTGTCGAGCGCGCAGGTCTCGGAGGCCAGAACCCAGGCGTCGCCGAGGCGGCCCAGCACCAGCGGGCGGATGCCCAGCGGGTCGCGCGCGCCGATCATCTTCTTGGGCGTCTGGGCGACCAGGGCATAGCCGCCCTCGATCCGGGCGAGGGCGTCGATGAAGCGATCCACCACCCGGGCCTTCCGGCTGCGGGCGATGAGGTGAAGGATGACTTCGGAGTCTGACGTCGACTGGAAGATGGCGCCCTCGGCGACCAGCTGGTTCCGCAGGAACAGGAAGTTGGTCAGATTGCCGTTGTGGGCGACCGCGATGCCGCCGGTATCCAGATCGGCAAACATCGGCTGGATGTTGCGCAGGAAGCTGCCGCCCGAGGTCGAATAGCGGGTGTGACCGACCGAGGCGCTGCCGGGCAGGCGGCCGGTGAGGTCCGTGCTGCCAAAGGCCTCGCCCACCAGCCCGACGTGGCGCTCGGTGTGGAAATGGGTATCGGCGACGCTGGCGATGCCGCAGGCTTCCTGCCCGCGATGCTGCAGGGCGTGCAGACCGAGCGCGACAATGGAGGAGGCTTCGTTCCCGGGGGCGCCCCAGACGCCGCAGACGCCGCACTCCAGACGCAGCTGGTCGTCGTCGCTCTCGCGCTCGGGCCAGTGGTGGACGACAGGATCGGCGAGGCGGTGGGACATCGTCGGCGGCTCCGATGACCTGGGGGGAAACAACTAGCGGGCGGTGTCGGGCGAGTTAGGCCCTGTTTGTGTTTTCGGCAAGGCGTCGTCGCCGGAAAACCCTTGGCGTACGGAGGAATCCACCACGGGGGCGAGGGCGTCGGCCCCGCGTCCGATGCCCGGCAGGACGAACTGGATGGCCCGCGCTGCGCCGGCGCTGACCCCATAAAGACTGGCCTCGCCCAGCCACCGGGGCGTGCGTTCGCCCGGCATGGCGGCCACCACGACCAGATGAATGGCGCCCAGCAGGACGAGGGCGCGGGTCAGCCCGACAAAGATGCCGAAAACGCGGTCGATACCGGCCAGATGCGGATGGGCCTGGGCCCGGCGGGACAGCGTCGACCCCACAATCCGGACTCCGAAATAGACCAGCAGGAAGGTGGCCAGGGCGGCCATCAGGGTGCCGGCCCAGTCCGGATCGATCATGGCCTTGCCGACCGGGGCCGACAGCGGCAGGGCGATCAGGGCGATGAAGGCCGCCAGCACGAAGCTGAGCAGGGTCAGCAGTTCCCGCGTGCCCCCACGAATCCAGCCCGCGGCGCCGGACGCCAGAAGGATCAGTACGGAAAAGACGTCCCAGGCGGTCACGATGCAAACCTTCCGTCATCCTCGGGCTTGACCCGAGGATCGGTCTGGCAGCCCGATAGAGAAATGGCCCGGCCTTTGGAAAGATTCCGTGTCACGCGCATCGGTCCCCATAGCGGATGCACCGATCCTCGGGTCAAGCCCGAGGATGACGACGCCAGATTCCCTAATACCGGTTTTGCGAGATTCGTTCGACCGCTTCGGCCAGGCGGCTGAGCGAGGTGGCGGCGATGTCGGTCGGCTCGTGACTGAGCGGGGGACACAGGGCCTTGTCAAAGCCCAGCTTCATGGCCTCCCGCAGGCGGGCCTCGGCCCGGCCGACGGCGCGGACCTCGCCCGACAGACCGATCTCACCGAACACCACACACCCCTTGGGCAGCGGCACATCACAGACCGAACTGATCAGGGCGGCGGCCGCGGCAAGGTCGGCCGCGGGCTCATTGATCTTCAGCCCGCCGGCGACGTTCAGATAGATGTCGCGGTCCCCGAAGCCGAGGCCGCAGCGCGACTCCAGCACCGCCAGCACCATGGCCAGACGGCCCGAGTCCCAGCCCACCACCGCGCGGCGCGGCGTGCCATAGGCGGAGGGGGCCGACAGGGCCTGAATCTCGACCAGAACCGGTCGTGACCCTTCGATACCGGCAAATACAGCGGTGCCCGGCTCACGCTCGGCCCGGTCCCCGTTCTGGTCGCCGAGGAACAGGGCGGAGGGGTTGGTCACCTCGCGCAGGCCTGTGTCGCCCATTTCGAAGACGCCGATCTCGTCGGTCGCACCAAAGCGGTTCTTGCCGGCCCGCAGGACCCGGAAGGGATAGCCGCGCTCGCCCTCGAAGTTCAGGACCGCATCAACCATGTGCTCGACCACGCGCGGACCGGCGACCTGTCCGTCCTTGGTGACGTGGCCGACCAGGATCATGGCCGGCCCCCCCGCCTTGGCCAGCCGCACCAGCTCGGAGGCGCAGGCCCGCACCTGGACGATGGAGCCGGGCCCGGCCTCGTGCACATCAGACCACAGGGTCTGAATGGAATCGATGACCACCAGATCGAACGCCTCGCGTTTCAGCGTCGCCACGATCTCGCGCAACGCCGTGGCCGAGGCCAGCGCCACATCGGCCTGCGACAGCCCCATGCGCCGGGCGCGCGAGCGGATCTGTTCTACCGCCTCCTCACCCGACAGATAGGCGACCTTGGCCCCCTTCAGGGCCGCCCGGGCGCAGACTTCCAGCAACAGGGTCGACTTGCCGACGCCGGGGTCACCACTGATCAACAGGGCCGAGCCGGGCACCAGCCCGCCGCCGCAGACCCGGTCGAACTCGCTGACGCCGGTGATCAGGCGCGCCGGTTCGGGGCTTTCGGACTTCAGATCCTCGAACTGGATGCCGCGCGCCCGCTTGGTCGCTGCCGGCTTGAGCGCCCCCGGTGGCGCCCCGCCGACCTCCTCGGTCAGGCAGTTCCACTCGCCGCAGGCCGAGCACTGACCGGCCCATTTGGCATGGACGGCCCCGCAGACGCGGCAGATGTATTGGGATGAGTCACGAGCCATGCGGTTCGCTTACACCGATTTCGGTGCCGGGCGCAGAGGGTCAGGAGTGGCCTGCGACCGATCCTGACGTAGCCTCAGCCGGTGTAGGTGCGATCCACCCGACTGCCGACCGAGGTCAGCAGCTCATAGGCGATGGTGCCGGTGTCGCGCGCGGCATCGTCGATGGGGCGGTTGGAGCCGAACAACTCGACCCGGTCGCCCTCGGCCACATCGAGCCCGGTGACGTCGACCGCCAGGGCGTCCATGGAAATCCGCCCCAGAATGGGCCGCAGATGTCCGGCCACGAAGACCTGCCCCCGGGGACTGGTGGCGCGCATCACCCCGTCGGCATAACCGGCGCCGACGGTGGCGACGGTCAGGGGCTGGTCTGCGATCGTGCCCCGGGCATAGCCGACGCTCTCGCCGACCGGCACATGTCGAACCTGCAGGATGGGCGCGCTGAAGGTGGCGACCGGCCGGATGCGGGTGTCCGGCCGTCCCTCGGGTCCGCCGCCCCACAGACTGATCCCGGGGCGTACCGCATCGAAAGCGTAGTCGGGGCCCAGGAAACAGCCGCCTGAATTGGCGAAGGAGGCGGGTATGCCGGGATAGCGACTGCGGACGGCGGCGAAGGTGTCGCGCTGCTGCCGGTTCATCGGGCTGTCAGGCTCGTCGGCGCAGGCGAGGTGGCTGATCACCAATTCCAGCCCGGGGAAGGCGGCAGGGGCCTGTTCCGGACGGAACCCCAGCCGGTTCATGCCGGTATCGATGTGCAGCCCGCACCGTCCGCCGCCGGCTTCCTGCCAGCGGGCCAGCTGGTCCCCGTGATTGATGACCGGGCGGAGGTCGGCCTCCCGCAGGGCTGCCGCGGCACCCTCGGTGCATCCGTCCAGCACATAGATGACGGGGGCCGGTCCCATGGCATCGCGCAGGGCCAGACCCTCGACCAGACGCGCGACGAAGAAGGTGCGCGCGCCCGCCTGCATCAGGCGGGTCACACAGGCCTCGGCCCCCAGCCCATAGGCATCCGCCTTAACCACCGGCTGCACAGGCCGCCCGGTCAGGCGCGCGAGACAATCATGGTTGGCGGCGAGGGCGTCGAGATCGACCGACAGGCGGGCACGGGTCATCTCGCCCTTATGCCGCACCTGCGAAGAGAACGGAACGCCCGGTCCCTACTATCGCCGTTCGCGCGCCTGTGTTCTCAGGGTCTGGAGCCGGGTCATGTAGACAGAGGCGTAGTTGATGGCATTGCCATAGTTGACGAAGGCACGCCCGTCGGCAGGGGACGAGATGTAGGACCCGGCCATGAGACCGCCGGAGAGCCGGTAGACCGTGCGCCCGTCCGGCAGGGTCTCGACAAGCTCGCTGCCCTCGCCCTCATAGCTGGGCACGTCGGTCCGGTTGAGATCCATGACGAGATAGCGCGCGGCCAGCGCGTGCGCATTGTCGATCTCGGCCCGGATCAGGCGCCCGTCGTCCTTAAGCCACTCGCGGGTCAGGAAGAACGCGATCTCGGCGTCGGTCAGCCGGTTGTCGACGGCGTCTTCCAGTTCCTTGGTCATGGCGCGATGGGCGTCGGTGCCTTCTTCGGGCAGGGCGCCGTTCTCGTCCCGCGCGCTGTTGCGGATCGAGACGACCAGCTCTTCTTTCAGCTCCGGGGTCAACACCGGGATCGGCAGCTGGCGGGACTCATAAACGAAGGTGTTTCGATAGGTCGGGCCGACCAGTTCAGACTTGGGCGGCGACCCTTCCGGGAAATAGGGCGTCGCATAGGGCAGGGACGCACTGCTGTAGGTCGAGGTCACCGTGATCCGGAGCGCGCTGGAGTCGGTCGACAGCACATAGCTGGCTGCGACCTCGATGGCGTCGTCCTCGGATGCGACCGAGGTGATGCGCTGGACGGCCGACACATCGGAAAAGGACACGGCCGCTTCGGGCGCCGAGGTCGGGACCAGCCCTGTCAGATTGCCGGTCAGGGACGACGTCAGGGCGTCGAGCGGGATGACATCGGCGACCTCGCCGGCGGCCTGCGATGCCCGACCGCTGGGCCCGTAGTTCATCATCGCGTCAATGCCTGCAGACACCAGGGCCCCGATCAGGCCGTAGGGCGCGCCCGCGACCGAGCTGTCCGACATCACCCAGCTCTTGCCGATCCCGTAGTCGTTCTCGACCACCAAGACCCGGGTCGGACCCATGGCGGCGATCTGGTCGGCATTGAGCGGTCGGGCCTGCGGCACGGGTGTCGCACAGGCAGCAAGAGACAGCGCGCCGAGCGCGACAAGCAAAATACGCATGGAATCCCCCTGGAAGAAGGGCGACCCCCCGTCGCCACTTGACCTTGATTTATTGACGGTTTTCGAAGCCTGTCAATCCGCGGTTTCGGGAATTCTACTCGTAGCTGCTGCTGTCGTAGCGGTTGTCGTGGGCCAGATTGCCGAAGCGGGTGGTGTCGGCGTCGAAGGACAGGCGGACCGTGCCGATGGGGCCGTGGCGCTGCTTGCCGATGATGACCTCGGCAACGTGCTGCAGCTGGTCCATGTCCTGCTGCCACTTCAGGTGTTCCTCTGTGCCCTCGCGCGGCTCGGAGCGGCCCAGGTAATAGCTTTCGCGATAGACGAACATGACGACGTCGGCGTCCTGCTCGATCGAGCCGGATTCGCGCAGGTCGGACAGCTGGGGCCGCTTGTCGTCGCGGCTTTCGACCTGACGCGATAGCTGCGACAGGGCCAGAACGGGGACGTTCAGCTCCTTGGCCAGGGCCTTGAGGCCGCCGGTGATCTCGGACACCTCCTGCACGCGGTTCTTCTGGTTATTGGCGTCGCCGACGGTCAGGAGCTGCAGATAGTCGACGATGATCAGGTCCAGGCCATGCTCCTGACGCTTCAGGCGGCGCGCGCGGGCGGCCATTTTCGAGATGGCCAGACCGCCGGTGGCGTCGATGTAGAGCGGGCTTTCGCCGATCTCGATGGCGGCGTCGCGCAGCCGGCCATAGTCCGAGGCGTCGATCTCGCCCTTGCGCAGGCGGTCGGACGAAATGCCGGAGGCATCCGCCAGGATCCGCATGGCCAGCTGTTCGGCGCTCATTTCCAGCGAGAAGAAGGCGACCACGCCACCCGAGACGGTCTTGCGGCCCTCGGGCGTCGGCTCCCAGCGATAGTTGCGGGCCACGTTGAAGGCGACGTTGGTGGCCAGCGAGGTCTTGCCCATCGACGGGCGCCCCGCGAGGATCAGCAGGTCGGAGGGGTAGAGACCGCCCAGCTTCTGGTCGAGGTCGTCCAGCTGTGTGGCCAGTCCGGCCAGCTTGCCGTCGCGCTGATAGGCTTCGCCCGCCATCTGAACGGCGCCGGCGAGGGCCTGGGAAAAGCTGACAAATCCGGACGAGGGCTTGCCGGTCTCGGCCAGGGTGTAGAGCGACTGCTCTGCGGCTTCGATCTGGTCGAGGGCCGGGGTTTCCGGATCGGGCGCGGCGCGGCTGATGTCACCGCCGATGCGGATCAGATCCCGCCGCAGCGCGAGGTCATAGATGACCCGGGCATAGTCGGGGGCATTGGCAGCCGGCGGGGCGCGGTCGACCAGATCGGCCAGATAGCGCAGGCCGCCGAACTGTTCGAAGGCCGGATCCTGTTTGAAGCGACCCATCAGCAGGGTCGGCTCGGCCAGCAGGCCCTGACGGATGTGGTCCTCGATCACATCATAGAGGCGCTGGTGGAACGGCTCGTGGAAATGGCTGCCGCGCAGCTTCTCGGACAGGCGTTCGAAGGCGGCATTGTCGAACAGCAGACAGCCCAGCAGCGCCTGCTCGGCTTCGAGGTTATGCGGCAGGGACTGGGGACCGGAGTCCGACAGAGACAGGGGGGCGAGGGCGTTCATGGGTTAACTCTTACCCCTCCCTGCGTCAGGCGCGGTCGCAAAGCTGTCGATAGACTGCCCGCGTTGTGGACGGATGAAATCGAACCACGAAAAAGGGGATGCACCGGCCGGTGCATCCCCTTCATTCATGGGCAGTCAGTCGGAGCGGGAGGCGATCAGGCCTCTTCGCCCAGGCCGTCTTGCTGGCCGGCGCCGCCTTCGATCATGTCCTGGGCAGCCTCTTCGGCCGCCTGGCGCTCATCGTCGAATTGCGAGCGGATGACGTCTTCACCCTTGGCCTGACGCTCGGCTTCGTCCAGCGAACGGGCGACGTTCATCTTGACGGTGGCCGAGACCTCGGCGTGCAGGCGAACCAGCACTTCGTGGACACCCAGCACCTTGATCGGCACGTGCAGAACGATCTGGCTGCGCTCGACCAGGCCGCCTTCGGCGCGGATGGCCTCGGCGACGTCGCGACCGGCGACCGAACCGTACAGCTGACCGGTTTCACCGGCCTGACGGATCATCACATAGGTCTGGCCGTCGATCTTGTCGGCGATCTTCTGGGCCTCGGCCTTGTTCTTGTCGTTGCGGGCCTCGATGGCGGCGCGTTCGACTTCGAAGGCTTTCAGGTTGGCGGCAGTGGCCCGACGCGCCTTGTCGCGCGGCAGGAGGAAGTTACGGGCGAAGCCGTCCTTGACGGACACGACGTCGCCGATGGCGCCGAGGTTCTCGACGCGTTCAAGCAGAACGACCTTCATATCACTTCACCACATAAGGCAGGAGGGCCAGGTAACGCGCGCGCTTGATGGCCTTGGCCAGCAGGCGTTGCTTCTTCTGCGACACGGCCGTGATCCGCGACGGGACGATCTTGCCACGCTCGGAGATGTAGCGTTGCAGCAGCTTGACGTCCTTGTAGTCGATCTTCGGGGCGTTATCGCCGGAGAACGGGCAGACCTTGCGACGACGGAAGAACGGACGACGGGCGGGGCCGTCGCCCACCGGGGCGCCCGGCTTGGGGGCCGCGTTGGAGGATTGGGTATCGGTCATGGGGCCGGTCCTTATTCCGAAGCGTTGGAAGAATCGTCGCGGGGCGTGCGTTCACGCTCGCGCTCACGACGGGCCAGAAGCGGCGACAGTTCCAGGTCGAGTTCCTCGACGCGGACGGTCAGCCAGCGCAGCACGTCTTCGTTGATCGACAGCTGACGCTCGACCTCGGCCATGGCGGCCGGCGGGGCATCAATGGCCATCAGCGAATAGTGAGCCTTGCGGTTCTTCTTCACGCGATAGGTCAGGTTGCGCAGACCCCAGTACTCGATCTTGGCGACAGCTCCGCCGCCTTGTTCGATAAGGCCCTTGATCGTTTCATTGAGGGCTTCGGCCTGTTGCGCGCTGATATCCTGGCGCGACATGACCGTGTGCTCGTATAGAGCCATCGTCATCTCCCATGTAGGGTTCGGCGCACGGAGGACCGGGTAGTCGACCGAACGATGGCTCCCGAAGCGGCGGCAGGGATGACTTCCCGGCCCTTTTACATTCCGATTTCGGGACCGAAGCCCTGGAAAGCGGCGGCCTATAGGGGGTTTTCGGCCAAACAGCAAGCGTTCCGGGCCCATGAGCGGCGCTGCCTGCGACGGAATGGTTGCAACGGTTTATTGTTCGGGAAGCATGGACACTCTATCTTCGCCGTATGACCCAACGCTGGACGCCTGATAGCTGGAGATCAAAGCCCGTCGTGCAGATGCCGACGGACTATCCCGACGCGGGCGCCCTGGCCGGCGTCGAGGACGAGCTGCGGGCCCTGCCGCCGCTGGTGTTTGCCGGTGAGGCGCGGCGCCTGACCGATCGCCTGGCCCAGGTCGAGGCGGGCAATGCCTTCCTGCTGCAGGGCGGGGACTGCGCCGAGAGCTTCAAGGAGTTCTCGACCGACAATATCCGCGACACCTTCCGGCTGATCCTGCAGATGGCCGTCGTGCTGACCTTTGCGGGGCGCAAGCCTGTGGTGAAAGTCGGCCGTATCGCCGGCCAGTTCGCCAAGCCGCGCTCGTCGTCGGTCGAGATGATCGATGGCGTCGAACTGCCCAGCTATCGCGGCGACATCATCAACGGCATGGGCTTCAATCCGACCGAGCGGGTGCCCGATCCGCAGCGCCTGCTGAAAGCCTATCACCAGTCGGCCTCGACCCTGAACCTGCTGCGCGCCTTTGCCGGCGGCGGCTATGCGGACCTCTACAATATCCATCGCTGGACGCTGGGCTTCGCCGCCGACAACTCATACGGCGCGCGCTATCGCGAACTGGCCGACAAGATCGGCGAGGCCCTCGCCTTCATGGAAGCGGTCGGCGTGACGCCCGAGAGCCATCCGGACCTGTCGCGCGTCGAGGTGTTCACCAGCCATGAGGCGCTGCTGCTCAATCTGGAAAGCGCCCTGACGCGCCTGGACGGGGCCAGCGGCGAGTGGTTCGACACCTCGGCCCATATGGTCTGGATCGGCGAGCGCACCCGCCAGCCGGACGGCGCCCATGTCGAGTTCGCGCGAGGTATCAAGAACCCGATCGGCCTCAAGTGCGGTCCGACCATGGAGCCCGAAGACCTGCTGCGGCTCCTGGACATCCTCAACCCCGACAACATCCCCGGCCGGATGACCCTGATCGGGCGGTTCGGCTCGGACAAGGTGGGCGAGCGCCTGCCGCGGCTGATGCGCGATATCAAGGCTGCCGGTCGCCGGGTCGTCTGGTCCATCGACCCGATGCACGGCAATACGCTGAAGGCGGGCAATGGCTACAAGACCCGGCCGTTCGAGCGGATCCTGAGCGAGGTCCGGACCTTCATCGACGTGGCCGAATCCGAGGGTGTGCACCCGGGCGGCGTGCATCTGGAGATGACCGGCCAGAACGTCACCGAATGTCTGGGCGGCGCACAGATGCTGACCGAAGACGACCTCAGCAGCCGCTATCACACCCATTGCGACCCGCGCCTGAATGCCGACCAGGCGCTGGAGCTGGCCTTCCTGGTCGCCGAGCGACTGAAATCCGGGCGGCAATCCCGCTCTGCAGCAGCCTGAGGCCGCGATGGCCAGGGGACGCGTCGCCTATCAGGGTGCGCCGGGGTCGTTCAGTCATCAGGCCTGCGCGGTGTTGCGCCCGTGGGACGAGGCCATTGGCCACGACACGTTTGAGGCCGCGATCCAGTCCGTTCATGACGGGCAGTGCGACTGCGCCCTGATCCCCGTCGAGAACTCGCAGATCGGAGACGTTCAGCCGGCGAGTCGGCTGGTCGAAGCTTCGGGGCTGGCTGTGCTGGCCGAGGTGTGGCGTCCCATCCGGCTGGCCCTGATGGCCCCACGGGGCACCCGCCTGTCGGATGTGCGCACGGTGGAGAGCCATCCGGCAGCCCTCGGGCAGTGCGTGGGTACCCTGGCATCGCTGAACCTCAAGGCGGTGGAAGCCTTCGACACGGCCGGCGCAGCGCGCGCAGTGGCCGATGCAGAGGATTCGACACGCGCGGCGCTCGCCCCCGCCGGCGCCGCCGAGATCTACGGGTTGTCGATTTTGCGCAACGACATGCAGGATTCCGCCGATAACCGCACGCGGTTTGTCCTCCTCGGGCGGGAAGGCGCTTGACGGCGCACGATTTCTGCGGGCATCACCGATCCATGGCCTCCAAGCGCGCCCTGACTGCCGCTTTTGACGCCCGCGATTTCGCGGCGTCGGCCCCCTATGCCTATGGCGTCTATTTCTACGGCTTTCGATACGCCGGCTGAGGCGTCCGGACCTTGCTCCTGACCCCTCACCGGCGACCGCTCCTGATGGAGCGGCGGACCTCGGCCTCACCGATCCTCCCCTTCGAAAGCTCTGCAGATGACCCTGACCCTTGTGAAATCCCCCGACGAAGCCGCTGAAGCGGAACGCCTGACCCTGGCGGCGTTGCGGCACGAAATCGACCAGCTCGACAACGAAATGGTCGCCCTGTTCCAGAAGCGGCTGGCCCTCGCGGACCGTGTCGGCCTGGCCAAGGACGCCCCGACCGGCGGCTATGTGAAGCTGCGGCCGGACCGCGAACAGGCCGTTCTCGCCCATGTGCTGCAGCAGGCAAAGCCGGATACCCGGGAGGCCGTCGAGGCCCTGTGGCGCGAGGTCGTCGGCCACGGTCTGGCGCGTCAGGGCCAGCTGTCGGTGCGGGTCTGGGCCCCGGTTGAGCCGGCGCGTGCCTTCGATGCGGCCCGGCTGCGTTTCGGTCGAGCCGCCGAACTGAAGACCGAGCGGGATCCGCAGGCCGCCCTGGCCTTTGCCGCAGAGGGGAAGGGGATCGCCGTTCTGGCCATCAATGCCGGAGACCCCTGGTGGATGGGCCTTCGCCGCGAGTGGGCGGCACTCAGCGTCTTCGAAGGCTTCGGCAAGGACATTCCAACGTCGCTGGCGGTCGGGCGGATCGACCCGTCGGCCCTGCCGCGCGGCGACCGGGTTCTGGTGACCGCCGGGGGTGACGCCGGTGACGGCTCGGGCGCGGGACGTCGGGGGCTCGATACCCACCACGGCTGGACCCTGTCGCTGACCTCGTCGCCGGTCGTCCCCGGTGGCCCGGAGGGCTGCGTCGGCGCGATCGCCTGACGGGGCGGGTCAGACCGCCATATTGTCGATCAGCCGGGTGCGCCCCAGCCAGGCGGCAGCCAGTATCCGCATTGGCCGGTCGGTGGCGGCCGCGAGCGGGCTGAGCGTGTCGGCATCGCGGACCGCGATGTAGTCCACGCTGGCAAAGCCGTCCGCGAGCAGGGCGGCGGTGGCCTCCTGCTCGACCGTGGCGATCGAGACGCCTTCCCGAACGCGGGCGGCGGCCGCGGCCAGCCGACCATTGAGCCGCCGGGCGATCGTCAGCTCCTCTTCGCTGAGATACGCATTCCGTGACGACAGGGCGAGGCCATGCCCGTCGCGCTCGGTCGGCACGCCGACGATGCGCGTGGGAATGTCGAGATCGGCGGCCAGCCGGGCGATGACCCGCAGCTGCTGATAGTCCTTCTCGCCGAACAGGGCGGCGTCAGCCTGCACCTGGTTCAACAGTTTGGCGACCACGATGGCGACCCCGCCGAAGAAGTGCGGGCGGTGGTCCGTCTCCAGCCCGAGGGCGGGGCCGTCCATGGCGATACGGGTGGCGAAGCCCGGGGGGTACATGGCTGACGCGGTCGGCGCGTAGAGCAGGTCGCAACCGGCCTCAGCCAGCAGGGTCGCATCGCGCTCCAGCGTGCGCGGATAGGTGTCGAGGTCCTCGTGCGCCGCGAACTGGGTCGGGTTGACGAAGACGCTGGTGACCACGCGCCGCGCTTCCATGCGGGCTTGCTCGACCAGCCTCAGGTGGCCGTCATGCAGGGCACCCATGGTGGGCACGAAGGCCACGGTCTCGCCTGCCGCGCGCCAGCCGGCCACGACGCGCCGCAGGTCTGCCGGGGTGGCGGCGTGGGGCAGAGGCAGAGCGGCTGAGTCCATGGTTGAGACCGGATTTACCTTCTCGCTTAAGCCTACTTGTGCACGGGGCTGCAACGGAGGCCGGGTAGGGTGGCCTTATGACGTCCGCAGAAGTCCTTCGTCCAGTGCAGAAGCGCCGCGTTGTACGGGCCCTGACCCTGGGTCTGGCCCTCAGCGCGAGCGGCTGTGGCTGGGTTGAGCATGATCCGCACCGCTTTGAGCAGATGGCCGAGCGCGTCGCCGCCATCCCCGTCAGCCTGGACCGGCCCGGCAAGACCCCGCTGGAAACGCCCCGCAAGGCCGCCGAGATGGGTCTGCGCGAGGGCCGCCCCGGCGCTGTCCGGGTCGAGGTGATGGATCCCCATGACCTGTGGGAAGCGCGTGACGGGGCCATGGAGGGCCTGGTGCAGGCGGCCGCTCCGGCCATCGCCGAAGCCGCCGTCGATGAGGTCGAGAAGCGGGTCACCGCGGCAGTGCCCCAGATGCGCGCCCGTCCGGTCTCAACGCGCCGGGAAGCGGAGGATGCCTCCCTGGTCCAGCTGGGCGCGTTCGGCACTGAGGCCTCGGCTCGCACGGCCTGGGCCCGTATCCGCTCCGCCGCGCCCGAGGCGCTTGCCGGCCTGACGCCGCGCTTCGAGCCGGTGACGGTCGATGGCCGCTCGCTGGTCCGCCTGAAGGTGGCCGTGCCCGCATCGGGTGCCGCCGCCGTCTGTGCCGCTGCGCGCATCCGGGATCCTTGGTGCCAAAGAGGCACGTGAGGCCCGGAACCGCACGAGCCTTCCGATGAGACGTTGACCCCGAGGGGTCTGCCCCCGATTTTGCGCCCGGGCCCCGCATGAGTCGCGGGATGGGACAGAGTGCATGAGCCAGCCGAGAGTTATCGTCGTCGGGAATGAGAAGGGGGGGGCCGGCAAGTCCACCCTGGCGATCCATATCGCCGTGGGGCTCCTGTACTCGGGCCGCAGCGTGGCGCTGCTGGACCTGGACCTGCGGCAGCGGTCGATGGCGCGCTTCTTCGACAACCGCAAGGCCTGGATGCTGGCCAACGGGCAGAAGCTGCCGCTGCCGGTCGAGCCCGACCTTGGGGACGGCAAGGCGCTGGCCAGGGCCGGCGAAGAGGAACAGCTGGCGCGTTTCGAGCAGGCCTTTGCCGAAGCGCGGCGCATAGCCGATGTGGTGCTGATCGACACGCCGGGCGGGGACACGATCCTGTCGCGGAAGGCGCACGGGCTGGCCGACCAGATCGTCACGCCGATGAACGACAGCTTCGTCGACTTCGACCTGCTGGGGCAGGTGGACCCGGTCACGCTGGACCTGATCCGGCCCTCGATCTACTCCGAGAGCGTGTGGGAGGCCCGCAAGAACCGGGCGATCGCAGGGGGCACGCCGATCGACTGGGTCGTGGTCACCAACCGCCTGTCGGTGGCGGCGGCGCGGAACCGGCAGCGGCTGACCGACCGGCTCAAGAAGCTGTCGAAGCGGATCGGCTTCCGGATGGGGCCGGGCCTCAGGGACCGGGTCATCTACCGCGAGCTGTTCCCCTTTGGGCTGACGGTGGCGGACCTGTCGAACGACATCCGGCCGGTGGCGGTGTCGCTGGCCCATGTGGCGGCGCGGCAGGAGATGCGGTCGCTGATGATGGCGCTGGGCCTGGAGGGGGCCGAGGCGGCCTTTGATGTGACGGAATGATCCTTTTGGCGGTCCTTGCGGTGGGGGTGGCCTTCTGGGCGCTGGTGCTGCTGGGCCGGCGGGCGGACGCGAACCGGCGGCAGGGGGCCATGCCGGTCGAGCAGGCCCGGTCCCTGCTGGGGGTCGGAACGGACGCCACCCCGGCCGAGGTCAACGCCGCCTGGCGCCGCCTGATGGGCCGGGCCCATCCGGACCAGGGCGGCACCGAAGGGCTGGCGGCCCAGCTGAACGCCGCGCGCGACGCCCTGCTGAAGCGGCGTTAAAGCACCGCCAGCAGCTCGACCTCGAACAGCAGGACGGAGTTCGGCGGGATCTCGCCGCCGACCCAGCGGTCGCCGTAGGCCAGCGCAGCGGGGATCACGAACTGATACGTCTCGCCCTCGCGCATCAGGGCCACGCCCTCGGTCCAGCCCTTGATGACGCGGTTCAGCGGGAACTCGGCCGGTTCGTTGCGGCTGTACGAGCTGTCGAACTCGCGCCCGTCGATGAAGGTGCCGCGGTAGTGGACGCGGACCGTGTCGGTGGCCGCGGGCTGGCGGCCGTCCGGGTTGGCGCGGCCGACGCGGCGGTACTGCAGGCCGCTGTCGGTGGTGGTCCAGCCCCGTCGACCGTCGTTCCAGGCGAGATAGGCGGCCTGACCGGCTTCCCACCCTGCCTGGCTGGGAACGACGTCGGGGGCGGGCGCGGCAGTGGCGCAGGCGGTGAGCGCCAGGGCGGCCAGCGGAATCAGGGCGATACGGTGCAGCTTCATGCGGTGACGCTATCAGGCCGGCTCAGCGAGGCAAGCGGGATCAGTCGGGGCGCACGACCATACAGGTGACATTGCGGGCCGAGAGGGTCTCGCACGCCGCGCGGGCATCCGCTTCGGTGAAGCCGGTGAAGCGCGACCGGTACCAGCCGGAGGCCTCCTCGACCGTTTGCCCGGTACCCCGGAAGGTGGTGCGGAAGCGACGGTTGACCTCGGTGAGCCAGTCGGCGGCCACGGTCCGGTCGCGGAAGGCGCCGACCTGGACGCTCCAGGTGCCGGCAGCCGGGCGGCGGGCGGGGGTGTCGCTGTTCAGGCGCGCGGTCGTATTCGACGGCAGGACGGCCGGTCCCGAGGTCAGGACGACATCCGGGTCGCGATCACCCATGGCCTGGGCGAGGGGGGCTGGCGGTGAGGCCGCCTGCGACGACGGGACATAGGGCTGGGGCGTGGTGGAGGCATAGACGACCGGCGGCGCGATCTCGGGGCCGATGCCGTAGCCCTTTTGCTCGAAGTAGAGCTGGGCGACCTCGATGCGTTCGCCGTGCGCGCGCTTCTCGGCGATCTCGAAGCCGGTATCCATCAGCTCGGCGACGTGGGCGTTGCGGGTGGCGCTGGAGCGTCCGCCCAGCACGACCGTGATCAGGCGGCGGCCATCGCGAACGGCGGAGGCGGCGAGGTTGTAGCCCGAGGCATTGATGTAGCCGGTCTTGATGCCGTCATAGCCCTGACCCGAGCGCAGCAGGCCGTTGGTGTTCCGATAGTCGCGGCCCTGATAGGTCCAGCTGGAGACACCGAAGAAGCGGTAATACTGCGGATAGTCGCGCATGACGGCGCGCGACAGGACGGTCAGGTCGCGGGCCGTGGTGATCTGGCGGCTGTCGGGCAGGCCGTTGGCATTGACGAAGCGGCTGTCGGTCATGCCGAGCGCCTCGGCCTTGAGCGTCATCATGGCGGCAAAGCGGGCCTCGGACCCGGCAACATGTTCGGCGAGAGCGACGGCCATGTCATTGGCCGAGCGGAGGGCCGTGGCCTGGATGGCGTCGGCAACCGTGATGGTCTGACCCGCAGCCAGACCCAGTTTGGACGGCGGCTGGGAGGCGGCGCGCGGGGAGACGCGGATGACATCGTCCAGCTGGATGCGGCCCTCGGTGATCGCCTCGAACACCAGATACAGGGTCATGACCTTGGTGATGGAGGCCGGATAGCGGCGGCTGTCGGCGTGACGGGCGAACATGACCTCGCCGGTCTGGGCATCGACCACAATGGCGGCATAGCGCAGGTTCTCGCGGCTGTGCGCCTCGGGCGTAAACGCGCCGGGCAGGGGCCCGACGGTCAGCAGCGACAGGGACAGGAGGAGGACGACCGTACGCCGGAAAAGGAGGGTCATGAGCGGTTTCTGCCTTACTGGATCAATACCTACGCATACTCACGCGACCCGGACGCAGAGCGGGCCGCACAGGCGGAAAGGCCTTACCCTATCATGTAGATCAGGGGTTTCATCGGGGTTAAGGCGCGATCAACAGACTTGTGATGAGGGCGGGGTGGCGAGCGGTGGTGCGTCAGTCGCCGGGTGGGGGAAACCCGTCTGAATAGTCTGGAATGCCTCCTCCCTGTTGCGGAGCAATGGGCAGGTGGCGCGGCGCATCTTGCGCCGTGACGGAGGGGTTCTGGGGCGGAGGCTGAGGGCTGTGCGCGGGGTGAAGATCCCCTCCACCACTTCGTGGTCCCCCTCCCCATCTGAGATGGGGAGGAGACGCTGCATCCTCCCGCAATTTACCGTCTGAACCGTCTGAACGGTCTGAAATCGACTCGTCGCCATACCGGTCGTCATCCTCGGGCTTGACCCGAGGATCGGTGTCATCCGTGACGTGGGCCATGGGGGCAGGGTCTGTGCCGGGACGGACGCCGACTGCCCGCTCCGATCCTCGGGTCAAGCCCGAGGATGACGGGGATTTGCCCCCGGCCAATGCGTGCGCCATCGCCTGGATTTCGGCGACCTGGGCTTCGAGGGCGTCCATGAGGGGGTTGGGTTTCGCCTGCGGTACTGCCCCCTCCACCCCAACGCCTTGCGCTGCGGTCCCCCTCCCCCGAGGGGGGGTAGTTATATACTTGACAAAGCACCGTTGAATCCGTAGGGTTTTCCTACTGGAGCAACGCAATGAACCTGACCGACCCGATCTTCACCTGTGCCGACAAGGCCCGCGCCCATCTGGAGCGCACCCGCTGGCCCCACGGCCCGGTGTGCCCGCACTGTGGCGTCATCAATGAAGCGACCGAGATCAAAGGCCGCAGCGCCCGCGCTGGCCTCTACCAGTGCAACGCTTGCCGCGACCAGTTCACGATCACCGTTGGAACCGTCTTTGAGCGCTCCAAGGTGCCGCTCAATAAGTGGCTGCTGGCCACCTACCTGATGGCGTCCTCAAAGAAGGGCATCAGCGCCCACCAGATCGGCCGCACCATCGGCGTGACCTACAAGACCGCTTGGTTCATGTGCCACCGCATCCGCGAGGCCATGACCGAAACGAACCCCGCTCCCCTTGGTGGCGAGGGCAAGACCGTTGAAGCCGACGAAACCGTCATCGGCGGCAAGGAAAAGAACAAGCGCCTGTCAAAGCGCAACCCGAAGAACATCGGCGCGGTCGGCAAGCAGATCGCCTTCACGCTCATTGAGCGCAACGGCCGTGCCCGCTCGTTCCATGTCGCCAACGTCACCGGCAAAACCCTGAACCCGATCCTTCGCACTCAGGTCCGTCGTGAAAGCATCCTGATGACCGACGAAGCGGGCCAGTATCGCAATGTCGGCACCGAGTTCGCCGCACACGGCAAGGTCAACCACGGCCTGAACGAATACGTCCGCAAGGGTGACGCCACGATCCATTCCAACACGGTCGAGGGCTTCTTCTCGCTCCTCAAGCGCGGGATCATCGGGACGTTCCATCACGTCTCAGAAGCGCACCTGTCGCGCTACCTTGCAGAGTTCGACTTCCGCTATTCCAACCGTATCGGCCTTGGCGTGAACGACACGATGCGCACCGATGAAGCCCTGCGTGGCATCGGCGGCAAGCGCCTGATGTATCGGCGGACTGACGAAGCCGCTTACGCGTAAGCAGAAGGCTCGCCGCCTGTGGACGCTCCGCAAGCGCGGCTATTGGAACAAAAAGGGAATCGCGCCAAAAGGTTAAAGCCCAGCCGTGTTCGCGCACGACCGGGCTTTTTCTCCAACCGCTGTAGGGCAGCGACCAGATGTTTCAGGACCACCAATATCAAGTGAATCGGTGTTTCGGTCAACGCTCTCCGGCAACGCATAAGGAAAGCGTTATATGGCAGTTCATTTGGTCATGATCCGCATTCAAAGCGGACCGGACTACTCAGAGCGGAGGTCCGCCACCGTCGCCAAGATTTATGAAGAGGGCGGCGGTGCGGTTGATGTGTGGGACGAGCCCACGTCGTCCTACATTCTGAAAAGCGAGAAGACAGCATCCGGGCTTTGCGACGCGATCTACTTCGATGCCCCGATCTATGAGGACCGGGACATGATCGCGGTCGTGAACCTCTCGGTGAAAGGAGCGGGCTGTTATTCGGCCCGAGGCCTCGCCTATCCCCACCTTCTTAAGAAGCTGATGGGCGCGCGATAAGGAACCAGTGATGAGGCTCCACGGGGACGCGGAGAACGGTGTGGCACACCCACAGCGCCAGCTTAAGCCGCAACTTCCGTCCTAGCGTCATCTGTCATTCTCCGGCGCGGCCTTCGGGTCGCGCCCCTCTTTCTTCTCGTGCGGCTTGTGCGGCGTGTTCACGAGGTTTCGCAGAACCCGCTCGAATTCTTCGTCGGCTTCCGGCGACTCTGGCTTAGGCTCTTCGGTCATGACAAAGCGTCCTGGAATTCAATATTGGCCCCTTGGTCGCCTCGGCCATGCGGACGAAATTCGGGAGCATTTCTCCGAAGAGGCCGCACTCATCGGCACCCTCACGATACTCTGGAACAACCACGAAATCGACCTAAGCCGCCTGTTCACATACTTGGTCGGCGGAAAGCACTCATACGCCTACGCGATATGGGCCAGACAACCCACTCACAAGGCCAGACGCGACCTGCTGGAGCTGGCACTAGAGCACGGGGATCTAGACGAGCCCCGCCGCGTCCAGCTTGCCGAAATCATCAAGGGCACGAAGGCGATTGCGGACCAGAGAAACGACCTGATCCACGCTGAGTATGTGGTCCACTCAAGAACCGACCGGCTTCATGCCAAGGTGCGCGCGCCGAACTCAGCGAAGCCGCCCACTTACCACGGAAGCTCGGTCAAAGACCTACAGCGCATCATAGACGAACTAGGCCGCCTCAACGGGATCACATCCCAGCTGATAGTGGACCTTTACGACCGGGATGGCAGCATGAGGCAGTCTATCGCTGCTGTTGCTGCCACATTGCGCGGAAAAGGCTCTTGGCCATCTCAGGGAAATCCACGAAGCGGTTCTCCCCCTCCGTCTGACCCCCAAGAGTCCTGACAAGCTCCGCAACCCCCGCCTCGATCATAGCGGGGGTCACGTCGATAGCACCGGCCTGTCCCGTCGAATCGCTAAACTGGTCCGTCTGCTTTGTCACGTATATAACTACCCCCGAGGGGGGAGGATTACCGGCTTCCGGGCCATGTCCAGCAGGGTGCGGTGCAGGCGCATCCAGCGGCCGGCTTCGGTGGCGTGGCCTTTCAGGATGGCGCGGTTGAGGCGGATCAGGGCGTGGGCGGCCATGTCGGCATAGTCGGGCAGGCCGGCCTCAAGCTCGGCGTCGAGGTCGACGGGTTCGGGTTCGGGCTGGTCCTGACGGCGCCAGCCCTCGGCGGCGGCGCGATTGCGCAGGGTTGAGACGCGCATGCCGTAGCGGTCGCAGACCACGGCGGCCGACTCCCCCGCCAGATAGTCGGCCCGGGCGCGGGCCCAGGTGGCGTCCGAGGCGCGGTGATGGCCGGAACGTATGGAAGGTTCACGCTCGGCGAAGATGCCGGCGCATTCGTCGTCGATGCTGGCCCGGTCGGGGTCGTAGGCAGGATCGTGTCCGGGCCAGTCATTGGGCCAGTAGCCCTGATCGGTGGAATTGGGGTCGTGCGGGTCCATCGGGTCCTCCCTGTCTTCAACCGGCCAGTGTGCGGGGGCGGCCGGGCAGGGCGGGGAGAATGGCGGTCAGGACGGGGAGAGTGCTGGAAAGGCTGGGGTTTGTTGCCGGAGATGCGCGGGTTTGGGGGGCGTAGCTATGCATTCCTTCTCCCCTCGGGGGAGAAGGTGGGCCGCGGAGCGGCCCGGATGAGGGGGCCGGTGGGGAGAAAACTGACGCGGCCGACTCGGCTCGACCCTCCCCCTCATCCGTCAGGCTCCGCCTGACACCTTCTCCCCCGGTGGGGAGAAGCGCGAGGTGAAGAGGGTCATCACAGCGGACACAGCGAAGGCACGGCGGTCACGGCGGGGGTGATGCGGTGCGGCCCATCTGGAGCACTGCCAGAGTGCACAATGCGAGTTCCGAGAGTGTCCGCGTGGCCGCCATCAATCTAGTGCGGTGATCGAAAAAGTTGACCGTCGGCGTTGCGATCCAGGCAGTCAAAGAGACATCTGGTCTCTGCCGATATGGGCCAGGTGTAAGTGATCAGAAAATGGCTTCTGCCCCGACCGTCGGCTACCTTTCTGGCCCCCTCAAACGAGCAAGAGTGCGCCGCAGCTTCAAACGCTGGATAGAGCGCTGGATCGCCTTCAACTGCCTCCACGATCCGATGTCCGGTGGAAACCGGTGCGCAGCCTGCCAAGAAAGCAGCACAGAGGCCTACGATCCGCTTTTGCATCTGTCCCCTCCATCTAACCGCCACGGTATCGGGAGAAGCGAATGCCGCAATTCGCTGGTGGATATTCCGTTTCGGCAAGGCGGCATCGTGAGCGGGTTCGGACCAAAATGGTGCGCTGCACAAAATTCACTTGAAATCCCTTCGCACCTGCACCATATGGCACATCAACGCCCCGGAGTTATGCGTGGGGTGGACCTTTCAGAGCGGCGCAGGCCGCCACCCGAACCAGGAGATGTGACCATGGCTGACACCGCCGAAACCACCAAGAAGACCGTCGAGAACGCCACCGCCAAGGCCCAGGCCCAGGCTGAAAAGATCCAGGCTGCCGGTGCGCAGGCCGTCCGTGAAGGCATGGACAAGTCCATGGCCTCCATGTCGGAGCTGAGCGTCCAGGCCAAGAAGAACCTCGACGCCGTGGTCGAGTCGGCCGCCGCTGCCCAGAAGGGGACCGAGGCCCTGACCAAGCAGGCCGCCGCCTATTCGCGCAAGTCGTGGGAAGACGGCGTCGCCGCCGCCCAGCAACTGACGCAGGCCCGTTCGGTTCAGGAAATGATCGAGCTGCAGACCAGCTTCACCAAGTCGGCCATCGAGCTGTACGTGGCGGAAATGAACAAGGCTGCTGAAGTCATGACCGCTTCGGTCAAGGACAGCTTCAAGCCGATCAACGAGCGCGTCACCGCCTCGGTTGAGAAGTTCCAGGCCGCTCGCTAACCCCGAGCTTCCTGACGGAACATGGACGGGCCCCGGTGGAAACGCCGGGGCCCGTTTGCGTCTGCGGCGCGCCCCGTTTTTGGCCCTTCGTCAGGATTCACAACGACGTGTGACTGGACGTCCCTTCAAATCCCGACATGATGACCTATCTGTCTGTCTCTTCCCCGATCCGGACTTCGAATGCCCAAATCACGGCCTGATGAGAATGGTGGAGGTCTCGGTGCCGCCGTCGTCACCGAAACCCGGCCCAAGCTGAAAAAGCCGTCGCTGTATCGCGTTCTGATCCTGAACGACGACTACACGCCGATGGAATTCGTCGTCTATGTGCTGGAACGCTTCTTCGGAAAGAGTCGCGAAGACGCGACTCGCATCATGCTCTCGGTGCACCAGAACGGTGTGGGAGTGTGTGGCGTCTTTACCTATGAGGTGGCCGAAACCAAGGTCGCCCAAGTGATAGAGACGTCCCGACGGCACCAGCACCCCCTGCAATGCACGATGGAAAAGGACTGAGAGGAGCCTTACCCGATGCCTTCGTTTTCCCGTCCTCTCGAAGAGACGCTGCACCGCGCGGTCTCCTACGCCAATGAGCGCCGCCACGAGTATGCGACCCTCGAACACCTTTTGCTGGCGCTGATCGACGACCCGGACGCCTCGGTCGTCATGGGCGCCTGCAATGTCGATCTGGCGGCGCTGAAGGTGGCGCTGACCCTTTATGTCGACAACGATCTGGCCGCGCTGACCACGCCCGATGGCGACGACGCCAAGCCGACCGCCGGCTTCCAGCGCGTGATCCAGCGCGCCGTGATCCATGTGCAGTCCTCGGGCCGCGAGGAGGTGTCCGGTGCCAATGTGCTGGTCGCCATCTTCAGCGAGCGCGAGAGCCACGCCGCCTACTTCCTGCAGGAGCAGGACATGACCCGCTATGATGCGGTCAACTATATCGCCCACGGGATCGCCAAGCGGCCCGGGTCTGCCGAGACGCGCCCGGCCAAGCCCGCCTCGCCCGAGGATGCCGAGGATGCCGCCGCCGCCAAGTCGGGCGGGGAGGCGCTGGAGGCCTATTGCGTCGACCTCAACGAGAAGTCGCGCCAGGGCAAGGTCGATCCGCTGATCGGCCGCCAGAGCGAGGTCGAACGCTCGATCCAGATACTGTGCCGCCGGACCAAGAACAATCCGCTGCTGGTCGGCGATCCGGGCGTCGGCAAGACCGCCATCGCCGAGGGTCTGGCCCGCAAGATCGTCAATGGCGAGGTGCCGGATGTCCTGAAGGACGCGACCATCTTCTCGCTGGACATGGGCTCGCTGCTGGCCGGGACGCGCTATCGCGGGGATTTCGAGGAGCGGCTGAAGCAGGTCGTCAAGGAACTCGAGACCCACGACAACGCCATCCTGTTCATCGACGAAATCCATACGGTGATCGGGGCGGGGGCGACCTCGGGCGGGGCCATGGACGCCTCGAACCTGCTGAAGCCGGCGCTGGCGTCGGGGACCCTGCGGTGCATGGGCTCGACGACCTACAAGGAGTACCGCCAGCACTTTGAAAAGGACCGGGCCCTGGCCCGCCGCTTCCAGAAGATCGACGTGCATGAGCCGACGGTCGAGGACACGGTCAAGATCCTGCGCGGGCTGAAGTCGTATTACGAAAGCCACCACAAGCTGCGCTATACCGAGGCGGCGATCCGCACGGCCGTCGAGCTGTCGTCGCGCTACATGTCGGACCGGAAACTGCCCGACAAGGCGATCGATGTGATCGACGAGGCCGGGGCCAGCCAGATGCTGCTGCCCGAGTCGCGCCGCAAGAAGACCATCGGCCAGAAGGAGGTCGAACAGGTCATCGCCAAGATGGCGCGCATCCCGCCGAAGTCGGTCTCCAAGTCCGACACCGAGAGCCTGAAGGAACTGAAGGGCGATCTGGAGCGGGTGGTCTATGGCCAGGAGCAGGCCATCGACCAGGTGTCGTCGGCCATGAAGCTGGCGAGGGCCGGCCTGCGCGAGTCGAACAAGCCCATCGGCAGCTTCCTGTTCAGCGGGCCCACGGGCGTCGGCAAGACCGAGGTGGCCAAGCAACTGGCGGCGACGCTGGGCATCGAGATGCTGCGCTTCGACATGTCGGAATATATGGAGCGCCATACCGTCAGCCGGCTGATCGGGGCGCCTCCCGGCTATGTCGGGCACGACCAGGGCGGGCTGCTGAGCGACGCTGTCGACCAGCATCCGCACGCCGTGGTGCTGCTAGACGAGATCGAGAAGGCCCACCCGGACGTCTACAACATCCTGCTGCAGGTCATGGACAACGGGATGCTGACCGATGCGCTGGGCAAGAAGGTCGACTTCCGCAATGTGGTGCTGATCATGACCACCAATGCCGGGGCGGCCGACAATGCCCGGGCGGCGATCGGCTTTGGCCGGGGCAAGGTCGAGGGCGAGGATGACAAGGCCATCCAGCGCCTGTTCACGCCCGAGTTCCGCAACCGGCTGGATGCGATCATCACCTTCAAGGCGCTGGGCGCGGACACCATCCGTCAGGTGGTGACCAAGTTCATCCTGCAGCTGGAAGTGCAGCTGGGGGATCGCAACATCACCCTCGAGCTGACGGACGAGGCGACCGACTGGCTGGCCAAGAACGGCTTTGACGAGCTGTATGGCGCGCGGCCTCTGGGCCGGGTGATCCAAGAGCACATCAAGAAGCCGCTGGCTGATGACATCCTGTTCGGTCGCCTGACCAAGGGCGGGCACGTCAAGGTGGCGCTGAAGGACGGCAAGATCGTCTTCGACATCTCGGGCACCGAGGCGGCGGCGAAACAGGCCGCGGCGGCCGATGCCGACGAGGATGCGACCGCCGACTGAGACCGCGGATATCGCGCATGAAAAGAGGCCCGGGGTTCGCGCCCCGGGCCTCAATCATGTCAGGCGGTGACCGTGCCTAGCGGCGGCGGCCCAGCGCGCCCAGCAGCACGGCCAGGCCGGCGATGACGCCGGTGGTCAGCAGGGGCTTGCGGCGGGCGAAATCGAGACCCTGACGGGCCTTGCCCTGATACTGGGTCGGGGCCTTGTCGACGAGCCCGTCGAGGCCGTCGATGACGCGGCCATAGGCGTCGCGCGCCTTGCCGCTGTATTCGGTCAGATGACCCTCGATCTGCTGTTTGCGGTTGCCGGTCAGGCGGCCCAGCGCGGCGCGGGCCTTCCCGACCGTCTTCTGACGGGTGCCTTCGAGGCGTTGGTCGGTCACGGGCTGATCGGTCATGGAGAATCTCCTGGTGGAATGGGGTGGGGGAGGTCCTCATCAAGCGCGTGCGGCGCAGCAGAGTTCCGTTGGCGGCCTGCGACATCGCAGCGCTGGTCAGGGTGTGGCCGTGACCTCGTTCAGCCCCGCGCGGAGGGCGGCGACGTCCGAGAGGTCGGCGTCGAGGCGGGCGTGTTCCTGCGTCCAGATCGGCAGGGCCTCGGCGAGGAGCGCGCGGCCCGCGTCGGTCAGGGCGGCCCTGCGGCTACGCCGGTCCCGGGTGTCGATCGTGGTCTTGACCAGACCTTTGCGTTCAAGCGGCTTGAGGTTGGCGGTGACGGTCGACCGGTCCATGGCCAGCAGATGAGCCACGGCACCAAGGGTCGGGGGCTCCGGACGGTTCAGGCCGTTGAGCAGGCTGAACTGGCCGCTGGTCAGGCCCACCGGGGCGAGCGCCACGTCAAAGCGCCGGGCCAGAACCCGGGCGGCCCGCTGGGCATGCAGGCACAGGCAATGGTCCCGGACATGAAGGGTGGCCTGATAGGGCATCGGGTTTGACATGCGATCACTTACATTGATATCAACATATAAGTCAAAGGGAGCGAAGCCATGCCGACCGTCACCGCCTTCAAATGGGTGCCGCCCTTTGCGCAGGGTTCGGTGCGGGACATCCGGGTACGCTGGGCGCTGGAGGAAGCGGGTCTGGGCTATGACGCGCACCTGATCGGGTTCGAGGATCAGGCGACCCCCGAGTACCGCGCGCTGCAGCCCTTCGGTCAGGTCCCGGCCTTCAGCGACGGCAAGGTCGAGATGTTCGAGAGCGGCGCCATTGTGCTGTGGATCGCCCAGAGTTCGGACGCCCTGATGCCGGCCGACGACGCGGGACGGGCCATGGTCCTGACCTGGCTGTTCGCGGCCTCAAACACGATCGAGCCGCATGTCGCCGCCCTGGCGATCATCGACCTGTTCAATGCGGAGGCCGACTGGGCCAGGGCGCGTCGGCCCGAGGTCGAGGCCGCGCTTCGCAAGCGGCTGGACGAGCTGCAGGCCGCGCTGGGCGACCGTCAGTGGTTCGCCAACGACCGGTTCAGCGCCGCCGACATCCTGATGACCCATGTGCTGCGCGACCTGCGTCACACCGACATCGTTGCCGGCTATCCGGCCCTGGCCGCCTACGTCGCCCGGGCCGAAGCCCGTCCGGCGTTCCAACGCGCGCTGGCCGATCAGATGAAGCCGTTCCGGGACTATGCACCGGCCTGACCCGACCGCCGGCCTGTTCGGCACCCGCGTAACGCTTGACTGGAGACTGCAGCATGGCCCGACTTGTGTACGGAATGAACGTCTCGCTGGACGGCTATGTCGATCACGAGAAGTTCGGGCCCGACGACGTCCTGTTTCGCCACTTCATCGAGCAGGTCCGCAGCTCGGCCGGCAGCATCTATGGCCGACGCCTGTACGAGATCATGCGTTACTGGGAGCAGGACGATCCGGAGTGGACGCCGGACCTTCGAGAGTTTGCAGAGGCCTGGCGCGCGGAGCCCAAGTGGGTCGCCTCGCGGACCCTGACCGCGGTCGGCCCCAATGCCACGCTGGTCGCCGAGGATGTGGAGGGCGTGGTGGCCCGTCTGAAACAGGAGCGGGAGGGTGATCTCCATGTCGGCGGGCCGGTGCTGGCGCACGCCCTGACCGGCCTGATCGACGAATATCGCCTGTGCGTTCACCCCGTCGTGCTGGGCGGGGGCGATCCGCTGTTCGCGGGCCCCAGGCCGCCGCTGCGCCTTGTCAGGCACCGGCGGATCGGCGGGGAAGCGATCGAGCTGACCTACGTCCCGGCCTGACCGGCGCCTGCCGCGCCCGATCCTGTGAGGGCCGCACGCTCGGCCGGGGTCAGGTGACGCCAGCGGCCCTCGGGGAGGCCGTCCAGGGTGATCGGCCCGATGTGGGTGCGCCACAGATCCATGACGCGCAGGTCCAGCATTTCGCACATGCGCCGGATCTGACGGTTGCGGCCCTCGCGCAGGACGAAACGCAGGCACAGGGGGCCGATCTGCTCGACCTCGGCGCGCTTGAGATTACGACCGTCCAGCGACAGGCCGAAACGCAGGCGGGCGATCTTGGAGTCCGTCAGGGTTCCGCGCACCCAGACCTGATAGGTCTTGGGCAGGTCGGCGTCGGGCCCGATCACGGCCTTGGCCACGACCCCGTCGGTCGAGAGGATCAGCAGGCCGCGCGAATCCTCGTCCAGCCGTCCGATCGGGGGCAGGCTGTCGCGCGAGGAGGGCAGGGGGCCTTCACCCAGCTGGGCCGCGGCCGTGAGCAGCCGGGCGGCCGGAATCTTGCCGGGCTCGGGCTGGCCGGAGACATAGCCCATGGGTTTGTGCAGCAGGATCGTGACGGCCTCGGCCAGTTTGTCCTGCGCCGCGCCGGCCAGGGTCAGGGTTTGGCCCGGCTGGATTTTGCGGCCCGCGTCGGTGACAGTCTCGCCGTCGAGCGAGACCAGACCCTCGGCGATCAGGGCGTCGGCTTCGCGCCGTGAGGAGAGGCCCGACTGGCCCATGAACTTGTTCAGGCGGACGGGCTCGGTGCCCGTATAGGTGCGGCTCAGCGACATGAGCCGGGTTTATCCTGTCGCCTGCACAGCCGCCAGCGGCGTGTGGAGCCTGAGACGTTCGGCCCCGGCGACCAAGCAGGGCGACGGCGCGGCGCGTTGACTTTGAGTATCGGCTCCCTATATCAAGACCCTACCAATTGAACCGCGCACGCTTCGCGGCCGTGATTCCAGATCACGGTCGTCGATCCTGTTTTTACTGCGGTGAACCCCTGCCCAGATTTCTGGATGCGTTCGGGTTTTGCGTGCCAACAACAGAAGGATTTGTTTTGAAAGCTCAAGCTGCCAAGAAAACCCCCTACCGCAATCGTTTCCAACGCGTTCCGACGCGGGCCCGCATTGGCCTGGCCATGCGTCGCGACATGAATTTCGGCCCTCTGGGCGATGTCGAGCCGATGATCCAGGCCGGTGGCCTGTCGATCGCGCCGATCTCGACCGGCGAGGCCAGCCTGCACGTCAACGGCGTCACCGTGCTGCCGACGGCCAAGGGCAAGGATCTGGAAAGCGGAGATCTGAAGGCGCTGGTCGTACCCGGCGGCTATTCGGATGAAGCCGGGGACAAGGCGGTGCGCGAGCTGATCGACATGGCCAAGAGTCGGGGTGTGCCGGTCATCGCCTTTGGCGAGGGCGTGGTGCATGCGACCCGCGCGGCCGGAGCAGATCCGTCCGACTATGTGGACGCGCCCGCCGTGGTGACCGATGGCGACGTCGTGACCATGCTGGCCGACCGGGATGCCCTGTCGGCGGCGACAGCCCGTATCGGCTGAACCCGTCTCGGCTGAAGGGGTGTTCAGACCGAGCGGAACAACAGTCCGAGGTTGTTGGCGGGCAGGGCGACGCGATGCGTGAGCCTCAGTCCGTTCGACCGGGCCTCTGACACGACGTCTTCGAGGGCGCGCAGACCCCAATCCGGGTCGCGCGCCCTCAGGCTTTCATGGAAGGCGAGATTGCTGGGCGCGGTCTCGACGTCGGCCTCGATGTAGGGGCCGTAGAGGGCGAGCAGGCCGCCCGGCCGCACCAGCCGCTCCCCCGCGAGCGTCATCAGGCCCACGGTCGCAGACCAGGGGCTGATGTGAATCATGTTGATGCACAGGACGACGTCGAACGTCCCGTCGGGCCAGGTGCCGGCGTCGGCGGCATCCAGTTGTGACGGCAGCAGGAAGTTGTCCGGGCCATGGGCTTTCCGCCAGTCCGCCAGCGTCTTCACCGCATCCTCACTGAAGTCGGTCGGCAGGACGGTCAGACCCGCATGACCACGGGCGAGGGCCAGCCCATGACCGCCGGTGCCGGTTGCGATCTCGAGCAGTCGACCCGTCGCCGGAAGGTGAGGGGCAAGGAACCGCAGAATATGGGGCAGGTTTCGCTCGCCCGCCGGGGTCAACAGGGCGGGATCGTGTCCGGGACCGTCAGCCGTCAAAAATATTCTCCATCACATTCCTGCCGGAGGTAACCGGTTACAGCCGCGTGGCGTGCGGGATTCCGAGGGGCTGTGTGGCACGAACGGTCAAAACTTGCAGCAGTTGACCTTTGGTTCGCGAGGATGTTTGAGCGTGTAACAGGGCGTGATCGTTGCGCCCACTGGGGGCAGTCCGGCGAAGATCGGCGCTCCCGTCTGACGTTCAGGAGCGCCGAGATGTCCAATTCCACGATAGCCGGATTGTATCCGGCCCCGACCGGCCATGCCGAACTGGTGGCCTGGGTCGAGCGGATCGCCAGCCTGACGAAGCCCGAGCGGGTGCACTGGTGCGATGGGTCGGAGGCCGAGAAGGCTGCGATCATCGCCGACCTGATCGACAAGGGCACGCTGCGCCAGCTGGACCCGGTCAAGCGTCCGGGCAGCTATTATGCCGCGTCTGATCCGCGTGATGTGGCGCGCGTCGAGAGCCGCACCTTCATCTGCCCCGCCGATCCGAAGGATGCCGGGCCGACCAATAACTGGGCTGACCCGGCCGAGATGCGCGCGCGGCTGGACGGACTGTTCGACGGCTGCATGGCCGGGCGGACGATGTATGTGGTGCCGTTCTGCATGGGGCCGCTGGGCTCGGAGATCAGCGCGCTGGGCGTCGAGATCACCGACAGCGGCTATGTCGCCGTGTCGATGGGCATCATGACCCGCATGGGCAAGGATGCGCTGGACGCGCTGGGCGACGACGGGGTGTTCGTGCCGGCCGTGCATACGCTGGGTGCGCCGCTGGCCGAGGGCGAGGCCGATGTGCCCTGGCCCTGCAATGACGACAAATGGATCGTGCATTTCCCCGAGACGCGGGAGATCTGGTCCTATGGCTCGGGCTATGGCGGCAACGCCCTGCTGGGCAAGAAATGCTATGCGCTGCGCATCGCCTCGGTCATGGCCCGCGACGAGGGCTGGCTGGCCGAGCACATGCTGATCCTCAAGCTGACCGATCCGCAGGACCGGGTGAAATATGTGGCCGCGGCCTTCCCGTCGGCCTGCGGCAAGACCAACCTGGCCATGCTGCAGCCGTCGATCCCCGGCTGGAAGGCCGAGACGGTCGGCGACGACATCGCCTGGATGCGCTTCGGCGACGACGGCCGCCTGTATGCCGTGAACCCGGAAGCGGGCTTCTTCGGCGTGGCGCCGGGCACCAGCCGGAACACCAACCGGAACGCGCTCGAGACGCTGGCCACCAACACCGTCTTCACCAATGTGGCGCTGACGGCGGACAATGATGTGTGGTGGGAGGGCCTGACCAAGGAGGCCCCCGAGGGCCTGACCAACTGGAAGGGGCAGCCGCATGACCCCGCCTCGGGCGAACCGGCGGCTCACCCGAACGCACGCTTTGCCGCCCCGGCCGCCCAGTGCCCGACCATCGCGCCCGAGTGGGAAGACCCCAAGGGGGTGCCGATCGACGCCATCCTGTTCGGGGGGCGTCGGGCCTCGGCCGTGCCGCTGGTGACCGAGGCGTTCGACTGGGAGCACGGGGTGTTTCTGGGCTCGACCGTGGCGTCGGAAGGGACCGCGGCGGCCGAGAACAAGGTCGGCGAGCTGCGCCGCGACCCGTTCGCCATGCTGCCGTTCTGTGGCTACAACATGGGTGACTACTTCGCCCACTGGCTGGCCATGGGCCAGAAGAGCGATCCGGCGAAGCTGCCGCGCTTCTACTTCGTCAACTGGTTCCGCAAGGGCCCGGACGGCAAGTTCGTCTGGCCGGGATTTGGCGACAATGCCCGGGTGCTGAAGTGGATCTCGGAGCGGCTGGACGGCGAGGCCGACGCGGACCGGACGCCGGTCGGCATGGTTCCGACGCGCGAGTCGCTCGACCTGGACGGGCTGGACCTGTCGGAAAGCGATCTGGAAACCCTGCTGGACGTCGACGCCGAGGTCTGGACCGAGGAGGCGTCGCGCATTCCGGCCTTCTTCGAGACGTTCGGCGACCGCATGCCCAAGGCCCTGTGGGACCAGCTGAAGGCGCTGGAGCAGCGGCTGTCGTCGGCGCGCAGTGCCTCGATGGCTGCCGAATAGGGTTTTTCCCGGCTTGATTTCAGGACGCGCCCGGTCGATGCACCGGGCGTGACCTCCTCTTGCGACATTGCCGTGATCGGCGCGGGCGTGCTGGGCCTCGGCGTGGCCGCGGAGCTGCACGCGCGCGGTCGGGACGTGTGCGTCATCGACCCGGGCGGGGCCAATGCCTCTTCGGTGGCCGCCGGCATGATCGCGCCGGCGATGGAGAGCCTGCTGGACCCGTGGGAGGCCGATCCGGCGGGGCGGGCGGCGGTTCTGCGCGCGGCGCGGGACCTGTGGCCCAGGTTTGCAGAACGGCACGGGATCGCGCTGGTACGCGACGGGGTGGACTGGATCGGCGAGGACCCGGACGGGGTGGTCGCCCGGCTGGAGGCGCTGGGCTTTGCGGCCGAGCGCACGGCGGCAGGCGTGTTCTGCCCCGAGGACTGGCGGGTCGATCCGGTCGCGGCGCTGGCGGCGCTGGGTCAGGGCGTCGAGCGGCGGAACGGCCGGGTCACGGCGGTGCAGCGGTCCGGGGAGGCGTGGCGGCTTACGCTGGCGGACGGTGCCGAGGTTTCTGCGCAAGCCGTGGTGCTGGCCAGCGGGACGACCTTTCCCGACCTGCCCGGGGCGGTGACGCGGGCGGTCTGTCAGGTTCAGGCGATCGGCGGGCGGCTGGCGTATACGCCCCTACGGCTGGTCGAACGTCCGGCGCGCTTTGTCGGCGGCTATGCGGTGCCACTGGGCGAGGGCACGGTGATCGGCGCGACCATGGAGGCCGGCGGCCTGATGGCCGAGGCCACGGCCTTGCAGGACGCGCTGCTGGAACGCGCGTGTGCGTCGCTGGGCCTGGCAGAGATGGGGCCGGTCGCGTGGCGGATGGGGGTGCGGGGCGCGACGACCGACGGACTGCCCCTGACGGGCGAGGTGATGCCCGGGCTACACCTTGCGCTGGCGCCGCGCCGCAACGGCTGGCTGATGGGGCCGCTGGTCGCCGGTGAGGTGACGGCAGGCCTTCAGGGTGGTGGCGTGTTCTGAAATATGCTAAGGTATCCATGACAGGTGGCGGGTTGGTCCACCCATAATTTGCAGGAATTCCATGTCCCAGATCCAGACCCCCGAGACCGATCACACGCCGCAAGCCACTCAGCCCTGGACGGCGCCGACGCTGACCCGGCTGGAGATGGAAGACGCCGAAGCGGGTGCTGCCGGCACGACGGACTCCGGAATCCTTTCCTGATCGTCTGATCAGAGTCGGATCGATGATGGAGGGGCCGCCCGGTGAGGGGCGGCCCCTTTTTCGTGGCTGCTAGTCTTCCGGCAGGGTGAAGCGGATGCCGACGGTGACGCGGGCGCCGCCGACGGCCTGACCGTCCACCGTGCGCGGGCTCATGCGGAAATCGCGGGATAGCCGGGTGGCCGCGCGACCAAAGCCGTAGCCGCCGGGGGTCTCGCTGACCACCTGACAGTCGGTGAGGCTGCCGTTGACGCGCACGGTGCAGCTGAGCGTGGCCGAGCCCGTGACGTTCGCCTGTATGGCCCGCTCCGGATAGGCCCGCATCAGGGCCTCGCCGGTCGGTTTGCGGACCCAGTCGGGGTTGGTGATGGTGGGAGGACCGGCGGGCACCGCCTCGGTTGGCGTGGTGCCGGTACCCTCGGTCGTCGGGTTGGGGATCGGCTTTGTCAAGGTGATGGCCGGGCTCGTCGCCGGGGTCGGAACGTCCGGAATGACGACGGTCAGGGTCTCGGTCGTCGGCAGGACCGTTGTCGGACGATGGATCGGCGGGTTGGGCGCCGGGGGCTCGGGCGCGACCTCAGGCTTGGGCGGAGGTGGTGTGTAGAACTCGAGCTTGATCGTGGAATCGGGCGTGGAGGGCGCGGCCAGCGGCAGTTCAAAGCGCTGGTAGTAGAGGGCAATGCCGACGCCGACATGGGCGGCCAGCACGATCGCCACTGCGGTCAGGGTGGTGGGGGTCAGTTTCCTGCGCGGCGCATCGCCATAGTCGAGGGGGCTGACCAGACCGGGGCCACCGGCGTGATTCATCATCATGGACGTCTCTCCCTTATGCCGTCCCCACAGCACACCCTGAGGTGAAGGGGGCGCTGACCTTGCGGCAAGTTTAAGGCGAGCCCGGCGTGCGACGATCACGGTTCGGTGGGTTAAGATTCAATTAACCATGTCGGCCCAGCCTCTCGCCCATGTCCATCAGCGCGATTCCCTCCCAGGGCGGTGTCGAGGCGGCCATCCGGCGCGCCTCTGCCTCGACGGGCGTGGACTTTGATTTCCTGATGAAGACGGCCCAGCGCGAAAGCGCCATGAACCCGTCGGCACGGGCGCGGACGTCGTCGGCGGCGGGCCTGTTCCAGTTCATTGAGCAGACCTGGCTGTCGACGCTGAAGCAGCACGGCGGCAAGCACGGCTATGGCCAGTATGCCGACCTGATCTACAAGGGGCAGGACGGGCGCTGGCGCGTGGATGGCGCGGCGCGGAATGTGGTGCTGGACCTGCGCTATGATCCGATGGCGGCCTCGGCCATGGCGGGAGAGCTGACAGCCTCGAACGCGGCCTATCTGCGCGGCCGGATCGGGCGGGAGCCGACGGCCGGCGACCTGTATGCCGCGCACTTTCTGGGACCGGCAGGGGCAGCCAAGCTGGTCGAGGCGGTGAACACACGGCCCGGTGCCAGTGCGGCGGCCCTGTTCCCGCAGGCGGCGGCGGCCAACCGGTCGATCTTCTATCGCGACGGACGCCCGGCCACAGTCGGTGAGGTCTATGCCAATCTGAGCAGCAAAGCCGGGCAGGGCATGCCGGCCATTCCGTCTCAGGCGCCGGTGATCGACGCCCTGTCGCCGAAGGACCGAATGGTCGCGGATCAGATGGACCGGATGCGTCAGGATCAGGGCCTGCTGGCGCTGTTGCTCGGTCAGGAGGGCGAGGACAGCAATGCCGGCTTCCTGCGCGCCTTTGTCGGAACCACGGGCGCCTGATCAGGCCGGGTTGGTAAACTGTGCATTAAGCCTGTCGCGCGCATGCTTCGGATCGGGAATCGGAGCACACCGGTTCGTATAGCCCAGCTGAGTCCGACATGACGGCCTATCGCGCCCGCCTTACCGAGTTCGACATTCGCCGACTGATCAAGTCGACCGACGAGGACGAACGCGCAGCCGCCACCCACAAACTGTGCCGCAATATGGAACGGGCCGAGCTGACGCCCGAGGACCGGGAGGCGGCCGAGAAGATCCTGCGGGTGCTGGCCCACGACGCGGCCGAGCTGGTGCGGCGGGCGATGGCGGTGACGCTGAAGTCGTCCGACCTGCTCCCGCGCGATGTGGCGCGGCGGCTGGCGGCCGATGTGGACAGCGTGGCCCTGCCGATCATCGGCTTTTCGCCGGCCTTTTCCGACGAGGACCTGATTGAGATCGTCAAGGCGGGGTCGACCAGCCGACAGGTGGCAATCGCCGCCCGACCCAAGGTTTCGCGCGACGTCTGCCAGGTGCTGGCCGAGACGGGTAGCCGCGAGGCCGTGCGGACCCTGGCGGCCAATGACAATGCCGATCTGGCCGAAGGCGCAATGGAGGTGGTCGTCGACCGCTTTGCCAACGCACCCGACGTACTGACCGCCCTGTCGTACCGTCAGGTCCTGCCGCCGGACATCACCGAGCGGCTGATCGCCCATGTGTCCGAGACGGTGCGCGAACATCTGATCAGCCGCCATGCGATTGCGCCCGAAGCGGCGATCCGCCTGTCGGCCCATGCGCGCGAGCGGGCCACGCTGGATCTGGTCGACCAGGCCGCCAGCACCCCCGATATGGCGACCTTTGTCTCGCGGCTGAATGGTCGCCGGGCGCTGACCCCGTCGTTGCTGCTGCGAGCCCTGGCGCGTGGACAGCTGACCTTTGTGGAGCACGGGCTGGCCGAACTGGCCCAGACGCCGCATGCGCGGGCATGGCTGATGGTGCATGACGCCGGGCCGCTGGGGCTGAAGGCCATCTACGACCGGGCGGGTCTGCCGCCGCGCCTGTTCCAGGCCTTCCGGTCGGGGATCGATACCTGGCGGGCGCTGCAGGCCGAGGGCGCGGACTTTACCGCCGAGACCTTCCGCCAGCGGATGCTGGAACGCTTCCTGACGCAGCGGCCCAATGTGCCGCGCGAGGATCTGGCCTATCTGATGGAGCGGCT
Source organism: Brevundimonas sp. (assembly GCF_036963785.1). GTDB lineage: Bacteria > Pseudomonadota > Alphaproteobacteria > Caulobacterales > Caulobacteraceae > Brevundimonas. Next base: position 98,235 of record NZ_JBALUS010000002.1, read on the forward strand.
GGACCGGGCCCCGATGCCTGCGGACGCCCAGCGGGCCGCAAACGCGGCCTGAGGCGTCTCGCAACCGTCCCTTGCAGGAAAGATCCGGGGCCCCGCTTGCGCGGGGGAGGAGCGGAGGGTGTGTGGAGTCCTAGCCGGCGTGGTCGGCGACGCGGGCTTCGAGCGTTTCGGCCAGGGTCTGGCCGACCGGGTGATCGTCGGTCTGGATCTTGTCGCGGACGACGGCGCGGATCGCGTCGATGTGGGCATCGACCAGCACCAGCGGCGCGGCCATGCGCTTGTCCGGGTCGTCCATCAGCTTGCACAGCGAACCGGCAAGACGGGTGACCAGCGGATACTGATAGGTCGTGCCGAGACCCTTCAGGTCATGGGCGCGGAAATAGAGCGCTTCGGCGGTCTCGGCCGTATAGCCGCGGTCGCGGATGTCGGCCTGGGCCTTGTCGAGCTTGGTGATCTCGTCCTGCAGCCATTGGGCAAACTGGGACGACATCGCCTGCAGGGCTTCCTCAGCCTTGGCGATGGCCTTGGCGTCAACGCCGCCGAATCCGCCGCCCGCCTTCAGACGAAGGGTGTTGGGGGGACGAATGACCTGTGCCGGACCGCTCATCGGCTGCTCCTGTAGAACTTCGGCCCGGATCATGCGCGGGTGGTCTTAAGAAGCCGTGACCGTCAACCGGTGAATTGTTCGGCCAGCACCCGTTCCTCGAAGGAGCGGCCCGGGTCGAACATCATGGTCAGATTGATGTCGCGCCGCTCGCACACATCGACCCGACGCACGCGGCGGACCTCGAAGCTGTCGGCGGTGGCGCTGACCGGGCGTTTGTCGGCCTCGAGCACCTCGAAGCTGACCTGGGCCTCGTGCGGGAGCAGGGCGCCGCGCCAGCGCCGGGGCCGGAAGGCGCTGATCGGAGTGAGGGCCAGGATGCGGGCGTCCAGCGGGATGATGGGGCCGTGGGCCGACAGGTTATAGGCCGTCGAACCGGCCGGTGTGGCGATCAGGCAGCCGTCGCAGATCAGCTCCTCCATGCGGACACGCCCGTCGACGCGGATGCGCAGCTTGGCGCTCTGACGCGTCTGGCGCAGCAGGGAGACTTCGTTGATGGCGAGGCCGCTGTGGGTGGCGCCGCTTTCGGTCCAGGCATCCATCTGCAGCGGGTGGATGACGGTGCGGTCGGCGGCCGCCAGACGGGGCAACAGGCCGTCCTCGTCATAGTCATTCATCAGGAAGCCGACCGACCCGCGGTTCATGCCGTAGACAGGGGTGCCCCGCGCGAGGTTGACGTGCAGGGTTTCCAGCATGAAGCCGTCTCCGCCCAGGGCGACAATGACGTCGGCCTCGGCCTCGGACACATGGGCATAGCGGTCGCGCAGACGGGTGAGCGCGGCCTGGGCCTCGGGACGTTCGCTGGCCACAAAGGCCAGCCGGGGAGCGGGAGAAGGGGTCACCGTCACAGGTGAGACCGGGGGTGCCGACTTGTCAAACGCCCATTGTCGGCCGGAGCGCCGGCCCTAGGCAGCCGGAGGGGTGCCGTCGCCGATCAGGGCGTGAAGGGCCCGCGCTGCCGACTGCGGCGACAGGCCACCGCGCAGCCAGGTGGCGTTGCCAGCGTCTCCCGGGGCGCCGCTGTTCAGCTGTCGGATTTCGTACAGCAGGGGCGGAAAGACCGCGCGGTCGATGCCGACGGCGGCACAGGCATAGTACAGGGCCTCCGGCGAGTTTTGCGTCATGCAGGCCCGGACCTGGGCCATGGTGAAGCCGCCGAGGACCACGAGGGCATGCTGGAACAGGCCCAGCTTTTTCTCGCGGATGGCCCGGATCAGATAGCCGGGACGCAGCTGGCCGGCGGCCTGGAGCTTTTGCACCAGACGTCGGTCCATCTCGTCGCGATCTGCCTCGACCGCCGCCGGGGTCGGGCCCCTGCCGAGGGACGAGAAGGCCGATTGCACGGCGTCGTCGACGGCGTCGTCGAGCCTGATGTCAGTAATGGCGAAGCGCTCGGCCATCGACTCGCGCAGGGCGGTGCCGATCCAGCTGTACAGCTGGCGGGCCATGGATTCGTCGAGGCGGGGATGGCGGGCGAGGGGCGCGCGCAGGGCGGCGAGCCGACGCGAGTGCTCGACCAGCCGGCGCAGGCCCTCGGCGCTGATCTCGGCAGTGGTGTTGCCGGCCAGGGCCGTCAGCGGCGCGGGGTGGGCCTGGTCCAGAATGGCATCGGCGACGCGGGCGCTGAGGTTCGGACGGCGGGCGACCTCGATCTGATGTTCCAGACTGGCCTGAACGAGCACGGCCAGCAGATCCTCATCGTTGAGGATCGGGCTTCGCGAGAGGATGGGACGGGCGATCTCGATGTCGTCCAGCGCCAGGATATTGACGAGGGCAGAAGGCGCCCAGGGGGCCGTCGCGAGGCGTTCGGACAGGGCCTTGCGGATGTCGTGCTCGGCCTGACGCGCCAGAACCAGAAAGATGTCGGTCAGGACGGGGGACAGGTCCTGGCTGGTGGCGGGGTGCTGGTCGCACAGGGCCATGACGCCCATCAGGAGACGCTGCCGATCCTCCAGCGCGCGGCTGCGGGCGAGGGTCAGCAGGTCGGACGCACCGGTATCGGAGGACGGGAAAGGGCTGGTGTCTTCCAGGGCGACTGCCGTCACGTTCGACAACTCCCGGCAAATCGGGCCGACGACCGGTCCGAAACGATGCCGATTCCAGTATCGAGCAAGGCAGTGAAGACAGGGTTAACCACATCTTGCCGAGCCCGGCCCTGCGGCGTCACGGCTTGACCGCTTGGCCATACGGCGCGAGTTTCGCTTCGAAACCGAGGAGACTGGTCCATGGCTGACGGAGCCCCCGCATCGCTGAAATCCCGCGTGTCCGAGGCCGAGTGGCAGGCGCGCGTCGATCTGGCCGCCCTGTATCGCCTCGTTGCGCTGCACGGCTGGGACGACATGATCTTTACCCATATCTCGGCGCGGGTGCCGGGGCCGGAGCATCACTTCCTGATCAACCCCTATGGGTATTATTTCGAGGAGATCACGGCCTCGTCGCTGGTGAAGGTCGATCTGGACGGCAACATCGTTCAGGAGACGACGAACTTCATCAATCCGGCCGGGTTCACGATCCACTCGGCCGTGCATGCCGCGCGCGAGGATGCCCACTATGTGATCCACCTGCATACGGTGGCGGGCGTCGGCGTGGCGGCGCAGCAGCACGGCCTGCTGCCGGTCAGCCAGAACGCCTGTCTGTTGCAGCATCAGGTGGCCTATCACGGCTATGAGGGGCTGGCGCTGAACCATGACGAGCGCGAACGTCTGGTCGCAGATCTGGGTGACAAGCCGCTGATGCTGCTGCGCAATCATGGCACACTGGCGGTCGGGCAGACGGCGGCGGCGGCCTGGGTCGGGATGTTCTTCCTCGAGCGGGCCTGTGCCCAGCAGATCGCGGCCCTGTCTGCGGGGCGCGACAATGTGCTGATCGCCCCCGACGCCGCGCAGAACGAGACCAGGGAACAGGGCAAGGGTATCGGCTTCGTCTCGGCGCTGGCCTGGCCGGGCGCGCTGCGCATGCTGGACCGCAAGTCCCCCGGTTACGACGTCTGACCATGGGGCGGGGACTGGCCATGGGTCTGGTCCTCGCCGGTGTGCTGGCGATGGCGGCGCCGGCTGCGGCCGGACCGTGGACCCGCGAGCAGGCCACGGCCCAGTTCATCCTGAAATATGAACTGATGCGGGCCGAGCGCGGGTTCGACCCGGGTGGCAACAGCCAGCCCCTGCCGGCCGAGCGGCGCGACACCAGCCTGAGCCTTTACGCCGAATACGGCCTGACCGACCGGCTGATGCTGGTATTCAAAGGAGAATGGCAGAGCGGCGCGGATGCCTTCGTCGATTATGAGGGCCGGGGGCCGCTGGAGATCGGGCTGGCGTGGCAGGTCTGGCGCGATCCGGCCAATGCCGTGGCCGTGCAGGTCAGCTATGCCGATGGCGGCGAGGGACGGAACGCCGGCTATGCCGCCCCGGGCGTGGGGACGGCCGACTGGGAGGTGCGGCTGTCGGCGGGACGGTCGGTGACGCCCGCGAAGCCGGTGCTGGGCCTGCAAACGGTGTTCGTCGATGTGCAGGGCGCGCGGCGGTTCCGGCAGGGGCTGGAAGACGAGACCCGCGTCGATGTGACCCTCGGCGGGCGATTCGGGCGGGACTGGTTGGTGCTGGGCCAGCTGTACGGGGGGCAGGTGGACAACGGCGGGCCGCGCTGGTTGTCGGCCGAGACGTCCGTGGTGCGCGATCTGGGCGACTGGAGTTTGCAGCTGGGCTGGCGGACCGCGCTGGACGGGCGGGAGACGCCGCAAAGCCGGGGCTGGGTTGTGGGGGTGTGGCGACGGTTCTGACCCTGCGACGGAACACCGCGCCGGAATCTGCAACCTCGCGCGTTCCTGATTAGTAATTGCGTCTGTCTGACAGACCGCTATGTGCTGCCCGTATTGTTGCAGGGACCTTCCGTCACGTGATCAAGCGCCACTTCCTCCTCGTCGCCGCCGGCGTTCTGATCTTGCTGATGGCGGTGGCCGTCATCGTGCGACTGTCGTTTGCGGATGAAGGCGGCGGCGGCCCCGGCGGCCCGGGCGGCGGTCGGGGCGGCGCCCAGGAAGTGGCAGCCGTCGAGACGACCGAGCGGACCTTTTCCGACACCCTCGAACTGGTCGGCGTGGCGCGGGGACAGCGGTCGGTCAATATCGCGTCCACCAATACCGAGCTGATCACGCGGGTGCTGTTCCGCGACGGGCAGACGGTGCGGGCCGGTGCGCCGCTGGTGGAACTGCAGGCGCGCGAGCAGGAAGCCGGGATGATCGAGGCCCGGGCCCGTGTCGAGCAGGCCCAGCGGGACTATGACCGCAGCAAGGAACTGGTCGATCGGGGGATTGCCCCCCGGGTCAATCTGGAACAGGCCGACTCGGCCCTGAAGTCGGCCCAGGCGTCGCTTGAAGCGGCCGAGGCGCGCCGCGGTGAGCGCGTGATCCGCGCGCCCTTCTCGGGGGTGCTGGGGCTGACGACGGTCACGCCGGGCACGCTGGTCGGGCCGGGCACGGTGATCACCACCCTGGACGACATCAGCACCATCCGCATCGATTTCCCGCTGCCCGAGCGCTATCTGGCGCGCGTTCAGTCGGGCACGCCGATCAGTGCCACGGCCGATGCCTTTCCCGGCTCGCAGTTCACGGGCCGCATCGCGCGGGTCGATACGCGGATCGACGAAGTGACCCGCTCGGCCACAGCGCGCGCGGAACTGCCCAATCCCGAAGGCCGGATCCGGCCGGGCATGTCGATGCGGGTGACGGTCCGCCAGGGCCAGCGCCAGAGCCTGGCCGTGCCGGAGTCGGCCATCCAGTACGAAGGCGAAGGCGCCTTCGTCTATCGCCTCATGCCCGCCGAAGGAGGCCGGGTCGCCCAGCGGGTCGAGGTCGAGACCGGGGTCGTCGAGGACGGCTATGTCGAGATCCTGTCGGGGCTCGACGCGGGTGAGACGGTCGTGGCCTCGGGCCTGAACCGTATCCAGCCGGGCGCGCCGGTGACCGTGGCCGGCGGGAGCCCCGGCCAATGATGCTGTCTGACATCGCCGTTCGCAGGCCCGTCTTTGCCGCCGTTGCGGCGATCGTCCTGTGCGTGATCGGTGCGGCGGCCTTCTTCTTTGTGCCCGTGCGCGAGCTGCCCGATGTGGACCCGCCGATTGTCTCAGTGACCACCAGCTATACCGGGGCCTCGGCCGAGGTGATCGAGAACCGGATCACGGAACCGGTCGAACAGCAGATCGCGGGCATCCAGGGCGTCGAGAGAATTACCTCGTCCAGTCGCGACGGGCGGTCGAACGTCCGGATCGAGTTCTCGCTGAACACGGACCTGGACGTCGCGGCCAATGACGTGCGGGACCGGGTATCGCGGGTGACCGGCCAGTTGCCGGATCAGGCCGACCCGCCGCGGGTGTCCAAGTCCGATGCGGACTCCCAGCCGATCATGATCGTCTTCCTGCGCTCGTCGGAGATGGATCGGCTGGAGCTGACCGACTATGCGGAACGGTCGCTGACCGAACGGTTTGCCACCCTGCCGGGCGTGGCCGAGGTGCGGATCTATGGCGAGCAGCGCTATGCCATGCGGATCTGGCTGGATGCCGACGCCCTGGCGGCGCGCGGCCTGACCGTATCGAACGTCGAAAGCGCCCTGACGTCCCAGAACATCGAACTTCCCGCCGGGACGCTGGAATCGACCGACAAGGACTATACGATCCGGGTGGCCCGCAACTATGCCACGGCCGAGGACTTCGCCAATCTGCCGATATTGAACGGCGGCTCCGCAGCCGGCTCCGGCATATCGGGCGCGGTCGACGGCGGCTATGTGACCCGGCTGGGGGATATCGCCCGCATCGTCGAGGCCCCCGAGGACGACCGCCGCCTGTTCCGGGGCAATGGGCTGGACCAGATCGGTCTGGCCATCACCCGACAGTCGCAGGCCAACGACCTGGCCATTTCCGAAGGCGTGCGCGCCATGATCGAGGAGGTCCGCCCGACCCTGCCCAAGGGGGCGGAACTGGTCATCGGATCGGACAATTCGGTGTTCACCTCGCACGCCATTGATGAGGTGTGGATCACCGTCGGCATTGCCCTGGTGCTGGTCGCGCTTGTGAACTTCATCTTCCTGGGAACCCTGAGGGCGGCCCTGATCCCGTCGATCATTGCGCCCATCTGCCTGCTGTCCATTTTCATCGTGCTGGCGGCCTTCGGCTTTTCGCTGAACCTGCTGACCCTGCTGGCCATGGTGCTGGCCATCGGGCTGGTGGTTGATGACGCCATCGTCGTGACCGAGAATATCCAGCGTCGCCTGGACCACGGCGAGCCGCCCCTCGTGGCCGCCGAGCGCGGCACGCGTCAGGTGTTCTTTGCCGTCGTCGCCACGACAATCGTGCTGCTGTCGGTCTTTGCGCCGCTGCTGTTCCTGCCCGGCTATGTCGGACGTCTGTTCGTCGAGCTGGCGGCGGCCATCGCCGGTGCCGTGGCCTTCTCGGCCTTCCTGGCGCTGACCCTGTCGCCGATGCTGGCCTCCAAACTGTTGCGACCCGCCAGCGGCTCGGGCTTTGTGGCGCGCAAGGTCGATGCAGGCATGGATCGGCTGAAGACCTCCTACCAGCACTCGCTGAACGCCATGCTGGGGGTTCGCAAGGCCCTGATCGGAACGATCGCCGTGGTCGTGCTCGTCGCGCTGGGTGCCGTCAGCATGTTCATGAGCCTGCCCAGCGAACTGGTGCCGCCCGAGGATCGCGGCAGCATCTTCATCCGCGTCCAGGGCCCTGAGGGCGCAGGTTACGACTATACGCGTGACATCATGATGGGCATCGAGCCGATCCTGGCGGGCTATGCCCAGACCGGCGAGGTCGAGAGCTATTTCATCTCTGCCCCGGGCTGGGGCGGGGGCAATAACGGCGGCAACGCCAGCCTGAGCCTGACCGACTGGGGCGACCGTGATCGCTCGGCCGACGAGATCGCCCAGGACCTGAACCGCAAGCTCCGCAACCAGACCGGTGCCCAGGTCAACGCCTTTGCCCGCAGCGGCCTGTCGCGCGGCGGCGGTGGCAACAGCATCGAAATGGTCATGACCGGCCCGGAATACGAAAGCATGTTCCAGTGGGTCCAGCCGATCATGGCGGCAGCCCTGGCCAACCCCAATCTGTCGCGACCGCGCCTGGATTATGAGCCCAACTCGCCGCGCCTTCTGGTCAATGTTGATCCGGAGCAGGCTGCCAATCTTGGGGTTTCGTCCCAAGAGATCGGGCGCACGCTGCAGACCATGTTCGGCTCGCGCCGGGCCACGACCTATATCAAGGGCGGGCAGGAATATGACGTCATCCTGCAGACCGACCGCGCCGACCGCACGGCAGTCTCGGACCTGGAAACCCTTTATGTCGGCACGCGGTCGGGGGGCGTCGTGCCGCTGTCGTCCGTGGTCGAGACCCAGACCTCGGGCGATACGCCGGACCGGCGCCGTCTGGACCGGCAGCGGGCGATCAGCCTCGAGGCCGACCTGAACCCCGGCTACACCATCGGTGACGCCATCGCCTTTTTCGAGGAAGAGATCGCCAAACAGCCGCCCGGCGTCGCCACGATCCAGTGGGACGGCGCGGCGCGCGACCAGCGTGAGTCGGGCGGTGCCGTCATTGCGGCCTTTGGTCTGGCGCTGTTGCTGGTGTTCCTGGTGCTGGCGGCCCAGTTCGAGAGCTGGATCACGCCGGCGGTCATCATGCTGACGGTGCCGCTGGCGGCGGCAGGCGGGCTGTTCGGCCTGGTCATGATCGGCTCCAGCCTGAACATCTATTCGCAGATCGGCCTGATCATTCTGATCGGGGTGGCGGCCAAGAACGGTATCCTGATCGTCGAGTTCGCCAACCAGCTGCGCGATCAGGGGCGTTCGGTGCGCGAGGCCATCATCGAGGCCTCGACCCTGCGTCTGCGACCGATCATCATGACCTCGATCGCCACCGCCTTCGGCGCCTTGCCGCTGATGCTGTGGCAGGGCGCGGGCGCGGGCAGCCGTCAGACCATCGGCGTGGTGATCTTCGCCGGGGCGATGTTCGCCACCCTGCTGACCCTGTTCGTCGTGCCGGTGATCTATGGCGTGCTGGCGCGCTTCACGCGCTCGCCGGAATACACGGCCCGCAAGATCGAGGAATGGGAAGCGCAGGAAGTCGCGGCCAATGACCCCATGCCCAAGGCGGCCGAATAGGGCCTAGCGCGGCGAGGTCTCGATCTTCAGCCAGGCGATCAGGTCGCGGCGGTCCTGATTGTCGGGCACGCCGGCGAAGCTCATCTTGTTGCCGGGCAGGTAGGTGCGCGGGTTGGCCAGCCACTGGTCGAGCCGCTCGGCATCCCAGGTGAAGTCTGCGGCCTGCAGGGCCTTTGAGTAGTTGTAGCCGTCATGCCGACCGGCGGGGCGACCGAACAGGCCGTAAAGGTTGGGTCCGGTCATATTGGGGCCGCCCGGGGTGACCGTGTGGCAGGCGCGGCAGCGGGCGAAGGCGCGTCGGCCATTCTCGTAATCCGCCTCGTTGTAGGGGGCGGGCAGGGCGGTGAGGGCCACGCCGATCTGTTCGGCGGTCAGCGCCGCGGGCGGCGGCGCTTTCGGTGTCGCCGGGCCCGACGACTCGCCACAGGCCGCGACGGCGAGGGCCATGAGGGCGAGGCTGACGACGCGGGGGGGCGGGGAGAGGATCATCAGGAGCTCCGTGTTGGGTCCGGCATAGGTCGAGCCGTGGAAATCGACAAGCGGACTGGACGACGCGGGGCAGCACCTGATAATCACTGTCAACTGGAAGGCGCGCCGTAAGCGGACGGTTGTGCCCCGACATTTTCCGTCCGACCCGCAACGGCAGTTCGAGTTTCCATGATCGAGATCATCAAGCTGAGCCGGGCCCGCCGGGGTCAGGAGGGCCGGGTTCACGCCGTCGAGGCGATCGAGGACAATCCCGCCGATGCGCTGGAGCTGGAGCGACGCCTGCTGGAATTCGGTCTGGTCGAGGGCGCGCGGGTGCAGATGATCCACGAGGGGCCGGTCGGCCGTGACCCGGTCGTGCTGAACGTCGAGGGCATGCGGATCGCGCTGCGGCGGCACGAGGTGCGGGGCCTGAGTCTGCAGCTGGACGGGGCGGACACCGCAGCATGAGCGCGTCGATGATGACGGTTGCCCTGGTCGGCAACCCGAACAGCGGCAAGACGGCCCTGTTCAACGCCCTGACGGGCAGCCGGCAGAAGGTTGCCAACTATGCCGGGGTGACGGTCGAGCGGAAGGCCGGCGCCATCAAGGCCCCGGACGGCACGCCGATGACGGTGCTGGACCTGCCGGGGACCTATTCGCTGCGGGCGCGCAGCCCCGATGAGGTGATCACCCGCGATGTGGTGCTGGGGCGCCGGCCCGAGGATGTGCCCGATGTGCTGGTGGTGGTGGCCGATGCCACCAATCTGCGGCTGGTGCTGCGGCTGGCGCTGGAGATCAAGGCGGTCGGGCTGCCGGCGGTCATGGCGCTGAACATGTATGATATCGCCGAGCGTCAGGGCCTGCGGATCGACCTGGAGGGTCTGTCGCAGGCCCTCGGCATGCCGGTCGTGACGACGGTGGCGACGCGCAAGCGCGGGCTGGATGAGCTGCTGGCCACCGTGCAGGGCGTGCTGGCCTCGACCGCAGCCCGGCCCTCGACCTGGCACGAACCGGATGTCGCCGAGATCCGCGCGGCGCACCGCGAGGCCAGCCGTATCCTGTCGGCGCATGTGCAGCCGCCCGAACGGCCCGACACCCTGACCGGCAAGATCGACAGCGTGTTGCTGCACCCGGTTGCGGGGCTGCTGATTCTGCTGACCCTGTTGTTCGTGATGTTCCAGGCGGTCTTCAGCTGGGCCGCGCCCGGGATGGACGCCATCGACATGGGGCTGGGCGCGCTGGGCGGCTGGGTCGCGGGGATCATGCCCGACGGTCTGCTGCAGAGCCTGGTGGTCGACGGGCTGATTGCCGGCGTGGGCAGTGTGCTGGTGTTCCTGCCGCAGATTCTGGTGCTGTTCCTGTTCATCCTGTTGCTGGAAGACTTCGGCTATATGGCGCGGGCCGCCTTTCTGATGGACCGCATCATGGGCGGGGCGGGTCTGCACGGGCGAGCCTTCATTCCGCTGCTGTCCAGCTTTGCCTGCGCCATTCCCGGCGTCATGTCGGCGCGGGTGATCGACTCGAAGCGGGACCGGCTGACGACCATCATGGTGGCGCCGCTGATGACCTGTTCGGCGCGCATTCCGGTTTACACTCTGATCATCGCCGCCTTCATCCCACGCGAGACGGTCTGGGGCTGGGTCGAGCTGCAGGGGCTGGTGATGTTCGGCCTGTACGCGGCGGGGATCATCAGCGCTCTGGTGGTGTCGTTCGTGATCCGCAAGATCTTCTGGAGGGGGGCGTTCGAGCCCTTCATGATGGAGTTGCCGGCCTACAAGATGCCGGACCCGGGCAGTGTGGCGCTCAACCTGTGGCAGCGGGCGCGGATTTTCCTCGAGCGGGCCGGCCGGATCATCCTGCCGCTGATGGTGGTGGTGTGGGCGCTGTCGACCTTCCCCGGACCGCCGCCCGACGCGACGGGCGCGGCGATCGACTACAGTTTCGCCGGGATGATCGGCCGGGCGCTGGAGCCGATTTTCGCGCCGATCGGCTTCAACTGGCAAATGGTGGTGGCGCTGGTCCCGGGTATGGCGGCGCGCGAGGTGGCGGTGGCCGCGCTGGGCACCGTCTATGCCGTGGCCGATGCCGAGAGCGCGGTCGGCACCCTGGCCGGTGTGCTGTCGTTGCAGTGGTCGCTGGCGACGGGGCTGGCCTTCCTGGCCTGGTATGTGTTCGCGCCGCAGTGCGTGGCGACGCTGGGCGTGGTCAAGCGCGAGACCAACTCGTGGATGTGGATGTGGGTCATGGTCGTCTATATGTTCGCCCTGGCCTATCTGGCGGCCTTTGTGGTCTATCGGCTGGCCGTGGCGTTCGGCCTCGGCTGAGACGGAGCGGACATGCTGGCGACGGTCGGGATCGGAGCAGGGGGTCTGATCGTCGGTCTGGCGGTGTCGCGGCTGAGCCTGTGGCTGGCGGCGCTGGACGGAGAGGTGGCGCGGGCGCCCAGCCTGAAACGGGATGGGGCGCTGAGCCTGATGGCCGGCGGCCTTGGCGTATGGGCCGCGCTCGCATCGCCAACCGTATTGTTCGCGGCGGTCAGCGCGCTGCTGGCCTGGCAGCTGCTGATGCTGGCGGTCGTGGACGGCGAGAATTTCTGGCTTCCGGATGTGCTGACCTGGCCGCTGGTGGTGACGGGGCTGTTCGCGGCGTGGTGGCTGGAGCCGGGCAGTCTGATGGCGCGCGCCATCGGGGCGGCGGCGGGGTTCGGGCTGCTGTGGGGGCTGGGCTGGCTGTACCGGCGTCTGCGCGGCCGGGAGGGGCTGGGCGGCGGCGACCCGTTCCTGATGGCCGGGGCCGGGGCCTGGGTCGGCTGGATGGGTCTGGCCAGCGTCATGCTGTGGGCCGGGCTGGCGGGGCTCAGTCTGGTGATCGCGCGGCGGGTGACAGGCAAGGCGGTCAGCGGTCAGGATGCCCTGCCGTTCGGGGTGCTCCTGGCCATCGGCATCTGGCTGACCTGGCTGTACGGCCCGCTGGGACTGGCGATCAGCGGCCGGTGATCAGGCGGACGAGGATGAGCGCCGTTGTCTCGATGATGGCCCGGTCGCTGTCGGCGCGTTTCAGAAGGTTGAAACTGGCGGCCGCGGACTCGGCGATATTGGCGACCTCATAGGAGGCGAGGCGCGGGTCGTAGCCGTCCGGGTGCAGGCCGGAACTGGCCGCCTGGGCGATGCGCCGCTCCAGCGCCAGATGCAGTCGGCGCAGGCGCTTTACGCGAGCCTCGACAAAGGCGGGATCGCCGCGATCGGCCATCATCTGCTCGACGCGGATGATGGCGCCGTGTCGGGACCACAGGTCCAGCATATGGGTGATGAGGGCGCGGGCGTGGGTCAGGCCCTGACCGGCGGACCAGTCGGCCTCGACATGATGGGCCAGTCCCTGCCAGTCGCTGGCGACCTCGTCGCAGAGGGCCAGCAGGGCTTCGTCGAGGGTATCGAAATAGGTGTAGAAGGTGGGGGCGGACGTTCCCGCCGACTGGGCCACCTCGGCGATACGGATCTCGCCGAGGTGCCGGGTGGCCAACAGGCCGCGCAGGGCCTCCAGAATGGCCGAACGGGTGCGACCGCCGCGCGCGCCGATCCTGTGTCCCAGCTTGTTGACGGCGTCGGCCATGAAACCCCGGGGGAGGGGACGGGAAATGGTGCCGGTTGCAGGAATCGAACCCGCGACCTTCGGTTTACAAAACCGCTGCTCTACCAGCTGAGCTAAACCGGCGCCGGGCGGTTATGCGCAGGCGGCGTCGCCTGTGCAAGGGGCTGTGTGCACCTGCGTAATGCCCCTATGTCGGTTCGAGGGCGGCGGCGACCTTGTCGGCCAAGGCGCGTAGGTGGTCGCTCTCGGCCATGGGGGCGTGGCCATGGCCCTTCATCGGCCGATCCGACCAGCGCGGGATGATGTGAAAATGCAGGTGAAAGACCGTCTGGCCCCCGGCCTCGCCATTGAACTGCATGATGCTGAGACCCTCGGGCTTCAGGGCCTTCTCCGCGGCGCGGGCGATGCGGTGAACGGCGCGCATGATGTGGTTCAGGGTGTCGGGATCGACCTCGAGCAGGTTGCGGGCCTGGGAGGTCTTCGAGATCACCAGCATATGGCCCTCGGACTGGGGGAAGACGTCCATGAAGACGCGCACATGGTCGTCTTCCCAGACCGTCACCGAGGGGATGTCGCCGCGCAGGATGCGGGCAAAGATATTGTCGGGGTCATAGGGGCCATGCAGGCTCATGCGGCGCTCTCCGGTTTGAATCGGGACAGCCTAACATGTCGGTCAGGGCACGGGAGCCATTGACCGGCTGATGCGCTGTGGCGGAGGGTGTGGTTCAAGACCTGCAGGAGAGGAGACGGCGTCATGGTGCGCTTCATTGTTCAGGCCCTGGTGACGATGGTCGGCCTGTGGCTGGCGGACTTTCTGATCGCGGGCGTTGAGTTTCTGTCGACCGGGTCGCTGATCGCGGCGGCCATCATCCTCGGGATCGTCAACGCCTTCGTCAGGCCCATTCTGGTCGTCGTGACCTTCCCCATCACGGTGATCACCCTGGGGCTGTTCCTGCTGGTGGTGAATGCGGCGATGATCGGCCTGACATCGATGTTTCTGGGCGGGTTTGTCGTCGACGGCCTGTGGCCCGGCATCGGCGCGGCCATTGTGACCGGCATTGTCAGCTGGATCGCGGGGGCCTTTATCCCGGACGAAGCCCGGGGCTGAGCTTGCCACGCCTGCCGGGACGGGCCATCAAGGCGGGGCATAGGCGGAGGACGCAATGATCCGATATCTGGCCGGGCTGGTGATGGCCCTTGTTCTCGCAGGGCCTGCCTTTGCCCAGGGTGCGCCGGCGGAAGACTATGCGCACCGTGAGGCGCTGGCCCGACAGGTCGTGGCCTTGATCGATCCCGGCGAAGCGATGGAGGCCGTCCTTTTGACGTTGCCTGAAGTCATCGCAGAGGAAAGCGCAGACCTGTCGCCCGAAGAGCGCGCCCTGTTCAAATCGGTGATGATGACCAGTATCCGTGAAGCCTTGCCCGCCTATATGGGCAATGTGATTGACGCCATGGTGCCGCTGTATGCCGAGAATTTTACCGTCGGTGAGCTGGAGGCCATGCTCGACTTTTACGGGACGCCCGAAGGGGCATCCGTCCTGAAGAAGAGTGTGACGCTGGGTATCGACGCCCAGCGGATATCCATGGACCTGCTGCCCGGTTTCATGGAGGACGTGGCCGTCAGCGTCTGTCGTCAAATGGACTGTGACCCGGCGGAATTCCTGGCAGGGGTGCGTTGACCGCACCCGTGAAGCCCCGGCTGTCGCTGGTCGGACCGGGGATCGTCGTTGCAGCGACGGGCATCGGCGCCGGGGACCTGCTGGCGACCCTGATCGCGGGTGGCCGGTTCGGCTATCTGCTGCTGTGGGCGGCGCTGGTCGGGACGCTGTTGAAGATCGCCCTGGCCGAGGGCGTCGGCCGCTGGACGCTGGCGTCGGGGCGGACCCTTTTCGACGGCTGGGCGAGATTGCCGGGGCCGGGGGTGAAGGTGCCGGGCGGCGGGACGCTGAACTGGGCTGGCCTCTATTTCGGCATCTACGCCATCATCTGGGGCTTTGTGTACGGCGCCAGCGCCATGACGGCGACCGGCCTGCCGCTGACGGCGCTGTTCCCGGTGCTGGACCTGAAGAGCTGGGGAATGATCACGGGTGTGATCGGCCTGATCCTGGTCTGGCTGGGCAGCTATGGCCTGTTCGAGAAGATCATGACCGGGCTGGTCGCCATCATGTTCGTGACCGTCGTCGGCCTGGCGGTGCTGGTCACGCCGGACCTGCCGCGCCTGATCACCGGCGTCTGGCCGACGCTGCCCGAAGGGTCCGGCTTCTACACCCTGGGCCTGATCGGCGGCGTGGGGGGCACGATCACCATGGCGGCCTATGGATACTGGCTGACGGCCAAGGGCTGGAAGGGTCCTGAGTTCATGCCGATCATGCGGTGGGACAACCGCATCGCCTACGGGATGACCGGCATCTTCGTGGTGGCCATGCTGATCGTCGGGGCCGAGCTGTTGCACGCGGCGGGGATCGCCCTGGCCAGCGGGGATCGCGGCCTGCTGAACCTGTCGGATGTGCTGCGGGAGCGGTTCGGCCAGCCGATTGCCATCCTGTTTCTCGTGGGCTTTCTGGCCACCACCTTCTCGAGCCTGATCGGGGTCTGGCAGGGGGTCAGTTTGATGGTCGCGGACTTCGTGGCGCACGCCGCAGGGCGGGTCGGCGATCCGACCATGACGGGATCGAAGTCGCCGGCGTTTCGCGCCTATCTGTTGTGGCTGACCTTTCCCCCGATGGCGCTGCTGTTCATCGACCGGCCGTTCGGTCTGATCGTGGCCTATGGGGTGCTGGGCAGTCTGTTCATGCCGTTTCTGGCCGGGACGCTGATGTGGTTGTTGAACGGCCGGGATCAGCCGGCGGACTGGCGCAGCGGCTGGCTGTCGAACGGGGCACTGGGGCTTGCGGCCCTGCTGTTCGCGGTGCTGGCGGGCCAGCAGCTGTATGAGATCATCGCCGGCTGAGAACGCCCCCGGCTTGCCGTCGCGGCAGGCTTGGCCTACCCCTCGGCGCGCGGAATCACTGAAACGACGGACGCTTTTGACATGACCCTCGCCTTTCTTTTTCCCGGACAGGGCAGCCAGGCCGTCGGCATGGGCGGCAGCCTGGCCGGGGCCTTTGCCAGCGCGCGCGAGGTCTTCGACGAGGTCGATGAAGCGCTGGGCCAGCGCCTGTCCATGCTGATGCGTGAGGGCCCGGAGGACCAGCTGACCCTGACCGAAAATGCCCAGCCGGCCCTGATGGCGGTGTCGGTGGCGGTCGCCCGGGTGCTGAAGGTCGAGTTCGGGATCGATATGTCGAAGGCGGGCTATGTCGCGGGACATTCGCTGGGCGAATATTCGGCCCTGTGCGCCGCGGGCGCGATCAGCCTGGCCGACACGGCCCGCCTGCTGAAGCTGCGCGGCCAGGCGATGCAGCGCGCCGTGCCGGTCGGCAAGGGGGCCATGGCCTCGCTGATCGGCCCCAGGACGGATCTGGCTCTGGCCGAGGCAGCCGCGGCGGCGGGCTCGGAAGTCGGGGTCTGTGTCGTCGCTAATGACAACAACGCCGGCAATATCGTGATCTCCGGCGACAAGGCCGCAGTCGATCGCGCCATCGAAAAGGCCAAGGAACTGGGCGCGCGCGCCATTCCGCTGAACGTCTCGGCGCCGTTCCACTGTCCGCTGATGCAGTCGGCCGCCGATGAGATGGCCGATGCCCTGGCCGATGCCAAGATTGTCGCGCCGGTCGTGCCCGTGGTCGCCAATGTCACGGCCCGGCCCGAGACCGATCCCGAGGCGATCCGTCGCCTGCTGGTCGAACAGGTCACCGGCCGGGTGCGCTGGCGCGAGTCGATGGAATGGATGGCCGGCGAAGGCGGCGTGACGCGCTTTGCGGAGATCGGCTCGGGCAAGGTGCTGACCGGCATGGCCAAACGCATTGCCCCGGAGGCCGAAAGCCTGGCCCTGAACGCGCCGGAAGATCTCGAGGCGTTCGCGAAGTCGCTTGAAGGCTGACCCATGCGCCTGTCGACCCTTCTGATCGCTGTATCCCTGATGCTCGGGCTATCCGCCTGCGCCAACTCGGGGGCGACGCCGACAAGCTTTTCGCCGCAGTCGCAGACGGCCTTGCTGGTGGTGGCGGGACCGAAATACAGCTTCGCGGCCAACACCGGCTTTCGGCGCGTGGATCTCGGGACCAACGCGTTTCTGGCCGACTATCAGGGATTCGGCACCGGCGGTTTCAACGGGAGTCAGTTCAACTCGGACGGCCCCGTGTACTTCAGCGTACGAGAGGTCGCGGCCGGCGATTATGCGCTGGTCAGCCTGTTGATGACGCCGGGCAACAGCTTCTGGACCTGCATGCCGACGGGCGGTCCCGTCTTCACATTGCGCTCCGGCGAAGTGACCATTGTCAGCACCCTGCCGTACTGGATGACCAATGCGGCGGTGCCGCGTCCCGAGCCGGTGACGGATAGCATGCTGCTCGAGTCCTTTGCCGAGGCGCGTCTGGCCCACCCCGGACTGGTCGGGGAAGCCCGCGTCGCGCGACCTGCAGCGACTATTCGCTGGCAATCCGGCGTCGGCATGACGCGGAACTGTTCGGAATCCCCGACCTTCGAGCGCCTGTCCTAGGCACTGCCCCTACTGACTTCGGAGAGACACCCATGTTCAACCTTTCAGGAAAAACCGCCCTCGTGACCGGCGCCACGGGCGGGATCGGCGGGGCCATCGCTCGCGCCCTCCATGCGCAGGGTGCGACCGTCGTGCTATCGGGCACGCGCGAGGCGGTGCTGGCCGATCTGGCGAAAGAGATGGGCGAGCGCGCCTTTGTTGCGGCCGCCAACCTGTCGGATGCGGAGTCGGTGGACGGCCTGATCGGGCGGGCCGAGGAAGCCGCCGGCGCGCCGCTCGCCATCCTGGTCGCCAATGCCGGCATCACCAAGGACGGCCTGTTGATGCGGATGAAGGACGAGGATTTCTCCGACGTCATCAAGGTCAATCTGGAAAGCTATTTCCGCCTGTCGCGCGCGGCCATGAAGGGCATGATGAAGCGTCGGTCGGGCCGGATCATCGGGGTGACCTCGGTGGTCGGGGTGACCGGCAATCCGGGCCAGACCAACTATGCCGCGTCCAAGGCCGGCATGATCGGCTTTTCCAAGTCGCTGGCGCAGGAGGTCGGCTCGCGCGGGATCACGGTCAATTGTATCGCGCCGGGCTTCATCGCCAGCCCGATGACCGATGTGCTGAACGATCAGCAGCGCGAGACCATTCTGAAGAACATCCCCGCCGGCCGGCTGGGCACGGGCGACGAGATCGCCGCCGCCGCCGTCTATCTGTCCTCGGACGAAGCCGCCTATGTCACGGGCCAGACCCTGCATGTGAACGGCGGCATGGCGATGATCTGAGCCGACAGGTTCGGCATCAAACCCCGTAACCGCCCCTTTCCCCAGCGAGCGACTGTGCTAAAGGGCAGGGGCACACGGCGGCGGCGAGTCTGGTTCAGGCTTGCGTCGGCGACTTCGCCGTCATACGGCAGGCATGTAAGACAACTGCCGCATTCAGCGGCTTATCAAGGCAGAGATACCCATGTCCGACACTCTGGAACGCGTCCGCAAGATCGTCATCGACCACCTGGACGCTGATCCCGACAAGGTCACCGAAAAGGCCAGCTTCATCGACGACCTGGGCGCCGACTCGCTCGACAACGTCGAACTGGTCATGGCCTTCGAGGAAGAATTCGACATCGAGATCCCGGATGATGCCGCCGAGCACATCCAGACGGTCGGCGATGCGGTGAAGTTCATCGACGAGAAACTGGCGGGCTGATGCCCGGCTGAAACCGGCCCGATGGCCGCCGCGGTGTGCCCCTAGCGGGCCCGCCCGGCGGCCATTAGTGTTTGTGGCCACAGTGGAATCGATAAGGAGCCGCCAAGATGCGTCGTGTCGTGGTGACGGGACTGGGCCTTCTGACCCCTCTGGGGACGGGCGTCGAGCATAACTGGACGGGTATTCTGGCCGGTCGGTCCGGCATTCGCCCGATCACGGCCTTTGATACCGAGGGCTGGGGCTGCACCATTGCGGGCGAACTGCCGAGCGTCGACGGTCGCGGCGGCGGCAAGCCCGGGGACCCCGGCGTGTTCGATCCCGACAGCATCATGTCGCCCAAGGACCGCAAGCGCGTCGACAACTTCATCCTGTACGGCATTGCTGCCGCCGACGAGGCCCTGGCCGATGCCGGCTGGAAACCCGAGAGCGACCACGACCGCGAGCGCACCGGCGTGATGATGGGCTCGGGCATCGGCGGGCTGGGCCCCATTGCCGAGACCTCGCTGGAGCTGGAGGCCAAGGGTCCGCGCCGGATCAGCCCCTTCTTCATCCCCTCGGCCCTGATCAATCTGGCGTCCGGGCAGATCTCGATCCGGCATGGCCTCAAGGGCCCGAACCACGCCGTGGTCACGGCCTGCGCCTCGGGCGTGCACGCCATCGGCGACGCGGCCCGGATGATCGCGCTGGACGACGCCGATGTGATGGTCGCCGGCGGGGCGGAAAGCTCGATCGTGCCCATCGGCATCGCGGGCTTCCTGGCCTGCAAGGCGCTGTGCACCGACTTCAACGACACGCCGGAGAAGGCCAGCCGTCCCTATGACAAGGACCATGCAGGCTTTGTCATGGGCGAGGGCGCCGGGGTGGTGGTGCTGGAGGAATATGAGCACGCCAAGGCACGCGGCGCGAAAATCTATGCCGAGGTGGTCGGCTACGGCATGAGCGGCGACGCCTATCACATCACCGCGCCCTCCGAGGACGGCGACGGCGCCTATCGCGCCATGGCCGCGGCGGTGAAGCGGGCCGGGATCCAGCCGGGCGACATCGACTATGTGAACGCTCACGGCACCTCGACCATGGCCGACTGGATCGAGCTGGGCGCGGTCGAGCGGCTGGTGGGCGATGCGGCCTCGACGGTCGCCATGTCCTCGACCAAGTCGATGACCGGTCACCTGCTGGGGGCGGCCGGCGCCATCGAGGCGGTGTTCACCGTTCTGGCCATCCGCGACCAGATCGCGCCGCCGACCATCAATCTGGACAATCCCGAGCGCGAGACGGCCATCGATCTGGTGCCGCACACGGCCAAGCCGATGAAGATCGATGTGGCGATGTCGAACAGCTTCGGCTTCGGCGGCACCAATGCCAGCCTGATCCTGAAGAAGGTCGACTAGAGTGGCGGGCAGGGGGGTGCCGTCCGACTCGAAGCGTCCGCTGGGGGCAGCCCTGCTGGCGGCCTCCGCGACCTTCAGCCTGTTCCTGATCGGGGCGCTGGTCTGGGGCTGGAGCGTGTTCTACGCCCCCGGGCCCGAGGCGCGTCAGGGCGATACGACCATCGTGGTCCTGCCCAGCGGGGCGGGGGTCTCGGCCATCGGGGCGTCGCTGAAACAGGCCGGGGTGATCCGCTCGACCGACATGTTCAAGGCGGCGGTGACCCTCACCGGATCGGACCGCAAGCTGCGCGCGGGCGAGTATGAGGTACCGTCCGGGGCGTCGTTGCGCTCGGTCATCAGCCTGCTGGTCGATGGAAGGGTGGTGCGACATTACGTGACCCTGCCCGAGGGCTGGTCGTCGGCCCAGGCCTTCGACATCCTGATGGCCGAGGACATCCTGACGGGTGAGATCGAGATCCCCGAGGAGGGCACGCTGTGGCCCGATACCTATGAAATCACGCGGGGCGAGAGCCGCGCCTCGGTGATCGCCCGGATGCAGGGCGCGCACGACCGGAACCTGGCCGAACTGTGGGCCCAGCGCAGTCCGAACACCGTGGTGAGCTCGCCGGAAGAGGCGGTGATCCTGGCCTCCATCGTCGAAAAGGAAACCGCCGTGGCCGAGGAACGGCCGATGGTCGCCTCGGTCTTCTCGAACCGGATCCGGCTGGGCATGCGGCTGGAGAGCGATCCGACCATCATCTATGGCATCACCCAGGGACGACCGCTGGGCCGGGGAATCCGTCGCTCGGAGCTGGACCGCCAGACCCGGTGGAATACCTATCAGATCGATGGCCTGCCGCCGACGCCGATTGCCAATCCGGGGCGTGAGGCCATTGCCGCCGTGCTGAACCCGCCGCGATCCGACGCCCTGTTCTTCGTGGCCGACGGCTCGGGTGGGCATGCCTTTGCCTCGACCTATGCCGAGCATCAGCAGAATGTCGCGCGCTGGCGGGCCATCGAGCGCCAGCAACAGGGCCTGCCCCCGGTCGAGGTGCCGCTGCAGGACGAGCCGGCCCCCGAGACCGGAGCCGAGATCACTATCCTGCCGCGCGGGGTGACGCCGGAATGACCGGTACCCTGTCGGGCATGACCGGCTTTGGCCGGGCAGACGGTGCACTGGACGGCTGGGTCTGGACGGTCGAGGCGCGCTCGGTCAATGGACGGGGCCTGGAGGTGCGCTTTCGTGGCCCCCCCGGCCTCGACGGGCTGGAGCGCCTGACCAAGGCGCGGGCCCAGGCCCTGATGAACCGGGGCCAGGTGACGGTCGGGGTGCAGGCACGGCGAGAGGCCGATCCGGCCACCGAGATCGCCGTGGATCAGGCGCTGCTGGATCGCTACCTCTCCCTGTCGCTGGACCTGGTCGAGCGCGGAGCGGAGCGCCCGCGCGCCGATGGCCTGCTGGCCCTGCGTGGGGTGCTGGACCGCCCGGAGGAGGCCGACAGCGAAGAACAGAAGGCCGCGCTTGAGGCGGCCATCGGTGCCAGTATCGATCAGGCGCTGGGGGCAATGGTTGCGGCGCGCAAGGTCGAGGGTGGACAGCTGGCGACGCTGATCGTCGACTTCCTCGACCAGATTGCCGTGGGGGTTGAGCAGGCCGAGACCGAGGCCGCCGCCCAGACCGAGGCGGTGCGGGAACGGTTCACCCGACGCATGGCGGAACTGGCGCCGGACACGCCGGGCCTCCAGGACAAGATCGTCATCGAGGCGGCAGCGCTGGCCGCGCGTGCCGATGTGCGTGAGGAGCTGGACCGGCTGCGGGCCCATCTGGACAGTGGCCGTCAGCTGCTGGGGCAGCCCCCGGCCGGGCGGAAACTGGATTTCCTGATGCAGGAGTTCATGAGGGAGGCCAACACCCTGTGCTCCAAATCGGCGACGGTGGAGTTGACTCGCGTCGGCCTGGCGTTGAAGGCCACGATCGATCAGTTGCGTGAACAGGTTCAGAATGTCGAATGACCGTATGCCCCGCCGGGGCGTCCTGCTGATCGTGGCCAGTCCGTCGGGTGCGGGCAAGACGTCGCTGTGCCGGCGCCTGATGGCCGATCACGGGGGTCTGGAGCTGTCGGTCAGTATGACGACGCGCCCGGTCCGCCCGGGGGAGCAGCCGGGACGGGACTATCACTTTGTCGACGAGGCCGAGTTTCAGCGCCTGATCGACGCTGATGCCTTTCTGGAATGGGCCAATGTGCACGGTAATCTCTACGGCTCGCCGCGCGCGCCGGTCGACCGGGCGCTGGCCGAGGGCCGCGACGTCCTGTTCGACATCGACTGGCAGGGCGCCCGCGAGGTGGCCCGCCGCTGCAAGGAGGACGCCGTGCGCGTTTTCATCCTGCCGCCCAGCCTCGAGGAATTGCGCCGCCGACTGGTGACCCGGTCGCAGGACGCCGAAGACGTGATCGACCGCCGCATCCGCAATGCCAAGGGCGAGATCGAACACGCCGACGAGTTCGACTATGTGCTGGTCAATGACGACTTCGACCGCTCCTATGCGGAACTGGCCCACATCTATCATGCGGAGCGGTCGCGCCGGTTTCGTAATCTCTGGGTCCAGGGCTACCAGCAGGCCTTGCTGAACGAGAGGGTCTGACGCCTCAGGCCGGCAGGTCCGGGTTGGTGTTGATCATCCAGGGGATGCCGAACTTGTCGATCAGGCTGCCGAAACCCGGCGACCAGAACGATTCGCCGAATGGCATGACCACCTGGCCGCCGTCTGACAGGGCGTCGAACCAACGACGGGCCTCGGCGACGTCATGGGTGTGCAGGGTCACGTCGAAGCCGTTTTTGGGCTTGTCGATGCCGGGGGCCCAATGGACATCCATATCGGCACCCATGATCGCCTGGTCGCCGATTTGCAGCCAGCCATGCATCAGCCAGTTTTTCATATGCTCCGGCACCTCCATGTCGGGCGGTCCGTCGCTGTAGGGCAGGGCGGCGGTGATCTCGCCGCCCAGGACCCGGGCGTAGAACTCGAAAGCTTCGCGGCATTGGCCGCGGAAGCTGAGGCTGGTGACGATCTTCATGGTGGGGTTCCTCCCGTTTAATCCCTGTTTGCGGCCAACCAGGCTTCAAGCCGGTCGGTCGTGCTGGTCCAGCCATGGCGATGGCCTTCCAGACTGCGTTGGGACTTCAGGCCCGCGTGGGTGAAGTCCATGTGGGTCTTGCCGTCGTCGGTATCGCTGAAGACGACGGTGACCAGGGTGTCGGCGGGCGGGCCGTCCTCGTGGCTCTCATCCCATTTGAAGGTGAAGACGAGGCGTTCGTGCTCGACGATCTCGCGATAGACGCCGCCCTGCCAAAGGTCCTGACCGGTCTCGGGCGAACGGAGGCATATGCGCCAGGCGCCCCCGACGCGCAGATCCTGTTCGACGCTGACGGCGGGCCATTCGACCGGCCCCATCCACTGGACGGTCATTTCCGGGCGTGTCCAGGCCATCCAGACAAGGGCCCGGGGCGCGTCGAAAACCCGCGTCATATGCAGGGTGGGTCGGGTAGCGAGATCCTCGGCGACGGCCATGGTCAGAGCGTCTTCAGCAGTTCGCCGAGCTGGTCGGCGCACTGGCCCCAGCCGTCGTGGAAGCCCATGTCTTCATGCTGCTTCATGGCCGCTTCGGTCCAGTGCTGGGCCTTCGCTGTGTATTTCGTCCGGCCGTCGGGCAGCGGCTCCATGTCGACGCGGCTGACCATGAAGGGATCGCCGGCAGGCCGCCAGTCAGAGGTCAGGCCGTCGGTGGAGATCAGACGACGATTGGGAATGACCTCCAGGAAGACCGAGGTGCAGGGAAAGCTGTTCCCGTCCGGCGCGACCATGATGAACTTCGTCAGGCCGCCGGGGCGGGGATCGCAGCTGGCTTCAGTGATGATCCAGGGCCTGGGCGAGAGCCACTGCTTCATAAGCTCGGGCTCGGTCCAGGCGCGATAGACCTTTTCGGGGGGAGCATCGAAGATGCGCTCCAGCACCAGTTCGAAATCGTGCGCCTCGCCGCTGGTGTCGCAGGGGTTCTCAGTGTCCTCGGCCATCATCTTTGCCTTTTTGCAGATTTCTCAGATAGCTATCGAGACGATCGAAAGAGGCGTCCCAATAGCGGCGGTAGTGTTCCAGCCAGTCGGCCACGCCCTTGAGCGCCATGGGCTCCAGCCGGGCGGGGCGCCACTGGGCCTCGCGGCTGCGACTGATGAGGCCGGCCTTTTCCAGCACCTTCAGGTGTTTCGACACGGCCGGGAGGCTGATGTCGAAGGGCTCGGCCAGTTCGTTGACTGTCGCCTCGCCCTCGCACAGGCGCGCCAGAATGGCCCGGCGGGTCGGGTCGGCCAGGGCGGCGAACTGGGCACTGAGCGGGTCGGGGGTCATGGCGGCTTTCGTGTATAACTGATAGGTTAAATATAGGGCGATTGCGAGTAAGTCAACCGGTTGGTTAAATGAAGCTGGTCGAGGCGAATTCGGCGGGAGACAGCCGGGCCGCA
Organism: Brevundimonas sp.; assembly: GCF_036963785.1. GTDB lineage: Bacteria > Pseudomonadota > Alphaproteobacteria > Caulobacterales > Caulobacteraceae > Brevundimonas. The sequence continues at coordinate 122,727 of NZ_JBALUS010000002.1, forward strand.
TTGAGGGATGCTGGGCTGGTCCCTATGCTGGAGCGCACCATGAAAGCCCTTCTTCTCCTTCTCGCGGCCGTGACGCTCATGTCCGGTCCGGCGCGCGCCCAGAGTGGCGAACCCGGCGACGAGGCGGGCGTGGTGATCGACGCCCTGCATCAGGCCGCGCGCGACGCGGATGGAGAGACCTATTTCGCCCTGTTCACGCCGGATGCGCGCTTCATCGGCACGGATGCGACCGAGCGCTGGACCGTGGCCGAGTTCGAGGCCTATGCCACCCCCTATTTCAGCCGGGGGCAGGGCTGGGACTATCGGGTGGTCAGCCGCGAGCTGTCGATCTTGCCCCTCGATTGCCGTTGTGTGGCGGTGTTCGATGAGGTGCTGGAGAATGACAGCTATGGCACCACCCGGGGATCGGGCGTGCTGCGTCTGACCGACGAGGGCTGGAAGATCGAACAGTATGTGCTGAGCTTTGCCGTGCCGAATGACGTCGCCCGTGACGTCGTCGCCGTGATCCGCGCCGGGGAAGCCGCCCAACCCTGATGGAGTTTGAGGACGACGCCTTTGTGCTCTCCGCCCGGCCGCACGGCGATACGGGTGTGGTGGCCGACCTTCTGACCGAACATCACGGGCGGCGGCTGACCTATGTCGCCGGCGGGGCCTCGCGGCGGATGAAGCCGTTTCTGCAGCCGGGGTCGCGGGTAAGGGCGGCCTTCCGCTCGCGCGACGACAGCCAGCTGGGCTCGGCCCGGCTGGAGCCGCGGGGCGAGGACATCAGCCAGCTGTTTGACTCGCCGCTGGCCCTGGCGGGGCTGGCTGCGGCCACGGCCGTCGTCCAGGGCGCGCTGCCGGAACGGGAGCCTGAGCCCGGCATCTTTGCGGCGATGGAGGCGCTGATGTCGGCCTTTGCCCATGATGCGGTCTGGCCGGCGGTGTTCATCCGGTTCGAACTGGGTTTGCTGGCCAGTCTGGGCTTCGGACTCAATCTGGATGTCTGTGCGGTGTCGGGGGCCACGGACGACCTGGCCTGGGTCAGCCCGCGAACGGGTCGAGCGGTCAGCCGGACCGAGGGCGCGGCCTATGCCGACCGGCTGCTGGGTCTGCCCCCGTTCCTGCTGGGCCACCAGGCGGCGGTCGTCGAGGGGGATGTCGGCATGGGTCTGGCCCTGACCGGCCATTTCCTTGAGGCCTGGGTATTCCATCCGCGCGACAAGCCGTTGCCGCCCGCGCGGGACTGGATGGTCGAGCGCCTGCAACGATCCGGCTTGTTATAGGCGCGGTCGCGGGACTAGGGTCGCGCCGAAATAAATCGGGGAAGTCACACCATGAATATTCGTCGTCTCGCAGGCGTGGGCGCTGCCCTGTCCCTGCTTCTCGCCGGAGGGCTTGCCGCCCCGGTGCTGGCCCAGTCGTCCGACGATGCGCAGGTCGCGCGCCGGATGGAGGCCCATGTCACCTTCCTCGCCTCGGATGCCCTTGAAGGCCGGGACACCGGCTCACGCGGCTATGAGCTGGCGGCCCTCTATGTCGAGAGCCACTTCTTTTCGCTGGGGCTGACGCCGGCCGGGAACGCCGATCGGACCAGCTGGCGCCAGCCCGTCAACTTTGCCGAGATGAGCCTGACCGCAGGCCAGCTGAGCTGGACCGGACCGGACGGCACCGCCCACAGCTGGAGCCAGGGCGACGGCGTGGCCCTGATGCCCACCCAGGTCGGGGATGTGGCGCTGGATACCGGCTTTGTCTTCGTCGGCTATGGGCTGGATGTGCCTGACCACGGGCTCGACGACTATGCGGGGCTGGATGTCGAGGGCAAGGTGGTGCTGGCGCTGTACGGCATGCCCGAGGGCCTGCCCAGCGAACTGGCGGCCCACCTGGGTTCGGCCAAGGCGACGACCGCCTTTGAGCACGGCGCTGTCGGCTACATCATGGTCCATTCGGCCGATACGCGGAACATCCCGTGGTCGGCACTGATGGGGTATTTCGGCGAGCCCCAGACCCGCTGGGCCACGGCCGAGGGTGTCGTGCAAGGCGATGCGCCGGGCATCAAGGTCGAGGGCTTCCTGTCGCAGCCGACGACCGCCATGCTGTTCGAGGCCGCCGGTCAGGATCTGGCGGCCATCCAGGACGCCGCCGCCGCCGGAGCCTCGCCCAAGGGTTTTGAAATCCCGGGATCGGCCAGCGTCAGCCTGACGGCCGAGGCTCGCTATTTCACCAGCCCCAATGTGGTGGCCATCCTGCCGGGTTCGGACCCGTCGGTCGCCGACGAGGTCGTGGTGGTCATGGGCCACCTCGACCACGTGGGCATGTCGGACGACGAGAGCGCCGAGGATCGCATCTCGAACGGGGCCATGGACAATGCCACGGGTATCGCCACCCTGATCGAGGTGGCCCGTGCCCTGTCGCTGTCGGACGAGCGCCCGCGCCGCTCGGTGATGTTCCTGGCCGTCACGGGTGAGGAGCTGGGCCTGCTGGGCTCCAGCCGCTTCGCTGCCGATCCGACCGTGCCGCTGGAAGACATTGTCGGTGTGGTCAATCTGGACATGCCGATCCTGACCTATGACTTCATCGATGTGGTCGCGTTCGGCGCCGACCATTCGACGCTGGGCGCCATCGTCGCCGAGGCGACGGCCGAAGTCGGCGTGGCCACCGTGCCGGACTCCATGCCGGAAGAGAGCCTGTTCGTGCGCTCGGACCACTATGAGTTCGTCAAGGTCGGGGTGCCGTCGGTGTTTCTGGCCACCGGACCCGGCGGTGAGGGGGCGGTCGCCGTGGCCGACTTCCTCGAAAACCACTATCATCAGGTCAGCGACCAGGTGGACCTGCCGTTCGACTGGACTGCGGCGGCCCGGTTCGTGCGCGTGAACACCTCGATCGCCCGGACCATCGCCGACGGCGAGGCCCGGCCCATGTGGTATGAAGGCGACGAGTTCGGCGACCTGTTCGACGCCGACGGCCCGCGCGCCACCCGCCCCTGAGCCGGGCGGACGCCCGTCCGCGCCGATTTGGGCCTAGACTGAACGAAGCGGCGGGCGATTCGTCCGCCGTTTCCCTTTCGTATTGATGCCATGACCCTGCACACCCCTCCGCCGGACGGCGGCCGTATCGTTGACGAGCCGATGGGCGACGCCCTGTCGCGTCGCTATCTGGCCTATGCGCTGTCGACCATCACCAACCGCGCGCTGCCCGATGTGCGGGACGGCTTCAAGCCCGTGCACCGGCGCATCCTGTACGCCATGCACCAGATGCGGCTGAACCCGCAGGCGGCGGCCCGGAAATGCGCCAAGGTCGTCGGCGACGTCATGGGCGGCTATCACCCGCACGGCGACGCCTCGATCTATGACGCCCTGGTGCGCATGGCCCAGGCCTTTGCCCAGCGCTATCCGCTGGTCGACGGGCAGGGGAATTTCGGCAACATCGACGGCGATAACGCCGCGGCCATGCGCTACACCGAGTGCAAGTTGACGGCGGCGGCGGTGCTGTTGATGGAGGGCATCGACCAGAACGCGGTCGACTTCCGCCCCACCTATGACGATCAGGATCAGGAGCCAGTGGTCCTGCCGGCGGGCTTTCCCAACCTGCTGGCCAATGGCTCGTCGGGCATTGCCGTGGGCATGGCGACCTCGATCCCGCCCCACAATGTCGGCGAGCTGATCGAGACCTGCCTGATCCTGCTGGAGGATCCGGAGGCCACGACCGAGGCCCTGATGCAGCATATGCCGGGCCCGGATTTCCCGACCGGGGGCGTGCTGGTCGAGGGCAAGGCCTCGCTGCTGGAGACCTATGAGACCGGACGCGGGGGCTTGCGCCTGCGCGCGCGCTGGGAGGTCGAGCATATGGAGCGCGGCACCTGGCGGATCGTCGTCACCGAGATCCCGTACCAGGTGCAGAAGGGCCGGCTGATTGAGACGCTGGCCGATCTGATCGACCAGAAGAAGGCCCCGTTGCTGGGCGATGTGCGCGACGAGTCGGCCGAGGACATCCGGCTGGTGCTGGACCCGCGTGCCCGCACGGTCGAGCCCGAGGTACTGATGGAGAGCCTGTTCCGGCTGTCCGACCTCGAGGTGCGGGTTCCGGTCAACATCAATGTGCTGGATGCCACGGGCACGCCGGGCGTGATGGGGCTGAAGGCCTGTCTGCAGGCCTTCCTCGATCACCGACGCGAGGTGCTGATCCGCCGTTCGAACTGGCGGGCAGAGCGCATTGAAAAGCGTCTGCATCTGTTGGAAGGGCTGCGGATCGTCTTCCTCAATCTGGATGAGGTGATCCGGATTGTCCGCGAAGAGGAGCAGCCCAAGGCGGCGCTGATTTCGCGGCTGAACCTGACCGAGGTACAGGCCGATTTCGTGCTCGACACCCGGCTGCGGCATCTGGCCCGGCTGGAAGAGCTGGCCATCGAAACCGAGTACAAGGAACTGACCGAGGAGCTGGCCGGGCTGCGGGCGCTGATGGACTCCAAGGCGCGTCAGTGGAAGCGGATCGGCCAGGACTTGGCCGAGGTGCGCAAGGCCCTGCCGTCGCCGCGCCGTACGATCTTCGGCGAGGCCCCCGAGGGCGGCGCCAGCGCGCCGATCGAGGCCTTTATCCCGCGCGAGCCGATCACCGTCGTCCTGTCCGAACGGGGCTGGATCCGGGCCGCCAAGGGCAAGGTCGAGGACCCGTCCGAGCTGAAGTTCAAGGAGGGCGACAGCCTCGCCTTCCTCGTGCCGGCGTTCACGACCGACAAGCTGCTGGTGGCGGCGACCGACGGGCGCATCTTCACCATCGGGGCCGACAAGCTGGCGTCCGGCCGCGGCCATGGCGAGCCGATCCGCCTGATGATCGATCTGGAGGAGGGCGTCGAGATCGTCGCCCTGTTGGCGCACCAGCCGGGGGCGAAGCTGATGGTCGCCTCAAAGGCCGGCTATGGCTTCATCGCGCCGGAAGACGAGCTGCTGGCTCAGAAGCGCGGCGGCAAACAGGTGCTGAACGGCGAGATGGCGGTCTGTCTGCGCGTCACGGGCGATCATGTCGCGGTGATCGGCGACAACATCAAGGCGCTGGTCTTCCCGGTGTCGGAGCTGCCGGAGATGAGCCGCGGCAAGGGCGTGAAATTCCAGTCCTATCGCCAGGGCGGCATGGCCGATGCCACGGTCTTTGCCGAAGAGTCCGGGCCGGACTGGGTCGACGGGGGCGGGCGTCGCCGCAACTGGCCCGACTGGCGCGACTGGATCGGCAAGCGCGCCGCCGTCGGGCGTCAGGGACCCCGGGGCCTGCGCAAATTCCGCTGAGGCTGTCAGGCCGATGCCGAGATAAACTCGATTTCACTTGGGTGCGGGGCCCGGTTCGCGCGATAAGGGAGCTCGCAATCAAAGGAACCGGACCATGATCACCTGGATCGTCATCGGCGTCGTCGTCGCTCTCATCCTGCTTGTCGTCGTCGGCGGCTATAACAAGCTGGTGGCGCTGGACCAGCGCGCGGACCAGTCGTTCGCCGACATTGATGTGCAGCTGAAGCAGCGTCAGGACCTGATCCCCAATCTGGTCGAAACGGTGAAGGGCTATGCCACGCACGAGCGGGCCACGCTGGACGCCGTAACCCAGGCCCGGGCAGCCGCCGCCGGTGCGACCTCGGTCAATGACAAGGTCGAGGCCGAGAACATGCTGACCGCCACCCTGGGCCGGCTGTTCGCCGTGTCCGAGGCCTATCCTGACCTCAAGGCCAACACCAATTTCCAGCAGCTGCAGACCGAGTTGTCGGACATCGAGAACAAGCTGGCCGCCGCCCGCCGCTTCTTCAACAATGCGGTCTCCGAGTTCAACGCGGTGCGCCGCCAGTTCCCGACCGTGCTGTTCGCGGGTCTGGTCGGCTTCGGCTCGGACAAGCCGTTCTTTGATGTCGGTGAGGGGGAACGCGCGGCCATGACCGCCGCCCCGCCGTCGGTGCAGTTCTAACACCCATGCAGGCTGTCGGGCTCCAGACCCATATCTGGGCGAACAACACCCGCTCGATCGTGTTGCTGGCCATGTTCCCGGTGCTGCTCGTGCTGGTCCTGTACGGGCTGCAGCTGGTGCTGATGGGGTTCGGGATCATCCCCGGCAGCGGCGGCACCCTGGGCGACGACATGGCCCTGGCCGGGCGTATGCTGGGCTGGACGGTGCCGGCAGCGGCCGTGATGGCCGCGATCTGGTTCGCCATCGCCTATTTCGGCAGCCAGGCCATGATCGACGCCATGACCGGCGCCCGGAAGGTCGAGCGCCGCGACAATCCCGAGCTCTATAATCTGCTCGAGAACCTGGCCATTTCGCGCGGTATGCAGACGCCGACCCTGCGGATCATCGAGACGGACCAGCTGAACGCCTATGCCTCGGGCCTGCATGAGGGGCGCTACAGCGTGACCGTCACGCGGGGCCTGATCGACACCCTGACCCGTGACGAGGTCGAGGCGGTGCTGGCGCATGAGCTGACCCATGTGATTAACAAGGATGTGCGGACGATGGTGATCGCCTCCATCTTTGCCGGCATCCTCAGCGTCATGGCCGAGCTGGTGTTTCGAGGCCTGTTTTTTGCGCGCGGCGGGCGGGGCAACAAGAATGCCGGGCCGCTGATCCTGATCGGGATTGCCGTTGCCGCGATCGGCTTTGCCTTGGCGTTCGTCATCCGGATGATGCTGTCACGCACGCGCGAGTTCGTGGCGGATGCGGGGGCGGTGGAGCTGACCAAGAACCCGGATTCGATGATCTCGGCCCTGCGCAAGATCGAGGGCCGCTCGACGCTGAAGGCGCCCGATGAGGTGCAGGGCATGTTCCTGGACAACCAGCCGGAGAAGGCGGGCGTCATGGGCCTGTTCGCCACCCATCCCCCGATCTCGAAACGGATCGAGGCGCTGGTGAAGTTCGGCGGCGGACGCGATTCCGGGCCGTGGTCGCAACAGACTTATGCCCCCTCCACCTCGGTGCCGAGCGCAGGTTAGGGCAGGTCGCGCCAGCCCTCGCGGGTCAGGGCCTGAAGCGGGCGAAGCCGGGCCTTGTAGTCCATCTTGGCCGAGCCCTGGATCCAGTAGCCCAGATAGACGAAGGGCAGGGCCTGTTCGCGGGCCTGCATCAGGTGATCGAGAATGGCGAACTGGCCGAGGCTGCGACGCGCCAGCAGGGGGTCGAAGAAGCTGTAGACCATCGACAGGCCGTCCGAGAGCATGTCGGTCAGCACCACCCCGACCAGATCGCCGGGCCCGGCGCCGACGGCGGGCAGGCGGTATTCGATCAGATGGGTGCGCACGGCCGTGTCCTCGACCATGGCGACATAGTCGTCCCAGCCCATGTCACTCATGCCGCCGCCGGCATGGCGGGCCAGCAGATAGCGGCGCAGCAGGTCGAACTGCTCCATGGTGGCCTCGGCCTCGACCTGGTCGCGGGTCAGGTCGGCATTGCGGTGCAGGATGCGCTTCTGCGAGCGCGAGGCCGAGAAGCCGCAGACCGGCACCCGGACCGAGACGCAGGCGTCGCAGCTTTCGCAAGCCGGGCGGTAGGCGATGTTCTGGCTGCGGCGGAAGCCGGCCTGTGTCAGCTCGTCATTGACCCAGGCGCCGTCGCTGAACGGCAGGTTGGCGAACACCTTGCGTTCGATCCGGCCCGGCAGATAGGGGCAGGGCGCCATGGCCGTCAGATAGAAGCGCAGTTGGCGCTGCGGGACATGCTGGGTCATGACCGCGCTCCGGGCGCCCGGTCGCGGGGATGGCGTTCGCTTCCTGTCAGGCGCTTGCGCTGCATGGCGCGATGGGAAACCCATCCGTGCGTCGGCGCAAGGCCCTTCGTCACCGAGGCGCGAAGGGCGGGCGCCGCTGTCACAGGCTGGTATCGCTGGGCAGGACCGGCGCCTCGCGCAGCAGGATGATCGAGATGCGCCGGTTGCCCGCGAGGCTGGGGTCGTCGGGATAGAGGGGGTCTGACCCCGCCTTGCCATTCACCGAATATATGCGGTCGACATCGACCCCGGCCCCTTCGAGGATCAGACGGGCGGCATCGGCGCGTCTGGCCGACAGGCTCCAGTCCGCAGGAGCGCTGGCTCGATTCGATCCGGCGACCGAACTGGTGTGACCGGTGATCGAGACCCGGTTGGGCAGGGCCGTGATGATCCGCGCCACGGCCCGCAACAGGATCTGGGCGCGGGCGTTCGGGCGGGCCGAGTCCTCCTCGAACATCGACCGGCCTTCCTGATCGACGATCTGGATGCGCAGGCCCTCGGGCGTCTGGTCGATGATCAGCTGCTTGGACAGCTCGGCCAGTTCGGGCATGGACTGCATGGCCTGACGCAGGGATTCGGCGGCGCTGGCGAAATCAGCGGCCTCACGCCGGGCGATCTCCTCGCGCAGCTGGTCCTCGCTGGCGGCGGCCAGATTGCTGCTCTGGCCCGCCTGATCCGGCGCATCCGGCGCTTCGGGGGCCATCTGGGTGATGACCGACATCGAGCCCGAGCTCTTGGAGCCGTCGTCGCCCAGCGAGGTGCCGCCCAGAATGCCGCCGGAACCGGAGGTGGTGGTCGAGATGCTGGCGGGCGCGAAATACTCCGCGATACCGCGCTTCTGCTCCGGGTCGGTCGTGTTGATCAGCCACATCAGCAGGAAGAAGGCCATCATGGCCGTCACGAAGTCGGCGTAGGCGACCTTCCAGGCACCGCCGTGGTGGCCGTGTCCCGCAACCTTCTTGACCTTTTTGATGAGGACCGGACGATCACTCAGGGACATGGGCGCCTCACTGGATTCGCGGTATCCTTGGGCGATCAAGGTTAAGGCGACCTTTCCGCGTCATCCGGCTTGTATGCGCAAGCCCGGACGCTAAGGTCCGGCCGTGACCGACATCTCTTCTTCTGACCCCGACGGCGCCGACGCCCGCGCCTATCGCCGCGCCATGGGGGCCTTTGCGACCGGCGTCTGTGTCGTGACCGTCGAGGGGCCTTCGGGACCGGTCGGCATGACCGTCAACTCCGTGACCTCGGTGTCGCTGGAACCGCGCCTACTGCTGTGGTGTCTGGATGACAGCGCGGAGCGGGCCGTGGCCTTCCTGCAGGGCCGGCCCTTCTCGGTCCATGTTCTGGGCGCGGACGAGGCCGGCTGGGCGGATCGCTTCAGCCGGGGCGACTGTCGTCTTGCGGCCGGCGAGATTGATCAGGCTGAAACGGGGGCGCCGGTGATCCGGGGGGCTCTGGCGCGATTTGACTGTGTGCTGCACGAGCAGATCCCCATGGGGGACCATCAGATTCTGGTCGGACGGGTGGACCATTTCGAGGCCCGGGAGGGCGCGGGCCTGACCTTCTTCCGGGGCCGCTACGGACGCATCCAGGAGGGCGTGGAATGAAGATCGCATTTTCCGGACTGGGCGTGATGGGCGCGCCGATGGCGGGTCATCTGATTGCGGCGGGGCATCCGGTCACCGGGCATAACCGCAGCGCGGCCAAGGCCGAGGCCTGGGCGCAGAAGACCGGCGGGACGGCGGCGGCAACCGCAGCCGAGGCCGCGCGGGGCGTGGAGCTGTTCATCCTGTGCGTCGGCAATGATGACGATGTGCGCGAGGTCGTGGGCGCGGCCCTGCCGGAACTGGCGGCCGGTGCGGTGATCGTGGATCACACCACCACCTCGGCCCGGGTGGCGCGCGAGATGGCGGCGCTGTCGGAAGAGCGGGGCGTGGCCTTCCTCGACGCGCCGGTGTCGGGCGGACAGGCGGGAGCCGAGGCCGGCAAGCTGAGCATCATGATCGGCGGCGATGCCGGGGCTCTGGCGCGGGTCGAGCCCGTCCTGGCGGTCTATGCCAAGGCGATCCGCCACATGGGCCCGGCGGGCAGCGGTCAGCTGACCAAGATGGCCAACCAGATCGCCATCGCCGGGGTGGTGCAGGGTCTGGCGGAGGCCGTCCACTTCGCCCAGTCCGCCGGACTGGACACAGACGCTGTCTATGAGGCCATCTCGCAGGGCGCGGCCCAGAGCTGGCAGATGGACAACCGCTGGAAGACGGCGGCGGACGGCAAGTTCGATTTCGGCTTTGCCGTCGACTGGATGCGCAAGGACCTGGGCCTGGTGCTGGACGAGGCGCGCGCCAACGGCAGCCATCTGGCGGTGACGGCCCTGGTCGACCAGTTCTATTCCGAGATCCAGGCCATGGGCGGATCGCGCTGGGACACCTCCAGCCTGGCCGCGCGACTGCAGGCCCGCAAGCGGTCCTAGCCGAGGAATTTCACCTCGCCCGAGTGCATCTGTTTGACGGCCGCCACCACCTTCAGCGTTCCGGCCTCGAGCGCATCGGCCAGCGAGGCGTCGGCGACGCGCAGCTTGTCGGCGACCCGCTGGGCGTTCAGCTCGACGGCACGGACGGCCATGTCCGTGGCGTCCGACCGGCGGGCTTCCAGGACGGCCGGAATAATGGGCACGATCATCTCTTCCAGCGAGGGATCCAGCGGCATGGCGCCGTCGACGATGGCCTCGGCGGCCGCCACGGCGCCGCAGCCGGTGTGACCCATGACCACGACCAGTGGGCAGTTCAGGTGTTTGACCGCATAGACGATCGAGGCGAGGCCGCGGCGGTCCACCGTATTGCCTGCCACGCGGATAGAAAATAGTCTACCAAAGCCCTGATTAAAAAGGATTGTCGGGGGCGTCCGACTGTCCGCGCAGCCGACGATGGTGGCGATCGGGTTCTGGCCGCCCTGCAGCGGCTCCAGATCGTCGACCTTGACGTAGCCGAGGTTGTTTTCCCCGCGCAGGAAGGCGTCGTTGCCGGCCCTCAGCTCGGCGAGGGCCTGATCCGGCGTGGGGCCGGCAGGGGCAGCGGCGGCCGGTGGCGGGGAGGCCTCGGGGGCCGGCGCCGCCGGCTCAGCCTCGAGCACCGTCACTCCGGGGCGGGCGGATTTCCTGCCAAAGCCAAACAGACCCATGTTGTCCCCCCGAGCAAACCGACAAGGCTGGTTAACAGCGTTCGGCGTAAATCCGGTGACAGTGCGTCGCTGTCAAGCGGTCAGCGGTTGAGCCACTCGGCGACGCGGGGGGCGAAATAGGTGAGGACGCCGCTGCAGCCCGCACGCTTGAAGGCGCCCAGGCTTTCGAGGATGGCGCGTTCCTCGTCCAGCCAGCCGGCGTCGATGGCACCCTGCATCATGGCGTACTCACCGGACACCTGATAGGCGAAGACCGGAACTGAGAAAGTATCCCGAACTCGCTGGATTATATCGAGATACAGGGAACCGGGCTTGACCATGACGGCGTCGGCGCCCTCGGCTAGGTCCATGGCGACCTCGCGCAGGGCCTCGTCGGAATTGGCATGGTCCATCTGATAGGTGCGCTTGTCGCCGATCAGGGCGCGGGCCGATCCGACGGCATCGCGATAGGGTCCGTAGAAGGCCGAAGCGTATTTGGCTGCATAGGACAGGATCATAACATCCTGATATCCATTCGCTTCCAGAGCTTCCCGGATCGCCTGAACGCGGCCGTCCATCATATCGGAGGGGGCGACGACGTCAGCGCCGGCATGGGCGTGGATGAAGGCCTGTTCCGCCAGCCGCTCAAGCGAGGCGTCATTCATGATCCGGCCGTCCTCGACCACGCCGTCGTGGCCGTGGTCGGTGTAGCAGTCGAGCGCCACATCGGTGATGACGCCGATCTCGGGCACGGCGGCCTTGATGGCGCGCACCGTCTCGGGGACCAGGCCGTCGGGATTGGTGGCCTCGGTGCCGACCGCATCCTTCAGCTGGTTGTCGATATTGGGGAACAGCGCGACGGCCGGAATGCCGAGATCGCGCGCCTGTCGGGCGGCCTCGACCGCTGCGGCGGTCGACAGGCGATCCACGCCCGGCAGGGTGGCGACCGGCACGCGGTCGTCCCGGCCGTCGTGCAGGATCAACGGCCAGACCAGATCGGCGGGGGTCAGGGTGGTTTCGGCGACCAGACGGCGTACCCAGGGCTGGCTGCGCAGGCGGCGGCCCCGGGTCAGGGGAAAGCTGGCGGGAAAGACGGGGCTGGACATGGCGCCTCATAGCGCCTGCGACGCTGCGGGCAAAGCGGGGGTGGCCGGTGGGGGTTCAGTTTGCGGCGCCATGCTCTAGAAGGCCTGCAACACGACAAGAGAGGACCCCCATGGATTTCGCCCTGACCGAAGACCAGCGCGCCATTCAGGACGCCGCCCGCGCCTTTGCCGAGGCCGAGCTGGCGCCGCACAGCGCCGAATGGGACGAGACCAAGCATTTCCCGGTCGACGTCATGCGCCAGGCCGCCGAGATGGGATTCTGCGGGATCTACACCGGCGAGGAGCACGGCGGCATGGCCCTGGGCCGGGTCGAATCGGCGGTGATCTTCGAGGAGCTGTCGCGCGGCGATGTTTCGACCGCCGCCTTCATCTCGATCCACAATATGGCGACCTGGATGATCGACAGCGTGGGCTCGGCCGAACTGCGCGCCCGCTATGTGCCGGCGCTGGTGACCATGGAGAAGATCGCCAGCTACTGCCTGACCGAGCCGGGTTCGGGCTCGGATGCGGCGGCGCTGCGCACCACGGCGGTGCGCGACGGCGACCACTGGGTGCTGAACGGCTCCAAGGCCTTCATCTCGGGCGCGGGCACCAGCGACGTCTATGTGGTGATGGCGCGGACGGGGGTGGACGGACCCAAGGGCATTTCGACCTTCGTCGTCGACAAGGACGCGCCGGGCCTCAGCTTCGGTGGGCAGGAGCGCAAGATGGGCTGGAACAGCCAGCCGACCGCCATCGTCCAGTTCGATGATTGCCGCGTGCCGGCCGAAAACCTGATGGGTCAGGAAGGGCATGGCTTCCGCTATGCCATGATGGGTCTGGACGGCGGGCGGTTGAACATCGCCGCCTGTTCGCTGGGCGGGGCGCGTCTGGCGCTGGAGACGGCGCAGGACTACGTCGCCAGCCGCAAGCAGTTCGGCAAGCCGATCGGCGACTTCCAGAACACCCAGTTCAAACTGGCCGATATGGCCACGCAGCTGGAGGCCGCGCGCCTGATGGTGCTGCGCGGCGCCTGGGCCATCGACACCAACCATCCGGAAAAGACCAAATGGTGCGCCATGGCCAAGCGGCTGGCGACCGACGCCTGTTTCCAGATCGCCGACGAGGCCCTGCAGCTGCACGGCGGCTACGGCTATCTGAAGGACTATCCGCTGGAGCGCATCGTCCGCGACCTGCGGGTGCACCGGATCCTGGAAGGCACCAATGAGATCATGCGGGTGATCACCGCGCGTGAGATGATGCGGCAGTGAGCGATATCATGACCGACGAACCTGAAATCCTCGCGCGTATCCAGTCCGGTCTGGGCCGGATCACGCTGAACCGGCCGAAGGCCATCCATGCGCTGAACAAGGGCATGTGCGACGCCATGATCGCGGCGCTGCTGGCGTGGAAGGACGATCCGGCGGTGAAGTCCGTGCTGATCGACCATGCGGGCGAGCGCGGCTTCTGTGCCGGGGGCGACATCCGCATGATCGCCGAGAGCGGGGCAGGGGATGCGTCGGAGGCCAGGGCCTTCTTCCACGCCGAATACCGGCTGAACCATCTGCTGTTCGAATATCCCAAGCCGGTGACGGCGCTGGTGGACGGCATCGTCATGGGCGGCGGCGTCGGCATTTCCGAGCCGGCCGAGGTGCGGATCGCGACCGAGCGCACGACCTATGCCATGCCGGAAACGGGCATCGGCCTGTTCCCCGATGTCGGGGGCGGCTGGTTCCTGCCGCGTCTGCCGGGCTTTGTCGGGACCTGGCTGGCCCTGACCGGAGCGCGGCTGAAGGCGGCGGACACGGTGTTTCTGGGCATTCACAGCCACTATCTGCCCGCCGATGCGGTCGAGGCCTTCCGGTCCATTCTGGCCGCCGATCCGGCCCATCCGGCGGACGTCGCCGATGGGCTGGAGGATGATGCGGGCGAGGCACCGATCGAGGCCCACCTGCCGGCGATCGACCGGCTGTTCGGCTTTGATACGCTGGAAGAGATCTTCGCGGCGCTGGAGGCCGACGGCTCGGAGTGGGCGAGCGCCCAGCTGGCGACGCTGAAGACCAAGTCCCCCCAGTCGATGAAGGTCACCCTGCGCCAGCTGCGCACGGGAGCGACGCTGGACAGCTTTGCCGACAATATGGCCATGGAATACCGGCTGGGTGGCCGGGTGGTGCGCACCCATGACTTTCAGGAAGGCGTGCGCGCCGTGATCGTCGACAAGGACAATGCGCCGAAATGGTCGCCCGCCAGCATCGAGGGCGTGACCGACGAGACGCTGGACGCCCTGTTTGCGCCGCTGTCGGCCGATGAGGAATGGACGCCCCTGCCGCAACTGGCGTAATCCTGATCCGAACCGGCCGGGAGTCTGACCATGCGCACCCTTTTCAGAACCACGATTGCCATGGCGGCCGCGCTCGCGGCCTCGGGCTGTATCATCATTGCCAATGACGGCGGGGGGCAGACGGTCATCACCTCGACCTCGCCCGCCAGCGCACGGGCCGATACCCGCGTCGCCATGGCCCTGTCGGATGCGCGTCGCCCGGAAGAGGACCGCGCCCGCGACGCCCTGCGCATGCCGCTGCAGGTCATGGTCTTTTCCGAAATCAGCCCGGGCGACCACGTGGCCGACATCCGACCGGAGGAGGGCTATTACACCCGCCTGTTCGCCCCCGCCGTGGGTGACGAGGGCCGGGTCTATGCCTTTGTGCCGACCCGTACGGCCGAGCGCGAGAAGCCCTATGCTGATGCTCTGGCCGAGACCTATGGCAATGTCGTGCCGGTCGTCGGCCTGCTGGACGAGATGCGCTTCGACACCCCGCTCGACGTCGTGTTCATGAGCCAGGAATATCACGACTTCCACATTCCGGCCTTTGGCGTGGACGTCGCCCGGATGAACCGCGCCGTCTATGACGCGCTGAAGCCCGGCGGCCTCTATGTGGTGATCGACCACTCGGGCCGCGCCGGAACGGGCAACACCGAAGTGCAGAGCCTGCACCGGATCGAGGGCGACTTCCTGAAGGCCGAGGTTGAGGCCGCGGGCTTTGTCTTTGAAGGCGCCAGCCAGGCCCTGGCCAACCCGGACGATGACCGCACCGTCAGCGTGTTCGACGAATCGATCCGCGGCCAGACCGACCAGTTCGTCTATCGCTTCCGCAAGCCGGGCTGACCGCCGTTCGATAAGCGGTTAAGCTCGCCCTCGCGCCATGCATAGCGCGGGAGGAACGATGATGCGGAAAATCACCCTGCTGGCCGCCTGCGCGGCTTTGGCCCTGTCGGCCTGTGGCTCGATGGGCATGTTCGGACCGTCCGACGCCGCGCGCGTGGCGGTGATCGAGGCTGCGCTGGCCGGCCCGCCGCGCACCGATGAGGACCGTGCCCGCGATGCCAGCCGCATGACCGCGGAAACCCTGGCCTTTGCCCGGGTCGAACCGGGTGACCGGGTCATCGACCTGATGATCGGTGGCGGCTTCTTCACCCGGGCGTTTGCCGCGGCGGTCGGCCCCGAGGGCCATGTGACGGCCTGGCAGCCGGATGAGTTTGTCGCCTTCAGCGCGGACTATGGCGTGGCGCTGACGGCGGCCGACGCCCTGCCGAACGTGACCGGGGCGGCCTCGGCGATCAATACGCCGGACTGGCCGGGCGGCGCGGATGTGATCTTCACCGCCCAGAACTATCACGACCTGCATCTCGACGCCTTTCCCGAGGGCACGGCGGCACGGGTCAATGCGGCGGCGTATGCGGCGCTGAAGCCCGGGGGCTACTATGTGATCGTCGACCATGCGGCCATGGCGGGCGCCGATGCCTCGGTGGCCGACACCCTGCACCGGATCGACCGCGACCAGGTGGTGCGGGAAGTCACGGCCGCAGGCTTCGTGCTGGACGGAGAGTCCGATGCGCTGCTCCGTCCGGCGGACCCGCTGACCGCCAGTGTGTTCGACGAGTCGATCCGCGGAAACACCAGCCAGTTCATGCTGAGATTCCGCAAGCCGGGCTAAGGCCACGCTGGCCTTGCGGGGCCTGAACGGCTAACCCTCCGCGCAAGAAACGCGACCACAGGGAGACGCCGACATGACCGAGACCATTGCCTTCATCGGACTGGGAAACATGGGCGGGGGCATGGCCGCCAACCAGGCGAAGGCGGGCCGTCGGGTCAAGGCCTTCGATCTGTCCGAAGCCGCGGTGGCGCGTGCGGTCGAGGCCGGCTGCGAGGCGGCCGGCTCGGTCGTGGAGGCGGTCAAGGATGCGGACGTGGTCATCACCATGCTGCCGGCCGGGCCCCATGTGCTGAAGGTCTATTCGGAGCAGATCATCGGCGCCGCGCCGTCCAGCGCCCTGCTGCTGGACTGCTCGACCATCGACGTCGACACCGCGCGCAAGGTGGCGGGCCTGGCCAAGGAGGCGGGCTATGCCTTTGCCGACGCGCCGGTCTCGGGCGGCACCATGGCGGCGGATGCCGGCACGCTGGCCTTCATGGTCGGCTGTGACGAGGGCGACTTCGCGCGGATCGAACCGGCGCTGGAGCCGATGAGCCGGGCGACCTTCCGCGCCGGAGACCACGGGGCGGGGCAGGCGGCCAAGATCTGCAACAACATGATCCTCGGCATCACCATGCTGGGCACCTGCGAGGCGATCGGTCTGGCCGAGAAGCTGGGGCTGGACCCGGTCAAGATGTTCGACATCGTCTCCAAGTCGTCCGGCCAGAGCTGGTCGACGACGACCTATTACCCGTGGCCCGGCCCGGTGCCGACCGCGCCGTCGAATCGCAACTATGACGGCGGGTTCGCCACGGTGATGATGCTCAAGGACCTGAAGCTGGCCCAGGACGCGGCAGCCAAGTCCGGCGCCTCGACTCCGCTGGGCGCCCAGACCGAGGCGCTGTTCCAGATGTTCGACCGCCTGGGCTACGGCGGGCGGGACTTCTCGGCCATCCTGCAGCTGCTGCGCGGCAAGCTGGATGAGCTGCCGAAGGGCTGATACGGGCTATTGAGAACCGTTATCAATTAAGGGGTTGCGACCATTTCACCGCACGGTGAACATGGACTTTTAACCCTGTGGGGCGCACAAGGACGCGTTCGAAACCCCCTGGCGAAAGACCGCGAGACTTGTTCGACTATAAGGCTGCCTTTGGAAACGCCGTGGATCAGGTGCGCGCCGAAGGCCGTTACCGTGTCTTCGCCGACCTGAAGCGCGTTCGCGGCGAGTTTCCGCGCGCCGTCTGGCGGCGGGATGACGGGACCGAACAGGACGTCGTCGTCTGGTGCTCGAATGACTATCTGGGCATGGGCCAGCACCCCGAGGTTCTGACGGCCATGCAGGCCGAAATCGATCAGGCCGGCGCCGGGGCCGGGGGCACGCGCAACATCTCGGGCACGACCCGCTCTGCTGTGGACCTTGAGGCCGAGCTGGCCGCCTGGCATCACAAGGAAGCGGCCCTGCTGTTCACCTCGGGCTATGTGGCCAATGAGGCGACGCTGACGACGCTGCAGCGGATCATGCCGGGGCTGATCATCTTTTCCGATTCGCTGAACCACGCCTCGATGATTGCGGGTATTCGCAACGGCGGCTGCGAGCGGCACATCTATCAGCACAATGATCTGGCGCACCTCGAGGCCCTGCTGGCGGCGGCCCCTGCGGATGCGCCCAAGCTGATCGCCTTCGAGAGCGTCTATTCCATGGACGGCGACATCGCCGACCTGGCGGGCACGATTGCCTTGGCCAAGAAATATGGGGCCCTGACCTATCTGGACGAGGTCCACGCGGTCGGCCTGTACGGCGAGGCCGGGGCCGGCATTGCCGAGCGCGACGGTGTGCTGGACCAGATCGACATCATCGAATGCACCCTCGGCAAGGCTATCGGCGTGATGGGCGGCTATATCGCCGCCGATGCCCTGATCATCGATGCCGTGCGCAGCTGGGCCGCCGGCTTCATCTTCACCACCAGCCTGCCGCCGGCCCTGACCGCCGGTGCCCTGGCCTCGGTCCGTCACCTCAAGGCCCACCCCGAGCTGCGCGCCGCGCATCAGGCCCGGGCCCAGGCGCTGAAAGAGCGGTTCATGGCGGCCGGGATCCCGGTCATGCCGTCGGAAAGCCATATCGTGCCGGTGCACGTGGGCAATCCGGTGCACTGCAAGATGATCTCGGACATGCTGCTGGAAGAGCACGGCATCTATGTCCAGCCGATCAACTATCCGACCGTCCCCAAGGGCACCGAGCGCCTGCGCTTCACCCCTTCGCCGAACCACGACGACGGCATGATGGACGCGCTGGTCACGGCGATGGACAAGCTGTGGACCCACTGCAACGTGGCGCGCCTCCCTGCCGTCGCCTGACGACCGGTCTGTCCCCGGCGAGGTGATCGTCGAGTTTGTGCGCAACGGCGCCTATCTGAAATGTTCAGTCGTGCATGTCGCGAGCGGGACCGAGGTCTCGGCGGTCGGGCCCGTGACCGAGCGCAACGGACTGGAACGCATTGCGCTGGCCAAGCTGAAACGGGCGCTGGCGGCGCGCTGACCACAAGATGTTGTGGTCTCCCCGTGTGAGGCCTAGATAGGTTCATCATCGAATTCGGGGACTGCCGTGACTGCTCACACCCATGACGCCTTCTTCTCGCGCGCGCTGGCCGAGGCCGATCCGGACATCTTCGGCGGCATCCAGGGCGAGCTGGCGCGCCAGAAGGAACAGATCGAGCTGATCGCGTCCGAGAACATCGTCTCGAAGGCGGTGCTGGAGGCACAGGGGTCGGTCCTGACCAACAAATATGCCGAGGGCTATCCGGGGCGGCGCTATTACGGCGGCTGCGAGTATGTCGACGTCACCGAAAATCTGGCGCGGGAACGGGCCAAGGAGCTGTTCGGCTGTGCCTTTGCCAACGTCCAGCCGCACTCGGGCGCGCAGGCCAACCAGGCAGTGTTCATGAGCCTGCTGCAGCCGGGGGATACCTTCCTCGGCATGGATCTGGCGGCGGGCGGACACCTGACCCACGGGTCTCCGGCCAACCAGTCGGGCAAGTGGTTCCGGCCCGTGACCTATACGGTGCGGCAGGACGATCACCTGATCGACTATGACCACGTCGCCGAGATGGCCGAGCGCGAGAAGCCCAGGCTGATTATCGCCGGGGCCAGCGCCTATTCGCGGCATATCGACTTTGCGCGGTTCCGAGAGATCGCCGACAGCGTGGGCGCCTATCTGATGGTCGACATGGCCCACTATGCGGGTCTGATCGCCGGCGGGGTCTATCCCGATCCGCTGCCCCACGCCCATGTGGTGACCACGACGACGCACAAGACCCTGCGCGGGCCGCGCGGCGGCATGGTGCTGTCGAACGACGTCGATCTGGGCAAGAAGATTAACTCTGCCGTCTTCCCGGGCCTTCAGGGCGGACCGCTGGAGCATGTGATCGCGGCCAAGGCCGTGGCTTTCGGCGAGGCGCTGAAGCCCGAGTTCAAGGCCTATGCACAGCAGGTGGTCGATAATGCGCGGGCGTTGGCGGCGGTGCTGGTCGAGCGCGGCGCGGCCATCGTATCGGGCGGCACCGACAGCCATCTGATGCTGGTCGACCTGCGGCCCAAGGGCGTGACGGGCAAGGCCACCGAGGCGGCGCTGGAGCACGCCCTGATGACCTGCAACAAGAACGGCGTGCCGTTCGACACGGCGCCGTTCACCGTGACCTCGGGCGTCCGTCTGGGCACGCCGGCGGGCACGACGCGCGGCTTTGGCGTGGACGAGTTCCAGCAGGTTGGCCACTGGATCGCTGATGTGATCGACAGCATGAAGGGTGGCGACGAGGCCGACTCCGGCGTGACGCAGCGGGTCGCAGGCGAGGTGCGCGAGCTCACGCGTCGCTTCCCCATTTACGGATAACCGTCTGATGAAATGTCCCTTCTGCGGTCATGCGGATACCCAGGTGAAGGACAGCCGGCCGTCCGATGACGGGGCCGCCATCCGCAGGCGCCGGTCGTGCCCGCAGTGCAGCGGCCGGTTCACCACCTTCGAGCGGGTGCAGTTGCGGGAGCTGGTGATCCTGAAGCGGAACGGGCGGCGCACGCCGTTCGACCGCGACAAGCTGGAACGGTCGCTGGGGATCGCCCTGCGTAAACGGCCGGTCCAGCCCGATCAGATCGAACAGATGGTCAGCCGCATCGTGCGCCAGCTGGAGAGCCTCGGCGAGACGGAGATCCCGTCCAGCGTGGTCGGAGACTTCATCATGAAGGCGCTGAAGGGCCTCGATGAGGTGGCCTATGTCCGCTATGCCTCTGTTTACAAAGACTTCCGGCATACGGGCGACTTCGCCCGCTTCCTCGGCGACGAGGGCTATAATGACGACAAGCCGGGTGGCGACGGCGCGCCGGAATGACCGGCCGTCCGACCGTGACGCTGAAGCTGGCCACCTCGCTGGATGGCCGTATCGCCATGGCGTCGGGCGAGTCTCAATGGATCACTGGCGAGGCGGCGCGGCGTGAAGGGCACGGGCTGAGAGCCCGTCATGACGCCATTATGGTGGGTATCGGCACGGTGCTGGCGGACGACCCGGCGCTGACGGTCCGGCTGCCTGACCACAGCGGCCCCCAGCCGCTGCGCGTGGTGCTGGACAGCCGGCTGCGAACCCCGGAAACCGCACAGGTCGCATCGGGCAACAGCCTGATCTTCACGACGGCTTCGGCGCGCCCGATCGGCAAAGCCGAGGTCGTAGAGGTTGTCGATGCCGACGGTCGCGCGAACCTGCACGCCGTCCTCGATGTCCTCTATGCGCGCGGCGTTCGCTCGGTCCTGATTGAGGGCGGGGGAGAGGTCGCGGCCGGATTCCTGCGGGAAAACCTAGTCGATCAGATGGAATGGTTTCGCGCGCCGATCCTGCTGGGCAGCGAGGGACGGCCCTGTGTCGCGGCCCTGTCGCTTGCAAAGCTGGCGGATGCCCCCAAGTTTCGGCTCAAGGCCATCCAGGTCGTCGGTGACGATCTGTGGGAGCGGCTTGAAAGGATCTGAATGTTCACGGGCATCGTCACAGATGTGGGTCGGGTGCGCCGCATCCAGGCCACCCCGCGCGATCACCGCTATGAGATCGAGACGGCCTTCGACACGCCCACGATCGATCTGGGCGCCTCGATCAGCCACGCAGGCTGCTGTCTGACGGTGACCGAGACGGGCCCCGGCTGGTTCGCGGTCGAGGTGTCGGGCGAGACCCTGTCGAAGACGACGCTGGGCGACTGGGCCGAGGGCACACGCGTCAATCTGGAGCGGGC
Organism: Brevundimonas sp.; assembly: GCF_036963785.1. GTDB lineage: Bacteria > Pseudomonadota > Alphaproteobacteria > Caulobacterales > Caulobacteraceae > Brevundimonas. Next base: position 143,921 of record NZ_JBALUS010000002.1, read on the forward strand.
CGCCAAGCTGGGCGATGAACTGGGCGGCCACATCGTTTCGGGCCATGTCGACGGGCTGGGCACGGTCGTGTCGATCACCCCCGAGGGCGGCTCACACCGGATGGAGATAGAGGCGCCGGCACCCCTGCATCGCTATATCGCGGCCAAGGGGTCGATCACGGTCGACGGGGTGTCGCTGACGGTCAATGCGGTCGAGGGCCGGACCTTTGGCCTGAACATCATCCCCCACACCTGGGAGCACACGACGCTGGGCGGGCTTCAGGTCGGAAATTCCGTCAATCTGGAGATCGACATGCTGGCGCGTTACCTTGCCAGATGGCAGGAGACGCAATGATGCAAACCGCCCACCAGACCGACACCCCGATCAGCCCCATCGAGGACATCATCGAGGACGCCCGCAACGGGCGGCCCTATATCCTTGTGGACGCCGAGGACCGTGAGAACGAGGGTGATGTCATCATCCCGGCCCAGTTCGCCACGCCCGACCAGATCAACTTCATGGCCAAGCACGCGCGGGGCCTGATCTGTCTGGCGATCACCGCCGACCGGGCGCGGCAGCTTCGCCTGCCGCCCATGGCCGCCGAGAACCGCGAGAGCATGGGCACGGCCTTCACCGTCTCGATCGAGGCGAAGGAGGGGGTCACGACGGGCATTTCGGCCGCCGATCGCGCGCGCACGGTGCAGATCGCGGTCGATCCGAACCGGGGCGCCGAGGATCTGGTGTCGCCGGGCCACGTGTTTCCGCTGGTGGCGCGCGACGGCGGCGTTCTGGTCCGCACGGGGCATACGGAGGCCGCAGTCGACATCAGCCGCATGGCCGGCCTGACGCCCGCCGGGGTGATCTGCGAGATCATGAACGACGACGGCACCATGGCCCGCATGCCGGATCTGGTGGCCTTTTCCCAACTGCACGGCATCAAGATCGGCACGATTGCCGACCTGATCGCCTATCGCCGTCGCACCGAGACCTTTGTAGAGCGGGTGCTGGACACCGACCTGGACAGCATCCACGGCGGGCCGTTCCGCATGGTCCTGTATCGCAACACGATCGAGGGCGTGGAACACGTCGCCCTGGTCAGCGGCAAGGTCGATCCGTCGAAGCCGACATTGGTGCGCATGCATCAGGTGGATTTCGCCGCCGATCTGCTGGGCCATGTCGAGGGCCGTCAGGACTATGTGCCCAAGGCGATGAAGACCATCAGCGACCATGGCGGGGCCGGCGTTGTCGTCTTCCTGCGCGATCCGGAGCTGCATGGTCTGGCCGAGCGGCTGATGGGTGCCCCCCGGCCCCAGGCCGTTGACCGGTCGATCCGGAACTATGGCGTGGGTGCCCAGATCCTGAAGGACCTGGGGGTGCGCGACATGATTGTGATGAGCTCGACCCGCCCCAATCCGACGGCGCTGGAGGGCTATGGCCTGCGCATTGTCGGCTGGCGTGACATGGATGGAGAACCGGTGGCGTGAAGGATCCCTATCGTATTCTGGTCGTCGAGGCGCGCTTCTACGATGAGCTGGCCGATGCCCTGCTGGAGGGCGCGAGCGATGCCCTGAAGGCGCAAGGCGCCGAGTTCGACGTCGTGACCGTGCCCGGTGCGCTTGAGGTGCCCGGTGCCATCGCGGCCGCCGAAGAGGCCGGGCGCTATCCGACCGCGCCGCGCTATGACGGCTATGTGGCGCTGGGCTGTGTGATCCGGGGCGAAACCTATCATTTCGAGATCGTCTCGGATCAGTCGGCGGCCGGTCTGATGAACCTGAGCATCAAGGGGCTGTCGATCGGCAATGGCATATTGACGACCGAGGACGAGGATCAGGCCTGGTCCCGGGCCCGCCGCAGCGAGGGCGACAAGGGGGGCGGCGCCGCCCGTGCGTGTCTGGAGATGATTGCCCTGAAGAAGCGGTTGCGCGTAGGACTGCACGGGTGACCGAACCAACCAGCCTCAAATCCATCCTCGACCTCCTCGACGGCGCCCAGGGCTCCGGCGATGGACCGACCCTGACCTCGCGCCAGCGCCGGGCGCGCACGGTCGCGCGTCTTGCTGCCGTTCAGGCCCTCTATCAGATGGAGCTGGCCGGAGAGGGCGTCGATACCGTCATCGAGGAGTTCTCGCGCCACCGTTTCGACGGGGACATCGAGGGCCAGATGCTGGCCGAGGCCGATGAGGCCTGGTTCGCCGATGTGGTGCGCGGCGTGGTGACCGAACAGAAGGCCGTGGATGCCGCCATTCGCGCGCGACTGGCCTCGAACTGGAAGATCGAACGGCTGGACGCCACCCTGCGCGCCCTGCTGCGCTCCGGGGCGTGGGAGTTGATGCGCAAGCCCGAGGTCGCGCTGGAAATCGTCATCGATGAATATGTCGAGCTGGCCAAGGCCTTCTTCGACGATGCCGAGGCCAAGTTCGTCAATGCCGCCCTGGACGGGGTGGCGCGCGACACGCGGTCCTGATGCCGGCGGTCGACGTCGCCGACGAGTTCGAGACCATCCGACGACTGCTTGCGCCACTGGCCCACCCCGAATGGGGGCGGGGACTGACCGATGACGTCGCCCTGATCCCCTTTCGCAAGGGCCACGATTTGGTCTTGACCAAGGATGCCCTGGTCGAGGGTGTGCATTTCCTCCCCACTGACCCGCTGGATACGGTGGCGCAGAAGCTGTTGCGGGTGAACCTGTCGGATCTGGCCGCCAAGGGCGCCGAGCCGTTTGGCTATCTGCTGGCCTGCCACTGGTCGGAGCGCTGCGGCTGGCCGGAACGCAAGGCCTTTGTCGAGGGCCTGGCCCGGGATCAGGCGGAGTTCGGCGTGGCCCTGCTGGGCGGCGATACGGTGTCGACGCCCGGACCGGCCTCGTTTTCGATCACCCTGATGGGCTGGGCGGCAAAGGGCCGGATCGTCGGCCGCGCGGGGGCCCAGCCCGGGGATCTGGTGTTTGTCACGGGCACGGTCGGCGACGGCTGGCTGGGGCTGCGGGCGGCGCGCGAGTTGCTGACGCTGGAGCCGGAGCGTCTGAGCGCCCTCGTCGAACACTATCGTCGCCCCATGCCGCGCACGGTCTTCGCCCACGCGATCCTTGAGCACGCCAGTGCGGCGCTCGATGTGTCGGACGGACTGATCGCCGACCTCGGACATCTGGCGGGCGCCAGCGGAGTGGGGCTGGACCTGCACCTGGAAAGCCTGCCGCTGTCGCTGGCGGCCCAGGCCTGGTTCGACGGGCGGGCCGATGCGGTCCAGGCCCTGTCGCAGCTGGCGACCGGCGGCGACGACTATGAGATTGCCTTTACCACCAGGCCCGGCCACGAATCGGCCCTGCGGCGCGAGGCCGAGCGACTGCATCTGCGCCTGACCCGCATCGGTGAGGTGAGGGCGGGAGAGGGCGTCCGCGCCCGCTATCTGGGCGAGCCCGTGCCGGTCGAGCAGGCCGGCTGGGTTCATCGCTAGCGCGGCAACGGAATTCTAACCTCGGCCGGTTAGGCAGGGTTATGGATCGCAGACATCTTCTTTCCCTGATGGGCGCCGGCCTCGGCATGAGCGCCGCCGGACCGGCGCTGGCCGGGGGCGACGACAAGCCCGCCGCCGCCGTCGTCAATCTGCAGGGCGTGGGCCTGCCGGTCATCGCGGGCGGGCGCATTCGCAACTATGTGTTCGTCAGCCTGCGGCTTCACCTGTCGGCATCGGCCACGATGGAGACCGTGCGGGCCAAGGATGCGCATTTTCGCGATGCCCTGGTAAAGGCGGCCCACCGGACGCCGTTTACCGTGGCGGATGACTGGTCCCGGCTGGATGCGACGGCGTTGTCGCGCAGCCTGATGGCTTCGGCGGCGCGGATCGCCGGACAGGGCAAGGTCAGCCGGGTCGAGGTGCTGAATCAGGCACCGCGTCGCCGCACAGGTATCCCCACCGGCTGATCAGCGTTCTCCTGTTGCGCTTCGCCCGGGCATTTGGCACGTTTCCGCCGCAATCCCGAAGGACGCATTGTCGCGTCCATCGCGCACGGGGGGACCGGAAGGCGGACAGAGGCGAAAAGCCCGCCGCGCCAAGGGTCCGGGCGCCTTGCATGAACAGGGTACGGAAACGCCATGACAAACTATCTGTGGCTGGTCATCGCCGCAGGCGGGCTGGGGATCCTTTACGGACTCGTCCAGACCGCCGCGCTGATGAAGGCCTCAACCGGCAATGACAAGATGCGCGAGATCGCCGCTGCGATCCAGGAAGGGGCCTCGGCCTATCTGAAGCGCCAGTACACCACCATCGGCATGGTCGGGATCGTGATCCTGATCGCCGCCTATTTCCTGATCGGCGAATGGGCCGCCATCGGCTTCGTCATCGGGGCCGTGCTGTCGGGCGCGGCCGGCTATGCCGGGATGCTGATCTCGGTACGGGCCAACGTACGCACGGCCCAGGCCGCGTCGGAGAGCCTGTCGAAGGGCCTGGACCTGGCCTTCCGGTCGGGCGCCATTACCGGCCTGTTCGTGGCGGGCGGCGCCCTGATCGGGGTCGCGGGCTATTATGCGGTCATGACCGAGATGATGGGTCTGGAGCGTACCGGCCGCGAGGTGATCGACGGACTGGTGGCGCTGGGCTTCGGCGCCTCGCTGATCTCGATCTTTGCCCGTCTGGGCGGCGGCATCTTCACCAAGGGTGCGGACGTCGGCGGCGACATGGTCGGCAAGGTCGAGGCGGGCATCCCCGAGGACGATCCCCGCAATGCCGCGACCATCGCCGACAATGTGGGCGACAACGTCGGTGACTGCGCCGGCATGGCCGCCGACCTGTTCGAGACCTATGCGGTGACCACGGTCGCCACCATGGTGCTGGCGGCGATCTTCTTCCGCGACCAGCCCTATGTCGATGTGATGATGCTGCTGCCGCTGGCGATCTGCGGCGTCTGTATCGTGACCTCGATCATCGGCAGCTTCTTCGTCCGTCTGGGCAAGTCCAACAACATCATGGGCGCCCTGTATCAGGGACTGATCGTGACCGGCGTGCTGTCGGTGGCGGCGCTGTGGTTCGTGGTCGACCAGATGGTCGGCGGACCGGTGACGGCCCTCGGCGGTCAGGCGGGTGAGCGGATCATCGAGCCGATGAACCTGTTCTGGGCCGGTCTGGTCGGTCTGGCGGTTACGGCCGCGATCGTGGTGATCACCGAATACTATACGGGGTCGAACTTCCGCCCCGTGCGGTCGGTGGCCAATGCCTCGGTTTCGGGCCACGGCACCAATGTCATCCAGGGTCTGGCAGTTTCGCTGGAATCCACGGCCCTGCCGGCGCTGACGATCATCGTCGGCATCGTCACCAGCTATCAGCTGGCCGGTCTGTTCGGCATCGCCATTGCCACCACCACCATGCTGGGTGTGGCGGGCATGATCGTGGCGCTGGACGCCTTTGGTCCGGTCACCGACAACGCCGGCGGCATTGCCGAGATGGCGGGCCTTCCGGCCGAGGTGCGTCATTCGACCGACGCGCTGGACGCCGTGGGCAACACCACCAAGGCTGTGACCAAGGGCTATGCCATCGGTTCGGCGGGCCTTGGCGCGCTGGTGCTGTTTGCCGCCTACACCTCTGACCTCGACTACTTCTCGGCCAATCCGGAGCTGTATCCGTTCTTTGCCGGGATGGGTGAGATCAACTTTGGCCTGACCAACCCCTATGTGGTCGTCGGTCTGCTGTTCGGGGGGCTGCTGCCCTTCCTGTTCGGCGGCATGTCGATGATGGCGGTGGGCCGCGCGGCCGAGTCGGTCGTGGCCGAGGTGCGCCGTCAGTTCCGCGAGAACCCGGGCATCATGACCTATGAGACCAAGCCCGAGTATGGCCGTGCGGTCGACATCCTGACCAGGGCGGCCATCAAGGAGATGATCGTGCCGTCGCTGCTGCCGGTGCTGTCGCCGATCGTCCTGTTCGTCGGCATCCTGGCGATTTCGGACAAGGCCACCGCCTTTGCCGCCCTCGGCGCCATGCTGATGGGGGTGATCGTCACCGGCCTGTTCGTCGCCATCTCGATGACGTCGGGTGGCGGCGCCTGGGACAACGCCAAGAAGGTCATCGAGGAGGGCTTTACCGACTCGAACGGCGTGCTCCACGGCAAGGGCTCCGAGGCCCACAAGGCTGCGGTGACCGGCGATACGGTCGGCGATCCCTACAAGGACACGTCCGGCCCGGCGGTGAACCCGATGATCAAGATTACGAACATCGTGGCCCTGCTGCTGCTGGCGGTGCTGGCCAGCGGGAATATCGGCTAGCCGTCGCGTCTCCTCCCCATGCCCATGGGGAGGGGGACCGCGAAGCGGTGGAGGGGTTCTGCGGCTGGCAAGAACCCCTCCGTCTCTTCGCTACGCTTCGAGCCACCTCCCCATCGCTGCGCGACAGGGAGGAGACAAAGGAAAAGGCCCCGGAGATTGCTCTCCGGGGCCTTCTCACATCGTAATGGTGAGGCGTTAGTCCGGGCGGCGCTGGCCGGGGACGTTGTCTTCGGTGCGGGGCAGCTGGCCGCGGCCGACGTTGCCGAGCAGCTGTTCGATGATGGTCAGTTCGCGACCGCGGGTTGGGGTCTCGTTGCGGTTCATGGCGACTTCCTGACCGTCTTCGAGGCCCAGGGTGCGCACGCCCGCGACATTGCCGGCATCGTCAAAGGTGATCTCGGTCACATTGCGCTGGGCCACGAAGGCCCGGTTGAAGGTGTATTTCCGCGTCGTCTGGCTGATGTAGTACCAGACGCTGTCGTCCTCGAAGACCGAGGTGGCCGACGGCGAGCCCAGCTGGGCCAGCACGGTTTCCTTGGTGTCGGTGCCGACGGCGATGTCGGCAGGCTTGACGTCTACGGCCTGAAAGCCATGCACACCCACAACCGGGGCACAGGCGACAAGCCCGGCAGACAGGAGGAGAGCGGCGACGAGGGACTTGGAACGGTTCATGGACAGCGCCTGCGACAATACAAGGTCTTTGACCTAGACCCTGCTGCGTCCTAGTTCAACGTCGCGGCGGAAAAGGGGCCGTCTGATCATGCTGAAAAATCTTCTCGGGCTCAGGGAAAAGGCCACGCCGGGCCGCGACGCCTATGGTCTGGCGGTCTCCCAAGCCCGCGCGCGTGAATTCTATGTGGATCATGGGGTCGAGGATCGGATCGATGCGCGATTCGAACTCTACACGCTGCACGTGCTGTTGCTGGTGCTGCGGCTGCGCGACGAGGACACGCCCGAGGCCCGGGATGCGGCCCAGGACCTGTTCGACACCTATGTCTCGGCGCTGGACAATGCCCTGCGCGAGCTGGGCGTCGGTGACGTCGCGGTGTCCAAGAAGATGCGCAAGCTGGGCGAGGCCCTGTATGGCCGCATGCAGGCCTATGAGACGCCGCTGCGCGGGGGCGATGCCGCCGGTCTGGCCGAGGCGCTGGACCGCAATGTCTATGCGGGCGCCGGCGCGGACCATGCGCCCTGGCTGGCCGCCTATGCCCTGGAATGCCGCGCGCGTCTGGCGGCCCAGCCTGTCGTATCCTGTCTGAATGCCCCCGATTGGGCCGGAGTGTCCGCATGAGTGCCCAGCCGCCCGTCCTGCTCGAGGCCGTCCGCATCAACCAGATCGGCGAGAAGCGCACCTTCAGCCTGGCGCCTGACGCCGAGACCCGCCGCGCCATCGCCAAATGGCTGAAGATTCTGGACCTTCCGCAGTTCGAGGCCGAACTGACGCTGGTTCCGGCGCGTGTCGGCTGGCATCTGTCGGGCCGGCTGACGGCCCAGGCCATTCAGGCCTGTGGCCTGACGCTGGAGCCGGTCGAGGAACAGATCGACGAGACCTTCGGCCTGGATCTGGTCGAGGCCGATGAGGACGCCGACAGCACCGAGGTCGAGGTCAGTCTGGAGGAGGATGCGCCCGATCTGGTGACCGATGGACGTATCGACGTCAGCCGGCATGTGCTGGAGCACCTGTCGCTGGCGCTCAACCCGTTTCCCCGCAAACCCGGTGCTGTGTTCGAGGCCCCGGAAGAGACGGCCGAGATTTCGCCCTTTGCCGTGCTGAAGGGCCATGTAAAACCGCGCGCAGATACGGACGACTGAGTCCGCAGGACGGTTGCATCCGCCGGGCCGGGCGCTATCGTCCGCCCCCCGAGGCCCACCGGCCCCCAGGAGTTTTTCTGCTTGTCGAAGACGCTCGTCATCTCGCTGGACGCCATGGGCGGCGACCACGGCCCGTCCGTGGTTGTGGGCGGAGTTGCTGACTATCTAAAGGCCCATCCCGGTTCGGACCTGCGGTTCGTGGTTCACGGCGATGCCGAGGCCATCGAGGCCCAGGTTCGCGCCCACCGGCTGCCCGCCGACCGCATCGATATACGCCACACCGACAAGGTGGTGGCCATGGACGAAAAGCCCGCCCAGGCCCTGCGGCGGGGCAAGGGCTCCAGCCTGTGGAACGCCATCGAATCGGTGAAGTCCGGCGAGGCCGCCGCCATCGTCTCGGCCGGTAACACCGGCGCCCTGATGGCCATTTCCAAGCTGCAGCTGCGCATGGCCGCGCCGGGGCTGGAACGACCCGCCATCGTCGCCAGCTGGCCGACCCTGCGCGGCATCACCGCCGTGCTGGATGTGGGCGCCAACATCGACTGTGATGCGGCCCAGTTGATCGAGTTCGCCATCATGGGCGAGGCCTTCCAGACGGCAGTCCACGGCACGAAACGCCCGACCATCGGCCTGCTGAATGTCGGCTCGGAAGACATGAAGGGCCACGAACAGGTGCGCGAGGCCCACCGGCTGCTGCGCAGCGGGGCGTTCGATCTGGACTATCACGGCTTTGTCGAGGGCGATGACATCGCCAAGGGCACGGTCGATGTGATCGTCACCGACGGCTTTACCGGCAATGTCGCGCTGAAGACGGCCGAGGGCACGGCGCGCTTCATCTCGGCCCTGCTGAAGGACGCGCTGATGTCCGGCCTGCCGTCGCGGCTGGGGGCCATGATGGCCCTGCCGGCGCTGAAGAGGATGCGCAACCGGATCGACCCCAACGCCATCAACGGCGGACCCCTGCTGGGCCTGAACGGGATCGTGGTCAAAAGCCACGGCGGGGCCAGCGCCTATGGCTTTGGCAATGCCATCCGCGTGGCTGGCGACCTGGCCCGCAGTGATTATATGACCAAGGTCAGCGCCAATCTGAAGCGCATGACCACCGTCCTCGAGGAGGACGATGCCGGATCGGCATCCGGGACCGGTGTGGAGGCTGTTCAGTGACTGTAGTTCGTAGCGCCGTGACCGGCGTCGGTGCCTACCTGCCGGAAAAGGTCGTGACCAATGCCGATCTGGCCAAATTCGTCGATACGTCCGACGAATGGATCATCGAGCGCACCGGCATCCGCCAACGCCATCAGGCAGCACCGGACCAGCCGACCAGCGATCTGGCGGTCGAGGCGGCGCGCAAGGCCCTGGCCGAGGCCGGAAAGTCCCCCGCTGACGTCGATCTGATCATTGTCGCGACCACCACGCCGGACATGACCTTCCCCGCCACGGCCGCGATCGTGCAGCGCAAGCTGGGCGTGCCGGTCTGTGTGGCGTTCGATATCCAGGCGGTCTGCTCGGGCTTTGTCTATGCGCTGAGCGTGGCCGACGGCTTTGTCGCGCGCGGCACCTCGAAATGCGCGCTCGTCATCGGCGCCGAGGAAATGACCCGGCTGATGGACTGGGAAGACCGCACCACATGCGTCCTGTTCGGCGATGGCGCCGGTGCGGTCGTGCTGGAACCGGTCGAGGGGCAGGGGACATCGGCGGACCGCGGCATTCTGGGCTCGGCCCTGCGTTGCGACGGCACCAAGGCCGACCTGCTTTACGTCGACGGGGGCCCGGCCACGACCGGTCAGGTTGGTCATCTCCGCATGCTGGGCAATCAGGTCTTCCGCCACGCGGTCGTCAACATCGCCGAGGCCATCACCGCTGCGGCCAAGGCGGCCGGGATCGAGATCGCCGATGTCGACTGGTTCGTGCCCCACCAGGCCAATCAACGCATCATCAAGGGCGTCGGCGACCGTCTGGGTCTGGACGAGAACAAGGTCGTCTCGACCGTCGCCATGCATGCCAATACCTCGGCCGCCTCGATCCCGCTGGCCCTCGATTCGGCCATCCGTGACGGGCGCATCAAGCGCGGCGATCTGGTTCTGCTGGAGGCCATGGGCGGCGGTCTGACCTGGGGCGCCTGCGCACTTCGCCTGTAAAACGAATTTACGCCTTTCCATTTCAACGTCTTTCAGCCTTTATTGGGGACTGAAACTTCGGAAGGGAGGGACGCTTGGACGAACACCAGACACTGACGCGGGCTGACCTGTGCGATGCCGTGCATGAGGCGCTGGGTCTGTCGCGCAACGAATGCGCGACGCTGGTCGAGCGGACGCTGGGCCTGATCGTCGAATCGCTGGAACGCGGCGAGACCGTGAAACTGTCCGGATTCGGTGTGTTTCAGGTCCGCGAGAAGCGGGCCCGCATGGGCCGCAATCCCAAGACCGGCGTGCCCGCCGCCATCAACCCGCGCCGGGTCATCAGCTTCCGCGCCTCGCAGATCATGAAAAGCCGCGTCCACGGCGCTGCTGGCTGAACGGAGGGCCGCGCGTGGCCAAAAGCCCCGAAGCCTTTCGCAGTATTTCCGAAGCCGCCACCGAGGTGGGCGTCCCCCAGCATGTGCTGCGCTTCTGGGAGACGAAGTTCGCCTTTGTGGCGCCGGTCAAGCGTGCCGGCGGGCGTCGCTTCTACCGCCCCGAGGACATCGACATCCTGAAGGGCGTACGGCGCCTGCTGCATGAAGAGGGCCTGACCCTCAAGGGCGTCGCCCGCCTGCACAAGGCCCAGGGCATCAAGCGCATTCTGGGCAAGGAACCGATCGGGACCGGGCCCGAGGCCCCGCTCGCGGAGATGCCGGTAGGCCCCGCAGCCCCGCCGGCAGAGACCGGCCTGTCACCCGACCAGCGCCAGCGCCTGGCCGAGGTGCTGCGCGACATCGAGGCCGCGCAAAGCCGACTGGAAGCCGCCCTCAGCCGCTGACAGCTTTATTGTGCGGTCCAGCCCCGATTTGGGTTTACGACGCAACGGCTCCCCGTCTATAGGGAGCGCCTTCGGAGCGTGGCGCAGCCTGGTAGCGCACTTGACTGGGGGTCAAGGGGTCGCAGGTTCGAATCCTGTCGCTCCGACCATCTTCCGCAATGGAGACGGTTGGTTGAAGGGGTCGCTCTCGGGCGGCCCCTCTGCAATTGGGGCGGTTGACGGGGGCGTTGTTGCAGGCGTCTGCATTGGCTGCTCCAGGGTCCGCAATCTGGCACGGCGTCGATGAGCGATTTCGACCCCTTGCGACCATGACCCAGGCCAGCCGCATATCAGTCTCTCGTCCTACTTTCCCCGGAGGACGACTTCAGGACTGGCGGTACCGTCCGCTGTTTCGAAAAGATCCAGAAACCCTGCGATGCTGGTAAATCTCGTGACGTGCGCCCGTGCGTAGCTCCCATCACAGAGGGCGTCATAAACCCTCTGGTAAACAGCAAAGTCGCTGAAGGGAGCATCGACCGGCATGGCACTTAGAAGGGTGCCGGCTCGATTATAGCTGAGGTTGGCGACTATCCGGTGGCGATGCCTGTCGCATTCAATTTCGATCACTTGCGACGTGGCATCAAAAGGACTGCCTGCCGGGTGTCTTTGAATAAGGATAGTCTCGGCAAATATTTTATCAGGCTGGGTAGCGGAGACTTGGATATCGATCAGACCCAGGCGACCACCGGGACCGACTTCAAGAAGCGCTCCGTCAAACTGCACTCGCGATGAAGGTATGAATTCTCCGATGGAGTCCGGCGGTGGAGATCGCTCAGGCGCCTCTTCGATATTCGAGCAGGCCCCTGCTGAGAGTGCCATCCCTAGCAAGGTCGCGACCCCGATCTTTGTCATCCCGACCTTCGTCATCCCGCTTCGGTTCATCGCAGCCTAGCTTGGATCGATTTACAACGCATCAGGATCGGCGGCACGAGATGGTGTCCGCTGTCCCCGGTCCCAGACCTCCCGGGGGTCCGTTGGCTGGTAACTGGCGGCATTCCGGACTTTCCAGCGGGTCCATGTTCATCGGGCTGCCTACCGCAGCTGGCTGTCCTTGCTGCCGCGGCGGTTTATGGCGGAGTGGCGGATGGTGGCGTCGCGGCCGGACTGGCACTGGACGCAGGTGGTGACGCCGGGCAGGGCCAAGCGGCGGCGCTCGGGGATGACCTCGCCGCATTCGACGCACTCTTCCGTGCCGGGACCACTGGGCAGGCGGGCGCGGGCCGACGACACGCCATCGCCGACCGTATCCTCGATCTGGTCAAGAACCGCGCCGTCGCGTGTCCAGCCGCCTGCCATCGTGTCGTCACTCCATCCGGTTCGTTCCGTATGGATATGGAAAGCCGGCAGGAATTTTAAAGTTCCCGAAGAACGCGGGTCAGCGGGGTGGCGGCTCCTGCTCGGCCCATTTCAGCAGGGGGAACAGGGGGATGCCCCAGGCGACGCCCGCGATCGGATAGAAGATCAGGTCGGTCCAGAAGGAGCGCGGCAAGAGGGCGTGGATGGCCAGCACGGCCCAGATGTAGAAGGCCAGAAAGGCGATGATGCCGATCATGGCCACCAGACGCCGCACGCGCACCGGCATCAGCGGGTATTCCGGAACAGGAAGTGGGCCCCCAGCGCCAGCGCCGCGCCGACAACCGACCAGATGACCCACGGCCACTGATCCATGGTCGCCACGCCAAAGACCCGCACGGCCAGGAAGCCGCCGCACAGGGCCCCCGTGAAGGCCACCAGCAGCGGCGCGGCCAGGCCCCGCCGTCCGGTGACGGCATCAAACCCGAAGGCGAGGGCCGCTGTCAGGATGACGGCCACCGCGATGTCCAGATTGCCCATATCCGTCTCCGATCCTGTGTGACGGCATGACCGTCAGAAGCGACTCGATCTTGCCGTCATCGACAGGCATATCGCCTGTATCGAGGTCGGGTCCATCGGCCTTTCACTGTAGTGTACCCGTGGCGAGCTTTGAATGAACCGATTTGGTCAGCCCGAGCGTAGCGTTTCCGTGGCCGTGTGGCTGTTTCTGGTGGCGGCATTGGTGTTCGCCATGGTGGTGGTGGGCGGCATTACCCGCCTGACCGGCTCGGGCCTGTCGATTACGGAATGGAAGCCCCTGATGGGCGCCATCCCGCCGATGAACGCGGCCGACTGGCAGGAGGCCTTCGACAAATACAAGGCCATTCCCCAGTACCAGCTGGTCAATGCGGGCATGAGCCTGTCGGAATTCCAGGGCATCTTCTGGTGGGAATGGATCCACCGCCAGTTGGGCCGGCTGATTGGTCTGGCCTTTGCCCTGCCGTTCCTGGTGTTCCTTGCGGCCCGCCATATCACCGGACTGAAGCGTCTGGGCCTGCCCGCCCTGCCGGACCGGCTGGTGTGGCGGTGCCTAATCCTGCTGGTGCTGGGCGGGATGCAGGGCGCCGTCGGCTGGTGGATGGTGTCGTCCGGGCTTGAGGCGCGGGTGGATGTGGCGCCCGAGCGGCTAGCCTTTCACCTCGGCCTTGCCCTGCTGATCTTCTCGGCCCTGATCTGGACCGGGCTGGAGGCGCTGAACGGGCCCGAGCGGTCCGAGTCGCCGTCCGGCTGGACCGTCGGCGCCAGCCTGCTGCTGGCTCTGGTGTTCGTGCAGTGCCTGCTGGGGGCCCTGGTCGCCGGGGGCAAGGCGGGACTGCTCTATACCGACTGGCCGCTGATGAACGGGGCCTTTCTGGCGCCGGTCGACTGGGGGCAGGGGGCGCTGGCCTTCCTGCACGATCAGGCCCTGACCCAGTTCAATCACCGGATGACCGCCTATGCCCTGATGCTGGCCGTGGTCGTCTATGCGGTGCAGGCCTGGCGCTGGCGACTGGCGGAGGGGGCGGGGGCCTCGGCCTATGTCGTGCTGGCGGCCGTCATGATGCAGGCCGGGCTGGGCATCGCCACCCTGATGCAGGCCGTGCCGGTATGGCTGGGCGTGCTGCACCAGGCCGGGGCCGCCGTGGTGGTGGCGGCCACGACGGTCAATCTGTGGCTGGTGATGCGGTCGCGGCCCCGGCGGTTTATCGCCGGACCGAGGTCCATGGGCCTCTGATCGCCAGCGTCATGCCCGGGTACATGATGTTGACGAACAGCACCTGGCCGTCCGGCGAGAAGCAGGCGCCGGCGAACTCCGAGTTTCCGGTGAAGACGTTGCGGGCGATCGTGTAGAGCTTGCCGTCCGGGGTCACGCCCTTGATGTGATTGCGGATCTGGCTGGAATAATTGTCCTCGCACAGGATCAGGTCGCCCCACGGCGCGATGGTCAGATTGTCGGCCATATTGACCATCTTCTCATCGGTGCTCTCGACGAACAGCTGAATCCGGTCGGGCCCGCCGTCGACGTTCGGCTGCAGACGCATGACCTGACCGCGGCGGATCGGCCCGCCCGAGGTCGCGGTCATGTAAAGCTCATCTGTGCCCCACCACAGGCCTTCGCCCCGGGCGACCAGGGCCGCGCCCGCCGCATGTCCGCGCTGGCGCAGATCGTCCCTGGGCGACTCGACGTCCTCAAGGTCGATCCAGTCGACCTCCAGCCAGTCGCCGACGTTCCATGTCCGGTCGTCCTGATTGCGGGTGTCGGCGCCGGCCTGGCCGCGGATGGCCATGGCCTGCAGCTTGCCGCCCTGGGCCAACCTGTCCGGGACGTTGGGGATGAAGCGGTAGAACAGGCCGTCGTTCATATCCTCGGTGAGATAGACAATGCCCGTCCGGGGATCGATGCAGACCGCCTCGTGGTCGAACCGGCCCATGGCCTTGAGCGGCACGGGCTCGACCAGCCCCTCGGCCGTGGCCGGGACCTCGAAGACAAAGCCGTGCGGCTTCGTGACGTCATCCGTTTCGGGGAGTTCGACGTTCTCCTCGCAGGTCAGCCAGCTGCCCCACGGCGTGATGCCGCCGCAGCAGTTGGTCGAGGTGCCGATCAGCGACAGATGTTCGCGGACCGTCTGGCGGCGCTCCAGATCGTACACCAGCGTCGTGGTGCCGCCGGGCAGGGGGCGCCCGTCCTTGTAGGTGTCATAGGCCCGCGACGCGTCCACGCCGTTGATGCGCTCCTGGTGCAGGCCGCCGGGCCCGAGATTGCGGTGCAGGGCGCTGGAGCCCTTCAGTTCATGATTTCGGACCAGCGCCACGCGTCCGCCACCGAGGTCGAAACATCCCATGCCGTCCGGCTGGCCGGGCACGAACAGCCCGTCGTCCATGGTGTCGCCGCTCTGGGAGATGACCTGATAGGTGAACCCCTCCGGCAGATCCAGCAGCCCGCCGGGGTCGGCCTTCAGCGGGCCATAGCCCTCGACCTGGTTGATATAGGTCTCCGCGGACTGCGCATGGGCGACGCGGGCGAGGCCGGAAAAGGCCAGGCCGGCGGCACCGGCGGTCAGCAGCTGGCGGCGGATCAGGGACATGGGGAGCTCCTTGCGCGCCGTATATGCCGCCTCAACATGCCCGGATCATCACCGTTCGATGACGTTTCGGGGACGGATCGTCACAGGTCCAGATCGGCCTGGGCGAAGCGGGCATTCTGCTGGATGAAGTCGAAGCGCGGTTCGGCCTTCTTGCCCATCAGCCGCTCGACCAGATCGGCGATCTCGTCCTCGGATTCCGGCAGGGTGACGCGCGCCAGGGTCCGCTTCTTCGGATCCATGGTCGTCTCCTTGAGCTGGGACGCCATCATCTCGCCCAGACCCTTGAAGCGGCCGATCTCGACCTTGCGGCCCTTGAAGGTGGTGGCCAGCAGCTCGTCGCGGTGGGCGTCGTCGCGCGCGTATTCCGACAGGCTGCCCGCCTGGATCCGGTACAGGGGCGGCAGGGCCATGAACAGCCGGCCCTCGCGGACCACCTCGGGCATGACGCGGTAGAAATAGGTGATCAGCAGGGCCGCGATGTGCGCCCCGTCGACGTCGGCGTCGGTCATGATGATGACGCGCTCATAGCGCAGATCGCCGAGGTTGAAGCGGTTCCCCGGCTGCACGCCCAGCGCCAGCGCCAGATCCGACAGCTCGATATTGGCGCGCAGCTTGTCCGCCGTGGCCGAAGCCACGTTCAGGATCTTGCCCCGCAGCGGCAGGATGGCCTGGGTCGCCCGGTCGCGCGCCTGTTTCGCCGAGCCGCCGGCCGAGTCGCCCTCGACGATGAACAGCTCGGTGCCCTCGGCGGCCTGACGCGTGCAGTCGGCCAGCTTGCCCGGCAGGCGCAGCTTGCGGGTGGCGGCGGCGCGCTGGACTTCCTTGTCCTTGCGGCGCTTCAGCCGGTCCTCGGCCCGGTCGATGACAAAGCCCAGCAGGGCGTTGGCCTGTTTCGGGCTTTCGGTCAGCCAGTGGTCGAACGGATCGCGCAGCAGGGCCTCGACCAGCCGCTGGCCCTCGGGCGACGACAGCCGGTCCTTGGTCTGGCCCTGAAACTCCGGATTGCGGATGAAGACCGAGATCAGGGCGCCGGCATTGGCGATGACATCCTCGGCCGTGATGATCGAGGCGCGCTTTTCGTTCGACAGCTCGCCATAGGCCTTCAGGCCCTTGACCAGGGCGGCGCGGAAGCCGGCCTCATGGGTGCCGCCGTCGGGCGTGGCGACCGTGTTGCAGTAGGACTGGACGAAGCCGTCGGCCTCGCCAAAGCCGATCGGGCTCCAGGTCACGGCCCACTCGACGGCGCCGGCCTCGCCCTTGCGCTCGACCCGGCCGCTGAAGGTCGGGGTGACGGTCTCCAGCTCGCCGATCCGCTCGACCAGGGCATCGGCCAGACCATTGGGGAAGTGGAAGACCGCCGTCTCGGGCGTCGCATCGACGATCCGCTCGGACGCGCAGGTCCAGCGGATTTCCACGCCCCGGAACAGATAGGCCTTGGACCGCGTCATCCGGAACAGGCGCGCGGGCTTGAAGGCCACGCCCGTCCCAAAGATCTCGGGGTCCGGCCGGAAGCGGATCAGGGTGCCGCGCTTCTTCGACGGCTGGCGCTTTTCGAGCCCACCCTGCGGCAGGCCGCGTGAGAAGCTCTGGTGCCACTCATGGCCATCGCGCCAGACGGTGACCTCCAGCCGGTCCGACAGGGCGTTGACGACGGACACGCCCACACCGTGCAGGCCGCCTGACGTCTCATAGGCCTTGCCCGAGAATTTGCCGCCCGAGTGAAGCACGGTCATGACGACCTCGAGCGCCGACTTGCCCGGATGCTTGGGGTGGGGGTCGACCGGAATGCCGCGGCCGTCGTCCTGCACGGACAGAAAGCCCTCGGCGTCCAGCTCGACCTTGATCAGCTTGGCATGGCGGGCCA
This sequence comes from Brevundimonas sp., assembly GCF_036963785.1. Taxonomy (GTDB): domain Bacteria; phylum Pseudomonadota; class Alphaproteobacteria; order Caulobacterales; family Caulobacteraceae; genus Brevundimonas. Next base: position 161,242 of record NZ_JBALUS010000002.1, read on the forward strand.
CGGCCTCGTCCATGGCGTTGTCCAGCACTTCGGCAAACAGGTGGTGGAGCGCCCGCTCATCGGTGCCGCCGATATACATGCCGGGGCGCTTGCGGACGGGCTCCAGCCCCTCCAGCACCTCGATCGAGGAGGCGGAATAGCCCGTCGTGCCTGCAGCTGCCTGTACGGGCTCGGTGGGCCTGGGCGCTGCCACAGGGGCGGCGACAGGTGTCGCGGCCGGGCGCACGGGCTCAGCCGCCGGCTTTTCAGGCTCGGGCTCGGGCAGATCGAACAGGGACGGCGCGGAGATGGGAGGCATGACCTCAGTTTGGAACGATTCGAGGGGAGGTGAGGTAGGCCCCTCTACGGCGTCGGGCAAGCGGAACCGTGGCAGTGTGGCGTCGCGGCATCGGGTCAGGCGTCAGCGCCCGCGCCGTCAGGGCCAGAAACAGCGCCCACGGAAGGTTGGCGTGGCTGAGCAGCACGCTTTCCGACGCGCTCAGCACCGCGAACACCAGCAGATAGGCCAGCGAGAAGCCCCCCTCGCGAAAGCCCTGTCCGCCCAGCCGGATGACAAGGGCAAACAGGGTGATCGCCATCACCGTGCCGACCAGGATCGCGCCCGGCCAGCCGACCTGGACCAGCAGGTCGATCCAGCCATTGTGCGCCGACGGCACCAGCCAGCCGGTTTCAAGCCGCACATAGTGAGCAGGGACCGATTCCTTGCCCCAGAAGGCGCTGTAGCCAAAGCCGGTCCACGGCCGCTCGGCGACGCGGCGCATCAGGCTTTCCCAGATATCGGTCCGCCCGGTCAGGGTCGGGTCCTTGCCCAGCAGTTCGAGGATCAGCGCCGAATTGTCGGTCCAGACCCAGGCGGCGATGCCGACAGCGGTCACCCCGCCCCAGACTGCGAAGACCGACAGCACCGGTCCGCCCCGGCGCATGATCCACAGGCCGCCAATGACTCCCAGCCCGGCCATCAGACACAGCAGGGAGGTCTTGGACTGGGTGCCCAGCATCAGGCCGACGCTGAGCGCCAGTGTCAGCAGGGCTGTCCAGACCGTCCGTTCGTGCCGGTCGGGGGCGGCCAGCACGGCGGCCGAGGCCACGGCCGTCGCGACCATGACGATGCCCATCTGGTTCTTCTCGTACCAGAGCCCCCGCCAGAGGCCGGCGTTGTCCGCCTGATGGATGCCGATGGCGGGAACGGCCAGGACCATGACCAGACTGCCGACCGCCATCACCAGGCCGGTGTGCATCAGCAGGCGCGGCAGCTGGGCCCCGGTGAAGGCGACGCCGAGATAGACGGCAAAGGCACTGGTCATGAACAGGGCGATCACCCGCCGGTCGGTCACCCCCGGATCGATCGACCAGTAGCGCGAGGCCAGCGCCAGCAGGGTCAGAAGGCCGAGGATGATCCACGCCGGCCAGGCCGAGGCCATCCGCCCGAGACGGTTCAGTATCAGGCCGAGGGTGATGGCATAGACCGGCAGCCAGATCAGCCTGAGGATCGGCGTCTCCCCCTGGTCGGGCGCAAAGACGGGGCCGATCAGCGCCCCGGTCAGCATGACGACCACAAACCCTGCCGCCACCTGTTCCCACAGGGGCGGCGCGGGCAGGGATGAACCCGAATCTCTCGGTGATGCGCGCACCCCTGGAAGGTGAGCGGTCGGCGTTAACGAAGCGTTGGGGAAGCGAGTTCAGTCGCGGCTCTGGCGGCTGTGGAGGATGCGGCCGACGACCACCCGATCCGTTTCCACCCTGTAGATGACGACGAATCCGTCGCGTCCGAACGGGATCACCCATTTCCGCTCCGCCGTATTGATCGATCGACCGGCCTCCGGGAAGACGGCCAGAGTTTCCAAACCAGTCCGGATGACGGTTTCGGCGTGCAGGGCGGCCGAAGGCGACAAGCCGATCAGCCAGTCGATCTGGGCGATCAGGTCCAGATTTGCCCTTTGGCTCAGGACGACCTTCAAGCGGGCTAACGCTTCAGCCGACGGTGCAGCTCGGTGCTGAAGCCGTCCAGAGCTTCGTCCAGATCGACGAAAGGGCCTTCATAATCTTCAGGCGTTGTTTGCTGGGCGGATTCGCCTTGGTCCGGGCTCGCATCTGCCCAAGCCCGGCCCGGTTCGGCCAGTCCTCTGGCCACCGCGAGACGGTCAAGGGACAAGGCCCACGCCTCGAGCGCTATCTCGGCCATACGCTCTGGGGGCACGCCTGCTTCACGCGCCGCCTCGATCAGCTTTCGGAGCGTGTCATCGCTCAGTTTGAGAGTGAGGCTCGCCATGTCGGGCAGTGTCGCACAGCGCCGGGTCGCAAGCCAGAAGGTGCTACCCCGGATTGCAGAAGGGCCGCCTCACGCCTTTTCGACGAAGCTGTCGATGACCTTCTTCTCGCCGGCCTTGTCGAAGGCGACGCGCAGCTTGTTGCCCTCGACGCCCTGGATGCGGCCATAGCCGAATTTCTGGTGGAAGACCCGCTCGCCCCGGCTCCACTGGCCTGAGGGCGCGGCGGTCGCCGGACTCTCGACCCGGCGGGCGACCCCTTCGATGGGCGGGGTGCGTTGGGCCGAGCCTGAGGTCGCCCTCTGCTGGGCGCGCTTCCAGCCGGGGCTGTCATAGCCGCCGCCAAAGGTCGTGCCCTCTGACCAGCGATCCTGGACCTGGCGGGCGCTGGGGGCGGCCCCGTAATAGCCGGTCTCGCTTTCCGGCTGGACGTTCTCTATCGGCAGTTCGTCGACGAAGCGGCTGGGCATCTGGGCGGTCCAGCGGCCATAGACCTGCCGGTTGGCGGCAAAGCTGATCCGGGCGTCGCGGCGGGCGCGGGTCAGGCCGACATAGGCCAGCCGGCGTTCCTCCTCGAGGCCCTTTTCGCCCTTTTCGTCGACGCTGCGCTGGCTGGGGAAGACGCCTTCCTCCCAGCCGGGCAGGAAGACCAGCGGGAACTCCAGCCCCTTGGCGCCGTGCAGGGTCATGATCTGGACGGAGTCGTCGCCCGAGGCCCGCTCCATGTCCATCACCAGGGACACATGCTCCAGATAGGCCTGCAGGGTATCGAAGGCCTGCATGGCCTGGACCAGTTCCTTGAGGTTATCCAGCCGCGTCTGGCCGGTCAGGCGGTCGGCCTTCTGCATGTCGGTATAGCCGCTCTCCTCCAGAATGACTTCGGTCAGCTGGGGGTGGGGGGTGTCGGCGGCGAGGGTGCGCCAGCGGTGCAGGTCGCGCGCAAATCCGGCCAGGGCGGTGCGGGTGCGGGCCTGAAGCTCGTCCGACTCGATCAGCCGGTGGACCGCCGCCATGGCGGAAATGCCCGCCGTGCGCGCGAGGTGCAGGATCTTTTGCACCGAAGTGTCGCCGATGCCGCGCTTGGGCACATTGACGATCCGCTCGAAGGCCAGATCATCGTCCTCGGACTGGATCAGCCGCAGATAGGCGTGGGCGTCGCGGATCTCGGCCCGTTCAAAGAAGCGCGGCCCGCCGATCACCGTATAGGGGATGGCCAGCATGACGAACCGTTCCTCAAACGCCCGCATCTGAAATGATGCGCGAACAAGGACGGCCATGTCCTTGTAGTTCATGCCGGTCTTGCGCGCCGTTTCGATCTCGTCGGCGATCAACCGGGCCTCGGCCTCACCGTCCCAGACGCCGCGCACCCGGACCTTGTCGCCGCCTTCATCCTCGGTCCACAGGGTCTTGCCCAGCCGGTCGCGATTGCCGGCGATCAGGCCCGAGGCGGCGCCCAGAATATTGCCGGTCGAGCGATAATTCCGCTCCAGCCGCACCATCTTCGCGCCCGGAAAGTCCCGCTCGAAGCGCAGGATGTTGTCGACCTCGGCCCCGCGCCAGCCATAGATCGACTGATCGTCATCGCCGACGCAGCAGACATTGCCCGTCGAGGACGTCAGCAACCGCAGCCACAGATACTGGGCGACATTGGTGTCCTGATATTCGTCGACCAGGATGTAGCGGAAGCGTCGGCGGTATTCCTCTGCGATATCCGGATGCTCGGACAGGATCGTAAGATTGTGCAGCAAGAGGTCGCCAAAGTCGCAGGCGTTCAGGGTCTTCAGCCGGTTCTGGTAGGCGGCATAGAGCGACTTGGCCTTGCCGTTGGCGAAATCCTCCGTTCCCGGAAGTTTGGCCGGAGTCCAGCCGCGGTTCTTCCAGTGGTCGACCAGACTGGCCAGGGTGCGGGGCGTCCATCGCTTGGTGTCGATCCCCTCGGCCTCCATCAGCTGTTTCAGCAGCCGCTCCTGATCGTCCGTGTCCAGAATGGTGAAACTGGACCGCAGGCCCACCAGCTCGGCGTGACGGCGCAGGATCTGGGCGGCGATGGAGTGGAAGGTGCCGAGCCAGCGCAGCCCCTCGGCCGAGGGCCCGATCAGGTGGGTGATCCGCTCGCGCATCTCGCGCGCGGCCTTGTTGGTGAAGGTGACGACCAGCAGCTCCCACGGGCGCGCCTTGCCAGTCGCCAGGATGTGCGCCAGCCGCGTCGTCAGCACCCGCGTCTTGCCCGTGCCGGCCCCCGCCAGCACCAGCACCGGCCCCTCGGTCGTCTCCACCGCCTCGCGCTGCTCGGGATTCAAACCCTGCAGATAGTCGGGCAGGGGGGCTGCGGCCCGGGCCAGATCGGAAATACGGGGCGGGAGGGGGAGCGAGTCGGACATGAGCGAAACATAATAGGAACCGGCGCGCGCCAAGGCCACCGCCAAGGCGCACGGGTTTTGACAGACCCTGAGTCGGTGCCCCACACTCTTCCGGTTGTAAATCCGAGGGAGGGCTCATCATGAGCATGGAAGGAACACCGGTACCGCCCCAACAGGACGGCGGCTTTCAAGAACTGATCAAGCGGTTCTGGGGGTTTGACCACCTGATCGGCAGCGCCCTGATCAAGATCATCTACTACATCGGCCTGGTCGTGATCCTGATCACCACGGTGCTCGCCATGTTCGGCGGCGGCATCATGGGCGCGCTGACGGATGGAGGCGGCGGGGGCTTCTTCATGTTCATTCTCGCGCCGATCGGAGGGATCATCTACCTCGTCTTCTGGCGGTTCATCTGTGAGATGTGGCTGCTGATGTTCCTGATGTACAACCGGATGGGCGAGATCCGGGACCGCCTTCCGCCGCGCTGACCGGTCTGCATCGGGAACCTGTGCCGTTCGCCTCCGTTTGTGCCTCAGGCTTAACTGGAGGACTACATGTCGGATCAATCGAACAATACGGGTGGCAACAATGGCGGCGGCGGCGGTAACGCCGGGCTGGCCTTCATCGTCGGCGGTGTCGTCGTCGTTCTGGCCATCATCGCCTATTTCGTCTTTGCAGGCGGCATGGGCACCCAGGACAAGAACGTCGATGTCGACGTGAACCTGCCCGAAGTTTCGGCTCCGGACGTCCCCACGCCCGCCCCGGCGGAATAAGACTATCGGATCGGCCGTTCGCTATCGCCTAACGCAGGCTGTAGCGGACGGTCGTTACCACCCGCACCTTCTTGTCGGGGGACTGGCTTTCGTCGCCGGTCTCATCCCGCGACAGGATCTGGAACGACCCCTGGGTGGCCTCGCGGATCGGGCCCAGCGGCGTGCCCGAGTCCTTGGCGAACTGTTCGGCGCCCGTGCGGGCCGAAGCCGTGGCTTCCGCGATCATTTCCGGGCGCACATCGTTCAGCCGGGTAAAGAGATAGGTCGGCCCGTTGTAGTCCTGGATCACCACCCCCTGCCGGACCAGATCGTTCAGCGACCGCGTGGTCGTCTGCACCCGTGCCACATCCGTCGTGCGCACGATCACCGTCTGCGCCAGGATGAACCGCGGCCCGTTGTTCTGGCCGCCGTATTCGCGCGACTGCATGTCGGTGACCTCCAGCCGCCCCAGCGTGATGGCATCCGCCGGATAGCCCTGGGCCGCGAGGAACTGCCGGATCGTTGCCAGGTCGGCGTCGATACGCGCCTGCACCTCGGACAATACCTCGCCGGTCGCTGTAAATCGCACGGGCAGGATGGCCAGATCTGCCACGACGTCCCGTTCTGACAGGCCGCGTACCGTCACGACCCGGTCGCCGACACGGGCGTTGACCACCCCCTGACCGATCAGCGCCCCGGCGCCGATCAGGCCGACAGAAAGCACCCCGGCCACAATGACTGCGGGGACAAGGCGGGGATCGATTTTCATGGGAGCGTCCTGTGAATCTCGCCGCAGAATGCGCTCATGTCCCGGCGAGTCAAACCCTATCGGAAACGGGATTCGCCGGTGTGGATTGCGCCACCCATTCCAGCGCCCGCACGCGGCAGGCCGAGGCCAGGGGCCGGCGTCCCCGCGTGGCGTCGATCTCTTTCAGCAAGCCTGCGAGGCTCATTTCGCGGCGGGAAGCCTCATCGTCCAGCACCGCCCAGAATTCGGGCTCCAGGGCGATCGAGGTGGCATGGCCGGCCAGCAGCACCGACTTCTTCTTCAGCATGGCCCCTCCTGATCGGGCGTGACGTCCGGACGGGCCGAGGGTATGCTAAAGCAACCGTCCTGTCCGGAACCCGCCATGACCGATCTTGTCACACATATCCCCGGGATCGACAGCTTCAATCCGGTCCGGGCCGAGCGTCTTCGCCCCCTGACCGCGTTCCGGGCCTTCCGGCGGCTGGTGCGCGACAAGGAAGACACCACCCAGGTGTTCGAGATCATGAAGGCCCTCAACGGTCGCTCGACCACGCGCGGCTATCAAAAGCTGCTGCGCACCTTCGAGGGCGGGCGTCAGGCCTATCTGCGCGAGGAACTGGCGCACAAGCTGGACGACGCCGTCTGGCTGGGCCGCTTTCCGGAGGAGTCGGTCGGGGCCGCCTATCGCGCGTTCCGGGACGCGCGCGGCTTTACCGCCGAGGGGCTGGCCGACGAGGCGCGCAAGGCCACCCCGCTGATCGACGCCGAACATCCGACGGTCTGGTATTCGCGTCGCCTGCGCGACGTGCACGACATCTGGCATGTGTTGACCGGGTTCGAGACCGACGCTCTCGGAGAGGCCTGTGTGGTCGCCTTTTCCTACGGTCAGACGGGTAGCCTGGGCTTCGCCTTCATCGGCTGGGGGGCGGCGCGGGAAATCCAGCGCGAGAACCGCAGCGTCCCGGCCCGCCGGGCGGTCTGGCAGGCCTGGCAGATGGGACGGCGGGCCAAATGGCTGCCGGGTCTGGACTATGAGGCCCTGTTTGCCCGCCCGCTGGACGAGGCTCGACAGCGTCTCGGCATCGGCACGCCGGACATCTATCTGTCGGTTCCTGCCGAGGTGCGCCAGTCGCTGAAGCTGCGCGGCTAGGCGCCGTCGCGCCTAGCCGCGGCCCGGATGTCGACACGGCGGTTCTGCATCGGACTGGCGGCGGTTTCCGGACCTGCCTCGGGCTCGCCCGCTGCGATGATCGCAATGCGGTCCGCCGCAATGCCCTTGTCGACCAGATAGGCCCGCACCGCTTCGGCGCGTTCGCGCGCCAGCCGCTCATTCGTCTCCGGATCGCCACTGGCGTCGGTGCGACCGGTCAGCGTCAGGTGCCAATGGCCGTCCGTCAGTGCCTTGCCCTCGATCAGGGCATCCAGCATGGCGCGGGCCTCATCCGTCAGGCTCGTCTCGCCCAGTCCGAACAGGACCCTGGCCTCAACGGGGTCGGGCAGGGGCGCAGGCGGGGCGGCCTCGGACTCGGCCAACACCTCGGGGCGCATGATCGAGGCGCCTTCAGGCGGCGCGTCAGCCTCAACGCGGGGTGCGGGCGGCTCTGCCGACTCCGGTGCCGGCTCGGGTCGGTCCTGACAGGCCGATACGATCAGCCCGGCACCCAGCAGGGCGGGATAGAGGGCTCTCATGTGCCTGACGGCGAAGGAAGCGGGATCATGCCTTCGTCTCCTTTCGGGGGCGGTGTCTTCTTGGCGCGGGCCAGAGCCGGCTCGCGCGGCGGGGCGTAGGATACCACGGTGTCGCCGGGCTGGGGTTTGGGCCGCGAGGCGTGGCTGAAGAAGTGCAGCTTGCCCCCGTCGCGCACCAGCACCAGCAGGTCCGCCTCGGCCGGCAGGTCGGCCCGCGCATCGTCCAGACCGTATTTGTCGGTCAGCCGGGTCTTGCGGAAGTCCCAGCCCGCCCGTTCGCGCCGCGCGATTTCCTCGACCCCCAGACCCGAGGCGAACAGGGTCCGGCCGCGCAGGGTCGGGGGCAGGGCGCGCGGATTGTCGTCCGAAGTGTCGCCCAGCTGGAACACCGCATGACGCCCGACCTCGGGGGCCAGTTCGTTGCAGACCAGAGCGTTGTAGGCCTCATTGTCCGTGGTCGCGACCAGGGCCTGGAATTCGCTCATGTCGACATGATCCTCGGTCACCTCGGACAGGATCTCGCCGTGGAAGACCGGCATGCCGCGCTGCCGGGCGGTGGCCAGACGCTGCCAGCTGGTGTCGGCGATCAGCACCGGGATGTTCAGCGACTTGAGCAGCTCCGCCAGCGACAGGCTCCACTGCGTCGTGCCGACGATCAGCACGCCCTTGTCGCCGGATCCGGTGACCTTGAGCCAGCGGGCGGCCAGCCGGGCGGTGAAGCTGTGCGCGAGGATGGTGGCGATCACCACGGCGAACGACAGGGTGACCAGGGTGCCGCCGTCGGCATAGCCCAGCTCGCCCAGCTTCAGCGCGAACAGGCCACTGATGGCCACCGCGACGATCCCGCGCGGGGCGATCCAGCCGATGAACAGCTGCTCGCGCATCGGGACCCGGCTGAAGGCAAGGCTGAGCAGGACGGTGGCCGGACGAACCAGAAACAGCAGCACCAGCAGGAAGGCCAGGAAGCGCCACTCGAACTGGCGCAGCACCTCCAGATTGAGCGAGGCCGACAGCATCACGAACACGCCGGACACCAGCAGAACGGTGATGTTCTCCTTGAAGTGCATGAAGTCGCGGAAGCTCGCCAGCTTCATATTGGCGAGCGCCACGCCCATGACGGTAACGGTCAGCAGGCCGGATTCTTCCTGGATCATATTGGCGCCGACGAACACGCCGATGACGGTGATCAGCAGCACGGGGGACTTCAGGAATTCGGGTACATAGCCGCGGGGGAAGGCCCAGGCGACGATCCGGGCCGCGCCCCAGCCGATCAGCCCGGCGACGGCTGCGGCCAGCAGCAGCGACAGGACCACGCCGACGACGGTATCGCCCTCGCCGGCACGGTGCAGCACCTCATAGGTCAGCACGGCGCACAGCGCGCCCAGCGGATCGTTGACGATGGCTTCCCACTTCAGGATGGCGCGCGGCCGCTGGGCCAGATTGGTCTGGCGCAACAGGGGCAGGATCACGGTCGGGCCGGTGACCACCAGGATGCCGGCGAACAGGATGGACACCGGCCAGATCAGCCCGGCGACATAATAACAGGCCAGCGCCCCGAGAACCCAGGCGATCGGCACGCCCAGAAACACCAGCCGGTGAACCGCGCCCTCGGCGTGGCGCAGTTCCCGGAAGTTCAGGTTGAGGCCGCCCTCGAACAGGATGATGGCGACGGCCAGGGCGATGATCGGCTCCAGCAGGGGACCGAAGACCTCCTCGGGACGGATGAAGCCCGTGACGGGCCCGCCGATGATTCCGGCCAGCAGCATGAGGGCGATGGCGGGCCACCCCGTCTTCCAGGCAACCCACTGCGCGCCGATCCCCAGCACGCCGATCGCCGCCAGCACCAGTGCCTGATGTTCCATTGTCCCCCGCTCTGAGGCGTCGCGTTCGGGTCTCTAACGGCCCAGACCCCCAAGCGTTGCAGGAAAAGTCCGCGGCTGAAACCGGATGGAACCGGATGTGACCGCCAGACACCGGGCAGCGCTCGCAATGGCGGGCGATTCGGCGCAAGTGTCCGGGCCATCTCCCGCGTCCATGGTTCTAGCCCGTGCCTGCTCCGTCTGCCGTTCCTGCTGCCACCCGCTGGCTGATCGCGGGCATTGTCGTGTGCGCCCTCATCTGGGGCACCACCTGGTATGCGATCACCCTGCAGCTGGGATCGGTCGCGCCGACCGTCTCGATCGTGTGGCGCTTCGGTCTGGCGGCGCTGGCCCTGTTCGTCTTCTGCCTGGCCACCCGGCGTCCCGTACGGCTGAACCGGGTCCAGCATCTGGCGGCGCTGGGGCAGGGGGCCTTCGTCTTCGCCATCTCCTATGGCTTCGTCTACGCCTCGGAAGAGCGGGTGCCGTCGGCCGTGGTCGCGGTGATCTTCGCCGGTCTGGCCTTCATCAATCTGGTGCTGTTCCGCGTCATCGCCGGGCAAAAGGCGTCGCGTCTGGCCTGGGGCGGGGCGGCGTTGGGGCTGGTCGGGGTGGCGGTCCTGTCAGGCTCGGAGATCCTGGGCAGCGAAATGACGAGCGCCGCGGGCCTCGGCGTCGGCATGGCGGCTCTGGCGGTGCTCAGCTCGGCCTTCGGCAACTATTTTGCCTGGAAGGGACAGGTCGCGGGCTCGGCCGTCATGCCAGCAACCGCCTGGGCCATGGCCTATGGCACGGCGATGCTGGCAATCTTTGGGGTGACGCAGGGGGTCGAGTGGCGGATCGAGCCGACCGTCAGCTACATCGGCTCACTGCTCTATCTGTCGCTGCTGGGGTCAGTCGTGGCCTTCGTCATCTATTTCACCATCGCCCGCAGCCGGGGCTATGCGCTGGCCAGCTATATCTCGGCCCTGACCCCGCCGATCGCCATGCTGGTGTCGGTACTGTTCGAGGGGGCCAGCTTCGGTCTGACGGCGCTGTTCGGCCTCGCCCTCGTGCTGGCCGGCCAGGTGCTGCTGATCCGCGCGCCGAAGGTCAGCTAGCCCCAAGCCTAGCGACGGTCGTCGTCGTGCTCGTCATCCGGCGCGGGTTTGCCCTCGCGCGCGGCCTTGCGCTTCGCCTCCAGCCGCAAGGCGACCAGCAGCGGGATCAGGCCGCGGCGGACGCGCTTGTCCTTGCGGGGGTCAGTCATGGTCGTCCTCCCGTTTGTGGCCCTCGATATGCCGGTCCGCGCGCTCGCGTTCGCTCTTCCGGGCGTCACGGTCTGCCCGGGTGCGGCCGTGCAGGACCCGGTTCGTCTCCGCGACAGCCTTTGCTGCGGACTTCTGACGGGCTTTTCGCGCACGATTCAGATTGATGATCTCGGCCATGGGCTGAGCCTACTCCAGGATGTCAGGAAATTCACTCGGCCCCGACCCCGTGCGCCCCTATGATCGGCGCATGGACCTCATTCGACTTATTCTCAATGTTCTCTGGCTGATCTTCGGCGGCCTGATCTCGGCCATCGGCTGGTTCGTTGGCGGGGCGCTGCTGGCGCTCACCATCGTCGGCCTGCCCTGGACGTTCGCCGCCTGGCGCATCGGCGCCTATACACTGTGGCCGTTCGGGCGTGAGGTCGTGTGGCGCGATCCCGACGCGACCGACATCGGCGCAGGCCCGGTCGGCGTGGTCCTGAACGTCATCTGGTTCATCTTCGCCGGCTGGTACATTGCGCTGAGCCACCTGATCGCGGCCTTCTTCGAGGCCATCACCATCATCGGCATCCCGTTCGCTCTCAAGGATCTGGAGCTGGCCAAGCTGGCCCTCGCCCCGGTCGGCCGTACCATCCGCGACAAGCCCTGACGCGCTTTCCAGCGCTACCGTATGCAACGGCTTTCCGAGCCTTCCCGTTGATGGATTACATCCAACAGACAGGGAGAATCACCATGCTGGAAGCCATCAAGGAACACATGGACGTCATCGGGTCCGACGGGGGCCGTATCGGCCGCGTCGACCACGTCAAGGGGAACCAGATCGAGCTGGCCAAGCTGGATCTCGACACCGGGTTCAAGCACCGGATGATCCCCATGGACTGGGTGACCCGTGTCGATGAGCACGTCCACCTGAACCTCACCGAGGACGAGGCCAAGGCCCGCTGGACCGACAAGCAATAGGTCGTCCAGTCACAGCGATTGATGAGGGCCCCGCTTTCACAGGCGGGGCCTTCTGCCTATCTGAAGACAAATCAACCCGGGAACACGTCATGACCGAAGTCATCTACAAGATCGTCCAGCACGACGGCGGCTGGGCCTATCAGGTCGGAGAGACCTATTCCGAGACCTTCCCTGACCACGACACGGCGCTGAAGGCGGCCCGCACCGCCGCCGCCGAACAGCAGGTCGGCGGCCAGACCCGCACCATCAGCTGGGAGGACTCCTCCGGCCAGTGGCACCGCGAGGTATCGGAAGGCGGCGACCGCCCCGAAACGACCGTCGTCGACTAGGCCGGCGTCGTGGCTCAGCCCGGGGCGATCATCGTCTCGGGCCGCACGATGGCGTCGAAGTCCTCGCCCGGGATGCCGAGGGCGATGGCTTCCTCGCGCAGCGTCGTGCCGTTCCTGTGCGCGGTCTTGGCCACTTTGGCGGCCAGGTCGTAGCCGTACTTTTCCTTGAGCGGCGTCACCAGCATCAGCGAGTTCTTCAGGCCGCGCTCGATGTTGTCGAGGCGCGGCTCGATGCCGACCACGCAGTTCTCGGTGAAGCTGACCGCCGCATCCGCCAGCAGCCGCACCGACTGCAGGAAGTTGTAGGCCATCATCGGATTGTAGACGTTCAGCTCGAAATGCCCCTGCGACCCGGCAAAGCCGATCGCGGCATTGTTGCCGTGGATGTGGGCGCACACCTGGGTCAGGGCCTCGCACTGGGTCGGATTGACCTTGCCCGGCATGATCGACGAGCCCGGCTCGTTCTCCGGCAGGGCCAGCTCGCCCAGGCCCGAGCGCGGGCCCGAGCCGAGGAAGCGGATGTCGTTGGCGATCTTGAAGCACGACATGGCGACCGTGTTGATCGCGCCGTGGGTCATGACCATGGCGTCGTGCGCGGCCAGGGCCTCGAACTTGTTGGGCGCCGAGGTGAAGGGCAGGCCGGTGATCTGGGCGATCTTGTCGGCGACGCCTTCGGCGAATCCGACCGGGGCCGACAGGCCGGTGCCGACGGCCGTGCCGCCCTGCGCCAGCTGCATCAGGTCGGGCAGGGTCGACTGGATCCGCTCGATGCCCTTGGCGATCTGCTGGGTATAGCCGCTGAACTCCTGGCCCAGGGTGATGGGGGTGGCGTCCTGGGTGTGGGTGCGGCCGATCTTGATGATGTCCTTCCACGCCTGCGCCTTGTCGTTCAGGGCGTTGTGCAGGGTCTGCAGGGCCGGCAGCAGGCGGTGCACGACCTCCTCGGCACAGGCGATATGCATGGCCGTCGGATAGGTGTCGTTCGACGACTGGCTCATGTTCACATGGTCGTTCGGGTGAACCGGCGCCTTGGAGCCCATCTCGCCGCCCAGCATTTCGATGGCGCGGTTACTGATCACCTCATTGGCGTTCATGTTCGACTGGGTGCCCGAACCGGTCTGCCACACGACCAGGGGGAAGTGGTCGTTCAGCTTGCCCTCAATCACCTCATCGGCGGCCTTGAGGATGGCCTGGCCCAGTTTCGGGTCCAGCTTGCCCAGCGCCATATTGGTCTCGGCGGCGGCCTTCTTGACGATGCCCAGCGCGCGCACGACCGGCAGGGGCTGCGTCTCCCAGCCGATCTTGAAATTGCCCAGGCTGCGCTGCGCCTGCGCGCCCCAGTAGCGGCTGGCGGGCACATCGATCGGGCCAAAGGTATCGGTTTCGACGCGGGGCTTCTGGGTATCGGACATGAGCGGCTTTCCGGGTGCGGGGATCAGGGGCTTGGCGCAGGAATGGGCGCGGGTGTAGCACGAAGTGTCAGGGGGGCAAGCGGCCCCGGGGGCGGGAGCTCAGGATGCGATATTTGGCGATGATCACCCTTGCCGCGGCGGCCCTCGCAGGCTGCGCAACCGAGGCCACCGTGCCCGGCGAGCCGGTGCGGGGCGATGTGGTCACCGAGCGGGGCGTGATCACGCTGGAGCTGGCGACGGACAAGGCGCCGCTGACGGTCTGCAACTTCCTGTCCTATGTGACCGATGGCCACTACGAGGGGGGCAGCTTCTTCCGCACCGTCGTCGCCGCGACCAATGACAATCCGAACCCGATCAGCGTCATCCAGGGCGCCACGCCGCGCGGTTCGGATGACGACCTGAACCCGCCGGTTGCGCTGGAGCGAACGCGCGACACCGGCCTCAGCCATATGGCCGGAACCATCTCCATGGCGCGCGACGGTCCCGACACGGCCACCTCCAGCTTCTTCATCGTGGTCGAGGACGCGCCCAGCCTCGACTATGGCGGCGCGCGCAATCCGGACGGGCAGGGTTTTGCCGCCTTCGGCCGGGTGACTGCCGGCATGGATGTGGTTCAGGAGATCCACCGCAGCCCGGCCGACGCCGAGGAACAGCTGACGCCGCCGGTTAAAATCCTGGCCGCGACCGTGGTGGGCGAGGTGCCCGCCCCCTGTCGTCCATGAGCGCCGACTGGATCGGGATCGGCAAGGTCCGGGCGCGCGAGGCGGGGCAGGGGGTCGAGATCACCATCGACGGCCTGACCACCCAGGCCAAATACTACAAGCCGCTGGTCTATGAGTTCATGCGCAAGGAATGGCGCGGCGCCCGCCCGTCATGGGGCGACCACGTCGTCGAGATCGACATGGAGCATGTGGGCGAGCCCCCGCACATGGACCTCGACAATCTGGCCAAGGCCCTCCTGGACGCCATCAAGGGCTATCTATTCCACGACGATGCCCAGGTCGCCCGCCTGCTGGTCCAACGCCACGAGGGCGAGCGCGAGCGCATCACGATCCGGGTCTTTCCGCGGTCAGATCAGGCGTCGGGCCCGATCGGCGGATAGCGTTCGAACGCCGGGATCTGGTCCAGCGTCGCCATCCAGCCGATGCGCTCGGCCGTCTGGATCTGGGCCTGGATCGGCAAGGCGTCGGGGTCATCCAGCGTGGCCCCCTGGATATCGGTCATGCCCGGGAAGATGACCTCATTCGTGTAGAACAGACCCGTTCCGCAGGTGACACAGAAGGACCGCCGTCCATGCTCGGACGAGGCGTACGTCCGGGTTTCGCCCGTGATCGTCAGGCTGTCGGTTGGCACCAGACACCAGCTGACCGCCGGCGCGCCCGCCGATTTCCTGCAGTCGATACAGTGGCACAGCGCATGATGTTCAACCTTGCCATCGGTTTTGTAGCGCACGGCGCTACAGTGGCAGCCCCCCTCGAGCATGTCGTCCTCCCCGGCTCAATGTTCCGCAAACGTTCCACACTCCACGGCGCAGGGCAAGCGGGGAGAACCGCCTCAGCGGCGGAAGGCGTAGGTGGTGCTGAGCAGCGGTGCGATGTCGACGCCGACCACGGTCTGCGGCTCCGAGGCCGGGCGCAGCCCTTCTTCCCGCTCGCGACGCTGGACGCACAGGGCGGCCTGATCCGCCAGTGCGAGGAAGTTCGGCGAGGTCGGCAGGCTCTCGAGGATACAGCCGTCGAAATAGGGGTAGGTCGCATCTTCGGAACAGCCGAATGAAGACCGGTCCCGCCGCGCGGCGCTCATGATCATGCGGTTCGGGGCCGCCAGCCGCTCTGTGAACACGCCGGAGAAACAGGCCGAGACGATCACCACAGTCGGTCGTGTGCCGCACCAGCCGTCGATCCGCCGGGCCATCTCATCCGGGCTCATCAGACGGTTCGGCCCGAACACGATCCCGCGCGGCGACCCGTGCGAGGTGAAATACAGGAAGCAGCCGCGCGTCGCCTGTTCGGCATTCTGTCCGATCGCCTCCAGCGCCTGATCGGCCGAGGTCGGATCGGGCACATCGGGGCGCAGGGAAAAGTCGACCATGTCGGCCCGTGCAAAGCCGACGTCCTGGAACCCCGCCACCAGATCGCGACGCGCATTGTCAAAGGCCTCGATCGGCGTGCCCCGGCTGGTGGTCCAGTCCGCCGCCACGATCGAGGCGGCCCAGCCGTCGAATGCGCCCTCAGGTGTCTGACTGCTCGAGGTCGTGGCACAGGCCGCCAGTGACAGTCCGGCGATGAGTGTAAGGACGGCACGACGGATCATGATGCAGCTCCCCAGCCCGATCAGCGTTATCCGCCATTGATCCCGGCGAAATGCCGAGGGTCAACCCGTCAGGACCTGATTCCGGGTCATCGGCTGGATCAGCCCGGCGGACGCCATTTTCCGGGAGGCTGCCAGACGGGGGCCTGTCCGCCGGGGGACAGGATCGACAACGGATCGCGGGCCGGGCTGGCCTGGGGCTTGGCCAGGATGGCGGACAGCGGCTGGGCCGGGGTCGGAGCGGGGGTGCCCTTTCCGGTCTGGGGATACAGCTCCGGATAGATGTGGGCGTCGGCCTTGCGCTTATCGAAGGTGTAGAAGGCCGGCATGGTGATGCGGCGGCCCTTCGTGACTTTCAGCACGCCGTGCTCATGGTGATAGCCGGCGCTGAACGCCACCAGCATGCCCCGCTGCGGCTTCAGCACCCGGTCCTTGGCGGTGAAGTACAGCTCGCCGCCCTCATAGTCGTCGTTCAGATAGACGATGCTGGAGAAATCGCGCCACGGGGTGCTGTGGGCCGTCCCGTCGGGATTGCTGTTGTCCGTATGGGGCGGCAGGCACGAGCCCTGCTCCCAGATGTTCAGCTGCACCGTGTCGGTCCACAGCGGCCGGGTCAGGGCATAGAATTCGCCGAGCATGGCGGTGGCCCGCTTCTGGAAGCCCCCCATGATCTCTGCTGCCGAGGCGTCATTGCCCGCGACATCACCCATGTAGACGATCCGGCCTTCCCAGAAGTCGATGCCGATCCGGCGGTGCTTCACCAGGCCGTGCAGGCGGTCGAACATAACCAGCAGGCGGTCACATTCCGCCGGCGTGAGAAAGTCCGGGACGATGATGAAATCCTGGTCGCCATACTGTTCCGGCGTGATCGGCGCTGTGGCCGCCGACGGGGTCAGAACGCCATCGACGACGCGCCTGCGGCCCGCGTAGTTAGCCTCGGTCTGACCGGGATCGATGGTCGCCATCCGGCTGTCCGACGCCCACGCCCTGCGATCCACGCGTTACACTCCTTCGGCGATTTCAAAGCCTTCTTCGGGCACCGTGCATTGCAAACGAGAACATATCAAGCGGCTGGATCCCGTTCGCCTCTCCAGCAAGCCGGGGGTGGCGTCAGCCCTCGCAGCGCGCCTGCGTAAGGTCTTCCGCGGCCCTGAATCGGGCGCGAACCGGCTGATGGTCCGAGTGACGAAATCCCATCTCCACGCCAGCCACGGACACGACGTCGACGCCCGGAGAGACGATGAAGCCGTCGATCACCGTCGTGTAGTTTTCGCCGGGCCGGTAGGCCCGCTCGTTTGTGCGGACAGAGGGCGCCGCGCCATCAGCGACCACGCGCCAGCCCTCGGGCAGAACTGCGGGATCGAAGTCGTGGATCCAGCTCAGGTACTCATCTTCTGTTGTGTGCGGGAAGCTGGTGGCCACCAGTCGGAGGTTGAAGTCTCCGCCCAGCACCACGCGATAGCCGCGGGCCTGCGCGGCTACGGCGCGCTCCAGAAGCGTCGCCACCTGACGTTTGCGCAGGGCTCCCCCTTCATCAAAGGCCGAGGTGTGCACATTGACCATGACCCAACACCCGCCGGGACCGTCGACATAGGTCGCCAGTGCGCCATAGCGCCGTCGGATCAGACCGTCGTACGGGTCACCGTCGCTGGGCATGGGCCAGATTTCCGATCGCACCCGCCCGTGCCGCACATAGGTCGCCATGCCGTTGCTGATCCGCAGCGGGGGCGGCAGGTAACGGGTACGGAAGTCGTCGTGAAACTGGGCCTCATAGTCCGCCAGCGCCCGGTCCGTGCGCCCCTTCAGATCGGTCCAGTAGTTGACGACGCTGGCCCGCGCATTTTCCTGCGTCAGGATCACGTCGGCGCCGCTGTCGCCCAGCCAGGTGGCGATCGCATCGGCGGACTCGCGCGTCGTGCCCGGCCCGGGGGGCAGCCAGGATTGCCCGCCGTCCGCGAAGAAATCCGATCCGCGGCCCAGCCCGCTATAGCCCAGATTCCAGGTGATGACGCTGATCGTGTCCATGGACTGTGGCCACTCCGGGCGGGCGGGAAAGGAACGCGGCGTAGCGTCTTTCATCGGCGCCGAACAGGCATGCACGGCAAACAAGCCGACGCAGGAGGCCAATACGATTGCCAGCGCGGCCCTAACCCGCATTGGGCCGGAACCGCGCACTGGGGAGGCGCACCGGCGCGGCCGCTTCCTTCTTGTCCGAAATTTTGTCGAGCGCGAACTGCACGCCCCAGGCCAGGATGGCAAAGCCACCCCCTTCGCCCGCGATCATCCGGACGAAGCCGAACAGATTGATGGAATTGGCCAGCGCGGTCACCATTTCGGCATGGCGCTGGGCGATTTCCCAGTCGCCGAGGGCGGGCGGCGGCGTGAAGGCACGGACATCGGCCAATACGCCCTCCATCAGGGCCTCGTACGATCCCATGTAGACCGCCAGGGCAAAGATGCCGATAATGGTGAGCGGCCCGTAAGTGAAGATGGCCGTCATAAGCACGGCTTCCCCCATGAACATGTGCTTCAGCGGCGTGAAATTGATCAGCATATTGATACCGATCAGCAGGCCGGCGAACACGAACAGCGGGTTGAACTGGCTCTGCAGCAGCTTGGCGGCCAGCGCGATCCGTCCGAAGCCCGTCTCCGCCAGCGTCATGGCCTCGACATAGCGGTCCTGCAGTCCGGCGCCCGGCTCAGCGCCCGAGAGGGCCGTCACCCGGGCCAGGTCGAAGATGTCCGCGATCACGCGCGCCTCGGCCTGGAAGGCCGCCCCGTCGCTCAGATACTGCGCCGCCAGCATCAGCAGGACCATCGCGCCCACGCCGAACAGACAGACGCTGTAGAAATTATAGGTGGCGTACGCTGCACGCAGGCGCTTGCAGTACACCGGCTTGCGCCCTTCCAGCACGGCGGCGCGGATGACCATGGTGGAATAGACCTGCACGACCCCCACCACGAGGAGCGTGGCCAGCATGGCCTGCCACCACCATCGCACCAGAAGGCCGACCAGCGAGATGTCGGGTGTGAAATAGGCGATGGCCAGACTGGCCGCGGCGGCCAGCGTCAGGATTACGGCCTCGCCGATCCAGCCTTCGACCCAGGCGCGCTGCGACGGCCGGCGTGCGTTCGGAACCACGATGCAGTGCCGCAGAACCCAGACCCGTCCGCTGCGCTGGTAGGAGGCGCGCAGCAGCGTCAGGGCGATGGCGTACACGACCCCGATCAGCAGGGCATCGGCGGCCAGTGAAGGCAATGGCGGGCTCCGTCAGCTTGTCCGCCGAACCTTAGCTATTTTTTCCGGAACTGGTCCAGAGAGACGACCTTGGGGCCGTCGTCGCCGGTGGAGGGTGGCGGGGTGGCGGGCTCGGCCGGGGCTTCCTCGACCTCGTCCTCGACCACCTCTTCAACCACGGTTTCGAACTGCAGCAGGAACTGCACCGACGGGTCGAAGAAGCGGGTGATGGCGCGATAGGGGACGGTCATCGCCTTGGGCACGCCACCGAAGCGCAACATGATGCTGAACTGGTCGGCATCGACCACCAGATCCTCATATTGATGCTGCAGCACCACGGTCATCTCTTCCGGATATTTCGCCACCACATCGGGCGGCAGCTGCACACCCGGCGCCCGGGTCTGGAAGGTGATGTAGAAATGGTGGCCGCCGGGCAGGCCCTCGGGCTCGGCCGCGCGTTCCAGCGCCGCACGGATCACGCCGCGCAGAGCATCCTGCGCCAGGCGTTCATAGTGCATTTCATCGACGGGAGGGGTCGGGTTGGTCATGCCTGCCTCTGTGAGGAACGCCTCCTGATAGCCCCGCAGGCCCATCAGCGGAAGGGGCGCCTTGCCCTCAATGCAGGAAAGCGCCGGGATTCTGTTGCCAGGCTCCCGACAGGCCCCGCCTGAAGATCTGAACCTCCAGGAGTTTAGTCTGGAATTACTGGAACCGCATTACGCGGCGACAGCGTATTCCCCAGCGAAGTTATCGTTCGCAGTTACAAAATGGCCCGATAACGATGGGCCAGTACGAGCGAAAGCAATCTTCTTTACACGTCCGTCGATGCTAGTCGGCCCCATACCTTCCGCCGATAACGCGGGGGAAAATGGTGGAGCCGCCGGGAATCGCACCCGGGTCCGGTCCGCTTATTACAAGCGCCTTTATCGCCATAGTCCGGGCGAACCCGGACACCCCCAATATAGGGGCGAAGGGATGAAAATCCAACAACCTGATGACGTCGCCCGTTTGCACTGGCCAGAGTTGCGGACGTGGGGCAATCATCAGCGGTCATTTTGTCGAGGAGCGTCCCCGTGTTCACCCGTCTTGCAATGATCGCCGTGGTCTTGGCACTCGGATCCGGACTCGCCGCCGCGCCCGCCCTCGCCCAGGACACGCCGAAGGCCACCCTGTCCGCCGCCGACCGCGCGGGCCTACACGCCCGGATCGATCAGATGAGTGCGATGGTCGATGCGGGCGAGTACTCGGCCATGGTCGAGTTCCTGCCGCCAAAGTTGATCCAGACAATCGCCGACACCTTTGGTGTCACGGCGGACGAGGCCCGCGAGGCCAGCCTTCTGGCCGTTGATGAAATCATGAGCGAGGTGACCATCCTGGTCTTCGACATCGACAGGGCCGGGGCCCGGACCTTCGTCACGCCGGACGGCAGCCGGCAATATGTCATCCTCGACCTCAACATGCTGCTGGAAAGCCAGGGCATCCGGGTCAAGGCCGTATCGCCCAACCTCGGCTTCAAGGACGAGGGCATCTGGTACATGATGGACGTCAACGATCCCGCCCAGGCCGAGTTCTTGCGCAAGGCCTATCCCGAGTTCGAGGGCGTGACGTTCGAGCCCGGCACCATGGACGTAATCGAGTAGGCCTTAGCGAGGGGGGAGGGCCGTCGTGGCCGTGATACAGGGTCCGTATCGTCTGCTTCTGGTTTATGGCGCCCTGAGCCTCGCGACCGTGGGGCTGGGATGCGTGATCTGCGCGCTGGCGGATGTGCCGGCCGCCTTGTGGGTGCGCAATCTGATCGCCTGGGGCGTGGTTCTGGCCGCCGCTCTCGGGCTCGCCGCCTTTGCCGGCAAGCGGACCGCGACCGTCCTGCTCGGACTATCTGCGGTGCTTGTGGCGGCCAGTCTGTTCGGCCCGGCGCAGCAGGGGGTTCACCGCTGGCTGGCGCTCGGGCCCCTGTCCATCAACCTTGCCCTCTTGATGCTGCCGATGGCCGTGGTCGCGCTGGACTGGACGCGGGAGCGCGCGACCAGCTGGGGGCTTGCCTTCACTATCTTGGGCTTGCTGGTGCTCCAGCCCGATGCCTCACAGGCGACGGCGCTCGCCGGGGCAATGGCCCTGATCGCGCTCACGACGCGGCGTTCGGCGCCTGTCCGGCTCGGCCTTGTCACGGTGGCCGCTGGGCTGGCCGCCTTCAGTTGGCTGAGACCCGATCCGCTGGCCCCCGTGCCCGAGGTCGAGGAGATTGTCGCACTGGCCTGGAGCATCACGCCGGTCCTGGCCGTTGCGGCCGTCGTCCTGATCGTCGCCACCTCGCTGGCTCCGATGCTCGGCACCCGGCTGGCGGGGGCGAGGCCCTTCGGCATAGCCGTGCCCCTGTCGGCGTACGTCCTGCTGACGGCCGGCATGACCCTCTTCGGGGCCTTCCCCATGCCCCTGCTGGGGATCGGCATGAGCCCCATTGTGGGCTTCTGGCTGGGCGTCGGCCTTCTGGCGGCTGAGGTCAGACCCGCTCCCAGTCCGGCATCTGGTTCCTGAACCAGGTCAGTTGGCGTTTGGCATAGTTGCGGGTGGCCTGACGCATCTGGTCCAGCGCCACCTCCCGCGAGGTCTCGCCGCGCAGGTGGGCCGCCAGTTCACGCACCCCGACCGCCTTCATGACCGGCAGGGCAGGGGACAGGCCCTTGTCCATCAGGGCCCGCACCTCATCCAGCGCGCCCCGCTCCAGCATGACGGCGCAGCGTGCGTCGCAGGCGGCGTAGAGGGCCTCGCGGTCGGGCATCAGCACTTGTCCGGTCCAGCTGCCGGGCGTCAGGACCGGGCGGGTGTCCGCCTGCCAGTCCGACAGGGCGCGTCCGGTGTGCGTGGCCACCGCCATGGCCCGGATCAACCGTTGCCGGTCATTGTCCTCGATCCGCGTGGCGGCCTCAGGGTCGACCGCAGCCAGCCGCTGTCGGAACGCCGCTTCGCCCACCCGGCCATAGTCCGCATCGATGCTATGCCGCACCCCGTCGGGCACCGACGGAATATCGGCCAGCCCCTTGGTCAGGGCGGTAAGGTACAGGCCCGTGCCCCCCACCAGCACGGCGGGCCGCCCGTCCAGTCCGGCCAGCAGGTCCTGCACCGCCCGCACCCAGCGCCCGACCGACCACGGGTCATCCCCCGCCGCCACGCCGTACAGCCGGTGCTCGGCCCGCGCCTCTTCGTCGGCATCCGGCCGGGCGCTGAGTACGCGCAGTTCGGCATACAGCTGCTGGCTGTCGGCATTGATGATCACCGCTCCGGTGCGCTCGGCCAGCTCAAGCGCCCGCGCCGACTTGCCCGACGCGGTCGGCCCCCCGATCAGGGTCAGTCTGGCAGCCTCGCCCTGGGACAAATGGAACCTCGCGCCGATGCGGTCAGGGGGATAGAAGGCCCGGTAAACCCCCTCGCGCGCCAAGGAGCAAGCCGTGCCCGACAGACAGGCCGTCATCGATCTGCTGAACCGCCTGACCGACCCGGTCACGGGCGGGGGCCTGATGGACGGCGGCAAGGTCAAGGGTCTGGTGGTCGCCGAGGATCGCGCGGGCTTTGTGCTCGAGGTCGATCAGGCCGAGGTCGCCCGCTATGCCCCCATCCGCGATCAGGCTGAGACCGCGCTCAAGGCCCTGCCGGGCATCACCCGTGTCTCGGTCATCCTGACCGCCGAGACGAGCCCGGCGCCGCCGCGGCGCACCGCCGGCCTGTCGAAAGAGGCGGTGGATCAGGGTCGCCCGAAGGCCCCGGTGCCCACCGACCGTCCCGACCATGTGCGCCGGGTGATCGCCGTCGGCAGCGGCAAGGGCGGGGTCGGCAAGTCGACCGTCGCCGTCAATCTGGCCGTGGCCCTGTCGCAGCAGGGGCTGCGCGTCGGCATCCTCGACGCTGACGTCTATGGCCCGTCCCTGCCGACCATGCTCGGCATCTCGGGCAAGCCCGACTATGTCGACGGCAAGATGGAGCCGCACCGGGCGCATGGCCTCGCTGCCATGTCGGTCGGCCTGCTGACCGAGGCCTCCGACGCCATGGTCTGGCGCGGGCCCATGGCCTCCCAGGCCCTGACCCAGATGCTGACCCAGACCCGCTGGGGCACCGAGGCCGCGCCCCTCGACGTTCTGGTCGTCGACCTGCCGCCCGGCACCGGCGACGTCCACCTCAGCCTGATCCAGAAGACGCCGCTGGACGGCGCGATCATCGTCACCACCCCGCAGGAGGTCGCCCTTGCCGATGCCCGCCGCGCCCACGCCCTGTTCGGCAAGGTCGGCACCCCGGTGATGGGCTTGGTCCAGACCATGAGCGGCGACATCTTCGGCACCGACGGCGGCCCTGCCGAGGCCGGGCGGCTGGGCATTCCGATGCTGGCCGACATCCCGCTGGACGCCGCCGTCCGCCGGGCGGGCGATTCCGGCACGCCGCTGCTGATCGCGGTGAGGGACGGCGAGGTGGCCGAGGCCTTCGCCGCGCTGGCCACAACGGTCGCCGCCGCCCTCAACCTCAGCGCCTGAAGAAAAAACCTCCCCATGGGTTTTCAAACGCAACCTTAATCGCCACCTTGGCGGTTCCAGTCCTATGAACCGCGAGCCTGCCATGTCCGTCGATGCCCTGTTCCAGCCGTTCCAGATCAAGTCGCTGAAACTGCCCAACCGCATCGTCATGGCGCCCATGACCCGGTCCTTCTCGCCGGGCGGAATCCCGACCGAGGACGTGGCCGGCTACTACCGCCGCCGCGCGGAGGGTGACGTCGGCCTGATCATCACCGAGGGCACGGTCGTCGAGCGCCCCGCCGCCCGCAATGACCCGAAGGTCCCGGTCTTCCACGGCGAGGCCCTGCCCGAATGGAAGAAGGTGGTGGACGAGGTCCACGCCGCCGGCGGCTTGATCGCGCCGCAAATCTGGCACGTCGGCTCGGCCCGCGGCCAGGGCGAGGACTGGAAGCCCCTCGGCAAGGTCGACAGCCCGTCCGGCATGACCACCCCCGGCAAGCGCAAGCTGGAGCCGATGACCGAGGAGGACATCGCCGACACCATCGCCGCCTTCGGTCGCTCGGCCCGTGCCGCCCGCGAGCTGGGCTTTGACGCGGTCGAGATCCACGGTGCCCACGGCTATCTGATCGACCAGTTCTTCTGGAGCGGCCTGAACGACCGCAATGACCGCTGGGGCGGCCCGACCATCGCCGATCGTGCCCGCTTCGGCGCCGAGGTGGTCAAGGCGGTGCGCGAGGGCATCGGCCCCGACATGCCCCTGATCCTGCGTCTGTCCCAGTGGAAGTCGCACGACTTCACAGCCAAGAACGCCCACACGCCCGACGAGCTGACCCAGTGGCTGACCCCGCTGTCGGACGCCGGCGTCGACGTCTTCCACGGCTCGCAGCGCCGCTTCTGGGAGCCCGAGTTCGAGGGCTCGGACCTGAATTTCGCCGGCTGGATCAAGAAGCTGACGGCCAAGCCGACCATCACCGTCGGCTCGGTCGGTCTGGACGGCGAGTTCATCGCGGCCTTCGGCGGCGCGGGCTCAAGGCCCGCCTCGCTGGACGGTCTGATCGCCCGGCTGGAGCGCGAGGAGTTCGATCTGGTCGCCGTGGGCCGGGCCCTGCTGGCTGATCCGTACTGGGTGCAGAAGATCCGCGACGGCCGTCACGACGAGCTCAAGGACTTCGAGCGCAGCGCGATGGCGACGCTCAGCTAGAAAGTGGCGAGTGCCGCGTGATGAGTGGCGTGTAAGACAGACGGCCGGACGTTCAGGCTTTCCTCGTCACTCGCCACTCGCCACTCGTCACTCACTCGGCTTCGACCACCACGACCGTGCCATAGGCGAGCACCTCGGTGATGCCCGGCATGATCTCGTTGGCGTCATAGCGCATGGCGAGGATGGCGTTGCCGCCCATGGCGCGCGCCTCCTCGATCAGGGCCTCATAGGCTTCCTTGCGGGCGCTCTCGGCCAGTTTGACATAGGCGCCGACGCGCCCGCCCACGATCGACTGCAGGCCGCCGAGGGCGTCCGACACGATGTTGCGCGAGCGTACGGTGATCCCGCGTCCCATGCCGACGACGCGCACCACGCGGTGGCCGGGCAGGTCATTGGTGGTGGCGACGATCATTTCGGTCTCCGGTCCAGGGTGCGAAACACATAGGGGTGGTCGTCCTTCTCGCCCGCATCATGCGCCTCGGACGCCACCTCGACAAAGGCCTCGTCGTCGAAGGCCGGAAAGTGGGTGTCGCCCTCGGGTTCGGCCTCGACCTCGGTGAGGTACAGCCGGTCGGCCCGGTCCATCACCGCCTCGTACAGCTGCGCCCCGCCGATCACGCAGATCTCGTCGACCCCGTCCTCGCGCGCCTGCTCGCGCGCCATCTCCAGCGCTTCCGGCAGGCTGGTACAGACGACCGCCCCCCTGGCCTCAAAGCTCTCGTCGCGGGTCAGGACCAGGTTCAGCCGGCCGGGCAGGGGTTTCAGCGGCAGGCTCTCCCACGTCGCCCGCCCCATCAGGCACGGCTTGCCCATCGTCACGGCCTTGAACCGCTGCAGGTCTCCCCGCAGCCGCCAGGG
Source organism: Brevundimonas sp. (assembly GCF_036963785.1). GTDB lineage: Bacteria > Pseudomonadota > Alphaproteobacteria > Caulobacterales > Caulobacteraceae > Brevundimonas. The sequence goes on from NZ_JBALUS010000002.1 coordinate 186,974, forward strand.
CAGATCGCCCTTCATCCCGATCACGCCATTCCGCGCGCGGGCCGCGACGAGGGACAGACGAGGGCGGATCATGCGGGGGCCTTCTCAAGCCAGTGCAGCCATTTGCGCTGCATCGCGGCTTCCAGATCGATGCCGGCGCTGTCGCAATAGATCAGCAGCATGCCCAGCACATCGGCGGCCTCATCGCCCAGCTTTGACGCGTCCGCCTCGCCCCGGGCCCGTCCGCTCATCCGCAGATGCTCGGCCGTCAGCTCGCCCAGCTCCTCCTGCAGCTTCAGCAGCGCCCAGTCGCGGTCGCGAGCGATCCCGTGCTCGGCCGCATAGATGTCGGAAATACGCAGGACGTCGGCCTGCAGGGCCTTGAGGTCCATCACACCGCGACCACGGCCTTGATGTGGGGCCAGGGGTCGTATCCCTCCAGCGTCACATCCGACAGCTCATAGGCGAACAGGTCGTCGCGCGGGGCCAGGGTCAGGGTGGGGAAGGGGCGCGGCGCCCGCGACAGCTGCTCCTCGGCCTGATCCATATGGTTCAGATACAGGTGCACATCCCCGAAACTATGGACGAATTCGCCGGGCTCCAGCCCCGTCGCCTGGGCGATCATCAGGGTCAGCAGCGCATAGCTGGCGATGTTGAACGGCACGCCGAGGAAGATGTCGGCCGAGCGCTGGTACAGCTGGCAGCTCAGCTTGCCGTCGGCGACGAAGAACTGGAACAGGCAGTGACAGGGCGGCAGGGCCATGTCGTCGACATCGGCCGGATTCCAGGCCGTGACGATGTGCCGGCGGCTGTTGGGATTGGTCCGGATGCTCTCGACCACCTTTTCGATCTGGTCGATCACCCGGCCGTCGGGCGCGGTCCAGCTGCGCCACTGCTTGCCATAGACCGGGCCCAGCTCGCCCTCGGCATCGGCCCATTCATCCCAGATGCGGACGCCGTTTTCCTTCAGCCAGCGGATGTTGGTCTCGCCGCGCAGGAACCACAGCAGTTCGACGATGATCGAGCGGGTGTGCAGCTTCTTGGTCGTCAGAAGCGGAAACCCCTTCGACAGATCGAACCGGATCTGCCGCCCGAATACGCCCAGGGTGCCGGTGCCCGTGCGGTCCCCGCGCTGGACGCCATTGTCCAGAATGTCCCGCAGCAGGTTCAGATACTGATATTCGGGATGCGCCGGATCGGCCGCCGGTCCGGCATGGTCGGTCAGGATCGGGGCGAGCGCGTTCATCCCGCCACTTTGACGCTGATTCGCGAAACGCCAATGCGTGGCGGTGGATAGCTTGCCCACCCACCTGTGGACTCAGTCGCGCCGGCGTCTCCTCCCTGCCGCGCAGCGGTGGGGAGGGGGACCATGGAGTGGTGGAGGGGTTCTTGGCCTGCGCACGCCCGCTAGAACCCCTCCGTCTCGGCTGCTCCGCATCCGAGCCACCTCCCCATCTTCGATAGGGAGGAGACGGGAACTGCGATAGCCGCCGCCGAATTCGCGAACGCCTTCAACGCCTGCGCGCCCGGACGGACCGTTCTTCCCGCCCTGGTCCGCGCCTGTCCCATACTGTCCGGTTGCCGAAACCCGGTCCACGGAGGCGCCCCCATTTCAGACGATCCAGACCATTCAGACGGTTCAGACGGTCTTTTCGCCGTCCCGATTCCAGACCATTCAGACCCTTCAGACGGTATTTCTCACCCGTCGAACCCGCCCGCATCCAGAAAGGCCTGCTCCTCGGCCGTGGTCTCGCGGCCCAGAACGGCGTTGCGGTGCGGGAATCGACCGAAGCGCACGATGATGTCGCGGTGAATCCGGGCCCATTTCAGGTCCTCCGGGTCGTCCCCGATCAGGTCCATGAACCGATCCTGGTCTTCCAGCCGCTCGGAATGCTCGAACGGCAGCAGCAGGAATTTCCGCAACCCCGCCTCGGTCCGCTCCAGATGGCCGCGGGCCACGGCGTCCTTCGTCAGGCTCAGCGCCAGCGGGTCGGTGGCGAACTGGTGCGCCGTGTCACGAAAGGCATTCCGGGGCAGCTGGTCCAGCAGGATGATCAGCGCCAGCGCCCCCTCCGCCGTCGCTATCCACCCGTCCAGCTCGCGCCGCGCGCCGGCCATGTGGGCGTCCAGAAACCGGTCCTTGAACGCGGCATCGAAGGCCTCGTCCTTGGCGAACCATTTCTCGGGTCCGGCGGCTTTCCAGAAGGCGATCACGTCAGAAGGGGCTATGTCTTGGGTCATGACCCAGACCCTATCCTCCCCGCTGCCCGTTTTCCACGACCGCGACTGCGACCTGTCGATCATCCGCGGCAGGCGCGTCGCCGTAATCGGCTATGGCAGTCAGGGGCGGACCCATGCGCTGAACCTGCGCGATTCGGGGGTGACCGACATCGTTGTCGGCCTGAAAGCCGGCTCGAAGAGCCGGGCGGTGGCCGAGGCGGACGGCTTCGAGGTCCGGACCGCCGGCGAGGCGACGAAAGGGGCCGATGTCGTCGCCATCATGGTCTCGGACGAGGCGCACCGCGATCTGTGGGCCGACGAGATCGAGCCCGCCATCAAGCCGGGTGCCGCCCTGATCTTCGCCCATGGCCTGTCCGTGCGGTTCGGACTGGTCCAGCCGCGCGCCGACCTCGATGTGATTCTGGCCTCGCCCAAGGGCATCGGGCCGCGCATCCGCGACCTCTATGAAGAGGGGCAGGGGGTCTTCTGCCTGTTCGGTGTGCACCAGGACGCATCCGGCGCCGCCCATGCGCTCGGCCTGTCCTATGCGGCGGCGCTGGGCTGTGGGCGCAAGGGTATTCTCGAGACCACCTTTGCCGCCGAATGCGAGAGCGACCTGTTCGGGGAACAGGTGGTTCTGTGCGGCGGGGTCAAGGATCTGGTCGACGGCGCCTTCTCGAAGCTGGTCGAGGCCGGCTATCCGCCCGAGGTCGCCTGGTTCGAGTGCTTCTATGAGCTGAAGCTGGTCACCGACCTGATGTTCGAGAAGGGAATCGCCGGGGCCTTCGGCCGGATTTCGAACACGGCGGAGTACGGCGCCTATCTGACCGGGCCGCGCGTGCTGGGCGAGGCGTCAAGGGCCGCCATGGACGAGGTGCTGGCCGAGGTCCGCTCGGGCGCCTTCGTAAGGACGCTGATGGCCGACTATGACGCGGGCTCTCCCGACCTGCTGGCGCGGCGCAAGGCCCTGGGCGAGCGGCCGATCGAGGCCGTGGGGCGGCACCTCGCCGAGGTGGCTGGCAGATTTAAGGAGTAGGGAAGGGGAAGGGGCCGGAAAGCCCCCGATCAGCGCCCGGGTCGCGCTGCAGATAAAATGGTCGGAGTGAGAGGATTCGAACCTCCGACCCCTGCGTCCCGAACGCAGTGCTCTACCAGGCTGAGCCACACTCCGACTTGAGGAGGGGGCTTATACCGAGGCCGGACAGCCCCCGCAAGCCGGGATCGCGGCTATTTCGCAGGAAGGTGGAAACCGCTGCAAAGAAGCGAAAACGGGGTGTTGCATCGCCCGCGGCCTTGGCGTATCTCGGCGCCTCTCGCGAGCCCGCCTCGCGACGCACCGGCCCTGCTGGGGAATGGTGTAATGGTAACACTACGGTTTTTGGTACCGTCATTCTAGGTTCGAGTCCTAGTTCCCCAGCCACCGCCCTCACTGCATTTGAGCCCTTTTGACCTCTCCTGAGGGAGGTGGGTTTTACACTGGGTTTTACAGTTGGCCTTCTGTTCTGCCCTTCCTGAAGCCGGGCGATCATACCCAATCCGATAGCTTCCCCTGTGACGTAGCGCCGGGCGATCTCCTTCACACGCTGCAACTCCCACCCCAGGATCGTGGCCACGTCGTCGAGCGGCAGGCCGGCGAGGATGTAGTTCGTCGCCGCGGTGCCTCTCAGGTCATGGAAGCGCAGTCCATCCAGACCGGCGGTCGCTTCCGATCCTGAACGCGTCTGCGCCGCTTCCTCAGCATCATTGCGGGCGCGTTGTACGCCGCTGTCCAGACCGCGGCCTGGCGGTGTCCACGGTTCACCGTCGGAGGTGGACAGCACGGTCGGGCAACTGCCGCGCTCAAGGGAGCCCAGTACCTCCCGGACAGCGTCCGTGATCGGAAGGACCACGCTCTTTCGGCCCCGGCTTTTGCCGGTTTGCCAGATGATGGCGTTCTCCTTCACCGCCGCCCAAGGCAGGGCGATGAGGTCGTTCTTGCGCAGACCCGTGACCGCAGCCAGTCGGATCGCCGCCGCGATTGGCGGGTCAGCGTAGGCCAGGATGGTCTCCAGATGCTGCGGCTCCCAGATTATGTCGGCCCGGTTGACCTTGTAGATGCGCGGAAAGTTCGCGACGGGATTCGTAGCCAACTCACCCCGGTTCACGGCCCAGTTCAGAACCAGTGACAGCGCGCCCAGAAGCTCGTCGGCGGTCTTGGGCGTGTTCGCTCGCTTGTCGCGCCAGGTGAGCAAGAAGGATCGCGCCTTAGGTGAGGTGAGGGCGGCCAGCGTTAGATCACCCAATTCCGTCCGTACGAGGTCAAGATGTTTGCGGCGATCCGTCTTGGTTCGAAGAGCCAGTGATTTGTCCTGGTTCATCAGGTCGAGGTAGCGCGTGATCAAGCCGTAGAGTGTCGGCTCGTCGGTCGCGCTTTTCTCGGTCTTGATCTGCGCGCGATAGGCCTCCATCGCCGCCGGCGCCTTTCGGGCGACCTCTCGCGCGAGGGAGCGCAGGCTGGAAGCTTGCGCCGCCAGGATTTGCGGACCGCCGCGCCACGCGTACCAGTATTCAAAAACCCGGTTCGCCTTGGCGCGCTTGATCCTATGGACCCCGGGCAGCATCCGGGTGATCGGCAATGAAGCGGGCGAGTTCGGCATCGGCCTTGTTCACGTTCAGTTCCGCAGAAGAATCCAGTCCGGCCAGCCGGTCAAGATGGGCGTCCAGAACCTTGCGGTCGTATCGATGTCGTGTTCCGAGCCGCACGTGCCCGAACGATAGTTTGCGGACGCTGGCCGCTGGCAGGCCCAGGTACTCTGCGGCCTCCTTTTCAGTGAAGAGCCGAGGCTCGGTCATGTGACGCCTCCTGAGCCGCTGCGCGAGGATCGCGAGAAGCTGAGTCGAGCGCGATGTGCAGACAAGCGCTACCCGTAGGTTTCCGGTAGCCACAGACTTTTACGAGCCTGACCGTTTGACGCGTGCAGCCAGACGCCTTCCTTGCGACCTGTGGTGACGGGACTGAGCTTCGGGTGATCGTCGCGTTTTAGGCCTCGTCGAACCCGCCGCGCAGAATGCTACAGGCGCCAGACGTCACTCCGCGTTGACTGGTCGTCCGATGGCGGGCCGATCGGCAAGCAGGACTTTCGGCGCTCTGCCTTCTACAGCCGGACGCCCTTAAGCCGTAGGGCGTTGGAGATGACGCTGACAGACGACAGCGACATGGCCAGGGCGGCGATCATCGGACTGAGCAGCAGGCCGAAGGCCGGATAGAGGACGCCCGCCGCCAGAGGCACGCCGAGCGCATTGTAGCCGAAGGCGAAGCCGAGGTTCTGGCGGATGTTGCACACCGTGGCGCGCGACAGGCGTCGCGCCCGGACGATGCCGTTCAGGTCGCCGCTGAGCAGGGTGACGCCCGCGCTCTCGATCGCCGCGTCCGAGCCCGCGCCCATCGCCACCCCGACGTCTGCGGCGGCCAGGGCGGGCGCGTCATTGACCCCGTCGCCGGCCATGGCGACGCGACGGCCTTCAGCCTTCAGGGCTTCGACCACGGCGGCCTTGTCGGCGGGGCTGACGTCGGCGCGGACCTCATCAATGTTCAGGCGGGCAGCGATGGCACGGGCCGTGGTTTCGTTGTCACCGGTCAGCATCAGGATGCGAACGCCCTCGGCGTGCAGGGCCGCGACCGCCTCGGCCGTGGTCGCCTTGACCGGGTCGGCCACAGCCAGCAGGCCCGCGGGCGCGCCGTCCACGGCCACGATGACCACGGTCGCTCCATCGGCGCGCAGGGCGTCGGCCGGGGCGGACAGGCCGGAGGCGTCGACGTCTTCGTCCTTCAGGAAGCCGACTGAACCGATCAGCACGCGGCGGCCCTCGACCAGGCCCAAGGCCCCGCGCCCGACGGGGCTGTCGAAGTCCTCGGCGGCGGCGGGCGTGATCCCGCGCGCGGAAGCGCCCTCGGTGATGGCGCGGGCGATGGGGTGCTCGCTGGCCCGCTCGACCGCGGCGGCGAGGCGCAGCAATTCGGCCTCGTCGAAACCGGGCGCGGGCTGGACGGCGGTCAGGGCGGGGCGGCCCTCGGTCAGGGTGCCGGTCTTGTCGACCACCACTGTGTCGACAGAGGCGAAGGTTTCCAATGCTTCCGCGTCGCGGATCAGTATGCCCGCCTGGGCGCCGCGCCCCACCCCGACCATGATCGAGATGGGCGTGGCCAGACCCAGGGCGCAGGGGCAGGCGATGATCAGCACGCTGACCGCCGCGACCAGCGCATAGGCCAGACGCGGCTCCGGCCCGATCACAGACCAGACGATGAAGGCCGCGACCGCCGCCAGCACCACGGCGGGCACGAACCAGGCGGAGACGCGGTCGGCCAGCCGCTGGATCGGCGCGCGGCTGCGCTGGGCCTTAGCCACCAGGGCGGCGATCTGGTTCAGCAGGGTGTCGGCTCCGACCTTCTCGGCCTCCATCACGAAGCCGCCGGTGGCGTTCAACGAGCCCGCGATCAGATCGTCGCCGACCTGCTTCGTCACCGGCAGGGATTCACCGGTGACGAGCGACTCGTCCAGCGATGCCCGGCCTTCGATCAGGCGGCCATCGACCGGGACTTTCTCGCCCGGCCGCACGCGCAGGCGGTCGCCCACGGCAATGTGTTCGACGGCGATCTCCTCGTCCGTTCCGTCCAACCGGATGCGCAGGGCCTGTTTTGGCGCCAGGTCCAGCAGGGCTCGGATGGCGCCGGAGGTACGTTCGCGGGCGCGCAACTCCAGCAGTTGGCCCAAGAGCACCAGGGTGACGATGACGGCGGCGGCCTCGAAATAGAGGGGCGGCTGGCCGTGCATGTCCTTGAAGGCGTCGGGGATCAGGTCGGGCGCGACGACCGAGGCCGTGCTGAAACCCCAGGCGACCAGGGTCCCGAGCGCGATCAGGGTGAACATGTTCAGGTTCCAAGTCCTGACCGAGGTCCAGCCGCGCGCGATGAACGGCCAGCCCGCCCACAACACCACCGGCGTCGCCAGGGCGAACTGGACCCATCCGCTCCAGCCGTGGGGTAGGGGAATGTGCAGACCGAGCAGGTGCGAGCCCATCTCCATCACGAACAGGGGGACCGTCAGGACGGCGCCGACGACGAACCGGTGGGTGAAGTCGGCGATCTCGGGATTGGGGCCGGCGCCGGCCGTGGCGTCTTCCGGCTCCAGCGCCATGCCGCATTTTGGACAGGCTCCCGGGCCGATCTGGCGCACTTCGGGGTGCATGGGGCAGGTGTAGATGACGCCGGGCTTGACGGGTTCGGGCGCGGCGGGCGTCAGGTATTTCGCCGGATCAGCGACGAACTTCGCTCGGCAACCGGCCGAGCAGAAGTGGAACTCGTGCCCGTCGTGCGTCGTATGGTGGGTCGTCTTCGCCGGATCGACCGTCATGCCGCAGACGGGATCCTTCGCTGTGGCGTTGGTCGAGGATTGGGCGTCGGGGCCCTGGGAATGACGGTGATCGTGCGGGCTATGGTCATGCGACATGGGCGATCCTCGACCTTAACTATGGACCGCAATTATACCCCCATAGGGTATTTTGCAAATGGGTGATCCACGCTATGATCCGACCATGCATCACCACGACAAGCCCGCGCTGACCAAGCGTTTGAACCGCATCGAGGGCCAGGTGCGCGGCGTCTCGCGTATGGTGGAGGACGGCCGCTATTGCATCGACATCCTGACCCAGGTCCGGGCCATTAAGGCCGCCTTGGGCCGGTTCGAAAACGAGATGCTGAAGGGGCACCTCAGCCACTGCGTCGAGGACGCCATCGTCTCGGGTGACCCAGCGGAGCAGCGTCGCAAGATCGAGGAGATCATCGCCCTGTTGGATCGGGTAGGTTGATTGGCGCAATGCGCGCCGTTAGCGCACACTTTGTTCCGGCTCGGCTGTCTTCTGACGCATCCGATACGAGCGCACTTTTCGAATGCCGAAAGCGCGCGACCCGGATGTTTTCCGACGGTCACTGAGGTCCTGAAGACGGAGATATCGGCCCCTTAGAGCCGATATCCGATCCGCAGGGCTATCAACAGGGATGTGAAATGCCGGGGTCAGCCTTGGGGAAATCCCCTGGCACGCGGGCAATCACCTTTATCTCGAAATCGAACCCTGCCAGCCAAGTGGCTCCGATGGCGGTCCAGTTGGGGTAAGGCGGTCCGCCGAGAAGCTCTGCTCGGACAGCCATCACCGTCTCCAGTTGGGCGTCTGGGTTCGTGTGGAAGGTGGTCACATCGACGATGTCGTCGAACCCGCAGCCGGCGGCGGTCAAGACTCCTTCGAGATTTGCGAACGCCCTTCTGACCTGATCCTCAAACGAAGGCTCGGGCGAGCCGTCTTCGCGACTGCCGACCTGTCCGGACACAAAGACGAGGTCAGCCTGCCCTTGTCGATGTAGTTTTCCTTCAGCCAGGCGGCGAGCGCGCGGGCGCGGGCGTCGCCCTGCGACAGGATGTTGTAGGGCGTGTTCAGGCCGATGACGTCGTACATCTGGAAGGGGCCCATCGGCGCGCCCGTCGCGATCCGCCAGACCTTGTCGACATCGTGGGGATCGGCATAGCCGCCCGCCGCCAGATCGGCGGCGGCGTTCAGGAATGGTGCCAGGAGGGAGTTGAGGATGTAACCGGCCTTTTCCTTGCGGATCGGGATCGGCTCCATGCCGATGTCCGCAGCGAACTTCAGGACGGTCTCGAACACCGACGGATCGGTGTCGTCCGTTCCCATGACCTCCGCGGTGTTGAACTTCCAGATGTTGTTGGCGAAATGCAGCGCGAGAAACCGGTCGGGTCGGCCGGTGAACGCCTTTAATGCGCTCGGCAGAAGGGTGGAGGAGTTGGTGGCGAAGATCGTCCTGGCCGGCGCGAGCGTGGCCAACTGTTCATAGACCGCCTGTTTGAAAGCCAGAACCTCGGGCACGGCCTCGATCACGAGATCCGCATCGGCGACGGCGGCCGCCAGATCCGTCGACAGCGTCAGACGCCTTATGGCCTCCGCCTCCTTTCCGCCGACCGCGCCCGGAACCTCCTTCCGGTACGTCTCGACCAAGGCCGCCAGTCGCAGGCGCGCCTTGGCGAGGACGTCGTCGCTGACGTCGCAGGCAATGACGTCGAAGCCGCTGTAGGCGGTCTGAAAAGCGATCTGGCTTCCCAGGACGCCCGTCCCGATCACGACCACCTTCTTGATTTCGCCCATCGTCGGATTCCTGTTTCAGTTGTCCTGGAGAAGGAAACGGCGCCGCCATGTCAGGCACGACGCGAACAAGCTTGTGGGTGCATCGATCGATCACGGCCCATTCGGCCAGGCCCGCGACGACGACCCGGCCCTTGACGTCAATGAAGTCGATCCGGCGCCGGTAGCGCGCGCCGCGGAGCGAGTCCTCGACCCAGGTGACGGCGGTCACCGCCTCTTCGGCCGCGATACTGCCGCGGTAATCGACCTGATGACGCAGAACCACCGAGACGTAGCGGTCCACATCGCCCGGGGAGGCCATGGCGAACCAGTGCGCCACCGAGGCGTCCTGGATCCAGACGATCCAGACCGCATTGTTCACATGGCCGAGTTCGTCGATGTCCTCGTCCTGCGCCTGGAAGCAAAGGTGGAACCGCCGCTGTTCGTCCACCTCGCCCTTCAGGGGCGCGCCGGACGGATGACAGCCGATTCGACGATGCCTCGGCAGGACGGAGGTCATCCCCGGACGCTTTCGAGAGGGCTGGCCTGCAGGCCCGCGGTGGCGCGAAAGAAGGCCAGCAACATGGCGTCCCGGGCGGCGGCTCCTTCGATATCCCCCTGGACCGCCAGCCCCATCCAGAGGCCGTAAAGACCGATCCCGGCCTGGAACGGCGGCAGGAGAGGGCGCAGGTCGAACCTTTGAGCCAGTTCCTCTATGAGGTCGCCGAACAGTCGATAACAGGACGCCTTGCTCTCGCGATGTCGTTCGGCGAAGTCGGGATCCCGACGGGCGTGTAATTGCAACTCCACGGACAGCAGGGACCATTCGGGTTGGGCCGCCAGATCGGACAATCGGCCCGCCAGACCAAGCAGGGTCCGTTCGATGTCGTCTCCATCGGCGCGGCGGATCAGATCGCGGAGGAACATCACCTCGTCATGGATGTGCGTCTCCATGATCTCGACGAGCAGGTCGTCCTTGGTGGCGAAGTTGGAATAGAAGGCGCCCTGGGAATGACCGGCCGCGCCGCAGATGTTGCGGATCGACAGGGCGGCTACGCCCTCCTCGACGATCGAGGCGTGGGCGGCCGCCAAGAGGCGACGTCGGGTCCGCCCTTGCGCTTCCTTCCGGTTGACCCTCATAGCGTCGTGACCTTTGCCGTCGTCGTGGAACATCAACTCACATATCACACGATATTCGAGTCGCATATCGTGTGATATTTGAAATATGGCAGCCAGGAGAGTGTTTCGCCCGGCGTCCGGGCCGCCGGGCCTGGACAGGTTCAGGCGTTCCTGCCGGCGGCTATTCATTCATCGATGAACGAAGCTTGCACGATGCTGCGCTGCAACATAAGTTCGGTGTCGCCCTTCCTGGGGCGTTTTCCTCCCTATGAACTTCGGGGCCGCATGACGGCCCCTTTTTTCTGCCGAGAAACCATCGCGGGCCTGTCCGCCTGCTCCGGACGTCGCCTCCAGGCCGATCGGGCTCGCGCCGATTGGCGGCGGTTACTGGGGCCGCCTGACGAGCGCCACTTCCATTCCGCGTCGCGTCACCAGGATGCTGAACAGGTCCGGACTGGCTGCGAAGCGCAGTTGCGCCAGGAGTTGCGCTTCTGCGGGGTCGACCGCCTCAACGGTTTCGGCCATCAAGTCGGTGCTGCGTCCGTCGTCTAGGATGAGTTGATATTCAGCCATCCGCCCCCTCCATCGCCTTCCACGGTCATCCAGGCGAACAGCCTATGAAGAGGCGCGGCCGGTGTCTTTGACTTTTTTGAACCGAGAGGGCGGCGCTCCTGTTTCGTCATACCCGGACATCTGCGGTAAGCATCGCCGCGGGCTCCTCAGTTGGACCCGTCGGCCCAGGCGGAGAGTCAGGGAATGATTCAGAGCTTTCGGTGCCTTTCGACGCCACTTCCGAATCTACCACTAAAACACTGACTTACAAGAAAAATATGTTCGCTGCCTCTCGGTATCTATCGAGGGGCAGCGAACCCGTGTGTCGGTATGCCAGACGGTCTTTCTCCCGTTGCCTCTCGACCCCCCGATTCATACCCTCATAGGGCTGAGGGCGTCCTGACGGTCTTTTTTCTGAAACAAGCCTATGAGTTTCTTGAAGAAATCGCTGCCGAAGACCCCGAAAACGCCTGACGGTCTTTTGGAGTAAAATTCGCATGCTAACCGACGCAGAATTGCGAAATACGCGAGGGAAATCAAAAGCGTACAAAAAGACCGACAGGGACGGTTTGTACGTGCTCGTAACACCGACAGGCGGCATCGCTTTCCGGTACGACTATCGCTTCAACGGGCGGCGCGAGACGGTGACCTTCGGTTCCTACGGTCCGGCGGGACTCTCCCTGGGGGAGGCGCGGGAAAAGCTGCGTGAAGCGAAGCGCCTGATCGCCGAGGGCGTTTCACCGGCGCTGGACAAGCAACGCGTGAAACGCAGGCTGAGAGAGGCCCAGCGGTTTGAACAGGTGGCGATCCGGTGGATGGACCACGCTCCGATGGCCGACAGCACGCGCCAGATGCGACGGTCGATCTTCAACCGAGAGGTTTTGCCCGAATGGCGAAACCGGCTCCTGAACGAGATCACGCCGAACGACCTGAGAGCGCACTGCATGACCATTGTGGATCGCGGCGCCCCGGCGACGGCCATCCATGTTCGCGACATCGTCAAACAAATCTACGCCTACGCCATCCTGCACGGCGAGAAGATCGACAATCCCGCCGACGGGGTCGGGCCGGCGTCCATCGCGACCTTCCGGCCGCGGGACCGGTCGCTGTCGCCGAGCGAGATCCGGATCGCGCTGAACCTGCTGGGGGAGGTGGCCACCCTGCCGACCATCCGTCTCGGGCTGAAGTTCATCCTGCTGAGCATGGTGCGGAAGAGCGAATTGCAGGACGGGACCTGGGACGAGGTCGATTTCGAGAACGCAGTTTGGTCGATCCCGAAAGAGCGGATGAAGCGGTCGCGGCCGCATAACGTCTACCTGTCGACCCAGATGCTCGACATCCTGATCGCGCTGAAGACCTGCGCCGGGAACTCTCGCTACATCCTGCCGTCGCGCTATGACGCCGACGCGCCGATGTCGCGGGCGACTTTCAACCGGGTGACCAGCGCCATCGCCGAGCTGGCGCGCGAGCGCGATCTGCCCCTGGAGCCCTTCACGGTTCACGACCTGCGCCGGACGGCCTCCACGCTCCTGCACGAGATGAGTTTCAACTCGGACTGGATCGAGAAATGCCTCGCCCACGAAGAGCGATCTTCCCGCGGCGTGTACAACAAGGCCGAATTCGAGGCCCAGCGGCGCCACATGGCCCAGCAGTGGTCAGACGCCGTGGACGCCTGGGAGGCGGGGCGCGGATTCACGCCGGATCTGACTATCCCGGAAACGGCCGGCCCTCGTTTCGATCCGCGGCTCTGACCGGGCGGGTGATCCGCTTGCGGACATCGGGCGGCGGCGCCCGGCGGATCGGCTTGGCCCGCCGAAGCGCCAGCCAGGCTTCCACCTCGGCCAGGTCCCAGACCACGCAGCGCGGGGTCAGCAGGAAGCGCCGGGGAAACTGGCCGCGCTGCTCCATCTCAGATGGTGCTGTCCGCCAATGGCACCATCTGACGGAGCTGCGGCTTCTTGATCGTGCGCCTCAGCGGCGGGTCGGCCTGGGCCATCGAAGATCTCCATGTTGTCATGGGAATCGAACTCGAAAGGCTGCGGCAGGCCAACCCGCCAAACTCTCCACCGTAAGCTTACGGCCGGCTGCAGAGCGGGGATTGCACATTTCTATAGTTCGACTAGTTCGGAAATATGGAAACCGCAGCCTCGATTCTTGCTCTCGCCGCCCTGGCGCAGTCGACGCGGCTGGAGGCGTTCCGACTTCTCGTGCGGCACGAACCGGCCGGTCTGCCGGCCGGTGACATCTCCAACCATCTGGCCATCCCGGCCAATACCCTGTCGTCGCATCTGGGGGTGCTGTCCCGAGCGGGACTTATCAAATCGGAGCGTCGCAGCCGGTCGATCATCTACCGGGCCGATCTGGACCGGCTGCGCGACCTGGTCCTGTTCCTGCTCAAGGACTGCTGCGGCGGCCGGGCGGAGCTATGCGAGCCTCTGCTGGCCGAACTGACCCCCTGCTGCGCCTGAGGATCCCGTGGACGTCATCATCTATCACAACCCGGCCTGCGGGACGTCGCGCAACGCTCTGGAGCTCATTCGCCACGTCGGCATCGAGCCGCACGTCATCGAGTATCTGAGGTCGCCGCCATCGCGCGTCATGATCGCCTGGCTGGCCGAACGAACCGGCAAGCCGCTGCGCGACCTGTTGCGCGACAAGGGCACGCCCTTCGCCGACCTGGGCCTCGGGGACCCGGGCCTGACAGACGATCAGTTGCTCGATGCGATCGAGGCCCATCCGATCCTGCTCAATCGCCCGATCGTCGTCAGTCCTCTCGGCGTCGGCCTGTGCCGACCGTCCGAGGCCGTTCTGGACCTCCTGCCCGCCGATGATCTCAAGCGGTTCACCAAGGAGGACGGCGAGGTCGTCATCGAGGCGGCTGGCCTTCGGGTGGCGCGATGATCGATACGCCGGTCACCGACGCGGCCCCGCCGCGCCGCCTGTCCTTTCTCGACCGCTGGCTGACGGGATGGATCTTCGCCGCCATGGCTTTGGGCGTCGCACTGGGGACTCTGGTTCCCGGCCTGCCCGCCTGGGTCGACGGCCTCTCGGTCGGGACCACCAACATTCCGATCGCCATCGGCCTGATCCTGATGATGTATCCTCCGCTGGCCAGGGTCCGGTACGAGGAACTGCCGCGCGTCTTCGCCGACAAGCGGGTGCTGGCCCTGTCCCTGTTCCAGAACTGGGTGCTGGGCCCTGTGCTGATGTTCGCCCTTGCGGTCATCTTCCTGCGCGACCAGCCGGAATACATGACCGGCGTGATCCTGATCGGGCTGGCGCGCTGCATCGCCATGGTGCTGGTCTGGAACCAACTGGCGCGGGGCGACGACCAGTATGTCGCCGGTCTCGTCGCGTTCAACTCGATCTTCCAGATCCTGTTCTTCAGCCTCTACGCCTGGGTCTTCCTCACCGTCCTGCCGCCCCTGTTCGGCCTGCAGGGCAGCGTGGTGGACGTCAGCGTCTGGACCATCGCCGGCGCCGTTCTCGTCTACCTCGGTCTTCCCTTCCTGGCCGGCTTCCTGACCCGGCGCAGCCTGATCGCCCGCCGCGGGGCCGACTGGTACGAGCGGCGCTTCCTGCCGCGCATCGGACCGATCACCCTGATCGCCCTGCTGTTCACCATCGTGGTCATGTTCAGCCTGAAGGGCGGCGAGGTGGTGGCCCTGCCGCTGGACGCCCTGCGCATCGCCATTCCCCTGACCATCTACTTCCTCGTCATGTTCGTGGTCAGCTTCCTCATGGGCAAGCTGATCGATGCCGACTACCCGCGCACGACCGCCCTGGCCTTCACCGCCGCCTCGAACAATTTCGAGCTGGCCATCGCGGTGGCCATCGCGGCCTTCGGGCTGACCTCGCCGGTCGCCTTCGCTGCGGTCATCGGTCCGCTGGTCGAGGTGCCGGTGCTGATCCTTCTGGTCTCGGTCGCGCTGTGGATGGGCCGACGCTGGTTTCCGGACACGGCCCCGCCGGCGGACGCCGCCTGATGGTCGTGCTGCATCTCCTGGACGCGGATGACGCCGGCCTGATCGCGGCCCTGCAGGGCGAGGGCCTGCCGGAGCCCGGGGCCGGCCGCTACTTCCGAGCCGACGACGACAGCGCCCTGGCCGGCTACGTCGGCCTGGAAGGAGAGGGGCGGGACCTGCTGCTGCGCTCCCTGGTCGTACTCGCTGGCCTGAATTCGCGGGGGCTCGGGAGCCGGATCCTGAGCGCCGCCGAGGCCGCGGCGAGCGAGCTGGGCGGAGAACGGCTCCACCTGCTCACCACGACGGCCGAGCCCTTCTTCGCCCGGCGCGGCTTCGCCGCCGCAGATCGGGCGGCCGCGCCCGCCGCGATCCGGCGAACCCGCGAGTTCGCAGACATCTGCCCGGCCTCGGCCGCCTATCTGACCAAGGATCTCGGATGATCTTCGCCCGCCTGCGGCCGCTGCCGGATCCCGATCATCTGCCGGCCCTGGACGCGGCCTATCTGTCGAGCAACCCGGCCGCCGGCCTGGGTCCGCACGACCACCCGCCACGCATCCTTCTCCTGTACGGGTCGCTGCGCGAGCGCTCCTATTCGCGGCTCTGCGTCGAGGAAGCGGCCCGCTTGCTGCAGCGCATGGGATGCGAGACCCGCATCTTCGACCCCTCCGACCTGCCTCTGCCGGGCTCGCCCGGCGACGACGACCATCCGGCGGTGCGCGAGCTGCGCGAGCACGCCCTGTGGTCGGAGGGCATGGTCTGGTGCAGTCCGGAACGGCACGGCCAGGTCTCCGGACTGATGAAGCTGCAGATCGATCACCTGCCATTGAGTTTGGGCGGCATGCGCCCGACCCAGGGCCGCACGCTCGCGGTGATGCAGGTGTCGGGCGGTTCCCAGAGCTTCAACGCCGTCAACACCCTGCGCCTTCTGGGCCGCTGGATGCGGATGATCACCATTCCCAACCAGTCGAGCGTGGCCAAGGCCTTTCAGGAGTTCGACGAGGCCGGCCGGATGAAGCCTTCGGCCTACTATGAGCGCATCGTCGATGTGATGGAGGAGCTGGTGCGCTTCACTGTCCTCACTCGACCGCACGCCACCCAGCTCGTGGACCGCTACTCCGAGCGCAAGGCGGCCGGCAGTCCGGTCGAGGCCGCAGCGGATCTCTCCGCCATCGCCATCGCGCGTCAGGCGTGAGGCCGCGTCGGCGGCGCCTTGCGGCGTCGCGCGCCTGGCAAAGGTGGTAATTCGCCACTTCTGGCGAATTAGGCGGGTTGTTGGCGGTAACTCGCCAGATGTGGCGAATTGCGATCCTCCCTGTTGAGGCTCGGGTCTTGAGCGACCGACCTGGCGAAGTGCCGTGCCGGCGTCGTGCGGTCCCGCCTATCCTCGATCGACCAGCGAATAGCTTGTGCTGCGCCCGCCGCCTTCATCCTTCACGAGGATGCCCCGCCCCACCAGATCGTTGATGTCGCGCAGGGCCGTGTCGGGCGAGGACCTCGTCAGCGCCGCCCATTTGGTCGAGGTGAGCTTGCCTTCGAAGCCGTCGAGCAGCCGGTTGATGACCGTGCTCTGGCGCTCGCTCAACGTCTGACCTGCTAGCGCCTCCCAGAAGCGCGCCTTGCGCATGACATGCGTCAGGGTGGTTTCCGCGCCATCGAACGCGCGATCGAGGCAGCCGAGGAACCAGTCCAGCCAGAGGGACACGTCCAGCGCGCCTTTCTGGGTCGCCTCCAGGGTGGCGTAGTAGTCCTTGCGCTCCAGCCTGATCTGGGCGGACATGCTGTAGAAGCGTTGAGCGCTTTTCTCGGAGCGGGCGAGCGCCATGTCGGCGATCGCCCGCGCGATCCGGCCGTTCCCGTCGTCGAACGGGTGGATGGTCACGAACCACAGGTGGGCGATCGCGGCCTTGAGGACCGGATCCGTCCGCGGCTCGTCATTGAACCAGTCGAGGAACGCCCGCATCTCGTCCTGCAGACGGTCGGCAAGGGGCGCTTCATAGTGCACGCGCTCTCGTCCGAAGGGGCCCGAGACGACCTGCATCGGGCCGGAGCTCTCGTTGCGCCAGGCGCCGACGACGATCCTCGTCATGCCGCTGCGCCCGGTCGGAAACAGGGCGGCGTGCCAGGCGAACAGCCGTTCCTCGGTGAGCGGAGACGCAAAGTTCTGGGTCGCGTCGAGCATCATTTCGACGACGCCTTCGACGTTGCGATCCGCGTCGGCGAGGGCCCCGATATCCATGCCGAGGCGGCGGGCGATGGAGGATCGCACCTGATCCTTGTCGAGCAGCTCGCCTTCGATTTCGCTGGATTTCAGGACATCTTCGGTAAGGGTCTCGAGGACGGCTTCAGCGCGGAGGTCGAAGCCGAGCGTGTGCATCCGGCCAAGCAGAAGGCCCTGGCGATGACGGACGGCTGCGAGGCGATCGGCAAGCGCGTCAGCGCGCCAGTCCAGACGCGGCCAGCCTTCGATCTCATGGATGTATTGCGCCATTCCCCGCACTCCTTGCGGAGAATATGGGCGCTATTCGCCGCAAGAGCAAGGTTATTCTCCGCGCGAAGTGCGGAGAATAGGGCGCCTAATCTCCGCACCAAGGGTGGTCTCCGCACGCTATCGGCTGCGGCCCCGCACCTTGGGTATCCGCGGACTGCGCGGCTATCGGCGCCCAAGCAGCTCCGAAACCCTGCCAACGGGTCGCAGTTGAGGGCCTCAGACGCCCGCTCAAGAGGCTGGGCGCGCGCCTTTCGGCGCCGCATGCCGGGAGAAGCCGACCACGAGGATAGCGATCGTCAGAAGCTGAACGGCGACGCCTTCGACCGTCGGATAAAGACCGAGGATCTCGATGCGGGGGATCCACGCCAGCGGATGGACATCGAGCCAGCCCGCCTCCTGCAGCGCCGCCACCCCCTTGCCGACGAGGACGACCGACAGGATGGCCATCAGGATCGAGCTCAGGGAGAAGAACCGGCCGATCGGGAGGCGCTTGCTGTAGGCCAGCAAGGCCCAGGCCACCACGGCCAGGATCGCCACCGCCGTAAGGGCGCCGGCCAGCATGCCGAGATGGCCGCCCTGGCTCCAGATCGCCGCATAGAACAGGATGGTCTCGAACACCTCGCGGTAGACCACCACGAAGGCCAGCAGGAACAGGAACCAGGCCGACCGTTTCGACAGGGCGTGAGAGAGCTTGTCGCGGATATAGGTCTGCCAGGCGTCGGCGTGCGACTTGCCGTGCATCCAGATGCCGACCGAGACGAGCACGACGGCCGCCAGAAGCGAGCCGAACCCTTCGGTCAGCTCCCGGCTGGCGCCGCTGATGGAGATGAAGAAGGTCGCGGCCGCCCACGTGGCGCCGCCGGCGACCAGCGCGGCCACCCAGCCGCCGTGGACGTAGCGCAGCACCTCGGGACGTTCGGCCTTCCTGAGGAAGGCGATCATCGCCACCACGATGAGGATGGCTTCCAGACCTTCGCGCAGCAGGATGGTGAAGGCGCCGAGGAAGCTGGCGAGATTGTCCGCCTCCTGGGGCGCGAGTGCGCGTTCGGCCGTGTCCAGCAGGGCGTTCGCGCGGGCGACCCGGTCCGCGACCTCCTGGGCCGGCGCGCCCCTGCTGATCGAGACGCGCAGGTCGGTCATGGCCGTCTCGACCCGCCGCAGCAAGGCGCCGTCGCGGGCGCCCAGCGCCGGCTCCATCGGTTCGACGCCGTCGAGATAGGCCGACAGGGCCAGGTCGGTCGCGGCCCTGCGATCGCCCCGGCGATAGGCGGCCTCGCTTTCGGCCAGTCGCGTCCGGGCCAGGGACAGGGTCGATCCCTCGGCGCGGACCGTCGCCTCCGGGTGGCGGCGCAGGTAGGCCGTGACCGCCCGTGCCTTCGTCTCGCCGATCCTTGTCGCCAGCTCGGCCGGCGTCGCCTGGGTGAGGGCGGCCAGGTCCGGGAAGACGGCGCGGATCGCCGGGTCGCTCTCCCAGAGGCGTCGACCTTCGGCGGCTTCGGCGTCGGTGAAGGCGAACCGGCCCACGTAGAAGGCCAGGGCCCAGCGGTCCTCGGCCGGCAGATGGGCGAAGCTGGCCATCGCCGTGCCCTCCAGCCCCTGATCGATGACCTGGTAGAGGCCGAACACGCTGCGCTGACGGGCGCGCTCCACATCCGCGAAGGCGATCGCGGGCGGATCAAGCCCCTCGGCGCCCGGGCCGTCGGCGCGTCCGGTCACGCCATGGCAGACCGAGCATTGCTCGGCATAGAGCGTCGCGCCGCGGGCCAGATCAGGCGGGAACGAAGGCGCCAGCGGGCTCGGATAGGCCGTCAGCACCGCGCCGGCGAGCGCCTTGGCCCGGTCGCCAACGACGCGCGGATCCGCCTTGTCCCTGATGGCCGCCTGCAGGGCCTCGGCGTCGCGGACCAGACCGGCCTTGGCCGGATTCGGCGGCAGGGCGTCCAGGCGGGTCCGGATCTGGCCGCCGAACTCGATCATCTCCCCGTATTCGGCCGGATTGGTCACCTGACCGTCGGCCACCGCGCCGGCGTAGTCGACCGCTACATAGTCGAGCAGCCGCCAGGCGACCTGGGCCTCGGAGGCGGACGGCGTCTGGGCCAGGGCGGGCGCGGCCAGCCCCAGGGCGAACAGCAGGGCAAGCAGACGGAGCAGAGGACGCATGGTCAATCCAGATGTGAACGGCTCGCATTAGCATTCAGGCGGCGACGCTGTCGCGCTTTATTCGCGACGCGGCCGGGCTCGTAGGCGGCTACGGGTCCTCTACGCCCGCCGGGACGCCTCGGCGCCGCGCGGCCAGCCCGGGCAGCCACGCGACGGGCGGTCGTTACAGGTGGATCGTGCGGTCGGCCACAGCCAGGCATGCCTCGCGCAAGGCTTCCGGAAGCGTCGGATGCGCATGGCTCGTCCGCGCCACGTCTTCGGCCGCCGCGCCGAATTGCATGACGGCGACCGCTTCATGGATCAGGCTGCCCGCGTCCGGCCCCAGGATGTGCACGCCGAGAATCCTGTCCGTGCCGGCGTCCGCCAACACCTTGACCAGCCCGTTCTTCTCCAACCGCGCCTTGGCCATGGCGTTTGCCGAGAACGGAAAGCGCCCGACGCGATAGGCCACGCCGGCCGCCTTGAGGTCGTCCTCGGTGCGCCCGACTGAGGCCAGTTCCGGCCAGGTGTAGACGACGGCCGGGATCGTTCCGTAGTCGACATGGCCCGCGGCGCCGGCAAGGCGCTCGGCAAGGGCGATCCCTTCTTCCTCCGCCTTGTGGGCCAGCATGGCGCCGCCGATGACATCGCCGATGGCGTAGACCCCTTCGGCGCTGGTTCGAAAGCCGTCGTCGACCGGAATATAGCCCCTTGGGTCCGGCTTGATGCCGACCGTCTCCAGATCGAGTCCGTCGGTGGCGGGACGTCGGCCAATGGACACGAGCACGACATCGGCCTTGATGGTTCCTCGCGCGCCGTCTCCCATGGGCTCGACCTCAAGGACGACGTCGTCCGCCTCCATTCGCGATCCGACCACCTTGTGCGCCAGGCAGAATTGGAAGCCCTGGGCCTCGAGCACCTTGTGCAGCGCCGTCGACATCTCTGAATCAACGCCGGACGCGATCCGGTCGAGCACCTCGACGACGGTGACCTCGCTGCCGAGACGGCGCCAGACGGAGCCCAGCTCCAGTCCGACATAGCCGCCGCCGATCACCGCCAGATGGCGCGGCGCCGCCGTCAGGCTGAGGGCGCCCGCCGAGGTGACGATCCGCTGCTCGTCGATGGGCAGGTCCGGCAACGTCGCCGCTTTCGGTCCGCTGGCGAGCACGATCGCCTTGCGGACCTGCACCTCGAAGCTGCCGTCCGGGGCGCTCACTTCCACACGGTCGCGCGACAGCAGCCGGCCGCGGCCCTGCAGGCGGGTGACCTTGTTCTTGCGCAGGAGGTAGGCGACCCCTTCACCAAGCTCCGTCACGACCCTGGCCTTGTGCCGCATGACGCCTGCAAGGTCGGCCCGCACATTGTCGACCAGGACGCCGAAAGCCTCGAGATTGCGGGCCATCTCCAGCCGCTCTGTGGCCTGCAGCAGCGCCTTTGACGGAATGCACCCGATGTTCAGGCAGGTTCCACCGAGGAGTTCCCGGTCGTCGATAACCGCCACCGACATGCCGAGCTGGCTCGCCCGGATGGCGCAGGGGTACCCGCCCGGCCCGCCGCCGATTATCACCAGGTCATAGGATGTCATCGAAGCCATCGCGTCAGCCTTCGCTGTAAGTGAAAGAGGGACGAAGGCGCCGGCCACCCGCATGAGCAAACATCAGGCGCCGCCCTCACGCGGGGAAGTCCGACGCGTCATCATTCGGAACCCGCTCCTGGGGAGGGCCGGAAGGCGGCGGAAGTCGATCTCCAGATCCTGAGCCGGCAGCCGGTAGTTCAGGCCGGCGAGCAAGCCGAGGGCCCGCTCCATCAATTCGACGACGATGCTTTCGCCGGGACAACGGTGACCGGTCAGGGCGTTCCCGCCGCCTTGGGGAATCAGGCCGAACGCGTCCCCGGAGCCGTCGATGAAACGCTCTGGCCGGAATTCGTCGGGATCGGTCCAGACGGCAGGATCGTGATTGGAGCCATAGAGATCGAGGATCACCTGCCGACCCACCGGGAAGTCAAGGTTGCGCCAGCGAAACGGCGCGCGCACACGCCCGATCACCGCCGGGAAAAACGGATAAAGGCGTCGCACCTCCTGAACGAAGGCGCGGCGGCGGCCGGCGTCCGCGGTGGCCAGACGGGCCGCCGCGGGGTGCGCCTGCATCGCGTGCGCCACAAACACGATATAGACCGAGGTCGCCACGGTCGGCCTCAGCACATTGGCCAGTTCGACCGCCGCCGTCCGGGCCGCCAACGGTTCGCCATCATCCGCGCTCGCCCAGGCCCAGGCGTAGGCGGCGGTGTCTGGATCCGGCGCCAGTCGTCCGGCGCGAATGCCCTCGATGATCGAGGCCAGCCAGGCGTCGACGCGTCGCCGCGCGTACCTCGACCACAGGTGGCGAGGCCCCCGCGATCCTGCCGCGTCAAACAGCGCCCTGAGGTGACTGACCCGTTTCGCTTCGTCGTCGGGATTCAGCGGCACCCCCGCCCAGCGGCAGACGGCGCGGGTGAGCACCGGCTGCAGGGCGTCGTACAGCACGATCTCTTCCTGGCCAGCCCATTCAACGGCCGCGCGTCGCCATTCCGCCTCGAACAGGTCGCCCAGCCGCGCGATCCGTTCCGGCGACATAAGAGCCATGAACACGCGTTTGCGGGCGCGGTGCGCTTCGCCATCCAGGCCCTGGACGCCGCCTTCGCCGAGCAGTGTGCGTCGGACAGGCGCCGGCATGGCGCCCGCGCGCGAGATGCGGGTCTCGTCGTAGAAGACCTGGGCCGCTTCGCGCCCTCTCAGACAGGCCGTCTCCTTCAGCGCCAGACGGGTCTCGATTGCGTCCGCGCCGGCCTGCTCGAACAGGCGGGAGATGCGCCTGTACGGGTCCGTCAAAAGGGCGAACGTCTGATCGGCGTGTCGCTGTGTCGATCGATGCGCCATCGAAGTCCTCCATGGACGAAGGGAGCGCGACGAGGGCCGCGGGATTACTCAAAACGTCGCGGTGACCCAATGGCTCCTGCATCATCCCGGGCCCGTTCTGACCTTCAGCGCCGACCTGCACGGCGAAGCCGAGGAGCGGTGCAAACCCGGGTCGGGTTCGTCTTCAAACCGGCGCCGAGGGATCGTGCAGGGCTTCGATCACCTTGCAGGCGGACACGCGGCCGCCGGCACATTCCGCCGTCATCCGCGAAAGCTCGCGTTGCAGGGCCCGGAGTCGGGCGATCTTATGCGTCACCTCCGCCAGATGACGTTCGGCGAGGATGCTGGCTTCGGCGCAGGGCCGATCAGGGTGATCGGACAGATCCAGCAGGGAGCGGATCGAGTCCAGATCGAAGCCCAATTGCCGTGCATGCCGAATGAACGACAGGCGGCGTTCCGCCGCGTCGTCATACATCCGCCGGTCGCTGGCGGTGCGCGGGGCGGCGGGAAGCAGGCCGATCTCCTCGTAGAAGCGGATGGTCGGGACCTTGACGCCGGTGGCCGCGGCGAGCTTGCCGATAGGGCGCAGGCCGGACGAGGCCGGGGAGGGCAGGGTCATCGCATCATCTCGCAGCAGCGGGCTGAAGGGCGGCAGGCGCAGGACGGAAAAGGATCATCGGCCCAGCCCCATGAGGACGATGGCGGCGCCGAAGGCGGCGATCGTGGAAGCGCCGGTAAGGGCCATGCCGAAGGCCCTGGCCGCCGCGCCCCGGGCATAACCGTGGGCGAACAACACGCGGCCGATCAGATAGAGGGCGACCAGCACCGGCAGCACGACCATCTCCTCGCCGCGCAGCACGGTGGCGAGCACCAGGTGGGCGCCCACCGCCAGGACCGTCTGCTCCAGGGTGTTCTGAAGCACGGCGGCAGGCACGGCGAGCCTCGAGCTGGGCGCCGCATAGGCGGAACCCGGCCGGTCGGCGTCGGACCGGAACCGGATGCTCGCCACGGCCCTCAAACAACCGGCGAGCCACAGGAAAACGAGGAGGTCCGCCTTCAGGGCGTAGGCCAGCCGATCAGCTGTCGCCATGTCCGGCGCGGCGCCCAGGAGACGTGGCGAAAGCCATAGCCAAGCTGACGCCACCGCCGCAGCGGTGATGAGAATCGCCAACCCCGAACGGACGGCGATCGCCTTCTGTTCGGCGGAAAAGGTCATCGCGCCGCCCGTCCCAGGGTCGACGTCGCCGGGCGGCCGTCCGAGCCCCGGACGGTCAGGAGGAGCAGCGCCACGCCGCAAACAATGGCCGCATCGGCGAGGTTGAAGGTCGGCCAGTGCGCGTCGCCCCAATGAAGATCGATGAAATCCGTCACCGCGCCGGAGCGCAGACGATCGAGCAGGTTCCCGAGCGCTCCACCGGCGATGAGGCTCGCCGCGACCGCCGTGACGGCGCTTCGCGTACGCCAGATCCAGGTCAGCAGGACGCCGATGATCAGGAATGCCACGGCGCTCAGGGCCCATCGTCCCACCGCGCCCGAGTCTGCGAACAGGCCAAAGGTGACGCCGGGATTGAATCCCAAACGCAGCGCGAGGAACGGCGTGAGGTCCACCGGGCTCTCGAGTCGGGTGCGAGCCGCGGCCTTGGCGGCCTGATCCAGAGCGGCGATCAGCATGAAGAACGAGAAGGCGATCGCCCGCATGCGGCTGGGACCGCGTCGCGACGGGTGCATCGTGATCATGAGGCCTCCTGTGGATTTCGTCCGATTGTGCGTCCTCTAGCTACTAGAGGATCAAGTCGGTTCCGCCAAACCGCGTCTTTTTGGGCGAGGCATCCATTTTTGTTCTTGATCCTCGAGCGACTGGAGGATGCATTCTCGTGGTGAAAGGCGGACTTCGATGACTGACTCCCTCTCGTCCCCCGAACCGGCGGCCGCCGGCTGCGGCTGCGGCGCGGCCGTCAAGTTCGACGGCGCCACGCCGGCCTATCGCCGCATCCTGATGGCGGTGATCGCTATCAACGGCGCCGCCTTCCTGGCCATCGCCGGCGGCGCGGCCCTGCAGGGCTCGGCCTCGCTGGGTGCCAACGCCCTCGACTTCCTGGCCGACGCCGCCACCTACGGCATCAGCCTGGCCGTGATCGGGCGCTCGGTCGCCGTGAGATCCGGGGCCGCCATCATCAAGGGCGCCAGCCTCGCGGCGCTGGCGCTGTTCATCCTTGGCTACGCGATCTGGCGGGCGACCTCGGGGGCGCCCCCGGAAGGCGTCGTCATCACCGGCCTGGGCGCCCTGGGCTTTTTCGCCAACGCCCTGGCCGCGCTGCTGCTGGTCCGCCATCGCGAAGGCGACGCCAATGTCCGTTCGGTCTGGCTGTGCACGCGCAACGACCTGATCCAGAGCCTGGTGGTCGCGGCCACGGGCGTGGCCGTCTGGTTGACCGCCTCTCGCTGGCCCGACCTGATCGCCGGCGCGATCCTGGCGGTGGTCTTCCTGCAATCCGGCTGGTCGATCATTCGTCAGTCCCGCGAAGAACTGAAGGCCGCCGCGTGACCGCGAACTTCACCCCCGCGCTCGGCCATACAGCCCTGAGCGGGCTGTATGATCCGGCCATCGCGCTTTTGACCCGGGAACCGCTGTGGCGGAGCCGCCTTCTCGAACAGGTGGCTCCGTCCCCTGGCGAGACGATCATCGATCTTGGATGTGGAACCGGCTCATTCGCGATCGCCATGGCGAACCGGGCGCCGGACGCGCGCATCTTCGGCCTCGATCCCGACGGCGACATCCTCAGGCGGGCCGAGACGAAGACGGCCGCTGCAGGTCAGGCCGTCCGTTTCATCCAGGGGTTTTCGCGCGATGTGGCGGCGCTCCTGGGCGAGGACGCCGCCGACAAGGTGGTCTCCAGCTTGGTCTTCCATCAGCTGCCCATGGCCGAGAAGCGAGCGGGCCTCGCCGCGAGCCTGCGGGCGCTCAAGCCGGGCGGAACGCTGCATGTCGCGGACTACGGCCGCCAGTCGGGTGCGATGCGCGTGCTCTTCCGCCTGGTGCAGTCTCTGGACGGCTACGAAAACACCCAACCGAACGCCGACGGCGTTCTGCCTACGCTGATGGCCGAGGCCGGCTTCACACAGGTTCAAGTGCTCGATGTCATCCCGACCGCCACCGGATCCATCTCTCTGTATCGGGCGGTGCGACGATGAGGCGATTGATGTCGCGGCGCACCGTGTTATGGGACGGCATGGGGTTTCCCTCGACTAGGCATGGGTGGATGGCGGCGCTGCTCGCGTCGTTCCTGGCCCTGTTCGTCCTGGTTTCCGCAGCCGACGCCTTCGCCTGCGCACCCGAGACCGGAAGCTTGCAAGGCCTGGCCGCGTCGGACGTCGTCGCTGTGTCCGATACAGGTCACGGCGAACGCAAGGACGCAGCAGGTCAGGTCGCCTGCGCCCACGGCCATTGCCACCATTGCGGCATTACCGCGCCGCCGGCGATTGACGACATGAGGTCGATGGCCCTCGATCGCGCGCCCTTGGCGCCATCGCTCGATCAGGCGCCGGCCTCCCGGATGCCCGCCGGTCCCATGCGCCCGCCCAGAACCTGACGTGACCTCGCGTTCGCGCGCGCCCTTCACGTCAACCTTCCGGGACATGAGACATGCCATCCCCTATTCGCCGCTTGCCGCCTTTCGCGGTCGGCTGCGCTGTGGTCGCCCTGACGACCGCCTTGACCGGCCCGGCCTGGGCCGATCCCGCGCCATCCTTCCGGACCCTGCTTGAGCGCATAGGGGCCAGCCCCTCCGCGGCCGAGGCCGACGCCTTGCTCGAAGCGGCCGAGGCCCGGGTGCGCCAGGCGCGCGTGCGGCCCAACCCGACCGCCGCCCTCGAGGCGGAGAACGCCTTCGGCAGCGGTCCCTTTTCCGGCTACGACAACGCCGAGACCACGCTCTCGCTCACCCAGGACCTCGAACTGTGGGGCCGGCGCGGCGCCCGGGTCGAGGTGGCGCGGGCGGAGGCCGGAACGGCTTCGCTGCGTCGCGATCAGGCGGTCGTCGACGCCGCCGGACGGCTCGCACTCGCCTACGCCGAAGCGGAAGCCGCCGAGCGGCGCTTCGCCCTGGCCGAGGAGGCGCTCAGCCTGACCATCGCGGACGCCCGCGCCGCCCTGGTGCTCGTGGAGGAGGGACGCGAGCCCATGCTGCGCGGCATCCAGGCCGAGAGCGAGGCGGCGGCGGCCCGCGCGACCCGTGACGAGGCGCAGGCCGAGCGGGACGCGGCGTTCGCCCGCCTGACGGCTGTCGCGATGCTGCCCGCGCCGGTCACCTCGATCGTCGACAGCCTGCTGGACGACGCGCCGACCCGGACGGCCATCGAAGCCGCTCCCGGGGCGCCGGCCGTTCGCGTCGCCGAGGCCGAACGCGAAGCGGCCGAACGGCGGATCGCCGTCGAGCGAGTGCGCGCGCGGCCCGATGTCAGCGCCAGCGTCGGCGTTCGGCGTTACGAAGCCGAGGATGCGACAGCGCTGACCTTCGGCATCAGCATGCCGCTGCCCCTGTTCGACCGGAACCGCGGCAATATCGACGCGGCCCAGGCCGAGTTCCGCGCCGCGGACGCCCGCCTGGCCGGCGCGCGCCAGGAGGCCGAGGCCGACGGTCAGGCCGCGGTCGCCCGGCTGAACGCCTCGGTGAGCCGCGTCGCGGCCGCCGACGCCGGCGTGACCTCATCCGAGGAAGCCTATCGCCTGTCCCGGATCGGCTTCGAGGCCGGCCGCATCTCGCAACTGGAGCTGCGCGGAACCCGCGCCGCCCTCATCACCGCCCGCAACGCCGCCGTCGACGCCCGCCTGGCGCGCGTCCGCGCCGAAATCGATCTCGCGCGCCTGCAAGCGCGCGCACCCTTCGGAGGGGTCCAATAATGCGCAAGCCGCAATCCAACAGAACGCTGCTCATTGGCGGCGTCGCCGCCGTCGTCCTGCTCGGAGGCGGCGGGCTGTTCCTGGCTCTCAATCGCGACGCGCGGCCGGCCGCCGAGGGCGAGGCCGGTCACGCGGAAGAGGAGGGGCACGCGGAAGGCGAGGGCGCCGAGGCCCCCGAAGGCGTCGTGGCGCTCACGGCCGAACAGATCCGCGCCGCCGGCATCGCCGTGGTCGCCGTCGGCGCCGGCGGCGGGTCAGAGACCCGGCTGGCGGGACGCGTCGAGCCCATGGTCGATGCGCGCGCCGCCGTGGCCGCCTCGGTCGGCGGCCGGGTCGAGCGCGTGCTCGTCGCGCCGGGGCAGTCCGTGCGCGCCGGTCAGGCCCTCGCCACATTGGTCAGCGGCGACGCCGCGACCTTCCGCGCCGACGCCGACGCGGCGGTGGCGCAGGCCGAAGCCGCGCGCCAGGCCTATCACCGCGATCGCAACCTGGCCGACCAGGGCGTGGTGGCCCGGCAGGAGGTGGAGACCTCCCGAGCCCAGTCGCTCAGCGCCGAGGCGTCGGCGCGCGCCGCCCGCGCCAGGGCTTCGGCGGCCGGATCGCCAAACGCTTCGGGACGGCTGAGCGTGACCAGCCCGATTTCGGGCGTCGTCACCTCGGTGCAGGTCGGCCCCGGAGGCTTTGTCCCCCAGGGCGGCGTCGTCGCCGAGGTCACCAACCCCGCGCGGATTGAACTGGTCTTCAACGCGCCGCCGGCTCTGGCCGCCCAGGTCCGCGCCGGATCGCGCCTGAGGGCGACCGGGCCCAACGGGGAATTCGAAGCCGTCGTCACCGGCGTGGCGCCCGGCGCCGGCGCCGAGAGCGGCGCGACGATCATTCGCGCCCGGCCGTCGGGCGTGTCGCTGCCGCCGACGGGATCCGCCGTCACCGGCGCCATCGTTACGGGCGATGCCGTCCCCGGCGGCCTGACGGTCCCCAGCGAAGCCGTGCAGACCATCGAAGGCGCGACGGTCGTGTTCGTTCAGGTCCAGGGCGGCTTCCGGGCCGTCCCGGTGCTGGCCGGTCGTCAGGCGGGAGGGCGCACGGAGATCCTGCGCGGCCTCGACGAGGGTGAACGCATCGCCGCCGCCAACGCCTTTCTCTTGAAAGCCGAACTCGCCAAGGGCGAGGCCGGCGATGACGACTGAGGCGCGGCATGTTCAAATCCATCATTGAAGCCTCGGTGCGCTTCCGCTGGTTCGTTGTGTTGGCGACCGCGCTGGTCGCCGCGCTCGGTCTGTTCGAACTGACCAAGCTGCCGATCGACGCCGTTCCGGACATCACCAACCGGCAGGTCCAGATCACCACCGTCGCCCCGGCGCTCGCGCCGGAACAGATCGAGCGGCAGGTCACCTATCCGCTCGAGACGGCCATGGCCGGCATTCCCGGACTGACCAGCACTCGCTCGTTGAGCCGCAACGGCTTCAGCCAGATCACGGTCATCTTCACCGACCAGACGGACATCTATTTCGCGCGCCAGCAGGTGGCCGAACGCCTCGCCCAGGCGCGCGAAAGCATGCCCGAGGGCGTGGAGCCGGCATTGGCGCCGATCACCACCGGCCTCGGCGAGGTCCTGATGTGGACCGTGGACTATCTGCCGTTCAACAGCCGCAACCTCGCCCGGCCGGGACAACCCGGCTGGCAGCCAGGCGGCGTCTACCTGACCCCCGAGGGGGAGCGGTTGACCACGCCCGAGGCGCGCGCCACCTACCTGCGCACTGTTCAGGACTGGATCGTCGCGCCGCAGATGCGGACGACGCCCGGGCTCGCCGGCGTCGACACCATCGGCGGCTATGTGAAGGAATACGCCGTCCGCCCCGACGCCGCCCGCCTGTCAGCGTATGGGCTGGGGCTGGGCGACCTCGTCACGGCCCTGGAGCGGGCCAACACCCAGGCCGGAGCCGGCTACGTCCAGCGCGGCGGCGAGGCGCTGACCGTCCGGACCGACGCCCTGGCCTCCACCGTCGAGGATCTTGCCCAGGCCCCGGTCGTCAACCGGGGCGGCCTGGTGGTGCGCGTCGCCGATGTGGCGACGGTCGAGGTCGGGCAAGCTCCGCGGCTGGGCGGCGCGAGCCGCGATGGCCACGAGTCGGTGCTCGGCACGGCCTTGATGATCGCCGGCGGCAACAGCCGCACCGTGGCCCAGGCCGCCGGAGAGCGCCTCGAGGAGGTGCGCGAGACCCTGCCCCCCGGGATCGAGGCGGTGACCGTGCTCGACCGAAGCGCCCTGGTGAACTCCACCATCGGCACGGTGGCGCGCAATCTGACCGAAGGCGCCCTGCTCGTCATCGTCGTGCTGTTCCTGCTGCTGGGGAACCTGCGGGCGGCGAGCATCACCGCCCTGATGATCCCGATCAGCTTCCTGTTCGCCGTCATCGGCATGAACCGCTTCGGCATCAGCGGAAACCTGATGAGCCTCGGCGCCCTCGACTTCGGCCTGATGGTCGACGGGGCGGTGGTGGTGGTGGAGAATACCCTGCTGATGATGACCCGGCGGCGCGCGGAATTGGGCCGCATGCTCAGCCGTCACGAACGACTGGACGTCGCCATGGCCGCGGCCCGGCAGATGGTGAAGCCGGCCGCCTTCGGCCAGCTGATCATTCTGCTGGTCTTCACCCCCCTGCTGATGCTCGAGGGCGTGGAGGGTAAGACCTTCATTCCCATGGGGGCGACCGTCATGCTCGCCCTGGTCGGCGCCTTCATCTTCTCCTTCACCTTCGTCCCGGCCATGACTGCGCTGCTGGTACGCGACCCGAAAAGCGCCCACCTCGACGCCAACGACCGCGTGCAGGAGCACGAAACCCGCGTCCTGCGCTTCGCCCGCCGCTGGATCCAACCCGCGATCAGCGCCGCCGTAGACAAGCCCCGTGTCGTGCTCGCCTCGGCCCTGGGCGCCTTGGTCGTCGGCAGTCTGGCCTTCGCCACCCTCGGCCGGGAGTTCATTCCCACCCTCGATGAGGGCGATATCGCCATGCAGGCCCTGCGGGTGCCGTCCGCTTCGCTGGACCAGTCCTTGGCTATGCAGATGGCCCTCGAGCGGGTCGTCAAGGCCCAGCCCGAGGTGGAGACGGTGTTCTCGCGCACCGGCACGGCGGAGGCCGCCGTCGATCCCATGCCGCGTAACATCTCCGACAGCGTGATCATCCTCAAGGACCGAGGCGACTGGCCAGACCCGGGCCTCGAAAAGGAGGCGCTCATCGAGCGCATTGAGGAGGCGGTTAGTCAGCAGATCGGCAATAATTTCGAGTTCAGCCAGCCGATCGAACTGCGCTTCAACGAACTGATCTCCGGCGTCCGGACCGATTTGGCGGTGCTGGTCTACGGCGACGACTTCGACACCCTGCAGAGGGTCGGCGAGCAGGTGGCTCGCGCATTGGAGGAAACACCGGGTTCCGCCGACGTTCGAGTGGAACAGGCGTCGGGGTTGCCGACGCTGACGGTCAGCGTCGACCGCTTCGCGGCGGCCAACTACGGCCTGTCGGCGGCGGACGTCTCGGAGGCGGTCTCCACCGCCATCGGCGGAACAGAGGCTGGACGCATCTTCGAAGGGGATCGGCGCTTCGACGTTGTCGTCCGTCTGCCCGAGGCGACCCGCAACGATCCAACCAGCCTGGCCGCCCTGCCGATCGTCTCCTCGACCGGCGTGGTGGTGCCCCTGTCCTCGGTGGCGCGCATCCAGACCGCCGAGGGGCCCAACCAGATCAGCCGCGACAACGGCAGTCGGCGCATGGTGGTGCAGGCCAACGTCCGCGGCCGGGATCTCGGCGGTTTCGTCACGGATGCGCAGACGCGGGTGGAGCGGATCGATCTTCCGCCGGGCGTCCGGCTCGATTGGGGCGGTCAGTTCGAGAATCTCAAGCGCGCCGAACAGCGTCTGGGCCTCGTGGTTCCGATCGTATTCATCCTCATCGGGGTCCTGCTTTTCATGGCCCTCGGCTCATTCGCTGAAGCCGGTCTGGTGTTCGCCTGCGTCCCGCTCGCCTTGGTCGGCGGGGCCCTGGCGCTGCTCTTGCGCGGCATGCCCTTCTCCGTCTCGGCGGCGGTCGGCTTCATCGCCGTCTCGGGGGTGGCGACCCTGAATGGCCTGGTGCTGATGCAGGCCATCCGCGAGCGGCTGACGGCGGGCCTGGCGCCGCGTGAGGCCGCGATCGAAGGGGCGTCCAGCCGCCTGCGGGCGGTTCTGACCACCGCCCTGGTGGCCATCGTGGGCTTTATTCCCATGGCCATCGCCCACGGGGCCGGGGCCGAGGTCCAGAAACCATTGGCCACAGTGGTCATCGGGGGCCTTTTGACGGCGACTGCGTTGACACTGCTGGTGTTGCCCACCTTCGCCGCCAAGGCGGTGAAGCATCGCAAGGCGGAAGGGATCGAGGATTGATGAGCGAACGAGACGAGACGGAAGGCGTCCAGCGCCGCACCCTGCTGGTGGTGTTGATCCTCAACGCCGCCCTGTTTGTAGGGCTCGGGATCGGCGGCTTGCTCGCCGATTCCAGCGCTCTGCTGGCCAATGCCCTGGACAATGCGTCTGACTCCGCCGTCTACCTCATCAGCTTTCTGGCGGTGGGCCGCGCCCTGATCTGGAAGACCCGCGCCGCCCGGGCCTCCGGAATCCTGCTGCTGATCTTCGCTGCGGGCGTCCTGCTGGACGTGCTGAGACGAACGCTGATGGGGACGGAGCCCATAGGCTGGACGATGATGGGCATGGCGGTGGTCGCCGCCATCGTGAACCTGGTGTGCCTGGAACTGATCCGGCGCCAACGCAGCGAGGATGTGAACATGAAGGCCGCCGAGACCTTCAGCTTCAACGATTTCGCCTCCAACGGCGGCATCCTGATCGCGGGTGGCCTGGTCCTGTGGCTGGATCAGTCCTGGCCGGATCTGGTCGTGGGCCTAATCGTGGCCGGCATCGCCGTGAAGGGCGGCGTCGACATCCTCCGCGACTCCCGGGCCGAAACGAGAGCGGGGGAAGAAGCCTGAGTGACGACGGCGGCTACGCCCATGATCACACGGCCGGGGCCAAAGCCCGGGTCGGTGGCGAAGTGAGCGGCCCGCGCTGATAACCATTCCTTGCCCCGTTGCGGACTAGGCTGCGCCCATGGTCCGCAGCGACGCCGCGCCGATGAAGTCCCGCCCACCGCGCATCGCCCGCGGCGGCTGGCTCGACGCGCTCCGCTTCATCGTCGGGGCGCTGATCATCCTCTACCATTTCCGCGAGGCCTCGCCGGTCCCGCTGCCCCAGCTGCATCCGGTGATCGACCGCGGCTATCTGCTCACCGACTTCTTCATCATCGACTCCGGTTACGTCCTGGCGCGCATCTACGGCGACCGGCTCGCCGCCGGTCAGGCGTCGCTGCGCGCCTATGCGCGCCAGCGGCTGCTGCGGGTCATTCCGGCCCACCTCGTCGTCAGCCTTATCCTCGTCGTCCTCGTCGGCGGCGCGGCTCTGGCGGGGATCGCGCCCAGCAACCCGCGCTGGTTCGACTGGTCGCAGCTGCCGGCCCAGGTGCTGCTGCTCCAGGCCTGGGGCGTGCCGGGCGGGCAGGGGTGGAACGCCCCGACCTGGACGCTCTCGGCCCTGATTGCCTGCTACCTCCTGCTGCCCTGGATCTGCCGGGCCCTGTGGCGCTGGCCGCCGATCGCCGTGGTGATCGGCGCGACGCTGCTGGTCGTCGGCGCCGACCTCGCGGCCTCGCTGTGGCTCGGCGATCCGATCTACCGCCTGCCGATGCGCTACGGCGTCCTGCGCGCCTTGCCGCTGTTCCTGCTCGGGGTCGCGGCGGCCTTCTACGGTTCACGCGTCTATGTCGCATCCCGTCTGGCCGGCGCGATCGGGGTCGGCGCCGCCATCGCGCTTGTCATCCTTCAGGCCTTCGGCGCCTTCAGCCTGTTGTCGCTGGGCCTGATGACCGTGATCATCTGGGCCGCCGGGGCCGTATCGGTGCGCAGGCCGTCACGCCTGATCGAACATCTGGCCCTGATGTCGTTCTCGATGTTCCTGACCAATGAGGTCACCCGTATCGTTTGGTTCGGCCTGCTCGACGCCCTGGGCCAGGACGCCCTGTCGTCGGGGGTTCGCTGGGCGCTGTGGTCGATCGGTTTCATCGGCGCCTTCGCGGCCGCGGCGGTGTTCCGCTATGGCTTCGACCGGCCGGTGCAGAGCTGGCTCAACCCGTCGCGCGTCAGGCTGGCGGCTGCGGACAGGAACGCACCCGCGACGCCTCGGGCCTCAGGCGCCGTTGTGGCGGCCGAACACGCGGGTTGAACCATCGTTGAGGATCAGGACGGTCGTATAGGGTTCGCGCCCGGCGGCTTCCATGCCCGGCGAGCCAGCCGGCATGCCGGGGGCGCTCAGCGCCCGGGCGCCGGGGCGTTCGCTGAGCAGCCGGTCGACGTCGCCGGCCGGAACATGGCCCTCGATCGCATAGGGGCCGACGACCGCCGTGTGGCAGGAGGCCAGCCGGTCCGGAACGCCATGTTGCGCCCGGGTCGGCGCGAGATCTTCGCGCTCGACGACCTCGACGGTCCAGCCGGCCTGGCGCATGTGGGCGATCCAGCCGCCGCAGCAGCCGCACCAGGGCGTCTTGTAGGCGGTCATCCGCTTCGGCGGCGCGGCGAGGGCCGGGGCGGCGAAGGCGGCGAGGGACAGGCCGCTCAGGATGGACCGGCGGTCAAGGATGGTCGGAGAACGGTTCATGGCGGTCCTGGGTGACGATGACGCCGCGGCTTAGCCGGGCGTGTGACCTGCGTGCCCGCCGCTCTGCGGCGTTTCGGGAGCGGGCGCCGGAGCCGGGGCGGGTGCGTCCGGAGCCGGGGCCGGAGCGTTCATCTCGTCGCAGCACTCCATGGCGGCGCCGGGGGCCATGTCCTTGCAGCAGGCGCAGGCCTCCGCCGCGAGCACCGCGCCGGCGCTGAGGGCGAGGAAGGCGGCCGCCGCGGCGGCGATCTTGAGGGTCATCGCGGGTCTCCTTGAAATCGAGCCGCCTTGATCGGCCCGCGGGCGTCCGCCGTCAATGGGCGACCCCTGCGGTCAGGTGTCCACCCGTTCGACCGCGACCCAGCGTCCGCCGCGCTTCTCGACCACGAAGCGGGCGGACGTTTCCTCGAAGGCCGGCACGTCGCCGTCCCGGAACCAGATCCACGGGCGCGACCGGCTGTCCGGGCGCACGAAATAGGCGCGGCTGGAGCCGGCGTCCTGCCATTCGATGGTGACGGTCTTGCGGAGGGGCATGGCAAGAACAAAAGCAGAACACGAAGCGGGGTCAAGCCGGCTTCGCGCGCCCGCCGTCGTCATCCACAGGCGCACGCCGGGACGCCGCCCAGAAGGCTAAGGGCTCCGCCCTCGCGCGGGTCAGGGTGAAGCGGCTGCGCCGCCGGACCGGCCGGTCTCCCCGACCTTCCGCGCGGTCATGCTGTTCATTTTCATCATCGTCGTCGGCTTGTGCAGGCCGGGCGATCCCCCTCCGGCCGGTCCGCCCTGGCCCTTGCTACCCCGGTCTCGCCGACGGGCAGGGTTTCAGGCGCGCAGTTCGCGTCCCTGCAACCCATGCCCAAAGGAGGCAGACATGACTGCTCAATCCATCGAAACCGCCGCGACCGAAGCGACCGCGCCGCAGCACGGCTCGGAGATCACCGTGCCGCTCAACCGGCTCAAGGCCTCGCCGAAGAATGCGAGGAAGACGCCGCACAGCCCGGCGACCATCGAGGCCTTCGCGGCCTCCATCAAGGCCAAGGGGGTGTTGCAGCCGCCCGTGGTCGAGATCGAGCGGGACGGGGAGGGCGCGCCCACCGGAAACTACCTCGTCACCATCGGCGAAGGGCGCCGTCAGGGGCTGCGGCTGCTGGCCAAGCGCAAGGCCATCAAGCGGACCCATCCGGTGCGGGTCATCGTGGACGCCGAGAACGACGCCCACGAGATCAGCCTCGACGAAAACATGACCCGTGAGGCCATGCACCCCGCCGACCAGTTCGAGGCCTTCCAGCGGCTCGCCGCCGAGAAGGGCTACGGACCCGAAGAGATCGGCGCCCGGTTCGGAGTGTCGGCCCATGTGGTGCGCCAGCGGCTGCGGCTCGGGTCGGCGGCGCCGGAGTTGATGACGGCCTATCGGGAGGGGACGCTGGCGCTCGACCAACTGACCGCCTTCTGCGTCAGCGAGGACCGCGAGCGGCAACGGCAGGTGCTGGAGCAGATCGGGCCGCACACCCCGGCCTACGCCATCCGCCGCGCCATGACCGAGGCCAAGGTCCGCGTCGATGACCGGCGCGTCCGCTTCGTCGGCGTGGAGGCCTACGAGGCCGAGGGGGGCGGGGTGCTGCGCGACCTGTTCACCGAGGACGGCGGCGGCTGGCTGGAGGATGTGGTCCTGCTGGACCGGCTGGTCGGCGACAAGCTGACCGGACTGGCCGACGAGGCCCGCGAGCGCGAGGGCTGGAAATGGGCCGAGGCCTGTCTGGACTACCCCGACGTTTCGGCGTTCGGGCGGGTCTATCCGGTGGCGGTCGAACGGTCGGACGCGGACGTCGCCGAAATCGCGGCCCTGTCCGAGGAATACGACCGCCTCGTCTCTGAAACCGACGCGGCGGAAATGTTCCCCCCCGAGGTGGACGCCCGGCTGGAGGAGATCGACAAGGCCTTGCAGGCCTTCGGCCCGGACTTCGCCTATGCCGGCGAGGCCAGGGCGCGGGCCGGGGTCGTGGTGACGCTGGGTCACGACGGCCTCGCCCGCTTCGAGCGCGGACTGGTCCGCGCCGAGGACGTGCCCGCCGATCCGCCGTCGCCGTGGCAGGAGGAAGAGGCGGCGGACGAGAGTGCGGACAATTCGCCGGGCTCGGAGGCGGAGGCCGCCGAGGACGAGGCGCCCTCGGCCTTGTCGGATCGTCTGCTGATCGACCTGACCGCCCACAAGACCATGGGTCTGCGCGACGCGGTGCAGGCCGATGTGAATGCGGCGCTGGCGACGGTGGTTCACGCGCTCGCCCTGCAGGTCTTCTATCCGGGCTACGGCGTCTGGACGCCGTTGCAGCTTCGGTTGACGACGACCGGGCTGGAGCGGCTGGCGCCGGGGGTGGAGGACGGCCCCGCCGGACGCCGGGTCAGCGACCGGTGCGAGGCGTGGGGCGCGCGCCTGCCCGAGCGCCCGGAAGACCTCTGGGGCGTGGTGGCCGCGCTGCCGCCTTCGGAGCAGTTGGACCTGATGGCCTGCTGCGCCGGGGTCGGTCTCTACGCGGTGCGCGATCCGCACGACCGGCGGCCCGGCGCCTTGGCGCAGGCCGAGACGCTGGCGACGGCTGTAGGGCTCGACATGGCCGGGACGTGGACGGCGACGGCGGCCAGTTACTTCTCGCGGGTGGCCAAGGCGCGGGTGCTGGAGGCGGTGACCGAGGCCGTCAATCCGGAGGAAGCGGGCCGGATCGCCGGGTTCAGAAAGGGCGACATGGCCGAGGCGGCGGAACGGCTAGTGGAGGGTCGGGGCTGGCTGCCGTCGGTGTTGCGGACGCAGGCTGGTGTGCCTGCGGAGGCGCAGGAGGCAGGCGAGGGTGCTGACGACGAAACCCGCACCGCGCCGAACGACGACGCCTATGCGTTCGCGGCCGAATAAGCGTGACGGACCGCCTCGTGGTGACCCTTCATGCTGAAATAGAATAGTTCACCCGTCCGGTTCGCATAGCGCTGGACCGCGTGATCCAGCGTCCG
Organism: Brevundimonas sp.; assembly: GCF_036963785.1. Classification (GTDB taxonomy): domain Bacteria; phylum Pseudomonadota; class Alphaproteobacteria; order Caulobacterales; family Caulobacteraceae; genus Brevundimonas. The sequence continues at coordinate 224,126 of NZ_JBALUS010000002.1, forward strand.
GGAAATCCAGTCTTCGGGAACATCGAGACGTGCCTTCGTCATTAGCTTACGGTCACAGGTCGCGATGGATCGCTCAGGGGATGCCCAAACAGAACGCCCATTTCGTCTTGGTCGATGGGGACAAGCGCCCGGATCGTTCCGAGCTCCGCGTCGGCGCAGACGCAGACATCGGCGGTCCCGACAATGAGGAAGGCGAGCGGGCGTCGCTGCTCACGTCGCGACTTGAGCCAGGACGCCCGGTCGATCACCGAGGGGGTCGGGCGGAGTTCCGGGTGGGAATGCCATTCGCCAATATGGGTTACCAGACCGCCAGACCGTCTCCATGCTGCATCCGCAAAGGCCTGGTGACCGGCTGGAGATCGCCAGAACCGTGTCGGGGACCAACGGTCGCTGTTCTGAGGAGCGGAAGCGTCGATGACATGAAGATCGCGGCCACGATAGCTCCCCAACAGAATCCCACCGACCTCGTGTCGAAAGGCTGCGGCTTCTGCGATGGCCTTGATGCGGCTCAACACCATGTGTTCGACAAGGACGTTGCGGGGGGCCGAAACTCAAGTCACCGGGCCTTGGCAGGCCGGACAAAGCGGCTCGATGGGCCAGTTTCGGTCCTTCGGAGGAGCCGTATGCTCGAGATCCAGCACCCGAGTGCGGACGCGAGGACCTGGCATGTCGGGTGGGTGTTTCATCGAAAAGAGGTCGACGCACAGGCGCCGCGCATAGTCCGAAAGCGTCGGGTGATCGTCAGGATCATCCTCTAGCTGTTGCTGGACGACGCCCAAGCCGAGACAGAGCATTCGGTCGACCAAGGCTTCGTCGTAAACCACGGTCCGGATCGCGACGCCGGCGTCGTGTTCGAGATGCCGTGCGTCCAAGCCCAGAACGCACCCGCCACCATCGCCCGCGTAGGGAGGCATCTCCGGGTCGATTTCATCGATGTAGACCACGGCGCCGTGGTTCTGCAGGACGATCGTGGCACCCACGACAAGATCCTGGTCCTTGCTGGAGTGGGACAGGAAAGTTGAGCCGGCAGGGCTTCGCGCCGAAGCCGTGCGAAGCACGGAGGCCTGTTCGGTCAAAGTGATGTTCGCGGCGAAACCCCGAAGTTCCGCCCTTGTTACGAACCGGGTCACCTCAGTTGTCGTCCTGTGGCTTCGCCAGCCGTTGGAGTATCTCTCGAACGAGCTTCAGGAGCTTGTCGGGTGTTGTGGCCTGGTTTGACAGGACGGCTAGCTCTTCGTCGGTTGGCCTGGCCGCGCTTGCGCCCTGCGATGGGATAGCGGACCCAGTCAGATCTTGCGCGATTTGCTCGGCCGCGCCTCCGGTCGCACCGATGGGCAGTATGAAGGCCCCGGCCTCGCGCGCGACCTCGAACTCCTTCAACACGCCGTCCGCAACGATCTGAGAGCCGCCCTCGAGCTTTGCGCCGCCTAGGAAAATCACAATCCCGGCCTGTCGCGCCATCTCGGCGCGAAGCGCGGTCCATCGTTTCTGGTCCGGCTCCCTATCCGTCAGCGGTTGAGGGAAGGGTCGGACGATCAGCCGGCGGTCCAGATCCCACCCGCCGTCCTGACGGAGACGGTCGATAAAGCCCCCAATCACAGCTGGGCCGACCAGTAAGCCCGATCCGCTCACCAGATCCCGCCCGGTGTCCGCGATCAACCCGCCGACCGCCTCGGAAAGGCGATACAGATCGCCGGCGCGACCGTCGTCGCCGTCGAGCGGCCAGCTTCCACTGACCCATACCCGCATCGCGGCGACGCGGCGCTCTACCTGGCGCATCAGTTCGGGAATTTCGTCGTAATGCTCTACCTCGATTGTCCTCAGTCCGTAGCGGCGAAGGTCCTTGGCCCAGTGCTTATGCTGCGCCGTGCGGGCCCTGAACTCGTCCTCGGAAGAACAGTCCGCCAGGCTGGGCGGCTTCACGATTGCGAAGTGCTCCGGCGGCGCTTCAGTGAAGCTCTCACGAATGAGGGATAGCACGTGCCGGACATTGGGATCGGTCAGGCTGAGCCCGATGAAAAGAACGGACATGCTGCTGAGATGCGCCTGCAGCAGGGGGAGGAAGGCCCCACGCTTGGACCGATAGAGTTCGTAGTCGTCGGTCGAGATGACGATGTCGTCCATTCGGTCGACGGACCCATGCATCTTGTAGAGCCGTGCCGCGCCGGGCCGGGCGCGGAGCGAAAGGTCGGCCGCCCCGGAGACAACATCGACAGGCCGATTGATCACGGCGAAGGCGCGCTCGACCAGACGGTCGTAGTTCGTCGTCCAGATCTGCCGAACGGGGAGGCGCGCCAGCACCTCCAAGGTCGGCGGAACCGGTCGATCTTTGCCGATCTCTTGCCGGATCACGTTGCGGACGCCGGTCGCGGCACCGCTCTCGCTGATGTGCCACTGGGCCAGTGCGGCGAGGTCCTGGATGTCGCTGGAGCGGACACCGAGTTCCTCGCCGATGTCCTTAAGAAGCTCCGCCCAAGTCGGATATCCCGCGGCCTTCGAAACACCGGCGCCGACGAACACTGCGCCAACGCCTTCGTGGAGGGCAGCTGGAAAATCCTTGAGAAAGCGATTTCGGCTTGACGTAGGCATCCTACCGTCCGGCCCGCTTGGCCGCCTCTTCAATCCGAGCCGCCAACCGGGCGTGATCGGCATACTTGTAGACGGGCGCCCCGGCCCTCGTAAGAAGAGCCGGGGTAGCGCCGGCAAGATCCGTATTTCCGAGCCTATCCTTGAGCTCGTGAATCTGGATGCCCACTATCCCGTTGCCCCGCGCGATCGATTGGCTGATTTCGTAGTCGATGTACTTGCGGCCCGCTGAGGCCGCGCCGATGCAAACAACCGTAACCGACGTGTTGAGCAGCGCGTCGTCGATCATCTTCTTGATCGCCGTATCGCCCTTCTTTTTGGCTTCTTCCCAGAGCGAGGCGTCATGGAACCCGACCGCCGCGGTGCCCACGATCTCGCCGATGTTGCGAATCTGATTCACACGCCAGATGTCGCGTTGATAGTGAAAACTGAAGAACACCCGACGTGCCATGTTTCCCTCCACGGGTCTGAATCGCCCCTTGCTAACGCTTGGGTTGCGCTCGGCGGTCCTCCGAGTCAACGGCTACGGTTGTCGGATATTCCCGCCACTACGGGTTCGCGATCGGACAGCCAGCCATACGATGTATGTTGGTCCGCCGCCGCGTGCGGACAACTTCGATTTTGTCGAAACATCTAGTTCTCGGCGGCGGACTGATGTCCGCTCTTTGGCGCTTCACCGCAGTCTTATCTGTCCGTAGCCCCAGAGAGGAGGCGATGGTCATCCGCGGGATATCCGGAGGCGTCGCCATTCGGAACCCCGTCGCGGCGCTTGGGTTGGACTCCGATCAACCAAGGAGCCCTCCGATGCAAATCCAACCAATGATCAGCACCCATCCCGACGTGCGCGGAAGCGTCAACGACAGTCTCGTTCGCGCGATCGAAGCGGCTTACGGCTGCGCCGCGGTGTGCCACATCTGCGCCGATGCCTGCCTGGCCGAGGATATGGTGAAGGATCTCACCCAGTGCATCCGCCTCAATCTTGATTGCGCCGACGTCTGCCTGGCCACGGCCGGCCTCGCCGCGCGTCGCGCCGGCAGCCACGAGACACTGATCCAGCGCATGCTCGAGACTTGCGCCGAGGCCTGCGCGGATTGCGCTGTCGAATGTGAGAAACACGCCGAGATGCACGAGCATTGCCGCATCTGCGCCGAGGAATGCCGCCGCTGCGAAAACGCTTGCCGCGAGGCTGCCTCCTCGATCACACCGTCACGCCATTGAGGCCGATCGCCGTCAACGGCACTCGACCGTCAGATGCCCGAGCTCGTGGACCGGCCTCAGCCGGTCGCGAACGGTCGCGACATCCACAGCCCCGGTCACGCTGACGATAGCCGAGTGCGCGTCCGGCCCGATGCGCCAGACGTGCAGATCGGTGATCCGGGCGTCGCCCGGCCCCTCGACGAATTCGCGGACCTCGGCCTCGATGGCGGTGTCCGTTGTGTCGAGCAGCACCGCGGCGGTGTCGCGCATCAGGGACCACGACCACCGGGCGATGACGATCGCGCCGACGATGCCCATCAGCGGGTCTAGCCAGACCCATCCCATATAGCGGCCCGCAAGCAGGGCGATGATCGCCAGCACCGAGGTCAGGGCGTCGGCCAGCACATGGATGTAGGCGGCGCGCAGGTTGTTGTCGCGATGGCCGCCATGACCGTGCTGGTGATCATGGTCGTCGTGATGATCGTGGTCGTGGTGATGGCCATGCCCGTGGCCATGACGACCGTGGTGGTGCCCCCCGCCGGACAGAAGGACGGCGCTGACCAGATTGACCACGAGACCCAGGATGGCGACCAGCGTCGCCTGGCCGAAGGCGACCGAGCGCGGATCGATCAGGCGGCCGATGGACTCTCCCGCGATCCCGAGCGCCACGATGCCCAGAACCAGCGCCGAGGCGAACCCCGCCAGGTCCCCGACCTTGCCGGTCCCGAAGCTGAAGCGCCGGTTGGCGGCATGCCGCTTGGCGTAGGCGTAGGCGCCGGCCGCAACGGCCAGGGCGCCGGCGTGGGTCGCCATGTGAAAGCCGTCGGCCAGCAGGGCCATCGAGCCGTAGACCAGGCCGGCGATGATCTCCCCGACCATCATGACGGCCGTCAGGCCGACCACCCACAGCGTTCGCCGTGCGCTGTCGTCGTGCGAACGGCTGAGGAAATAGTGGTCGTGGGTCAGATAGTCGGTCTCGGACGCGGACATGGCGCGGGCCTTACTTTGAATAGCGGCGAATGATGGCGATCAACTCGTCGGCGCCGCCCTGCCGGGCGTCCTCGCTCAGATCGGGATGAGCGACGTGGTGGCGCAGATGGTCTTCAATCAACTCTTCCAGAAGCCCGCCCATGGCGCCCCGCGCGGCCGCGACCTGCTGCAGGATTTGCGAACACCCGGCTTCAGACTCGATGGCGCGCTCTATTGCGCTGAGCTGACCCGAGATCCTCCGGACCCGCGCGACGAGCTTCTTCTTGTTCGTGGAGGTATGCGCCATGGATACTCCCCTATAGTATCTTGCACCGGCGCGCGACACCTCCTATGAGGCCGCTTCCTGTTGGGGAGTAGCTTCCGGCGTCTGATCGCCGGGGTCGGATCAACACACTCGCGTTTCGGCGCGCGGTCCGACCAGCGGAACCGCCGCCTAGCGAGACCAGCGCGTCCCACCGCCGCACCGGCCGGGGAGGGAAGCGCTGTTCGTTGCCGGGTGGATGCTCGTCATGACTCCTGTCGCCATCGCCGTTCTGTCTCTCAGCATGTCTACCGACGCCTTCGCCGCCGCCGTTGGGCGTGGTGCTTTGCATCGACCGAACCTGGCCGGCGCCGTGAAGGCAGGCCTGGTATTCGGGTGTATCGAGGCCATCACCCCGGTGATTGGCTGGGGGCTCGGCATGGTCGCTGCAGGCCTCGTCGAACGCGTGGATCATTGGATCGCCTTCGGCCTCCTCGCCGCTGTTGGCGGCAAGATGATCTGGGAAGCGACCCGTCCCCTGGCTGAGGATGCCCCACGCCGGTCCGGACCTTGGGCGCTGATCGCCATGGCGGTCGGGACCAGCATCGACGCGGCGGCTGTTGGCGTCGGCCTGGCCTTCATCGGAGCCAATATCTGGGTTATCGCGGCCTCAATCGGCGTCACGACCTTCCTGCTGACCACGATCGGCATGCTGATTGGCCGGGCCGTCGGCCAGCGTTTTGGCAAGATCGCCGAGCTTCTGGGAGGGCTCGCGCTTGTCGCGCTCGGTCTGATGATCCTGCTTGAGCACCTCGGCGTCATCGGCGCGTGATTGCCAGGACCCTACCGGCTCGACAGGGTGCGCAGGTCATCACCTATGCGATCGATCCGAGTTCTGCGATCACCGGACACCGAACCCGCCCGCCTTCGCTGCAGTCCGCGACGGCCTGCTTAAGCACCGTCCGGAGCCGCTCCAGATCCGCGATTTTGGCGTCCACGCTGGCGATGTGGTCCTGGGCCATGTCGCGGACTTCGCAGCAGGCCTGGACGCCCGGCTCACTCAACGCGATCAGCCGCCGAATGGCGTCGATGCCGAATCCCAGTTCGCGGGACCGGCGGATGAAGCGCAGGCGTTGGGCGTGTTCCGGCTCATAGCTCCTGTGTCCGCCCTCGGTGCGGGCCGGGGCGGGCATCAGGCCGATCCGCTCGTAGTAGCGCACCGTTTCCAGGTTCACCCCGGCGCTCTCTGCGAGGCGCCCGATCGTCAAACTTCGTGCGGACATGGCTCTTGATCCCGTAGCGGCTACGGGTTGTAGCCTGTAGCAGAAATCGAACGGGAGGCCCCATGGCCATCGATCAAGACCGGCCCAACATTCCTGAGGTCGCCGTCAGCGCCTCGGCCGCCATCGGCGGTGTGGCCTCGGTGTTCGCCTGGGCCGCGTGCTGTGTACTGCCTCTGGCTCTCTCGGTGGCGGGCGTGTCCTTCGCCGGCGCCGCGGTCATCGCGGGCGCGCGAACCTGGCTGACGCTTCTGGCCGCCGTCATCTTGGCCGCCGGCTGGCTGCTGCATTGGCGTCGCCTGCGGATGTGTCGGAAGGACGCATCCTGCCGCCGGCCCTCGCGTCTGGCGTTCTGGCTGCTGGTGATCGCCAGCCTGCTGATCGTCCTGTCCCTGGCCTGGCAGCCCTACATCGAACCATGGGCCATGCCGCGACTGGCGGCCATGCGATGAGCCCCGCCATCGTTCTGGAATCGACGCTGACCTGCCCGCACTGCGGTCACGTCGCGACCGAGACCATGCCCACCGACGCCTGCATCTGGTTTTACGATTGCCTCGGTTGCGGCGTGAAGCTGAAGCCTCAACCCGGCGATTGCTGCGTGTTCTGCTCCTATGCCGACGTGCCGTGTCCGCCGATCCAGGTGGATGGAAAGGGCTGTTGCGGCTAGGCTTAGGCGGCACTGCTGCATTCCGGAGTTCGCCGTGACCGATCACGCCACGCCCAACCTGCCGTCGCGGGATTTCGAAGCTACGTCCCAGTTCTACACTCGACTGGGCTTCCAGCAGGGCTGGCGCGACGAAGGGTGGATGATCCTGAAACGGGGCGGGCTGACGCTTGAGTTCTTCCCGCACCCGGAACTTGATCCGCTGACCAGCAACTTCAGCTGTTGCCTGCGGCTTGACGATCTCGACGCGTTCTACGCCGTGTGCCTTGGCACCGGACTGCCGGAGACGTGCTGGGGCCAACCCCGATTGCACGCGCCCAAGATCGAGGAGTCGGGCATGCGGATCGGCGCGCTCATCGACCCGGACGGAACCCTGATCCGCCTGATCCAGAACTGAGGCTTCGCGCCTTGCCCCGATGCACGCGTTGCGCGAGACTCGCGTCATGAAGACTTCGATCGATCATCTGCCGCCGCGCAAGCAGGTGGAACTGCGCCGGGTGGTCGAGGTGATCCGCGAGTCGTTCGCCGAAACCGTCTCGACCCGTCGGGCCGAGCGGCTGAAGAACGGCAAGATCCTCAAGATCATCCTCTACGGATCGTATGCGCGCGGCGATTGGGTCCATGATCCGGTCGGACGCTACTTCTCGGATTTCGATCTGTTGATCGTTGTCGATCATGAGGATCTGACCGACGGCGAGTTCTGGCATGACGCCGAGAACAAGCTGATGCCGGGCGAGACCCTGATCCGCACGCCGGTGAGCCTTATCGTGCACAGTCTGGAAGACGTGAACGAGCAGTTGGACCGCGGGCGATACTTCTGGGCCGACATCGTGCGTGAGGGCATCGTTCTCTTCGACACGCCCGGCGCCAAGCTGCGCAAGCCGGCTGACCTGAAAGCTCAGGTTGCCCTTAAGGAAGCGGAGGAGTTCTTCGGAGATTGGACGCAGAGTTCGGCCAGCTTTGCTCGTGGCGCGAAATTCTATATGGGCGAGGGCGCTGATCCTAAGCTCGCCGCGTTCAACCTTCATCAATCGGCTGAACACCTCTACCACTGCGTTTTGCTGGTTGTGACGCTCTACAGCGGCAAGGCGCACAACCTCGCCTTCCTGCGCAAGAAGTGCGAGGCGATCGACGCCCGCCTGGCCGAGGCCTGGCCGCGCGAGACCAAGTTCGAGCGCCGCTGCTTCGAGCTGCTGCGCGAGGCCTATGTGAAGGCTCGTTACTCCAAGCACTACAAGATCAGCGTCGAGGAACTGACCTGGTTGACCCAGCGGGTTGAGGTGCTGCGCGCGCTGGCGACGACTGTGTGCGAGGAACGGCTGGCCCATCTGCGCGAAGCGGCGAGCGATGACCCTTCCGCGTGATTTGATCCCGCCCAGCATGCGCGCGACGCTGGACGCCGCAAGACGGATGGCCGATCCCTTTGAGGACGTCCGCCGACAGCACGATATGCTGCGGGCCAGCGGCGTGCTCGGCATCGCCGAGCGCATGAAGCTGGAGACCCCGCTGGCCTTGGCCGCGATGGGTCGTAACCCGTTCATGGACCGGATGCAGGGCGTCGGCGCCCTGATGAGGGCTCAGACCGACGCGGACCGCGTCTATCGCGCCGCGTTTCCGAATGGCCTGATCGAGCAGGCCGAGCGGATCGCGCAACTGTCCGCCGGCTTCGCCTTGCCGGATGGTCTCGAGCGCTTCAGGACGCCGACGGACAGTTTCGTCGATCGCATCCTCCGACTGTCGGACAGTGGTCTTGGCGCGAGCGCCCTGGCGATCGGGCGACCCGCCCAGATCGAGGCCTTCGCGCGGGCCTCGGCGATGGCCGACATGTTCGCCGAGAGCGACCGGCTGACGCGGGGAGTGCGAGAGGCGGTCGGCGCCTTCTCCATCACGGAGATGCCGCAGTTCGCCAATCTGGCCGGTTATCGCAGTTTCCTCGACGCGGCGGGACTGCGGCTTGCGCACTGGCCGAGACGGCGTCTCCTGACGATGGCGGAGAAGCGCCGTCGCCTGAAGGCCCGCCTTCAGGCCAACTCGGCCCCGCCGCATGTGAAGCGCGCCAAGACTCTGGTTCACCGCTACGAACTGACCTTGAGGGAAATTCTAGATGCCGTGATGGCCGAGACCTACGGTGAGGACTGGGCGGACGAGCGCCTGCCGCTGTGCGACTGCAAGGATTTGCTGGGGAAGTGGAAGAAGCGGGGAGGCGAGGTTTTCGACCATGCCGACTACACCCACTACGCGCGGATCATGAGCCATCCGGAGCATTTCCAGGCGATCTTCGAGGCTGGTTTCGACGACCCAGAGGCGGTGTTCGATCTTCTGAAGCAGGCCGGGAAGCTGCGCGCGGCGTCGCACCATGCGCACCTGTTCACGCCCGAAGATCTGAAGGCGCTCCGCCTGACCTGGAACCAGATCGAAACAGGCTTGATCGCGCTCACTCCGGATTTCGAACTCGAGTGGACGGGTTAAAAGGCGACGAGGTCGGAATCGCCGTCCTCTTAGTGGAGCACTTCCCCGCCGACCGGATCGACCTGACGCAACTGGCCGGCCGCGTCCTGGACAAAGACTTCCACTTGCTCGCCCTTGTCGATCAGCGTCGTCGCCTTCACGAGCGCGGACTCTATGGCGTCGACGCTGAAGTCGAAATGCCCTGAGGGTCGGCCATCGCGAAGCACCCGCCAGTCGCCGTCGCCCCGGATCACCGTGAACTGGATGGTGTCGGACTGCCTCTCCAAGGGATCCCTCCTTCGCTCCAATCCGCGATGCGGATGGCGCCATGAACCTACCGCGACACCGCTTGAGCGTCATAGCATGTAGCCCACATCCGATGCGCCCGTCGGATAGGCGAACATCGTGGTCTTGAGGTCATCCGCAGTCAGTCCATGGCGGATCGCCAAAGCGAAAATATTGATGACCTCGTCCACGTTCGGGCCCACGAGGTGGGCGCCCAACACCCGTTCCGTCCCTTCCTCGACCAAGACCTTGAAGCCGAAGGTGGGTTCGGCCGCTGCGCGTGCTGTGAACCAGTCGGAGGCCTTCTGATTTTTGACTCGGTAGAGCAGACCCTGATCCTTAGCCTCCCTCTCCGTCAGCCCGACCGCCGCGATAGGCGGGATTGTGAAGGCCACGCTCGGGACGCCGCGATAGTTCGGCCTTTCGGAGTTACCGTTCAAAATGTTGGCCGCCACGACCTTGGCGTCGTGGCTGGACACGGGGGTCAGCGGCGGACCGACCTGGGCTGCGTCGCCCGCGGCATAGACGGCTGGATTGGAAACGCTCTGCAGAAATTCGTTGAGCTTCAGGCGGCCTCCTTCATGCTCGACCCCGGCGGCGTCAAGGCCGAGATCGTCGATCGCAGGTCCTCGTCCGGCGGCGTGAATGACCAGATCAGCATGGACATCGACGGCTTTCCCCTTCGTCTGGGAGTGAACCCGAAAGCCTGCGCGCGTCTGCTCGACCGCCTGGACTGTCGTTTCGAGGCGCACGTCAACGCCGAGTTGGCGAAAGCTTTCCATGAGCCAACCGACCACGTCCGGGTCGAACTGGGGAAGCAATCGCTCGCCACGCTGGAGGATTACGACTTCGGCGCCAGCCCGCGCGGCGATGTGGGAGAACTCGGCCGCGATATAGCCTCCGCCGACCAGCACAATGCGCTTTGGCATGTCACCCAGCTCGAGGAAGCCCTCGTTGGTGACCAGATGCTCTTCCCCCGGGATGCCGAGTTTCCTGGGTTCGGCTCCGGCGGCGATGAGCAGGTTCGAAAACTCCAGCGTTTCCTCGCCCACCTCAAGGCTGTTGCGGCCGGTGAGGCGCGCCCGTCCATGAAAAGTGTCGATGCCTCTTTCAGAGTACCGCTCTTGGTGCTTTTGGGGAACGGGATCGGTGAAACCCCGCTTGAAGGCCATGAGGTCGGCCCAAGCAATTCGGGCGTCGCCGGCGACACCCCTGCCTCGCATCCGCCATGTATGATCGACGGCGTTGGCCCCGCTGATCAGCATTTTTTTTGGATCGCAGCCCCGGAGCGCGCACGTGCCTCCAAAGGGACGAAAATCGACAACCGCGACGCTGCGACCAGCAGCGCGAACCCGCATGGCTCCGACCATGGCGGCGGTCCCGGTCCCGATCACCACAAGATCATAATGTTTGGTCATCGATGTATGCTCCGCGCTCGCTCTGTAGCGGCTACCTTGGGACGGACGAGGCGGTACAGTGCCTCGGTCACCACCGCGTTGACGGCGCCAAAGAGAAGGTGCCCGGCGACCCCTCTAGCCTGGGTGAGCAGGGGGTTGTCTCGATTGGGAGCACTGTAGCCGAACACAGGCGTCAGACCTTCGTCGATCATCAAGAGCATGGTCGCTCCAGCACTTCCTCTTCCCGTACTTTCGGCGGCTTGATCTGGTAGAGCGCCGTCTGCGCCCTCTCGGTTACCCTCGTGGCCACGAGACCGGCGATGACGCCGAGGGCTGTCTCCGCAGCCAGCGATTTTGATGGAGTTGCGCATTGTTCTGACTCCCGATGAGCACGCTCCGGCCGCCTCATCCGGCTGGCTTACGACACCGCGACTGTCCCTCGAACGGAACGCTCGGAAGGGGAACGAAGCTGGAGTTGCTTCAGGTTCCCTTCATAGCAGGAGACACCTCAGATTCATGCCAGGCGTGGCCGCGCCCGTCGCCATGCCGCGCGTCAGCTGCGACGACGCGGAAGCGGTGAATCCTGGGCACGTCTTTGGTGGCGGAGCGGATGCACCGGCATTGGCGGCACGATCCCTACGAGCGCCGCGATTGGCCGCATGGTTCAAGCGGCGGTGACCAGCCGTCTCTCCTGCGACGCGCCAAGCCTTGCGCGGCCTCTCAATGGCCTGATCTGACCGAAGCCCGTCCGGCTTCCGCAACCGTTCGCGCGACTTTCTTCCCCGGCCTGACGGCCTTCCTCGCGAGGCAAGAAAGTCGCGCTCCCGGTCCTCCGCTGCGCTGCGGGGCTCCCTGTGCTCGCCTGCGGGCCGCCCGGCCTCCGGTCCGCCGATCGCCATCGAGGCCGCGGCAGGCGTGGCCCGAGATCAGCAAGGAGAGACTTCCATGGCCACCATCGGTTCCTTCACCCAGCAAGCGGACGGCAGCTACAGCGGTTCGATCAAGACCCTGACCCTCAACGTCAAGGCGGCCCAACTCCGGGCCAATGACAAGACCGACGACAAGGCTCCTGATTTCCGCATCTTCTCCGGCCAGACCGAGTTCGGCGCGGCCTGGAAGAAAACGAGCCAGCAGAACCGCGACTACCTGTCGGTCAAGCTCGACGATCCCAGCTTCCCGGCCCCGATCTACGCCTCGCTGGTCGAGATCGATGGCGGACACAGCCTGATCTGGTCCCGCTGAGCGAGCCGCGGCGGCGCTGACGACAGCGCCGCCGCCCCTTCTTCAAATCCCGTCTTGAGGAGGCCGCCATGTCGCGCCCCAACGAACCCTCACGTCCCGACCTCTACACCCGCATCACCCACCAGATCGTCGCCCAGCTCGAAGCCGGCGTCCGGCCCTGGAGCCAGCCCTGGGCCGCATCCGAAAGCGTCAGCCGACCCCTCCGGCACGACGGCACGCCTTACCGCGGCGTCAACGTCGTCCTGCTGTGGGGCGAGGCCGCCGCCCGAGGCTTTCAGTCCTCCACCTGGATGACCTTCCGGCAGGCGCTGGCCCTGGGCGCTCATGTCCGCAAGGGCGAAAAGGGTTCCACCGTCGTCTACGCCGACCAGCTGGTCCGCATCGACGATGACGACGCCGGGGAGGAGACGACCCGACGCATTCCGTTCCTGAAGGCCTACACGGTCTTCAACGTCGAACAGATCGAGGGTCTCCCGGCCTCGTCCGCCCCGGCGCCCGCGCCGGTCCTGAACCTCGGTCAACGGATCGCCCGGGCCGAGACGTTCTTCGCCGCGACGGGCGCCGACGTCCGTCATGGCGGCGGCTGCGCCTTCTATGCGCCGGGACCGGACTTCGTGCAGATGCCGGTGTTCGAAAGCTTCCGCGATCCGGAAGCCTACTACGCGACGCTGGGCCACGAGCTGACGCACTGGACCAGGCACCCCGCTCGGCTCGACCGCGACTTCGGACGCCGCCGGCATGGAGACGCCGGCTACGCCCGGGAAGAACTGGTGGCCGAAATCGGCGCCGCCTTCCTCTGCGCCGACCTGGGGCTGGCTCTCGAGCCGCGCGAGGATCACGCCGCCTATGTCGCCTCATGGCTCGAGGTGCTGCGCGACGACAAGCGATTCATCTTCTCGGCCGCCGCCCACGCCCAGCGCGCCGTGGACTTTCTTCATGCGGCCGGCGAGGGCGGCTGACGCCGGGGACGTAAAAGATGCAGGGGCGCGCGCCGGTCATGGCTGGCGCGCGCGTCACCTGCGCTGTAACCTTGGGGTCTTGCTGGACGTATTGAGCTTGATGATCGGACGTCGAACAACTGCGGCCTGGGCGCCGGCCATTCTGGCCGTGTTCGCCCTGCTGTTCGCGTCGAGCCCGGTCACGGCCTGGGAGACTCCGGCCGCGGCCATGTCGATGCCGATGGCGCCCGCCGACGGCTCCAGTCCGGATGCCCCCTGCGATCCCGTGAAGATGAGCTGCGCTCGGCTGTGCGCCGTGCTCTGCCATGGCCTGGTTCCGACGCCCGCCGCGGCCGTCCCGGTAGCGGCCTCCGCCGATGTGCACGATCGTTTACCGGCCGACGCCCTCGCGGGGGTGGAGCCGGAAGCGGAGGACCCGCCCCCTCGAACCTGATCTCCACCGACGATCCTTTTCTCAGAAAACCGATCCATGGAGATCAACAATGAAACGTGCTTTTTCGCTCGCGGCCCTCGTGCTGCTGACCTCGGCCTCGGCTGCCTTCGCGGCCGCGCCCGACTCGGTGGTCAAGGCCGCCGCCTCCTGCTGCGAGCTTCTCGCGGCCTGCTGTAACGGCGGACCCTGCTGCTGATCCGCTGACGGAGGACGCCCGCGCGAAAGCGCGGGCGTCTGCCTCCGAGGCCGCTTCCCTCCTCATGATCCGTCCGGCTGGGGCGTCCGACAGGACGGCGGGCGAGCGGCCGTGCAGCGGTCGCCGAGGGGAGGACGTGCAGCACCGGAGGCCTACGGGGCGAGGGGGGTGACGGTCTAGGGCAGGATAGGCTTTGCGCCGGCAATGTCTGACAGACCCGCTCTCCCATGGACCGCCTCACCCTCCGCGTTTCGCCCGATTTGATCCGCCGGTTCGACGCCGCCGCGGCCGATCAAGGCGGGCGCTCGCGGCTTCTCCGGAGGCTCATGGACGGCGCCGCTCAGGCGGCTCTTCCGGCGCTGGAGGAAGCACCGGTGGCGGTGCGGTCGGGCAAGCTGACTCTGCGTCTTGGCGAAGCAGACCTGCGTCTCCTGGAGCGCGAGGCGGCGGCGACGGGCCTGTCGCGAACCCAGTGGAGCGTGGCGCTCATCCGTCGCCGCCTGCATGATCGGCCGCAGTTCAGCCGGCCCGAAGCTCTGACCCTGATCGAGGTGCGCCGCGAGCTCAGGCGGATCGGCGTGAACATCAATCAGATCGCCCGCGCGCTAAACACCGCCGTGATGGACGGTGCGGTGCTGGATCTGGAACTGGCCCAACTCGGCGCTTTCCAGGCTGAGATCTCGGCCTGGGTCGAGGCGCTCGGCGAGGCCTTCGAGGGCAATCTCGCCTATTGGGCGCCGGCGTCGTGACCGACTTCCGGTCATCGCGCGGTTTCGAGGAGGTGCTGCGTCCGCCCGTCGAAATCCGGCGCGCCCGGATCACGCCTGCGGTGCTGCGTCCGTCTCGCGGGGACGGCGGCGATCCGTCCGTCCGGTTCGCGCGGGTGGCTTGCCGCGTACCCGAGGTGATGGTGAAGATCACCGGACGGACCCGGGACAACGCTCATCTGAAGGCGCACCTAGACTACATCAGCCGTAACGGAGCGCTGGCGCTGGAAGGGCCCGATGGAGAGCGACTGGAAGGCCGTGGGCAGGTGCGAGAACTGGCGCGCGACTGGGCCGAGGAGTTCGCCCTCGAGCCGGGACGTCGGCGGGATGCGTCGATCACCCTGTCGATCGTGCTGAGCATGCCGTCCGGGACCGACGCCGCCCGTTTGCAGGACGCGGCGCGGGCCTTTGCGGCCGGGACGTTCGGCGAGCGCTTTCCCTATGTCTTCGCCCTGCATGATGAAGGCCGACATCCGCACGTCCATCTGACGGTGCGAAGATTGGGGCGGGACGGCGAGCGGTTGAATCCTCGCAAGGCGGACCTGCAGATTTGGCGGGAAGGCTTCGCGCGCGCCCTTAGCGACCGGTCGATCGAGGCCGAGGCGACGCCGCGCCGGTCCCGGGGCGTCACTCGCAAGGCCGAGCGCATCCCGGTGCGCAAGATGCGCGAGCGGTTCGCGGCGGGGCAGGGGCCGTTGCCCGAGGTCCTCGCCGCGGCCTATCGGGCCGCGCTCACAGTAGGCGGTGGCGAAACGCCCTGGCTGGACGCGATCCGGATACGTGAGCTGTCCATCCGGCGCACCCTTGTGGCCGAGGCCCTTCGTCTGTCGCGATCGGAGCAGCCCAGGGACCGCGCGCTCGCCGCTTTGGTGGAGCGGTTCGTCCGGGAACGGCCGGCCCCGATGACGCGAGATCAGGCGCTGCGACAGGGACGGGAGGCCCGGCGCGATGCCGGCCGGACGCGTGACCGATAGGTCGGACATTGCAGGCGGGCGCATGGTGTTTGCGAAGTGTCAGAAGCTGACCTATATTTCTGACACAGAGGTTGTGATGCAAACACTCGCCGATCAAATCATGAAGCGCGCCTCGACGCTGCCGGAAGGCGCGCCGATCGCCGCCAAGGGGTTGTTGCACCTGGGCAGCCGCGCGGCTGTGGATCAGGCCCTGTCGCGGCTGGTGCGCCGGGGCCGGCTGCTGCGCGCCGGTCGCGGCGTCTATATGCGCCCGCTGGAAAGCCGGTTCGGCGCTCGTACGCCCTCGATCGAAAAGGTGGTGCGAGCCGTCAGCGAGCAGCGTGGCGAGGTCGTCGCCTCCAATGGCGCCGCCGCAGCCAACGCCTTGGGCCTGACCACCCAGGTGCCGATCCGCATGGTCTATCTGACCAACGGTAAGAGCCGTATCTTCAGCGTCGGCAAGCAGACGGTGGAATTCCAGCACGCGCCCGCATGGCAACTGCTCCTGGCCGATCGTCCCGCCGGCGAGGCGGTTCGCGCCCTAGCCTGGCTCGGGCCGGAGAAGGCCGGAACGGCGCTCGAAACCTTGAAGCGCAAGCTAGGGCCTTCGGCGTTCGGAGAACTGGTGTCCGTCGGACCGCGTCTGCCGACGTGGTTGGCGCGTTCGGTGAGCCAGGCGGCGCATGTCTGACGTCTTCCTGCAGTTGTCCGCCGAGGACCGGATCGAGGCGCTTGCGACGGCGGCGGCCGAGTCCGGCCGTCCCGCGCATCTGCTGGAGAAAGACGTCTGGGTCGTGTGGGCGCTTCGGGCTCTGTTCGACGCGCCGTTGGGCGAGGCGCTGGTCTTCAAGGGCGGCACGTCCCTGTCCAAGGCCTATGACGTCATCCAGCGCTTCTCTGAAGACATCGACCTGACCTATGACATCCGCCGGCTCCTTCCGGACCTGGCCGACGCGCCCGAAGACCCCGTGCCGGCGACCCGCGCCGAGGAGCGGCGTTGGTCGCGCGACGTTCACCGGCTGTTGCCGCTCTGGGTCGAGGGCGAGGTCCGGCCGGTGCTCGAGGCGCGCCTGGCCGCCGACGGAGTCGCCGCCGAGGTGCGGATCGAGGGCGCCAAGGCCTTCGTGGACTACGCCCCGACCAGCACCGGCACGGGCTATGTCTCGCCCAGCGTGATGCTCGAGTTCGGGGCTCGTGCGACCGGCGAACCGAGCGCGCCGCGTCCGGTGGTCTGCGATGCGGCCGCCCATCTGCAGGGCGTGACGTTCCCGATCGCCACGCCCCGGGTGATGGCCGCCGAACGAACCTTCTGGGAGAAGGCCACGGCGGCCCATGTCTATTGCGTTCAGGGTCGCCTGCGCGGGGATCGCTTCTCGCGTCACTGGCACGATCTGGCCCGTCTGGACGCCGCCGGTTTTGCGGGGACGGCGATCACCGATCGCGCGGTGGCCGAGGCGGTCGCGCGGCATAAGGCGATGTTTTTCCGCGAGACCGCCGACGGGGCGGAGATCGACTACGGTCGGGCGGTCGCCGGCGGTCTTCAGTTGAAGCCGGAGGGAGCATCCCTGGAGGCTTTGGGCGAGGACTATCGTCGGATGGTCGAGGACGGTCTGCTCGAGGCGGACGCCGAACCGTTCGAGGCCTTGATGGAGACCTGTGCGGATCTCGCCCGGCGAGCCAACGCCGGGGCTGTCGCCTGACCTGAATGCAAGCGGTGGTTTGGCCGGACTGATCGGACCCTTACGCGACGGCGTCCCGGGCCCTATCTGATCGCGATGGCCAAATCCCGCGTGTCCCTCTCTGCCTTGCGTAGCCCGCTCGCGTCGCTATCCCCGGCGGGGTTCATTTTGGCGCTGCCGACAGGCGCGCTGGCGCCGGAAGAGATGGACAAGCTTTGCGGTTTGCTGCTCCGATCGGGCGATCTCTTCTCCAAAACTCCGAACTTGGCGCGCCAGTCCCGACGCGATGCCTTTGCCGCCGACCTCGTTGCGCACGTCACGACGACGACGGGCCAAACCGAAGGGCAGCGCCTGGCGGCGGTCTTCGCGGTGCATCGGGAAATCGAGGCCGGTTACCACAGCCTGGGCGGACATCTGGCCGCCTTGCCGGTCCGGTCCCGTTCGCCCGAAGACCAGGCGGCCATCGCCCTGGCCCTGATTGCGGTTCGGTCAGAGGGCCTTCACACAGAGGCGGACGCGGCCCTTGCCCGCATGACGGCGCTGAATCTCGGCAACGAAATTCGGGGCCTGGATTCTGATGGTCAGCCGTATTCCATCGACGGCGTGACCGGGGCGTTGTTGAGCGGTCTCCGCATCACCCTGACCATGCTGGCGTACGAGCGCCACTGGTTTGACAAGGCCGGCGTCGCGGTTTTCCCGGCATCGTTGGATCTCCAGGCCGCACAGCCCCAGGACGGACACGGCTGCGAGATCATGGCCGCCTTCTGGCGGCGCTGGGAACGGGTGGAGGAACGTCGGCGATTCTGGGGCGGGGACTGGACGCTGACGTCAGGTCCGACAGATCCGCGCACGGCGAAAGAGGGCGAGGCGTCCGCGCCGCCGCCCGGGCCGTCGGAGGTGCTGCAGTATCATGCGACCGAAGAGGAGGTTCTCGACTGGATCGCCAATGAACGGGCCAAAGAGGTCGCAATCCAGAGCTTCGCAAAGACCATTTTGGCTAGCTTCGGCGCGGGGCCGTGTCGGAGTCCGGCGCCTGGCTCACCCGTTCCGCTGGCGCCGCTGGCGGCGCTGCGAGCCCCCGAGATCGTGGGCGCCGGCTACCTCGCAACGGTGCTTGGCCAGAACATTTTTCAGGACGTCCGACGCTTTGCGGGGCTCAGGCTGGTCGAATGGTTGCGGGGCTATGCAGCGCTGGGGTTTTTCGCGGAAGAGGCGCTGTCGGCCAGGACGGGGGTGGATCGGTGGGTGGTTCGGTTCGCGCCGGGCGATCTGGAGGCAAGACTGGGGACCGTTGGGTTGGATCTAGCGACCGCTGAGGCCTTCGTCGCCCACGCCAGCTTGCACAAGCGCAGCGGCGACCTGTTCGATACGCCCTTGGTCCGCCTCGATGACGGCGGATTTTTCCTCATCTCTGCCGCATCGTTCAACGCGGACCCGGGCAAGACCACGCTCTCTCGACTGAATGCGATGGGCGCCGCGCCCCAGGACAAGGGCACCGTTTTTGAGCAGGCCGTGCACGACCTGTTTGTCGCGCAGGGGCTGAAGCCGTTCACAATCGACACCACTCGGGACGGCGAAGATTATGAGCTCGATGTCCTGGTGCCGTGGGGCGACAGACTTTTCGTCTTCGAGTGCAAGAACCGGGGGCTGTCCGACGGCAATCCCATGGCCGGGTACTGTTTCGGCGAACAACTCGACGATTTCGTCAGCCAGATCGAACGTCAGATCGGCGGCTTGCGACGCCATCCGGATATGGCGCTTGCCGCCGGCGGCATTGATATCGCGGACTACACGATCGTCCCCTGCATTCTGTTCAGTGAGCCGTTCGCACTCCCCGAGGGCCGCGATGGCGTGAAAATCTGCGACTGGTCGAGCCTGACGCGCTTCTTCCAGGAACGTCACGTCTTTCGTCTTCACCCCTATGAGTTGGCTCCCAACCAGAGGGCCGTTCACCGCGTCGCCCTGTATGATCAGTGGGGCGCGACGGCGCCGACGGCGACCAGCCTGACGGATAGTCTGGATAAGGCCGTGCAGGTCCAGGTCATGCTCTCCCGTCTGGACCCCCGGGACGAGACCTTTCCTCTCAGCAACACGCGCATTGTTCATGCCGTCGAATTCTCAAAGGGCGACGAGAATCTCGATGAGTTGTCCACGGTCCTTGGCTTTGACCCGAACTGGGTTCGCGCCGAGGCGAAGCGCGGCGTCGCTGAGGTGAAGAAAATCCGGAAAGCGTTGAAGACGACCAAACCGCCGTCGAAATCCAAACGCAAACGCTGAAGGGCTGGCTGCTGAACCTGCCCGTCAGAGGGGTCCGTCGGAATGCTCCGTGCCGCCGCGTTGGACGATGGTCAGGACGCCCGCCGGCAGCGGCCGCTGAAGGGCCTTGGCCTCGTCCCAAGGCGCCCGCATCCAGACGTCGCGCTCCTCCGCTGTCCGCAGGATCACCGGCATCGCCTTGGGATGAAACGGCGCCACATCGGCGTTCGCGTCCGTCGTCAGGAAGCCATAGGTGTCCAGCTCTTCCCACCCCTTGCTGATCATCCGAACGCAGGCGTGCTGGGTCCAGACGCCGGCGAAGAAAGCGAGCGGCAGGTCTTCGCCGAGGGCGTACCAGACGCTGTCGCCGCGGTTGACCTGGTCGGGTTCATTGAAGGCGGTGAAGGGGACCAGACATCGGTTCTCCGGAGCGAGCCAGGGCCACCAGTGCCGGCTCTCGGTGCGGCGAATATTCGTGGTGCCCTTGTCGGGTTCCATCCGCAGCAGTTCTTCAAAGTCGAACGGCTTGCCCTTGGCCCTCAGCTTGTCGGCCCGCTTGGTGGCCGCCTCGAACAGCGCCTTCCGACTGCTCGGCATGCCCCACCGAGCCCGGGCGAGCAGGAGCGACCCGTCAGCCTGACCGCGCAGGATCGGCCCCGAATAGTCGGGAAAGACCGCCGGCATCGGGCCGAAATTGCCGATGTCCTTGGTCATGGCCGCGACCATCTGAAGGATGGCCGAGATGTGTTTGGACAGGCTGTAGAGGTTGCACATGCCACCAGCGTGGCACAGTCACGACCGATCGCAAACGCGCGCGGCCAAGGCCTTCAGGGCTGATCGACCCGTTCGACCGCCACCCAATAGCCCTTGCGTTTTTCCACGATGAACCAGGCCGTCGGTTCGTCGAAATGAGGCATGTGGCCGTCCCTGAACCAGATCCAGGGTCGCGATCGGGAACCGGGCCGCACGAAGTAGGACCGGCGCGGCCCCGCTGTTTGCCACTCGACCAGGACTTTCTTTCGAACAGGCATTGCAAGAACAAAGCGCGAACTTATGGCCCGATCAATTGGCACTGTCTGATCATCAACAGATCCGAGGTTCGGTTACCGGGTTCGGGTTCGCTGCTCGCGGACCTGCTCCGGTTGAGGAGTCCGGTCCGCAGCCCGGGTCAGAGCGCGGGCCATCAGCCGCGCTTGGGCGGCCGGATCGGCGATGAGCGCGCGCACCACGACGGCGGCGCGGTCGAGCCGCGCGCCGAGGTCCGGGGAGGCTTGGGGATGTGGCTCGCCGGCGGCCTGCCGATCCCGCTCTCGCGGTCGATGGCCCTGCACCTCCAGCCCCAGGGCTTGGGCCTGGATCCACACCTCGCGCCGGAAGGCCGGATCGCCGGACACCCGAACCTGGTCCCAGCCGCGGTGGCGGGCGATCTTGAGCATATCGACGACCGCGTCCGGATAGGCCTGACTGGAGACGAGCGAGCCGCCGCGGTCGCGGAACGTCGGCTCGGACGCGCGATGATCGCGGAAGAAGCGTTCCGGTCGGCCCCGCAGGTCGCGCTCGACCAGATAGCGATCGAGCACCGCCTCGGGCACATCGCCCTTGGCGGTCGAACGCCGCGACCCGGTCGCACTTGATGCGGGGGCGAGGCGGTTGGACGGGGCGTCGTCGGGCGTCTTCATGGCTCGCGTTCCAGCACGGCCGTATCGACGACCCGATCCAGCCAGGCGCCGACGGCGCTCTCATCCGCTCCGGCGGGAGGCGGCGGCAGGCCTTCGGCGGCGAAGGCCCGGGCGATGACGTCGAAATCCATCGGATCCTCCTCCGGAACAGGGGGCGATGTCGGCGCGGCGACCGGCGCCAGGTCGGGGGCGGGCCGCAGTCGGCGCTGGAAGACGCGCTCCCGGAAGTAGGCAATCTTCCGGCCCCGCACCGGCGGCAGGCCGGCCTTCAACACGATCAGGGCCGATTGCGGGAGCTGCATCAGCTCCTGGGGCAGCATCAGCGCCCGGCGCTGGTCGGACACGGTCGTGCTGCGACGACCCTGGCTCAGTCCCGTCGGTCGGCTGCGGCTGCGGCCGTCCGTCGTATAGGCGCCCAGCCGATCGCTGAGCTCCTGGGCGACCTTCAGCTCCTTGGGCGCGAAGACGATCTCGACCCCGCAGTTGGTCATCACCTCCTCGGCCACGTCCGGACCGTAGATGGCCCTCAGCTGGGACGGGCTCTGAAGCACCGCGAGCAGCCGCAGATCGTAGCCGGCGACCCAGGCGAAGGCGTGGGCCAGCACCGGCGCGGGCCCGAGACGGGCAAACTCGTCGAGCACAATCAGGGCGGGTCGGTCGGCGGGGCCGGGCAGGGCGCGGCTGTTCAGGTCGACCAACTGCTGGAAGAGCAGCGCATAGAGCGGCTGGATCCGCAGCATATTGTCCGGGGTGGCGCCCAGATAGAGGGAGAGCCGGCCGCCGCGCAGGTCGCGCAGGTCGAAATCCGAGGCGGAGGTGGCGGCGTCGACCCGGGGATTGAGCCAGAGCCCCATCCGGGTGGTGATCGACTGGCGCACCGAGGCGAAGGTGTTCTCGCTGGAGCTGGTGAAGTCGGTGAGCGCCGCCACGACCGGACCAGGCAGGGGGCGGCCCTCTTGTTCCCGGGCCGCGACGATCCGGGGCAGGCGGGCGCGGGCGTCCCCGGCGGTCAACTGGCGGAAGATCTCGCCCAGGGTGAAGGGCCGTTCGGGCGTGGCCGCGACATAGCCGCCGACGCCGATGAACCCCGTTCTGGCCGCCTCCGCCCAGAAGGGATCGGCCCGGTCGTGGACCGGGAACAGCATCACCGCCATGCGCTGCAGCTCGTCCAGCACCGCGATGGGGTCCGTGCGATCGACATGGCCGAGCGGATTGAACCGCGCCGTGCGACCATCCCGCGCCAGAGGATCGAACAGATGCACAGTCTGGCCGGCCTCGGCGCGATAGCCCCCCGTGGCGAGGAAATTCTCGCGCTTGATGTCCAGCACGACTACGGAGTCCGACCACGCTAGGAGGTTGGGGATGACCACGCCGACCCCCTTGCCGGTGCGGGTGGGCGCGTAGAGCATGACGTGCTCGGGCCCGTCGGCGATGAGGAAGCCGCCGTCGGCCCGGCCCAGGATGACGCCGCGGTCGGCCCGCAGACCCGCGCGCCGCTGTTCCGATCCCGAGGCCCAGCGGGCGGCGCCGTGCAAGGGCCGGCGTCGGGAGAGCAGGATCGCCGCGACGAGAACCCCGCCGAGCAGAACCGACACCGAGACGCCGACGGTCAGCCAGCGCCGCACCTCCGGGTCCTGGCGATAGTACCAGAACCAGCCGGGGACGCGGGCGGGATCGATGGTGCCGGAGAATTGGCCCAGACCGACAAGAGCGATGAGGGCGGCTAGGATGGCCAGCAGGGTCACGGCGGCCAGGCTGCCGACGGCGAAAGCCGCCGCCCTAGCCCCCGGGCTGGCGCTTGCGATCCGGGTCATGCCAGACCTCCGTCACACGGAAGCGCCCGTCGACCTTCTTCATCTGGATGACGACGTCGACGAGCAGATGCAGCAGGGCGCGGATGTCCTCGCGCGGCAGGTCGCGCCCGCCTTCGGACTCCCGCACCAGCAGGGTGAGCTGCTCGAAGGCCAGGGCGGCGGAATCCGCATGCACCGTGGTGATCGAGCCCGGGTGCCCCGAGTTGACGTTGCGCAGATAGAAGAAGGCCGTGCCGTCGCGGAGTTCCTGCAGCAGGATGCGGTCCGGCCGCATGCGCAGGGCGCTTTCCAGAAGCTGTTTCGGACCGATCCGGGCCAGGCCCTGTCCGTCCTTGGAATAGACCAGGTGGACGACGTTGCGATGCGGCACGACGAACTCGCGGGTGTCCTCGATGGTCAGCAGCCGCTCATGGTCCGGGATCAGTTCGATCAACCCCTTGGCCAGGGTCGTCTTGCCCGAGCCGGTTGCGCCGGAGATCAGGATGTTGCGCCGGGCCGTGACCGCCAGGGTCAGAAAGCCGGACCAGTCGCCGGCCTGCCGCAGACGAACCAGTTCCGCGTCGACGAGATCCGTGGCGTCCGTCTGGGCGTCGGCGACCTCGTCGAACAGACCGGCCGCCGCGAACTCCTTCAGGCCCAGACGTCGCCGCGACGGCTTTCTCAGGGTGAGGGAGAGGCCCCCGTCCGCCGCCACCGGCGGCAGGACGATCTGGCAGCGCACGTCGCCGGGCAGGGTGGTCGAGCAGATCGGTTGCTCGGGTCCAACGTCCTGACGGGTGTAGGCCGCGGCGGCCACCGCCAGGGTGCGCAGCCACGCCTCGGTCAGTTCGGGCGCCTCGGCCCAGCGCCAGGTCCCGTCCGCCTCGACGCCGACCTCGCCCGGCCGGTTGATGACGACCTCGGTCACGGTCGCCGGCTCGAGGAAGGGGCGCAGGGGCGCGAGGTAGTGATCCAGGACCGAGGTGTCATCCATCAGCGAGGCCGCAGCCGATAAACCCCGGAGAAATCCAGGTCCTGGGCGACGAAGATCGACACCTCCGCGCCCTGGCCCTTGCGCAGCGTGGGCGGGATCTCGACCGAGCCCTGTAGGGCGACGCTGGCGGCGTCGGACGGCAGGCGGGCGGTGGAGGATGCGCCGTCGTTCCGGCCCGCGGCGGCATGGACGCCGTCGTCGACGATGGAAAGCAGCAGGGCGCCGCCGAACCGGTCCCAGAAATGAGTGTCGACCACGCCGTCGAATCCTGACCGGCCGAGGGCGTCGGCGGCCGGCGAGGCGAGCGCGACGGCGACCCCGGTCGGCGTCACCGCCCGGGTCCAGAGCACGAACAGCCGGCGGCGGCCCTGCTGAAGACCGCCGCGATACTCGCCCAGAACCCGGGTGCCGCGCTCCATCAACACCACGGCGCCGTTGTCGGACCAGACGTCACGCGGCAGGACGCAGGTCACATAGCCGGGCGTGGTGCTGTCCAGGGCCGTTTGCAGGACGCAGGGCACGCTGGTCCCCGCCGTGACCAGCAGGTTGCGGTCGGGCAGGCGGCCGGCGCGGGTCTGGCCCACGGGCGTGAGCTGACGGAGTTGGTCGAGCGACGTCGGCTCGCCCGGAGGCGCCGCCGTCGTCGAGATCGGCGGCGGGCCAGATTGGCCGCCGGCCCGGCTATAGGCGAGCACGGGCGCGCGTCGGGCGCTCTCGGCCAGGGCGTGCTGCTGTTCCGCCGGACTGGGGCCGGATCGGGGTGGGGGTTCGCCCCGGGGCGCGGCTTCCAGAGGCGGGATGGCGTCGTCGTCGGTCAGGGCGGGCGCGTTCGGATCGAAGGCGGCCTCGCTGAGCAGAGGCGGCGCTTCACGGCGAGCAGGCTCGAAGGGCGTCGTTTGCCGGGCCGGTTCGTCGCGACGGGACGGCTCGCCGCGCTCGGCGTCGCCGCGATCCCAGCTGGCGATCAGAAAGACGCCGCAGCCGACGGCCAGGGCGGCCAGGGTGATGAGCTTGCCCTGCCGTCCGCCGAACCGGCCGGCGATCGGCGAGACGCCGCGATCGCCGGGAGCGGCGGGGGGAGGCGGCGCGTCAGCGGGCGGCATGGGATCGGGCGCGGTCATGACCGGCCTCCGAGGGGGCCGCGGTCGACGGCCGGAGAGGCCGTGCCCGTGCCCACCGCGACGCCGCGGGCGTCATAGGCGTCGTTGAACAGGCACAGCACCAACTGCCCCCGCCGCAGCCGCAGACCGCGCGTCACGCCGTGGATGACGACGAACTCGCCGCGCACGTCATAGGGGATGAGGCGTTCCGCCCCGTCCTCCCCGACCTCGAACACGGCCGGCAGGGGTTGGACGCCGGGGAAGCGCAGCACGGTGAAACGACCGTTGTCGCTGACCTCGCTCGGCTGCAGGGCGGCGTCGCCCTGGGCCGACCAAGCCAGATTGCGGGTCCCTTCGACCACGCCGCGCTCCAGTTCCAGTCCGATGAGACGCTGCTCCACCGCTTCGGCCTGGACGGCCAGCGCCCGGGCCGCCTCGGCCTGATCGTCGGCCGGGTAGCGGAACCGGACCTGATAGGCGATCGCGGACCGGTCGCCGGGCTCGCGGGCGACGAGCTCGAAGGCGTAGTGGCGGATCACGCCGGCGCGCTCGGTGACGACCAGCAGGTTGGTCGCCTGATGGCGCTCGCGCGGCTTGAGGAACAGCACTGACCCTTCCGCAGCCACCTCCCAGGCGACGCTGTCGCCGATCGCGGCGTGTCGGATGGTCTCGTCCGGCGAGAACACGATCTGGGTCGCCGTCCGGAACGCTCCGGCGATCCGGTAGACGGCCGCCGGATCATAGGCGAGTTCGCGAATGCGCGGGTCCAGAGGGGCCTGCGCCGCGACCGGGGATGCGAGGGCGAGGCCGGCGGCCAGGGCCAGCAGGGACAGGGAGCGTCTCATCGGATGACCTCAGGATCGGCGCGGTAGGAGGTCACCTGGAAGCCGAGGGGATTCCTCAGCCGGTCCGGTTCCGACATCGGCGCGCGGGTGTAGGTAAAGGCGATGGTGGCGATCCAGTCGCTCTCCACCGTCTGCTGGGCCTGGCGGACCGTGCGGTGGAAGCGGACGTTGGCGACGCCGTCGTTGATGAAGCCGATGGCGCGGATCGAGATGACGGCCTCGCCGTCGCGGCCATAGAGGTTCTGCGGGCTGTCGGGATTGGAGCCGCGGAACAGATCGGCCCAGCGCCGCTGTTCAGCCGGCGCCGACAGGATGGAGACCAGACGGAAGGCGTCCTCGGCGGCCGGGTCGAGGTAGCCCTCGCGCTGGCGTACATACTGGCCGAGGAAGTATTTGCTGACCGCCTCGTCGTAGTGGACCGGCCCGTCCTCGGCCGAGAGGCCGCGCACGACATCGACCGCGCCGGTCGTCCGGTCCACCCGGATGACGAAGGGTTCGGTGGATTTCAGCGGCGTCAGCATCGCCACCGCGCCGGTCGCGATCACCGCCAGACCCGTGGCCAGCGCCGCCGCCGACCAGGCGAGGCGGCGGGACCGGAGCGCCGCGGCCAGACGATCCTGGTCCCAGCGCCGCGCCTCGGTGAAATAGCGCTTCAGTTCGGAGGAAGGGACGCCGCTCATGCGCAGCCTCCTGTTCCGGCGTCGGGACCGGCGGCGGCCTCGGCCGGTCGTGGTTCGGCGTGCGGCGCAAGCGCCGAGCCGTGGGGATTAGCCGGCCGCCGGGCGGAGCCGTCGCAGGTCGGCAGGGCGGGATCGCCCCGGTGGGCGCAGGCGCCCAGCAGCATCAGGCCGGCGAGCAGGAGGGAGCGGTGGGTCATGTCAGGCGCCTCTCGGTCGAATGGAGCCGCCGCCCCTGGGCGGTTGGCGGCTGGCTTCTTGCGGACCCTTGGTGCGGCCCGAGCCGCTCCCGCCCAGGGCCGCGGCGTTGGCGAAGTCGGCGAGGCCGGCGCTGGCGCCGCCCGCGATGCCGGCGGCGATGGCCGGGGTCTGAAGGAAGAAGATCGCCCCCAGCAGGCACAGGGCGATGAAGATCAGCCCGCCGATCATCGGGTCGGCCCCCTGGATCGCGCCCCACTGGTCGCGCACGAGCGACAGGACGAGCTGGAAGATGACGATGATCAGGGCGAACAGGACGAGGTAGTTCACCGCCTGGCTGAGCCAGCCGAAGAAGAAGCGGCGGGTGGCGTCGAACAGGGCGCAGGCGATGAAGATGGGGCCGAGGGTGACGAGCAGGGCCAGGGCCAGCTTGGCCACCAGAACCACCCCAAAGCCGAGGGCGGCGGCCAGGGCGCCGATGATGAAGACGGCGGCCGAGACGACCCAAGGGCCCGGATTGAAGGCGGAGCCCTCGCGCGAGATGTCCTCGCCCAGCCAGGCCGCATAGGCGAAGAACTGGTCGAAGGCCGCGCCGACGCTGGGGGTGTCCGCGCCGCTGACCGCCCGGGTGAGGGCGTTGGGCAGGCCGGTGAACAGCGGCTCGGTGACGAAGGTGGAAT
Source organism: Brevundimonas sp. (assembly GCF_036963785.1). Taxonomy (GTDB): domain Bacteria; phylum Pseudomonadota; class Alphaproteobacteria; order Caulobacterales; family Caulobacteraceae; genus Brevundimonas. Next base: position 251,665 of record NZ_JBALUS010000002.1, read on the forward strand.
AGGCGGCCGTGGTCGCCAGCAGATAGAGGAAGGCGAGCTTCAGCGAGCGGACCGCGAAGTCCATCACCGGTTCGCTGATCGCGCCCCTCAGGATGGCGACGCCGTAGAGCACGACATAGAGGACCAGGGCGATGCGCAGCGGTCCCTCGACCTCGGCGATCACAGACGACAGACGGTCGCCGAGGAAGACGTTGAGCCGTTCGTCGATGAAGTCGTAGCTGGGTTCGAAGACGCGAAAGCTCATCGTCGGGATCCTCAGAAGGCCCGCTCATAGACGCGCATCCGCGCCTGCCGACGCGCTTCGGCCAGGCCCTGACGCGCCGCTTCGCATTCGCGCTCGGCTCGACCGGCGTCGCACGCCGCCACGACCGCTTCGGCCGCGTCGGGATCGGCGGCGAAGTCTTCGGCCGTTCGCTCGGGCGACCCGCAGCCGACCAGGCCGAGGGCGACGAGCAGGGCGGATCGTCTCACTGGAACGCCCTCTCATAGACTGTCATGCGCGCCGCCCGGGCGGCTTCCGCCCGCTCGCGGGCGCGTTGCTCCTCGAGCCGAGCTTCGGCGGCTTGGGTCAGGGCCAGACCCTGCAGCCGCACCTGTTCGTTCTGGATCATCGCCTGTTCGGCCGCGAGGCGGGCTTCGAGATCCAGGACGGCGCGGGCGTTGGGCGCGGTGTCGAGAGCGGACCGGAGCGTCTCCAGACCCTGCAGACGCCGGTCCGCGGCGCCGGCCACCGCCTCACCGACGGCGAGGTCCCGCGCGGTGCGGGCGCCGGCGCGTTCGAGGCTGTCGCGGTAATAGGCCTCGGCCGGGTCGAGGTCGCCCGCCGGCGGCGTATAGAGCCGGGTGTCGCGGCGGATGGCGTCGGCGCGGTCGGCCAGGTCGCCGAGTGCCGACAGGTCGCCGTCGGCCGCGGCGCGAAGGGCGCGCATGTCCGGCAGCGGATTGCGCACCGTCGGCAAGCCGAGCTCGCCGGCCAGGGCGTTGACGCCGGACAGGTCGTTCAGGCTGTCGAACAGCTGCCGGCCCTGTTCGACCTGGGTCTGCAGCGCCCTCAGCTGGTCTAGCGTCGTGCGCGCCTCCTCGATCATCTGGGCCAGGGCCCGGGGATCGTGGACGATCTGCTGGGCCTGGACCGTCGGGGCGACGGCGAGGGCGAATGCGGCCGCCGCCGCGGCGAAGGGAATGCCGGCTCTCATAGGAACCTCCTCTGGTCATGGAAGGGATCGCGCCAGCGCGCGTAGTCGTCGCCGACCTCGGCGCGCAGCCGGTCGAGCAGGGCGGTGGTCTCGGTGCGGCCGGACAGGATCGACAGGGCGTCGTCCATGCCGCCGAGGTCCAACTCGACGACCACGCTGTCGTGGCCCTGCTTGACCAGGAAGCGGTGCGACTCCGGGGTGAGGACCTCGCGGACGAGACGGAACTCCTCCTGGGTCAGGCCGAAGCCGTCGACATAGTCGCGCGCCTGACCGTGGGCGTTGGGCAGGAAGATCTTGGTCGCGCACTGCTCGAGGATGGCGTGGGCGATCGGGGATCGCAGGGCGTCGGCGGGCGACTGGGTGCCGAACACCATGAAGGCGTTCTGCTTGCGCCAGGTCTTGAGCCCGTCCTGGGCGAGATCGGTGAAGGCCGGGTCGCCCAGCACCTTCCAGAACTCGTCGATGTCGAGGACGAGGCGGCGACCGTCGACCCGCTCGGCGATGCGATGGAACAGGTACAGCATCGCCGGCGTGCGAACCTCGTCGTGGTCCAGCACCTGGGTGATGTCGAAACCGGCGAAGCGGGCCTCCAGACTGAGGGCGTCCTCATCGTTGTCGAGCACCCAGCCGAGCGGGCCGCCCCTTTGCCAGCGCTCCAGCCGAGCGCCCACGCCGCCGGCGTCGCCCTGACCGAGGAGGCTGCGCAGGGCGGCGATGGAGCGACGCTCGCGCGGCAAGGCCTCCAGAGCGGCGACGCCCTGGTCTATGGCGCGGGCCTCGGGTACGGTCAGGGTCTCGTTCGGGCGGGCGACGAGGGCCCGGACGAGCCGGACCAGGAAGGCGCGGTTGGCGGGGCTGGGGTCGAGCGCCTTGAACGGGGCGAAGCCGGTCGGCTCGCCGTTGCGCAGGGCGAGGTAGGTTCCGCCGCAGGCGCGGACGAAGATCTCGGCGCCCCGGTCCTTGTCGATGAACAGCTGCTGGGCGTCGAACCGCTCCAACTGCGCCAGCATGAAGTTCTGGACGACGGTCTTGCCCGATCCGGACGGTCCGCAGATGAAGGTGTGGCCCAGATCGCCGACATGGAAGTGGAACCAGAAGGGCGAACCGGCCGTGGTGCGCAGCACGGCGACGGCCTCGCCCCAGTGATTGCCGTGGGCCTTGCCGACGGGATGGGCGTGGAACGGCGCCAGGGCCGCGAAATTGCGCGAGGTGATGGCGGCGGGCCGGGTGCGGCGGGCGAAGGCTCCGGGGAACTGGGACCAGAAGGCGGCTTCCAGCCCCAGATCCTCGCGCGCGACGACCAGGCCGGAGTCCGCGAGGATGGCGCGGGCCTTGGACAGATGCTCCGCCAGCGCGGTCGGCGTGTCGCCGTGGACGAGGATCGAGGCCTGATGCTCGCCCATGACGAAGCGGTTGCTGACGAGATCGTCCAGCGCGTCGGACAGGCCGGTGATCTGGGAGGCCGCGCGGTCGCGCGCCGAGACCATCTGGTTCTGCTTGCGCTCCATCACCGCCCGGGCCGAGGCCTTGGACAGGAAGGCGAAGGACTGGCTGATCACGAAGCCGAAGCGGACGCTCAGCAGGTCGTCCCACAGTCCGGGCCGGGTCGTCGCCGGATACTCCTTGATGGCCAGGACGCCGGCGTAGCGCGCATCGGCCGCGTCGCGCAGCTCGAGGGTCTCGCGACCGAAGATGGCGCGCACGGTGTAGACCGCCGAGCCGAGGTGGCCGAACACGATCGGGACCGGCGACCGGCGTCCGGTCAAGACGAGCCGCATGACCTCCATCGGCTCGGAGAACCACAGGCCGTCGCGTTCGTAGAGACCGAGCCGGCGCGGCGCGTACCGCCCAAGGTACTGGGCCAGGTCGCGCCCGGCCTCCTCGAGGCGCCGGATATGGGCGACCTCGACCTCGCCGTCGCTGCGGCGCGCCGCCTTCAGGCGTTTCGCGAGCGCCGCGGCCCGGTCGCCCGCGTCGCGACCCGGATGAAGGACGAGGGTGACGAACAGCTCGTTGATCCAGAGCTGCCGGCGCGCGACCCGATGGTCGTAGAGGGCGCCGAGTTCGCCGGCGAAGGTCGATCGAAACCCGGAGGAGCGTTCCAGCTCCACCGGACGCCGGACCACATGATGCCAGACCGCCAGCCGGTCGTCGGCGAGATTGCGCCAGGCCTGGTTGAGCTTGACGTGCCAGTCGTTGAGGTCCCGGGCGTCGGCGGTCTCGAAGCTGGCTCCGTCGATCTGGAACACCATCATCAGGGCGCCGCTGTCGAGCGTGACCACATGGTCGGAGACATGACGCGCATAGGGCAGGTGCGGCCGGGCGTCGGCCTCCCGCCGCAGGCGCGCCGGAGGAACCCCGCCCTCAGCCACGGGTCAGCTCCGCCAGGCGATAGCGGCGGACGAGGGGGAGGGGCGTCGCCGAACTCCCGCCCCAGAGGCCCGCATTGCGCGACCGGCCCTTGGTGTCGACATAGACGAAGAGGAGCCGGAAGGCGTTGTGGTCCGCCCGGCAGATCGCCCGGAAGACCAAATGCAGGGCCGGGGCGACGAGCAGATAGAGCAGGCTGCCGCCGACGAGGAAGACGACGCCCGAGACGATGACGTTGACGCCCATGGCCTCCATGGGCACGCCCAGGATCATGGCCGGCCGCGTGCAGGCCAGGAACAGCGGGTCCTCGGTCAGACGTTCGTCAGCCATGATGACCTCCGGCGGACAGGCGCGACAGGGTCAGGGCGAGGGCGAGCCCCGAGGCGAGGCCGGCGAGGATCTGGGCGAACCGCGTGGGCGAGATCAGCTTCAGGCCGAGCATCAGGCACAGGGCCAGGACGATCGCGGCCGAAGCGACCGCCAGCCAGGGCAGGGTCGCCTCCATCACGCACCGCCAGTGATCAGGTTGACGATCTCGGCCGCGCCGAAGACCACGACGATGCCGAGCACGACGATCGCCGCCCGCCGCAGGTCGAACAGGCCGAACATCCACAGGATGCCGACGACCACGACCGCCAGCACGGCCAGAAGCCGGGCCGTGTTGCCGGTGAGCATGTCGACGACGTTCTGCAGAAGGCCTTCGACATTGGCCGAGGCGAAGGCGGGCTGGACCAGGACGAGGCTGGCGGCGAGGGCGATGGCGCCGGCGGCGCCGGCCCTGCGGACGGTCGCGGATGCGGTCATCTCAGAACTCCGTGTCTGGGGCGGCGGTGAAGGTGAGGACGGCGCTGGCCTGGGCCCGCCCGAAAACGTCCCAGGCGGGCGGCGGCAGCGGCGGAGCGGGTGGTGCGGGCCGGTCGTCTGCAGGGGTTCGAACAGGGGCGAGCGGCAGGACGCCGAGGGTCGCGGCGGCCGCCTCGACGCGAGCGACGTAGCCGTTGCGGAAGCCGCGCTCCGGATGGCCGGTGTTGTATCGGGACAGCGCGACCCTCAGGGTCGTCTGGCGATCGACACCTTCGGCCGGGCGATAGCCCGCGCGCAGGACGACGCCGGCGGCGGCGAGGTTGCGGCACGGGTCGAAGGCCGCCTCCACGGACAGGCCGAGCCAGTCCAGATTGTCGCTGTTGATCTGGGCCACGCCGAGATCGAGGTTCGCGCCCCGCGCCAGCAGGCCGCGGGCGATGCGCGCCGCGTCCGCGGCGTCCCGAGGCGATCGGGCCGGACGCGGACCCCGGTTGACGCCGATCGCGATCGGGTTGAACCGGCTCTCCGCATAGGCGATGGCCGCCAAGGTTTCCGGCGCCACCTGCGGCGCGCAGGCCTGGGACAGGGCGAGGATCAGATTGAGGTCCAGCACGGCGGGCTCCAGCATGAGCCCCCAGCAAACCCGATCGGGAGCGGGACCGGCGACCCGCGAGCTCCCCGCCGGAAATCTACGGTAGGAAGGTCCGGGGTTCGGACGGCCGCTGAGCGGCGGCGAGCCGGGCGACGGCCTGGATGCGGGTGCGGACGCCGAGGACGCGACAGGCGGCCATGAGATGCTCGTCGACCGTTCGGGGCGACAGGCCGAGCCGATCGCCGATCCGGGCGGAGGTCAGACCCAGAGCCGCCAGGTCCAGACATTCCCGCTGGCGATCCGACAGCCGGTGGCAGGGTGAAGCAGATGGGGCGGGGGAATGAGGGGGGAGGACTTTCATGCCCGAATCCAACCGCGCAATCGGTCCCGCGCGCCAGTCCGCGAGTCTCGGACCGCAAGTCTACGACCGTGGCGAGGGGGCGTTACGCGCCGTCGCCGGTCCCATCCTCCCGGGCGGGCGCCATCAACCGTCCCCGGCGCTGTTCAAGCCAGGCCTCGGCCTCGGCGTCGCGCCGGACGGATTGATCGGCGAGGTCCTTCAGGCTCTTGGTGAAGGCGTTGATGATGGTGCGGGCGTCCAGATCGCCGATGGCGTCCCCGGCTTCTTCGTCGAACTCCTGCAGCGCCACGGCGAGGATGGTCGCCAATTTGTTGTCGGCGCACCGCAAGGCGAAGGCGGGCGACCCAAGGGCCAGGGCGGCGAGGATTCCGTGCGGATCGCTGTCGGTGACCTCCGCGAAGCGGTGAATACGTTCGAGGTTGATCCGACCGGCGCCGGACTCGAAATGCTCATAGGACCGCAGCGCCATATTCATGCCTTGGGCGACGTCCGCGGCCCGCATCCGCCGATGGGACCGGATCAGGCGCAGGCTGGAGGAGAGCACCGCGTTCGCCGTCTGGGTGTGTCGGGCGTCCATGTCTCCAGTTACTCCCTCGCCTCCGGCGCCACGCGACTACGAAGCGAGTGCACCCCTACAGGTTGAAAAATGCCTCAGCGTTGCGTCAAATGAAAGCCTAGAAAGATCAACAGCGTAAAAGCTGCGGATACGACGCAATTTTCTTGCGGACATCAGTATAGGAGCGCCGCATGACCCGATCGCCCCGAAGCCTGCCGGTCGTCGATCTGCGTCCCGGAGCGGCCCGGAGGCGGTCGTGAGGCAGCGCGATCCCTTCGGCCTGGCGCTCGCCAGCCTGCGCGCCGCGCTCGAGGACGGCCTGGCCCCCGGCCAGCATCTGTCCGTGGTCGACATCGCCGCCTCGCTCGGGCTGAGCACCAGCCCGGTGCGCGAAGCCCTGTCCCGCCTGTGCGGCGAAGGCCTCGTCGAGGATCGCCGCGGTCTGGGCTATTTCACCCGCGCCGCGCCTCTGGAGGACGTTCTGGGTCTGCTCGATCTGGAGGCCGCCCATGTCGGTCTCGCGGCGCTCTACACCCGGGTCGCCCAGCCCTGCGACGCCACGGACGCGTCCGTCGAGGCGTGGATCGACGACCTGGTTGACGCCTGCGACAACCAACCCCTGATCGAGAGCCTCGTTCGCGTGCGCCGTCGCCTGGCGCCGCTCAGACGCCTGAACGGCCCGACCGAAGCGGCCGCGGGTCCCGCGCCGGCGAGCAAGGTCGAGGCCTACTATGCGCGCTGGCGGATCGCCGCGACGGGCCTCGCCTCCCGTGTTCGGCGGATCGATCCAGGTCAGTCGAAGTATACGCGAAATATAGTTTGAATCGATTTGCTTTCCGGCGTTGATGGTTCGTCGTCGACGTTTTGTCGGCCTTCAAAACAGGAGACGACCATGACCAAGAGCACCTCGCGCCTCGTGCGCCTCGGGGCCGCCCGCACCCTGACCCGCGCGGTCTCGCGCGGCGAATTCGACGAGCTGAATCCGGTGCTGAAGTACACCATTCCGCCCAGCGAATGATCGGACGGGCCGCTTCGGCGGCCCGGACGTCCGGGCCCGGCCTCGCCCCGGACGCCGCAAGCAGGGGCCATTCCTGACACAGGAGAGGGATCGATGAAGATCCAGAACGAGACGCGCATGCTGCGTCTGGGGGCCGCCCGTCGGCTGACCCGGGCGATCCTGATGGGACCGTTCACCGAACTGAACCCGGCCCGTCACTGGACCATGCCGCCGGAATGAGCCCAGGGGGCCGTCCGGTTCCGGACGGCCCCGCCGGGTCCTGCCGCAGGGCGGACCAGCCAAGTTCAGCTCTAACAGGGAGAGGTCTGGGAATGGCCGAAGCGCTTCGCGCCGAGGACGGTCACTGCGGCTGGCTCGCCGAGGGCATTCACGCGGTCCGTGTCGGCGACGATCTGGTCCTGCTCGATCTCGCCGCGGACGATTATCTGTGCCTGCCGGAGTGCGGCGATCTCCGGATCGAGGGACGGCGGGCGCTGGGGTCGATAGACGATCTTCTTCGCCTGGCCGCCGAGGAGTTGCTGCATCCCACGTCGGCGCCGGAAGATCGGAGCCCGCCGCCGGCCCTGCCGTCGGCGCGCCTGCCGCCTGCGCCGCCGATCCGGCCGACGCTGCGGGACCTCGTTACCTTCGGCGTCATCTGGGTCGAAGCGGTGCGGCGTCGGCCGACACTTCTGGACCTCAGCCGGCGATACGCCCGGCGTCGCGGTCGCCGGTCGGATCCCGAGGCGCTCGCCGCGCGGGTCGAGGTGTTCCGCCAGTTGCTGCCGCTGGCGCCCTGGACCGGCGCCTGTCTGCTTCAGGCGGAACTGCTGCTGCGCTTCGTGAACGCCGCGGATCTGGACGCGGACTGGGTGTTCGGGGTCCGCACCTTCCCCTTTCTCGCCCATTGCTGGTTGCAGAGCGGAGACCAGTGCGTCAGCGAAGCCCCGGAAACCCTGACCGTCTATCGACCGATCCTGGTGATCTGAGGTGGCGGCGGACTCTGCGATCATTCTGGTCGGCGACAATCCGGCTGCGCTCGACGCCTTGGTCGCGCCGCTTCGACAGCGCCTGAGCCGGGCCGGCTGGTCGCGCAAGTCGCATGACCCCTTCATCCAGGTGTTCGCCCCGACCGGCGGACGGCTCGAGGTGGCGCGGGGGCTCGACGGGCACGGCGTGGTGCTCGGCGAGATCTACGACCGCGAGGGCCAGGCGCTGTCGCTGCGGGCGCGCGGCGCCCTGGGATGCCGACGGCTGGACGCGGCGCAGGCCCGCACGGTCTGTTCGGACCATTGGGGGCGCTACCTGCTGGTCCGGCGGGTCGAGGGCGACGTCGCCGTGCTCCGCGACCCGTCGGGCGCCCTGGACTGCGTCGTCTGGCGCAAGGCCGGCGTGACCTTGATCTCGACGAGCGCCGCGGCGGTCATCGATCCCTGGCTGCCCGACGGGATCGCGCTGGATTGGGACGCGGTCGCCGCCCTGGTGGCCCGCCCCGGCGAATATCGACATCGACTGGCCCTAACCGGATTGCAGGCCGTCGCCGGTGGCGAACTGCGGGTCGTTGGGGAGGGCGTCAACCAAGGTCGCCAGATCTGGCGGCCCGCGGAGGTGTACCGGGACCGGGGTTCGCGTCCGCCTCCCGACCTCCGAGGGGCGGTGCAACGGTCGGTGCGGGCGCTGGCGGGCGACAGGCCCTGGATCACCGAGGTCAGCGGCGGCCTGGACTCCGCCATCGTGGCGGGCGTCCTGACCGCCGACCAACGCCGCAACGTCGCCGCCTGGGTCAACCATTACGTCGATCAGCCCGAGGGCGACGAGCGGGCCTACGCCCGGGCGGTGGCGGAAAGGCATGGCTTCGCGTTGACCGAAGTCCGCCGCGACGGCCTCAGACTCGACGCCGTGCGTCTGGCCGCCTGCGCCGAGACCTTCCGGCCGGCGGCCAACGACATCGATCCCGACTACAACGACGACATCGCCGACCGGATCGAGGCGACAGGCGGCTGGGGCTCGCTGACGGGGCAGGGCGGCGACGCGGTCTTCTTTCAGATGCCCAGCCTGCTGATCGGGCTGGACGAGATCTGGGAGCGGCGCGGTCGCGCGCGATTGGCGGTCCTGCATCGGCTCTCGCGCTGGCTGCGGCGCCCCCTGTGGCCGACGGCGCTGGCGAAGGACTGGCGCGAGGAGGTCCGCCATCGCGCAGACTGGGATCACCCCTGGCTCGACGATCTGGGCGGCGTCCCGCCAGCCAAGGCCTTGCAGATGTCCGCCCTGGCCTTCTGTCAGACCTTCCAGGGGCTGGCGGTCCGCAGCCGTCTCGGTCCCTGCCTCAATCCGCTGCTCAGCCAGCCGGTGATGGAGGCGGGGCTGGCCCTGTCGGCGGTCGATCTGACCTGGGGCGGACGGGATCGCGCCGCCGCGCGCGCCGCCTTCGCGGATGTCTTGCCGCCCTCGATCCTCGATCGCCGCTCGAAGGGCGAACTGGGCGCCTACTATGGCAACGCGGTCGCCGCGCACCTGGACTTCCTGCGCGACTATCTGCTCGGCGGCGCCCTGGCCGAGGCGGGGCTGATCGATCCCGGCCTGGAGGACCGCCTCACCCGGGACGCCCTGCTGTGGCGTGGCGGCCATTCCCACCTGCTCAGTCTGGCCCTGACGGAGGCCTGGGTGCGGCGCTGGCGGGAACGGCTGGACCACCGGAACCCCTGAGATGCCGGTCGAACCAGTCGCGGACCTGGTCGTAATAGAGCCGGATGTTGCCCGGGCTCTGAACCCCGTGGTCCTCGCCGATGAGCAGGGTCAGGGCCACCGGGCGGTTCAGACGGTGCAGGGCGCCATAGAGCTGCTCCGACTGGCCCAGCATCAGGTCATACTCGCCCACCACGAGAAGCGTCGGCGCGGTGATGCGGTCCGCCTGCTCGAACGGACTGTTGCGCCGATACCGGTCGGGGGCGCGCCAGTAGGCGTCACGCATCTCGGCCTGGCCGGATTCCAGCCAGCGGGCGCCGGCCGTCGCGGCGAGCGCATGCCCGCCCTCCAGCCGCAGGGTCGAACCGACGTCTCCGATGACCGTCGAGAAATTCATCGGCCCGTTTAACGCCACCACGGCGTCGAAGCGGGGAGACTGGGCAGCGCTCATCACGGCGGACCAGGCGCCGAAGCTCCAGCCCCACAGACCAATGCGCTCCGCATCGACCAGCCCCTCCGCCGCCGCGGCGTCGACGACCGACAGGATGCGCTGGGCGAGGCCGTCCGCCGGTTCCGGGGTCGCGGGGAGGTCCGGGATGAGGATGGCGTAGCCCGCCGCGACCATCAGCTGGGGCGCCAGCGACAGGCCGGTGGACTCCCGCCGCATCCACCACGGCGGGGCGGGGTAGGCCTCGCCCTGATAGGGCACCACGATCACGCGCGGCGTCGCTGTCGGGTTCGACGGCGAATAGAGCCAGCCGCCCGCGCCGCCAACGCCGGTGATGCGCCGGGGCGCCGCGACCGCGATCCGGTCGAGCTCGGGGTTCAGCCGCCAGACCACCTCCCGGCTATGGCCGCGCTGGAGGCGAAGCGTATTCGGTTCGGCCTCCGGCCCGCTCCGGTCGAGGCCGATCCCCCGGCTCCAGCTGATCGCGGCCCCAGGCGTCGCCGCGACGCATCGGGGCTCGGCCCCGGGATCGGCCCAGGCCTGGCACAGTCGCCCGTCGGGACGTTCGATCACCGCGAAGTCCGCCTTCAGCGGACCGCTCTGAGCCCGCAATCCGAAGGGACCGCGCGGGTTCACCGCCGAGGCGGCGGCCCCGAGATCGACGGACTCGCCGTCTGCGCCGAGGCGGATGACGCGACCGCCGCTGGCGAACAGAACCGAGGAGCGACCCTCGGCGACGAGTCGGGCGTCCGGAGACAGGCCTGTGAGCGGCTGGGCGTCGGCCCCTGCGACGAACCAGCCCTCGCCGGATGCGGAGCGGCCCTTGAAGATCGGGACACCGCCCAACCAGCCGCCCTCGGCCGTGGCCATGCCCTGGAAGTCGATCGGCGTGGTCGGGTGCGCCCCGGCCGGGGTCACATCCCGCGCCGCGCCGTCCGGAGCGACGGTCAGGAGCCGGGCCGGTTCGTCGCCGATCGTCGCCACCAGAAGGGCGTCGGAGGCCGGCGACCAGGCCAGCAGGCTCGTGGAGATGTTGCCGGCTTCGGGCGGCCGGACGGCGGCCCCGGTGGTCAGCTCGACGAGCTCCAGCCCCCGGGCGCGGCGCACCTCGCTCGCGGTATCGGCGGAGGGCGGCGGCAGGAGGGGGCCGTCCAGCAGAAGCGCGGCGTATCGTCCGTCCGGAGAGACCTCGAGGTCGAGGAAGGGACCGTCGGCGATCGCCGCGGCCTCTCCGGTGACGGCGTCGATCCGCCAGAGACGTCGCGGCGGCAAGGCTTCCGGCGGGCCGTCTTCGCCCACCGTGATCGCAGCCGGCGACCCGGCCGTCGCCGCCGCCCTCAGCGCCAGCAGGCGTGCCTGTTCGGCGCGGGGGCCCGCCAGTCTTGGAGGAAGCGCCCCGTCCGGCATGCCAAGCACGACGAGGGTGTCGTCCGTGAGCCATTCCAGGGACCGGCCCCATAGGCTAAGCTCCGGCGCCACATCGGTCCACACCACCTCCCCCGCGGCGATCTCGACGATTCCCAGCCGCCATTCGTCGTTCCGGAGCCGAAACACGGCCAGACGCCGACCGCTGGGCGAGAAGGCGCCGACGGAATAGCCGGCGTCTTCGTCCATCGTCAGGAGCGGTCGCGGATGGTCGGGGGCGTCGAGGTCGATGCGGTACAGCCGGGCGTACCGGTTGGCGCCTTCGGCCTCCAGATCATGGCGGGGGAGATCGCCTCGGGCGCGCCGCTCCTCGAAGACGGCGACCGCGCCGGACGGATCGATCGCGACCCGTCCGAAGCTCTCGAGCCCCAGAATGACATCCACCGTGAGCGGCTCTTGCCTGGCCAACGCCGGGCCCGCCGTCGCGAGCAGGCCCGCGAGGGCGAAAGCGACCATGCGCATGGACGCTCACCAGCGCTTGACGAGCTGAAGGGAGATCTGCCGGCCCAGCACATTGGTGTTGGCGGCGTCGTAACCGATCCCCGCCGGCGCATCGTAGAAGGGCGGCTCCTCATTGGTCAGGTTGAGCACATTGAGGGTGAGCGAAAGGCCTTCGCCCCATCCGCTCCCGAAGTCGTAGCGGACCTGGCCGTCCAGGGTGATCCAGTCATCGATCCCGCGTCCGTTGACCCGATCGCGTCCTCCGCTGACGTGGTTGAGGGCGCTGCCGAGGGTGAGCGGGCCCCGCTGCCACTGGGCGCCGAAGCGGCCCCGCCACCGGGCGGGAAAGTTCGGGGCGCCGAGCAGGTCCTCGGTGGGCGACGCAGCCGTGACCGTCCGGTCGTTGGTCAGCAGATGGGTCACGCTCGCGTCGAGCGAGATGTCATCCGACCCCAGGGTGAAGCGATAGCGGGTCGAAAGGTCGAGCCCCTCGACCTCCACGGCCGAAGCATTGACGTAGCGGCTATCGATGACGGCGCCGTAGGCGGTCGCCGGGAAGACGTTCGGATTGAAGTTGCCCGGGTGGCCGAGCAGGGACTGGACATAGGCCCGGTCGTCCGCGTTTGAGCCGGGGCTCACATAGCGGATGAAAGGGGCCAGGGTCGGATCATTGAGCGCATTGATCAGGTTCTCCGCGACCGGGGTCGCGATCCGGTCCTCGAAGGTCGTCCGGAACCAGCCGCCCTCGATCCGGAGACCTTCGGCGGCGGCGGGCGTCCAGACGAAGCCCGCCGTCCAGGACTCCGCGGTCTCCGGGATGAGATTCGGGTTGCCCCCGTACTGGACGATGCTGATCACATTGGCGCCGGCGCGGTCCAGGAACACCGGGCCGAGCCGGTAGGCGCTGTTCAACTCCCTCAGCGAAGGGGCGCGGAACGAGGTGCCGTAGCTGGCGCGCAGGAGCAGGTCGGGGGTCGGGTTGTAGAGGACGCCGACCTTGGGATTGCTGGTCTGGCCGATCCCCTCATGGTCCTCGACACGACCGGCAAGGGACAGCTCCAACCGTTCGAGGCCGGGCCGGGCGTTGTCGGGCCCCACGAGCGGCGCGCGCAGTTCGACGAAGGCGGCCGAGACGTCGCGCTCGAACGCCGTCGGGGCGGCGATGCGCAGCGCTGCGCCGGAGATGAAATTCTCGCCGGAGGTTTCGAAACGCTCCTGGCGATAGTCGACACCGACGGCCATGCGCAGGTCCCCGCCTGGCAGGGCGAAGAGGACGCCGTCGGCCTTGAGGTTGAAGGAGCCGACCGTGCTGATGTTCTCGGACCGAAGGTAGCCGGACCCGATGAAGGCCAACAGGGCCGGGCTATGGGCGGCGGGATCGCCATAGGGATTGAAGTAGCCGTCGACGGCCGGGTTGAAGGTGGTTCCCGGATTGTTCGGCGTAGAGCCGAGGGCTTCGTCGAGCCGGGTCGTCTGGACCCGGTTCGAGGCCATAAGCCCGGTAGTCTCCCGACCTCCGCTCAGATAGGCCGCGAGGTTCCATCCGGCGAGTTCACCCGTGACCCCGACGGCGCCGCCGACGCTGCGGGAGAAGCCTTCGTCACGGCCCGGCCCCAGGTCGTTGATGAAGGAATAGGCGATCTCCTGATAGGGCTCGCCCGCCACCGGCACGAAGAAGGGATTGTCCGGCGTCACGAACAGGATGCCGATGTCGGCCACCGACTCCTGGATGTAGGTCCGGTCGGTGTAGCGAAGGTCGCCGTCCAGACTGAAACCACCCGGAAGGTCCTGCCGGCCCGCCACGAAAAGGCTGTGCCGGCGCTGGTGCGGCAGGCTCCACAGGCCCTCCATCTGATTGGTCAGATTGACTTCGCCCGGGCGAAAGTCTCCAGGCGGGAGGCCCACGCCGTTCTGATTGCGTGGGATGGCGTAGACCGGTTCATAGGATCCGCTGACCGGATCGAACGCCATGAGGTTGCCCGGGGCCGCGTAGGTGAAGCGCCAGTCCGAGCCGCCCAGCGGGCGCAGGTCCGCATTCGCGGTTGCGCGACGGTCGGCGGCGCGCAACTCGCCGCGGTCGTGGAATTCGTAAGCGGCGAGGAGGCCGCCGTTGGACCAGTTGAAACCGCCGCTGTGAGACAGGAGAGTCTCCTCGGCCCCGCCGTCGCTGGTGCCGCCAACACGTAGCCGGGTTTCGGCTCCGTCGAACCGTGACTTCAGGATGATGTTGACCACACCGCCGACCGCGTCTGCGCCGTAGAGGGCCGACGCGCCGTCGAGCAGCACATCCGCTCGGGCGATGGCGCTGCTGGGAAGATTGGAGATGTCCGAGAAGTCGCCGGCGCTGCCCGTGCCCGCGATCCGCCGGCCGTTGACCAGGACGAGGGTTGCATCCGCGCCCAGACCCCGCAGGTTCACCCCGGTCGCATAAGCCGAGTTTCGGCTCGTGCGGTCTGCGCCTGTCCCGGCAGACCCCTCATAGGCCGCCCCGGTGAAGTTCTGCGGCAAGGCGGCGAGGGTCTCGGCGACCGTCGCGCGGCCTTGCCGGGCGATGTCGTCCTGGGTGATGACGGTGACCGGCGACGGACTGTCCGCGCCCCGCAGATAGGTCCCCGTGACCACGATTTCTTCAAGCTGGGTGGCCTGCGGTTCGGCCTCGGCGCGGGCTGAGGGATCAACGAGCACGAAGACCGTCGGGCGGCTCTGGCGATAGGCCAGGCCCGTCCCGCGCAGGAGCTCCGCGAGCGCGGCCTCAGGAGTGTATTCGCCGGTGAGGGCGCGAGCCTGTCGGCCGGTTACCAGCGCGCTGGGATAGAGGATCTGCAGGCCGCTCTGCTGGGCGAACACCGGCAGGCTACGCTCAAGCGGCCCGGCGCCGATGCTGAACGTCCGGACGGCCTCGGTCGATTGCGCGATGACCGGCGTCGCGACACCCAGCATGAGCGCAGCGAGCGCGGTTGAAGTGAACCTGTGACCCATGATCTCCCCCTCTTTTCTACCCGCGGCTTTGCGGGGCGGGGAGGAGACGTTGGGTCGCGGGGCGTCCCCTAAGTCCGGACGCAGATTATTTTCATGCCGGCCCCGAAAGGATCAGATGGCCGTCGGCCGCCGTGGCGGCTTCAAGGTGATAGAGGTCGCGCAGGGCGGCGACGAAGCCGTCGATGTCCCCGGCGTTGAAAACGCCGCTGACCCGGATCGACGAGATGCGTTCGTCGCGAAGCTCGATCGGTTTGGAGGTGTAGCGGTTCACCTCCGTCACGGCCGCAGCGATCGGCGTGTTCTCAAAGGTCAGCCGGCCGACTGTCCAACTGGTTTCGGCCGGGACATTGACCGCGACGACCCGGGGCGTTGGACCCGAGGTGGTGACCTGCTGGCCGGGCTCCAGGGTCCATTGGGCCGTCCTCGAGGACGGCTTGTGAACGTCGACGCGCCCTTCGACCAGGACGACACGCGCCCCGGAGCCGGATCGCCGAACGTCAAAGCGCGTGCCGACGGCGGTGACCTCCGTGTCGCCCGCCTGGACGAAGAAAGGCCGCGCGGCGTCGCCCTCGACCTCAAACATGGCGCGTCCTGCTGCGAGCGTGACCACGCGACGGGCGTCGGTGAAGCGAACGGTGACCCGCGAGTCCGTGTCGAGGACGATGCGGGAACCGTCTTCCAGCCGCACGGTGCGTTGCTCGCCGATGGCCGTGGCGTAGGCGTCCGGCCGCTGCAGGGACCACCAGGTCAGGCTCCCGGCTCCGATCACAAGCGCCATGGCGCCCGCGACGCCGAGCGGGATCAGACGGCCGGCGTCCCGCATCCGACGGCGCGGGCGCGCCTTTTCGACCCGACTCAAGGCCTCGTCGGCGAGCCCCGCCATCCCGGGGCTTTGCGCCAGCGTCCCTGCCGCGTCCCACATGGCTTCGAGACGGCTGAAAGCGCGCGCGTTCTCCGGGTCTCGCCGCCACGCGCTGAACGCCTTCACGTCGGCGGTCGTGACCTTGCGCTGGTTCAACTTGCTGAACCAGTCGGCGGCTTCCTTGCGCCTGATGTCGGCTTCAGCCTCGATCATCATCCGTTGCCTACAGGTCCAGCCGAGACGCGCAGTACTGAAGCGCCCTGGACATTCGCCATTCCACCGTTTTCACGCTGATCTCGAGCGACACGGAGATCTCGGGATAAGTCATACCGCCAAAGCGGTTCAAGACGAAGACGTCGCGGTAGAGTTGCGGCATGGACCGGATAACCTGTTCGAGAAGGACTTGGTCGAACTGCGGCGCGGCCTCGGCCTCGGCAGGTCTTTGAAGCGCCTGGCTCTGGCGGCGTCGGCCCTCTCTTCGGCTTTCATCGCGGACCAGATTGAGGGCGATCTGCAGCAGGAACGCTTTTGGATGGCGGATGTCCGACACGGCGTAAGGCGCCGCCCTGAGGTAGGTCTCCTGGACGACATCCGCCGCAGCGTCGGCGCCGATGTGAGGGCGCAACCGGCGATCCAGCCAGACGGCGTATCGCCGGTAGAGACGGTTGATCCCGTCCTGCGCCTCCACCCCCAGCTGCTTCGTATCGGTCACCACGGATCTCCGACCTCTCGACGAGAGGGGCGGGAATCCCGGCGTGGCCGCGCGATTCCGGGCAGGCGCGCCGACGCGCGCGCTCAGATGGCGGCAACCGGCCGACGCACAGAGCGGCAGCCGTCGATGATTTGATATCGCACAGGGGATTCCAGGCCCCTATCGGCGCGAACGCCGACATCGAAGCATGAATCAAACGGAATCCCGACGCAAGCGGGAGGGGTCGGGCGTTGGAATCCTCTGCGATCGAGGCCCGTTACTTCAGCGCGCAGCGCCGCCTCCGTCAGCGACGAACCCCGGCTCCGGCTGTGCGCCTATCTCGCGGCGCCCGACGGCTCCGCTGTAGGCGCGACCCTTCTACGGTTCAACCGGCGCCGTCGGACCGCAAGAAACCTGCGGGCGGCCCGCAATTGATCGACGTTGCCCGGGTCCGAACCCGCCGTGTACGGAGAAAGTCGGACAACCCGTGGTGTAATATGGAAGCTGTCTCCGAAGATCCGGACCGTGGATCGCCCGCGGTCAGCCTGAGCCCGCGCGAACAGGAATGCCTGCAATGGGTCTGTCGCGGGAAGAGCTCCTCCGACATCGGAACCATATTGTCGCTGTCGCCCCGCACCGTGGACAGCTATCTTGAGAAGGTCTGTTCCAAACTCCGGGTCCGGACCCGGATCGAAGCGGTCGCCTCGGCGGTCCGGCGCGGTCTGATCGACCCGGGATGAGGGAAGGGGGCGGGCCAGGAACTTCTGTGATGAAGCCCGGCGTTTCGCCGCCGATCGCCGCCGACGTTTGCACGTCCCCTGGCTCTCGATCGGCGCCTATCGTTCCCGGAACCCGCCGCCGGTAAGTCTAGATCGGGCAGCGCAAGCGCGCCAGCCGGGCTTGACCCCCGGCAGCAGCGGAGCAAGACACCCAGATGGCTAAATACACGCCGCTCGCAGCCTTTCTCAGACGTCAGAAGGGCGCCGAGGTGGACCTGTCGTTTCGGGACATCGAGCGGATCGTCGGCGGCATCTTGCCCAAGGCGGCCTCGCTGGAGGACTGGTGGCGCGCGAATCCGGCGAGGGAGCAAATGCCCCAGCACCTCGCCTTCGCCGACGCGGGCTTCGTCGCCGAACCGCGGACGCGGGCCGAAACCGTCCGTTTCATCCGGGTTGCGGGAGTGGGCGTCACAGGGAGCGCGGCGCGGCTCAGCGCGGCGAAGACCGAGAGTTGACGCCTGTCTGCTCCGGACAGACCTCCGATCCGTCGGAGCGCCTGCCGGAGTGGTTCAGATCGGGCGGTCAGTTATGGTCGGCGTGACCCTGGGGAGCCGGAGCATCTGAGGGCGCCGGCGCGGGCGGCGCGGGTTCGGCGGGCGGCGGAGCGTCGGACTTCATCTTGTCGCAGCAGCTCATGGCGGCGTCAGCGGCCATATCCTTGCAGCATTCGCAGCCTTCGGCGGCCAGGGCCGCTCCAGCGCTCAGGGCCAGAATCGCGCCGGCGGCGGCCAGCAGGTTGGAAACTCGCATCGTCGTTCTCCTAGTGAACCATGAAGCTGACAGAGCCGGACATCTTGTGGCCGTCCGGACCTTCAGCGGTCCAGGCGGCGGTGTAGGTTCCCGGGGCAAGCCGGGGAAGGGCCACGCTGACGGTCGCGGCGGCCGGTGCGGCGGGGGCATTCACGACCACCGGGGCCTGCCCCTCGGCGCTCAGGGTCACCGTCTTCAGGACCATCGCATGGGGGAAGGTGACGCTGAAGCGTTCTGGCGATCCGTGGGTCATGGCCCCGTTCGCCGGAACCGTGGTGACGGCCGATTGAGGCTCGGCGGCCTGCGTCTGCATATTGTGCCCGGCGTGCGGATCCTGGGCGGCGGCGGCGCCGGCGAAGGCCAGGGCGGCCGTGAGGGTGAGAATGCGGATCATGGGGTGGTCTCCTTAGGTCAGAACCAGGCCTTGAGGCCGACGACGAAGCGGGTGTCATCAGCCCCACCGCCTCGGGCTTCGATGTAGTCGGCGGTGTTTCCGAGCGCCCGGCTCCACTCAACGCCGACATAGGGGGCGAACTCCTTGCGGAACTCGTAGCGCAGGCGCAGGCCCGCCTCGATGGACGACAAGCCCGAGCCGATCTCCAACTCCGGAATGTCGCTGGCTGAGGCGTCGATTTCGAGGCGGGGCTGGAGGATCAGGCGCTGGGTGATGCGCTGGTCGTATTCGGCCTCGACGCGGGCGGTCAGGTCGCCCTCGGTGGAGAGGAAGGCGGCCGCGTCGATCTCCCACCAATAGGGCGCCAGGCCCTGGAGGCCGAGGACCAGGTGCGTCGTATCCTCGCCGTCGGGCCGGAAATCCTGACGCACGCCGGCCTGCACATCCCAGAACGGCGCTATCGCGCGGCTGTAAAGCGCTTGGAGTTCGGCCTCTTCCAACTTGCCGCCAAAGTCGCCTTCGCCCTCGGACTTCCACCAGAAGCGATTGATGTCGCCGCCGCTCCAGCCCTGGACGTCCCAGAGATACGACTCCTCAGCACCGCCGAAGCCGGCTTCGAGACGATCGATGATGACGGCGGTGGTGCGGACCTCGCCGTTCTCGCGAACCAGAATCTGACGGGCGGCCGCCATCGCTTCGGCGCCAAAGACCAGATCGGCGGCGTGCGTGGGGCCGCTCAGGGCGGCGGCTGGGAGCGGGTCCTCCGGAGGACGGCCGGGATTGTCGGCGCTGGTCGGCACGTCCGGCGGTCCCATACTCATGGTCGACATATCATGCCCGGCACGAGGGTCGACCTGGGTGGAGGGCATGGCGGACATGTCGTGGCCGGCGTGCGGATCGGGCTGCGCCGTCGGCGGCATTGTCGACATGTCGTGACCCGCATGCGGATCAACGACCGGGGGCTCAGCCGGCATCTGATGGCCGGCGTGAGGGTCGGCAGCTGGCGGCGTTTGCGCGGGCGGCATGACATGACCGGCGTGCGGGTCTTGCGCCGGCGGCCGGGTGGACGTCTGAGGCCGAACGGCCGGAGCGGGCGTGGCTCGCGGCGCCGCGGTCGCCGGCATGACATGGCCCGCGTGCGGGTCCTGCGCTTGGGCGGTGACGGCGCTGGCGGCGAGGATCAGCGGAGCGAGGGCGACGGCGAAGCGGTTCATGACGCGGCTCCGTCCATGGGCCGGACCGTCACGACATTGAACATGCCGGCGTGCATGTGCATCAGCATGTGGCAGTGGAAGGCCCAGTCGCCGGGCGCGTCGGCGGTCAGGTCGAAGGTCACCTTGCCCCCGGGCGCGACGTTTACCGTGTGCTTCAGCGGCTGATGCCCCGGGGGACCGCCGGTCACCAGTTCGAAGAAGTGGCCGTGCAGGTGGATGGGGTGGGCCATCATGGTGTCGTTCACCAGGGTCACGCGCACCCGCTCATTCCGCTCGAAACGGATGGGTTCGACCAGTTCACTGAACTTCCGCCCGTCGAAGCCCCACATGAACCGCTCCATATTGCCGGTCAGGTGTATTTCCATGGTCCGCGACGGCGGGCGTTGGTCCTTGTTCGGCTGCAGCGACACCAGGTCGGTGTAGACGAGAACGCGGTGATCGACGTTGGTCAGGCCGATCGGCCGCTCGCCGAGGCGGTTGGCGGGGGCCATGGCTATCGCGTCGACGCCCACGCCGACCGCCATGTCCGGCGGGGCGTTCTCGGGATCTCGCATGTTCATGCCTGACATGGACATTCCGCCCATCTCGCCCGCCGGCGCCGCGCCTTGGGCTGGGGCGCCGTGGTCCATGCCGGCCATCGTGCCGTGGTCCATTCCGGACATGCCGCCCATTGAGCCGTGATCCATTCCGCCCATGCCCATGTCTCGCATGGTCAGGTTCGGGACCTCGCGCAGCGGCGGAACCTCGGCGGTCATGCCCAGGCGCGGCGCAAGGGTGGCGCGGCCCATCCCCGAGCGATCGATCGCCTCCGAGACGATGGTGTAGGCCCGGTCTTCAGTCGGCCGGACGATGACGTCGTAGGTTTCGGCGACCGAGATCTGGAACTCGTCGGTCTCGACCGGGCGGACGTTCTCGCCGTCGGCCTGCACCACGGTCATCGGCAAGCCGGGGATGCGGACGTTGAAGATCGACATGGCCGAGGCGTTGATGATGCGCAGCCGCACGCGCTCGCCGGGGCTGAAAAGGCCGGTCCAGTTCTCCTGCGGCCCGTGGCCGTTGATCAAATAGGTATAGGTCGAGCCGCTGACGTCGAGGATGTCGCGCGGGTCCATCCGCATCTCACCCCACATGCGCCGCTCCTCCAGGCTCATGCGGTCGCTGCCGTTGATCAGACCGGCGAGCGTGGTGCGCTGCCGGTTGAAGTAGCCCGGGCTCTTCTTCAGCTTCTCCAGGATTTCGTGTGGGTGCATAAAGCTCCAGTCCGACAGGACCAGCACATGCTCGCGGTCGTAGGCGACGGGATCGGCGCCTGCCGGGTCGATGACGATCGGACCGTAGTGGCCCATCGCCTCCTGAAGATTCGAGTGGCTGTGGTACCAGAAGGTGCCTGACTGCTTGATCGGGAACTCATAGACGAAGGTTTCCCGCGGCTTGATGCCCGGGAAGCTGATGCCCGGGACGCCGTCCATCTGGAACGGCAGCAATAGGCCGTGCCAATGGATCGAAGTGTCCTCATCCAGCCCGTTGGTCACGGAGAGTCGCACGTTCTGTCCCTCGCGCAGGCGCAGCAAGGGCGCCGGGAGCACTCCGTTGATCGTCACGGCATGGCCGGTCCGTCCCCCGACCGTGAAGGGCGAGTGGCCGACCGTCAGGTCGATGTTGGGCCCGCTCAACGTCGGCAGGGCCGTTCTCAAGCCCGCCGTACCGGTCTGCGCCCAGGCCGGCAGAAGTCCCTGCAGGCCAAGCAGCCCGCCGCCAACGGCGGCGCCCCTGAGAAGCATTCGGCGATCGAAACTTGGCATGGGCATAAGCGTGGGGTTCCTCGGACGCGTGTCGGCTTCTAGTTGACATACGCACGTCGGCGACAACGCCCTTGCGTCAGGTCGCCACACCGCGAAAAGAAACGCCCTTCGCCATCGGGCGGGCCGATGAGATCAAGCACCTCCCGGAACGGCCATGTCCTCGGCAAGTCGCTTGCGGGCGCGGGCGATCCGCGTCTCCACGGCCTTGGTCGTGACGCCCAGGATCGCCGCGATTTCGCCGTGCGAGCGACCTTCGAGCGTAGCGAGCAGGAGAGGGGCCTTGAGGCCGTCAGGCAGGCGGGTCAGCGCGCTGCGCAGCGCCTCGGCGCGACGGCGATCGTCCAGTCGGGCTTCGGGAGATGGCGTTTCCATCCGGACCGCTGACGCTTCGGGGGCGTCGAGGCCCATGACGCCGCGCACCACCCGACGCACCGCACGCCGACGGCTCCAGTCCCTGCATTTGTTCAGGGCGATCGAGCGGAGCCAGACCTCGAAGGGGCGAGCCGGATCGTACCTTCGCAGGGCGAGCCATGCGGCGGTGTAAGTTTCCTGGAGCAGGTCGTGCGCTTCCGCTTCGTCGCCGACATAGCGGCGCACGAACCTGTAGAGATCGCCCTTGGTCGCCGCCATCAAGGCGCCGAACGCGCCGGCGTCGCCGCCAGCCGCGCGGGCTTCAATGCTGTCGCCGTCCTTCACGCGCCGCGCCTAGCCGGCGTCGGCACGCAGGGCGTCCACCACGGCGGCGTCGAAGACCTCGGCCTGCGCGGGGGTGAGCACCGACCGCATCTCGAAGACGTGGGCGATGGTCGCCTTCTGCAGATCGCCCATGGCCACGTGGAAGTGATCCACCGCCGCCTGCACCTGGGGCGTGTTCCCATCGCTTGCAGCGATGGCGGCGGCGAGCTCGCGGTTGGCGGCTCGCACTTCTGCCTCCAGCCCGGGGCGGCGCGCGGCGAAGCGCGCTTCGATCGCGTCCAGACGACCATCCTGTTCAGCGCTCAGGTTCAACTGCTCATGGACGACGCTATGCAGGCTCGGCGGCTGACGCTCGCGCATGACCCAGGTTGCGCTCGCCCAGGTCGCCGCGCCGCTGGCGAGCGCCGCCAGCACGGCTGTCAGGACGATCGATTTCCAGCGCGCTCTCATCCCCGGGCATCCAGTGGACCGAGCGGCGACAGGCCCGCCGAGACGGTGAAGATGCGCAACTCAGAGGGCTCAGGCCGCGGCGACGCCACGAGGAGCAATCCACCGTTGGCCACGCCGAGCACGAGCGCCAGCCCTACGGCGGCGACCCGAACCTGGCCCATTGACGCCGCCTCCCGGCGCACGGCGATCCGTGTCCAGACAGCGTCTTCCAGGCCGTCCAGCCGCCCCGCATCGTCTGGCCCTTCCGCCGCAATCAGTCGTTCGATCTCATCAGTCATTGCGCACCTGCATCACGCCCCCTTTGCCATACGCGCCAAACCGTCCGGCCCCTTACGAGGGGACGAGATGTCCGCCGCGTAGATACCAGAGAACGACCGGGAGGACCCGCTCGTGTCGGGGGAGGCGATGTGAGCGAGGGGACAGATCCGGCCGCGGGTCCGTTTCCGGATCGGCTCGATCCGCTGACGGGGGTGAGGTTCTTCCTCGCGCTCGGCGTGGTGCTGTTTCACTACCAGCTGCAATGGACGCTGCCCGAAGGTGCGGCCGGACTGTTAAACCGGGCCCGTCTCGGGGTCGATATCTTCTTCATCCTGTCTGGGTTCATCCTCACCCACGTTTACCTGCAGGGTGATCAGCCAGTGAACTACAGGCGGTTCATCGCGGCGCGGTTCGCGCGCATATACCCGGCGCATTTGTTCATCCTGTTGGCGATGCTGTTGCTGGTGCTCGCCGCGCCGGTGTTGGGCATCGGCCTGGAGCCCGGGCGGTTCAATCCTGCGGATTTTCTGGCCACCCTCTTTTTGGTTCAGGCCTGGTTGCCGCGAGACGGGATGGTCCTGTGGAACGGGCCCGCCTGGTCGCTGTCAGCCGAATGGTTCGTCTATCTCGCTTTTCCAGCCTATGCTGCGGTCGCCCTGCGGTTTCGACACAGGCCATGGATGCTCGTAGCCGCGGCGACGAGCCTGTTCATCCTGCTGGATGCGATCTACCGGCATTGGTTCGGCTCGGTTCTGCCCCGGGCGGAAGACAATATGGGCGTCTTGCGCATCATTCCGGAGTTCCTGCTCGGGATTGGCCTCTACTATCTCGGAGCGCGCTGGGCGCCGTCCCCGCGCGTCGCGATCGTCGGCGCCGTCGGAGCCACCGCGCTCCTCTTGCTCGCTATGCAGATCGGGGCCGATGATCGCCTTATCGTCGCCGCGTCGGGACCCTTCGTTCTCGCCTTGGCGCTGCTCGCCAAGGCGGGTGTCAGAACCTTCCTGTCGCACCCGGTCGCAATCTTCGCCGGTGAGGCCTCGTTCGCCCTCTACCTCGTCCATATTCCGATCCTGATGGTCTGGCGCAATGCCGCCCAGGCCATCGGGGGTTGGCCGGGCGACTATCGAATGGGGCTTCTGGAACTGGCGGCGATGTTGGCGGTGACCCTCGCCGCGGCGGCCGCCATCTATGGTCTGGTCGAGCGACCGAGCCGCCAGTGGCTGAGGCGGCGCACCTTCGGTCGGATGCCGGATGCCGACGCCAGACGCACCGTTCACAGCGATCAGGGAGAGCCCTTTTGACGACCGCCTACCTCCACCGAAGGCTTTTCTTAGGCGCCGCCGTCAGCGTCGCCCTGACCGGAACAGCCTGCGCCCAGACCCAGGCGTCGAGAACCCTCACGGTCTTCAAGACGCCAACCTGTGCGTGCTGCGACGCCTGGATCTCGCACATGCGGGAGGCTGGCTTCAACACGACCATCACCGTTCTGCCGAGCCTCCAATCCGTCCGCAGCAGCCGGGGGCTTCCGGACAGCCTGGCCTCCTGCCACACCGGGTTGATTGATGGCTATGTCGTAGAGGGCCATGTTCCGGCACGGGACGTCATACGGTTGCTTGCCGAGCGGCCGGCAGCGCTCGGTCTCGCGGTTCCGGCCATGCCCCTCGGTTCGCCCGGCATGGAGACGCCGCAGGGACACAAGGACCCTTACGACACGCTGCTGGTGCTTCGCTCCGGCGCGACGCAGGTGTTCGCCCGTCACAACCCGCCCACCTGACCTGACCTTGTCTCACCTGATTCATAAGCCGGAGCCCATCATGTCCCCCAAACCTCTCGTTCTCGCCCTCTCTCTCGCCGTCCTGTCGGTGACGCCCGCTGTCGCGCAGGACCATTCTCACGGCCATGCCCAGACCGCGGGGTCGATCAGCGCGGAAGCGACGGAGGCGGCCACGACCGTCGATGCCTTCCATGCCGCGCTCAAGGCCGGTGACACATCTGCCGCCCTGTTGCTTCTGGCCCCCGACGTCATGATCTTTGAAGAGGGCGGAGCGGAGCGCTCGCGCGACGAATACGCCTCTCACCATCTTGCGTCGGACGCCGCCTTCGCGGCCGCGTCGGACAATGTCGTAAGCCGCAGATCGGGCTGGGCGGACGGCGATGTGGCGTGGATCACGAGCGAAGGCCGCACCACCGGTCAGTTCAACGGACGCGCCGTGGACCGTCTGACAACGGAAACCATGGTGCTAAAGCGCCACGCCGACGGCTGGCGCATCCATCACATTCACTGGTCGTCGCGCGCTCCGCGGTAATCCGCCTCTCCGGTTTGAACGCCTCAGTGCGAAAGCGCGCGGCGTTCAGACCGTATTTGTCCGCTTAAGCCGGGATCCGGGAAGCCCGATGGGAGGACGTGACAACATCTCGACCTCGGAGAATGGCGCCACGACCGCAGCGGTGCTCCACGCCGCGGGCCACTAGATCGTCGGATCACGTCGCGACCGGCGGAGGGAGGGTGCCCATAAGCGCGACGACGGCGAGGACGACGAGCCCGAGGGCCGTCTCCGTGACGATACTGCGCCGCAGCCGTCGAACCGCCGAGATTGACTGTCCTGTGTGCTCCAGTTCCAGACGCAGGGCGGGTGTCAGGCGGAAACGGTTGTCCGCCGCCAGGCCCAGCATCAGCACGAAGAGCGCCAGCTTGGCGATCAGAAGCTGTCCATAGAGGCTTTCGCCAAGGTTCACGAAACGCTCCGATCCGACGAGGAACCAGCTGTTCGCGAGACCCGTGGCCACAAGAAGGGCTACGGCGAGCGTGCCCAGGCCCGAGAACCCATGCAAGGCACGGTAGAGGGCCCCATCGTCGACCCCGGGGCGGCGAAGCAGCAGGATCGTCAGCGCTACAAGCGCACCAAGCCAAAGGGCCGCCCCGACGGAATGGACCATGTCGGAGGCGAGGTGGACCAGGCCCTCGGGGCCTTCTGTCGCCGCGCCGTGTCCAGTCCAAGCGAAGCTCGCGACCACGAAGAGCCCAAGGCCTAGCGAGATGCTCCAGGCCGTCTTGCCCGGTCTCAAGGCCAGGACCGCGACGACGGCTGCGAGGGCGAGGGCGGCCCGCGCGACCATGGCTTTCCCCAAGGCCGTGCCGGTGATCATGAAAGACAGAGACACAGGCTTGATGGCTTCCGCCAGCGAGCCCGCCATGACCGCTGTCTGTGCGAGTAGCGCCAGGAGCGCGCTCGCGACGACGACCAAACCTGACCCTATCAGGATCGCGCGCGACCAGGTGAGATCCACGCCGTCGCCGCGCCTGAAGGTGTACAGCAGGAACAACGGCGTCCCGAGAAGGACGACGGCTCCGGCGTACTGGAGCCACCGGAGCGCGACGACCGCGATCTCGAGCACGGCGTCAGCGCACCGTGAAGGTGTACGAGCCGGTCATGCGGTGACCGTCGCTCGAGGCGATGCGCCAGTCGACGCGATAGTCGCCAGCAGTCAGCGGTCGCGTCAGAGTCCCGGTCAGGGTCTTGCCGTCTTCAGCGACCGAAGTGCGGACCGCGAGCTTCTCGCCGGCCGAGTTGACCACGTCGAAGCCGGAGAACGCAGGCACAGAGCGCTCGCTGAAGGTCAAGGTCAGCGTGCGGGTCGCACCGA
Organism: Brevundimonas sp.; assembly: GCF_036963785.1. Lineage (GTDB taxonomy): Bacteria > Pseudomonadota > Alphaproteobacteria > Caulobacterales > Caulobacteraceae > Brevundimonas. Next base: position 278,060 of record NZ_JBALUS010000002.1, read on the forward strand.
CTGTGGCGTTCGGCGCGGGCGTGGCGCTGACAAGACGAGCGTGAGCTGCCGCAGGTCCAGCGGCGAGGACGACCGCAGTCGCCAGGGCGACATAGGGAACGGGGTTGAATGCACGCATACTGTGTCTCCTAACGAGTGGCCGGTCCGGCCTTCGACTAGTCTACGCGTCGCATCGACTTTCCCCTCGCCAACGGCGGCCGACGCTGGCCGACCTCACGCCGTGAAACCGACGACAACACTCGGGGCGGCGAGCGAGGCCACCTCGAACGGGAATGGCGAGTTGGCGGGACCGGCGGACGTGTCCCGCCGGAAGAGCCGTCAAAGCCGATCCTGAATCGCCTGCATCTGTCGGATCTCGCGCTTCTGGGCCTCGACGATCTCTGCGCACAGCGCGACCAGTTCCGGGTCGCTCAGCTTGGCCTTGCCGCACATCAGGATCGCGCCGGAGTGGTGGGGGATCATTCCTCGAATGAGTTCCTTGTCGCCGATCGCCGCCTGGGTGCGCATGGCGTAGAAGCTGCCCGCGAAGATGATCACCGAGGCCAGCCCAATGGCCAGGTTGAGCCGATTGTTCGGATACATCTCGCGCATCAGAACCAGCATGAGGACAGCCATTGGCGCGACCATCATCAGCGTCATGTAGAGATTGTTCAGATTGAAGTTGAAGTGATCGAGCGTCGCGATCATCGTGAACATCACCAAATACATGATGATGAAGTGGACGATGAGTTCAATCGCGAGGTTGCGATAGCTCTTTTCGTGCATGAGTGACCTCCCGCCGGCGGACAGACGCCGACGATCGACGCCGTTCAAAAGCAAATACGCACGGGCAGACCAGTCCCCGCGCGTATTCGTCCCGCGTCAGGCTCCGGGCTGGACCGAACCCGAAGCGGGGGTTGCCGCGGCGGACCGATGTTGCGCGACCCACTGCTCCAGCGCCGTGATCTCCTGGCGCTGCATCGTAATCGTCTTTTCGGCCATCTCGCGGAGCGCAGCGTCCGGGTTCTCGCGCATCAGAACCTCCGACATGGCGATGGCGCCCCGGTGGTGCTCGATCATCTTCAGGGCGTAGGTCTCCTGCGGGTCTGCGCCGTGCGCCTGCATCATGGCCTGATGCATCTGCTGTTCAGAGGTGGAAAAGGGCGTCTCGGGCCCCGCCATCGGCTGGACCGCCGGAACGCTGTGTTCGGCCGCCGACCCCGAGTCGGCAGTCGCGGTTCTATCGGCCTGTCCCGCAGGATTGCACGCCGTGAGGAGCACGGATAGCGCGGCGGTCGCCAGACCAACGTTCAGTTTGATCGACATCTTCGTTCTCCGAAAGTGATGATCAACGAACAGTTCTGGCTGCGGGACGTTCCGGTCCTCGCGCTTGCGTGGCCACGCAGTCGGGTTTTTCCCAGGCGGGACGGCTGCCGGCCCTCGCACCCCGTTCGCCAAGACAGGGCAAGATTTCAAACCTTTTCACCCTGAAAGGCCGAAATGATCGGACACGGTCCGCTGTCGTTCGCCGCGCAAGCGCTCGCCAGTCGGCGCAACGCCGCTCTCGCCCCCTCAAGATCGGAGATGGTTCGATCCAGCGCCTCCAGCCTCTCCGCGGCCAACGCACGGGCGCGCGTGCGATCCTCGCCAGCGTCGAGCGACAACAGCTCTTTGATCTGCTCGAGGGTGAAGCCCGCCGTCTGTGCGGAGCGAATGAACTTCAGCTGGCGCACGTCCTCCTCGCCATAGCGTCGAACGCCCGCGCCAGCGCCATCACGCGACCATTTGTCAGGCGTCGAAAGCAATCCGCGACGCTGATAAAAGCGGACAGTCTCCACCCCGACGCCGCCGTCTCGCGCCAACCCTGCGATCGTCCGAACGTTCATGCTTGACTCCGTATCTAGGTACGGAACCTAAGAGCTGTAGCTCGGATTTGAAGATCAAGGAGCCTGCAATGACCAAGACCGCTGTCATCTATCGGATGGTGATGCCCGACCACACCTGTCCGTGGGGGCTCAAGGCCCGGCATCTTCTCAAGAGCCGGGGCTACAAGGTCGAGGACCACTGGCTCACGACCCGCGAGCAGACCGACGCCTTCAAGGCCGAGCACGGGGTGAAGACAACGCCGCAGGTGTTCATCGACGGCCAGCGTGTCGGCGGCCACGACGATCTGCGCCGCTATCTCGGTCTCAAGGTCCGCGATCCCAAGGCGACCACCTACACGCCGGTCCTCGTCGTCTTCCTGACCACCGCCGTGATGGCGACGATGCTCAGCCTGACGATTTTTGGCACGCCGTTCACCGTGCGGGCAGGGGAGTGGTTTATCGCCCTGTCTATGATGGCCCTCGCCATGCTGAAGCTCCAGAACATCGAGAGCTTCTCATCCATGTTCCTGAACTACGACCTGCTGGCCAAGCGGTGGGTGCCATACGGCAAGGTCTATCCGTTCGCCGAGTTCGGGGCAGGCGCGTTGATGGTCGCGGGCGTCCTGACCTGGTTGTCGGTCCCGGTGGCCCTGTTCATCGGCGGCATTGGCGCGGCCTCGGTCTTCAAGGCTGTCTACATCGACAAGCGCGAACTGAAATGCGCCTGCGTCGGTGGAGACAGCAATGTGCCGCTTGGCTTCCTATCCCTGACCGAGAACCTGATGATGATCGCCATGGCGATCTGGATGCTGGTTATGCACTACGCTCTGCCGGCGTCAGCGATGGCGATGTAGGTTCTGTTCATGCTAGTCTAGCGGAGGCAAGTGAACGCGCAAGAATCGATTGTTAATTCGAGTTTGAGATTGTCAATACGTCTCGAAAGATTGCGCGACCACGCGGTTTTTACATCGGTCTATTTATCTAATGTTTTCAGAACCAAGCCGAACGGTCGGGCGGCGAGCCGGTGTTAAAGTAGGTGGGCCGCGAAAAAACCAACTGATTCATGATTTTATCCAGCTTAGAGCAATCGAGTGGGAATGGTCTATCTGATCGTGCTGGAGGCGGACGGACGCCTCCATCCGCGCTGGCTGTCCGGCCGGTCTTTCGAGGCCGCCCGTCGTGAAGGCCTGCGGTGGATCCGCTGTCGACCTGACGCCGTGCAGGCCTTGTTGTTTGAAGGTTCCCGGTTGCGCGCGGTGCTCGATCAAACCAGCGAAAAAGCCCGTGACGATCATCCGGTGTCTGAGCGCGACCTTTACAAGGCGTCCCGCGCCGGATCCCGCCTTTCGACCATCCAATCGCGGGCGCCGGTCGTCACGGTAAGGCGGGCGGAAAGAATTTCGTCGGGCGGGGGGGGCTAGGGTCAGCGCGTCACCTCGCCCCCGGCAGGAGAAAATGGGTGATGCCCAGTCTTTGCCGCCTATGAGCGGATTGCCGCCCAAATGCGATCCGGCCTCAATCTGACCAGGTGGCGGGGCCGATGCCGGCGATCTTCGACCCATCGCGGCCATAGACGCCGGCGATGTCTTCGATCGATCCGATCTCGACATAGAGACAGCCGTCCGCTGCGGTCTTCAGATATCCCAAAGGGTCCACCGCGAACCGGACCTCCCGTTGGTAGGCATAGGCCATCAGCTTGGACCGGATCGCCTGCAGGCCGTCCCCGGGCGGATAGTAGGGGTCGAAGTAGTCGTTCTGGACGAGACTGTACGTCCCGCCGGGCGCAGCATCAGCCAGGACGGGCGCCGCGCGTTCGAAAAAGGCCCGAACATCGAAGACGACCAGAAAGGCGTCCTCGTCAGGGTCCGCGCTGGCGAAGGCGTCGAGCAATCGCGGGTCGAGATCGGAGCTGAAGGACATCATCCAGTAGGGATGATCGACCAGCGCGCCGGCGTCTTCGGACCGGCGTTGTCGCGCGAAACTCACGTCTCCGATCGCCTCGATCGCGCGACCGTCTTCGGTGGTGATCCGCAGGACCTGTCCGGGTCTCTGGTAGGCCTTGGCCATCTCGTCGTCGGCGCGGGCGGCGTCCAGGCGGGAGTCGTCATAGGAGGCCGCCGGCGCAAAGCGAAGCTGTCCCGCCTGAAGCATCTGCATCAGGTATCGTTTCTGGCTCAGGCGCACGAGCAGTTCCCCGCCGCCGGTGTTGACGCCGCGCAGGGCCGGGGCGAGCACGATGGGCGGGGGGATGACTGGGGCCGGCACGGGCGTCAAACCGCGACGCTCGAACTCCAGGAGCGTCAGGTGACGCGCCCGCCACCACCACCACGGGCTCTTCCATCCGCTGAACGCCGTGTGGCCGGCGGAGACGGGCTGGCCGGTGTCGAGATACTGGATGTTGGTCTCGATCGAATCCAACCGCTTCTGCAGCGCGGCGTCGTCCACATTGACCAACCGACTCACCCCCGACTTCGACAGATCGATCTGATCGGTGAAGGCCCAGACTTCCGGGTCGAAATGGCGGGTGTCGACGCGGCGCAGCGCGAGAAGCTCGTTAAGCAGAGGCGTCCCTGGCAGATGGGCGCCGATATGCAGAAACTCCATATCGGCGGGCGCGATGTCGAAGCCCGCGATCGGACGAACAGGGCTAAGTCCGTATGTCCTTTCCCTCGTCCGGCGTGATGTCCCGGGGTTCGGCTCTGCGAGATTGATATAGCCGCTGGGAGGTCGGTCCGGGCTCAGGCTTTGGGCTATGAGGGTCATGCGCGTTCTGATTCCCGCATTGGTACTTCTCGTCGGCTGCGCGCCGGAGCCGCCTACTGTCGAAGGGCGGGCGTCGGTCATCGATGGCGACACCCTGGAAGTCCACGGCGTCCGCATCCGGCTGTGGGGTGTGGATGCGCCCGAGGGCCGGCAGGTCTGCGACGATGCGCAGGGCAGGGCCTATGCCTGCGGGCGGCTGTCCGCCAATCGGCTGGCGGCCCAGGCGCCAAGGCGCCGATAGCCCTCCTGGTAACGCTTCAGGCCGCGCAGGACATGAACGTGCTCCTCCGTCGAGGTGAAGGCGCTCGGCCGCCCCGATAGGACGACCTTGGCCTTGCCGTGCGTGAGCCGGTTCAAGCTCGCGATCTGGGCCCGAAAGTCGCCCCACGTCATGGCATGCTTCATCTCATCGAACCCGTCGAGGGCCACCAACAACCGGCCCTTGTCGCTGAGTTCCAGGAAGTGATGGACGTTGAAGCCGTCCACCGGGAAGTCGTGGGTGAACTTGCCACCCAACAGGCCTTCTAAACTGGAATATCGCGCGTACTCACCGAGACCGATTAGGATCGGGCGGCGTGCGTAGGGATCGGACAAGGCCCGTTCGGCCTGGTTGGCGACTAGGCGCTTGATGAAGCTGGATTTGCCGGCACCGTAGCCGCCCAAGATCGCGATCGGTTGATAGTCCTCGCCGTCGATCCAGGTCGTGACGGCTTCGAACAGCAGGGTGTCCGTCTCGGACAGGGTGCGGTGATCACTTTCGTATCTGGCCAGGCGCGCGCGGCCGGGAATGTAATAATCGCTCAGGCCATCCTGGTGGAAGAGGCCGGTCAGGGAGCGGACGTAGTCGGTCAGCCCCAGGATCTCGTTCTCAAGTTCCCAAATGGTCTGATGACGCAGGCCTGCCTGCTCATCGACATAGGCCTGGGCGTCCGTAGACAGACCTTGGCGCGTGATCACCAGCAAAGTGGCCGGCGCGGATTTCTGGACGATGCCGCTATAGTCGGCCCAGATGGTGACTAGGTCGGACCGGGTGGCCGATCACAGGCTATCTCGATGCGCTTCGCCCGCCTCCCGGGTGGAAGACCGAACTGGCGCTTCTGGCCGCCTATTCCGCTGATCCGATCTCGATCGTCGCCGCGCTCTTGGCGCTTATCGGGCGAGACGATGAAGACCGTCCGGCGTCCCGTCGCGACCTCGCGGACGCCATTGAAGCGCTACGCGGCAAGACCCGGGTCATTATTCAGCGCGGGCGTCTGGCGAAGATGGCCAGGGTTCCCAGACTGACGGGGGTTCTGGATCAGTTCGTGAGGGACGTGCCCTTCGATGAGCGTCACCAGAGCTGGCATCCCAAGGCGGCCCTTGTTCGGATGCGGTCGGAAAAGGCCTTCGAGTGGCGATTGTGGGTCGGAAGCCGCAATCTCACCGCGCCGGAAAACCGGGACCTTGGTCTGGTTCTCGTCAGCGGCCAGCAAGCCAAGGGCCGCCTCGTGCCAGGGGCGGACGATATCGCGCGGCGCCTGGCCGAGAGGGCCGGTCTGGGCGGTTTGTCGCCAAGCCGCTTGGCGACGGAGGTTTCTGCGCTGAAGTGGCGGGCGCCCGACGGGGTGCGTGTAGATCGCCTCCGGATCAGCCGGGGTCAGAGCGAATGGAGCCTTCCGATCTTGCCCGAAATGGTGGACGCCCTGACCGTTGTCAGCCCGTTTCTCGATGCCGGCTTCCTTCAGCACTTGTTGAAGACGAGATGCCGAACGGGGGAACAGGGAGGCGAAAATCCGTAAATTGCTGGTCGCCGAGAGTTTGAGGCTCAAAAGCTCGACCACATCGGAGGAGCGCCTTTTGGGGGCGCTCGTCGAACGATTTGTCCGATCGCGAGCGGATCCGCAGACACGTGAGGAGGCGCTCCAACGGCGAAACGCGGAGCTTCGCGAACGGGACGGCGTGGATCGGGGGCGCTAGAGGGCGCGCTGTCGTGTCCTCATAAAGGGGGTATCTACAACTGATTTTGGTTGTTAACTGTTGATACAACCAAAATCAGTTGTATGGTCATCGTCAAAGCGTAGGGTCAGGGTCAATGAAGTTTGGCGCCGTCGAGATGATAGGAGGCGCGGTCGTCGTGGCGGCGAGCTTGAGCGCTTGTAGTCGCCAAGCCGATGTCGCGCCGCCGACCCTGGTCCAGTTCACGTGCAGCTTCGAGCCGGCCGCCCCGATGACCATGGTCATCGACACCGGCCTGCGGACCGCCCGGTGGATGAATCTGCCGGCTCCGAGAGAGGGGAGCGCGTCGGTTTCGTCTCATCAGTACCGGATTGAGTTTCCGGCTCTGGAAGACGCGCCCCCAGTCCATGCGCGTGTGAACCGCTACGACGCCACGATCCTGCGGACAATCGGGGACGGCGCGACGGCGGTGCGCCAGACGGGGCGCTGTGTGAAAGACGAGACGGGGCCGCGCCTGTGATCACGCCGGAGAGCCTTTCATGACCACGCGCGCGGTTCTGACCGGAGACCTCGTCGGCTCCAGCCGGCTCACCCCCGCTTCTCTTGAGGGGGCCCGGGACGCTTTCGCGACCGCAGCCACGGAGATCGAAACCTGGCGGGCCAAGCTGGTCGGAGCGCCGGCCGACTTCTTTCGCGGCGACAGCTGGCAGATGCTGCTGACGCAGCCCGGGTTCGCTCTGCGCGCGGCGCTCTATATTCGCGCCAGCCTGAAGGCCGGGGACCCCGAGTGGGATACGCGCATCGCCATAGGCTACGGCGAGGTTGATCGCATCGACAAACAGCGGACCTCCCTGTCCTCAGGCGAAGCCTTTCTCCTGTCCGGTCGCGCCCTGGATGATCTTGGCGACACGGTCGACATCACGGTTCGAGGTCCTCAAACGGGTCTGAAGTGGGGCGCCTTGGGTCCGCTCTCTCACCTCTGCAGCGTGCTGATGGATGACTGGAGCCAGAAGCAGGCGCAGGCGGCCAGGCTGGCTCTGGCGCCGGAGGCGCCGACCCAGGCGCGCATGGCGGAGATGCTTGGGGTCTCGCAGCAGGCTGTGAGCAAGGCGCTTTCCGCCGCCAAGATCACCGCCTTGCTGCGCGCCGTCGACTATAGCGAGGCGTTGACCTGGAACCGGGTGAGACTGATATGACAACCCAATTCGGTTGTGATCGTCGCCTACAACCCAAATGGGTTGTTACAAAGCGCGGGAGCGTAGCACGGTGATCGAAACCTTCCTGCTGTTGCTGGCCGGTCATCTGCTTGGCGACTTCGTCTTCCAGTCGGACGCCCTGATTGCCCGCAAACAGACCTTGCGGGGCTTGGCGGACCATGTGGCCATCGTCACGGTCCTGACCTTGCTGATGCTGGCGCCGACCCGGCTGTCCATACTCGGCCCGGTGGCCATCATGGCCGCCAGCCATTTCGCCATGGACTGGCTAAAGGTCCACCGGCTGGGCGACCGGCTGTGGGCGTTCGGCCTGGATCAGGCCGTCCATATCGCCGTGCTGGTCGGTCTCGCCGTCGCTTGGCCGGCCATGGCCTCGCAAAGCCTGTGGGGGCTCCAGCCCTCGCCGGTGCAGGTCCAGATCTACGCCGCGCTCGCTGTGCTGTGCGGGGGCGTGGTCGCCGTCTGGGTGGGTGGCGTCGTCATCAAAAAGCTCGTCGAGCCGCTTTCACCGGCCGGGCGCGCCGCCAACACCCTTCTGACGACCGGCGTCGCCTCAGGCCCGATCGTCGGCATGCCCAACGCCGGCAAATATATCGGCTGGTTGGAGCGCGGGTTGACGCTGACCTTTATCCTCATCGGCCATCCTGAGGGGGTCGGCTTTCTGCTCGCCGCCAAATCCATCCTGAGGTTCAGGGACGTCCAGGATCAGAACGATCGCCACCAGGCGGAGTACATCATCATCGGCACCTTCCTGAGCTTCGGCTGGGCGCTGGCCGTCGCCCTGGCGACCCAGGCCGCTGTGCTGCACTGGTTGCCCAAGGGCTGACATCGCAGCCTTAACCGCGGCGGCAGGGCGCCTTATCGTCTACGAGCGTTTTGCGCCGGAGATCCTCGCCTCAGATGTCTTTTTCGGTCGGACTGCCGAACTGTTTGACGAAGGTCGTATAGGGACAGCGGCCGATATAGCGGCGCTGAACGCCGAGTTCGGGTCGCTGAAGACATTCCGGGAGTGGCTGGCTTCCACGGGCAAACCGCTCCTTCAGGAAGCGGTCGGACGGTGATCTGATCTCTACGGGCCCGCGCCAGTTTCGCGATTGAGAGGACCACCGAGTCCTCTCCGCGCCGCCAAATCGTAAAATCTGACCGCTCATGGCGTTTTACATCGTCTTGCTAAGTCATTGATTTCACTAGGTTCGGATAGCCGGGGTTTTACAGCCTAAGTGTCTGTTTCTTCTTCAGAGATTTCAGATTTTGGTACCGTCATTCTAGGTTCGAGTCCTAGTTCCCCAGCCACCGCCCTCGGGCCCGCCTCCATCAGATTTCATCAGGATGACGCGCTCGACGGCCCGCCGGCCTTGAGGCAAGCTGACCCCATCATCGGGAGAGGCCAACATGTTCAAATCCATCGGTATTGCAGCCACCCTCGCGGTCATGGGGGCAACCCCCGTCCTGGCCCAGAGCTGGGAGGCGGTATCATCGTCCGACTCGGCCGTGGCCGCCATCGACTGGAGCTCGATCGACATCAACGGCAACCGTCGCGAGGTGACCTTTGCCATGGTCTCGCTGGAGCCCGGCGCCGTGCCGTTCGACTATGCCGTCTCGACAATCGACATGGACTGCTCACAGCTGCGCTACGCCACCTTGCGGTCCAGCTTCTATGACCGGCAGGGCACCCAGGTTATCGACGACTTCGTCGGGGACGGCACCTGGACCCCGCTGTCCGAGGGCACGATCATGGGCGATGTGCGCCGCGAAGCCTGCGCCAGCGACTCGTCGCGCTCCGGCTATTTCAACACTGCGCAGGACTTTGCCGTCGGCGCCTGGCGCGTCGTCGAGCAGCAGAAGAGCAAGTAGGGGCCTACTGCAACTGACGCGCGGTGAGGGGCAGGTGAACCTTGACGGTGAGCCCGCCCCGGCCGGGCTCTGAACGGGCGGTCTGACCGCCCAGCAGGGCCACCAGTCCCTCGACCAGGGCCATGCTCTCGGTATGGACCGCATCGTCTCCGGCCGGTGTGGTGGCGCTGACGACCATGCTGATATCGGTCGCCGAGGCGGCAAAGGCGACGGCAGCGGCCTGGCCCACCGCGCCCGGCTCATAGTGGCGGACCACCTCGCCCATGATCTCATGCAGGACGAGGGCCAGCGGCAGGTGCAGACTGTCCGGCAGGGCGGGAACCTCTCCGTTTACCGACAGTTTCAGTCCACGCGACGCACACAGTCTCGTCCAGAAGCCGACGATCTCCTCCATGTAGGAGCCGAAGTCTTCAGCGTTGGATCGTGTGCCTCGCTCGACCATCAGGCTCATGGCGCTGACCAGGTCGCTGATCCAGTTCATGTGCCGGCGCCCCTCGGGGTCAGTCACGCCGCGCAGACGGATGGAGATGAGCGTTTGGATGAGCCTCAGTTCGCGTGTCGGCGCCCGGTGGGCCCCATCCAGAGGATCGATAGCTGATACGCCCATTTGATACCTGAAAGATACGCCCCGAGCGGGGAATAGCAAAGGTCGAACCAATCCGATACAGGTGCGTTCCAAGTGTACGCAATCGGACAATTGCGGCCTTTGCTCAGTGACGCCGCCCTGTTCAGCGGTGCGTGGTAAGCCTTTTGAACGACACCGTATCCGCAGACATCAAGGTCGTCGTCGTCGAGGACCAGCCCGTTCTCGCGATGGAACTGGAGCTGATGTTGGTCGATTATGGCTGCGAAGTCGTGGGGCTGGCCATGGATCAGCCCAGCGCCCTGATGCTAGCCGCGCGTCATGAACCGGACCTGGCCTTTGTTGACGTCAATCTGCTGGACGGCCTGACCGGGCCGCAGGTTGCGCATGAGCTGGTCGAGCGTCACGGCGTGGCCGTGGTCTTCATGACCGCCAATCCCGAGCAGATCCCCGAGGGCTTCTCCGGGGCCCTCGGCGTGGTCTGCAAGCCGTTCGACGAATCAACCCTTCGCGATGTCGTCGACTTTGCCCGTCGCTTCAGGATGTCGGGCGACATTTCCCGCCCGCCCCGGCGCCTGCAGCTGGCCCCCTGGCTGCGGACACCGCCGTCGGACATCGCCCCGCATTAGGGGTTTCGCCAGGTTCGGGCGATGGCGGTGACAAACACCCGCCATCAACCGCGCGGTCAGGCCGTTTCCCAGCCCTTGTCGATGGCCCAGATGGCAAACGCATAGTCGTGGGCGACCTCCTTCAGATAGTCGAAGCGGCCCGAGGACCCGGCGTGCCCGGCCTCCATATTGATCTTGAGCAGCACCGGCTTGCCCGAAGTCGTGGCGGGGCGCAGGCGGGCGACCCACTTCTCGGGCTCCCAATAGGTCACGCGCGGGTCTGACAGGCCGCCGGTTGCCAGCACCGCCGGATAGGCCTTGGCCTCGATGTTGTCATAGGGGCTGTAGCTGGCGATGTAGTCATAGGCCTCGGGGTCCTCAAGCGGATTGCCCCACTCGGGCCATTCGGGCGGGGTCAGCGGCAGGCTGACGTCGCTCATGGTGTTGATCACATCGACGAACGGCACCTGGCCGATCACCCCGGCCCACAGGTCGGGCCGCATGTTGTTGACGGCCCCCATCAGCAGGCCGCCCGCAGAGCCGCCCTGGGCCACGATGTGCCCGGCCTTGCCGTGGCCGGTCGAGATCAGGTGTTCGGCCGCCGCGATGAAGTCGGTGAAGGTGTTCTTCTTGGTGAAGCGGCGGGCATCGAGGAACCAGCCCCAGCCCTTGTCCGATCCGCCCCGGATGTGGGCGATGGCGTAGATCCAGCCCCGGTCCACCAGCGACAGCCGGTTGGTGGAGAAGCTGGCCGACATGGGGATGCCGTAGGAGCCATAGCCGTAGAGCAGCAGCGGCGCCGAGCCGTTCACCGGCGTCGACTTGCGGCGCAGGATGGTGACGGGCACCAGCTGGCCGTCGCTGGCCGGGGCGTTCACCCGCTCGACGACATAGTCCGCCGCGTTGTGGCCCGAGGGAATTTCCTGAACCTTGCGCAGGGTCCGCTCGCGCGTCACCAGATCGTAGTCAAAGGTCGAGGTCGGCGTGGACGGCGAGTTGTAGCCGTAGCGCATGACCGTGGTGTCGAACTCGGATGCCCCACCCAGATTGAGCGCATAGGCCGGCTCGTCGACGGCGATCTCGTGTTCGGCACCGTCGCGGTCGCGAATGACGATCCGGGTGTTGGCATCGGCGCGTTCCTGCCGGGCGATGAAGCCCTTCACCAGCGAGATGCCCTCGATGTACCGGCCCGGGGTGTGGGCAATCAGGTCCCGCCAGTGCGCCTTGCCCGGCGTGGCCGTCGGGGCCTCGCAGACCTTGAAGTCGATCGAGTCGTCGGCATTGGTGTGGATGACCCAGCGGTCGCCCCAGTGGTCGGCGTCATACTTGCGGGCCACCTGGCGGGGCTCCAGCACGCGCGGCGTGGCAGTGATGTCCTCGGCCGGGATGTAACGCGTCTCGGAGGTCTCCTGATCGCCGATGCCGATGATCATGAAGCGGTCGTCGGACGTGCGCCCGACGCCGATGAACATGCCCTCGTCCTCTTCCTCATAGACCAGGGTGATGGCGCCGCCGCGGGCCGGGCGGCGGAAGATCTTGTCGGGACGGCCGTTGTCGTTGCGGTTGGTCCAGAAGATCCACTGGCTGTCGGGCGAGAAGGTCAGACCGCCCGAGGCCGATTCGATCGGCTCGCCCAGCAGTTCGCCGGTCGCCAGGTCCTTGACGTAGATGCGATAGACTTCTGACCCCTGCGCATCTTCCGAATAGCCGAACAGGGCATGGTCGGGGCTGTGGGTCGCCTGACCGACGTCGGAATAGGCCTTGCCCTCGGCCAGGGCGTTGGCATCCAGCAGAAGCTGCGGCGGTGGCGCCACGACGAAATTCCGGGTGACCGGCTGACCGTCCTCGATCCACGTTCCCTGGCGCTCGACGCGCATGTAGCGGGGATGCTGATCGCCGGTCTTGTACTCGGTGTAGTACTCCCACGGGCCATCGGGCGACGGGACCGAGCTGTCGTCCTGTTTGATGCGGCCCTTCATCTCCTCGAACATCGTGGCCTGCAGCGGTTCGGTCGAGGCCAGCATGGCTTCGCGATAGGCGTTCTCAGCGGTCAGGTGCTCCTTGACGTCCGCCTTGATCAGGGTCGGATCGCGCAGCACCGCCTGCCAGTTCTCGTCCTTCATCCACTGGTATTCGTCCACGCGGACGCGGCCCAGCTGTTCGATGGTGACGGGGATCTTCTTGGCGACGGGGGGCACGGGCATGTCGGAGAGGGCGCCTTTCGGAGAACGGGCAAGGGTCGGGGAGGCCGCGGCCGCAAGGGCGGTGGCGGCGGTGGACGCGATCATCTGCCGACGGTTCATGACAGGCTCCAGCAAGAGACGGAAATCAGGAGCCGGCACCATGATCGGCGCCGCCCGAAGGCGTCAAATGAACAAACGGCCATAAAAGGCGTCAGGGGGCCAGCACCGCCGGGGTCATCCGCAGCAGCAGGTCGCCGCCCTGACCGATCGCAGCCAACCGGCTGGACACATGGCCCAGCACATTGGCGGCATAGACCTCGTAGAGCGCGATGCGGCCGTCCAGCCATTCAGCGTCGCCCTCGTCCCTGGCTTTCAGCGCCTGGGCGGCGAGCGCGCCGCGAGCCAGGAACCAGCCACCGATCACGTCGCCCATCAGCTTGAGATAGGCGTCGGCCGCGGCCAGCACATCGGCGGTGCCGTCCTCGGCGGCCTTTCGGTCCAGCAGCCAGAGCGTGGCGTCCTCGACCGCCGACAGGGCATTGGCCATCCGCTCGACCGGCTTGCCGTCATAGAGGCCGGCCAAGGGCGTCAGCACCGTCTTCATCTCCTCGATCAGCAGGCGCGCCGAGGCACCGCCGTCCTGCGACAGCTTGCGCCCGACCAGATCCATGGCCTGGATGCCGTTTGTGCCTTCATAGATCGGGGCGATGCGGGCATCGCGATAGTATTGGGCCGCGCCGGTCTCCTCGATGAAGCCCATGCCGCCGTGGATCTGCACGCCCATGGACGCGACCTCGACCCCCATGTCGGTCGACCAGGCCTTGGCGATCGGGGTCAGCAGGTCCTCACGGCCTTTCCACTGCCGGGCCACGTCCGCGTCGGCCGAACTGCGGGCGAGATCGGCGGCCATGCCGGTCGCGAGACAGATGGCGCGGCCGGCGGCAATGCGGGCCTTCATGACCGCCAGCGTGCGGCGGACATCCGGGTGGTCCAAGATCGGGGCCGAGGCCTCGCCGGTCCACACCGACCGGCCCTGGCGGCGATCCGAGGCATAGGCCAGGGCGTGTTGATAGGCGCGCTCGGCGATGCCCACGCCCTCGACGCCCACGGCCACGCGGGCCGCGTTCATCATGGTGAACATATGGGCCAGGCCCTCATTCGGCCGGCCGACCAGTTCGGCGGTGGCGCCCTCATAGGCCATGACGCAAGTGGGAGAGGCATGGATGCCCAGCTTGTGCTCAACCCCGACGGGTCGGAAACCGTTGCGCTCGCCCAGCGAGCCGTCCGCGTTCAGCAGGTATTTGGGGGCGAGGAAGAGGCTGATGCCCTTCGGTCCCGGGGGTGCATCGGGCAGGCGGGCGAGGACCATGTGGACGATGTTGCCCGTCATGTCGTGGTCGCCCCAGGTGATGAAGATCTTCTGTCCCGTCAGGCTGTACGTGCCGTCGCCGTTTGGCGTGGCGGTGGCCGTGAGCGCTCCGAGGTCCGATCCGGCATTGGGCTCGGTCAGCACCATGGCGCCGGTCCATTCGCCCGAGATCAGCTTCTCGAGATAGGTGGTCTTCTGAGCCTCGGTGCCGTGGGCCTCCAGCGCCTCGATGGCTGCCAGCGACAGCATGGGACACAGGCCGAAGGCCATATTGGCCGAGTGGACCGTCTCGAAGGCGGCCAGCTCCAGCGCCTTGGGCAGACCCTGACCGCCGTGCGCCGTCGGGGCAGCCAGCCCCATCCAGCCGCCCTCGACAAAGGTGCGGTAGGCGTCGCCAAAGCCGGGCGCCGGAATCACCCCGTCGCCCTCGAGGCGTGCCCCAGCCCGGTCACCGGAGACATTCAGGGGCGCCAGGGTGCCCTCGGACACCTGTCCGGCGGCCTCCAGCACGGCGTCCACGACGTCGGCGTCAAGGTCGGGATAGGCCCCGGTGGCCTGAAGGTCCTCAAGGCCAAGGACGTGCTTCAGGGTGAAACCCAGGTCGCGAAGCGGGGCGCGGTAGCTCATTGGGACTCCCTTGATCGAACAGGTAGCGATACGATTGGGCCGACACTTGGCCGGGATCGCTGCATTTGCCAAGTTTGGTCCACTGCCGTCACGGAAGGGAAGTCATGGCTGAGCCCCGAAATCGATACTCGCAGGTGTCCCTGATCCTCCACTGGGTGATCGCCGTACTGGTGATCGGTCAGATCGCGCTGATCATGATGCACGATGCGACCGAGGGCGATCTCAGCCGGTCCTTCGTCATGCTTCACAAGTCGGTGGGGCTGTCGATTCTGGTGCTGACGCTGGTGAGGTTGGGCTGGCGGATCGCCAATCCGGCCATTCCCCTGCCGGCGGAAATGCCGAAATGGCAGGCCCTGCTGGCCCGCGGCACGCATGTGCTGTTCTATCTGGTGCTGATCGGCATGCCGCTGGGCGGATGGGCCGCATCCTCGGCCGCCGGTCGCGACATCGAATGGTTCGGCCTGTTCAACTGGCCGCTGCTGCCGATCTCCGGCGGGCGCGAGGTCGCGGGACAGTTCATGGATGCCCACGAAATGGGCGCCAAGCTGCTTTACGTCCTGCTGGCCCTGCATATCCTCGGGGCGCTGAAGCACCACTTCGTCGACCGTGACAATGTGCTGCACCGGATGCTGCCCTTCATTCCCCGCCGACCGTGAGTGATCCGGTCGCGGATGCCGCTGCGGCCCTGTCGCGCGGCGAGCTGGTGCTGTTGCCGACCGAGACGGTCTACGGGCTGGCCGCCGACGCCGGCAATGCCGAGGCCGTGGCCCGGATCTTTGCCGCCAAGGGTCGTCCGCGCTTCAACCCCCTGATCGCCCATGTCGACAGCATCGAGGCGGCCGCGCGCGTGGGCGTCATGACCACGATGGCCGAGGCCCTCGCCGCCCGCTTCTGGCCCGGGCCGCTGACGCTGGTGCTGCAGGCCCTGCCAGACAGTCCGGTCTGTGACCTCGCACGGGCGGGGCTGGACAGTGTGGCGGTGCGGCTGCCCGGACACCCGTTGGCCCGTGCGGTCATCGGCGCGTTTGGCGGCCCTGTCGTGGCCCCGTCGGCCAACCGTTCGGGCCGCCCCAGCCCCACGACCTTTGCCGATGCCGTGGAGGAGACCGGACCGTCTGCTGCGGTGGCGCTGGACGGTGGGGACTGTGAAGTCGGGCTGGAGAGTACCGTCGTCTCCCTGCTGGGGGATCGTCCGCGCCTGCTACGCCCCGGCAGTGTCACGCGCGCTGAGATCGAGGTCGTGATTGGGACGCTGGAGGCCGACGCGGGCGAGGGGCACCGGTCGCCGGGCCGCCTGACCCTGCACTATGCGCCCGACGCACCCGTCCGGATCGCGGCCAAAGATGCCGGTCCGGGCGAGATCCTGCTGGGCTTTGGCCCCGGGATCGGGGACCCGCGCTGGAGCCTGAGTCCCACGGGAGACCTGACCGAGGCCGCGACGCGCCTGTTCCGCCTGCTGCGCGAGGCCGACCGCGAGCGTCCGTCCGGCATCGCCGTGGCGCCGATCCCCGACACGGGGCTGGGTGAGGCCATCAACGACCGCCTGCGCCGGGCGGCCGGGTTTGTCGGCTAGAGGAAGCGGGCCTTCAGATCGATGCTGGGCGTGTTGCCGACGTGGGCCAGACAGTCGGATAGCCAGAGATCAGCCGCCTCCCGACCCTTGTCCTTGAGGCGGTTGAGGAAGGTCCATTCCGTGTCGAACTTGGAGCGCAGGGGCAGGTCCGACAGGTGGGTGTCGGCCTCGATGGCATGCAGGCGCAGCTTGCGATAGCCGTCGTCGCCCTTCTGGTTCAGCCGCCCGGCCTCGATCAGGTCCTGGACGAAGGCCACCGCCCGCAGTTCGGCCACCAGCGGGGCGTTGAAGACGATCTCGTTCAGGCGATCCATGATCACATCGGCGTCGCGGGGCGTTTCGTCGCGCTGGAACGGGTTGAGCGGCAGCAGCAGGATATCGTCGGGGGTCGAGGCATAGAACAGCGGCCAGAGGGGCGGATTGGCCAGATAGCCCCCGTCCCAATAGGGCTCCCCGTCAATTTCGACCGCCTGGAACAGGTGCGGCAGACAGCCCGACGCCAGCAGCACGTCCTGGGTCAGTTCCGCATTCTCGAACAGGCGCACGCGGCCCTTGCGCACGGCCGTGGTGGCCACGAACATCCGGATATCCGAGCGCTGCACGGCTTCGAAATCCACGACCGTGTCCAGAACCCGGCGCAGAGGATTCAGATTGAAGGGATTGAATTGATAGGGCGACATGGTCATCGCCAAGCTTTCCGCCGAGCGCCACAGCGGCGTGTCCTTCATCCAGGCCGGGCTGAAGGTCGCGCTCCAGATCGAACTGTCGCCAAAGATATTCCGACCACCGGACAGATTGATCTCGCGCCACAGCTTTTCCAGCGCCTTGCGGGCACCGTCGAAGCCGCCGGCCTCGAGTCCGGAAATCAGGGCCGCCGCATTCATGGCTCCGGCCGATGCACAGGTGACGGCGCGGAAATCCAGCGCCTCAGCCTCCAGCAATCTGTCCAGCACACCCCACTGAAAGGCCCCATGAGAGCCTCCGCCCTGCAGGGCCAGACAGACCGGCGGGGGAGGGGGTGTGCGGGCCATGAGGCCTATTGCGCCGTCCAGCCACCGTCGATCGAGAAGGCAGTCCCGTTGGCGGACGCTCCAAGGTCGGAGACCAGATACAGGAAGATGCCGACCAGCTCATCGGTCGTCACAAACCGCTTGGTCGGCTGGGACTTGAGGATCACTTCCTCGAGCACACGGTCCTTTGAAATGCCGTGGGTGCGGGCCTGGTCGGCGATCTGCTTGTCGACGATCGGCGTTTCGACAAAGCCGGGGCAGATGGCGTTGCAGGTGATCCCCTCGCGCGCCAGTTCCAACCCGACGGTCTTGGTGAGGCCGATCACGCCGTGCTTGGCGGCGACATAGGCGGACTTGAAAGGGCTGGCGACCAGGCCGTGGGCCGAGGCGACATTGATGATCCGGCCACGGCCCTGGGCCTTCATGATCGGTACCGCCGCCCGCGTGGCATAGAAGGCCGACGACAGGTTGATGGCGATGATCTGTTCCCACTTGTCGGCGGGAAACTTCTCGATGGCCTCGACGTGCTGGACCCCGGCATTGTTGACCAGAATGTCCAACCGGCCCAGCTCATGCTTGGCGTAGGCCACCATGTCGGCGACCTCTTCGCCATGGCGCATGTCGGCGGCGTGATAGCGGACGCGCACGCCACAGGCGGCTTCCATCTCGGCGCGATTGCGCTCGATCTCGGACGGGTCACCCAGTCCGTTCAGCACCACATCACCGCCGCGTGCAGCCACGGCCCGGGCCAGGGCCAGACCAATCCCGGAGGTCGATCCCGTGATCACCGCGACCTGGCCGCGCAGGTCGTTCATGTCGCGCGGGCGGGCCTGTTCGGACTCTGCCTTGTCACCGCGCTTGGGCCACTGGAACATCGAATGCCTATTCGTGAGTGAAACGTGGCGTGATCTATAGCGGGTGATGCTGCGGTGCGCCACGCGGCGATGTCAGGAATTTCCTGTTCGGGTGAATATCCAGTCGTTCTCGGTCGACGGGCTGGCCTGAAAGCCATAGCCGTCGCGGTCAAAGGCCTTCAGATCCTCGGCCCGGTCGATGCGATTCTCGATGGCATAGCGCGCCATGCTGCCGCGCGCCTTCTTGGCGAAGAAGGAGATGATCCGGCTTTCGCCGTCCTTCTCCTCGCGGAAGTGGATATTGACCACCGGCAGCTTCAGCGCCTTGGCGTCCACGGCGCCGAAATACTCCTGGCTGGCCAGATTGACGAGGGTCGGATCGGCATGACCCTCGGCATCGGCATTCAGGGCCTTCGAGATGCGGTCGCCCCAGAAGTCGTAAAGGCTGGAGCCGCGCCGCGTCTTCAGTCGGGTGCCCATCTCCAGCCGGTAGGGCTGGATGCGGTCCAGCGGCCTCAGCAGGCCATACAGACCCGAGAGGATTCGCAAATGGTCCTGGGCCCAGCCCAGATCGTCGGCCGGGAGGCTGCGGGCGTCCAGTCCCTGATAGACGTCGCCGGCAAAGGCGAAGGTAGCTTGCAGCCCTTCTTTACTGTCGGGATCAAAGGCCTTGAACCGGGCCTGATTGAGTTTTGCCAGGTCAGCGGAGATGCCCATCAGTCGCCGCAGGTCGGCCTGGGTCTGGCGCCGGGCCGTGACCGACAGGCTGCGGACGTCCTCTGTCATCCGGTGCGCCGTCGCGGGCACCTCGGTTGCGGGGTCTGAGAAGTCCAGCCGCTTGGCCGGAGACAGGATCATCAGCACATCGGGTCTCCCTTTGACGGGGGCTGACTTAGTCAGGTTCGCCCGGGAATGAAACTGGCGGCAGTCCGTCGCAGGACGTCAGAACAGGACACCGGGGTTGAGGATACCGAGCGGGTCCAGCGCCTTCCGCACGGCGCGCATGGCGTCGAGTTCGACCTCCGACTTGTAGCGACGGGCCTCGTCGGTCTTGAGCCGCCCCAGGCCGTGTTCGGCCGAGATGGAGCCGTCATAGCGGGCGACAATGTCGTGGACGATCCGCGACCCGGCTTCCCAGCGGCCCAGAAACGCCTTCAGGTCGGCGCCTTCGGGACACAGGACGTCATAATGGAGGTTGCCGTCGCCGACGTGGCCGAACACGCTGATCCGGGCGCCCGGCTCGAACGCCTCGACCGCTGCCGAGGCCTCTTCGATGAAGTCGGCAATCTGCGAGACGGGCACGGAGACGTCGTGCTTCCAGCCGCCGCCCTCGGGCTTCAGACCCGCCGACTGTTCCTCGCGCAGCCGCCAGAAGGCCGCGGCCTGGCTCTGGTTCGCGGCAATGGCAGCGTCCTGGATGAGACCGTCCTCAAAGGCCTCTGCCAGCAGGCGCTCCAGCGCCGCAGACGCTGTATTGGCATCGCCCGAGCCCAGCTCGATCAGCACCGACCATGGCGGGGTGCTCTCCAGCGGCTCACGCGTGTCCGGGATCCATTTCAGTACCAGCTCCGTGCCCAGCCGCTTCATCAGCTCGAACGCCTCGACGCCGCCGCCCGATTCGGCCTTGGCGCGGGCCAGCAGGGCAACAGCCTGTTGCGGGCTCTCCAGCCCGACCATGGCGGTGGCCCGGCCGCGCAGCACCGGCGACAGCTTCAGGGTTGCGGCGGTAATGATTCCCAGCGTGCCCTCGGCGCCGATCAGAAGCTGTTTGAGGTCATAGCCGGTGTTGTCCTTGCGCAGTCGCTTCAGGCCATTGAATACCCGACCGTCGGCCATCACCGCCTCGATCCCCAGCACCAGATCGCGCGCCACGCCGTAACGCAGCACCGATGTGCCCCCGGCATTGGTCGACAGGACCCCGCCGATGGTCGCCGTCCCTTCCGATGCGAGGCTCAGCGGAAAGCGTCGGTCAGCGGCCAGCGCAGCCTGCTGGGCTTCATACAGGGTGACCCCCGCCTCGACCGTCAGGGCGTCATCCAGCGGGCTGACGTCGCGGATGGCGCGCAGGCGGCGGGTGGTCAGCAGGATCTCGCCCATCGGGATCTGGCCGCCGACCAGACCCGTATTGCCGCCCTGGGGGGTGATCGCCACGCCGTGCCGCGCACAGATGGCAACGGCGGCGGCGACCTCGGTCGTCGAGCCCGGCTGCAGCAGCAGAGGGGTATGACCCTGCCAGCGATCCCGCCATTCCCGCAGATAGGGCGCGAGGGTATCGGCATCCTCGCTCCATCCCTTCGGGCCGAGGGCCTGCTTGAGCTCTGAGATCGCCGTGGGGGAGGGAGCAGCCATATCCGCTTGTCTCAGATGCCGCGGCCGGGGAAAAGGGCGGATGACTGATCTGCCGTCGACCGACTGTCCTCCCATGAGCGCGCCGGTGGCGGCTGTTGGCGTGATCTGCCTGCGGGGCGATCAGGTGCTGCTGATTCGGCGGGGCCAGCCCCCGCGGCTGGGCGAATGGAGCCTGCCGGGGGGACGGGTCGAGCCCGGAGAAACGCTGCGCGACGCCGCCTTGCGTGAACTGTCAGAGGAGACCGGGGTCACGGCCGAGCTGGGTCCGCTGGTCGATGTGGTCGACGGCATCTTCCCCGAGAGCGGCCGCCACTATGTGCTGGTCGACTTTGTCGCCCGCTGGCGATCGGGCGAGCCGGTCGCTGGCGACGACGCCGCAGACGCCCGGTTCTGGCCGCTGGAGGGGATAGAGCGCCATGTCGCCTGGGCCGAGACCGTCCGCGTGATCCAACTGGCGGCGGCCCGGCTCGCGGCAGAGTGATGCACCCGTGTCCGGTTTCAGTGGCGGGCCGGCGGTTTACGGCCTAGCCTGTCGCAAACACAGGGAGACGCGTGGCTGATGCAAATTCTGGACATCTTTGGGATCGTGGTCGTCGTCTTTGCGGTGATCCTGCTCTTCAGCGTGGTCAAGATCGTGCCGCAGGGCCGTGAGTTCACGGTCGAGCGGTTCGGCAAATACACCAAGACCCTGTCGCCGGGCATCAGCTTGCTGACCCCGTTCGTCGAGCGCATCGGGCGCCGCATGAACATGATGGAACAGGTCCTGGACGTCCCCCAGCAGGAGGTCATCACCAAGGACAATGCCATGGTGAAGGTCGACGCCATCGTCTTCATCCAAGTGATGAGCGCGTCGGCTGCGGCCTATCGGGTTGAGGACCTGCCCTATGCCATCACCCAGTTGTGCTCGACCAATCTCCGGACCGTGATCGGTTCGATGGAGCTGGATGAGGTGCTGTTCCAGCGCGACAGCATCAACTCGCGCCTGCTGACCGTGATCGACGCAGCCACCGAGCCGTGGGGCGTCAAGGTCAACCGGATCGAGATCAAGGACCTGACCCCTCCCGTCGACATCACCAATGCCATGGCGCGCCAGATGAAGGCCGAACGCGAGCGTCGTGCCGTGATCACCGAGGCGGACGGCGAGAAGCAGGCCGCCATCGCCCGCGCCGAGGGGGCCAAGCAATCCGCCATCCTCGAGGCCGAGGGCCGCCGCGAGGCCGCCTTCCGCGACGCCGAGGCCCGCGAGCGCGAGGCCGAGGCGGAGGCCAAGGCCACCGCCATGGTGTCGCAGGCCATTGCCGCCGGTGATGTCAACGCCATCAACTACTTCATCGCCCAGAAGTATGTGGAGGCCTTCGCCGAACTGGCGCGCAGCCCGCAGCAGCGGACCGTCATCGTGCCCGCCGAGATGTCCGGCCTGGTCGGGACCCTTGCCGGGGTCGGTGAACTGGTCGGCCTGGCCCGCGAGCAACAGACGCGCACGCCGCCGACCGCGCCGCAACCGCAGCGCACCGCCGCGACGCGCACCCCGCCGACCCGCCCCGCCGGGGGTGGATCGGTGCCCCGCACCTGACGGCAGGACAGACGCACATGGACGCGCTCATTTCGCTTCACGCCTCCCAGCCCTGGTGGATCTGGCTGGGCCTCGGCCTCCTGCTGCTGGCCGTGGAGTCGGCCCTGTCGACCGAATGGCTGCTGTGGCCGGCGGTCTCGGCGGGGATCGTGGCGGTGCTGACCGCCATCGGCCTGCGCTATGGCTTTGCCGTCGAGATCATCGCCTTCGGCCTGTTGACGGCGGTGCTGACCCTGCTGTCGAACCGGCTGATCAAGCGGATGAATCCGGCGGACATGCCCGACATCAACGACCGGGATTCGCGGCTGATCGGTCAGCAGGCCCAGGTCATCACGCCCTTCCTCGACGGGCGGGGACGGGTGTTCATCTCGGGCTCGGAGTGGGCCGCCGAGCTGGAGGGCGATGCCGCGCCCGCCATCGGCTCGCGCGTGGTGGTCGAGGCCATCCAGGGTGCCCGCCTCAGGGTTCGCGCCCTCTAGACAGCAGAAAGCCCGCCACCTCCGGAGAGGGGCGGGCTTTCCAAACACCGGTTTGAACCGAGGTTTAGGCCTGGACTTGCAGTTGTCCGGCCGACGTCTTGCCGCTGCGCTGATCGCGCTCCAGCTCGTACGAGACCGTTTGGCCTTCATTCAGCGAGCCGAGGCCCGCACGCTCGACGGCCGAGATGTGCACGAACACGTCCGTGCCGCCGTCGTTGGGTTGAATGAAGCCGAAGCCCTTGGTGGTGTTGAACCATTTAACAGTGCCGGTAGCCATGATGTGACCTCCGTTAGCGTTGGCCCAAGGAAACACTCCCTGGGTCCGTCGTGTCTGAGGTAACGGCTTATCTCAATGCGTCGCAAAGTAGAAAAAGGGCGTTGCGCAGAGATGTTGACCCGCCCCTTATGCTTTGGAACCGGGGCGAAAGCAAGGCCTTGGATAAAAAGGCTGAAAACCGGACCCGCAGGTCGCCCCCGCGGCGCCCGGCTCCGGCGTCTTCATGCGACATTTTCGCCGTTTGACGCAGATCAAGGCGCGCACGGCTCATGCGGCGCACGCATCGTTCCGGCGCTGGGCCGCATGGTGCGAAATCCCACCGCCGGGGATGTCTCAGATGACCATCAGAACCGCCCTTCTCACCCTTGCCGTGGTGGCCGGGGCCGCCGGGGCCGCGCAGGCCCAGACCGCCGAGCCGTGGAGCCCGCCGCGCGCCGGCGACTGGATCGTAACCGGACGCCTGACCCAGGTGGCGCCCACGACCGAGGACAAAATTCTGACGGCGGCCGGCGCCGATACGGGCCTTCGGGTCGATGTGTCCGACGACCTGATGCCGACGCTGGGCTTCACCTATTTCCTGACCGATCATTTCGCGGTCGAGGCCATTCTGGGCACCACCCAGCACGAAATCCGCGCCCAGGGCGGCGCCACCGATGTGGTGGTCCATGAGACCTGGGTTCTGCCGCCGGTCGTCACCGTGCAATACCGTCCGATCACCGAGGGCCGCTTCAGCCCCTATGTCGGCGCGGGCGTCAACGCCATGCTTTTCTACTCCGGCGACGACCAGAACGGCTTCACCGTCGACCTGGACGACGGCCTTGGGCTGGCCCTGCAGGCGGGTGCCGATGTCGGCCTGACCGGCCCGTGGAGCCTGAACGTCGATGTGAAGAAGGTCTGGTTCAACACCGACGCCGAGATCAATGGCGGCGCCCTGACCAGCGACGTCGATCTGGACCCGTGGGTCCTGTCCATCGGCGTGGGCCGCAAATTCTGATCTCACAGTCTGATCTCACAGAAGGGTGCGCTGGGCAGGTCCGGGGCCGTCGGTCCCGGCCTGTCCGGTGCGCCGCCGGACCTCCGTTTCGGCACTGAAGCGGATGTCGATGTCGCGGTCGCGGGCGAGGGCCTCCAGCGCGGCATCGCCGAGCGCAGACCACGACTTGCCCCGGTGCGCCCCCGTGGGCACCCGCGGCAGCAGGCCGGGCTCCCGGCTCCAGGCCAGCAGCTGATCCAGCGACACGGTGTTCAGCATGTCGCGCAGGTGGTGGGCGGTGACGTAGGCGTCGGGCAGGGCCCGGTGCGCCGGCAAGCCCAACTCGTGATCCAGCCCCTCGGGCCGGCGCAGGTAGCGCAACATCTGGTTGGAAAACCGGGGCAGGTCGGGCCACAGGCGCAGGGCGCATTTCCAGGTGCAGATCCAGTCCGCCGAACCGGTCAAGTCGGGGGTGCAGAACCGCTGCTCGAAGCTGGCCCGGTGGGCGGCCAGGGCCCGCACGCCGCCGTCAGGCCTCAGAACCCCGGGCGCCACATCGCGCCAGTAGCCGGCACCGACGACCCATTCGTCGAGGATATGGTGGATCGCCATGGTGCCGGGCGAAATCGGTCGCCCCGGATCCACAAACCGGGCCCCGCGGGACACGTCCGAGACCTGCCATGTGCCGTCTGCCTGCCGCTCCACATCCTGCCAGCCGACCTCGCACACATCGGACGCGCTGCTGCCGGCGGTCTCCAGGTCGATGACCCTGAGGCGGAGGATATCTGTCTGGCTCATGCGAGGCTCAATGGACCCGGCGCCGGGCGGTTGCCGCCCGCGTCGGGTGTGAGCGGGAAATAACCGTCTGAACCGTCTGAACCGTCTGAACCGTCTGAACCGTCTGAACCGTCTGAACCGTCTGAACCGTCTGAACCGTCTGAATGGTCTGAAAGGGGGAGGGGGTGAGTCCGGGACCAAAGCCAGGCCTGTCCTTCTCCATAGACCCCCAAAACCCTGCAGCGAGAGGGGTTCAGAGGGATCCGGCGGCTGACGCCTCCGATTTCGACTCCCGCCGTGACGCCAGCCCCTGCCGTCTGGACCGTCTGAATTGGACGACTGAATTTCAGACGGTCTAAACGGAAGCGCGATGCCGGTTGTCTGGTCATGAAGGCTCCTCCCGATCGTCGAGGGCGGAGTCTGCCACAGGTCGCAGCCTGGTCGGGAAGAAAGCTGTCGCGCAGCGCCCAGGACACGACGGAACAGGGTGAGCCCGACGTTCGCGCTAAACTGGAACCTACATCAAATGTTAAGTTGAGTGACCTAGGGATGCATAGACCGAGATCGGTCTGGTGTGCGTAAGCGTTCATGGTGTCCGGGACCCAAGCCGCTGCTTTCGATGATCCCGGGGCGAGGCACAGGATGCCTGCGCAACGGATCTGCGACGCAGGTCTCCTGACCCCCTGAGGGGCCGTTCGGCATTTGCCAGAGCATCGTCGGTCACCACTGAGGGGCCGACATGATTACGTTGCCGAAGTCCGCTGACGAGACCCGCCGGGTCGATATGGTTCGTTCCTTCGGCCTGCTGGACCAGACGCGCGCGCCTCAGCACGACGAGATCGCCGGGCTGGCACGGGATATGGCGGCAAGCCGCTGGGCCCTGGTGACACTGGTCGAAGATGAGCGGGTCTGGTTTTCGGGTACAGCCAACTATTCGGGGACCAGCAACTGCCGCTGGTCGTCGTTCTGTACCCATGTCATCGCCAGTCCGCGCGAGACGACGTGGATTGCCGACGCGCGCGAGGACTTCAGGGTCAGCCAGCACGCCTCGGCTACAGGCGAGGACCGCGTCCGCTTCTATGCCGGGGCGCCGGTGCTGGTGAATGGCCACGCCGTCGGCACCGTCTGCGTGTTCGATCCGGCCCCCCGGCCGTATGATCCGGTCCTGGCCAGGGCGCTGACGCGCCTCGCCGCCATCGTGGCCGAGGATCTGGCCGCACGACACCGCGAGCAGGCCATGCAGAGCGCCCTGCTGGCATCGGCCGACGCCCTGATCGAATGCAATGATCATGGGGTGATCACCACATGGTCTGACAGCGCCAGCGCGCTGTTTGGCTTCTCGCCGGATGAGGCCATCGGCAGCAACGTCAACATCATCATTCCTCAGGAGATGAAGGGCGCCCACAACCGAGGTCTGGAGCAGTGGCGCCTGAGAGGCGGGGCCCGCGTCGGACGCCGGATCGAGCTGCCGGCCTGTCGCAAGGACGGCAGCCGGGTCGATATCGAGCTGTGGATGTCGATCGCCCATGCGAATGGCATTCCGCATATCCACGCCAACATCCGCGACATTTCGGAGCGCACCGCCCAGGCCGCGGCGCTGCGTCTGGCGCGGACGGAGGCAGAGGCGGCCAATGAGGCCAAGACGACCTTCCTGACCAATATGGGCCACGAGCTTCGTACGCCCCTGAATGGCGTCATCGGGGTCGTGGACCTGCTGTCGCAGACGCAGCAGTCAATCTATCAGCAGGAGCTGACAGCGATCATCAGGACGTCCTCAGATCAGCTGCGGCGGCTGATCGGCGACATTCTTGATCTGGCCCGCATCGAGGCCGGCGAAGTGGTGCTGAACGAGGCGCCGCTATCGCTGGCCGACATGACCGACGACGTAACCGCCGTCGCCGGTCTGGTCGCTGAGGAGAAGGGCGTGGTCGTGCGCCGGGTGTTGAGCCCGAACCTGCCGGCCCATGTGCTCGGCGACGGCCTACGGCTCAAACAGGTACTGACCAATCTGGTGGCCAATGCGGTGAAGTTCACCGAAGCCGGTGCGGTGACGCTTCGTCTGGGCAGGGAGGGCGACAGCTACCGGTTTGAGGTCACCGACACCGGTATCGGCTTTGATCCCGAGCAGCGCACGTCCATTTTTGGCCGGTTCCAGCAGGCCGATGGCACGATCACGCGCCGCTTCGGCGGATCAGGCCTGGGCCTCGCGATCTGCAGCGAACTGGTCGCCGCCATGGGCGGGACGCTGGACTGTCACAGCGTCGCGGGCGAGGGCTCGACCTTCTGGTTCACCCTGACGCTGGACGAGGTCGATGGGACGAGTGCCGAGGCCGAGCTGACCGTTGAGGACACAATCGGCCTGGGCCGTGTGCTGGTGGTTGACGACAATCCGACCAACCGCCGGGTCGCCCAGTTGATCCTGCAGACCATCGGCGCCGAGGTGCACTGCGCCGAGGATGGAGAGCAGGCGGTGGCGGCCTATGCGTCCGGGCCGTTCGACGTCATCCTGATGGATATGATGATGCCGGTCATGGACGGCGCATCGGCCACCCGGGCCATCCGGGCGCTGGAAGCCGAGAAAGACCTGCCGCGCACGCCCGTCATCATGCTGACAGCCAACAGCCTCCCGGAGCACGTCGAGGCCAGTCTGGCCGCAGGTGCCGATCTGCACCTGCCCAAGCCGATGAACCCCCAGTCGTTGTTCGACGCCCTGGGCAAGGTCAGCCTGCCGGATCGCCCGGGCCTGCCGTCGGGCTCGCAGGCGGCGTGAAGGGCGATAATAACCTCGGTATGGCAGGCGTGTAGTGCAGCGTTATCTGGTCGGACTCTTGATCGCCTTCGTTCTGGCGTTGGCGCCCGTCTTCGCCGGCCACGCAGGCCTTGGCTGGCTCGTTGGCGCGCTTGCGCCCGTTTGGCCGTTTGAAAACGCACATTTCGCCACGGCTTGTGCCGGTGATCCGGGAACAGGTCGGGCGGCGCACCATCTGATCCTCACCCTTCTCTGGTTGGGTGGGCTGGTCATTCTGGCCAACGCCTTTCGCACAAGCCGGAACAGGATTGACCGCGCATTGGACCCGGTGGCCTGGCGCATGCGCTACATCGCTCCGGCAGCCTACGTCTTCTTCGGGCTCTATGGCTTTGGGCCCCTGGTCACGACCTTCGGTGAGCCGTTCGCGTGCGGGCAGAGCCACGGGCTGGTCCCGACAGTCCTGTTGAGCCTGGGCGTGCTGGTTGCCTTTGTCGTGGCCCGGTTCGTCATCTTCGCTACATCCGGCCAGCGCGCTGATCCCGGCGGATGAGCGATCACGCCGGAACGCGTCGGCAGCTCGACCGATTGCGGGGACGCTGAAGTCCGGCCGCTGCCGGTTGCATCGCTCCGGCGAAGGCGGTCAAATGCCGATAGCGGCGCGCGGCCGCAGGGACCATTGATGACTGCCTCGCCTTTCCCCGCCTACATCAGCACCCGGGGCGCGGCGCCGGCCGTGGATTTCGTCGGGGCGTTGCTGGCGGGCATGGCCCCCGATGGCGGCCTGTACGTCCCGGCATCCTGGCCCGACCTGCACGGCGCGTCCGGGCAATCCGCGAACGCGGCCGCCCGGGCGAACGCCATACTGACCGCCTTCGTCGGCGACGCCCTGGAGGCGGACGCCGTGGCGCGGGCGAGCGCGCGGCCGACCGACCGGTTTCCCGGTCCGGAGGCCACGCCGCTGGTGGAGCTGGAACCGGGCCTGTTCGTGCTCGAGCTGTTTCACGGGCCCACGGCGGCGTTCAAGGATTACGCCATGCAGATGGTGGCCGTGCTGGCTGAAGCAGCGATGGCCGGCCGGGGTGAACGGCTGCTGCTGGTGACCGCGACCAGCGGCGACACCGGTGCCGCCGCCGTGCGGGCTTTCGGCGATGTGGACAGGATCGATCTGGTGGTGCTGCATCCGCTGGGGCGGGTGTCGCCGGTGCAGCGGCTGCAGATGACCACGACCGGCGCCGCCAATGTGCTGAACCTGGCGGTGCGCGGCGACTTCGACGACTGCCAGCGGCTGGTGAAGGGGCTGTTGGCGGACCCCGGTCTGTCGGCCGACAGGCGGGTGAGTTCGGTGAATTCGATCAACTGGGGCCGGTTGGCCGGACAGATTCCCTACTACGTCAGTGCCGCAGGCGCGCTTGGCTCCGAAGCGGGCAAGGCGACCTATGTCGTGCCGACGGGCAATTTCGGCGACGCCTTCGCCGGTTGGGGCGCGCGGCGGATGGGGTTGCCGATGGCCGGACTGATCGCGGCGACGAACCGCAACGACGCCCTCGCGCGCGCGCTGGACACGGGCGTCTATGAGCGAACGACGGCCAGCCCGACCGCCAGCGTCAGCATGGACGTCCAGGCCCCCTCGAATTTCGAGCGGCTGGTGTTCGAGGCCTCCGGCCGCGACGCCGATCTGACTCGCGGTCTGTTCGGGGACTTCGCCCGCGACGGCCGTATGAGCCTGCCCGGCGAGCTGCTGGCGGCGCTGCGGCGCGAGGTGTCGGCGGTTTCGGTCAGCGAGGCGGACACGGCGCATGAAATCGCCCGCACCTGGGCCGACAACGGGCGGGTGATCTGTCCGCACACCGCCGTGGCGCTCCACGCTGCGCGACGGCTTGACCGGTCGGTCGGCCCCGTGGTCGCCCTGTCGACCGCCCATCCCGCCAAATTCCCGGAAGCCGTCGAGGCGGCCCTCGGCTTCGCGCCCAAGCGCCCACCGCAGTTGGAGGGGCTTGAGGGCCGGACGGAGCGGTTCGAGACGGTGGAGCCGACGCTGGAGGCCGTGCTGGCCGCGATCGGGTCGCGCTGATCAGGCGGCCAGCGCCGCGCCGGTCCACCAGTCGAGACGGCGCAGGAAGGGGGCCGGATCCTTGGGCGTGACCAGGGCCGCCGGATCGTGGAACAGCCGGTCGTGCAGACGGGTCAGGGTGAAACGCACAGCGGCGACCGCACCCAGATCCGGAAGGGCGGCGCGCTCGGCGGGGCTCAGCGGCCGGACGGATTCATAGCCCGCCTGGAAGGCGGTCAGGGCGGCAGGCATCGGCGCGCCCCCGGCGTCGAATCCCCAGGCCGACAGGGCGATGGCGAGGTCGTAGGCGAAGGCGTCGACGCAGGCGAAATAGAAGTCGATCAGACCGCTGGGCGCTCCGGACTCGAACAGCAGATTGTCCGGGAAATAATCGGCATGGATGGGCCCTTGCGGCAGGCCGGCGGCGGAGTTCGGCGCGTCCTCGGCGACCCACGGTGCCAGCCGCTCGAGGATCCGCCGGTCGGCGCCTGCAGCGCGCGAGCTGCACCGCTCGAACAGCGCCCGGCGGGCGGCGGGCCCCACGGGATTGGTCCGCACCGCCGGATAGTCGGCCGCCGCCAGATGCAGGCGGGCCAGCAGGGCGCCGCCCGCCGCCTGATCGGCGAGCGACAGCTCGGCCCTGGCGACCCCCGGCAGCCAGTTGAGAATGGCCGCGGGCCGCCCGTTCAGCCGGCCGATCGACTGGCCTTCGCCGTCAACCAGGGCGCGGGCGCAGGGCAGGCCGCGCTCGGCCGCGTGCCGGGTCAGGCCGAGGCAGAAGGGCAGGGCGCTCTCGTCGGTCCGGCCCTCGAACAGGGTCAGGACGAAGCGCCCCTGATCGGTGTCCAGACGGTAGTTGGTGTTCTCCACCCCTTCGGCGATGGGCGTCAGGGCGCGCAGCGGCCCGAGCCCGAAGCGACGAATGAAGGGTTCGGCCTCGGCCTCTTCCACGGGGGTGAACACCGCCATGTCAGGCGTCCTGCAGCGCGAAGCGGCGGGCGGCGAGCTCGCCAAGATCGGCCAGCAGGCTTTCGGCCGTGGGCCAGCGGCCGGCGCCGCGCCCCCGGCAACGCCCCTCGGATCCGTCCGCGCCGATGACCTTCAAGGCGTTCCGCTCCCCGTTCAGCGCGGCGAACAGGGGATCCAGCGCGCCGGCGACCAGCCGAACCTCGGCGACCACCCGGCCATTGTCCAGACGGCATCGACACAGCTGGCGGGCGCCGGGCGGCGGCGGGGCGTCCGCCGACAGGACGTCGCGCGGGATATCGACCTCATCCGGCATCTGGCCGAACGCCTCGAACGCCAGCAGACGCACCTTGGCGGCGGCATCGAGGCCCTCTAGGTCGGAGGACGGATCCTCCTCGGCGAAGCCGGCGGCGCGCGCATCGGCCAGGGCCTGGTCGAAGGAGGCGCCATCGCCCAGACGCTCGAGCATGAAGTTGACCGTGCCGTTCAGCACCGCCTCAAAGGCCGCCACCGGACCGCCAGCACGGGCGGCGCGCAGGGTCTCGACCATGGGCGCGCCGCCGCCGATCGAGGCCGACCACAGCAGCTTGGCCTCATGCGCCTCGGCGAGCGTCAGCAGGCCGGCGGGGTCGCGGCTGACGGCCTGTTTGTTGGCGCTGGCGACATCGACGCCGCGCTGCAGGGCGGCGCGGATCACGGCGTGACCGGCGTCGGCCTCCGACAGGGCCTCCAGCAGGATGTCCGGGCCGCGATCCAGCAGGGCGTCGGCATCGTCGACCAGCAGGGGCGCGAGGGCCTCGGCCGGAAAGCCGGGGATGTCGCGGGGCTTGGCCGGATCGCGGACCAGCACGCCGACCACCTCGACGCGGGCGTCGACCAGCAGGCGCGACAGGGCCCCGCCGCCGACAACGCCGCATCCCGCGACGGCGACCTTCAACCGACGACGCGGCGGGACGCGGCGCGGCGGCGCGCCCTCGGCCCCGATCGCCGTGCGGTGGCCGTCGGCATGATTGCGGACCTCGACGCACAGCCCCCGCGCTTCCGCCAGATCGAGGGCGTCCGGCTGAACCAGACCGCCGCCCCGGGCCTTGGCCTCGGCCCAGCTGGCCTGATCGTAGCGGCGGGCGTCGGGGTCGGCGTTGGGGTCGCGGTCGTAGAGGCCGTCGACGTCCTTCACCAGCTGAACGTGGTCGAGGCCGAGCTCGGCGGCGAGGAACAGGGCGGTGAGGTCCGACCCGCCCCGGCCCAGCAGCACCGCCCGGCCGTCAGGATCGAGCGCGCCAAAGCCGGGCACCACAACCACCTCGTGACGCGCAAGAGCCTGCGCCAGGACCGCGCGGTCGAGGGCCACGGGCCGGGCGTGTTCGCACGGCCCCTCGGCGCGGATGCCGAGCTCGCGCACCGTGAGGGTCGCGGCGTCCAGTCCGATCCGGTCGCAGGCCAGGGCCGTCAGCGCCGCCGACCGCTCCTCGCCCTGCACGACATAGGCCGGCAGCAGGGGATTGTCGTGGGCGAGGCCGAGCCCGCGCGCCTCGGCCAGCAGGCGGTCGGTCTCGCCGGCGAAGGCGGAGACGACGGCGACGACCCGGCAACCGCGCCGGACCTCGGCGTAGATGTCGGAGGCGACGGCGGGCGCATCGGCCGGACCGGCCAGTACCGAACTGCCGAACTTCATCACGACGACAGGCGCGCCGGGCAGGGGGAGGGCCGCGACGGCGGCGGGCTGGGGTCGGACAAGGGCGAGACTGGGCATGGTCGGAACTTTCGGATGAGGCTGATGGGGGGGAGTGCGGACATGAAAAACCCCGCGCGGGGGTCCGGGCGGGGTTGGGTTGAGGCGATCCTGAGTGTGGTGCGCGCTAACCTGTCCCCGCCGTGGGCGTGGTGGTGGTGGTGATCGTGGTGGTGGTCATACCGAGGCCGCTGGCGCGCGCGTCTGCACCGCCGCGCGAGGCGGCCGAAGTGACGGGCAAGAGGGCGGCGGAACGGTTCAACGGGCCGGGCTCACGTGAAAGGCGGACAACAGGCTGCGGGCCGACACGCCTGCCGTCAAGCCATTTGGCAAGATTATTGCTCGCCGCGAGCCGACGCGGGGGCCGAACGGGGACGATCTGCCCAAGGTGCGCTGTATACGACACGGTTTCACCCGCCATGCTCACGCCCAATGCATCTGGATACGATGGGCCGCAGCCCAATGGATGGCGCGCAGGCCGTCGATCACGGCGTTGGCCGCCGCGCGTGTGCCCAGGCTTCCGCCCAGATCCTGGGTCACGGCGCCGGCCGACAGGACAGCGGCGACGGCGGCCTCGACCGATCCGGCCTCGTCCTCCAGACCGAGGCTGTGGCGCAGCATCAGCGCTGCCGACAGGATGGTCCCCACGGGGTTAGCCTTGTCCTGAGCGGCGATGTCGGGGGCCGAGCCGTGGATGGGTTCGAACAGGCCCGGCCCGCCGGTGCCCAGCGAGGCCGAGGGCAGCAAGCCGATGGAGCCGCCCAGCACCGAGATTTCGTCCGACAGGATGTCACCGAACATGTTCTCGGTCAGGATGACGTCGTACTCGCGCGGCTTGCGGATCAGATGCATGGCCATGGAATCGACCAGGGCGTGCTCCAGCTCGACGCGCGGGAATTCCTCGGCGTGGATGCGGGTCACGACCTCGCGCCACAGGCGACTGGTTTCCATCACATTGGCCTTGTCGACCGACGTGACCTTGCCGCGCCTCTGCTGGGCGGTCCGGAAGGCGGCGCGGGCGATGCGTTCGATCTCGGGCACCGTATATTCGCACAGGTCGGTCGCGCGGTCGGCGGTGCGGCTCTTCTCGCCGAAATAGATGCCGCCGGTCAGTTCGCGGAACACGATCAGGTCGACGCCCTCGACGATCTCGCGTTTCAGCGGTGAGCGGTGGGCCAGCACGGGCGAGACCTGCAGCGGGCGCAGATTGGCGAACAGGCCCATGGCCTTGCGCAGGCCCAGCAGACCTTCTTCAGGCCGGCGTGCGCCGCCGTCCCATTTCGGCCCGCCGACCGCGCCCAGCAGCACGGCGTCTGCGGCGAGGCAGGCGGTGACGGTCTCTGGCGGCAGGGGATCGCCGGTCGCATCGATGGCCGCGCCGCCGATCAGATGTTCGCGGAAGCGGAACGTGTGGCCGAAGTAGTCACCGATCACGGTCAGCACGGCCTGGGCAGCGGCGGTGACCTCGGGGCCGACGCCATCGCCCGGCAGGACGACGATCTCATAGGTGCGGGGAGCGGGCATCAGGCGGTTTCCATTTCGTGAGCGGCTTCGAAGGCCGCGATGTCGGGCAGGCGGGCTTGCAGCCAGCCCAGGGTGTCGACGCCGTCCAGCAGGCAGCGGCGGGCGAACCGCTCGACCGTGAACGGCGTGGGCGCGGCATTGCCACGGCGGATTTCCCCGGCTTCCAGATCGATGGTCACCGGCTGGTCGGCAAAGGCGGCAAGGTCGTCCCAGGTCGCCTGGTCCACCTCGATCGGCAGCAGGCCTGTCTTGAGGGCGTTGGAGGTGAAGATGTCGGCGATCGAGGTCGAGATCACCGCGCGGAAGCCGTAATCGACCAGGGCCCAGGGCGCGTGCTCGCGCGAGGAGCCGCAGGCGAAATTCGGTCCCGCCAGCAGGATACGCCGCTCGACCGGATCGATCCGGTTCAACACCGCCTCGGGCCTCGGCGAGCCGTCAGTCTCATAGCGCCAGTCATAGAAGGCAGCCTCGCCCAGCCCCTCGCGCGAGGTGGTGGTCAGGAAGCGGGCCGGGATGATCTGGTCGGTGTCGATATTGGCCTGGCTGAGCACCACGGCCTTCGACGTCAGGGCGCGAAACGGTTCAGGCATCGACGGCCTCCTTCAGATAGACGCGCGGGTCGGTCAGGACCCCGGCCACGGCGCTGGCCGCAGCGGTGGCGGGGCTGGCGAGGATGGTGCGCGCCCCCTTGCCCTGGCGGCCCTCGAAATTGCGGTTGGAGGTCGAGACGGCGAGCTGTCCCGGACCGACGACATCGCCGTTCATGGCAATGCACATGGAGCAGCCTGGCAGGCGCCATTCGGCCCCGGCTTCAACGAAAACCCGGTCCAGGCCCTCGGCCTCGGCGTCGCGACGCACGGCCTCCGAGCCAGGCACCACCAGCATGCGGACGCCGGGGCTGACCCTGCGGCCGCGCAGCACCTCGGCGGCCGCGCGCAGGTCCGGCAGTCGGCCGTTGGTGCAACTTCCGACGAAGACGACGTCGACCGGATGGCCGGTCGTGGCCTCGCCCGGGGCGAAACCCATATAGGCCAGGGCCTTCTCGTCCGAGGCGTCGCGCGGGGCCGGGACGGGGGCGCCGACCGGAGAGCCGGCATCGGGCGTGGTGCCCCAGGTCGCCATCGGCCGGATCGCCGCGCCGTCGATCTCGATCTCGGAATCGAACACCGCCCCGGGGTCGCTTTTCAGGGTCAGCCAGTCGGACGCCGCGCGCCCGAAGGCCTCGCCCGCCGGGACATATCGGCGGCCCTGCAGCCAGGCGATGGTCACGGCATCGGGGGCGATCATGCCCGCCCGTGCCCCGGCCTCGATCGACATGTTGCAGACGGTCATCCGCCCTTCCATGTCCAGCGACCGGATGGCCTCGCCGGCGTATTCGATGACATGGCCCGAGCCACCGCCGAAGCCCAGACGGGCGATGATGGCCAGGGCCACATCCTTGCCCGAAACGCCGGGCTGAAGCCGGCCGGTGACGGTGACCCGCATGGCCTTGGGCTTGCGCTGCAGCAGGCATTGGGTCGCCAGGACGTGACCCACTTCCGACGTGCCGATACCGAAGGCCAGAGCGCCGAAGGCGCCGTGCGTCGCCGTATGGCTGTCGCCGCAGACGACCGTCATGCCCGGGCGGGTCAGACCCAGCTCGGGCCCCATGACATGAACCACGCCGCGATCGTCGCTGTCCCAGCCGGCCAGCCGGATCCCATGCCGCGCGCAGTTGGCCTCCAGCCGCTCGACCTGGGACCGCGCCGCCGGGGTGACATAGGGCCGCTCGCCGTCGGCCCCAGGGGGCAGGGTGGGGGTGGAGTGGTCAAGGGTGGCAAAGGTCCGGTCGGGCCTTCGCACCGCCAGACCGCGCGCCTCGATCTCGCTGAAGGCCTGCGGGCTGGTGACCTCGTGCACCAGGTGCAGGTCGATATAGAGGACACCCGGCGTGTCCACCGTCTCCGGCGTGACCACGTGCCGGTTCCAGACCTTGTCGAACAGGGTCTCAGGCATGTTCGACCTCGCGCTTCGGCGCGGCAGCGGGCGCCGCGATCGGCTCCAGCCAGCCGAAGCGGTCGGGCGTCGTCCCGTCGAACAGGCCGCGGAAGGCGGCGTTGACGGCCTTTGTCACCGGCCCCGGCCCGGCGCAGCGGGTAGCGATGCCGTCGACCGAGCGAACCGGGGTGATCTCGGCCGCCGTGCCGGTCATGAATATCTCGTCGGCGACGTAAAGGGCCTCGCGCGGCAGGATCTGTTCGCGGGTGTCATAGCCGAGGCCGCGCGCCAGCTTCAGCACGCTGTCGCGGGTGATGCCCATCAGGATGGAGGCGGCCGCCGGCGGGGTGATGATCTCGCCGTCCTTGGCCAGAAACAGGTTCTCGCCCGCGCCTTCCGACAGCCGCCCGTCGGTGCCCAGGGCGATGCCTTCGCCAAAGCCGCCGACCCGCGCCTCGCGTCCGATCAGATACGACGACAGATAGTTGCCGCCGGCCTTGGCCCCCGAGGGCACGGTGTTGGGGGCGATGCGCGACCACGAGGTGACGCAGGCGTCGACGCCCTTCTCCAGCGCCTCATCGCCCAGATAGGCGCCCCACGGGAAGGCGGCGATCGCCACATCGATGGTCATCTGGTCGGGAGAGGGCGTCACCCCCATGCCGCACTGGCCGAGGAAGGCGATGGGCCGGATGTAGGCGCTGCGCAGGCCGGTGGCCCTCACCGTCGCCTTGCAGGCCTCGACCAGTTCTGCCTCGGTGTATGGCAACTCGAAATGATACATCCGGGCGCTGTCGAACAGGCGGCGCACGTGGTCGGTCAGGCGGAAGCCGCGCGGCCCGTCCGGGGTGTCATAGACGCGGATGCCCTCGAACACCGAGGTACCGTAGTGGAGCGCGTGGCTCATCACATGGATCTTCGCATCGGCCCAGGGCGTCAGCGCGCCATTGATCCAGATATGTTCAGCCAGCGGCCGCATAGGCGTACTCCTGTCGGGGGGCGGCGTCGGGGCGCGAGGCCTCGATGATCGCCAGCAGTTCGTGGTCGTTGATCTCGCCGATCTGGTCGGCGCGGGCCTTGAAGCCGGCGAAGGCGGCGGCCAGGTGCGGACCGCTGACAGGGTAGCCCAGGGCCTCGGCGCGCTTGGCGACGGCATGGCGCCCCGAGTGCTTGCCCAGCACGAACCAGGTGCCCTCGAAGCCGACGTCCTGGGGCCGCATGATCTCATAGGTCGACGGATCGGCCATCATGCCGTGCTGGTGGATCCCCGCCTCGTGGGCGAAGGCGTTCAGGCCGACGATGGCCTTGTTGCGAACGACCGGCGTGTGGGTGATCTCGCTCAACAGGCGGCTGGCGCGGACC
Organism: Brevundimonas sp.; assembly: GCF_036963785.1. Classification (GTDB taxonomy): domain Bacteria; phylum Pseudomonadota; class Alphaproteobacteria; order Caulobacterales; family Caulobacteraceae; genus Brevundimonas. The sequence goes on from NZ_JBALUS010000002.1 coordinate 315,262, forward strand.
AGATGGGAGGTGTCGACGCCGGTGCGCAGGCCATAGCGGTCCGAGCGGGTGCGGATGGCCATGACCATCTCCTCGATCGAGGCATTGCCGGCCCGTTCGCCGATGCCGTTGATGGCCCCTTCGACCTGACGCGCGCCGGCCTCGACGGCGGCCAGCGAGTTGGCGACGGCCATGCCCAGGTCGTCGTGGCAATGGGCGGAGAAGACGACGTGCGGGAAGCGGGCACGGACGGTGGCGATGAGGGTGCCGAAGATGGCGCCGATCTCGCCGGGCGTTGAATAGCCGACGGTGTCGGGGATGTTCAGGGTGGTGGCCCCGGCCGCCGCGGCGACCTCGCACACCTCGGCCAGGAACTCCGGCTCGGTGCGGATGGCGTCCTCGGGGCTGAACTCGACGTCCTCGAAGCGGGTGCGGGCATAGGCGACGGCGCGTTCTGTCGCGGCCAAGACCTCGGCCTTCGACATCTTCAGCTTGGCCGAGCGGTGGATCGGACTGGTGCCCAGGAAGATGTGGCAGCGCCGCTCCTCCGTCCCGCGCAGGGCGCGATAGGCGGCGTCGATGTCGGCCTCGTTCGACCGGGCCAGGGAGCAGAAGACCGGGCCTTCGACCTCGCCGACCACGCGGCGTACGCCTTCCTCGTCGCCGGGCGAGGCGGCGGCGAAGCCGGCCTCGACGACATCGACCTTCAACTCGGCCAGCACCCGGGCCATGCGGACCTTGTCGTCCGGGCCCATGGAGAAGCCGGGCGCCTGTTCGCCGTCACGCAGGGTGGTGTCGAAGACCACGACCTTGTCCGGATCGGCGGCGACGGCGGTTTGTACCCTGGTCATGCCGCTACCTCGGGATGGAAGGCGGCGGCCGGGGCTGCGATGCGGGTGACGCCGAACAGCCTGTCGATCTGCCGGCCCAGGGTGTGGGGGCAGCGGGCGGCATCGCGTCCGCGCACGGCCAGTTCGACGCGGCGGCCCTGGCCCTCGTCGCGCAGCGTCATGCCGTCGATGTGGAAGCCGCGGCGTTCCACCAGACCGATCAGGCGCTGGAGCGAGCCGTCGGCGCGGTCAATGTTCAGGTGCAGGGTCTCGGTGCTCATGGTCAGGCGCCTTCCATCATTTCGGCGTTGCTCTTTCCAGGCGGGACCAGCGGCCACACGTTTTCCCGGGGGTCGATGATCACGTGGGCGAGGCAGGGGCCTTGGGCGGCCAGCAGGCGGGCGATCCCGGCCTGAACCTCCTCGCGCCGACTAATTCGGAAGGCCTCGATGCCGAAGGCCTCGGCGACCCGGACGAAGTCCGGATTGTCGGACAGGTCGATCTCCGAGTAGTTGCCGTCAAAGAACAGCTCCTGCCACTGGCGCACCAGACCCAGCGCGCTGTTGTCCAGCAGGAGGACTTTCACCGCCACGCGGTAGCGGCGCAGGGTCGCCAGCTCCTGGACGTTCATCATGAAGCCGCCGTCGCCGGCGATGACGACGACCGTGGCGTCGGGTTCGGCCAGCTTGGCGCCGATGCCGGCGGGCAGGCCGAAACCCATCGCCCCCAGGCCGCCCGAGGTGATGTGGGCCTCCGGCCGGGAAAAGCGGCAGTGCTGGGCGGCCCACATCTGGTGCTGGCCGACATCGCAGGCGGCGACGAAGTGGTCGCCGGCGGCTTCGGACACGGCGCGCAACAGGGCAGGGGCGAAGACGCCCTCGCCCGGCGCGTCGGCATAGCGGAAGGCGGTGCGCTGGACCCGGCTGGCGCAGTGGATCATCCACGGGTCGATGGTCAGGGTCTGGCCCGCCAGATGCGCGGTCAGGGCCTCGACACCAGGGGCCAGTTCGCCGGCGACCGGGATCCAGGCCTCGCGCAACTTGCCGATCTCCGAGGCGTCGATGTCAAAATGGATGACCCGGGCGTGGGGGGCGAACTCGGCCAGCTTGCCGGTCGCGCGGTCGTCGAACCGGGCCCCGAAGACGATCAGCAGATCGGTCTCCTGCACCGCCTCGTTTGCGGCGCGCGTGCCGTGCATGCCCAGCATGCCCTGGAAGCCCGGGGCGTCCGTGGGGATGGTGCCCAACGCATTCAGGGTCGCGACCGACGGGATGCCGGTGGCGTCGGCGAAGGCCCGGACCTGTTCCGTCGCGCGGCCGATCTTCACGCCGCCGCCGACATAGATCAGCGGGCGTCGGGCGTCGCGGATGGCCTGGGCCGCCGCGGCGATGGCGTCATGGTCGATGGTCCCGATCGTGTTCGGACAGGAGAAGCCGAAGTCCTCGGTCGTCTGACCGACCTGGACATCCTTGGGCAAGTCGATCAGCACCGGACCGGGACGGCCCGAGGCGGCGATGTGGAAGGCCTCCTCGACCGCGGCCGGAATGTCGGCCGGATCGCGCACCAGGATGGAATGTTTCACGATCGGCAGGGTGACGCCCAGGATGTCGATCTCCTGGAAGGCGTCCGTGCCCATGACGCCCTGGGCGACATTGCCGGTGATACAGACGACGGGGACGGAATCCATCATCGCATTGGCGATGCCGGTGATCAGATTGGTCGCCCCCGGACCGGAAGTGGCCAGGCAGACGCCGACCTTGCCGCTGCGCCGGGCATAAGCGTCTGCGGCGAAGGCGGCGGCCTGTTCGTGCCGCACCAGGATGTGGCGCAGGTTCGACCCGGCCAGGGCGTCATAGACCGGCATGATCGCGCCGCCGGGATAGCCGAACACGACCTCCACCCCCAGCCGCTCCAGGGTGGAGACGAGCAGACGGGCGCCGCTTTTCGGGGCGACGGCGGGTTCGGGCATGCGGACGGCGGAGGCGGTCATGGTCAGGCGGCTTCGGACTTGGGCGCGTGCAGCCAGGCCATGCGTTCGCGCAGCCGGGCCCCGGTGATCTCGATGGGTTGCGCGCCGTCGGCCTTGACCCAGGCGTCGTAGCGGGGCTTGCCGGCCTCGTTCTCGGCGATCCATTCGCGGGCGAACTGACCCGACTGGATCTCGTCCAGGACGGTCTTCATCCGGGCGCGGGTCTCATCGGTGATGATGCGCGGGCCGGACTTGACCGAGCCCCATTTCGCCGTCTCCGAGATGAACTCATTCATCCGGGTGATGCCGCCCTCGTAGAACAGGTCCACGATCAGCTTCAGCTCGTGCATGCACTCGAAATAGGCGATCTCGGGCTGGTAGCCGGCCTCGACCAGGGTGTTGAACCCGGACATGACCAGCTCCTTGGCACCGCCGCACAGGACGGCCTGTTCGCCGAACAGATCGGTCTCGGTTTCCTCGCGGAAGGTCGTTTCCAGCAGACCGCCGGTCGCGCTGCCGTTGCCCCGGGCATAGCCCATGGCGCGGTCGCGGGCCTTTCCGGTCGCATCCTTCTCGATGGCGAACAGCGAGGGGACGCCCCGGCCGCGCTGGAATTCGCGACGGACCAGATCGCCCGGCCCCTTGGGCGCGACCAGGATGACGTCCATGTCCGCGCGCGGTGTGATCCGGCTGTAGATGATCGAAAAGCCATGGGCGAACAGGATGGCCGCGCCCTGTTTGGCGTTGGGTTCGATGATGTCGCGATAGACCTCGGCCTGGACCATGTCCGGGGTCAGGATGGCGATGATGTCCGCATCGCGAACGGCTTCGGCCGGCTCGGCGGTCGGGACGCCGTCGGCGGTGGCGTTCTTCCAGCCCCTGCCGCCGTGGCGGACGCCAGCGACCACGTCGTGGCCGGAGTCCTTCAGGTTCTGGGCGTGGGCCCGGCCCTGCGAGCCGTAGCCGATGATGGCGATGCGCTGGCCGGCGATGGCGCCGGGCCGGATATCCTCGTCGGTGTAGATGGTGATGGCCATGGTTCAGGCGTCCTCTCGGGCGGAATGGGTTGCGGTTTCGGCAGGGCGCTGAACCGGCGGGGGATCGGGAATGGTCACGGCGCCCTGGGCGGCCGAGGCCACCGAGGCGCGATATTTGGCGAAGACTCCGTGGGCCGGTCGCATCGTGCGCGGCGCGAAGTCAGCACGGCGCGCGGCCAGATCGGCGTCGACGTCGATCCGTCGGTTGGTGACGTCGATGGCGATGCGGTCGCCGTCGCGGATCAGGGCGATGGGGCCACCGACGGCGGCTTCCGGCGAGACATGGCCGGCGACGAAGCCGTAGCTGGCGCCCGAGAAGCGGCCGTCGGTGATCAGGGCGACATTGTGGATGCCGCGGCCCTTCAAGGCGGCTGTGACCTGCAGCATCTCGCGCATGCCCGGACCGCCCCTGGGCCCCTCGTAGCGGATGACGATGACGTCGCCCTCGCCGACCGACCCGTCCTGGACCGCGTGGAAAGCGTCCTCCTCGCTGTCGAAGACGCAGGCCGGACCCTCGAACCGGTCGACCTTGTGGCCGGTCAGCTTGATGACCGCGCCGTCGGGGGCGACGTCGCCGTAGATGACGGCGTAGCTGCCGCGATCCATGACCGGGCCGGTGAAATCCGTGACGACCTGCTGGCCCGGAGTTTCCTCGGCCTCGGACGCCTCGGCGAACAGGCTGCGGCCGCTGACGGTCGGGGCATTGACGATCTTCCCCGCCGCCGCCATCCGCTGGGTGACCAGCCGCGTGCCGCCGGCCGCGAACAGGTGCGAGGCCAGGAAGCGGCCACCGGGCTTCAGGTCGCAGATGACCGGGGCGTCAACACAGGCCTGATGACAGTCCTCGATACCGAATTCGATACCGGCCTCGGCGGCGATGGCGGTCAGGTGCATGACGGCGTTGGTCGAACCGCCGGAGGCCGACACGGCGGCAGCGGCGTTCCTCAGGCTGGCGCGGGTAATGTATTTGCGCGCCGTGTCGCCCGCGAAGACGCGCTCGACGATCAGCCGGCCGCAGCGCTCGCCCTCGGCGGCCTTGGCCGGATCGACGGCGGGCACGTCACTGGCGCCCATGGGCGACAGCCCCATGACCGTCAGGGCCATGGCCATGGTGTTGGCGGTGAACTGACCGCCACAGGCCCCGGCACCGGGGCAGACGGCGCTCTCGACCGCTTTCAGGCCGGCGTCGTCCAGCGCCCCCGCCGCATGGGCGCCGATGGCCTCGAAGATGTCCTGGACCGAGACCTCGCGCGCGCCGATGCGGCCGGGCAGGATGGTGCCGCCGTAATAGACCAGACCGGGGATATCCATCCGCGCCAGGGCCATGGCCGCCGCCGGGATGGTCTTATCGCAGCCGACGATGCAGATGACGCCGTCCAACTGGTGGCCCTCGACGGCCAGCTCGATCGAGTCGGCGACGACCTCGCGGCTGATCAGCGAGGCCTTCATCCCCGCCGTGCCCATGGAGATGCCGTCGGTGACGACGATGGTGTTGAAATCGACCGGATAGCCGCCGGCCGCGACGATGCCGGCGCGGACGTCCTTCGCCAGCCGGTCCAGATGCATGTTGCAGGGCGTCACCGACGACCAGGTGTTGACGACCGCGATCATCGGCTTGTCGAAGTCCGCGTCCTGCATGCCCGCGGCGCGCAGATAGCTGCGGGCGGCGGCCCGGTTCGGACCGGCCGTGACCGCGCGACTTCTCGCGTTCGGCGGCTGGTCGTCTGAGGTAAAATCTTGCGTCATGGCGGGCGTCGGTTCCGGGAGAGATCCGGACCGCGCGCAACAAAAAACCCGCTTCCTTTCGGGAGCGGGTGGCTGCGGGCGATCCTGAAGGGGCTTGGGTTCAGGTTGCGTGCATCCACACCGCTCCGGGGAGCAGCACAAGCGATACAGCGAGAATAAGGGCGGTGAGGGCGATCTGGACGTTCAGCGCGCGCACTGACGCAATCGCCATGACGGCGGCATTGCGGTCGGCGATGAAGGCGCGTCTGGCCAAGTCGAGCTCCAGTTCTGCCGAAAGGCTAACCCGAACGTGCTGCACCGCACAAGGCCCGGCGGGAGAAATATTTCACGGATGAGGCGCAAGCGCCCCTATGGCGCACAAACTGACCTTTCGAGTCCGTCCCGCCGACCGCTGGCGGTGTTGACGGTTCAGCCAGGCCGCGATCCGGTCGTGGTGAGCAGAGCGAGGCCAGGATCAAGACCCGGGCTCCGGGCGTCTGCCGGGCTGGCGGAGAGGCCGCCTTGTCTGGGACTTCGGGGACCTGGACGATGGCGGACAGGGTGGGATTCGAACCCACGGTAGGCTTCCACCTACGGCGGTTTTCAAGACCGCTGCCTTAAACCACTCGGCCACCTGTCCCCGGCATGGATCGGCCTCATAGCAGGGGGAGGGGGCGTTAACCAAAGAAGAAAATGATGCGGGCATTCTGACGGCCTCATTTTGATTTCGGGGCCGGTGCGTCATGTCCACACCTGTATCTGCGGTTCGCATTCTGACGGTCGTGTTGGCGGGGCTGAGCCTGTCGGCGTGTGGCACGGTCGGGGCGGCAGCGGGGCTGGCGGGGGATGTGGCCGAGGGCGGCTATAGTCTCGCGGCGGGCACGGTGCGGCTGGGGGCGCGGGCGACGGGCCTGACCGGCGGCTCGCGGGGCGGCGCCTCGGTTCGGGTCGACAATCCGGCGCCGATCGTGTCGGGCACCATGCGGCCCTATCAGATCCGGGGGCGCTGGTATCATCCGGCCGAGGACCCGAACTACGAGGAGGTCGGCATGGCGTCCTGGTACGGGCCGGGCTTTGACGGGCGGCCCACGGCGACCGGCGAGCGGTTTGATCAAAACGCCCTGACGGCGGCGCACAAGACCCTGCCGCTGCCCGGTCTGGTCGAGGTGACCAATCTCGACAACGGGCGCTCCGTGGTGCTGCGCCTGAACGACCGGGGGCCCTTCGTGGACGGCCGGATCATCGATCTGTCGCGCGGGGCGGCGGACGAACTGGGCCTGTTGCAGCGCGGCGTGGGCCGGGTCCGGGTGCGCTATCTGGGGCCGGCGCCGAGGCTGTAGGGCGCGCACCTGTTGATATCGACGCATCGGGCTTGGTTTCGACCCGGCATGTCGCCATTCTGGCCGGATGACGCGCGGACGGTTCATCACCTTTGAAGGCGGAGAGGGCAGCGGCAAGTCCACCCAGGCGGGGCGGCTGGCCGAAAGGCTGCGCGCGCGGGGCCTCGAGGTCCTGCTGACGCGCGAGCCCGGGGGCTCCCAGGGCGCTGAAGCGATTCGCGAGCTGGTGGTCAACGGCGAGGGGGAGCGCTGGTCGCCGCAGACCGAGGTGCTGCTGATGTTCGCGGCGCGCAACGATCATCTGGAGCGTACGATCCGCCCGGCGCTGGCCGCCGGACACTGGGTGATCTGTGACCGGTTTGCGGACTCCAGCCGGGCCTATCAGGGCGGCGGCGGCGGCGTCGACCGGGCCTTAATCGAGACGCTGGATCAGGCCGTGGTCGGGGCGGACCAGCCGGATCTGACGCTGATCTTTGACCTGCCGGTCGAGGAGGGGCTGGAGCGCGCCTTTGGCCGGGGACTGTTCGAGACGCGGTTCGAATCCAAGGGCGTGGCGTTTCACGAGCGGCTGCGGCAGACCTTTCTCGGCATTGCCGCCGAGCATGCCGACCGCTGTCGGGTGATCGATGCGCGGGGCACCGAGGATGGCGTGGCGCTGCGCGTCTGGGATGCGATCGAGGCGCGGCTGCCCCTGCCGAAGGTGCCGGCGTGACGGTCCATCCGCGGGATCGCTATGACGAGGTCAGCCATGAGGCGGCCGAACAGGCGTTTGTCGATGCCATGACGGGCGGGCGGTTGCATCACGGCTGGCTGCTGTGCGGGCCCGAGGGCGTGGGCAAGGCGGGTTTTGCCTATCGCGCCGCCCGGCGCCTGCTGGGAGCGGCCCCGGATCCTTCGCGAGGCCCGCTGGGCAGTGCGCCCGGGGACCCGACCAACCAGCTGATCGCGGCCCAGTCGCATCCCGACCTGATGGTGCTGGAGCGGGTGACCGAGGGCACCAAGGCGCGCAAGACCATTTCGGTCGATCAGGCGCGCGAGCTGCCGGGATTCTTTTCCAAGAGCCCGTCGCGGTCGCAGTGGCGGGTCGCAATCGTCGACAGCGCAGACGACCTGAACGTCAACGCGGCCAATGCCTTGCTCAAGATTCTTGAGGAGCCACCGCAGCGAGGCGTGCTGTTTCTGGTGGCCCATTCGCCCGGGCGGCTCCTGCCGACCATCCGGTCGCGGTGCCGGCGTCTGAGCTTTCCGATCTGGAGCGAGGACCGGCTGGCGGCCCTTTTGCAGGACCGCCTGGGATTGGAGAGTGAGCAGGCCCGGGCGACGGCGCGGGCCGCCGGCGGATCGCCGGGACGCGCCCTGTCGCTGGCGGGCGATGAGGTGGCGGGCATCGACGCCCTGGTCGGCAACTGGATGCGCGGCGCGGACATGAGCGCCATCATCCCGGTCGCCGAGAGCCTGAAACGGGCGGATGGCGGGCCGAAATTCGACCTGATCCTGGATCGGCTGGCCGCCGCGGTGAAGGGGCGGGCGCTGTCGGGCGGGCCGGGCGCGGATGCCTGGGCCGAGCTGTGGTCCAGCATCCAGACGCGGGCCGACCAGACGGCGGGGCTGAACCTGGACCGGCAGGATGTGCTGTTCAGCCTGATGGCCGAGCTGGACCGGGCCAGGGCGCGCGCCGCATGCTGATCGACAGTCACGTCAATCTGCACGCGCCCCAATTCGACGAGGACCGCGATGCGGTCATCGCCCGGGCCCGCGAGGCCGGGGTCGGGCTGATGGTCGAGATTTCCGACCGGCTGTCGACCTTTGAGGCCACCCACGGCCTGGCCATGGCGCACGACGACATCTGGTGCACCGTCGGGGTGCACCCGCATGAGGCGCGACACTATGAGGATCTGACCATCGAGCGGCTGGTGGAGCTGGCGCGGCGAGAAAAGGTTGTTGGAATAGGGGAGTGCGGGCTGGACTTCCACTATGATCTCAGTCCCCGCGAGGCCCAGGCGGCCGTGTTTCGCGTACATGTCGAAGCGGCGCGCCGGACGGGCCTGCCGCTGGTGGTGCACACGCGGGAAGCCGATGAGCTCATGGGTGCCATCCTGCGCGAGGAAATGGCGGCCGGGCCGTTCAAGCTGTTAATGCATTGCTACACAAGCGGAGCAGAACTGGCGCAATTGGCAGCGGAATTAGGCGCCTGGTTCTCGGTCTCCGGCATTGCGACCTTCAAGGCGGCCGAGGATGTGCGGGCGGTGATCCGCGACATGCCGGGCGACCGGATCATCGTCGAGACCGACTGTCCGTATCTGGCACCGGTGCCGCACCGGGGGCGCCGGAACGAGCCGGCCTATGTGGGGCATGTGCTGGACAAGCTGGGCGAGATCCGGGGATGGAGCCGTGACGAGGCCGAGACGCGGACGACGGATGCCTTCTTCGTCCTGTTCGACCGCATACCCCGACCGGAGGGCGCATGAGCCGCGAGCTGGAAGTTGTGGTCCTCGGCTGCGGGTCGTCGGGCGGGGTGCCGCGGGGAGACGGGGACTGGGGCGCCTGTGATCCGGCCGAGCCCAAGAACCGGCGCATGCGCTGTTCGATGCTGGCGCGCCTGACAGGGCCAGACGGCGAGACGACGGCCCTGATCGATACCTCACCGGACCTGCGCGAACAGGCGCTGATGTCCGGTTTGAAACGGATCGATGCGGTGCTCTACACCCACGATCACGCCGACCAGACGCACGGGATTGATGATCTCAGGGTCTTCGTGCTGCGCAACCGGGCCCGGATTCCGGCCTGGATGGACCCGCCCACGCGGGCGGCGCTCGAGAGCCGCTTTCCCTATATCTTCATGGACCAGCAGGGCTATCCGGCGCTGCTGGAGGCGCGGGACACCCCCCCGCACGGGACGCCCTGGGCCGTGGACGGGGCAGGGGGATCCCTCCCGGTCGTGACCTTTGATCAGGGGCATGGGCCGATCCGCTCGGTCGGCTATCGCCTGGGCCCGGTCAGCTATTCCAGCGATGTGGATGCCCTGGATGATGAGGCGCTGGAGGCGGTGCGCGGAAGTGAGCTCTGGATCGTGGATGCACTGCGCTGGACGCCGCATCCGACCCACGCCCACGTCGACCGGGCGCTGGAGTGGATTGAACGAACCGGCGTGCCGAACGCTCTACTGACCAACCTGCACCTCGACCTCGACTATCGATCGCTGAAGTCGCGCCTGCCGGCCCATGTCGATGTTGCCCATGACGGATGGACCGCGCGCTTCAGTCTCTGACGAAAGGACTTCCGCGTGGCCCGATATGATGACCTCAAGGCCCTGTTCCTCAACTGCAGCCTGAAGCGCTCCGGCGAAGCCTCCCACACCCAGACCCTGATGGATGTCGCGATCAGCATCATGGAGGCCAATGGCGTCTCGACGACGACGATCCGCTGCGCCGATCTGGACATGCCGCCGGGGGTGCAACCCGATATGACCGAACACGGCTTTGCGACCGACGGCTGGCCCGAGGTGCAGAAGCAGGTAATGGACGCCGACATCCTGGTGATCGGCACACCCATCTGGCTGGGCGACAAGTCGTCGATCTGCACCCGGGTGATTGAGCGGCTGTACGGCTATTCCGGCAAGCTGAACGACAAGGGGCAATATGCCTACTACGGGCGCGTCGGCGGCTGCATCGTAACAGGCAATGAAGACGGCATCAAACATGTCGGGATGAACGTCCTGTATTCCTTGCAGCATCTTGGATATGTGATCCCGCCGCAGGCTGATGCCGGCTGGATCGGTGAAGCCGGACCCGGACCGTCCTATGGCGATGACGGCAAGGTCGGCCTGGACAATGAGTTCACCCAGCGCAACACGACCTTTATGGCCTGGAACCTGATGCACATGGCGCGCATGCTGAAGGATGCGGGCGGCATTCCGGCCCATGGCAACCAGAAGACCCTGTGGGACAAGGGCGAGCGCTTCGACCATCCCAATCCGGAATACCGCTGAGCGGCATCCGTAATTTCACATAATATACCTTAGGCGATAACTGGACACCGGGAAAAGCCCGCCGGAATTGCACCGGCGGGCTCCGCTTTTGTCAGATCAACCTCAGCCGGCGGCGCCGGCCAGCACCTCGGCCAGGGCCTTCATGCGGCGGGCCGCCAGCGGCGCGACGCCCTGGGTCTCGGCCGAGGCCGTCAGCGACGCGACCACGGACGCGGCGGCGATCGAGTCGATCCGGCCGGCACGCCAGCCGTCGATGACCGTCGAGACCTGTCCGGCCAGAGCGGCGTCGATGGCATCGGCGCGCTTCAGCTGGTCCAGATAGGCGCCGGCGACGTCGGGCGTATTGGCCCAGCTGACCCGCGTCTGGGTTTGCGGGTTGATCTCGTCCTGCATCACCGCTTCGGCAGCAGCGATCTCAGCGGCCGACAGCTGATCCGACGGGACAAGACGCAGGACGTCGAGACCACGCGCGATCTCGCTGGAGTAGATGCGGCCGTTGAACCAGTAGGCCGACCACGAACCGCCGATCATCAGCCGCTCGCCCAGCGGGCCACGGTCGAAATAGGCGATTTCCATCGGGTTCATCGGGTCGGTGAAGTCCATGATGGAGACGCCGCCCTGGTACCAGGCCTGGACCATCAGGTCGCGGCCGGGCACCGGGATGATGTTGCCGTTGTGGGCCACGCAGTTTTCGTTGGCGCCCTGGACCGACGGCAGCTTGTGGAAGGCACGGCCGCGCAGTTCACCGTTGGTGATGGTGGCGACCAGGTTGGCGCCCCAGTTGCCCGGCGCATCGGCGGTGCAGCGTGGCGAGGTGCCGCCGCCCCACTCGTCGGTGAAGACCACCTTGTCGCCGGAGTTGGCGAAGGTCGCCGAGTGCCAGTAGGCCATGTCGGCGTCGAAGATGTCCGAGATCCGCTGCGGGTTCTTCGGATCGGAAATGTCCAGCAGGATGCCGTTGCCGGAGCAGGCACCGGCGGCCTGACCGATTTCCGGGAAGACCGTGATGTCATGACAGTGGTTGGTGCGGGCCGTGGCCTGGCTGGCGACGCCGGCGCGACCGCCCATCCACAGACCGGCGACGGCGCCCGTTTCGCGATCCTCGAAGATGCGCGGACGGTTGACGATGGCGGCGTCCTGCGGACGATCCAGCGGCACCTCGATCACGTCGATCGAATACAGGGCCGTGTCGGGGTTGGTACCGGGCTCGCCGTCCGAACAGATCGACAGTTCGTCGCTGCGGCGGACGCCCGAGGTGGCCGAATTGTAGATGTAGAGGACGTTGGAATCGGCCGGGTTCGGCACCAGGGTGTGGGTGTGCGATCCGCGGCACGTCTGGACGGCCGCGACCTGCTGCGGCGCCTTGATGTCGCTGATGTCGAAGATCCGCACGCCGCGGAAGCGCTCGGGGTTCACGGCGCCGTCGGCACCCGACGCGCCGCAGTCGATCCGGCCATTGTTCTGCTCGACCGACATGAACAGCAGATTGCCGTGGACCGACACATCGCCCTGCCCGCCCGGGCAGACGACAGAGGTCACCAGCTGCGGCTCCCCTGCCCCGCTGATGTCATAGATGTTGAAGCCGTTGAAATTGCCGACGAACAGCTTGCCGTCCGAGACGGCCATGTCGCTGTTGGCGAGCGCCAGAGGGCTGTAGCGCGGCGGGTTGGCGCGGTAGGCGGCGGCCTCTTCACGGGTGGTCGGCGGGGCGAAGATGGCGTCCGGGTCGAAGAAGCCCGGAGGCGGGGCCAGCGTATGCTCGAGCGCCAGGCCCGAGCTGGCCTCGGCCGCATCATAGATGCCGGGCGCGAGTTCGGTGCGCTCGTCGGAGGGAATGGTCTGGACCTGGGCCGAGGCGACGCTGGCCCCCAGCAGGACGGCCATGGCGGCGACGGATGAATACAGGGCTTTGCGAACAAACATGGCCGCTCCTTGGGTCAAGGGTTCAGAGTTCAGACAGAAGGGATTGCATACGCAGGATTTCAGCCGACTGGTCGGCCACGACGGACGAGGCAAAGTCTGAGAGCATCGGGTCATTGCCGGAGTCGGAATAGGACAGCAGCTCATCGACCATGTCGAGGGCGCCCTGATGGTGCTGGATCATGCCCTCAAGGAACAGGCGATCGAATTCGGGCCCTTCGGCGGCGGCCAGGGCGCGCATCTGGGCGGGCGACAGCATGCCCGGCATGATCGGAACCGTGTCCGGATCGACTGGGGCGGCGCCGTGATCGCCATGGCCGGCGTGGGCGTCGTGGCCCGCGTGAGCGTCATGGGAGGTCGAGGCCGGCGCTGCAGGCCCATGACCGGCGTGAAGATCGGCGGCTTCCAGCGGCAGGCCGCGTGACAGAAGCCAGTTCTGCATCAGGTCGATCTCGGCTTCCTGGCTGAGGGCGATGCGACGACCGATGGCGCGGACGGCGGGCGAACTGGCCCGGGTCTGCAGCAGTTCGACCATCTCCACGGCCTGGCCATGGTGGACGATCATGTGCTGCATGAAGCGCACGTCTTCATCGGTGTAGGTCGTGCGGCTGAGGTCCACCGCCTCGGCGGCCGTGATCTGGCGCGAGGCGGCACCGGGGGCACCGGGGTTGACGATCGGGGCTGCTGCCGGGTCCTGGGCGACCGGATCCTGGCTGACGATCAAACCCGCCAGGGCAATGCCCAGATAATGCAACAAGACGCGAACCCTTACCCGCTTCAGACGCGGGCAGACTAGGTCCGCAACGGTCGGAGGTGCAAGGACAAAGGCCCCTGCCCCCACCTTACAAATCGCTCATGTTCGGCCCCGCGGCGCGTGATCCTAGATGTGGATCACGCGGCCGTAGGCATCCAGAGCGGCCTCGTGCATGGCCTCGGACATGGTCGGGTGCGGATAGACGATGCCGTGGATGTCTTCCTCGGTCGCCTCCAGCGTGATGGCGGTCACATAGCCCTGGATCATCTCGGTGACCTCAGCGCCGATCATATGGGCCCCGATCAGGGCGCCGGTCTTCGCGTCAAAGATGGTCTTCACAAAGCCCTCGGTCTCGCCCGAGGCGATGGCCTTGCCGTTCACCTTGAAGGGGAAGCGGCCGATCTTGACCTCGCGCTTCTCCTCTTTCGCCTGCTGCTCGGTGATCCCGACCGAGGCGACCTGGGGCTGGGCATAGGTGCAGCCGGCGATGGGCGAATGGACGTTGGGGGTCTTGAAGCCGGCGATGTGTTCAGCGGCGTGGATGCCCTCATGCGAGGCCTTGTGCGCCAGCCAGGGGGCGCCGGCGCAGTCGCCGATGGCGTAGAGGCCCTTCACATTGGTCTGGCAGTGGCCGTCGATGGTGATGTGGCCGCGGTCCATGTTGACGCCCAGCGCCTCCAGTCCGATGCCGTCGGTGTTGGCGGTGATGCCGACGGCCGAGATGCAGACCTCGGCCTCAAGCGTTTCGGCCTTGCCGCCCGCCTCGATGGCGACCTTCACGCCCGACTTGTCCTTGCTGACCCTGGTCACCTTGCAGCCGGTGCGGAATTTCATGCCGCGCTTTTCGAACGCCTTCTGGGCGGCCTTGGAGACCTCGATATCCTCGACCGGCATGATGCGATCAACGGCTTCGACAACCGTGACCTCGGCGCCGAGCGCGCGATAGAAGCTGCCGAACTCGATGCCGATGGCACCCGAGCCGATCACGACGACGGACTTGGGCATGAATTTCGGCGCCATGGCCTCGCGATAGGCCCAGATGCGATCGCCATCGGCTTCCAGGCCGATCTGGGGAATGGCGCGGGCGCGGGCGCCGACCGCCAGCATGACGGCCTTGGCCTCGATCGAGCGGCTGCCGCCAGCCTTGAGGTCGATCACGACCCTGGGCGCTGCCTTGCCCTTTTCCAGCTTCGCCGTGCCCTCGATGACCTCGATCTTGTTCTTCTTCATCAGGAAGCCGACGCCGCTGTTCAGCTGTTTGGCGACGTTGCGCGACCGCTGGATGATGGCGTCAAAGTCGAAACCGACCTTGTCGGCGGAAAGCCCATAGTCCTTGAGGTGGCTCAGGCTCTCGTATTTCTCACCCGACTTCAGAAGGGCCTTGGTGGGGATACAGCCCCAGTTCAGGCAGATGCCGCCCAAGTTCTCGCGCTCGACGATAGCGACCTTCTGGCCCAGCTGGCTGGCGCGAATGGCCGCCACATAGCCGCCCGGGCCCGAGCCGATGACGATGAGATCGAAGGTATCAGCCACGGTGTCGTCCTTACGCCAGCATCGTCACGGGGTTTTCGATCATCGGCTTGAAGGCCTGCAGGAAGCGGGCGCCGATGGCGCCGTCGACGACGCGGTGATCGCAGGTCAGGGTGACGGTCATGACGGTGGCGACCGCCAGGCTGTCGCCGCGCACGACGGGGCGCTTCTCCCCTGCCCCCACGCTCATGATCGCACCCTGGGGCTCGTTGAGGATCGAGGCGAACGACTTGATGCCGAACATGCCGAGGTTCGAGACCGAGAAGGTGCCGCCCTGGAATTCCTCGGGCTTCAGCTTGCGGTCGCGGGCGCGCTTGGCCAGGTCCTTGGACTCGGTGGCGATCTCGGCCAGCGACTTGGTCTCGGCCGCACGGATGATGGGCGTGATCAGGCCGCCGTCGATGGCCACCGCCATGGCCACATCGGCATGGTGGTGCATGGCGATGCCTTCCGACGAATAGCTGGCATTGGCTTCGGGCACGGCCTTCAGGGCCATGGCGACGGCTTTCATGATGAAGTCGTTGACCGAGACCTTGATGCCCTGCGGCTCCAGCAGGGCATTGACCTGGGCGCGCGCGGCCAACAGGCCGTCGATCTCGCAGTCGATGGTCAGGGGGAAGTGCGGCACGTCGCGGAAGCTGGCGGTCAGGCGGCGGGCGATGGCCTTGCGCATGCCGTCCAGCGGGACGAGGTCGTAGCTGCCGTCCGGGATACCCATCTGGGCCAGCGACTGGACCTTGCGGGGTTCGCCGGCCGAGGCCGTCGCGCCCCTGGCCGCGGCGCCCTTGCCGGCGGCTTCCACATCGGCCTTGACGATACGGCCGTGCGGGCCGGTGCCCTTGAGGGTCTTCAGGTCCAGCCCGGCGTCTTTCGCCAGACGACGCGCCAACGGAGAGGCGAAGATGCGCTCACCGTCCTTGGCGGGCGCGCGCGGGGCCTTGGTGGCCTCGGCCTTGTCCGCTGCGGGCTCAGGCTTGGGCTCGGGCTTCGCTTCGGCCTTGGACTCGTCCTTCGCCGGTTCGGCCGTCTTGGGCGCGGGTGCGGCGTCGTCGCCGGCCAGCCGGGCGATCGGAGTGTTGACCTTCACGCCTTCGGTCCCCGCCTCGACCAGGATCTCGAGCACTTCGCCTTCGTCGACGGCCTCGACCTCCATGGTCGCCTTGTCGGTCTCGATCTCGGCGATGACGTCCCCGGCCGCGACGGTGTCGCCGACCTTGACGTGCCATTTGGCCAGAACGCCCTCTTCCATCGTGGGCGACAGGGCGGGCATCAGGATGTCGGTCATGGGATCAGGCCTCCCGCGCCGTGACAGCCTTCACGGCTTTCACGATCTTGTCGACGCCCGGCAGCGACAGGGCCTCCAGATTGGCGGCATAGGGCAGCGGCACGTCTTCCTGATGCACGCGCAGCGGCGGCGCATCCAGATAGTCAAAGGCGTGCTCGATCACCCGGGCCACGACCTCGGCGCCAACGCCCATGGGGCCCCAGCCTTCCTCGGCCGAGACCAGACGGTTGGTCTTCTTCACGCTCTCGACGATGGTCTCGTGATCCAGCGGGCGCAGGGTGCGCAGGTCGATGACCTCGGCCTCGATCCCCTCCTCCGCGAGCTTTTCAGCGGCCTGCAGGGCAAAGCCGACCATGCGGCTGTGGGCGGTGATGGTGACGTCGGTGCCTTCGCGGCGGACCTTGGCCTTGCCGATCGGCAGGACATAGTCGTCGACCTCGGGCACATCGAACTCGAGGCCGTACATCATCTCATGTTCGAGGAAGACGACCGGGTTCGGATCACGGATGGCGGCCTTCAGCAGGCCCTTGGCGTCGGCGGCGTCATAGGGGGCAATGACCTTGAGGCCGGGCACCTGGGCGTACCAGGCGGAATAGTCCTGGCTGTGCTGGGCGCCGACGCGGCTGGCCGCGCCGTTGGGTCCGCGGAACACGATGGGCGCCCGGATCTGGCCGCCCGACATATAGAGGGTCTTGGCCGCCGAGTTGATGATGTGGTCGATGGCCTGCATGGCGAAGTTGAACGTCATGAACTCGACGATCGGCTTCAGCCCCGCCATGGCGGCGCCCACACCCAGGCCGGCGAAGCCGTGCTCGGTGATCGGCGTGTCGACGACGCGCTTGTCGCCGAACTCCTGCAGCAGTTCGCGGCTGACCTTATAGGCACCCTGATACTGGGCCACTTCCTCGCCGATCAGGAAGACGCTTTCGTCGCGGCGCATTTCCTCGGCCATGGCGTCGCGCAGGGCGTCGCGGATGGTGGTCTTGACCAGCTTGGCGTCGGCCGGGATTTCCGGGTCCTTCAGCTCGGTCTTCGGCTTGACCGGCGCATCGGCAGGCGCGCCCTCGACCGGAGCGTCGGATTTGGCGTCGGCGGTGTCGTCCGCCTTTTCGGCTTCAGGCTTGGGCGCGGGCGCGGCGGCGCCGTCCTCACCGGCCAGACGGGCGATGGGGGTATTGACCTTCACGCCCTCGGAGCCCTCGGCCACGAGGATTTCCAGCACTTCACCCTCGTCGACGGCCTCGACCTCCATGGTCGCCTTGTCGGTCTCGATCTCGGCGATCACATCGCCGGCCGAGACCGTGTCCCCCGCCTTGATGTGCCATTTGGTCAGCGTGCCCTCTTCCATCGTGGGCGACAGCGCCGGCATCAGAATGTCGGTCACGTTCAGGCCTCCACGTAGACGTCAGTATAGAGCTCGGAGGGGTCCGGCTCGGGGCTTTCCTGGGCGAACTGGACGGCCTCGGCGACGATACCCTTGATCTCGGCGTCGATGGCCTTGATCTCGTCCTCGGTGGCCTTGGCCTCGGCCAGCAGCTTCTTCACATGCTCGATCGGGTCGCGGGTGGACTTCATTTCGTCCACCTCCTCCTTGGCCCGGTATTTGGCGGGATCCGACATGGAGTGGCCGCGGTAGCGATAGGTCTTCATCTCCAGGATGTAGGGACCGCCGCCTTCGCGGGCGCGCTTGACCGCCTTGGCCACCGCGTCGCGCACGGCGATGACGTCCATGCCGTCGACCTGTTCGCCCGGGATGCCGAAGCTGGCGCCACGCTCGCTGAGCTGCGTCGTCGAGGACGAGCGCTCAATCGAGGTGCCCATGGCGTACTGGTTGTTCTCGATGATGTAGATGGCCGGCAGCTTCCACAACTGGGCCATGTTGAAGCTCTCATAGACCTGGCCCTGGTTGGCCGCGCCGTCGCCGAAATAGACGAAGGCGACCGAGTCATCGCCGCGATAGCGTCCGGCGAAGGCCAGGCCAGTGCCGAGCGCGACCTGGGCACCGACGATGCCGTGGCCGCCATAGAAGCCGGTCGGCACATCGAACATGTGCATCGAGCCGCCCTTGCCCTTGGACGAGCCACCGATGCGGCCGGTCAGTTCGGCCATGACCTCCTTCGGATCCATGCCGGCGCACAGCATATGGCCGTGGTCGCGATAGCCGGTGATGATCTTGTCGTGGCCCTGTTTGACGCTTTCCTGCACGCCGACGGCCACGGCTTCCTGACCGATATAGAGGTGACAGAAGCCGCCGATCAGGCCCATGCCGTACAGCTGGCCCGCCCGCTCCTCGAAGCGGCGGATCAGCACCATCTCGCGGTAGTAGCGCAGCAGGTCTTCCTTGGTCGCGGCGGGGCCGTTGGACCGTTTGGCAGACGTCGATTTCTGTGCGGCGGCTTTCGCCATCCGGGCCTCCCGGCGTTGCGGCCCGTCGCCCATGCGCGCGCCTGTCATTACGAAAGCGGCTTTAGCAGCCTTCGTTCCGAAAACGCAAAGCGGCCCGTCCGGGCTGTAACATTAGTTTAGAGACTGGGAGCAACCTGTGTGGCCACCGGTGTCGCAAGGCTGACCCGGATCACATGATCGTCAGGGTCGGCATAGCCCAGCAGCACCCGCGCGCGCTCTTCCAGCAGGTCGCGCGACAGGTGGTCGGTCTGGAGATAGCGAACACGGAGTTCCAGGTCCTGGCGCTCCTCGGTCAGCTGCAGATAGGCGGCTTCGCGTTTGGCCAGGGTGGCGGCACGTTCGTCGCCGGTCAGCAGGCCGTACTGCCCCGTCAGAGCCTGCACCCCCAGATAGAGGACACTCAACACAAGCAAGGCGGAGAGGACGTAGGGTTTCATCCGTTCAGGCACTGAGAACGCTCCTTCTGAGCGTGAACTATGGTTCTCAATACCTGCACGAAAATGCCTAACGAACCGTAGCTTGGCCGTAGGATTTCAGCGGAAAGCGACGCTGGAGCGCGCTTATTTCAGCAGCATGCCGTCGCCGAAATAGAGGCCCTGGTCGCCCAGCATCTCCTCGATGCGCAGCAGCTGGTTGTATTTGGCCGTGCGGTCCGAGCGGGCCAGCGATCCGGTCTTGATCTGGCCGCAGTTGGTGGCGACCGCGAGATCGGCGATGGTCGAGTCCTCGGTCTCGCCCGATCGGTGGCTCATCACGGCGGTGTAGCCCGCGCGGTGGGCCATATCGACCGCATCCAGAGTCTCGGAAAGCGTGCCGATCTGATTGACCTTGATCAGGATTGAGTTGGCCAGCCCCTCGCCGATGCCGGCCGCCAGACGCACCGGATTGGTCACGAACAGATCGTCGCCAACCAGCTGGATCTTGTCGCCCAGACGATCGGTCAGCAGCTTCCAGCCGTCGAAATCATCCTCGGCGCAGCCATCCTCGATCGAGACGATCGGGAAGCGCTCACACAGGTCGGCCAGATAGGCGACCATGCCGTCCGATTCGAGCGTCTTGCCTTCGCCCTCAAGGCGGTACTTGCCGTCCTTGTAGAATTCGGTCGACGCGACATCGAGACCAAGGTGGAAGTCCTCGCCCGCCAGATAGCCGGCCGCCTGGCCCGCCTTGGTGATGAACTCCAGCGCGGCCTCGGCCGAGCCCAGATTCGGAGCGAAGCCGCCCTCGTCACCGACGTTGGTGTTGTGCCCCGCATCCTTCAGCGCCTTCTTGAGCGCGTGGAAGATTTCGGTGCCCATACGCAGGGCTTCGGAGAAGCTTTCCGCACCGGTCGGCAGGATCATGAACTCCTGTATGTCGATCGGATTGTCGGCGTGGGCCCCGCCGTTGATGATGTTCATCATCGGGGTCGGCAGGATGCGGGCGGTGACGCCGCCGATATAGCGGTGCAGCGGCAGGCCGGCCGACATGGCGCTGGCCTTGGCGCAGGCCAGGCTGACCCCGAGGATGGCATTGGCGCCCAGACGGCCCTTGTTGGCTGTGCCGTCGAGGCCGATCAGGGTTTCGTCGATCCGGCGCTGGTCTTCGGCATCCAGACCACTGAGGGCGTCGAAGATCTCACCGTTGACGGCGTCGACCGCCTTCATGACGCCCTTGCCGCCCCACAGGGACTTGTCGCCGTCGCGGAGTTCAACGGCCTCGTGTGCGCCGGTGGAGGCCCCCGACGGCACCGCCGCGCGTCCGAAAGCGCCGTCCTCCAGCGTCACATCGACCTCGACCGTGGGGTTGCCCCGGCTGTCCAGAATCTGGCGGGCGGTGATGTCGGCGATGTCGGTCATGGCGTTCGGCTCGGGGCTATGAAGGATCAGGTCGCGCGGGTGTAGCGCAGCCCCGGCCAAACGCCAATCAGGCGGACGCGATCAGAGGCAGCCTTCGACGTACTGGATCGAGGGCCCGCCCGCATGGATGGCCATGACCGTGCCGTCAGAGCCGATTTCATAGACGATCCCGCGGGCGGTCTCGTCCTCGATGTAGCCCTCGCCGCCGCCCCGACTCCAGACCGTGATGTATTCGGCGGGCGCGGACTGGTATTTGTGCGGCGTAACCTGCGCCTGATCGCCATAGGCGGCCTTGACCCGCTCGGCCGGGTCACCGACGCGGAGGCCCTTGTCGGTCGTGATGTCGGACTCATCGCCCAGCGAAATCCGGGTCAGGCGGTCGTTCTGGACCATCAGCAGCATGCCTTCCGGGGCGCGCTCGGGGCGGAACTGGTCGCAGCTTTCGGGGTCAGGGCCACCCACGGCGTCGGGGTTGGCGTCCTCACCCAGGGCCTCAACGATTTCCGCCCGGGTCATGCCGATCCGCAGGGCTTCCCAGCCCTCACCGGTCAGGTTGGGCCCGGCCGCCAAATCCGGCGCGGGATCCGCCGTCGTCGGCGGCGGTGTCGGCTGGGCAGGGGCTTCCGTTTCAGGGCTGCAGGCCGCCAGCAGGGCGATCATTCCGGCAGCGCCGAGAAGCTGTTTCAGACGGTGTGACATGTGATGACTCTCCCTCGTCGACGGCTCAACGCGCAAAACGCCGCCCGGGTGCCCCGGACGGCGTTAAAATATGCAGACAGAAAGGTGTCGCCGAAGCGAGCGACCTAGTCTTCCTTGGGCGTCAGAACCTGGCGGCCGCGATAGGTGCCGGTCTTCAGGTCGATGTGGTGCGAGCGACGCAGCTCGCCCGTGTCCTTGTCCTCGACGTGCGGGTTGGAGCCCAGCGAGTCGTGGGCGCGGCGCATATTGCGACGCGAGGGGGATACTTTGCGCTTCGGAACGGCCATTTCCGTCTCAATCTTGGTTAGAGGCACCCGTCAGGGCGCGAAAACAATTGCGGCGGCCCAGAAGAGCCGCCAGCGGAGGGCGGCTTATGCCTCAACCCGCGCCGGAGTTCAAGCGTCTGTGCGCCCCAGCCATTCCTCGCGCGAAACGGCGTAGAAATAGCTGTTCTTCCACTCGCCGCCCACATTCCAGGTGCGCTCGGCAAAGCCGGTGCGGCGAAAGCCGAGGCTTTCAAGCAGGCGAATCGAGGCGGCATTGTCGGGATCGACGTCGGCCGTGGCCTCACCATGGTCCGTCAGGGCGAACAGGCGATGCAGAACCGCGATCACGGCCTCGCGCGCCAGCCCCTGCCCCCAGTGGTCGGGATGGAGGATGTAGCCGATGTCCGGGGCCTTCCAGAAACCGGCCTTGCCGATCACCTTGCCGTCGCGCTCGATCAGGAAGTCGAGGCCGGAGTCTTGATGCGCAATCATACTGTCCAGCCAGGCGCGGGTCTGGTCGAGGGTTTCGTGCGGCGGGGACGACCACCAGGTCATGGCCTCGGGGCGGGTGAAGACGGCGTGCAGGGCGCCCGCGTCATCCAGCCGGGCCGGCCGCAGCACCAGCCGCTCCGTGACGATCCGGTCCAGCGGCTTCTCCAGCACGGTGAAGGCCAGGTCGTCGCGTTTGGGCAGGCCGAAGCGCGGATCGGTGGCAGGAAAGGGCCGGGTCTCGTCCGTGCGCCGATAGTCCCGCCGCTGATACCAGGCGATCAACTCGTGCCGGTGGACGATGACGGTCATCTCCATCCGGCGGGTCTGGAACTGGCGGAAGGCGTGGGCTTCGGCGGCGGCAATCAGACGGCGGCCCAGCCCCTTAGCCTGCAGGGACGGATCCACGGTCAGCATGCCGAGATAGGCCAGACCCTCGCCGCGATCGGTGATGTGAACGCAGCCGGTCAGGGTCTCGCCGTCGGTGGCGACCAGCACGACCTGACCGGGCGTGGTGATGGCTGAGCGGAGGGAGTCGCGGTCGATGCGACTGCCGTCCAGAAGGTCGGCCTCATGCGTCCAGCCGCGCCGGGCGCTGTCACCGCGATAGGCGGCGTGAACGAGGGCGTGCAACGCCTCAAGGTCGTCAGGTGTGGCGGGCCGGACCTCAGACATTCAGCCGGTCCGCTACGATTTCCCCGAGCGCCAGCGAACTGGTCAGGCCGGGGCTCTCGATACCGAACAGGGCCATCAGACCGTCGAGGCCGTGCACTTCGGCCCCATGGAGCTGGAAATCAGGCTGATCCTCGCCTTCCCCATGCAGCTTGGGCCGGATGCCGGCATAGTCCGGGACCAGACGTTCGGCCTCAACACTTGGCCAGAAGCGACGGATATAGTGGGCAAAGACGTCCCGTTTGGCCGGATCGACGGCATAATCCTCGGCCTCGACGAAGGCCAGGTCAGGGCCGAACACGCCCTGACCGCCCAGATCCTTGCGGTAGTGGGTGCCCAGGGCCCCTGCGATGGGCGGCGGATAGATCAGGCGGTTGAAAGGGGCCGCGCCCGTCAGACGGAAATAGACG
Organism: Brevundimonas sp.; assembly: GCF_036963785.1. Classification (GTDB taxonomy): domain Bacteria; phylum Pseudomonadota; class Alphaproteobacteria; order Caulobacterales; family Caulobacteraceae; genus Brevundimonas. Next base: position 338,399 of record NZ_JBALUS010000002.1, read on the forward strand.
CCCTTGCCGAAATGGCCTTCGGGGATGCGGTCGGCCGGATAGCCCTCGATCGAGCGGGCGACGGCCTGGGCCGACAGGCCGGGCGCCGTGATCAGCAGGCGGCTGGTGACCGTCATGGCCCCCTCCCCGCCCACCCGGATCGAGAAGCCGCCCCCGGCCAGCGGTTCGCCCCCCTCGAGCGGTGCCGAGACGACCACAGACCCGCCCGCGTCCTCAATCTCGCCTTGCAGCGCCAGCATATAGCCGTGGCTGTCGAAGACGCCGCTCTCGGCTGACAGGATGGCGGCATGGGCATTGAGCGCAGGCTCGAGCGCCCGGGCCTGGTCGCCGGTCAGATGCTCCAGCCCCTCGACGCCGTTGGTTGTGGCCTGCCGGAAGATGGCCTCGATGCGCGCGACCTCGGCCGCCTCGGTGGCGACGACCAGCTTGCCGCATTTCCAGTGATCGACCTTGCGACTCTCCAGAAAGGCATAGAGAAGCCGCCGCCCCTCGACGCAGGCGCGCGCCTTCAGCGATCCGGTCGGATAGTAGAGCCCGCCGTGGATGACCTCGGAGTTGCGTGACGAGACGCCCTGGCCGATGTGGGCTTCCTTCTCGAGGACCAGCACCGTCAGGCCGCGCTTCGACAACGCCCGTCCGCAGGCAAGCCCGACAGCCCCTGCCCCGACGACCGTGGCATCGAAGTCGAAGGTCATGACGCGCCGTAGCGCCGCGCCGCCTCGGCCTCGAACCGGCGGATCAGGGACTCGACTGCGCGGTCGAAATTGGCCTTCAGCATGGCGTCGAGCAGGGGTGATCGAAAGGCGAAGTCGATCATGAACTCCAGCCGCGCGCCCTCCGGGTGCGGGAAGAAGGCCCAGCGGTTCTTCAGATGTTTGAACGGCCCGCGGATCAGGCCGACCTCGACCTTCGACTGATTGGCGTCATGCCGGACCCAGGTCGAGAATCGCTCTTTCAGGAAGGCAAAGCCGACCCCGGCCTCGGCATCCAGCAGGCTGACGCCGGGGGCTTCCTCGCGCGCGTTCCAGACCCGCATGGAGGTGACCCAGGGCACAAAGTCCGGATAGGCGCGCACGTCGGCGACCAGCGCGGCCAGCTGGTCGGGCGCATACGGCAGAATGCGGGTCAGGGTGTGGACGGCCAAGCGGGGCTCAGCGTCCGGTTTGGGCCAGTCGCGCCGCCTTCAGCCGGGCGAAGTCGTCCCCGGCGTGGTGCGAGCTGCGGGTCAGGGGCGAGGACGACACCATCAGGAATCCCTTGGCGCGGGCGATGGCCTCGTAGGACTTGAACTCGTCCGGGGTGACGAACCGGTCGATGGCAGCGTGCTTGCGGGTCGGCTGCAGATATTGGCCGATGGTGATGAAGTCGACGCCGGCGCTGCGCATGTCGTCCATCACCTGCATGACCTCTTCCTTGGTCTCGCCGAGGCCGACCATGATGCCGGACTTGGTGAACTGGTTGGGGTCGCGCTCCTTGACCTGCTGCAGCAGGCGCAGGGAGTGGAAGTAGCGGGCGCCGGGCCGGATCTTCAGATACAGGCGCGGCACGGTTTCGAGGTTGTGATTGAAGACGTCGGGCCTGGCGTCGATCATCACCTCGGCTGCGCCATCCTTGCGCAGGAAGTCGGGCGTCAGGATCTCGATGGTCGTGTTCGGCGCCTGGATGCGGATCTGGCGCACGACCTCGGCGAAATGGGCCGCGCCGCCATCCGAGACATCGTCCCGGTCGACGCTGGTGATGACGACGTGGTTCAGACCCAATTGCGCCACGGCCAGACCGACCTTGGCCGGCTCTTCCGGGTCAAGCGGGTCGGGCAGGCCGGTCTTGACGTTGCAGAAGGCGCAGGCCCGCGTGCAGGTGTCGCCCATGATCATCAGGGTGGCGTGCTTCTGGCTCCAGCACTCGCCGATATTGGGGCAGGCCGCCTCCTCGCAGACCGTGACGAGCCCCTTGTCCTTAACGATGGCCTTGGTGGCGTTGTACTGGCCCGAACCGGGCGCCTTCACCCGCAGCCAGTCGGGCTTCTTCAGCACAGGGCTTTCCGGCCGATTGCGCTTTTCCGGGTGGCGCAGTTCGGCGGGCGACCGTTGCAGGGTGTCGATCAGGGTGACCATGGCGTCGGGGCTTCGGCGGCAGCGTAAGGGCTCAAGAGCCGCTATGTCGGCCTTCGGCACCCGGATGGCAAGCCGCAAGGGCCTTTCGCGTGTCCTCACGCCGTGTAACTTATCTTTTCAAGGCGCGTTCGGGTCTCTAGTTTGCCCCGTCAGCAAGGAGGGGCGCCAGACCCCTCACAGGGAGGTATCGTTTGTCGTCAGACATGCACGCCAGGGCCGTTCAGGAAACCATCTTCGACGCCCTCATCGCGGCACGGGACACCTATGGCGACAAGCCGATCCTGGAGGACCAGGATCGCAATCCGCTGACCTATACGGGACTGATCCGCGCCGCGATGGTCCTGGGCCGCAAGATCGCCGCCGTTACGGAGCCGGGCGAACGGGTCGCCATCCTGTTGCCGTCCAGCTCGGGCGTCGTGGTCACCTTCTATGGCCTGCACGCCATGGGACGCGTCCCGGTGATGCTGAACTTCACCTCGGGCGAGATGAACCTGAAGGCCGCGATCAAGGCTTCGGGCGTCAAGCGTATCCTGTCGGCCAAGCGGTTCATCACCCAGGCCAAGCTGGAGGATCTGACCGAAAGCCTGGCCGAGGTCGCCGAGATCATCTGGCTGGACGATATCCGCAAGACCATCGGCCTGCCGGACAAGCTGTTCGGCCTGATGGCCGGCTTTTTCCCCAAACAGTTCCGCGTGGAGACCCAGCCGGGCGGTCCGGGCGTGATCCTGTTCACCTCGGGCAGCTTCGGCAGCCCCAAGGGCGTGATGCTGAGCCAGTCGAACCTGGTCTCGAATGTGCGCCAGGTGGCCACCCACATCGACCTTGATCCCGACTGGGTGGTGTTCAATCCGCTGCCGACCTTCCACTGCTTCGGCCTGACGGGGGGCGTGCTGCTGCCGCTGCTGACGGGGATGAAGGCGTTCCAGTACCCTTCGCCCCTGCATGCCAAACAGATCGTCGAGCTTCTGCCGCAGGTGAAGGCGTCGATCCTGTTCGCCACCGACACCTTCCTGAACCAGTATGCGCGGGTCGCTGGTCCGGATGATTTCGCGACGCTGCAGTTCGTGGTGGCCGGCGCGGAACGGGTCCGGGACGAGACCCACCACCTGTTCAACACGCGGTTCGGCGGCCTGAAGCTGCTGGAAGGCTATGGGGCGACCGAGGCGGCACCGGTCGTCGCGGTCAATCACCCCGATCGCAACCGTCCGGGCAGTGTCGGCCAGATGCTGCCGGATATGGAGTGGCGGGTTGATCCCGTCCCCGGCATCGACACCGGCGGGCGCCTGTATCTGAGGGGGCCCAATGTCATGGCGGGCTATATTTCGCCTGACGATCCCGACCGGCTGGAGCCGCTCAAGGACGGCTGGCACGACACCGGCGACATCGTGGATATCGACGCCGACGACTATGTCAGCATCCTTGGCCGGGTGAAGCGCTTCGCCAAGGTGGGCGGCGAGATGATCAGCCTGATGGCGGTCGAGGGGCTGGCCAGCGCCGTCTGGCCGGAATCACGCCACGCCGTGGTCGCCGTGCCGGACAGCCGCAAAGGCGAAAAGCTGGTGCTGGTCACCGACCGTATGGATGCGGATTCGGCGCGCCTGTCTGAATGGGCGCGCAGTCATGGCGCGCCGGACCTGGCCGTTCCCAAGCGGATCATCAGGGTGAAGGAAGTCCCGGTTCTGGGCACGGGCAAGACCGACTATGTCGCCATCCAGCGCATGGTCGAGTCCGAGGCCGAAGCCGCCTGAGCGCCATCATAACGGCGATTGATCTGAAACCGTAGCCATTGCAGTCTGCCCGTCCAATCAAGGGAGGCTGTCACCATGTTCGATTCGCTTGAGCGTCACCGTCCTACGGCCCTGGCGGGCCTTCGGATCATCACCGGTCTCATGTTCATGCAGCACGGGACCCAGAAGATTTTCTCCTTCCCGGCCGAGGCACGGGGACCTTTCGAGCTGATGAGCCAGATGGGCATCGGCGGCGTGCTTGAGCTGGTCGGCGGCGCGCTGATCGTGCTGGGCCTGTTCACCCGTCCGGTCGCCTTCCTGCTGTCCGGCATGATGGCTGTGGCCTACTTCCAGTTCCACGCCATGTCGGGCGGCCTGTTCCCGATGGTCAACGGTGGAGAGCTGGCGGCGCTCTACTGCTGGGTCTTCCTGTTCCTCTTCTTCGCCGGCCCGGGGGCCTTCAGCGTCGACGGCATGCTGGCGAAGAAGCGCTGATCAGCCGATCCGGACTCCGGTCATCGAGATCGATCCGCCCTCGATCCGGTCGTTGAAGAAGACGACCGGATCGTCGGCCCGGGCCTGCGCGGCCACATAGAGCAGCGGCAGGAAATGCTCGTCCGTGGGGACGCTGAGCGCGGCATTCTCCGCAATGTCCATCCAGTGGATCAGACGGTCGTGATCCCCGGCTACAAGGGCGGCCTTGACCGCCTCGTTGAACGACACCGCCCAGTCGTAGGGCTCGCCGCCCTCGCGCTTCCAGGTCCGCAGATTATGCACAAAGTCGCCGGATCCGGCGATGACGATGCCCTCGTCCCGCAGGGCATTCAGGCGCGTGGCCAGGTCATAGTGACCCTGGGCGTCCAGATCGCGGTTCAGCGACAGCTGCACCACAGGCACGTCGGCATCAGGCCAGACATGGGCCAGGACGGACCATGCGCCGTGGTCGAGTCCCCACTGGTCCGTGGAAGTCGCGCCTGTCAGGTCGGCGACCCGCGCCGCAAGCTCGGGAGAGCCGGGCGCGGGATACTGAAAGGCATGCAGTTCGGGCGGGAAGCCGCCGAAATCGTGGATCGTCTCAGGCCTCGCCATGGCGGTGACGGCCGACCCACGGGTCTCCCAGTGGGCCGAAATCATCACCACGCCGCGGGGCTTGCCGAGATCCTGCCCCAGCCTTTGCCATGCTTCGGCGTAAGCGCCGCCCAGAGCGTTCATGGGCGACCCGTGGCCGAAAAAGACAGCCGGCGTCGGCATGATCAGCCGAACAGTTTCTTCGCGGTCTCGGCCGCCAGACGGCCCTGGAAGCGGGCGCCTTCCAGTTCGTTGTCGCTGGGCATGCGCGAGCCGTCACCGCCGGTGATGGTCGTGGCCCCATAGGGCGAACCGCCGGTGATCTCGTCCATCCGCATCTGGCCCTGCCAAGTGTAGGGCAGGCCCACCACCAGCATGCCGTGGTGCATGATCGTCTGGATCAGGCCGATGAGGGTCATTTCATTGCCGCCGTGCTGGGTGGCGGTCGAGGTAAAGGCGCCGCCGACCTTGCCGGCCAGCTTGCCATTGGCCCAGAGCCCGCCGGTCTGGTCCAGGAAGTTCCGCATCTGGGAGGCAGCGGTGCCATAGCGGGTGCCTGCCCCGATCAGGATGGCGTCATAGTCGGCCAGGTCCTCGACCTTGGCGATGGGGGCTTCCTGATCCAGCTTGTAGCCGCTCTTCTTCGCCAGCTCCTCGGGGACCAGTTCGGGCACGCGCTTGATGTCGACGACCGCGCCGTCAACCTCGCGCGCGCCCTCGGCGATGGCCTCGGCCATGCGCTCCACGTGTCCGTAGGTCGAATGATAGAGGACGAGAACCTTGGGCATAGAAGCCTCCTTGTAATATGTAACCGTTACAGTGTCGAAATAGGATGCAGGTCAACGCATTCAAGGGCCGCTCAGCACATTTTCAGAAAGGGCAGACCCGCCTGTAAAAGGCATCGTCACCGGGAACGGTTGCACCGTGCGCCAGCAAAAACCGGTGCTCAACGACAGAGGCCTGCTGCTCGATGTTGAGAGCGGACCAGCCTGTCCGGGGGCCGCAGTCGTAGGCATAGGCTGCGGGGCTGTCGCCGGCCCTGAGCTTGGCGATCAACAGATTGACGCCCTGCTGGGCCTGCCAGACGTGCACCAGTTCGTGGATCAGGGTCGCCTGACGCCTCAGCGGCCCGAGCGCCAGGTCGTCGGACCAGATCGCGGTCGGCCAGCAGATCCACTCCCGCCCCGCCAACCGACCGGGCACAAATGCGCGGCTGAGCAGCGGCGGCAGGCGGAGAAGGCGGACGGTGTCGGTTCGAAGTGCCGGACCGAAGACCGAGCGGGCCAGCGCGATCTCGCCGGGGGCCAGCGCCCGGATCATTTCACCATCATGGGCGGGATGTGTGGGCGCGGCGCCAGCCGTTCGGAGTTCAGGACCTCGGTGGTCGGGCCGGTCCATTCCCAGTGCCAGGGTTCATAGACATAAGGGACGAAGCCGAAGCGGTGGGCATTCTCCACCAGCCAGCGATAGGCCGGACCGCGCGTCTGGTGCCGGCGGTTGGCCCAGCGGGTGGAGTCGACCCCATGCCCCGCCAGATGGCCGACATAGAGGTCGATGGCCCTCCCCGTGCGGTGCGGCGAGCAGACGGCCCGACGCAAGCCGTCGCAATTGCCCTCGCGGGCACAGCGGGCGGCGTCGGCCTCGGGGTCGCGGTAGCTGGAAAAGACCTGCAGCAGTTCGGGGTTCTCGGCGATCTCGGGCACCTCGGCCCGCGCCGCCCTGACCATCACTCGATAGGCGTTCAGCACGTCATACTGGAGCAGGCGCACCATGCGGTCGGCGTGTTCCTCGGTGGGGTCGAGATAGCCCAGCTCGCTCTGGGGCGGCGGATCGGGGCAGATATCGGCCACGCGGGCCATGACGAAGGGCCGGCGCTCCTGCCACAGGCCCTTGAAGACCTGGAAGGTGTCGCGGGTGAACAGGCCGTTGGCGACGAGGCCATAGCGCTTCTGAAAGCCAGCGAGCGCCACGGCAAAGCCGGGCGTGTCGGGCGCGCAGCGGGTCCCGAGCTCACGGGAGATCAGCGGCAGATAGGCCAGCCAGCCGCGCTCGGTCTGGTCGAACGGGCGCCATATCATCCAGTCGAAGGAATAGCCGTTGGCCAGCGCAATCCCGGCGAAACCCGGCCGGCCACCGCAGTCGTCCTGGGCCAGAGCCGGGCGCGCCACGCCCAGTCCGATCAGGAGAACAGCCACAAGGGTCACGATCCGCGTCATGGCGAGAGGAAGCCTGACGCGGGGCCGGATCGCAAGAGGACACTCGCCAGACGCGGATTCGCGGTATGACGGGAGGCGCGGTCGAGTCGCGCCTTGAGCCAGCGGATCTTCATGACGTCTGCCCCCTCGCCCGCCAAACGCCTGCCGAACCGCACGCTGGCCGCCTTTTCGGCCGCCTGTCTGCCCTATGCCGCACTGGGCCTGCCCGTCTATGTGACCCTGCCCGAGTTTTACGCCAGCCATGTGGGGGTCGATCTGGCGCTGGTCGGGGTGATCTTCCTGGTCATCCGGCTGGCGGACATCTTTGTCGACCCGGCGCTGGGCATGGTGATCGACCGGACGCACAGCCGCTTTGGCCGCTATCGCCTGTGGATGGGCATGGCCGCGCCGGTGCTGATGCTGGCGGTCGGCATGCTGTTCATGGTCAGGCCGGGTGCGGGCGGGGCCTATCTGGCGATCTGGCTGATCGTCATGTCGCTGGGCTTCTCGGTCAGCCTGTTGTCGCAGGTCAGCTGGGCCTCGACCCTGACCAGCGACTATGACCAGCGGTCGCGGATCTATGGCTGGTGGCAGACGGCCAACATCGTCGGCGTGCTGGTGGTGCTGTTGATCCCGGCGCTGGTGCAGAATCTGGGCCTTGGCGACTATGCTTCGGCCGTGCGTTGGCAGGGGTGGTTCATCATCGTCGCCCTGCCCCTGACGCTGGTCATCACCTTCGCTTTCACGCCTGAACCCAAGGCGGGCCCCAGCCCCGACAAGGGCACGCGTTTCGCCTATCTGTCGCTGTTCAAGCTGCCGGTGCTGCAAAGGCTGCTGACCGCCGACCTGATGCTGGGCATTGCGCGGGGCGTGGTGGGGGCGCTGTTCTTCTACTTCTTTGAGGCGGTGCAGGGCTTTCAGCGGGCCGAGACCTCGATCCTGCTGCTGGTCTATTTCGTGGCCGGTCTGGCGGGGGCACCGGTGTGGAGCGCTCTGGCGGTGCGGATGGGCAAGCACGGGGCGCTGATCCTGGCCTGCGTCTATTTCGCCGCGACCCTGCTGCTGGCCGCCTTTGCCGGGCCGGTGCTGGTGCCGCTGGCCGAGGCGGCCGGGCTGGGCAATGCCGAGGTGGTGGTCGCCGGGCTGATGGTGGCCCTGGTCGGTCTGGCCTTTGCCTCGGGCGATCTTCTGCTGCGGGCCATGATGGCCGATGTCGCCGATCAGGTGCGGCTGGACCAGGGCGAGGACCGGACAGGCCTGCTGTTCTCGATCCTGACGGCGACCTCCAAGCTGGGTTATGCGGTGTCGGTGATGACCTTTGCCGGACTGAGACTGACCGGGTTCGATCCGACGCTGGGCGGGGCCAACAGCGAGACGGCGCTGATCTGGCTGCAGATCATGTTCGCAGGCCTGCCCGCCCTGTGTCTCGTGGTCGGGGCCTGGGCCCTGTGGCGCTATCCGCTGGACCAGACGCGCCACGCCGAAATCCGCGCGGCGCTTGAGGCCCGGGGCGGAGCCGGTTAGGTCCGGCGCATGACCGACACACCCCCTGCCCCCCTCGACCGCCTGCGCGCCATCATGGTGCGACTGCGCGACCCCGTGACCGGCTGCCCGTGGGATGTGGAGCAGACGTTTCAGACCATCGCGCCCTATACGCTGGAGGAAGCCTATGAGGTCGCCGATGCCATCGAGCGCGGCGATTTCGACGAGCTGAAGTCCGAGCTGGGCGATCTGCTGTTCCAGGTCGTCTTCCACGCCCGTATGGCCGAGGAGCAGGGCCTGTTCGACTTCGATGCCGTGGCCGGGGCCATCGTCGACAAGCTGGAGCGGCGCCACCCGCATGTCTTCGGCGACGAGGCCGCGAAGGCCGATGCCGCCTCGCAGAAGGCGCGATGGGAGGACATCAAGGCCGCCGAGCGCACCGCAAAGTCCCAGCACGGGGTGCTGGACGATGTGCCCGTTGGCCTGCCGGCCCTGGCCCGGGCGGCCAAGCTGACGAAGCGGGCCGCGCGAGTCGGCTTTGACTGGCCCAGCACCGCCGAGGTGTTCGCCAAGCTGGACGAGGAAGTCGCCGAGCTGAAGGTCGAGATCGCCGCCGGGTCCAGCGAGCGGATGAAGGACGAGGTCGGAGACCTGTTGTTCGTGGTCGCCAACCTGGCCCGCAAGCTGGGCGTCGAGCCTGAGGATGCCCTGCGCGGGTCGAACGCCAAATTCGTGCGCCGCTTTGCCTTCATCGAGACGGAACTGGCGAAGGAGGGGCGCACGCCCGACCAGTCGGATCTGGCCGAGATGGACGCCCTGTGGAACGCGGCCAAGGTCGCGGAACGGGCCTGATGGGCCCCCTGCCCCCGGACTGGACCCCGGCCGACATCGAGGCGGTCATGCTCGAGAACGATCCGGAGAAGATGCCCTATGTGCCGATCGCGGTCTCGATGGGGTGTGACGAGGGCGACAGGGATTGGGCCGAGACGGTCTGTGTCAGGCTGGCGGCGCATCCGGAGGAATGGGTGCGCGGCAATGCCATCCTCGGCTTTGGTCATCTGGCGCGCGCGTTCCGCACCCTGGACCGGCCAACCGTTGAGCCGCTGGTGCGCGCCGCCCTGACCGATCCGTCGTCGGTGGTGCGCGGTCAGGCAGAGGCGGCCGTCGACGACATCGCGCACTTTCTGGGCTGGTCGGCGCGCTGATTCTGTCTGACCGCGGTGCCAGGATGCGCGGAAGCGCCTCTCGCCTTTGCGGGCAGAGGTTGGAGGGCAGGCGGAGCGCCGGGCCTTCGCCCGGATGAGCTAGAGTTTACCGTTTCGACGAAGGCTGACGCTCCGCGCGGTGGTTTTCCGGAAGCTTGCGTCGGGTGGCGGTGTTATCGCCTTACCGCAGCGCCTCCGACGGGCGGGCTGAACCTGCGTTCAGTCCCGGAACGGCCGAGTATCCCCCTCGACCCAATGTTTTTGGGGCCTACCGTTCGCGCCGCGGGCGCTCACTGTTTGAGGCCCGAAGTTTGATTGGCGGCATCCCAACAACCCCGCTCCATCCGCCCCCGCCGCTTGCAAGGTCGCAGGCCCTACGAGCCCTCCGTGCAACGGGACGGGGGGAGTGTGGCACACCGCTGGACCGGGTCGGGCAGAACGGTGCGAGAATCGATAGGGGTGTTGAGAAGGTTGGGGAATTTCGGCGTAGCCATTGCAGTATCCGTCTCCTCCCTGGCAAAGCTGGGGAGGTGGATCGGATGCGAAGCAGCCGAGACGGAGGGGCTCTTGAGGGCGTGCCTGTGGTGACGAACCCCTCCACCGCTACGCGGTCCCGTCGTCGGCTCGTGCGCGAGCCTTTCTCCACGGAAGACCTTCCTTCTCGGGAAGCCCCTCAGCCCTCGACTGAACCACCCGGGGCCAGTCGACGGGGAATGGCGCGCATGGCGTGGACGAGGGCGAGGGCGCGGCCGGTGGGGGTGGGGTCGATAGCGGCGATGTGGTCGAGGCGGCGGCGCACCTTGGCCAGGGGAGCATCGGCACCCGAGGCCCAGTCCGTCGAGCCCAGCGTCAGAAGCCCCCTGCCCTGCCCCTCGACCAGGGTCAGGCCGACACCGACCTGTTTGCGTATCGAGGCCCAAGGCTGTTTGTAGTGGTCGTGGCCGGGGCCGAGGTCATAGACGGCGATCCCCAACCGGGGCATGGCGCGGATGGCCTGGTCGAGGAAGGCATTGCCCGGCGACACATGGGCCAGCGACGGATTGGTCGAGGCGATCCACGGGTGATAGGTGCCCTGCCCGAACACGCCGAAATGGCCGCCCACCAGCGTATCGCCCGCGTGCAGGGTCAGCATGAGGCCGCGGAAATGCGGGGTGTCGGTCTGGAACAGGTCGGACATCAGGTCGCGCACCCACAGCGGACGCAGCACATCCTGAAGCCCGGTGCGGTCGAACTGTTCGGATTTCCAGGTCAGCAGGGCGTCGAGGTCGTCGCGGGACCGGCTCTGATCGAAGCGCAGGGGGCCCAGCTCGGCCAGGCGGTTCTGCAGCCGGCGCCAATTCTTGAACTTCTTGGGGCTGGCGGCGCGCATGGCCTCCAGATGGGTCTCGGGGCCTTCCGGCGTCTCGATGGCAAAGGCGTCCGGCCCGGTGCCGACCGGCGGGAACAGGCCATGGGGATCGACCAGACCGATGTGGCGGAAGGCGCCGATCCCGGCCAACGTCAGGGCCTGCGGGCCATCGATACCGGGCGCCGGGCCGGTGATGAGGGCGTGATAGTCCGAGAAGGGCGCACCCAGCGGGCGGGCGAAACCGCCGGGACGCCGGTGCAGGCCGAGGAAGCCCACAATCTCGCCTCCCCGTCGATAGGTGACGACCTCGGCATCATCGCGCACGCGCCCAACGGCGCGGGCGAAGTCAGGCCCCATCAGCGGATTGGCAAAGGCCGGCTGCTGTCCCTGAAAGGCACGCCACTGGACGGCTTCCCCCTCAGGGAGCTCCGTCGCGCGACGGCGGGTAGCGATGATCTGTGCCATTGCGGGAGGCTTTCAGGGCAAACGGTGGACGCTGCCCCGTGCGCTGCAAGTCCCTGGCCGGAAACCCGGCTCGGTTCAGGTGAACAGCCGCTGGTAGCGCCCGAGGGCGGGTTCCGAGAGGCGGACGCTGATCTGGACGCGGCCCTCAGCGTCTTCGGTGCGTTCGGTGATGCGGCCGTGCTCGTACAGCCAGGCCAGCGCCTCGCCGTCCTGGGGCTCTAGCGTTAGGTGGATCTCGGGGTCGGTGTCGATCCGTTCGGCGATGGCCTGACGCAACGCCTCGAGCCCCTCGCCGGTCAGGGCCGACACAGCGACGGCGCCCTCGGTCCCGGCGCGGGTGAGCATGGCGGCACGGGTCTCGGGGTCGAGACGGTCGATCTTGTTCCAGACCTCGAGCGTGCGGACCTGAAGCCTGCCCTCCTCCTCGCCTTCGCCGGGGGCGATGCGCGCCAGAACCTCCTCGACGTCCTTCGCCTCGGCGTCCGTCTCGGGGCTGGAGATGTCGCGGACGTGCAGGATCAGATCGGCCTCGGCGACCTCTTCCAAGGTGGCGCGGAAGCTCTCGACCAGTTCGTGCGGCAGGTCGGAAATGAAGCCCACGGTGTCGGCGATCAGGGCCGACCGCCCCTGTGGCAGGCGGATCATGCGCTGGGTCGGGTCGAGTGTGGCGAACAGCAGGTCCTTCGCCACCACCTCGGCCCCGGTCAGGTGGTTGAACAGGGTCGACTTGCCCGCATTGGTGTAGCCGACCAGGGCGACGGTCGGGAACGGGACCTTCTTGCGCTGGGTGCGGTGCAGGCCCCGGGTGCGGCGCACGTCCTGGAGGTCGGCCCTGAGCTTGACGATGCGGTCGGCGATCAGGCGGCGGTCCAGCTCGATCTGGGTTTCGCCGGGACCGCCGGTCGAGCCCGTGCCGCCGCGCTGGCGTTCCAGGTGGGTCCAGGTGCGGACGAGGCGAGAGCGTTCGTACTCCAGCCGCGCCAGTTCGACCTGCAGCCGGCCCTCACGCGTACGGGCTCGGCGGCCGAAGATCTCGAGGATCAGGCCGGTGCGGTCGATGACCTTGGCCTCCCACGCCTTTTCCAGATTGCGCTGCTGGACGGGCGTCAGGGCGTCGTCGATGACGACTACCTCGGCTTCGGCGGCGCGCACCAGGGCGGCCATTTCGTCGACCTTGCCCGAGCCGAACAGGGTGGCCGGCGTGGTGCGGCGAAGGGCGATGACCTCCTGGCCCCGGACATCGAGGTCCAGGGCCTGGGCCAGGCCCACGGCCTCGTCCAGCCGGTCATGGGGGCGGCGGCCCCCTGCCCGACCGGCGGACCGGTCGGGGTGAAGCACAAGGGCCCGAACGGGCGGAGCGGTATGGTCAATCAGCGGTGAGGACACGCAGGTTCCGGGCTTTGAATGGACGAAAGCGTCCCGTCCGCGAACGCTCGGACAGGACCACAGGCTCCCTCAGCACTCCGGACCGGACGGATCAGTCCTGATCTTCCGGCTCGCGCAGGTCGACCGGAGCCGAGGGCATGATGGTGGAGATGGCGTGCTTGTAGACCAATTGCGACTGGCCATCGCGACGCAGCAGCACGCAGAAATTGTCGAACCAGGTGACGATGCCCTGCAGCTTGACGCCGTTGACGAGGAAGATGGTCAGCGGGGTCTTGGTCTTGCGGACCGTGTTGAGGAAGGTGTCCTGAAGGTTCTGACGTTTGTCTTGCGACATGGCAGGTTGATCCTGTTCTTGCTTGTTGTCCGGCACGGGGAGGCTGCCGGAGCCGCGATGTGCGCGACGGGGCGACCTTAATCACGCCGACGGCCAACGGCAACCGCAGGACGGCTAGACCGCGCCATCGCGGGCGGCGTCGAGGTAGGCTTCGCGGAGGCGGCGGGTGACGGGGCCGGGCTTGCCGGTGCCGATCTTCACGCCGTCAATCGACACGGCGGGCAGGACGAAGGCCCCGGCGGCGGTGAAGAAGGCCTCTTGCGCGGCCTTGGCCTCCTCGACGGTGAAGGCGCGTTCCTCGAACGGAATGCCCTCTTCCCTGATGATCTGCATCAGGGTGGAACGGGTGCAGCCGCGCAGGATGTTGGCCTGGGTGTCGCGGGTACGCAGGACGCCCTCGGCATCGATGATCCAGGCATTGGTCGAGGTGCCCTCGGTGACCAGACCCAGCTCGTCGACCAGCCAGCATTCATAGGCGCCGACCTCGCGCGCGGCCTGTTTGGCCAGCACATTGGGCAGCAGACCGACGGTCTTGATGTCACAGCGGCCCCAGCGCAGGTCGGGCCGGGTGACGACGGCGACGCCCTTTTTGGCTGTGGCCTCGGCCTTGGCCTGATCGACCCGGCGTGAGGTGACGATGACGCTGGGCGGGGTGTCTGCGGACGGGAACGGATGGTCGCGGCGGGCCGTGCCGCGCGTGATCTGCAGATAGACGATGCCGTCGTCGACGCGATTGCGGCGGATGGTTTCCTTGAGAACGATGGTCAGGGCCTGAGGCGACATCGGCATGCGAATGCGAAGTTCGCCGAGGCTGCGCTGAAGGCGGGTCATATGGCCGTCGAAATCGGCCAGGCGGCCGTCGAAGACCGACCAGACCTCATAGACGCCGTCCGCGAACTGGAAGCCGCGATCCTCGATATGGACGACCGCCCCCGTGTGGGGCTGGTACTGGCCGTTGACGTAGGCGATGCGGGACATCAGGCGTCGCTCGCCTCCATATCGTCGTCGCCGCCACGCGCGGGGGAGACGCCGAGTGACTTGAGCTTGCGGTGCAGGGCCGAGCGCTCCATGCCGATGAAGCCCGCCGTGCGCGAGATATTGCCGCCGAAGCGCATGATCTGGGCGGCCAGATATTCGCGCTCGAACACCTCGCGCGCCTCGCGCAGCGGCAGGGCGATGATGCGCTCATTGCCCATCGACAGGGTGGCGTTGTCCGAGGGGCCGTCCTGGGGAAGCATGTCGGCCGAGATCGGTTCGGACGGATCACCGGTTGCGAGGATCAGCAGGCGCTCAATGTTATTCCGCAGTTGCCGGACATTGCCGGGCCAGGGATTGACCTGCATGACCGCGACGGCGTCATCGCCAATGCGGCGACGCGGCAGGCCCTGGGAGACGCAGATGGTCTCGGTGAAATATTCGATCATTTCGGCGATGTCCTCGCGCCGTTCCGACAGCGGCGGAACGCGGATCGGCACGACGGCGAGGCGGTGGAACAGGTCCTCGCGGAAGCGGCCCTCGTCGATCTCCTGCTTGAGGTCGCGCGAGGAAGAGGTGATGACGCGGACATCGACCTGGACGTCCTGCTCACCGCCCACCCGGCGGAAGCGCTGCTCGACCAGCACGCGCAGGATGCGGCTCTGGCTTTCGCGGGGCATGTCGGCCACCTCGTCGAGGTAGAGGGTGCCGTTGTGGGCGCGTTCGAACACGCCGATCTTGCTGGGACGGCCGTCGACGCCCTCCTCCCCGAACAGTTCGAGGTCGAGGCGCTCGGGCGTCATTCCGGCGGCGGCGATGGCCACAAACTCGGACCGGCCGCGCGGGCTGGCCTCGTGGATCTGGCGGGCCACCAGTTCCTTGCCGGATCCCGGCGGGCCGGAAATCAGGACGCGGCTGTTGGCGGGGGCGACCTTGGAAATCGTGCTGCGCAGGGCGGCGGCGGCGGCGGACTTTCCGATGATGCCGGTCGGCGTCATGGCCTGGGCGCGCAGCTGACGGTTCTCGCGCTTGAGCGAGGCGGCCTCGAGCGCGCGCTGGATGACCACCACCAGCCGGTCGGACTTGAACGGCTTTTCGATGAAGTCATAGGCGCCGCGCTGCAGGGCGCTGACGGCCGTTTCGATATTGCCGTGGCCCGAGATCATCACGACCGGCAGGTCGGGGTCGATGGTGCGGATGATGTCGAGCAGTTCCAGCCCGTCGATGCCGCCCCCCTGCATCCAGATGTCCAGCAGGGCCAGCGAAGGCTTCCGCGCGCGAATGGCGGCCAGGGCCTCGTCGGAGTTGGAGGCGGTGCGGATCGCATGCCCCTCGTCTTCGAGGAGGCCGGCGACCAGTTCACGAATGTCGGCCTCGTCGTCGACGACCAGAATGTCCGCTCCGTTGCTTTTCATGAGCTCTCTCTATTCAGCCGCGGGGATGGTGGAGGATGAAGGGGGGGCAGGCACGGTCCCGGTCCGGGAGGGCGCCTTGAGCGGGAAGACCAGACAGACCCGGGCCCCCCTCAGCGTTTCGGCATCGGCCAGTTTCAGCTCGCCGCCGTGGTCCTCACAGATACGGCGGACAATGGCGAGGCCCAGACCGGTGCCCTTGTCGCGCGTGGTGACATAGGGCTCGGTCAGGCGGTCCCGGTCCTTTTCGGGCAGGCCGACGCCGTCGTCCTCGATGACGAAGGTGACGCTGTTCGGCTCGAGGTCCAGCCAGGCGAGGATGGCGGTGCCGCCGCCCGTCTCGCCGGTCATGGCGCGGCGGGCCTGCACCGATTCCCCGGCGTTCTTGAGGATGTTGGTCAGGGCCTGGCCGACCATGCGGCCGTCGCATTGAAGCTGCGCCTTGGGCAGGCCGCGCTGCAGGTCGATATCGGCGTCCGGAACCGCGACACGCTGGGCGAACACCGCCTGACGCAGCAGTTCGGCGGGGTTCTCCGGGGCAAACCGCGGGGCCGGCATGCGGGCAAAGGACGAGAACTCATCGACCATGCGGCCGATGTCGCCGACCTGGCGGATGATGGTCTCGGTGCAGCGATCAAAGACCTCGACATCATCGACGACCTGCGAGCGATATTTGCGGCGCAGGCGCTCGGCCGACAGCTGGATCGGGGTCAGGGGGTTCTTGATCTCATGGGCGATGCGGCGGGCGACGTCGCGCCAGGCGGCATTGCGCTGGGCGGTGACCAGCCGGGTGATGTCATCGAAGGTCAGCACCATTTCGCCGCCCAGGCCGCCCTCGATGCGCACGCGGAGGCGACGGGTCTCCCCGTCACGGGTGACGTCGATGTCCTCCTCGATGTGGGCCTCGGCCCGCTTGAGCAGTTCGCTGAGCTCGGGCGAAAAGGCCGCCAGCTCGCGCCCGGTCAGGTCGGCATCGGGCAGGCCCAGCAGCTCGACAGCGCTGGCGTTTATGGCCGAGACCCGCCCCTTGCGATCCAGACCGATGACCCCCGCGCTGACGCCGGACAGCACGGTTTCGATGAAGCGACTTCGGCCCTGGGCATCCTCACTGGCGGCCTTTAGGGCCTCCTGCTGAGCTTGAAGATCACCGGTCATCCGATTGAACGCATTCGACAAGGCCGCGATTTCGTGCGGCTCCTTATCGACCTGCACACGGGCCGAGAGGTCGCCGCCTGCGACCTGATCCGCGGCCTGGGCCAGACGCCCGATCGGCACGGAAATGGCGCTGGCAGCCGACATGCCCAGCCAGACCGCGCCGACAAGAACCAGCAGGGCCGTTTCCAGATAGCTGAGGGCAAAGGCGGTCTGGATGCTGGCGCGGCTTTCCTGGGCCTCGCGATAGGCCTGGATCGACTGCTCGCTGTTGCGCATCTGCGAGATCAGCCCGGGCTGCAGCGGACGCACGGCATAGAGGTAGGCGTCGCCGTAGCCGGACAAGGGGTAGAGGGTGCGGATGGTGTCGGGATTTTCGGTGACGCCACTGGGCGCGATTTCGCCCTGGGCCGCCATCTCAAGATCGCTGCGGGGCGGTCCGACATAGAGGGGGGCGCCGGGCAGTTCGCCGCTGGCCAGCACCCGCCCCTCTCCATCGAGGATATAAAGGGCCGGATAGCCGAAGATGTCGGCCGTCTGGGCCAACAGGCCCGAAAAGCGGATGCGACTGTTCTGGAAGTCGGCGCGGGCCTCGGGGGCCGTCAGCTCATTGGCCATGGTCGCCAGATCGGACTCGAGCTCGAGACTGACATCGCGGACATAGGCCCGGCCGATGTCGGCCCCATTCTCGACCGCCGCGCTGACGTTGACGCTGAACCACTGGTCCACGCCCCGGTTGACCAGAACCCCGAACACCAGGGCGATCAGAATGGCGGGCACCACGGCCACCAGCGAGAACAGGGTGACGAACCGCAGGTGCAGGCGCGCCCCGGCCTGTTTGCGATTACGGACCAGATCCAGCACCTGGATACCGACACCCGCCGCGAGCGTCAGGATCAGGACCAGATTGCCCAGAAGGATGTAGAGGACAGCCCGGCTGGCCGCAGCCCGGGCCCCGCTTTCGCCCCCGGCCTCGGGCGCCACGGCCACTAGCCAGATGGCAGCGATGGTGATCAGAAAGGCGACGGCATAGGCCACACCGAACACGGGACGCCCGGCCGGGGTCGAGATACCGGCCCGCAGCGCGCCGATCGCCGCATCCAGCGGCCGGCGTCCAGGCATTTCATCTGCTGTCACAGGGCCGGTCATGCGTCCGGCACCATCCGACACCTGTGGCCGATGATCAACAGGTTAGTTGCGAATATGCGGCACTAGGCCTGCCAAAGCTCCGACAGGGCCCGGGCCACCGCCTCGGGATCATCCATGCGGCACAGGCGGGACTTGGCGGCGCGACGGTCGGCAGGGTCGGCCGGCCAGGGGGCCTGTTCGATGTACCAGCCGAGGTGTTTGCGGAACATCTTGAGCCCCAGCGGATAGCCGTAGAAGTCCAGCGAGGCCTGCATATGGTCGATGACCAGGGCCAGACGGTCGGCGCGTTCGGGGGCGTCAGGGCCGGTATCGCCGTTCAGCCCGGCCTCGAGCCGGGCCGCCAGCCAGGGCCGGCCATAGACACCGCGCCCGAGCATCAGGGCATCGGCGCCCGATTGTTCCAGGGCATCGCGGGCATCCTGTAGCGTCAGCACATCGCCGTTGACCACGACAGGGATGGAGACGGCGTCCTTGACCTCGCCCACCGCCTGCCAGTCGGCCTTGCCGGTATAGAACTGCTTCCGGGTTCGACCGTGGACGGTGACGGCCTGGACGCCGATCTGTTCGGCGCGACGCGCCAGGGCGGCGGCATTGCGGTCGGTGTCGTCCCAGCCCAGACGCATCTTGACCGTGACCGGGCGGCTGACAGCCCCGACGACCGCCTCCATGATGCGGCAGGCCAGATCAGGCACACGCATCAGGGCCGAACCGGAGGCCGAGCCGGTGACCTCCTTGGCCGGGCAGCCGAAATTGAGGTCGATCAGGTCGGCGCCCGCGCGTTCGGCCATGCGTGCCCCCTCGGCCATGGCCTCGGGATCGCGGCCGACCAGCTGGATCACGGTCAGGGGCAGGCCCTCGCCCACCGCCGCGCGGCGCACGACATCGGGACGGCCGCGGGCCAGCTCGGCCGAGGCGACCATTTCCGTGGCGACATAGGGCGCGCCCAGACGCGAGGCCACGCGCCGGAACGGCAGGTCGGTGATGCCCGTCATGGGGGCCATCAGCACCCGGCCGGGCACGGTCACATCGCCGATGGTCAGGGAGGAAGCCATCGGCCCCTATCTTCGCCCCGGCCCCCTCTCGTCAAGGGCGCGTGCACTGCCTAGAAGACCTGAATGAGATTTCAGGCGATTGTTGTGGCGGCGGGCTCGGGCTCTCGCGCCGGTGTGGAAAAGCCCTGGGTGGCGCTGGCGGGCGTGCCGGTGCTGCGCTGGTCGGTGCGCGCGCTGCTGGAGGCCGGGGCCGGGGATGTGGTGGTCGTGGTGGGCCCCCATCGTCTGGCGGATGTGTCGGACGCACTGGCGGGCCTGACCGGCTGGCGGGCGGTCGAGGGCGGAGCGACCCGGGCTGAATCCGTTATGCGCGGGCTGGACGCGCTCGAGGCGGGCGACACCGCGCGGGCGGACACGCCTGTGCTGATCCATGATGCGGCGCGGCCGTTTCTGGGGCGGGCGGTGATTGACCGGCTGATGGATGCCTTGAGCGAGGCGGACGGGGCGGTCCCTGCCCTGCCCGCCGTCGACAGCTTGCGGCGCGGCGACGCGGCCGGGCTGGGCGACAGCGTGGATCGGGACGGCCTGTTCCGGGCCCAGACGCCGCAGGCCTTCCGGCTGGCCACGGTTCGGGCGGCCCTGACCGACTGGCAAGGCGAGACGCCGCCGACCGATGAGGCCGAGGCCGTGCGTGCGGCGGGTGGCCGGGTTGTGCTGGTCGCCGGCGATCCCCGCCTGTTCAAACTGACCTATCCCGAGGATTTCATCATGGCCGAGGCGCTCGCTGCCGGTTTGACTCCGCCGTCCGTGACGCGCGTCGGACAGGGGTTTGATGTGCACCGCTGGGGCCCGGGGACGTCGGTGTGGCTGTGCGGGGTCGAGATCCCGCACGACCGGACCCTGATCGGCCATTCGGACGCCGATGCGGGCCTGCACGCCCTGACCGATGCCGTCCTCGGGGCCATGGGAGACGGCGACATCGGCGACCATTTTCCGCCCTCCGACCCGCAGTGGAAGGGGGCATCAAGCGACCGGTTTCTGGTGCACGCCGTCAAACGACTGGCAGCGCGCGGCGGGCAACTGGTCAATGTCGATGTGACCCTGATCTGCGAGGAGCCGAAGATCAAACCGCACCGTCAAGCGATGCGGGAGCGGCTGGCTGCCCTGTGCGGCATTCCGCTGGAGGCCGTCAGCGTCAAGGCGACCACGACCGAACAACTGGGCTTTACGGGGCGCGGTGAAGGTCTGGCCGCCCAGGCGGTGGCCACCCTCACCCTGCCCGCCTCGCGCTAGAAGTTGGCGCGGACCAGCGCGCCCCACAGATTGACGTAGTCGTCAGTCCAGGGCCGCACCCTGGTGTCGGCGATCACCCGCCAGCCCGGATCGGACACGAAGTCGGCCAGACCTGCCTCGGTCGGCGACATGATCAGGACCTCGGTCGAGGCCTCGGCCATGTCGGGCTGATCGGCGCGCTCATAGAAGATGCGGTGGCGCTCGGCGGCGCCCAGCTGACGCGCGGCGGCGACCGTCGGCAAGGTGATGTCGAGGTTGCGGTTCGACAGGTGCAGGACCACCACGCCGGTCGGCCCGACCAGCCGCAGATAGTCGGACAGGGCCTCGACGGTCAGAAGGTGCGTCGGCACCACGTCGGACGAGAAGGCGTCGATGACCAGCAGGTCGAAGGCGGCGTCCGGCTGTTGCGCCAGGGTCAGGCGGGCATCCCCGAGCACCGTCTGGACCGGACCGGCGGCGCAGTCGGAGATGAAGGTGAACCAGCGGGGATCACGCGCCATGCGGTCGACCATGGGGTCGATCTCGAAGAAGGTCAGGGTGTCGCCAGGCCGCTTGTAGGCGGCCATGGCTCCGGCTCCGAGCCCGACCACACCCATACGGACCCCGGGCGAACGCGACTGGACCACCCAGGTCGCCTGACCGATCGGGGTCGACTGGGCATAGTACATGGTTGGATCGCAGGCATGGTCGGGGTGGCGCGCCTGGGCCCCGTGCAGGGTGGTGCCATGCATCAGCACATGCACCGGACCGCCCATGCCGGGGTCCTCGATCTGGGCCACGCGCATGATACCGAAGAAGCTGCGCTCGGTCAGGCTCCAGTCATAGCCGCGCGCCACATGCTGGGCCGACAGGGCGATCATCACGAGGACGCCGGTGAACACCAGCGCCTTGTCCCGCACCAGAAAGGCGCAGATGGCCGCGCCGCCGAGGATGATCGACGCCATCTGCAGGGTGCTGAAGTTCTGGAAGTAGGGCCAGAGAGACTCATTCTGGCGGATCACCTCCATGAGGATGTGCGGCATGACGGCCAGGAAGGCGGCGGCCAGCAGGAAATAGCCGTGGCGCAGGGTGAACGGGCCACCCCGGGGCCGGGCCAGGCCGACGGCCACCAGCACCAGCGGGTACTCCCACACCATGTTGAAGATGACGGGGGCGATCAGGGCGTTGAACACCCCGCCCAGCATGCCGCCCACCGACAGCAGCAGATAGAATTCGGTCAACCGGTCAGGGGGAGGCCGACGGCCTGCCAGCAGCTGGTGACACAACAGGGCGGTGAAGAAGAAGGTCGTCAGGTGGACGACCAGGATCAGCATCCAGCTGGAGCTGCGGAAGGCGACCATGCTGACGGTCACGGCCAGCAGGGCCGACTGGACGATCAGGGTGATCGGCAGGGGGATCCACGGCCGGCTCTGGAAGGCGATGACGAAGGTCAGCAGATAGAGGGCCAGCGGCAGGATCCACAGGAAGGGGGCGGAGGCGACATCGGTCGTCAGGTGAGCAGTAACCCCAAGCATCAGGCTGGACGGGGCCGCGGCCAGCAGCACCCAGATGCCGCGCTCACGCCAGTCGATGGGCGTGGTGCTGGCCAGTCGCGGCGGGTCTGACCGGGTCAGGGCCCGGGCGCGCCAGACGGTCAGGCCCAGCGCGACGATCATCAGCACAAAGAGGCCATAGCCCACACTCCAGCCCCAGCGCTGGCCCGACAGGGAGCTGAGCGGCTCGATCAGGACGGGATAGGCCAGCAGGGCGAGGAAGCTGCCGAGGTTGGACGCGGCATAGAGGACATAGGGGTTCTGGCCGTCGGCATGCCCCACGCGGACCCGCGCGTACCAGGCCTGCAGCAGGGGCGCGGTCGCCGACAGGATGGCGAACGGCAGGCCGACCGAGATCGCCAGGGTCACCAGCAGCCAGCCGATGGGCGCCGCGGGGTCCGGATCGCCCAGCAGGCCATTGACCCGGAGGGGCAGGAAGATGGCCGCGATCAGCAGCAGGACCAGATGGATGCCGACCTGCAGACGCAGCGAGGCGACCTTCTGCAGCAGGTGGGCATAGGCATAGCCCGCCAGCAGGCCCGTCTGGAAGAAGACCATGGCCGTGTTCCAGACCGAGGGAGAGCCCCCCAGCACCGGAAGCACCAATTTGGTGATCATCGGCTGGACCGAAAAGACCAGCATGGCCGAGGTAAAGATCGCCAGACCGAAGATCAGCGGGGTCAGGCGGACGCCGAGCGGCTCGACCCCGTCGGTCACGCTGGTCTGGCTCATGCGGGCTCCCATCGACAGGCGGGGCGCGGCGCGGCACCCTGTGGCCCACCGTAAGGCTGACTCGCGAAGGCCGATAGCCCATGTTCGCTCCCGATCTGATCACCCTGGCCGAGACGGTCGTGGCGCGCGCGCAGGCGCGCCGGTGGATGCTGGCCACGGCCGAGAGCTGCACGGGCGGTCTGGTCGCGGCCCTGATCACCTCTGTGGCGGGATCCTCGGCGGTGCTGGAACAGGGGGCGGTCACCTATTCCAATGCGGCCAAGACGCGGATGCTGGATGTGCCGGTGGCGCTGATCGAGGCGTATGGCGCGGTGTCGCAGCCCGTGGCGGAAGCCATGGCGGCCGGAGCCCGGGCCCGGGCGGGCGTCGATCTGGCGGTCTCGATCACCGGCATCGCCGGGCCGGGTGGCGGGTCAACGGAGAAGCCCGTGGGGCTGGTCCATTTCGGACTTGCGACGGCCGACGGCGTGCGCCACCTGGAACGCCGCTTCGGCGAGGAGGACCGTCAGGCGATCCGGCTGGCGGCCACCGAACAGGCGCTGCAACTGCTGCTGGAAGGGCTGGCGTGAGCCCTGCCCCGGTCGTGGTGGATGCCCGCGGTCACCGGTGTCCGGTGCCGAGCCTGAGGCTGGCGCGCGCGCTGGAGACGGCGGGGCCGGGTGAGACGATCGTGCTGATGGCGACCGATCCGATGGCACGGATCGATGTGCCCCACCTGCTGGGCGACGGCCCCCACCGGCTGATCGGGATCGAGGACGCCGACGGCGTGCTGAGCCTTACCGTCGAGACTGGCGCCGCGCCGTCAGGCTGACGACCTTGGGGGTCTGCATCAGGGCCTCCTCAGCCTCGACGATCAGGGCCTCGTCGCGGGCGCGGGCGACCATCTCCATCTCCGTAGCGAAGGCCCCGCCGTAGAAGATGGCGTTGACGTTCCACGACAGCCAGATCAGCAGAACCACGACCGCGCCGACCGAGCCATAGGTCGCGCCCAGAACAGCGATCTGCTCGACATAGATGGCGCACAGCCAGGAGGAGATCATCGACAGGACGGTGGCCATCACGCCGCCCGTCAGCGCCGGGCGCCAGGCGACCCGGGACTTGTGCGACATGGCATAGCGGTAAAGCAGGGTCAGGCCGAACGACAGCCCGACTGCGGGCAGCAGCACGTCCAGCGGCATATAGCCGCCGCCACTCTCGACCGTGCCGGCCGCGTCGGCGTGGGACATCAGCCGGGCCGTGACGACGGCACCGGACACCACGGTGAACAGGCCGAATGCGAACAGGGCGACGAAGAAGGCCAGCAGGTTGAACTTCAGGAAGCCATGCGGCTCGGCCTCGTCATGAATGAGGTTAAGGCCGGCCAGCAAGGCCTTGAATCCCCTGTGCGCGGCATAGGCACCAATGATCAGGGCGAAGGCGCTCTGGGTCGAGACGGTGCGGGCCGAGGCATTGGTCAGGCGGCCGATCTCTTCCAGGAAGATGCTGCGCGCGGCGGCCGGCATGACGTCGGCGAGCGCCGTGGCCTGGGCGCTGACTTCGCTGATCGACAGGCCGACCTTGTAGAGACCGATCAGGATGGCGATCGCGGGGAACACCGCCAGCAGGGCAAAGAAGGACACCCCGCCCGTATAGAGCATGACGTCGCGGCCCCAGCTGCGGGCAAACGCGCGCCCGGACAGCTTCAGCCAGAAGCCGATCCGGCCCCGGAGAGAGTCAAAGGTCAAAATCATCCTCGCCACAACCCGGCGCGAAACTAGACTTTTTTGTGACTTTGCAAACCCTCTTGCGTGAAGCGGGTATGGAACCGGTTGCGGGGGCGCCGGGCGGCTGTCTATGGTCCCGCACCATCGGGCTGGGCTCCGGATCAGTGATTCCGGGCTGAAAGGGGCGAATCGTCTTGGATTTCGATCCGCGTATTCTGGTCGTTACCGGCGATGAGGCTGAGGGCGAGGCCCTGTGCCGACAGCTTGATTCCGAAGGGTGGACCACGATCAGCGCCACCTCGCACGAGGCCGGGGCGATTGTGCTGGAGGATTTCCCGATCGAGGCCGCGATTCTGGTGGCCGGTGAAGCCGACGCCGATGTGGCGCCGGTGGCCGCGCGGCTGAAGGGTCTGGCCTCGCCGCGATACCTGCCGGTCATCGCGCTGATGGGACGCGCGCCGACGCCCGAGGAATCGACGACCGTCGACCTGGCCATGACCGCCCCGGCCCATCCGGTGCAGCTGCGCATCCGGCTGGAGCAACTGGTCCGGGCAGCCCTGGCCGAGGAAGAGCTGAACCTGCGGATCGACACCTTCCGCCAGCAGGGCCAGGCCATCGATCTGCCGCTGAGCGATCTGACGCCCGTGCGGGTGCTGGCGGCGGGCAAGCCGGATCGCCGGTTCCTGGCGCTTTCGAACGCCCTGGCCGAGGATGGCGCGGAGGTAGTGGCCGCCCCGACGCCCTACACCGCCTTTGATTATCTGCACGAAAGCCCGTTCGACGCGGCCGTCCTGTGGGGGGCCGAGGACCATGCCCCGGCCCTGTCGATTGCGTCGGGCATGAAAAGAAATACAAGGCTCTATCACATTCCGGTGATGCTTTACCTAAACGACGGGGCGCAGATGGATGCCTCGGATCTGTTCGGGCGCGGCTTTGCGGATGTCGCCGCCGCGGACACGGATGAGCGGGAGACGGCCCGGCGGCTGATGGCCATGGCGCGCTTTCACCGGCGCCAGACCGGGGTGCGGCGCGCATTGGAATCCGTTCGGGGCTCAGGCCTGACCGACCCGGACACCGGCCTGTTCACCCGCGATCTGTTCGCCCAGCATCTGGGACGGGTCAGCGAGGCGTCGCGTGAGCGGCGGCGGCCCCTGTCGCTATGCGTGCTGAAGGTGACCATGACCGAGCCGGTCGAGGAGGCCCGCCGCGACGGCTGGCTGGCCCGCGCCCTGCCCCAGATCGGCACCATGGTCTCGCGCCTGATCCGCACCGAGGATACGGCCGCGCGCCTGTCCAGCGAGGTCTTCGCCCTGGCCCTGCCCGGCACGACCGAGGCCCAGGCCCGGATCGCCGCCCAGCGGATCGTGGCCGTGATCGGCTGTACCGCGTTTGAGGCAGGCCCCGGGCGCTCGCCCTTCGTGGTCGACTTTGAGCTTGGCGTGGCCGAGCAGCAGGCCGGGGAGGCCCCCGCGCGGACGCTGGAACGGGCCTCTTCGACCCTGGCGACCGATACCCGCGTCGCGAGCTGAGGCCTAGCTGTCGAGCGACGCCACGGTAGCGAGTGAATCGGTGATCCGCTCCGCGGCCTTGAGGCGCTCTTCCGGGTTCGCCCATTCGCCCATGACGACGATCTTCTGATCCGGGCGCAGTTTCCACACGCCCGCATTCTTCTGGATCAGGCCGACCAGCCCCAAGGGGTTGGGGAAGGCGTTGTTGCGCAGGGTCAGGACCGCGCCCTTGGGGCCCATGTCGATGCGTTCGATCTGGGCCTTTCGGCAGGACGACTTGATGCCGACGATGCGCAGCAGCTGACGGGCTTCGTCCGGCAGCGGCCCGAACCGGTCAATCAGTTCGGCGGCCAGGGCCTCGCGGTCCTCGCCCCGCTCGGCGTCCGACAGACGGCGATACAGGCTGAGACGCAGGTTCAGGTCTGGGACGTAAGACTCGGGAATCAGGACCGCAGCGCCGACATTGATGGTCGGGGACCAGTCCCGGTCGCGCAGATCGCCGCCCTGCTCGCGCATCTCGGCCACGGCGTCTTCCAGCATCTGCTGATACAGTTCGACACCGACCTCGCGGATGTGGCCCGACTGTTCGTCGCCCAGCAGATTGCCCCCGCCCCGCTGGTCGAGGTCGTGGCTGGCCAGCTGGAAGCCGGCGCCCAGATTGTCGAGCGACTGCAGCACCTGCAGCCGCCGTTCGGCCGAGAGGCTGAGCGGGCGTTTGGGATCGGTTGTCAGATAGGCAAAGGCGCGCGCCTTGGACCGGCCGATCCGGCCCCGGATCTGGTGCAGCTGCGCCAGGCCGAACATGTCGGCGCGGTGCACGATCAGGGTGTTGGCGGTTGGAATGTCCAGCCCGCTCTCGACGATGGTGGTCGACAGCAGGACGTCATATTCGCCCTCATAGAAGGCGCTCATCACCGCTTCCAGCTGGGTCGGTGACATCTGGCCGTGGCCGACAACGGCCTTCACCTCGGGCACCTGTTCGCGCAGGAACTGTTCGATGTCGGGCAGGTCGGCGAGGCGCGGGGCGACGTAATAGGCCTGACCGCCGCGGTATTTCTCGCGCAGCAGGGCCTCGCGCACCATGACGGGGTCCCAGGGCGCGACATAGGTGCGGACCGCCAGACGGTCGACCGGCGGGGTGGCAATGATCGACATTTCGCGGATGCCCGACAGGGCCATCTGCAGGGTGCGCGGGATGGGCGTGGCGGTCAGGGTCAGCAGGTGGACATCGGCGCGCAGGCTCTTGAGCTTCTCCTTGTGCTTGACGCCGAAATGCTGCTCCTCATCGACGATCACGAGGCCGAGGTCCTTGAAGCCGACCTGTTCGGAAAGGACGGCATGGGTGCCGACCACGATCTCGAAACTGCCGTCCTTGAGGCCCGCGCGGGTCTCGTTGGCATCCTTGGCCGTGACCATACGCGACAGGTGACGGACGGTGATCGGCCAGCCGGCGAACCGCTCGCTGAAGGTCTTGAAGTGCTGACGCGCCAGAAGCGTGGTCGGACAGACGATGGCCACCTGCTGGCCGGTCATGGCGACGACGAAGGCGGCCCGAAGCGCCACCTCGGTCTTGCCGAAGCCGACGTCGCCGCAGATCAGCCGGTCCATGGGCGTGCCCTTGGCCAGATCCGACAGGACATCGCCGATGGCGTTCAACTGGTCGTCCGTCTCCTCATAGGGGAAGCGGGCGCAGAATTCGTCGAACAGTCCCTGCGGCGGGACGATGACGTCGCTTTCGCGCAGGGCCCGTTTGGCGGCGAGCGCGATCAGGCCCTCGGCCATTTCGCGCAGGCGGACCTTTGCCTTGGCCTTGCGCCCCTGCCAGCCCGCACCGCCCAACCGGTCCAGCTGCACCCCGTCGCCCTCTGCGCCGTAGCGGGTCAGCAGGTCGATGTTCTCGACCGGCAGATACAGTTTGGAGTCGCCCGCATAGGCCAGCTCCAGACAGTCGTGGGGGGCCTCCTGGATGTCGAGGGTGCGCAGCCCCTCATAGCGGCCTATGCCGTGGTCGAGGTGGACCACAAGATCGCCGGTGGTCAGGGCCGAGGCCTCGGCGAGGAAGTTGGAGGCGCGGCGCTTCTTGCGGGGGCGCGCCAGCCGGTCGCCGAGGATGTCGGTCTCGGTGATGACGACCAGATCGTCGGTCTCGAAGCCGGTTTCGACCGGCAGGACCGCGCGCAGGTAGAGGGTGTCGGTCGCGGCCTGCACATCGGCCCAGTCGCGGACCGGCACGACCGGCTCCAGCCCGTGATCGGCCAGCATCGAGGCCAGACGCTCGGACGAGCCCTCGCTCCAGGAGGCAAACAGCACCTTGCGGCCGTCGGCACGCCGGGCCTTGGCATAGGCCGCGACGGCCTCGAACAGATTGACACTGTCCTGGGCGCGCTCGGCGGCGAACGACCGGCCCAGACGGCCGCCGGCATCCTCGCCCGGCCCCGAGAGCGGGCTGAGCTGGATGACGGGACGCGAGGCGAGCGCGCGGGTCCAGTCCTCGGGCGACAGATAGAGGGCCTCGGGCGGCAAGGCGCGGCCGCTCTGGACGCTGCGACCGGGAGCAGCCTGGGCGGCCTCGCGCCGGGCCTCGAAGGCATCGACGGTCAGCTCCCAGCGCTCGGACCGGGCCTTGTCGGCCTGGCTGTCCAGCCAGACCGTGGCGTCGGCGGGCAGATAGTCGAACAGGGTCTCGAGGTGCGGGTAGAGCAGCGGCAGCCAATGCTCCAGTCCCTGCCGGCGCGCGCCCTCGCTGACGGCGGCATACAGGGGGTCATCGCCCGCCGTGCCGAAGCGGTTGAGATAGCCGGTGCGAAAGCGCGAGATGGCTTCGGGATTCAGCAGGGCCTCGGACACCGGGGCCAGTTGCACGGCCGCCCTCTGGCCGGTCGAGCGCTGGGTGGCCGGGTCGAAGGTGCGGATCGATTCCAGCTCCTGGCCGAACATGTCGAGGCGCACAGGCTCGTCAAAGCCCGGCGGGAAGACGTCGATCACCCCGCCCCGCACGGCATATTCGCCGCGCTCGGACACGGTGGAGGCGCGGACATAGCCGTTGGTGGCGAAATAGGTCTCGAGCGCGGCGGTATCGAGCTCGCGTCCGACGTGGGTCTCGAAGCCCGCGCTGGCGGTGATCTCACGCGGCGGGGTGCGCTGCAGGGCGGCACCCACCGTGGCCACGATCAGCAGGGGTGTGTCGGGGGCCTTGCCGCCAGCCAGACGACTGAGCGTCGCCATCCGTTGGGCCGAAACCGACGACGAGGGGCTGAGCCGGTCATAGGGCAGACAGTCCCAGGCCGGATAGGAGACGACCTCAATGCCCTCGGCGAAGAAGCCGACGGCGTCGATGAACTGGGCGGCGCGCGAGGCGTCACGGGCGATGAACAGGGCGGTACCGCCCGCGGCCAACCGTTCGGAGACGCGCAGGGCGTCCAGACCCTCGGGCGCGCCGCTCAGCGTGATGGGATCCGCCATTATCCGATGCCCCGCGCCACCTCGGACGAGACGGACTCGGTCACGAACCGGCGGATGCGGTCCATCAGCGGGCCTTCCCATTCGGGCGGGGTGGGCGTCGAGCCCTTGATCCAGCCGTAGAGGGTGTGGTCGTCCTCATCCAGCAGGGCCTCGAACAGGGCGAGGTCGGCTTCGTCCAGGTGCGGCGCGACCTGTTCCGAGAACGGCCCGAGAATCATGTCGGCCTCGCGAAAGCCCCGACGCCAGGCGCGGAAGCGGATGCGGTTCAGCCGGGTGGTCATTTCGGCACGTGCGATGTCTTCGGCCACAAGAAGTCTTGCCCGGTCAAAAGGAATGGAGCCGTGTCAGATAGCGGTCGCGGGTCCATTTCGCCACCCGTCCTGTCCGGCTATCGTGACGCATCATGCGGCCCGAGATTCTGTTTCCCCTGTTCGTCGCGGTCGAAAGCCTGAAGGGCGTCGGCCCGCGCATGGCCCCGGCTGTGCACCGGCTGGCCGGGCCGCTGGTGCGCGACCTGATGTTTCTGGCCCCCACCGGCCTGATCCGGCGACGCGAAATGACCGTACAGACGGCGGTCGCGGGCGAGATCGGCATCTTTGACCTGATCATCGGCGGGCTGACCAAGCCGGGGCGGCCGGGCCTGCCGTTCAAGCTGCGGGCCCATGACGAGACCGGCTTTCTGACCCTCGTCTGGTTCGGCGGGTCGGAGGCCTGGATCCGCAAGCAATGTCCCGACGGCGAGCGGCGGATCGTCAGCGGCAAGGTCGAGACATTCAATGACCTGGTCCAGATCGCTCACCCGGATTATGTGCTCTCTGTCGACAAGCGGGACGAGATCGTGCCGGTCGAGCCGGTCTATCCGGCCACCCAGGGGATCACCTCGCGGCAGGTGCGCAAACTGGTGATGACGGCGATGGAGTCGCTGCCGGACCTGGCCGAATGGCAGGACGCGGCCTGGCTGGCCAAACAGAACTGGCCGTCATGGCCGGATGCGATGAAGGCCCTGCACGCGCCCGAGAGCGAGAGCGATCTGGACCCGCAGGCCCCGGCCCGGGCCCGGCTGGCGTTCGACGAACTGCTGGCGCATCAGTTGGCGCTGGCCCGGCGGCGGCGGAACCGGCAGGCGGTGCGGGCCCCCCGGCTGGCCCCCGGCGCGGCGGCCGAACGGTTGCTGACCGCCCTGCCCTTCACCCTGACCGGGGCCCAGCAGCGGGCGGTCGCGGACATCCGCCGGGATCTGACCCAGGGGGAGCAGATGGCGCGGCTGCTGCAAGGCGATGTCGGCTCGGGCAAGACGGCAGTGGCGGCGCTGGTGCTGGCGGATGCCATCGACAGCGGCTTTCAGGCGGCCCTGATGGCGCCCACGGACATTCTGGCAGGCCAGCACCATGAGCGTCTGGCCCCCCTGTTTGCCGAGGCCGGCGTGGCCTGCGCCCTGCTGACCGGTCGCGATCCGGCCAGTGTGCGGCGGCCGGTGCTGGAAGGGCTGGCGAGCGGTCGCCTGCCGCTGGTGATCGGCACCCACGCCCTGTTCCAGGACAGTGTGCAGTTCCATCGGCTGGGACTGGCGGTCATCGACGAGCAGCACCGATTCGGGGTCCGCGAGCGCCAGCGGCTGCTGGACAAGGGCGGGGCGGATGGCGCTGTGCACCTGCTGACCATGTCGGCCACCCCCATCCCCCGGACGCTGGAACTGACGCAATATGGCGAGCTGGATGTGTCGCGGCTGGATGAGAAGCCGCCCGGGCGTCGCCCGATCAAGACGGCCGTTTTGCCGCTGGACCGGCTGAAGGAGGTCGCGGTCCGTCTGAAGGCGGCGATCGAGGGCGGGGCGCAGGCCTACTGGATCTGTCCGCTGATCGAGGAGTCCGAGCACATCGACCTGGCCGCCGCCGAGGACCGGGCGCGCGATCTGGGCAAGCTGATGGGGCGGCCGGTGGGGCTGGTGCACGGGCGGATGCCCGGGCCCGAGCGCGAGACGGTCATGCAGTCCTTTCTGGACGGGCATGTGCCCTTGCTGGTGGCGACGACCGTGGTCGAGGTGGGCGTGGATGTGCCGAACGCCACCCTGATGGTGATTGAACATGCCGAACGCTTCGGCCTGGCGCAGCTGCACCAGCTGCGCGGGCGGATCGGCCGGTCGGACAAGCCCAGCGCTTGCACCCTGCTGTACGGCCAGTCAGAGACCGGGCTGGGCAAGACGGCGGTCGAGCGGCTGGATATCCTGCGCCGGACCGAGGACGGGTTCGAGATCGCCGAGGCGGACTTCCGTATTCGCGGCGGCGGGGATCCGCTGGGACTGAAGCAGAGCGGCTTTCCGGCCTATCGCTTCGCCGATCCCATGGCGCATGCGGGGCTGATCCGGGCAGCGGCGGACGATGCGCGGCTGATCCTGGGGCGCGACCCGGGTCTGACGTCAGACCGTGGACGCGCGGTTCAGGTGCTGGAGGCGCTGTTCGACTGGCGCTCGGGACGACCGTCCGGCGACTGATCGGCCAGCGTATCCGGCGCGTAGCGGGCGGTCCAGACGGCCAGGCGCTCCTGAACATCGTGTTCAATATCGCTATAGAACAGATTGTACGGACGCGATTTTCTGCGATCCGACCAGCTGCCGGTTTCGCGGAAGGATTCCATCTCCGGCTGGGTGTGACGCAGCAGGCCATCCTTGCAGGCCGTGGCGACCGAGCGGGCGATCAGGGCCGGGCGTGCGCCCCATTCCAGTCCGGTGGCATTGGTGGCGCCCAGATGCACCCGGGCCGGAACCTCGACCGCATCCGTCGAACCGGTGACCGGGTTGACGCAGAGGGCCGCCCGGTCGCCCAGATCCACCAGACGCCCGCGTCCATCCCAGACGAGGGCGCGACGAAGCCGGCGGCGGGCGGCGCCGTCGTTGTCGTCGGTGACCGGGGAGTAGGCCACGAGACAGGCCGTCTGGTCGCGTGTGCTGCAGGGCGGCAGGGACGGCGTGGCCGGGTCGACGGCAAGGATGGTGTCGATGGCATAGACGGCAACGATCCGGCGGCGCAGGGCGGGGTCGCCGATGATCCGCTCGCGCACCAGCCGGTCGGCCAGCTCGCCGCCCTGCTCTACCCCGGCGATCACGATCGGGCCGGTCGGGTGGCGGGCCAGGAAGACCTCGAACGCCGCCTCGATGTCCCGCCAGGCAAAGGCGCGGGCTTCGCGCGCATCATCACGCAGGGTCAGGCGGGTGTAGAGGCTGCCCTGACGATAGCGGGGAATGCTGAGCCGGCCGGAACGGGCAAAGGGCCCGGCGTAGTTCGGGATGACCACACGGAACAGATAGGCATCGGCATCGGGGTCGCCGATCGGGCCGTTCCATTCCTCACCGCCGTCGTAGGTGGTCGAGTGGATGAAGAAGACGGCCGCAGGGCCCGAGCCCCTGATCCCCGCGTCCTGCATGGCCCAGGCCGAGGTCTCCTGATAGTCCGGGGCCGGGGGCGGATCATAGGTCTGGAACGGCACCTCGGGGTCCATGCCGGCCTGCAGGATGTCTCCGCGCCAGACGGCTGCCGCGGCAACGATCAGAAACACCAGGGCAAAGCCGGCATAGCCGATCAGGGTCCTGAGACTGGCCGCCCGGGACTTCATCGATACGGGTCTTCTGTCGCCAGATACGACTGGACGTAGCGGCGCACGCCCTCTTCCAGCGGTGTCGACTGGCCGTCGAAGCCCAGAGCACGGACCCGGTCCATGCGCGCCTGGGTGAAGTACTGATAGCGGTCGCGGATCACCTCGGGCATGTCGATATAGGTGATTTGCGGCTCCTTGCCGGCAGCAGCGAACGTCGCGCGGGCCAGATCGGCAAACGACCGGGCCTGTCCAGAGCCGGCGTTGAAGATGCCCGAGACCTGCGGCTTGCCCAGCAGCCAGTCGATCACATCGACCACATCATCGACGTGGACGAAGTCGCGCAGCTGACCGCCGTCCGTGAAATTCGGATGATGCGATCGGAACAGCTGGACAGGCTCGCCCGCCTGGACCTTGGGCCAGATCTGGGCCACGACCGACTTCATCCCGCCCTTGTGATACTCGTTCGGGCCATAGACGTTGAAGAATTTCAGGCCCGCCCACTGATTGGGCGCACGACCGCGTTCCGCCTGCTGCCGGGCATAGAGGTCGAACAGATATTTCGAATAGCCATAGGCATTTAGCGGACGAAGCTTTTGCAGCGAAGCAAAGTCGTCCTCATCGTCAAAGCCCTCGTGACCGTCGCCATAGGTGGCCGCGGACGAGGCATAGACAAGTTGCACATCGTGCCCGCAGCACCAGTCCCACAGGTCCCGCGAAAGGGCGAAATTGGTCCGGAGGATCAGGTCGGCGTCCGGCTCGGTCGTCGAGGAGATGGCGCCCATGTGGATGACCGCCTCGATGCGGTCGGCGTTGGCTTCCAGCTTTTCGAACATCTGCTCCGGCCACCAGAAGTCGGCGACCGGATGTTTGGCCAGATTCTTCCACTTGCCGAGGTCGGCCCCTTCAAGACGGTCACAGACGACCACATCGTGACGATCCGCGGCACACAGCCGGGCGACGATGTTGGAGCCGATGAAGCCGGCGCCGCCGGTGACCACGATCATGCCGCGCGTCATTGGCCCTCGCCCTTTGCCAGTTTCTGAATGGTCGCCGTGGTCGAGTGACCGGGCGAGAATTCCGCCAGCCGGACCTCGCCGCCCCAGGATTCGACCTCGGCCGCGCCGACGACGGTGTCACGGGTATAGTCCGCGCCCTTGATCAGCACATCGGGGCGCAGGGCCTTGATCAGGTCCAGCGGGGTTTCCGTATCGAAGGACGTCACCCGATCCACGCTGGCCAGGCCCCCGATGACTGCCGCCCGGCTGTCCAGATCGTTGACGGGCCGGCCGTCGCCCTTCAGGCGGCGCACCGAGGCGTCGGTATTGAGGGCCACCACCAGCCGGTCGCACCAGGCGCGGGCCTGGGCCAGATAGGCGACATGGCCGCGGTGCAGGATGTCGAAACAGCCGTTGGTGAAGCCGACCTTGAGCCCCGCCGCCTTCCACAGTTCGACCTGATCGACCAGGGTCTCGACCGGCACGATCCGGCCGTGGTCGATGTCCATGGCGCCCGTGAGCTCGGCCTCGAGCAGTTCGGCGGGCGTGACGGTGGCGGTGCCGCTTTTGCCGACGACCACGCCGGACGCCAGAATGGCAAAGGCGGCTGCATCCGGCAGGTCATGCCCGGCAGCCAGGGCGAGGCCGAGCGCCGCCAGGCCCGTGTCGCCGGCACCCGACACATCGAACACCTCACGGGCCCGCGCGGGGATGTGCTGAACCGCCCCGCCGCGCCGCAGCAGCGACATGCCCTTGCCGGCGCGGGTCACCACCACAGCCCTGGCCGTCGTCTGGTCCAGCAGGGCCGAAAGCGCGCGTTCGACCTCGGCATCGCTGTCGGTCGGCAGACCGGTGGCCCCGGCCAGTTCGGCGGCATTGGGCTTGATCAGGTCGACGGCGCCATAGCGGGCGAAGTCGCGGCCCTTGGGGTCGACGATCACCGGCACGCCGGACTTGCCGGCATGGGCGAGAACTGCGGCGACCAGGGCGTCGCTGACCACGCCCTTGGCATAGTCGGAGATCAGGATGGCGTCGGCGCCGTCGAACACCCCTTCGCCGCGATAGTCGGTGGCGAGGGCCTCTTCCTCGTCGAGGCGGAGCAGTTGTTGGCCTGCGGCGACATAGCGGGTCTTGACCACGGTGCGGGCGGCATCGGTGTAGTGGACCGCATCGGTCAGGCCCGGCTCGGCCGCCAGAAGCTCCGCCAGCGCCCGTCCCTCGGGGTCCTGTCCTGCGACCGAGCCCAGGGTGACGCGGGTGCCCAGCGAGGCCAGGTTGCGGGCGACATTGCCCACGCCGCCCGGCATGGACACCGAACGGTGGGTGCGCAGCACGGGCACGGGGGCCTCGGGCGAGATCCGGCTGACCTCGCCATAGACGAACCGGTCCAGCATCAGGTCACCGACGCAGGCGAGGGTCAGGGACGGCGCCCGGGCGAGCAGGCTTTGAAGACCGGCGAGGTTCATGCGTTGGAGCTATCCCAGAGGGCCGGGCACGTCCAGTCGTGGGCCGGTTCAGGCCGCGCGCTTGATACCCTGGGCGATGACCAGATCGTCAAAGGCGATCAGCTGACCGGCCAGCGCCTCGAATTGGTCGAGCGGCACCATGTTCGGGCCGTCGGACGGCGCGTTGTCCGGGTCCTGGTGGGTTTCCATGAAGACCGCATCCACGCCGACCGAGACGGCGGCCCGGCCCAGCACCGGCACGAACTCACGCTGGCCGCCCGAGGAGGTGCCCTGCCCGCCCGGCTGCTGGACGCTGTGGGTGGCGTCGAACACCACCGGACAGCCGATCTCGCGCAGCGTCGGCAGCGCCCGCATGTCCGAGACCAGGGTGTTGTAGCCGAAGCTGGCGCCGCGCTCGCAGGCCATGACGTTCGGATTGCCGGCGCCGGTGACCTTGGCAATGACATTCTTCATGTCCCAGGGGGCGAGGAACTGGCCCTTCTTGATGTTGATCACCTTGCCGGTGGCGGCTGCCGCCAGCAGCAGGTCGGTCTGGCGGCACAGGAAGGCCGGGATCTGGATGACGTCGACGGCCTGGGCGGCCTCGGTGCACTGGGCCTCGGAGTGCACGTCGGTCAGGACCGGCAGGCCGACGCTCTCGCGAATCTCGGCAAAGATGGGCAGGGAGTCGGCCAGGCCCAGGCCCCGGGCGGCGTTGGCCGAGGTTCGGTTGGCCTTGTCAAAGCTGGTCTTGTAGATGATGCCGACGTCAAGACGCTCGCCGATCTCCTTCAACGCATTGGCCATTTCCAGCGCGTGCTGGCGGCTTTCCAGCTGGCAGGGGCCGGCGATGAAGACGATGCGGCGACCGCCGCCGATGGTGACCGGACGCTTGAGACCTTCGGAGACTTCAATGACGGCGTTGGGACGGCTCACGATATTCACTTTCGACAGGATGGGAGCCCGAGGCTCAAATCAGACAGGACGTCATATGGGGCGGATGATTTTGGATAACAGGTTTTCTGTCGGGATGCGCGCATGAGCGGGTCCGACACGCCTGTGATCCTGTGGTTCCGGCGGGACCTGCGGCTGGCCGACAACCCCGCCCTGACCGAGGCGGTGGCGAGCGGCCGGCCGGTCGTACCCCTGTATGTTCTGGATGAGGCGGCGGACGGACGCCCGCTGGGTGGGGCCTCGAAATGGTGGCTGGAGCGCTCGCTGCAAGCGTTGGCCGAGGCGCTGGACAAGATCGGGGCGCCTCTGGTCCTGCGGCGAGGACCGGCCGAGGCGGTGCTGCGCGAGCTGATCGACCAGACGGGTGCGGATGCCGTGTTCATGAACCGCCGGTTCGAGCCCGCCGCCTTTGCCGCCGATGCCGACATCGCCCATGCGCTGAAGGACGAGGGCGTCGAGTGCCGGGGCTTCAACGGATCGCTGATGGCCCGGCCGGGATCGGTGCTGACCCAGGCCGAGAAGCCGTACAAGGTCTTCACCCCCTTCTATCGCGCGCTGATGGAGGCGATCGAGCCGCCGCCCGCGCGACCGGCCCCGGCGCGGATCAAGGGCGTGGAGGGTGTCATGTCCGACAAGCTGGCGGACTGGAGCCTGTATGAAGCGCGCCCCGACTGGGCGGCCCGGTTCGATGCAAGGGCCCCGGGCGAGGCGGCGGCGTTGAAGCGACTGGCAGACTTTATCCGACGGGATCTGGCGAACTATGGGGTGATGCGGGACAGGCCCGGCAAGCCCGGCACCAGCCGGCTGTCGGCGGCCCTGCACTGGGGCGAGATCAGCCCTTGGCGCGTGGTTCTGGATGTGCGCGCCGCGGTCGAGGCCGGCACTGTGACCGACCAACAGGCCGAGGCCTTTGTCCGCGAGATCGGCTGGCGCGAGTTCTCGGCGCATCTGCTGCATCAGTTCCCGACCCTGCCGGACCGGAATTTCCAGCCGAAGTTCGACGACTTCCCCTGGCGCTCGGACGCGGCCGGGCTGAAGGCGTGGCAGATAGGCCAGACCGGATATCCCATGGTCGATGCGGGCATGCGCGAGTTGTGGGCCACCGGCTGGATGCACAACCGGGTGCGCATGGTGGTCGCGTCCTTCCTGGTAAAACACCTGCGGATCGACTGGCGTGAGGGCGAATCCTGGTTCTGGGACACGCTGATCGATGCCGATCTGGCCAGTAATTCGCAGAATTGGCAGTGGGTCGCGGGATCCGGAGCCGATGCCGCCCCGTATTTCCGTATCTTCAACCCGGTGTCGCAGGGCACCAAGTTCGATGCGGATGGTAAGTATGTTCGACGCTGGGTGCCGGAGCTCAAGAAGCTTCCCGATCGCTGGTTGCACAACCCGTGGGAGGCCCCGGCCGAAGTCCGCGCCGATGCCGGCGTTCAGTTGGGCAAGACCTACCCCCGCCCGCTCGTCGATCACGCGGAGGCGCGCGATGCTGCGCTGGCGGCCTTCAAGAGTCTGGGCAATGAGGCGTAGAATGCCGGTCCTCGCACTTTCCTGTGGAGGTCTGTGATGACGGCGACCACCCTGAGCGACATTCAGGCCCCGGCGCATGCGCCGCGCGGTTTCGGCCTGTTCCTGCGGCTTCTGGCGGCCAACTGGACCTGGGGCCGACTGACGCTGAAGCTGCCCGACGGCGCCATGCACGAGCTGGTCGGCAAGGTTCAGGGCCGCAGCGCCGTTCTGGAAATCCGCGACTACAATGTCGCCCGCCGGGTGCTGGCCAATGGCGATATCGGCTTTGCCGAGGGCTATATGGCCGACGAATGGGACAGCCCCGATCTGGCGGTCCTGCTGGAGGTTCTGGTCGAGAACTACGACCACATCCACCGGCTGTTCAACGGCTCCCTGCCGATGAAGGTGATCAACTGGATCAGCCACCGGCTGCGGCGCAACAGCCGCCGGGGCGCGCGCAAGAACATCCATGCCCACTATGACCTGGGCAATGAATTCTATGCGTCGTGGCTGGACGAGACCATGACCTATTCCTCGGCCCGCTATGCAGCCAAGGACGAGGCGCTGGCGGTGGCCCAGGCGCGCAAATACGAGAGCCTGGCGCGGCGCATGGACCTGAAGGCCGGCCAGTCGGTGCTGGAGATCGGCTGTGGCTGGGGCGGATTCGCCGAATATGCCGCGCGCGAGGTCGGAGCGAAGGTCACGGCCATCACCATTTCACAGGAACAGTACGACTTTGCCCGCCAGCGCATGCAGCGCGCCGGGCTGGGCGAGCAGGTCAGCATCCAGCTGGTCGACTATCGCGATGTGACCGGCCAGTTCGACCGGGTCGCCTCGATCGAGATGTTCGAGGCCGTGGGACAGGAATACTGGCCCACCTATTTCGGCAAGATCGCCGAGGTGCTGGCGCCGGGCGGCCGGGCGGCCCTGCAAATCATCACCATCCAGGACGCCCTGTTCGAGGAATATGCGATCCGCACCGACTTCATCCAGAAATACATCTTCCCGGGCGGGATGCTGCCCAGCGAGGCGCGGCTGAAGCCGGTCATCGAGGCGGCGGGCCTGAGCTGGCAATCCGTCGAGCGGTTCGGTCAGGACTATGCCGACACCCTGGCCGCCTGGGATCGCCGGTTCCAGTCCAGCTGGAGCGACATCCAGCGCGTTCAGGGCTTTGACGAGCGGTTCCGGCGCATGTGGCGGTTCTATCTGGGCTATTGCGAAGCCGGCTTCCGGTCGGGCCGGACGGATGTGATCCAGCTGGCGATCGGCAAGGACTGATCCGATGTCGCCGCTCATCGACGCCGACGACCTTATGGCCTTGATGCGCGAGCAGACCGTTCGGATCGTGGATGCCGGATGGCGACTGGACGGCACCGATACGCTGGCCCTGTTCCGGGAGGCGCACATCCCCGGCGCGGTCTTCTTCGACCTGGAGGCGGTGTCAGACCCGACCTCGCCCCTGCCCCACACCCTGCCGGACGCGGCGCATTTCGGGCGGGCCATGGGGGCGCTGGGGCTGTCTGAAGGGGACCGTATCGTGGTCTATGAGACAGGGCCGATGTTCTCGGCGCCGCGCGCCTGGTGGATGCTGAAGGTCTTTGGAGCCGCGCAGGTCCAGGTGCTGAATGGCGGCCTGGACGCGTGGAAACAGGCCGGGGGCGAGATCGAAAGCGGGGATGCCCAGCCCCTGCCCGCCCGCTTTGACGCCCGACTGGACCGGACCGCGCTGGCCGACATCGAAGCGGTGCGGCGGGCGCTGACCAAGGGCACTGTGCCTGTGCTGGATGCGCGGGGTGCCCTCAGGTTCCGGGGCGAGAGCGCCGAGCCGCGCCCCGGCGTACGGTCCGGCCATATGCCCGGGGCGAGCAACCTGCCCTATGCGGCGCTGGTCGATGAGGCGGGACGTCTGCGGGGTCCGGCCGATCTTGCGACCCTGTTCGACACGATCGGGCTGGACGACGCGGCTGTGCCGATCACCACCTGTGGCTCCGGCGTGACCGCCGCCATTCTGGTGCTGGCCCTGACCGTGCTGGGTCGGTCGGCGCGGCTCTATGACGGGAGCTGGGCTGAATGGGGGAGCCGCAGCGACACCCCCATCCACACCGGCTGACGCTTCAGGAGGTCGGTGGCGCGACGGGCTCCGGGCCCGCGACCGAGGCCGGGATGTCCTTCTCCCCACGCGAGACCACGGTGGCGGCCACCAGATCGCCGGTGACGTTCAGCGTGGTGCGGCACATGTCGAGAAAGCGATCGACGCCGAGGATCAGGCCGATACCCTCGGCCGGCACACCCACCATGACCAGAATCAGCGCCACCACCGGCAGGGAGCCTGCGGGCACACCGGCCGTGCCGATACCGCCAAGGATACAGACCAGCATCACCACCAGCTGCTGCTGAAGGTTCAGGTCGACCCCGAAGAACTGGGCCAGGAACAGCACCGTCACCCCTTCGAACAGGGCGGTGCCGTTCTGGTTGGCCGTGGCGCCGACCGTCAGCACGAAGCGCGAGATGCGCTTCGGAAGCTTCAGCTGTTCCTCTGCGGCCTTGATGGCGATCGGCAGGGTGGCGTTGGAGGAGGCCGTGGAGAAGGCCACCACGAAGGGCTCGCGAACGCCGCGGGCGAACTTCAGCGGGTTCATGCCGCCGAAGATCAGGACCAGTAGCGGATAGACGATGAACATGTGGATCGCCATGGCGCCGACGGCGACGCCCGCATAGGCCCCCAGCCGGACCAGCAGGTCCCAGCCGAACACAGCGGCCAGGTTGAACATCAGGGCGGCGATGGCGATGGGCGCCAGTTTGATGACGGCATTGATCAGCTTCATCATCACTTCGAGCAGGCCCTGCAGGGTCTCCTGCAGCTGGTCGGTGGCCCTGGACTTGGCCATGACCATGCCGATGCCGAAGATCAGGGCGAACACCATGACCGGCAGGATCTGGTTGTCGGCGGCGGCCGTGATGACGTTCGACGGGATCATGTCGAGGAAGAACTGACCCGCCTCGATGCTCTGCGGCGCATTGCCGACGATGGCGGCGGCGCCATCGGCCCCGTCTTCCAGCAACTGGGCCGCGAGGCCCGGGTCCACGCCCGCGCCCGGCTGGAAGTAGTTGACCATGCCGAGGCCGATCCCGACCGCGATGGCCGAGACCATGATGGTGAAGAACAACGTCTTGAAGCCGACGCGGCCCAGCGACTTCAGATCGCCCATCTCGGCCACGCCGACGGCGAGCGCCGAGAACAGCAACGGAATCACCAGCATGAACAGCAGGCGCAGGAAGATCTG
Organism: Brevundimonas sp.; assembly: GCF_036963785.1. Classification (GTDB taxonomy): domain Bacteria; phylum Pseudomonadota; class Alphaproteobacteria; order Caulobacterales; family Caulobacteraceae; genus Brevundimonas. Next base: position 379,411 of record NZ_JBALUS010000002.1, read on the forward strand.
ACCGACCGACTGGATCAGCTCCATGACCCACGGAATGACCACCAGATCATTCAGATTGACGTACAGGCCGCCGCCAAGGCCCGCGGCAAAGCCGAGCAGCATCCACAGATAGAGCGGCACGCCGCCACGTTTGGTCTTTTCCACAGGTCCCCCCGGCCGCGGCCGATCTCTCTAAACGTCGGCGAGCCTCGACCAGGTCGCGCGCCCCAACGCCATATTGTGCGCCAGCGCCGCAGCCTTCGTCGAGGGGAGATTTTCACCCGGTCACCAGGCCCCCCTGCCGCCGTCGCATCGCCCCCTATTTGATCGGCGGCGCCTTGTAGGCCTCGGTGTCGATTTCCTTCTCCCAGCGCCCGACGATGGTCGCCACTGCCAGGTCGCTGATGACATTGGCCACGGTGCGGGTCATGTCGAGGATGCGGTCGAACGGCAGGATGAAGCCGACCATGAGGGCCGTCTGGGCGGGGCTGACCCCGATGACCTGCAGCACCGCCGCCAGCATGAACAGCGAGGCCGACGGCACCGGCGCCGTGCCGATGGACACCAGCACCGTCGTCAGGGCGATCAGCGCATAGTCGGCCATCGACAGGTCAATGCCGAAGGCCTGGGCCGCGAACGAGGCCAGCAGGGCGATGTAGAGCGCCGTGCCGTCCATCGAAATGGTCACGCCCAGCGGCAGGACGGTCGAGAACACCGGCTTTTTGATGCCCAGATTGGCCTCGGCCACCGCCATCGACACCGGCAGGGTCGCCGAGGACGACGAGGTCGAAAAGGCCACCAGCCCGGCGTCGGTCACACCGCGGAAGAAGGGCAGCGCCGGCAGGCGCGCCAGCAGCTTGATCAGCCCGCCGTGCACGATCAGCACCTGCAGGATACAGCCGGTGATCACACAGAAGGCCAGCAGGGCGACATTGACGAAGGTCGCCGGACCGGTGGTGCCCATCACCCAGGCGATCAGGGCGAAGACGCCGAAGGGGGCGATCTCCATGACGAAATTGACGACCCTCAGCATCGCCTCCGCCCCCGCGTGGAAGGCGCTGGCCAGCGGCTCGCCCTTGGCCCCGGCCGTCAGCAGGCCCGCGCCAAAGATCAGGGCGAAGAAGATCACCGACAGCACCTGGCCCTCGGCCAGGGCGGCGATCGGATTGGTCGGGACGATGGATTCCAGCAGGCCGGCGAACGGCTGGGCCGCCTCCAGCTCGCGTGGCACGGCGCCGGCAAAGTCCACGCCCAGTCCGGGCTGGACCAGGGCGCCGAGGATCAGGCCGATGACGATCGCGAACGCTGTCGTCAGAATGTAGAGGAAGATGGTCTTCAGCCCCAGCGAGCCCAGGCGTTTGGGGTCCTGCAGGCTGAGCACGCCCGAGACGATGGTGGCGAACACCAGCGGGATGACGATCATCTGGATCAGGCGCACGAACAGGTCGCCGATCCATTTGATCTGCACGGCCCCCTCGCCCCAGAAGAAGCCCACAACGCCGCCCAGCACCAGGGCAACCAGGATCCGTTTCCACAGCTTGATGCCGAACCAGTAGCGGTAGAGGGGCCCGCGTTCGCGTTCTCCGGCGTCAGTGTGGCTGTCGTCAGTCATGGACTTCCCGTATCGATACGCTCGGGCTGTGTCCCGGCACTGGCTGCACACGTTATCGACTGAGGCACCGGATCGCCAGTGCAGTCCGGAACCGGTCTACCGGATCGGCAGGCCGTAGATCAGACCGCCCGGCGTTGCGTTCCACTGCGCATTCAGACCGCGGGCAAGGTCCAGGGCCGAATCCGACCCCAGATTGCGCCCGAAAATCTCACCATAGTTGCCGACCGCCGAAATCGCCTGAAAGGCCCAGCGGTCCGACAGGCCCAACCGCGTGCCGAACTCCCCCTCGACGCCCAGCAGACGGCGGACGCGCGGATCGCGAGCCTGTTCGGCCTGATCGGCGACGGTATCGCGGGTGACGCCATATTCCTCGGCGAGGATCAGGGCGTTGAGCGTCCAGCGAACCACCCGCGTCCAGTGCGGATCATCGCGGCGGACGATCGGACCCAGCGGTTCCTTGGAGATCACATCGGGCAGGATGGCGTGCTGTTCCGGGTTGGCCAGGGTGGTGCGCGCCGCCGCCAGCGCCGAGACATCGGCGGTGAAGGCGTCGCACCGTTCGTCGGCATAGGCGCGGCGGGCCTGTTCCTCGGTGGCCACCACGACCGGCTCATACTCCAGGCCGCGCAGGCGGAAATAGTCGGCCAGATTGAGCTGCGAGGTCGACTCGGCCTGAACGCAGATGCGCGCCCCGTTCAGCTCGGTGGCGCTGCCCAGATTGAGCGCGCGGCGGACCATGAACCCCTGGCCGTCATAGTAGTTGGTGCCGGCGAAGGAGACATCCTCGGTGACGTCCCGGTCCATGGTCCAGCTGGTGTTGCGCCACACCACATCGACCCGGCCTTCGCGCAGGGCCTCGAACCGTTGGGCCGTCGTCAGGGGCACAAACCGCACCGCGTCCGGATTGTTGAAAATGGCGGCCGCCATGGCCCGGCAGAAGTCGACGTCAAAACCGCGCCACTGGCCCCGGTTGTCCGTATAGGCAAAGCCGACCAGACCCTCGTGCACGCCGCAGTTCAGACGCCCCCGCCGGCGCACGGCGGCCAGGGTCGGACCGATGGTGCCGGGTGCCGTCGCCTCGACCGGCGGCAGACCCGCCAGATCGTCATCCGGGGTGGCGGCCTTCCTGTCATCATCGCCCCCGCAGGCCGTGAGGACGAGCGCCGCCGCGAGAGCGGTTCCGGCGGCAAAGAGGCGGTGAAGGCGTGACGGCATAGGGATCGTCATGATCCGTCTTATAGACGGCATCCGCTCCGGCTTCGCAACCGCCCGGGCGAGGAAAGGCGGGACTCAGGCGGCCCGCATTGCGCGGCCTCGATGGCAGTGCGATCCTCGGCCTCATGAAGGCAGCCGCTACGACAGCAGTAATCTGCGCGATCATGATTGCCGGCTCGATCTCGGCCTGCTCGCCCCCTCGAAAGCCTGTGACGCTCGATATCGATCTCGGCGAGGGTTCAGCGGGACGCTGCGTGGTCATCTATGAGCTCCAGCAGCGCGCGCGATTTGGCATGGCGACATACTGGCCGGTGCACATCGAAGAGTCCGGGGACTCCGGTGTCTTGCAGGTGTCGAAGTCCCTCTGCCCGGACCTGATCATCGAAGCGCCGGGCGGACCCTCCGAAGCCCTCACACATGATGGCGGACGAGCAACGGTCGATTTGACCGACGCCGAGGGGGGTGGACGTTGCGATGCAGCGGAGCGGCTCCGGGACCGCGAGGACCTTGAGGCGCAAATCGCCGATGCACAAACAGCAAGATGTGCTGGATGGTGATCGGGTGGTTGACGTCCTGCTGCTGAAACCGTGGCGCGCCCTGCAGGATTCGAACCTGCGACCGTCCGCTTAGAAGGCGGGTGCTCTATCCAGCTGAGCTAAGGGCGCCCGGGTCGCGGTCAGTCCGGCGGACGCTCAGTGCGTCCAGGGCTGTTTGCGGTGGGTGGCGAAATTGTCGGCATAGGCCTTGAGGATCAGCGGGGCCTCGTGCGGCTCCTGCAGACGGAAGGCGATCCCGTGGCGCTCGGCATAGGCGACGGCCTCGTCCCGGGTGTCGAAGGTCAGGCGCACCTGGCCGTTCATGTCGGTCGAGCCGGTCCAGCCCATCAGCGGGTCGATGAAGCGTGCGGACGCCGGCATGAACTCCAGAATCCAGGCGGCGGTCTTGGCCTTGCCCGACTGCATGGCGGTTTTCGCCGGTCTGTAGATACGCGCCAACATGTCTGTCTCGTTCACCTCAAAGGGGCTCTTGCCCCGCGCTGAACCTCGTTTAGCGAGCGTCGCCCCGGCGGTCCAGCCGCCCGGCCCTTGGTCGGGGCGAGAGGATTCGAACCTCCGACCCTCTGCTCCCAAAGCAGATGCGCTACCAGGCTGCGCTACACCCCGACATCAAGGGACGGCCCTCATGCCACGCCCCTGCCCGGCCCGCAACGCGGATCAGTGATCGCAGGGTGCGTCGGTATTGAAGAAGGGATGGAGAACGCGGTCGCCCGGCCGCGCGCCGATCTCGTCCATACGCCCGGCCCGGACCTCGAGCACGCCGTTGGCGGCCCCGCCTGAGGGATAGGTGGCCTCGGTATAGGGCGTGGTGCGGGCGGCGATCGAGATGATGCAGCCTTGCGGATCCACATAGACGATATCCAGCGAACTGGGCGTGTTCAGCATCCAGAAGCCACGCTCGGCCGCCTCGGGATACTGGAACAGCATGCCCCGGTCGTCGGCCAGCGGGGGACGGTACATCAGGCCCCGCTGGCGCTCTTCGAACTCATCCGCGATCTCGACCTCGAAGTCGAAACTGCCCCGGGCGGTGACCACCGTCAGGGGCTCGACCGGCAGGGCCTGCACGCCGTCCGCGGTCACCGCGTCCTGGGCACAGGCTCCGGTGAACAACAGCGCCGCAAGGAGGGCAGCAACAGGCAGGCTGCGGGTGAAGGTCATCACATCAACTGCAGGGGGTCTGGGTGTCGAAGAAGGGGTGGCGGACGCGGTCGCCCGGACCGGCCCCGATTTCGCTCATGCGACCGGCCCGGACCTCAAGAACGCCCTTGGCGGCTCCATTCGAGGGATAGGTCGTCTCGGCATGGGGCGTGGTGTGGGCGGCGATCGAGATGATGCAGCCCTGCGGGTCCAGATAGACAATGTCGAGCGAGCTGGGCGTGTTCTGCATCCAGAAGGCGCGCTCGGCCGCATCCGGGAACTGGAACAGCATGCCCTTGTCGTCTTCCAGCGGCGGGCGGTACATCAGGCCCCGCGCCCGCTCGGCCTCGTCGTCGGCGATCTCGACGTCGAAGTCGAAACTGCCCGCGTCGGTGACGACGCTGAGCGTTTCGACCGGCAGGGTCTGGCCATCCGCCGCGCCATGGTCCTGGCTGCAGGCACCGGTGAACAGAAAGGCCGCCATGATCGCGGCTGCGGGAAGATAACGCTTCAACACCTGTTCCACCTCTTTCGTCAGGCGGAAGTGTCTCCGCCCATTCTGATTTCCGCGACGACCAGGCCCTTGGGGCCTTCGCCGAAGCGAACCTGGACCGGATCGCCGGGCAACAGGTCCTCGATGCCGCAGCGACGCAGGGTCTCGACGTGGACGAAGATATCGCCCTCGGCCTCATCGCGCACCACAAAACCATAGCCCTTGGTGCGATTGAACCATTTCACGACCGCCGGCTCGAGCGGCAGGCCGGACAGAGGCTCGGCATCGGGGGCCGACGCAGATCGTCCAAAGGTCCTCAGGCCGTCATAGCCGGTACGGGGTTCAGACGGATCGGCGTTGTCGTCGTCAGCCAGATCGAGCACTTCAAGCACCTGCCAGCCCTTGGCGCGGCGGACGCACTCGCAGCGAATCGACGCGCCTTCAGGCGCGCTGTCCCGGCCGGTGTCGCGCAGGCTGCTGATGTGCAGCAGGACATCCTTGAGATCGGTCATGTCCGGATCGTCCGGAACGATGAACCCGTATCCCTTTCCGGGATCAAACCACTTGACCTTGCCGACGATCTCGATCGTCCCCGGCGTATCAAGCCCCTCTAGGTCAGACACAGCAAAACACCCCCGCCCGCGAACAGCAGACATGGGTATGTTTAACACGGTTCTGTGAAGCCTGTGGAGTGCGAAAACGCCGGTTTTACACCGCAGGTTGAAGGTGCGACGCAGTTGCAGCAGCTTGCAGGGCGACGGCGGAGCCTACGGCCGTGCCACAAGGGAACCGGCATCCGTAGGCCCCCGACCGCAGGCCTGGCAGCGACAGGTCGCTGGCAATGCGGAGACCGAACAGCTGATAGCTTTGCCGGGAATCGTTCATCCTGCCTGTCTAGCGCGAGAGCCGACGGGCGGGGAATGGCCTTTTCGTGCGAACCGCAGGCGCGGTGCCGACGGGCGATCACGGTGTGGGGGAAAACCCCGCGTGGCAGTCCCTAGGGGAATCGAACCCCTCTTTTCAGGTTGAAAACCTGACGTCCTAACCGATAGACGAAGGGACCGCTGCGCGGGAGGACGGCGATATAGCGGGCGATTCCGGCGCTTGCAACCCTCTTCGACCAACTGAATCAATCAGGCCCGTCGCGGGTCGGCGACATCGTCGATTTCGAACTGGACGCCGCGTCGGCCATTCCAGTCATCGGGCTTCAGACGACCCACGATATTCAGGGCGTCGCCGGCCGCCAGGGCCTGTCCGCTCTCCTGATCGGCACAGCGCCACGCGACCGCGCGCAGCGACCGGCCATCGGCCCCGCGCAGCAGGCAACGCAAATGCCCGCCTTTCATGGGTCGCACATCAACGGCCCGGACGCGCTCGAGCGCGAACACCGGTTCGGGGTTTCCGGGGCCGAAGGGTGCCAGTTTCTCGAACGATTCGAACAGGGCGCGATCCGCTGCGCCCGGCTCGATCAGGGCATCGACCAGAACGGCATCGAGGGCGCGCGCCGCCTCGGTATCGGTCTGGGCCGAAAGGGCCTGGTTCAGATAGTCGCGCAGGGCATCGATCCGGTCGATTCGTACCGTCAGCCCCGCCGCCATGGCGTGCCCGCCCCCGGCCAGCAGCACGCCGTCATCAAAGGCCTGCTGGACGGCGCGGCCCAGGTTGTAGCCCGCTTGCGACCGGCCCGAGCCCTTGCCGATGCCGTTAAGGGTGTCGAGGCCGATCACGACCACCGGCTTGCGCCAACGCTCGCGCAGACGACCGGCGACGATGCCGACGACGCCGGGGTGCCAGCCCTCGCCCGCGATCACGGCGGCGGAGACCGACGGATCCTCGACGCCCATGGCCTCGCCCTGACGGACGGCAGCCTCGGTGACGTCGGCCTCGACTTCGCGCCGGGCGATATTCAGCGCGTCCAGCTCGCGGGCCAGCGCCATGGCCTCGGCCGGGTCATCGGTCGACAGCAGGCGCGCGCCCAGATCGGCGCGTCCGATCCGGCCACCGGCATTGATGCGCGGGCCGAGGATAAAGCCGGCATGATTGCTCTTGGCCTCGCCGGGTTCACTGCCCGCCACGTCCAGCAGGGCCTTCAGCCCGGGGTTGGCCCAGGACGACATGACCTGCAATCCCAGTCGCGCCAGCGCGCGGTTGAAGCCGGTCAGGGCGGTGACGTCACAGATGGCGCCCAGCGCCGCCAGATCCAGCCAGCGACGCAGGTCAGGTTCCGTCCTGCCCTCGAACAGGCCGCGCCTGCGGACTTCGCGGTTCAGGGCGGCCAGCAGCACAAAGACCACCCCGGCCGCCGCCAGATTGCCCTGCCCCGAGCGACAGTCGGACCTGTTGGGATTGACCACGGCCAGACAGGCCGGCGCCTCGCCCCGCATCAGATGGTGGTCGATGACGACGACGCCGAGCCGGATGTCGGCCGCATGGGCCAGCGCGACCTCGGCGGCCGCGCCGCAGTCCACGGTGATGACCAGATCGGCACCGGCGGCCTTGAGCGTGTCGAACGCCCGGGGGCTGGGGCCATAGCCCTCGGTCAGGCGATCCGGGACATAGAGGGACAGGTCGTGGCCCATCTCGCGGAACCAGCGGACCAGCAGGGCCGCGCTGGACGCACCGTCCACATCATAGTCGGCGAAGACGTGGATATTGGCCCGACGCTCCAGCGCATCGACGATGGCCGAGGCGGCTGCGTCCATGTCGGCAAAACTGGACGGGTCCGGGAACAGGGCGCGCAGGGTCGGATCGAGGAAGTCGGCCCCCTCCTCCGGCCTGACCCCGCGTGAGGCCAGGGCGCGGGCCAGCGGCTCCCCCAGACCCAGCGACTGGGCGTGGGACCGTGCGACCGCCGGATCGTACGGGCGCTCGCGCCACTGACGCCCGGACAGCGAGCGTTCGACCCCGAGAAAGGCCGGTGTGTCAGAGGGCGCGGAGCCGTCCACCGGTCCGTCAGGCCGGGCGCGAGGTGCGGATGCGGCGCACCGTGCGCGTGAAGGAGTCCATCACCAGGGTGTGGGTCTCGATGCGGCCGTCCACATAGCGGACGCCGTCCAGCATGGCGCCCTTGGTCACGCCGGTGGCGACGAAGATGGCATCCTTCGACACCAGCTCATGGAGGTCATAGGTGCGGTCGAAATCGGTGACGCCGGTGCGCTCGGCGCGGGCCCGCTCGTCATCGTTGCGGAAGATCAGCCGTCCCTGGAAATGGCCGCCGACGCACTTCAGTGCGGCGGCTGCCAGCACGCCCTCGGGCGCCCCGCCGGAGCCGAGGTACAGGTCGATGCCGGTCTCGGGTTCAGCCGTATGGATGACGCCCGCCACATCGCCGTCGGTGATCAGCAGCACCCGGGCCCCGACCTCGCGCAGGGCGGCGATCAGCTCGGCGTGGCGCGGACGGTCCATGACACAGACGGTGATGTCGGAGGGGCTGACCCCCTTGGCCGAGGCCAGCGAGCGGACGTTGTCCTGTGGCGACATGCCCAGATCGACCGTGCCCGGGGCGAAGCCGGGGCCGATGGCGATCTTGTCCATATAGGTGTCGGGCGCGTGCAGCATGCCGCCGCCGGGCGACATGGCCAGAACGGTCAGGGCATTGGCCATGGCCTTGGCCGTCAGGGTGGTGCCCTCCAGCGGGTCCAGCGCGATGTCGATGGCCGGGCCTTTGCCGGTGCCGACCTTCTCGCCGATGTAGAGCATGGGCGCTTCGTCGCGCTCGCCCTCGCCGATGACGATCTTGCCGTCGATATCGAGCGCGTTCAGGGCCGTACGCATGGCGTCGACGGCCAGCTGGTCGGCGGCCTTTTCGTCGCCGCGCCCGATCTGGGCATAGCTGGCGATGGCGGCCAGTTCAGCGACCTCGGCGGCCTCGAACGGCAGGCTGGCGGCGTAGGGTTTGGCGTCCTGGGCCATAGGTGTCTCCTGAGGGTGCGTGACCCTTGCGGTCCGCGCCAGTGTTGGATGTGTGCGACAGGTGTCAGCGTCGAGGGACGGGCGGGGGCGCCCTGCCCCGGTCCCGCAGATCCTGGGCGAAAGCCTCAACCTCCTGACGCGTCCGGAGCGTAGCGGGGGCCAGCGGCCGCGCGGCAATGTCCTCGGCGATCCGGCGGGCGAATCTTTCGGGATCGTCGAGCGTCCAGTCGATCGCGGCGACGTCGGCCGCCGTGGCGGCCGAGGCGCTATCGAGCGCCGCGACCTGGACCGAGACGGCGGCCGCATCGGGAGCGGCTGTCCCCTGGCGCGGAAAATTCCGCCATTCCGGGTAGCGGCGATTCTCGTCGATCAGGGAGACGATTCGCGGCGAAAGCGGCGCGACCGTACTGTCAGAGACCGGGTCCGGCGTGGCGCAGCCGACCGCGCCTGCGGCCAGCACAGTGCCGAGGCCGGCCACCGTCCACTTTTTCATCCGCTGCGCATTCATCTCGGGCACGGTCATATGCCATGATCCCCCCGCAAGAAAGGGCAAGGACGCGATCCGGCACGCCGTTGTGATGTGCCCCTCGTGGAGCCGCGCCCGACGAGAGGATCCCATGGCCAGACGCCCGACCGATTCCACGACGCCTTCGAAGAGCGCAGGCAAGACGGCGCCGACCCGGGCGCCGCGCAAGTCCGGACGACCGACCTCGGCCAAGGGGACGTCCAAGCCCCGGGCGGCCAGGGCCAAACCCGAGGCGGCCCCGACGGTCGAGGCCGAGCCCAAGGCTTCCCCCTCGCCCGCGGCATCGCCGGAAGAGGCCCTGCCCGATCTGGAAGCCCTGTCGATGAATCTGGCCCGGGCGGCGATGATGGCCCAGGCCGCCATGGCCGAATCGGCGATGAGCCAGGCCGGACGGCCGGCGGCGCTCAACCCGGACCCGTTCAATGTCGGCCCGGCCATGGCCTCGGTGATGAGCGGGCTGGCATCACGCCCCGACAAGCTGTTCCAGGCCCAGGCCGATCTGTTCTCGCGCTACATGGACCTGTGGTCCTCGACCGCCAGCCAGACGCAAGGCGTGCCCGCCCCCGACGGCCGGCCCGACAAGCGGTTCAAGGACCCCGCCTGGAGCGAGAATCCGACCTTCGACATCATGCGCCGGTCCTATCAGCTGTCCGCCGACTGGATGAATGAGCTGGTCTCGTCGGTCGAGGATATCGATCCCCGCACCAAGCGCCGGGCCGAGTTCTTCACCCGCCTGCTGACGGACGCCTTTTCGCCCTCGAACTTCCTCGCCTCCAACCCGGCCGCGCTGAAAGCCCTGGCCGAGAGCAATGGCGAATCCCTGGTCAAGGGCATGCAGAATTTCGCCGCCGACATGGAGCGTGGGCACGGCAAGCTGAAGATCAGCCAGGCCGACTATGGACGGTTCAAGGTCGGTGAGAACGTCGCCACAGCTCCGGGTCAGGTGGTCTGGCGCGACGAGTTGTTCGAACTGATCCAGTACGCCCCCGCGACGGAACAGCAGCATGAGATCCCGCTGCTGATCTTCCCGCCCTGGATCAACAAATTCTACATCCTGGACCTGCAGCCGGCCAATTCGATGATCCGCTGGCTGTCGGCGCAGGGGTTCAGCGTGTTCGTCTGCTCGTGGGTCAATCCCGAGGCGGACAAGGCCGGGTACGGGTTCGACGACTATCTGGAGAAGGGCATCTATCGCGCCATCGACAAGGTGCGCGAGCAGTGCGGGACAAAGACGGTCAACACTGTTGGCTATTGCATCGGCGGGACGCTGATGGGTGCGGCGCTGGGCCATATGGCGGCGACGGGACGCAAGGACGTGGGCGCGACCACCTTCTTTGCCGCCCAGCACGACTTTGCCGAGGCCGGCGACCTGCTGCTGTTCACCGACGAGCACTGGCTGGAAGAGATCGAGCGCCAGATGGATGAGGCCGGCGGGGTGCTGCCCGGCAGCGCCATGGCCGACACCTTCAACGCCCTGCGCGCCAATGATCTGATCTGGTCGTTCTTCGTCTCCAACTATCTGATGGGCAAGGACCCGCCCGCCTTCGACCTGCTGTTCTGGAACGCGGACCAGACGCGGATGCCAAAGCGGCTGCACATGGACTATCTGCGCTCGATGTATGGGCGGAATGCCCTGACGGCCGGCGAGTTCGAGCTGGGCGGGGTGACGATCGACCTGTCGAAGGTGACGATCCCGCTCTACTTCCAGGCCAGCCGGGAGGACCATATTGCGCCGACGCGGTCGGTCTACCGTTCGGCGCGGGCCTTTACGGGCGCAGATGTGACGCTGACACTGGCGGGCTCGGGCCATATCGCCGGGGTAATCAACCCACCGTCCGCCAAGAAGTACGCCCACTGGACCAATGACGCCCTGCCCGAAACCTTTGATGACTGGCTATCAGCGGCGAAGGAGCATCCGGGCAGCTGGTGGCCGCACTGGGCCGAATGGCTGGCCAAGCGGTCGGGGGCAAAAGTCGCCGCCCGCGATCCCGAGAAGGGGCCCCTGCCCGCGCTGGAGCCCGCCCCCGGCAGCTATGTGAAGGTGCGCTCGTGAGGTCGGTGGGGCCCAATCTGCTGCTGGCGATCACCACGGGCACGGCCTATGCCCTGCAGGTGCTGACGACCTCCGTCTATGGCCGGACGGACCAGACGCTCAAGTACGTCCTGCTCGCCCTGCTGGTGCCCGCCCTGTTCGTCGTCATGAACGGCTGGCTGCTGAAGCGCATGGGACGGGCACCCCTGCCGCTGGTCCATATCGATACGCCCGGAACGGCCATGTGGGCACTGGTATTTCCGCTGCTGACCCTGATCGGGGCGGCCATTCCGGTGTTTGTCCCCGGCTATGACTACGGCCTGCTGATCGTCATCGCCGGGGTGTGGGTCGGCCTGACCGTCCAGTCGGCACTGGCCGCACGGCGGGGAGCCCCCTAGGCCGGCGCTCCGGGTCATGCCGACGGGTATGCCGGTGGCTCCCTCACTGCTAGGCTTGTGCGCATGACCCGTCTTCGCACACTCGCCGCCGCCCTCCTCCTGTCCGTGGCCCTCGCCGCCCCGGTCTGCGCCCAGCAACCCACGCCCGAGAGCAACCCCGCTGCGGTGCTGTTCTGGGCGCCGGCCGACCGCGAGCGCGCCTTCCGGCAGATGGAGACGGTCATGCCGCACGCGACGGTGTCGCGGGGCGAGACCCCGGTGCGAGCCCTGCCCGTCGGCGAGCCGATCGCACTTGATCCCTCGGCCTATATGGCGGCCGAGAAGGTCGCGGGCGTGCTGGTCATCCAGGACGGGCGCATCCGGCTGGAACGCTACGGCCTCGGCATCGACGAGCGGGACCATTGGGTCTCCTTCTCCATGACCAAGAGCCTCACCTCGACGCTGGTCGGCACGGCGCTCAAGAGCGGCGCCATCGGGTCGCTGGAGGACCCGGTCACCCTCTACCTTCCGGCCCTCGCGGGCGGCGGCTATGACGGCGTCACCGTTCGCCAGCTGCTGACCATGACCTCGGGCGTGCGCTGGAATGAGGACTATTTCGACCCCACCTCCGACGTCGCGCGCTTCCTGCAGGAGCCCGCGCGCCCCGGCGAGGATCCGGTCGTCACCTATATGGGCCGCCTGCCTCGGGCCGCCGAGCCCGGGACCCGCTGGAACTATTCGACCGGCGAGACCAATCTCGTCGGATCGCTGATCGCTGCCGCCGAGGGCAAGCCGTTGGCCCAGCTGCTGTCGGAACGGATCTGGTCGCGCGCGGGCATGGAGGCCGACGCCTATTGGGCCCTGGACCAGGGCGGACGCGAGATGGGCGGCTGCTGCGTGTCGGCGACCCTGCGCGACTGGGGCCGGATCGGCCTCATGGCGCTGGAGGACGGCTGGCTGGACGGCGAGCGTATCGTGCCGGACGACTGGTTCGCCCAGGCGGTGGTCAAACAGGCCGAAACGGGCGACCCCGGCGAAGGCTATGGCTTCCAGTGGTGGACCAAGGACGACGGCATCTATGCCGCCTACGGCATCTTCGGCCAGACCATTCGCGTCGATCCGGAGCGCGGGCTGATCATCGTGCTGCTGTCGGCCTGGCCCCGCGCCGTGGGCCAGCCCCACAGCACCGCCCGCGAGGCCTTCTTCCGCCAGGTCGAGGCGGCCGTCGACGCCGCGCCCCAACCCTGACCTGACACGTCAGGCGGGCCGGAAGATCAGGGCGACGCCGTTGTTGCAGTAGCGCTTGCCGGTCGGGCGCGGGCCGTCATTGAAGACGTGGCCCTGGTGCCCCAGGCAACGGGCACAGTGGTACTCGGTGCGCGGCACGCCGATCGCATAGTCGGTCTTGGTGCCGATGTTGCGGGACATAACGTCCCAGAAGCTCGGCCAGCCGGTGCGCGAGTCATATTTCCAGCGCGACTCGAACAGCGGCAGCTCGCAGCCCCGGCACAGGAAGGTGCCCGTGCGGGACTCATTGTTCAGCGGGCTGCTGTAGGGACGCTCGGTCGCCTCCTCGCGCAGGACCGCATAGGACAGACCCGGCAGGCGCGCCCGCCACTGGGCCTCGGTCAGGCGGCGAAAGGGCGAGTCGGCGAAGCGCGGATCGCCGGTGCTGGCGGTCTCGGACGAACAGCCGGCGAGGGTCAGGCCGCCGAGGCCGGCCAGCAGGGATCGACGGTGAAGGATCGGGTGGGTCATGGTTTCAGCTACGACGCTATCCCTTCGGCGGTTTCAGGTGAGGCCCGCGCCCTCGTCCAGACCCAGCATGAGGTTGAGGTTCTGGACCGCCGCGCCGGAGGCCCCCTTGCCCAGATTGTCCAGCAGGGCCACGAGGCGGGCCTGATGGCCGTCGCGGTCGCCGAACACGTGCAGGCGCAGGCGGTTGGTGCCGTTGAGGCTCTCGGGCGTCAGGCCGCCCAGGGCCTCGGTGTCTTCCAGAGACGCGACCTCGACGAACCGGGCGCCGTCATAGGCCTCGACCAGGGCGCCATGGATCACCTCGATCGACGAGGGCGACGGCAGGGCCGACAGGTGAAGAGGCACTTCGACCAGCATGCCCTGGCGGTAGTTGCCGACCGCCGGTGAGAACAGAACAGGACGGGAAAGTCCTGCATGTTTCGTCATTTCCGGCACGTGCTTGTGCTTCAGCGTGAGGCCATAGGCGCGGAAGGGGTCGGGGGTGCCCCCCTCGAATTCCGCGATCATGGCCTTGCCGCCGCCGGAATAGCCCGAGACAGCGTTGACGCTGACCGGCCAGTCGACGGGGATCAGGCCCGCCCGCACCAGCGGCGCCACCAGGGCCAGAAAGCCGGTGGGATAACAGCCCGGATTCGACACGCGGGTCGAGCCGGCCACAGCCTCGCGCTGGCCCGGGCGCAGTTCGGGAAAGCCATAGGCCCAGCCGGGCGCGACGCGATAGGCGGTCGAGGCGTCGATCACCCGCACCGCCGGATTCTCGACCATGGCCACGGCCTCGCGGGCCGCGTCGTCGGGCAGGCACAGGATGACCGCATCGGCGCTGTTCAGGGCCTCACGCCGCGCCTCGGGATCGCGCCTGCGGTCGCCCAGCAGGATCAACTCGAGGTCCGATCGCCCCTCGACCCGCTCGCGGATCTCAAGGCCCGTAGTTCCGGCTTCGCCATCGATGAACAGGGTGTGGGTCATCTGCGTCTCAATCAACCACCGCCACGCCGGGCGGGTACCAGGTAATCTCGAACCTTAGGCCGTCCGGGTCCTTGAGGAACAGGGCCTTTGCACCGCCGAGGTCCTGAATTTCGGGCACCTCGAGCCCCGCGGCCTGCATGGCGTCGCGGATGGCCGTGACGGTTTCGGCATCGGGCGCCCCGAATCCCAGGTGGTTGAGGCCGGCGCCATACCGCTCATAGGGCCGGGTCTCGGGCCTTGCCGGCAGGAACTGCAGGAAGAAGCCCTCTCCGTCGGTCCAGTTCTCGCGCGTGGTGCGGTGAAAGCCCAGCAGCGGCAGAAGGGTCTCATAGAAGGTCCGGCTGGCCTCGATCGAGGTCACCAGCAGGGTCAGATGGTCCAGCTTGAGGTTCGGCATGAGGGGCCCCCTTTCAGCGGCGATATGGGAATCCGGAGGCGCGGGGGCGAGAGGGGCGCGGTGCCCGTCCGCGTTTGCGGCGGGTTGGAGGGCAGGCAGATCGCCGGCCGCTAGTCAGTGCCGGTGGAATACCAGTCCTGGGCGGGGCGAGCGAACAGGTATCCGGGCCAGACCGGGAAAGAGACGACCACGGCTTCACATTCGAGAGGCTCATGACACAGATAGATGACGACCTTTTCGCCCTCGGCAACGCCCCCCACAGCGACGATGTCTTCCTCGCGGAGGTGGTGACCGCCCTCCGGTTCGCGATCATTGCCCGTGACGGAAAACCGCTTCATTGCGCTCTGCCTCCAAAGAAAAAGGGCGCCCCGGTTCCCCGAAGCGCCCTCTTCCATACGGTATTTTCGAAACGCCTTAGCGCTTCGAGAACTGGAAGCTGCGGCGGGCCTTGGCGCGGCCGTACTTCTTGCGCTCGACGACGCGGCTGTCGCGGGTCAGGAAGCCGTGGGGCTTCAGAACCTTGCGCAGCTCGGGTTCATAGTGCGTCAGGGCGTGCGACAGGCCGTGGCGGATGGCGCCGGCCTGGCCCGACAGGCCGGAGCCCTGGACGGTGCAGACCACGTCGAACTGGGTGGTGCGGTCGGTGACGGTCAGCGGCTGGGCCACCATCATCTGCAGCACGGGGCGCGCGAAATAGGCGTTCAGCTCCTTGCCGTTGACGGTGATCTTGCCCGAGCCGGGCTTGATCCACACGCGGGCAATGGCGTTCTTGCGCTTGCCGGTCGAATAGGCGCGGCCCAGCGAGTCCAGCTCCTGGACGTAGGTCGGCGCCGATTCACCTTCGGAACCCATGCCCTTCAGGGCATCGAATCCGGTGGCGGCGGGCGTGTCGGCCGGGGCGGCGGTGTCGATTTCGGTATTGGTCGCGTCGGTCATGATCAGACGGTCCGGGTGTTCTTGGAGTTGGCCGACTTGAAGTCGATCGTTTCCGGCTGTTGGGCTTCGTGGGTGTGCGAGCTACCGACGAAAAGGCGCAGGTGCGTCATTTGCTTGCGGGCCAGGGGGCTTTCCTTGGGCAGCATGCGCTCGACGGCCTTTTCCATGACGCGCTCGGGGAAGCGGCTGTTCAGGACCTTCTCGGGGGTGGTTTCCTTGATCCCGCCCGGGTGGCCGGTGTGCCGATAGTAGACCTTGTCGGTCGACTTCTTGCCGGTGAACACCACCTTGTCGACGTTGGTCACGATGACATAGTCACCGCAATCGACGTGGGGGGTGTAGTCGGGGCGGTGCTTGCCGCGCAGGCGGTTGGCGATGAAGGTCGCGAGGCGGCCCACCACGACGCCTTCGGCGTCGATGTGGATCCACTTCTTCTCGACATCGGCCGGCTTCAGCGAAGCCGTGGTGCTCTTCAGCATGTCTGGAGGTCCTGATGGTCGGTCGGGGCCCCAGAGATGCGGAGCGCCGGAATGAAGGCGGGCTGCTACAGGACCACAGGCCGCCCGTCAATCCCCATCGCGACACGCATATGCCGTTAGCGCGTTGGTTTTGCTAACTAAAATATATACGGTATTAAATTACCGCATAAACCGGGCTGAATTGTTCAGCTCCGGCCCCGAACCAGGGTGTTGCGAACCCGTCGGCCCAGCGGATCGCGCGCCGTCCAGCTGTCGCCGATCTCGGCCTCGACGATGTCGCTGCAGAAGCGGGGCAGCATGAATCCCGGCCGGATGCGGGTCACGCAGACCTTGTTGCGGTCCACCTGCCAGCGGGCGGTGATGCGGGTGCCGTCCGAGAAGCGGCCCTCATAGCTGCCGTCGCGGTTGAACCAGTGCTTGACCCAGCCGCCGTCCGGATAGTGGGACATGACCGTATTCTCGAAGGCCACGGCCATGAAGGGCGGCACGTCGTCGGCGCGGACGGCGCCTGCCTGCAGACCCGTACCCGACCCCATCACCAGACCCATGGCCATGACGACCATCAAAAGCGGCTTGCGCATGCGCGGCCCCTCCCCTTGCAACTTCCCCGCACGGACTATTAACGATCTGTTAGGTTTTGCAAGACCGTCGGCAGGTCAAATACTTGACTTCGCCGTGTGGATATCTATATCCGGCCCTCGTGTTCGGAACAGGAACGGCAACGGGGCCGCCCGCACGCCCAGAGGGGCGGTTTCGCACACAGTCGGCTCCCGACGGGGGCCCGCTCTTTCTCCTGTTCCCGAACATGCAAGGTTTGAATGACCGACTTTACCCAGCTGGGCCTTTCGCCCACGACGCTGCAGGCCGTAATCGATACCGGCTATACGACCGCCACCCCCATCCAGGCCCAGGCCATTCCTGTCGCCCTCGCCGGGCGTGACGTACTGGGGATCGCCCAGACCGGCACGGGCAAGACCGCCGCCTTTACCCTTCCCCTCATTGAACGTCTGGCCTCGGGCCGGGCCAAGGCGCGCATGCCGCGGGCCCTGGTTCTGGCGCCGACCCGCGAGCTGGCCGACCAGGTGGCCGAGAGCTTTGCCAAATACGCCAAGGGCACCAAGCTGAACTGGGTGCTGCTGATCGGCGGCGTGTCGATGGGCGACCAGATCGCGGCGCTGAACAAGGGCGTGGACGTGCTGATCGCCACGCCGGGCCGCCTGCTGGATCTTTTTGATCGCGGCAAGATGATGCTGAACGGCGTCGAGATCATGGTCGTCGACGAAGCCGACCGCATGCTGGACATGGGCTTCATCCCGGACATCGAGAAGATCTTCAAGCTGACGCCGCCGCGGCGCCAGACGCTGTTCTTCTCGGCCACCATGCCGCCCGAGATCACCCGGCTGACGACCCAGTTCCTGAAGGACCCGACCCGGATCGAGGCCTCGCGCCCCGCCATGACGGCCGAGACCATCACCCAGTATCTGGTGCGCATCCCCGGCTCTGATCCCAAGCTGAAGCGCGAAGCGCTCCGGGCGCTGGTGGGCCGCGACGACGTGAAGAACGGCATCGTCTTCTGCAATCGCAAGTCGGAAGTGAACGTCGTCGCCAAGTCGCTGAAGCAGCACGGCTTTGACGCATCGCCGATCCATGGCGATCTGGACCAGAGCCTGCGCACCAAGACGCTGGCCGACTTCCGCTCGGGGGCGCTGAAGATCCTGGTGGCCTCGGACGTGGCCGCGCGCGGCCTCGACATCCCCGACGTCAGCCATGTGTTCAACTATGACGTCGCCCATAACGCCGACGACTATGTGCACCGCATCGGCCGCACGGGGCGCGCCGGCAAGACCGGCCAGACCTTCATGATCGTGACGCCGTCGGACGACCGCTCGCTCGACAAGGTGCTGAAGCTGATCAAGATGACGCCGGAAGAGCTGACGCTGGACCTGTCGTCGGGCGGCAAGGCCCGTCCCGCGAAGGCAGAGCCGGCAAAGGCTGGCGATGAGGCCGCCGCGGCAGAAAAGCCCGCGCGGTCGCGGCGGCAGGCCAGTCCTGCTGCGGCTGAAGAGACCTCGGGCGAGGCCCCTGCCCGCCGCTCGCGCTCGCGTCGCAAGCCTCAGGATGATGGCTCGGTGCTTGACGTGACGCCCGCCGAGGCCGCGTCTGCGGACCAGCCGACCGAGGCGCCCAAGCCGGAAGCTTCCGATGCCGAACCGCGCAAGCGCTCGCGCTCACGCGGTGGCCGGGGTCGCAAGGACGACAGCGCGCCGGAGGGCCGCAAGGCCGCCGAGCCCCGGAAGGATAATGACAGCCGCAAGGACTCCGCACCGATCAAGGCGTCGGACAGTTCGGCCTTTGGCAATGACGGCGTGCCGGCCTTCCTGCGGCGTCCCATCTGACATCCGGCTTGATCGCCCTCCCGGTTCTTCGACCCGGCTTAACCCGCTGTTACGCTTCAGCGGTTAGCCTTTTCAGCGTCGATCCAGAACGGATCGGGGTGCCCGGGGGGACAGGACGCATGACGGAGAAGGTCGACACCACCGTACGGGGGCCGGATGCCTATGGCCTGGCCCGGCGCGTGCTGGACGACATGGAAGCCGCCGGAGTCTGGCCGACCCCCGTCAACTTCGAGCTGTGGCTGCACTATGTCGGCGATCCCGAAGGCCCCCTGGGGCGCGAGATCCGACGCATCCTGGCCACCAAGGAGCCCTTCTCGGAGTCGACCTCCGAGATGCTAGCCTCCGAATATCTGCCGCGCGGCCGCCTGAGCGAGGAGATCCGCGACGCAGGCCGCCTGCTGGACAGGGAACTGTCCTCGGTGGCGAGCACCATCGCCAATGCCCACAAGTCGCAGGTCGAATACGGCGTCACCCTGGCCGATGCGTCCGGTCAGATGGACGGCGTCGACAATGCCGACGCCCTGAAGTCTCTGGTCAGCACCCTGGCCGACGCGACCCAGAAGGCGCAGAGCCAGAACAGCACGCTTGAAAAGCAGCTGCAGACCTCGACCCGCGAGGTGGCCAAGCTGCGTGAGCACCTTGAGCAGGTGCGGCGCGATGCGATGACCGACGCCCTGACCAATCTGGCCAACCGCAAGGCCTTTGACGAACATCTCGAGGGCTCGGTGGGCGCCGCCCATGCGAATGGCAAAGGCCTGACGCTGGCGGTCATCGACATCGACCATTTCAAACGCTTCAACGACACCTGGGGCCATCAAACCGGCGATCAGGTGCTGCGCTATGTCGCCAGCGTGCTGGGCCGGACCGCCAAGTCCCCGCGCCTCGCCGCCCGCTACGGCGGTGAGGAGTTCGCCATGATCTTCCCCGACGAGAGCATTCCGTCGGTCGAGAAGGCCCTGAATGCGGTGCTCAAGGAAATCTCGTCGCGCGCGCTGCGGCGCCGATCGACGAATGACGAGCTGGGCGCCGTGACCATTTCCGCCGGCTTCGCCCGCCTGCGCCCGAAGGAAACAGCCGCCGGCCTGCTGGAGCGGGCCGATGCGGCCCTCTATGCCTCCAAGCGGGGCGGTCGCAACCGGGTGACCGACGCGGACCAGCTTGAACAGGCCGCCTGACATCTCCGACGACGGGCCGCTTGCCCCGTTCAGCCGCCCGCGCAGCCTCGCGTTCGCGGCGGCCTACTGGAGCCTGTCGATCGTCTATTGCCTGGCGGCCGTGCTGGCCGCCGTGCTGCCGGGCCGCAAGGCCACCGGCTGGATCATCCGGCGCTATGTGCGGCGCATGGTGCAGGCCATGCGGCTGCTGGCCGGGATCCGGACCGAGGTGCGCGGACGCGCGCGGCTGCCCGAGGGCGGCTTTATCATTGCGGCCAAGCACCAGAGCTGGGGTGACGGCTATACGGTCTATGACCAGTTCGGGGACCTGGCCTTCGTCACCGGCGACCACCTCGAGAAATTTCCGCTGATGAGCACGGTGCTGCGCAAACTGGGGGCCATCGTGGTCAACAACTGCGGTGGCCACGAAGCGCGCGCGGCGCTGAAGCGGCGGGCGGCCGACGCCCATGCCGAGGGCCGGCGGATCCTCATCTATCCCGAGGGCAATCTGGCGAAGGTCGGTGAGAAATTCCGGTACCGCTCCGGCGTCTGGCACATGTACCGCGACTTCGACATGCCGGTCGTCCCGGTGGCGACCAATCTGGGCCTGTTCTGGCCGCAGGAGCAGTTTTTGAAACGGCCCGGCACGGCCACGATCGAATTCCTCGAGCCCCTGCCGACCGGTCTGGCCAAGGACGAATTCATGGCCCGGCTGGAGACGGCGATCGAAGGCCGGACCGCCGAACTGGTGGCCGAAGCCAGTGGTCAGCCGGTCACGCCCGCCGTGCAGGTGCCGACCCCGGATGAGGTCCGCAAGGCCGCCGCTCAGGCGTCCTGAGCCACCGGCGTGATCGTCACGCTTTCGCCGCAGCCGCAGGCGTCGGTCTGGTTCGGATTGCGGAACACGAATTTCGAGGCGAGGTCGGTGACCTGAAAGTCGATCTCGCTGCCGATCAGGAACAGGATGGCCTTGGGGTCGATCAGAACCGTGGCGCCCTTGTCCTCGACCACCTCGTCCAGCGGTTCGACGCGCTCGGCATACTCCACCGTATATTCCTGACCCGCGCAGCCGCCGTTCTTGACGCCGATGCGCAGGCCCGCGCACGGGCCCGAGGCGGCCTCGGTCAGCTGGCGGATACGGGCGGCGGCGGCCTCGGTCAGGCGAACAGCCTGGGGGCGTGGACGACGGGCGGGGCGTGTGGTGGTCAGATCGGTCATGGGCCTAGAACATATTGAGCGCGAGTTTGGCCTCGTCGCTCATCTTGGAGGGGTCCCAGGGCGGGTCAAACACCAGATTGGCCTTGGCTGAGCGGACGCCCTCGACCGTCATGACCGCATCCTCGACCCAGCCGGGCATCTCGCCGGCCACCGGACAGCCGGGCGCAGTCAGGGTCATCTCGACCAGCACGTCCTTGTCGTCCGAGACGTCGACCTTGTAGATCAGGCCCAGCTCATAGATGTCGACCGGGATTTCCGGGTCGAACACGGTCTTGAGCGCCGTGACCAGATCGTCCGTCAGGCGGTCGAGCTCGGCCTGGCTGAGCGCGCTCTTTTGAGGGGCGTCCCAGCTTTCGGCAAAGTCGGCGTTTTTGGTGATGGCGTCGTCCATGACTAAACGAAAAATTCCCTGGCCTTGATGAGGGCGTCGGCGAAGGCGTCGGCGTCCTCGAGTGAATTATATAGGGCGAAACTGGCGCGCGTACTTGAGGTCAGGCCAAATCGGGTGGCCAGCGGCTCGGCGCAGTGCAGACCGGCGCGAACCGCCACGCCATAGCGGTCCATGATCTGGGCGATGTCGTGGGCGTGGGCGCCGTCGACGGTGAAGGTGAAGATGGCCCCCTTGCCGGGCGCCGTGCCGATCTCGGTCAGCCAGTTCAGACCCGACAGCCGCTCGCGCACCCGCTCCAGCAGCGCGGCCTCGTGCGCCTGCACCGCTGCCCGGTCGAAGCGGGAATACCAGTCGAGCGCCGCCCCCAGACCGATGGCCTCGAGGATCGGCGGGGTCCCCGCCTCGAACCGCTGGGGCGGTCTGGCATAGGTGACGCGATCCTCGCTGACCGACTGGATCATCTCGCCACCGCCCTGATACGGCGGCAGGGACTCCAGCGCCGCGGTCGTACCGTACAGGGCGCCGATGGCGGTCGGGCCAAACAGCTTGTGACCGGTCAGGACATACCAGTCGCAGCCCATGGCCTGGACGTCCGGGTCGGCGTGGACCGCGCCCTGGCAGCCGTCGACCAGCACCCGGGCGCCGGCGGCGTGGGCCATCCGGACGATCTCGGCGACCGGATTGATCGTGCCCAGAACATTGGACATGTGGGTGACGGCGACGATCCGGGTCTTCGGACCCAGCAGCTCGGCACAGGCCTGCATGTCGAGGCTGCCGTCGTCCTTGACCGGGATCCATTTCAGCACCGCCCCATGGCGTTCGCGCAGCATGTGCCAGGGCACGATGTTGGAGTGGTGCTCCATCTGGCTGACAAGGATCTCGTCGCCGGGCTGGATCGATTGGCCGATGCCGGCGGCGACCAGATTGATCGCCTCGGTGCCGCCCCGGGTCCAGACGATCTGGTCGGCGGACGGGGCGTTCAGATAGCGGGCGACGGTCTCGCGCGCGGCCTCGAAGGCCTCGGTCGTTTCGTTGGCCAGGGTGTGCAGGCCGCGGTGGACATTGGCGTAGCTGCCCTCCATCGCCGCCGTCAGGGCGTCGATCACCGCACGCGGCTTCTGCGCCGAGGCGGCCGAGTCCAGATAGACCAGCGGCTTGCCGTTCACCTGCCGCGACAGGATCGGGAACTGGGCCCGGACGGCGTGGATGTCGAAAGACAGCATTCCTCCCCCCCCGGGGGAGGGGGACCGCGAAGCGGTGGTGGGGGCAACGCCGGAGGACGGTGACTGGGGCAGGCCCCCTCCACCACCCTGCGGGTGGTCCCCCTCCCCCGATGGGGGAGGAGCCATCACGACCTTTCCATCAGCCATGTGCGGACCTCCTCTCGCGCGCCCTCGTGCTCGATGCGGTCGACGACCTCCAACAGGAACGCACGGGTCAGAAGCGCCCTCGCCTCGTCCGCCGACAGGCCGCGCTGCTGCATGTAGAACAGGGCGCTCTCGTCCAGATTGCCGACCGTATTGCCGTGGGCGCACTGGACGTCGTCGGCATAGATGATCAGCTCGGGCTTGGCGTCGACCTCTCCCCGGTCGGACAGGATCAGGGCGTGATGACCCATGCGGGCGTCGGTGCCGTCGGCCCCGCGCTCGACCACGATCTTGCCCTGAAACACGCCGCGCGCGGTGTCGCGCACCACGCCCTTGATCAGCTGCGAGGTCTGGCCGTCGGGGCCGGCGTGGGTGACGACGCTGGTCAGATCGGCGTGGCGATCGCCGGTCAGGGCATAGAGGCCGTCGGCACAGACGGACGCGCCGTGGCCCGCGTGGACAATGCGCGTCTCCTGCCGCTGCAGGCGGGCGCCGGTGGCGAGGATAGTCTGGGTGTAGACGGCCCCCTCGCCCACGCTGACATCGACCTCGGTCAGGGACAGGGCGTCGGCGGGCTCATCGGCGATGACGATGCGGCGCACCTCGGCCCCGGCGGGCACATCGATGCTGAGCCGGTTGTGGGCGACATAGGCCGAGCCGCGCCCTTCGTGGCTTTCGAGGATCAGCAGGCGGGCGCCGGGGCGGGCGGCGATCCGGACGCTGGTGGTGTGGCCCGTGTTCTCGGCATCCGAGACGAAGCGCAGGTGCAGGCTCTGTTCGCGCGAGGCGACAAAGGCGTCGGCGCCCACCGGGCGGCCATTGGCGAAGGTCAGGCTGTCTCCGGGGAGAGCCCCGAACGGCCCGGAGCCGGCGACGGCCGCAGGGCCGGACGGCTCCGGCGCCTCGCGCAGCCAGCGGCGCAGGTCCGTCCACTTCCAGCCCTCGACGCGACGCGAGGGCCAGGTGGCAGGGTCGCTCAGAGTGATGCGCGCGGGTGCGGTCACGCGGCCTCGCCCACATAGCGGTCATAGCCCTCGGCCTCGAGCTGGTGGGCCAGCTCAGGACCGCCCGAGGCGACGATGCGACCGGCGGCCAGCACATGGACCTTGTCCGGTTTGATGTAGTCGAGCAGGCGCTGATAGTGGGTGATCACCAGCATGGACCGCTCGGGTCCGCGCAGGGCGTTCACGCCATCAGCGACGATGCGCAGGGCGTCGATGTCGAGCCCGGAATCCGTCTCGTCGAGGATCAGCAGCGACGGCTCCAGCAGGGCCATCTGCAGGATCTCCATCCGCTTCTTCTCACCGCCCGAGAAGCCGACATTGAGCGGCCGCTTCAGCATGTCGAAATCCATCTTGAGGGCCTTCGACGCGGCCTTGACCTGCTTCAGGAATTCGGGCGCCGAGACCTCGGCCTCGCCGCGCGCGCGCTTCTGGGCGTTCAGCGCCGTGCGCACGAAGGTCAGGGCCGGGACGCCGGGGATTTCGATCGGATACTGGAAGGACAGGAAGACGCCCTTCGCCGCGCGCTCGGCCGGGTCGAGGTCCAGCAGGTCCTCACCGCGCCAGGTAACGCTGCCCTCGGTCGCCTCATAGCCGGGACGGCCCGAGACGGCATAGCCGAGCGTCGACTTGCCCGCGCCATTGGGGCCCATAATGGCATGGACCTCGCCCGCCGGAACGTCGAGCGTCAGGCCCTTGAGGATGGGGGTGTCACCGACGGCGACGTGGAGGTTGGAGATGGAGAGCATGCTACTTTGTCCAGCCGATTGCAGTCGCGAGGCCATTGGTTTGGTTCACTTCACAAATATCGCCGAAGAAGCGCGTCGCCTTCAGAATGATTCCGTCGAAGTCGAGATGTACGAATGGATCGCGGGAGGGCTGAGCTGGCTTCGGGGGTTTTACGCGCCAAACCAAGTTGCCGTCCGCATCCAGGCAGACGAGGTTTCGATTGACCTCATCAGACGACCGCTCGGTATCTTTGTCAGGATAGTTGAGCAGAACGGCAGTCCGGCCGTCGCCTAGTGACAGCTCCCGCCAGATCATCGACCGCTCGCGATCAGTGAGAAGCGTCACCCCACGCTCCCTTCGAGGCTGATCGCCACCAGCTTCTGGGCCTCGACGGCGAATTCCATCGGTAGTTTCTGCATGACGTCGCGGACGAAGCCGTTGACCAGCAGGGCCACCGCCTCTTCCTCCGACAGGCCGCGCTGCTGGGCGTAGAACAGCTGGTCGTCGGACAGGCGGGTGGTCGTCGCCTCGTGCTCCAGCTGGGCCGAGCCGTTCTTTGCCTCGATATAGGGGATGGTGTGCGAGCCGCAGTCCTTGCCGATCAGCAGGCTGTCGCACTGGGTGAAGTTGCGCACGCCCGTCGCCTTGGGGTGCACCGACACCAGGCCGCGATAGGTCGAGTCCGATTTACCCGCCGAGACGGCCTTGGCGATGATCCGGCTTTTCGAATTCTTGCCGAGGTGGATCATCTTGGTGCCGGTGTCGGCCTGCTGATGCCCGTTGGTGATGGCGATCGAATAGAATTCGCCCGAGCTGTCCTCACCCTTCAGGATGCAGGACGGATATTTCCAGGTGACGGCCGAGCCGGTCTCGACCTGGGTCCAGCTGACCTTCGAGCGATCGCCGCGGCAGTCGGCGCGCTTGGTGACGAAGTTGTAGATGCCGCCCTTGCCTTCGGCGTCGCCGGGGTACCAGTTCTGGACGGTCGAATATTTGATCTCGGCGTCGTCCAGCGCCACCAGCTCGACCACGGCGGCGTGCAGCTGGTTCTCGTCACGCATCGGGGCGGTGCAGCCCTCCAGATACGAACAGTAGCTGCCCTTGTCGGCGATGATCAGGGTGCGTTCGAACTGGCCCGTCTGGCTGGCGTTGATGCGGAAATAGGTCGACAGCTCCATCGGGCAGCGGACGCCCGGCGGGATGTAGACGAAGCTGCCGTCCGAGAAGACCGCGCTGTTCAGGGCCGCAAAATAGTTGTCCGAGACCGGCACGACCGAGCCCAGATACTGGCGCACCAGATCGGGGTATTCGCGCAGGGCCTCGGAGATCGGCATGAAGATGACGCCGACCTTGGCCAGCTCGGCCTTGAAGGTTGTGACGACCGAGACGCTATCGAACACGGCGTCGACCGCATATCGGGGCGCGCCCTCGACGCCGGCCAGCACGGCCTGTTCCTTCAGCGGAATGCCCAGCTTTTCATAGACGGCCAGCAGGTCGGGATCGACCTCGTCCAGTGACTTGGGCCCCTCCTTCTTCTTCGGTGCGGCGTAGTAGAACAGGTCCTGATAGTCGACCGGCTCATATTTGACCGAGGCCCAGGTGGGCTCCTCCATCGCCAGCCAGCGCTCATAGGCAGCCAGACGCCATTCCAGCATCCATTCCGGCTCGCCCTTCTTCTCCGAGATGAAGCGGACGATGTCGGGGTTCAGGCCGCGCGGGGCGTATTCGGTGTCGATGTCGGACGTGAAGCCATGCGCGTATTTTTCCAGCGCGGCAACGGCGTCGACGGTTTCCTTGACGGCGGCCATCAGGCGAGCTCCCTGACCGGCTGACGGGCGCGCAGGCGGGCGCGGGCCTCGCACCAAGCGTCGGCAAACGTGTGCCAGTCGCTCTCGACCGTGCCCCAGCCGCCCGAGACGCGGATGGCAAAGGTGGCCAGCGGCTCCAGCCCCATGGCGACCATGGTCTTGGATGGTTTGGTCTTGCCCGACGAACAGGCACTGCCGGCAGAGACCATGACGCCCTTGAGGTCCAGCGCGATCAACTGTTGCGGGCTGTCCCAGCCCTCGGTGGCGACAAACAGGGTGTTGGGCAGGCGCGGTGCGCCCTCGCCCACCACGACCGCGCCCTCGGCCTTGAGCCGGGCGGCGGCAGCGTCGCGCCAGGCCGAGTGGTCATCGGCCAGTTCACGCGCGGCGCACTCGGCAGCGATGCCAAAGGCGGCGATGCCCGGGACGTTTTCGGTGCCGGCGCGCAGGCCGCGCTCCTGCCCTGCGCCGTGCAGGATGCGGACAGCGCTACGCCCCTCGGCCAGCACCAGGGCGCCGACGCCCTGCAGGCCGCCCAGCTTGTGGCCGGAGAGGGTCAGGGAGTCTGCAGCCAGATCGGCCATGGAGACCGCGATCTTGCCCGCCGACTGGATAGCGTCGATGTGCAGCCAGCCGCCGGCCTCGGTGACCAGGGCGCGGGCTTCGGCGATCGGCTGGATCACGCCGCTTTCGTTATTGGCATGGTGGATGGCGACCATGGCCCGGCCCGGACGCTTCAGCGCCTCGGCCAGCCAGCCCAGATCAACCTGACCATGGGCGTCGACCGGCAGCACCTCGACCGGCACGGACGACATGGCGGCGGTCTCGGCCACACAGGGGTGTTCGGTGGCCGAAACAATCAGCCGCTCACAGCCCGCGGCGATGGCGCTGGCCAGAGCCTGGGCGTTCGACTCGGTCCCGCCGGACGAGAAGATGACGGCGCTGGTGTCGGCCCCGACCAGATCGGCGACGCGGGCGCGGGCGGTCTCGATATGGGCGCGGGCGCGGCGGCCCCGGGCGTGGACGGCATTGGGGTTGCCGCCCTCGGCCATGATCTGTGTGACGAGGGCCTGGACCTCGGGGCGGATCAGGGCCGAGGCGTTGTAGTCGAGATAGACGGTCATGCGGCGGCTCCCACGCTGGGGGCTGATGCAGACGGAGAGCAGGCCACGCGACGGCGGCTGCCCGTGCGGTTCAGCACGACGTCTTCCAGCGAGACCCCGGCCAGATAGGCGTGGATTTCGGCCCCCAGATCTTCCCAGAGGTGATGGGTGATGCAGCGCTCGCCCGAGGCCATACAGCCGCGCGGCGAGGCGTGGGCGACGCAGCGGGTGGCGCGGATCGGCTCATCGACCGCCAGAACGATATCGGCGACGACCGTGTCGGATGCGGCCTTGGCGAGGCGGTAACCGCCGCCGGGGCCTCGCACGCTTTTCACCAGTCCGCAGCGGCGCAGACGGGCGAACAACTGTTCCAGGTAGCTGAGGGAAATCTCCTGGCGCTGGGCGATTTCAGACAGGGAAACCGAGCGGTCCGAACCGTCGAGGGCACGACCGTTGCGGGCCAGATCGGCCATCGCCATCACCGCATAGCGTCCCTTCGTCGACAGTCGCATCCCGCACCTTCAAAAATACCGCGCAGAGGCGACGAGGTATGTTAGAACCCGCGCCTTCGCCGCCGCGCCCATGGGGTACCGGCACTTAGAAAGTCCCACTACAGCAGTCAAGTATTCCTCGGCCTGCTGTGACCTTTTGAACCGGATGGTTTGAAGACACATGCCTGAAGTGATTTTGCCGGGTGCCTCCGGTCGTCTCGAAGCCCGCTATTCTCCCGGCAAGCGCCCCGATGCCCCGATCGCGCTGATCCTGCATCCGCACCCCAAGGCCGCCGGCCATATGAACAATCCGGTGGTGGTGACGCTGTTCCAGCTGTTCCAGCAGCGGGGTTTTGCCACCCTGCGCTACAACAGCCGGGGCGTCGGCAAGTCGCAGGGCGAGTTCGACTCGGGCATCGGCGAGCTGGCGGATGCCGCCACCGCGCTCGACTGGCTGCAGGCCGAAAACCCCGCCGCCAGCCAGACCTGGGTCGCCGGCTATCAGTTCGGCGCCTACATCGGCATGCAACTGCTGATGCGCCGCCCCGAGACCGACGGCTTCATCTCGGTGTCGCCGCCGTCCAACATCTATGATTTCAGCTTCCTGGCCCCCTGCCCGGCCTCCGGCCTGTTCCTGCACGGGACGGCCGACACCATCGTGCCGCCGGTCGAGGTCGAGCGCGTGGTCAACAAGCTGCGCACCCAGAAGGGCATCGTCATCGACTATGAGCTGGAGGACGGGGCCACCCACTTCTGGCAGGACCATATCGACGCCGTCGACCGTCGCGTCGCGGCCTATCTCGACAAGCGACTGGAAGAACGGCCGGCGTGAGCCGCGAGGCCGACCAGTTTCGCGCGCATCTGGGCCCCGGGGAGTCCATCCTCTGGGCCGGAAAGCCTGCGCAGGGCGTCCTGTTCACCAGCCGGGACATCCTGCTGATCCCCTTCAGCATTTTCTGGCTGGGCTTTGTCTGCGTCTGGTTGTTCGGTGTCGTATCGACCGGCGCCCCCATGGAGTTTCTGCTCGTCGGGATGCTTTTCCTGGTCGTCGGGCTCGGCGTCATGGTCGGACGTTTCGCTCTGGATGCCTTCGTGCGGGCCAATACGAGCTATGCGGTGACGACTGAGCGGGTGATCATCAACCGCGAGGGTCCGTTCGGGGACTTCACCGCCATCGCCCTGAAGCGCTTGCCGACCGTCAAGCTCAAGCCGCGCGGGGCCGGCCGGGGCACGATCGTCCTCGGGCAGTCGACCAGCCCCTGGGTGCAGATATCGATCTGGACCCCCTCTCTGGATCCCACGCCGCAGCTCATTGCGATTGCAGACGCCCAGCGGGTCTATGCGCTGATCCAGAAGCAAGGCAGCCGGGACAGCTAGTCGGCAGCGGCCGGAGCGCCAGACTGCAGGCCACGGTGTTCTAATAGATCAGGAACGGCCTGCGGGTGTCTTCCCACGCGTGCTCGTCCGAGGTGGCGAGGGCGTCGAGGTCGGCCGGAACGGCCGCGGCGTCGTCGACCCACTCCCTCAGCGACGGGCCACCGTTGATCACATCGATGGGCAGTTTGCCGAAGGCGTATTCGTAGGGGAAGTCGCGCCACAGGTCGTAGTCGGGATAAAGGGCGCGGATGGCCTTGAAGCCCAGGGCCTGAACCCGCCAGGGGCGGAAGGCCGCGTGGTCATAGTGCGGGCCTTCCGCATGAATCTGCACGCCGTGGCACAGCTGGCCCACGTGTTTGTGGAAGGTCGGCTGAAACCACATTTCGCGGAGGGCACAACCCGTCAGCCAGTGGGGGGCCAGACGCTGCATTTCGGCGATCACAGCGCGGGCATCGATGTCGGGCGCGCCGAACAGTTCCAGCGGGCGGGTGGTGCCGCGCCCTTCGGACAGGGTCGCGCCTTCCAGCATGACGGTGCCGGCATAGGCGCGGGCCATGCCGAGCGTCGGGGCATTGGGGCTGGGATTGACCCACGCCCGCTCCAGCAGCGGCCAGCCGTAGCCCGGGGCCGCGTCGATGGCATAGCCCTGCATTTCGATGACGCGGTAGTCGACCGACAGCCCGAAGTGGTCGATGAACCAGTGGCCCAGCTCGCCCATGGTCAGGCCGTGGCGCATGGGCATGGGACCGGCGCCGACAAAGCTCTCATAGCCGGGTTGCAGCAGGGTGCCCTCGACCGGGCGACCGGCGGGGTTGGGGCGGTCCAGAACCCAGACCGTCTTGCCGTGCGCCTGTGCGGCCTCCAGCACGTAAAGCAGGGTCGTCACATAGGTGTAGATGCGACAGCCGAGGTCCTGAAGGTCGATCAGGATGACGTCGAAGGTGTCCATCCATTCGTCCTTGGGACGGCGGACCTCGCCATACAGGCTGAAGACGGGAAAGCCGTGGACGGGATCGCGATAGTCCGGGCTCTCCATCATATTGTCCTGCAGGTCGCCCTTCATGCCGTGCTGGGGACCGAAGGCGGCGGTGATGTCGATGTCCGGGCAGGCGACCAGGGCATCGATCGCATGCGTCAGGTCCTCGGTCACCGAGGCCGGATGGGCCAGCAAGGCCACGCGACGGCCCTTCAGCGGGCTACGCAGCGCCGCTTCGGACAGCAGGCGGTCGAGACCGGTCTTCATGTGAGCTCCGGGGGCGGCACGATCAGGGCAAACGAGTCGGGATGGTGAAAGTCCGGCTTACCGGGCGGATGGTGGAAAGCCCAGTAGGACAGGCCCCCGTCCACATCTTCAATGACGGCGGACACGGCCAGACGGTCCGCTCCTGCGGGCAGGTCAAAAAGACCTCCAATGTCCCTGTAGTCGGAGCGCCCCTCCAGCACGACCAATGCAGCCTCCTGCTCGGCCGGTGCCATGCCCTGACGGTAACCGTCAAACCGATAGGATGCCCATTGTCCCGATGTGGTCAGGTTGAACTCATAGTAGGCGGATCCAACGCTGACGAAGGCCTCAAAGCAGGTGTGCTTCCACAAGCCATCGGTTCGGGACGCCGGTGCGCGTTCCGGCCATCGAACGCGGTCCAGATCGCCCTGCAATCCATATTGCAGAAACAGTTGATCGCCCCTGCGGCCAATCTCGACCTCGAGGAGTTGGACGGGGGGCCACAGGGTTTTCGGGTGGGGCGTCAGGAGCACGCGCATCCACCTTCGATAGCGCACGCTTGACGTCGGTCAACTATCCCGGCTACCGGACACCCATGTTCGCCCGTGTCACACGTTTCGGCCTGTATTATCGCCCCTCGACCTGACGAGCGGCCAGCGAACCCCTGCGCCGCCCTCCCCGGCGCGCAAACCCCGAGACGCACGCCGGCTTCCCTGCTAACGGAGCCGCCATGACCGAGCCAGCCTTCAAGTCCGACTTCCTCAAGACGCTGCGCGATCGCGGCTACATCCACCAGATCACCCATCCGGACGAACTGGATGCGGCGGCGGCCGGCGGGGTGGTGTCGGGCTATATCGGCTTTGATGCGACGGCGCCCAGCCTGCACGTCGGCAGCCTGATCCAGATCATGATGCTGCGTCGGCTGCAGCAGGCGGGGCACCGGCCCGTGGTGGTCATGGGCGGCGGCACGACCAAGGTCGGCGATCCGACCGGCAAGGATGCCTCGCGGCCCCAGCTGACCGACGAGACGATCCAGTCGAACATCGCCTCGATCCGCACGGTGTTCGAGAAATTCCTGACCTTCGGCGACGGGCCGACCGACGCGGTCATGATCGACAATAACGAATGGCTGTCGACCTATGGCTACATCCAGTTCCTGAGGGATTACGGCACCCATTTCACGGTCAACCGGATGCTGGCCTTCGACTCGGTCAAGCTGCGGCTGGAACGCGAACAGCCGATGACCTTCCTCGAGTTCAACTACATGCTGATGCAGTCGGTGGACTTCCTCGAGCTGAACCGGCGGCTGGGCGTCACGCTGCAGATGGGCGGCTCGGACCAGTGGGGGAACATCACCTCGGGCGTCGATCTGGTGCGGCGCGTGGACCAGAAGTCGGCGTTCGGCCTGACCACGCCGCTGCTGACCACGGCCTCGGGCGGCAAGATGGGCAAGACCGCCCAGGGCGCCGTCTGGCTGAACGCCGAACAGCTGAGCCCGTACGACTACTGGCAGTTCTGGCGGAATGTGGACGACGCCGACGTCGGCAAATTCCTGCGCCTGTTCACCGACCTGCCTCTGGACGAGATCACGCGGCTGGAAGCGCTGGACGGGGCGGCCATCAATGACGCCAAGAAGGCCCTGGCCGATGCGGCGACCACCATGCTGCACGGCGAAGAGGCGGCCGCGACCGCCCGCCAGGCCGCCGAGAGCGCGTTTGAGAAGGGGCAGTTGTCAGAAGACATGCCGACGTTCACGGTCGACCGGCAACAGGTGTTGGAGGGAGCCGTGACCACCACATCGATACTGATCATGTCGGAAGTGGTCCCTTCGCGAAATGCGGCCCGCCGCGAGATCATGGGCGGGGGAATCCGGATCAATGGCACCAAGGTCGCCGATGCCGAGCAGGTGTTGTCGCTCTCGGACTTTGGGGCGGACGGTGAACTGGAACTGGCAAAGGGCAAGAAGACGCGTCTCAGGGCAAAGCTAACCTAAAATCCGCTCATCCCCGCGGACGCGGGGACCCAGATCTGGAAGGACAAGACGATGACCTTCTTCACCTACATTCTGGCCAGCCGCCGGAACGGCACCCTTTACACCGGCTCGACCGACGATCTGATCACACGTGTCGGCCAGCACAGGACCAAGGCGCTCGGGGGTTTTACCGCGAGATATGGTGTCCAGACACTCGTCTGGCTCGAGCGGCACGAGACACGGGAAGCGGCCTTCCGACGCGAGCGCCAGATCAAGAAGTGGAACCGCGCCTGGAAGCTAGACCTGATCGAGAGCGTCAATCCGGAATGGCGGGACTTGTATGATGAGGTTCGTCTCGGAGACCTCTCGGATGTATCGAACTGGGTCCCCGCGTCCGCGGGGATGAGCGGAGATAGGAGTGAAGATGACACTTGAAGGCAAACCCGTTCCGGCGTTCGACATGCCGACGGCGGACGGAGACCGGGTCAGCGACAGCGCGCTGAAGGGGAAACCCTATGTGCTCTACTTCTATCCCAAGGCGGACACGCCCGGCTGCACGACCGAGGGCAAGGACTTCTCGGCCCTGATGGACGAGTTTGCCGCCGCGGGCGCCCGGGTGATCGGCGTGTCGAAAGACACGGTGAAGAAGCTGTCGAACTTCAAGGCCAAGCACGACCTGACCGTCACCCTGGCCTCGGACGAGGACGAAAGCGTCTGCGCCGCCTTCGGCACCTGGGTCGAGAAGTCGATGTATGGCCGGACCTATATGGGCATCGAGCGCGCCACCTTCCTGGTCGACGCCCAGGGCGTGGTGCGCAGGCAGTGGCCCCGGGTGAAGGTCAAGGGCCACGCCGACGAGGTTCTGCAAGCCGTGCGCGATATGTAGATTCGCAGGCCGTCCGTTGTCCGATCAACTGTACGGTATCTGACACCCATTCCCCGAGTTCCAGATTCGCGGATACCCTCATGAGGCGAAAACCGGGTTAGCCAACCGTCGTTATTCTCCGAATACGATTCCAAAGAGGGTTAATGCTTCCCTAACGGGGTTGAAGCTCCACGGTCGCTGGCGCATAAAGCGTGCGTTCGGGGGTGTAGCGTATGCGCGACGAAGCGAATTCAGCCCGGCCAGGATGGCTCCAGCGGTGGTTTCCTGTCCGATATATCTATCTCCGCACGGGCGATGAGGTTCAGGCCTACGCCCTGACAGCCCGACGCCAGATCCTGATGGGCGCGATGGCCGTGGGACTGGTCGGCTGGGGTGCGATCGCCAGCTGCGGCTTTATTATAGACATGATCGGCGTCAGCCAGGCGGAACGGGCCGTGGCCCAGGCCCGTGCCACCTCCGAACGCGTCAATGCCGACCTGCAGGCCCGCCTCGAGACCGCCGTGGTGCGGATGACCGCCAGCACCGGCTCGCTGGAGGAAATGGCGCAGATGGTCGAGCGGCGCCACGCCGCCCTGACCCAGGTGATGGGCACCTTCCGCGGCGTGGACGGGGCCGAGCTGGAGCTGCAGCCGGTCGTCATGAGCGACTCCGACAGCCGCACGCCGATCGAGCGCATGGCTGCCGTCCGTATGGATCAGGAGCGTCTGATCGCCCGGGCCGAACAGTTCGCTGAAACGCGGGCCGAGCGGCTGCGGCTGGCCTTCCGGCTGGCCGGGCTGAACCCCGCCGCCTACATCGGACAGGGCACGTCGCTGGGCGGGCCGCTGATCCAGGCGGATGACCCCAGCGCGCTGGCCGCCATTCTGGATGTCGATGAGCCGTTCGCCGCCCGCATCCTCAGCGCCACCAGCAATCTCGGCGACATGCGCGCCCTGACCGACGCGTCCGAGGGTCTGCCCTTTGCCCGGCCGACCCAGGCCCGCACGACCTCGGGCTTTGGCGTGCGCTTTGACCCGTTCAACGGCCGCCCTGCCCTGCACCAGGGCCAGGACTTTGCCGCGCCGCTGAACACGGCCATCTATTCGACGGCGCCGGGGGTGGTGTCTTTTGTTGGCGTGCGTTCAGGGTATGGCAACACCGTTGAGATAGACCACGGGGGCGGTTTCAAGACGCGCTATGCCCATCTCAACTCGGCGTCCGTTCAAATCGGGCAGCGGGTCGCGCTGGGTCAAAGAATCGGGGCCATGGGTTCGACCGGACGGTCGACCGGTGTGCACCTGCACTATGAGGTCTGGATGAACGGCCGCGCCCAGAATCCAGCCCGCTTCATGAAAGCCGGAGATTATCTTGTTCAATAAGTCGAAGTCCCCCGCCAAGCCGTCGTCGGTGCCGTCGATCCCGCCGCTGCCCGACATGCCGCAGGCCCCCCAGGCCCCGCAGTCATCGCAGGCCCCCTCGGCCCAGCCGCGCCAGCCCGCGCCCCCGCAGGCGTCGGGACGCAATCTGTCGACCCTGTCGGCGGACCTGCAGTTCGAGGGCAATACCTCGGGCTCGGGCGACCTGCAGGTTGACGGCCAGATCAAGGGCGACGTGAAGGTCGGCCGGCTGATCGTCGGCGAGACCGGCGCCATCGAGGGCAGCGTCAATGCCGACTATGTCGAGGTGCGCGGCCGGATCGTCGGGGCCGTCTCGGGCAAGCAGGTCAAGCTGATCTCGACCGCCTATGTCGACGGCGACATCACCGCCGAGCAGCTGTCGATCGATATCGGCGCCTATTTCCAGGGCCGCTGTATCCAGGGCAGCCGCAACGCCGCCCCGGCCTCGGCCCCGCGTCCGTCGGCCCAGCCCGCGGTCGCCGCCCAGGCCCCGCAGCCGGTGCCGCAGGCGGAAGCGCCGCAACGGATCGACATGTCGTCGAACTAGATTCGGCCCTCATGACGGATACCAAAACGGGGCCTTTCGGCCCCGTTTTTCGTATCAGCTGTCGGCACCGTCGCGGGTCTCGCCCACCCGGGCGGCCAGCGCCGCGCCCATGAAGGCATCCAGATCACCGTTCAACACGCCGTCGGTGTCCGAGGTTTCAACATTGGTGCGCAGGTCCTTGACCATCTGATAAGGCTGCAGGACGTAGCTGCGGATCTGGTGACCCCAGCCGATGTCGGTCTTGGCATCGGCCAGCGCCTGGGCGGCGGCCTCGCGCTTCTGCAGTTCCAGCTCGTACAGACGGGCGCGCAGCATCTTCCACGCCTGTTCGCGGTTCTGGTGTTGGGATCGCCCGGCCTGACAGGCCACCACGGTGTTGGTCGGCACGTGGGTCAGACGCACGGCCGAGTCGGTCTTGTTGATGTGCTGGCCGCCGGCGCCGGAGGCCCGATAGGTGTCGGTCCGCACATCCGACGGATTGATGTCGATCTCGATCGTGTCATCGACCACCGGCGAGACCCCGATCGAGGCAAAGCTGGTGTGCCGCTTGGCCGCCGCGTCATAGGGGCTGATGCGGACCAGCCGGTGGACGCCCGACTCGGACTTCAGCCAGCCATAGGCATTGGGGCCTTCGATCAGGATGGTGGCCGACTTGACTCCGGCCTGCTCGCCGGATTCCTCGGCCTCGATCGTGACTTCATAGCCGTGGGCCTTGGCCCAGCGCGAGTACATGCGCAGCAGCATGCCGGCCCAGTCGTTGGACTCGGTGCCGCCAGCGCCGGAGTTCACTTCCAGATAGGCGTCATTGCCGTCAGCCTCACCGGACAACAGGGCCTCCAGCTCGGCGCGGGCAGCCCGTTCCTTGATGGTCTTCAGGGAGGCGACCGCCTCCTGATAGGTGGCCTCATCGCCTTCCTCATCGGCCATTTCGGAGAGCATGATGCCCTCTTCCAGACCGGTCTCCATCTCCCGCACCGTGCCGATCCGGGCTTCCAGCTGCGAGCGTTCGCGGCTGACAGCCTGGGCCTGGGCGGGGTCATCCCAAAGGGTCGGATCCTCGACCCGGGCGTTCAGCTCATCCAGTTTCCGTAGGGCGACATCCCAGTCAAAGACGCCTCCTGAGCAGAGCCACGCTCTGCTCGATGTCAGCCTTCAAGGCCTCGACATCCGCTCTCATCGCCTACTCCTGCGATCTGATGAAAAGGCGCACCCGACCGTGAGGCCGGATGCGCGACAAGGCTGGTACCTAGAGGGTCAGTAGAGTCCGCTCAAGTCCTCTGCCGGTTCCTTCTTCGGCGGAGGCGGTGTGGTCGGCGGGGGCGCGGTGGCCTCCTGACGCGTCTTCTCTTCCTGCTCGCGCCGGATGATGTCGTTGTAGTTCTGGGGCCCTGTCGGCGTTTCCGGCTCGCGCGTGGGCTCAGGAATGCGGCGTTCGGTACCGGGACGGAAGGCTTCCTCGATGCCGTTCACCGTGCGGAAGACGGCATTCCGGGGCTTGAGGAAAGGCCGTGCCGGATATTCCTTGAGCGCTTCCTGCATGAAGGCATTGAAGATGGGCACGGGCGTCGCCGCACCGGTCTCGCCCCGACCCATGGGACGGTTGTCGTCAAAGCCGATGAAGACCCCGACGACGATGTCGGTCGTAAAGCCGACGAACCAGGCCGAGCGGTATTCATTGGTCGTGCCGGTCTTGCCCCCGACCCAGCGGCCGAGGCCGCGGGCACTGGCGCCGGTGCCGCGCTGGATGACGCCTTCCAGCATGGAACTGACCTGATAGGCGGTGATGGGATCGATGACCTGTTCGCCGCGCGGCTCGAGGCGCGGCGACTCCTGGCCGCTGAAGCCCCGGCTGCACTCGCGGCAGGTGCGGCTTTCGGCGTTGAAGATCGTCTCGCCGTTCCGGTCCTGGATCAGTTCGATCAGATAGGGCTCGATCCGGCGCCCGCCGTTGACGAAGGCGGCATAGGCGGCGGTCAGGTCATAGGGGGTGGTCTCACCGGCGCCCAGCGACACCGACAGGTTCGCCGGCAGGTCGTCGGCCACACCCATGGTCTCGGCCAGATCGACGATCTTGCGCATACCGACCTGATCGGCCAACCGGACGGTCATGACGTTGCGCGACAGCTCCAGCCCGCGCCGCAGGGTCTGCGGGCCGTAGTACTCGCGGCTGTAATTCTCGGGCGTCCAGCGCGTGCCATTGGGACCCCCGGCAAAGCTGATCGGCGCGTCGAGCACGATCGAGGCCGGGGTGAAGTCGCCCTCGAGGGCGGCGGCATAGACGATGGGCTTGAAGGCCGAGCCGGGCTGGCGCCGGGCCTGGGTGGCGCGGTTGAAGCTGGACAGGGCATAGGAATAGCCGCCGACCATGGCCAGCACCCGGCCGGTCTGGGGATCGATGGCCACAAGGGCGCCGTTGACGGCCGGAATCTGCTTCAGCGCAAATTGGTCGCCGCGCGGCTCGACAAAGATCAGATCGCCCCGCTGCAGCCGCTTGTTGGCATTGGCCCAGGCGGCATCCGCGGGCACCAGCGCGCCGACGCCGTCACTGACGGCCAGACGGATGCGGACGGTGTTGCCCGAAACGCTCTCGACCGCTGCGGCCTGCCACGCCCGTCGTTCGGGCGGTGCGGTCTTCTTGCGCGCCTCTTCCTGCCAGCCCTCGGCGAAATCGGTCGTGCCCCAGGGTCCCCGCCAACCATGACGACGGTCATAGGCTTCGAGCCCGGTCATCAGGGCATCGCGGGCGGCGGTCTGCAGGGTCGGATCAAGCGTGG
The DNA here is from genome assembly GCF_036963785.1 of Brevundimonas sp. Classification (GTDB taxonomy): domain Bacteria; phylum Pseudomonadota; class Alphaproteobacteria; order Caulobacterales; family Caulobacteraceae; genus Brevundimonas. The sequence goes on from NZ_JBALUS010000002.1 coordinate 417,599, forward strand.
TGCGCAGGTAATAGCCGCCCGCGTTGATGGCCTGGGCGCCGTATTCGGCGATCGCCTGACGCCGGGCTTCCTCGACGAAATAGTCGGCGTCGCGGTACTGGGCCCGCATCGGCGCGTCCTGGGTAATCAGGGGCTTGGCGCGCGCGGCGGCCAGTTCCTGGGGCGTCAGGGCGCGGTTGTCGGCCATTTCGCCGAGAACCCAGTCGCGCCGGGCCTTGGCGGCCTCGGGATAGCGTTTGGGGTGATAGTTGGTCGGCCCCTTGGGAAGGGCCGCGAGGAAGGCGGCTTCCTCGGGCGTCAGCTGCTCCAGAGACTTGCCGAAATAGTTGTAAGCCGCCGACGCGATGCCATACGAGCGATAGCCCAGATAAATCTCGTTCAGGTACAGCTCGATGATCTGTTCCTTGCTGAGGGTCGCCTCCAGACGGCTGGAAAGGATGGCTTCCTTCAGCTTGCGATTCACGCTGGTTTCATTGGTCAGCAGGATGTTCTTGGCGACCTGCTGGGTGATGGTCGATCCCCCCTCAAGCCTGCGCCCGGTCACGACATTGAAGACGTTCTTGAACATGGCCCGACCCAGGCCCGACACGTCGACCCCGCCATGGCTGAAGAAGTTCCGGTCCTCGGCGGCCAGAAACGCCTGAATCACCACCGGCGGAATCTGGTCGTAGGACACATAGATCCGGCGTTCCTCGGAAAACTCGCCGATCAGGGTGCCGTCACCGGCATAGACGCGCGTCGCCGTCGCCGGCCGGTAGTCGGACAGTTCCGTGGCATCGGGCAGGTCATGGAACAGCCACGCCGCGTAAACGGTGACCACCAGCCCGGCCAGGGCAATCGCGCCCAGAAGGCCGATACCCGCCATCACGAACCAACGTTCGGCTATCTTCACCGCTCACTCCGACAGGACCTGTCCCGAGGGTTTAGCCCGCGTCGCCGCCCCGCGAAAGGGCCTGTCGCGTCGCGGGCGGGCCGGGGCCCCGTCAGGGGGTGCCGCCAGCCTGTGGCGTCCCGGCATAGCGGGTCGGACTTTGCAGCGTCTGGAAATAGGCATCAATGCCGCGCACGACGCCCCGCATCAGCTCGCGGCGGCGGCGCTCGTCCAGCAGGATGCGCTCGTCTTCGGGATTGGTGACGAATCCCATCTCCAGCAGCACGGCCGGGACATCGGGGGCCAGCAGGACCGCCAGACCGGCGTCGCGGTGGCTGCGCCGCAGCATCGGGTGGCCGGTGCGCTCGATTTCGCCCAGCAGCGACCGCGCAAACCAGGCCGAGCGATTCTGGGTCGAGCGCTGGGTCATATCCAGCAGGATACGGTCAACCGAAGGATCCTGACCGGGCAGGTGCAGGTCACGATGCCAGTCGTCGCGAACGGTGAACTCGCGCACGGCCCGTCCCGCGCCCTGTTCGGACAGGGTATAGACGCTGGCGCCGCGCGTGGCCGGATCGGCCCCGGCATCGGCGTGCAGGCTGATGAACAGGTCAGCCCCGGCCTGCCGAGCGATCTCGACCCGGCGCGGCAGTCCGACATAGACATCGGTCGAGCGGGTCATGAGGACGCGATAGCGGCCCGTGCGCTCCAGTTCGGCCTTGAGCGTCAGCCCGGCGGCAAGCGTTACGGCACTTTCGCGCGACTGCTGGCCGGACGCGCCGGGATCACGCCCGCCGTGACCGGGGTCGATGACGATCAGGGGGCGCGAGTCGCCGCGACGGCCACGCGCGGCGGGTGCTGCGGCAACCCGGGGCGGCGGGACGGCGGCGGCAGAGGCCTCGCCCGTGGACCTCAGATCGATGACATAGCGATAGTGGTCAACGCCGTCGCCGGGCGACAGCAGGAAACGCCGCTCGATCTCGACACCCGACGCCAGGGCCAGTTCGACCCGCGAGCGACTGCCGGCCTGGGCAACGCGATAGGCACGGACCAGCCCCATCCCCTGCCCGCTCTGGCCACGACCGGCGCGAATATTGTCCAGATCGACCACCAGTTGCCCGCTGCCCCCGGCGTCGACCAGGGTGCCGCGCGTCGAGGCGTCCAGATCGATGACGACGCGGGTGCGCTGGGCATCCCCGCCGAAACGCACCCGCAGGACATCGCCGTCGGCACCGAGAGCCAGCCCGCGCGTGGCGGTGAGCAGCAGGGCGCAGAGCACGACGAGGGCCAGGGCGGTCATGGCCCATTCCCTCGCCCCCCAGCGGGCCAGATCGAATTTCAGTGTCGCGCGCATTCTGTCGTAACCACAGTCAATCACAGGACCGATTTACGGTGACGCCGACCCTGACACAGGCCTCTGTGGATTCCGTTAAGACCATGCCGCTTTCAATTCGCGCACGGGCTGCCTATTGTCTGGGTGCTGCGGTCGCGGCCCGTTTCGTGCGGGCCGTGCGGCCATCAGCCCCGATCCCACCCTTCTGACGCCCGCACGGCCTGACCGACGGACGACAGGGCGGAACCGGCCCCACGGATGAAAGACCCCCGACGAAAGGGATGTCTGGCACCCACCGGGCCGCGTTTCAGGAACACGCACGACCATGGGCCTTTCGACCCGCTCGAATCTGGATACCGAACCTGTTCGCAAAGCCGACGGCCTGACCGTCTGCGCGGGGTTCATCCGGGTCCATGCCCCTCATTCATTCAGGCGAGCCGCTCGACCGGTCGGGATACGTCCCGACGGGCGGGGACCGGCGCGCCCAGGAAAGATCCTTCATGTCCAAGACAATGCTTATCGACGCGGCCCATGCCGAGGAGACCCGCGTCGCCATCGTGGAAGCGCGCCAGGTTGAGGAATTCGACTTTGAATCCCGCGCCCGCCGCCAGCTTCGCGGCAACATCTATCTGGCCAAGGTCACACGGGTAGAGCCCAGCCTCCAGGCCGCGTTCGTTGAATACGGCGGCAATCGCCACGGCTTTCTGGCCTTCAACGAAATCCACCCGGACTATTACCAGATCCCGGTCGCCGATCGCGAGGCGATCATGGCCGAGCTGTCCAATTCGTCGTCCGATGACGACTCCGAGCACGACGATCTGGGCCGCGAGAGCGACGACGGCGAATCGGAAGGCGGCCTCGCCGACGAGGAACGTCTGAAGCGTCGCCTGATGCGCCGCTACAAGATCCAGGACGTCATCCGCCGCCGGCAGATCCTGCTGGTGCAGGTCGTCAAGGACGAGCGCGGCGCCAAGGGCGCGGCCCTGACCACCTGGCTGTCGCTGGCCGGTCGCTACTGCGTGCTGATGCCCAACACGGGCAAGGGCGGCGGCATTTCGCGCAAGATTACCCAGGCCACGGACCGCAAGCGCCTGAAGGCCGCAGCGGCGGCGCTGGATGTGCCCAAGGGCATGGGCCTGATCATCCGCACGGCCGGCGCCAAGCGCACCAAGGCCGAGATCAAGCGCGACTATGAATATCTGCTGCGCCTGTGGGAAACGATCCGCGAGACCACGCTGGGCTCGAACGCCCCCAGCCTGATCTATGAGGAAGAGAACCTGGTCCGCCGCGCGGTGCGCGACATGTTCGACAAGGATTTCGACGGCATCCAGGTCGAGGGCTATGAGGGCTGGAAGCAGGCGCGCGACTTCATGCGCGTGCTGATGCCCGCCCACGCCAAGAAGGTGCATCTGTACACGGGCTCCAAGCCGCTGTTCGCCGCCCACGGCATCGAGGATCTGCTGACCCAGATTCACCAGCCGACGGTGCCGCTGAAGTCCGGTGGCTATCTGGTGATCAACCAGACCGAGGCGCTGGTCGCCATCGACGTCAACTCGGGCCGCGCGACCAAGGAACGCAACGTCGAACAGACGGCCTACAAGACCAATCTGGAAGCCGCCGTCGAGGCCGCGCGCCAGCTGCGGCTGCGCGACCTGGCCGGGCTGGTGGTCATCGACTTCATCGACATGGATGAGTCCAAGAACAACCGGTCTGTCGAAAAGACCATGAAGGATGCGCTGGCCAAGGATCGTGCCCGCATCCAGATGGGCCGCATCTCGGACTTCGGCCTGATGGAAATCAGCCGCCAGCGCCGCCGCCTCGGCGTCATCGAGGGCGCCACCGAGGTCTGCCCGCACTGCCAGGGCGCCGGACGGATCCGTTCGGCCGAGTCTGCGGCGCTGATGATGCTGCGCGGCGTCGATATCGAGGCCGGCAAGAACGGCGCCGGCACGGTGGGCCTCAAGGTGCCGCTGACCGCCGCCCTCTACATCCTCAACCACAAGCGCGCCTATCTGGACACCATGGCCCGGATGCGTGGCGTGGTGGTCATGGTCTCGGTCGATGAGAGCCTGGCGCCGGGTGACTATGCCGTCGAGCGGCTGACCACGGACCCCGAGTTCGTCGCGCCGGAGGCCGATGCCCTGCCGGTGGACGATATGCCGGTCGACGATCTGGCCTTTGACGAGGACTATGAGGACGAAGACGAGGACGAGGACTTCGACGTCGCGTCCGAAGATGGCGACGAGAGCGTCCAGGAAGAGCGGGCACCGCGCGAGCGGGGCCGCGCGCGCGGGCCGGCCCCGGATGTCTCCGACGACGACAGCGAGGACGGTGGCCGCCGTCGCCGTCGCGGCCGTCGGGGCGGACGTCGCGTCCGCGAGGACAGCGAGCGGGACGGCTTCAACTGGGTTCGCGGTCGCACGCCCTCGCTGACCGATCCCTATGTCTGGTTCGACCCGCTGAACCCGCATGCCGATACGGATTCTGACGAGCCGGGAGCGGCGCAGGCCGACAAGCCTGTCAGCCATCCCGCCAATGATGACGGCGAGAACGAAGGCGAACGCGAGGGCGGAGGCCGCCGTCGTCGGCGTCGTCGCGGTCGGGGTCGGGATCGCACCGGTTCCGACGAGGCCAGCCCGCGCGCCGAGGCTCGCGCCGCCAATGAAGGCATGATCGACGAAGTGCCGGTCGATACCGCCGTGGCCGCTCCGGTCGATACAGAGACCTCTGTGCCGGTCACCGAAGCGGCTGACGCCGAGCCCGCGCCGAAACGCCGCCGCGTGCGCCGCAAGGTCACCACCGAAGCCTCGGCCGAGCAGTCCCCGGCCGAGACCCCGGTCGAAGTCGAGGCCGAGACGGCCGTGCCGCCCACGCCGGTCGAGCCGGTCGAGCCGGAGGCTGCGGTTGATCCTGAGCCCGTCGTCGAGGAGGCCCCGCAGGAGGTGGCGGCCAGCAAGCCCACGCCGCCGCGCAAGACGGTCGATGTCGAGGAAATCCTGGCCAACGACCCGAACCAGATCACGGCCCCTCCGCCCAAGCCCAAGCGCGGGTGGTGGCGCCTTTGACCTGACGTCCCCAAATGGGGATGATCACGGCGACCGGTCACGCCGGGCGGGACGGCCATTGTTTGGCCTTGTCGCCCGGCGACCAATGACGATCCCGGAAAGGGCGGCCGGGCCGGTCGCCGTCTGACAGGAGCGTATCTTGAGCTGGCTTAAGCGATCCGTTTCCCGCATCACCGGTGTGGCCGTTGCCATTGCGGCGCTGCTGGCGCTGCCTGCGCACGCCCAGGCCCAGAGCATCATCCGCGACACCGAGATCGAGGGGATCATCCACGACTGGTCGGCGCCCGTGTTCAGCGCCATGGGGCTTGAGCCGGACGAGATGACCATCCTGCTGGTCAACGACCCGTCGCTGAATGCCTTTGCCACGCGCGGCCGGATCATGGGGTTGAACACCGGCCTGATCCTCGAGACCGACAACCCCAACCAGCTGCTGGGTGTCATCGCCCACGAGGGCGGTCACATCCGCAACCGCCACACCCTGCGCGACGGGGTCCAGAACGCGGGCATGCAGCCCTTCCTTATGACCATGGCCCTGGGGGCGCTGGCCGCCGTGGCCGGGGCCCCGGACGCCGCCGCCATGCTGGTGGCCTCCAGCCAGTATTTCGGCACCCTGGGCGCGCTGCGTTACATGCAGAGCCAGGAGGGCGAGGCCGATATCACCGCCGCCCGGGCGCTGGAGGCGGCCGGACTGTCCGGCCGGGGCCTGATCGAATTCTTCGAGAATTTCCGCTCGCAGGAAGTGTTCTCCGAAGCCCGCCGCTTTCCCTATTTCCGCAGCCACCCCCTGTCCTCGCGCCGCATCGAAAACCTGCGCGGCCCGGTCGAGTCGTCCCCCTATTACGACGTCGTCGACAGCCCTGAACGGATGGCGGAGCATGCCCTGGTCATCGCCAAGATCCATGCCTTCATGGATCACCCGGGCATCACCCTGCGCCTGTATCCCGAGAGCGACACCTCCCTCGCCGCCCGCTATGCGCGGACCATCGCCTGGTTCCGCGACGGCCAGACCGACCGGGCCCTGGCCGCCGTCGACGCCCTGATCGAGGAACAGCCCGAAAATCCCTTCTTCTGGGAGCTGAAGGGCCAGATCTTTTTCGAGGAAGGCCGGCCCGTCGAGGCGATCGAGGCCCATCAGCGCTCGGTCGACCTGATGCCCGATGCGCCGTTGCTGCGGATCAATCTCGGCCACGCCTTGCTGGAGTCGCGCGATGACGATCAGCTGGAACGGGCCGTCACCGAGCTGAAACAGGCCACGGTGCTGGAGCACGACAACCCCATGGCCTGGCGCCTGCTGGGCCAGGCCTATTCCCAACTGGGCCGTGAGGGTGAGGCCCGGCTGGCCTCGGCCGAATACCACTATGCCGTCGGGCAGATCGATCAGGCGACCCAGTTCGCCCTGCGCGCCCGCGACATGCTGGAGCCCGGGTCGATGGAATGGCGGCGCGCGATGGACATCATCCTGGCGTCCGGCGCGACCATGGATGATCTGCGGGTGCTGGACGAATCGACGGCAAGGCGCCCAACAGGGGTCCTGCCTCCGGAACCCGTGAACTAGAGACCGCATGACCGAAACACCGCCCGCCCCCAAGCGCCGCGCCGCGCGCAAGCCCGCGCCTGAGGCCGAATCCGTTCAGCCGCCCCCAGCCCCGCAGCCCGGCTGGCTGGCGCGACATGGGGTGCAGGCCGCCATCGCGGTGTCTGTGATCGCGCTCGGACTGTCGGTCTGGGCCAGTTTCGGCGGGGGCTTCGAGACCCGGGTTCGGACCTATCTGGTCGAGAATCCCCAGATCCTCGACGACATGGTTCAGGCCCGCGACCAGCAGGCCGCGACCCAGCGGATCGAGCGCCTGAACGCAGGGATCGCCGCCATGCCGCAGGTGCTGGAACCCGGCCCCGGCGAGCCGGTGTTCGGCCCTCCTGACGCGGCGGTCACCGTCGTCGAATATTTCGATTACCGCTGCCCCTACTGCAAGACGGCGGCGCCCGGCGTCATGGAGCTGATGCGGGCCCACCCCGACGTCCGCTTCGTCTTCCGCGAGTGGCCGATCCTCGACGCCGGCACCAGCACCGTCTCACAGCACGCGGCGCGCGCGGCTCTGATCGCCCACAGCCAGGGCAAGTATCTGGCGGTTCATCAGGCGCTGATGGCCGAGGGCGCCCTGTCCCACGAAGCCATCGACCGCATCCTGGCCGAGAACGGCGTCGACACCGGTCCGGGCGGCGCGGCGCTTAACGCGCCGTCGATCAGCCGCATTCTGGCCGATGTTCAGGCCGGAGCCGGTGCGGTCGGTATGGACGGCACGCCCACCTTCTTCGTCAACGGCCGGGCCAGCGCCAGCAATTCCCCCGAGGCCATCGCCCAGGCCATTGCGGCTGCCCGCTAGATCAATCCACTGAGCGGTGACGAGGCGCTGGCGTAGCGGCGCTTGGGCATGCGTCCGGCAAGATAGGCCTCGCGCCCCGCGATTACCGCATGCTTCATGGCGCGCGCCATGCGGATCGGGTCCTTCGCCTCGGCGATGGCGGTGTTCATCAGAACAGCGTCACAGCCCAGTTCCATGGCGATGGTGGCGTCAGAGGCTGTGCCCACCCCCGCATCGACCAGCACCGGCACCTTGGCCTGTTCGACGATCAGCCGCACATTGACGCGGTTCTGGATGCCCAGCCCCGAGCCGATGGGGGCGGCGGCGGGCATGATGGCGGCGGCGCCGGCCTCCTCCAGATGGCGGGCCATGACCACGTCGTCGGTGCAATAGACCATGACGTCGAAGCCGTCCTTGACCAGCATCTCCAGCGCGCGAAGCGTCTCGGGCATGTCGGGATAGAGGTGTGGTGTGTTCGACAGAACCTCCAGCTTGACCAGGTTCCAGCCACCCGCCTCGCGCGCCAGCCGCAGGGTACGGACGGCGTCCTCGCCGGTGAAACAGCCGGCGGTGTTCGGCAGAAAGGTGAACCGGTCGGGCTTCACGTAATCGACCAGCATCGGCTGGCTGGGGTCCGACAGGTTCACCCGGCGCAACGCCACAGTGACGATCTCCGCCCCCGCCGCCTCGGCCGCCGCGGCGTTCTGCGCATAGTCGGCATATTTGCCGGTGCCGACGATCAGGCGCGAGGAAAAGGTGCGACCGGCGACGGTCCAGGTGTCATCTGTGTGTGTATCGCTCATGCGCGACACCTAGGGCGCGGCGGGCGCGAGTGAAAGAGCGTCCGGCGATTTCATGCGGTCGGGGCTTCAGGGCCACCGTCCAGGGCCGCCCGCACGGTGGCCAGGCGGCCCCGGCTGACCGGCAGCGGCTCGCCGTGCGACAGGTGCACGCGGCACCGCCCCTCCTCCCGCTCCAGCCGGGTCAGATGGGCCAGGTTGACCAGAGCCGACCGATGCACGCGCACGAAGGCGGGAGACAGGTCGCGCTCGAGGGTGTCGAGACGGGCCGCGTGAAGCAGGGTTTGGCCGTCAACCAGTCGAAGCTCGACATAGTCGTCGGCGCCGAGGATGGCGACGATGTCGGCCAGCGGGACCAGCACCACACCGCGGGATGAGGTCACGGTCAGGCGGTCGGGCCTGCCGGCCGCCCGCGCGAGGGCCGTCTCCCGGCGCTCGGCCTCCCATCCCAGACGCACCACCTCGACCATCAGCAGCGGAAGGACCAGACAGGCTGCCAGCACGAAATAGGACAGGTTGACGAACACGTCGGGCCAGATCGTCAGCACGCCGAGGATCAGGACCAGCCAGGCCAGCATCGCCCGGGCGCCCGGTTGGCGGCGGTACACGCCCCGGGCGGTAATCGCCGCCGCGAGCGCAAGGCCCAGTCCGAGCGAGGCAGCCGTCTTGGCGTCAAAGCCCGGCACGACCAGCGACGTCGCCACCAGCAGGGCGGCGCCCACCGACGTCCTGCGACCGGCCATCGGCCAGAAGCGCGCGGTCACCCACGACACCAGCAGAATGCCGAACAGGGCCGCAAGGCCCCAGATCGCGACAAGCCGCCAGATGTGGAGCGGATAGGGGTAGGTGCCGATCAGATTCACGCTTTCCAGCACCGCATGCAGGCCGGCGGCGCCCGCCATGCCGGCGAGGGCCAGGCTGGACCCCGTGCGCCGGATCGCGTGGATGACGCCGAAGCCGAAGGCGGCCGCCAGCAATGCCCCGGCGGCCAGCAGCATGGCGGGCATCAGCACCTTCGGCATGGGATAGGGATACGGCGCCACGAGCACCGCCCCCATCGGATAGTCCAGTCGCAAGCCGCCGTGGAAGGAGGACAGGTGAACGACGAGCGTGTTCCCCTCTGGCTGCCACAGGCGATCGCTGATGGGAAAGGCGGCCTGATAGGTGCCCGGCACTTCGGCGGCCCGGGTGGCGCCCGGTCGGCCGTTCCGCCCCAGCCTCTGTCCGTTCAGCCAGGCCTCGGAGGACGCGACCCCGACCAGATAGAGGGCATGAGGCCCCGGCCCGGTCGGCGTGGCCTGGCGCTTGCGCAGCCAGAGCTCCCGCCCCTGAGGATCGACGGGCCCTTGCAACGGCGCGCAGGTCGATGTGCTGGCACCGGGTGGTCCGTCGCAGACGTCCCAGCTCTCGCTCGCCGCCGCCGTCGCCGTCGCCGCGAACGCGGCCACCAGGACCCCAATGAGAATCAGCCACCGTGCCATGGGCCGATCCTAGCCCACCCTTCACCGGGCGCGCCGGTCATTGACCGATCCGGAGGCGCCGCTCACCGATCCGACCGCGACGGAGGGCGGTCGGATGGAGGACAAACGACGGCATGAAACCCATCCAGATCAACCGCCGCTCCGTTCTGGCCGCCGCCGGCCTCGCCCTCCCCACACTGGCCATCGCGCAGGACGCGGCCGGCCCGTTCCGGTTCACCGGCTGGCGCGGGGCCGAGACCGATGCCGAACGCGGCTTCCTCGAGGTTCCGGAGGACCGGAACGATCCGGCGTCGCGAACCATCCGTCTCGGCTATGTGCGCTTCCCCTCGACGTCACCGACCCCCGGCAATCCGATCGTCTATCTGTCGGGCGGTCCGGGGGGCACGGGCACCGGCACCGCCACCGGTCCCCGCTTTCCGATTTTCATGGCCTTGCGGGCCGTCGCGGATGTGATCGCCTTCGACCAGCGCGGCACGGGTCTGTCAGCCTCGATCCCGCCGCTCGACCTCGTCCCCCTGCCCGTACCGCCACTGACCCGCGCGGGGCTGACCGGGCATGTGCGCGAGGCCTACCGCACCGCATGGGACGCCTGGATGGCGCGCGGCATCGGCATGCGCGGCTATACGACGGCGGAAAGCGCCGACGATCTGGACGCCCTGCGGGCGCATCTGGGCGCCAAGCGGATCGACCTGTGGGGCATCAGCTACGGCTCGCACCTCGCCCTGTCGGCCCTCAGGCGCCATCCCGACCGGATCGGCCGGGTCGCCCTGGCCAGTCTGGAGGGACAGGACCAGACCGTGAAGCGCCCCGACCGGCTCGACCAGTGTCTCGATCGCGTGGACGCCCTGCTGGACGGCGACGCCTCTCTTCGCGCCGCAGTGCCCAGCCTGCCGGCGCTGATGCGGCGGGTGCATGCGCGGATGGAGGCCGAGCCGGTGGCCCTCGCCTCCACCTACCGGGGTGCCCCGGTCGAGGCGCAGGTCGGCGGCTTTGCCATCCAGATGCTCGCCGGCGGCCTCATCGCCAATCCGTCCAGCCTGTCCTTGTTGCCGTCGCTCTATCTGGCACTGGAGGCCGGTGAGACCGCCGTCCTCTCGCGCTTCTACGGCCGGCTGGATGGCCTGCTGGACATCGCCGGCATGCCCGAGACCATGGACCTTGCGTCCGGTATCTCGCCCGCCCGGGCGGCCCTGGTCGCCGAAGTGGCCCCCACCTCTGTGCTCGGAGACGCCCTCAACTTTCCCATGCCGCACCTGTCCGGGGTCGTGCCCGGTCTGGATCTGGGTGAGACGTTCCGCGCGCCCCTGACCATCGACACGCCCGCCCTGCTGGTCGCCGGCACCCTGGATGGCCGGACCCCGCTGGAGGAGCAGGCCGAGGTGGTCGACCAGTTCCGCAACCGGTCCCGCATCATCGTCGAGAATGCCGGGCACAATGTCTTCGAGGCCCACCCGGAGGTTCAGGACCTGTTGGTCCGCTTCTTTGCCGGAGAGGCGGTCTCCGACACGCAACTCACCCTGCCGCCGCCGGTCTTCCCGCCGGCCCAGGCCCGCGGCTGATCACCCCCCGCCGACGAACTGGACGATCTCGATGCGGTCGCCGTCGGTCAGGGCGGTGGTGGGGTGCAGGGACTTCGGCACGATCTCGAGATTGCGCTCGATGGCGACCTTGCGCGGGTCGAGACCCAGTTCCTCGACCAGACCGGTCAGGGTGGTCGCGGTGACGTCGCGGTCCTCGCCATTGACCTGGATATGCAGCACGGCAGCGTCCTTCCTCGGCAGGACGCCCGCCTAGCACAGGGGCGCAGCATCCATCTAGCCGGGGCGGCGCGTCAGGCTGGTGGTCAGATCGGTCATGGCCTGTCGCAACTCGGCCAGTTCGCCGCGCAGGGCGGCCATGTCGGCGACATCCTCCGCATGGGCCTTCTGGCGTTCCTCGCTGGCCAGGCGCAGGTCCTCCTCCAGCTTGTGCCGCTCGGCCCGGGCCTCTTCCTCGTGCTCGGCCTGCATGGCGTTGACGACGATGCCGATGAACAGGTTCAGCATGGTGAAGGTGGTGCACAGGATGAAGGGCACAAAGAACATCCAGGCATAGGGATGGACCTCCATCACCGGCCGCACGATGCCCATCGACCAGCTCTCCAGCGTCATGATCTGGAACAGGGAATAGGCCGAGGCCGGGATCGAGCCGAACCATTGGGGAAAGTCGGCCCCGAACAGCTTGGTCGCCATGACCGACGCCACATAAAAGATCAGCCCCATCAGCAGGACGATCGAGCCCATGCCCGGCAGGGCGCTGATCAGGGCGCCGACCACGCGCTTCAGCGACGGCACAATGGTGATCATGCGCAGCACCCTGAGGATCCTCAAGGCGCGCAGCACCGAGAACGGGCCGGCGGCCGGCACCAGGGCGATGGCCACGACGCCAAAGTCAAACAGGCTCCACGGGTCCTTGAAAAAGGCCAGCCGGTGCACGGCGATCCGGGCCACCACTTCCACCACGAAGATGGCCAGCACGACCTTGTCCAGAACCAGCAACATCGGCCCGATGCGGTCCATCACCCACGCACTGGTCTCGAGCCCGAGGGTGATCGCGTTCAGGATGATCAGGACGAGAATGAATCGCTCGGTCCGGGGCGATGTCACAATCTGTCTGAGGCGGTCCAAGGCAGTCTCCGGGGAGGTGATTTGTCCGCCCCCTTGCCGCATTCCGGGAAGGGACGCCAGATGCCGGGCCGACGCGCCCGGCCGCACCGGGTTGCCGCAGGGGCAATCTTTCACGCACGCGGTTTGATAACCGCCCCGCCTCGGCTAAAAGGCAGGTCCGATTCCGGTCGGTCCGCCCTTTTCATGAGCGCAATGCCCGAGACCCTCGCCCTGCACGTTCTGAACGGCCCGAACCTCAACCTGCTGGGAGAGCGTGAGCCGGACATCTATGGGCGCGAGACCCTGGCCGACATCCAGACGCTGTGCGAGGCGGCGGCCGGGGATGTGCCGGTGGTCTTTCGCCAGTCAAACCACGAGGGCCAGCTGGTCGAGTGGATCCACGCGGCGCGGGGCACCGCGCGGGCGCTGGTGATCAACCCTGCGGCCTTTACCCACACCTCGATTGCCCTGCTGGATGCGCTCAAGACCTTGGACATTCCGGTCGTGGAGTGCCATCTGAGCAATCCGGCGGCGCGGGAGGAGTTCCGGCGCCATTCCTATGTCTCGCTGGTCGCGACCGGCGTCATTTCGGGCTTCGGCCCCCATGGTTACGAGCTGGCGGTCAAGGCCGCGCTCCGGCTGGCGCAGGAACGCGCTGACGCCGCGGCTCGTTGAAGAATGAACAAGAAGGTCCCCTCCCCTATGGCTGTGAAGAAATTGCCGAACGACGCCGAGATCGACACCACCCTGGTCCGCCAGCTGGCGGACATCCTGAAGGAAACCGAGCTCTCGGAGATCGAGGTCGAGCGCGGTGAGCTGAAGATCCGCGTGGCCCGCGAGCTGACGGTCGCGGCCGGACCGGTCACCTATGCGGCGGCTCCGGCCCCGGCGGCCGCGGCCCCGGCCGCAGCGCCCGTCGCGCCCATGCCCAGCGATCCCGCCACCATCGTCGCCAAATCGGGCGAAGAGGTGAAGTCGCCGATGGTCGGCACCGTCTATCTGCAGGCCTCGCCCGAGGCCCCGCCGTTCATCAACATCGGCGACAAGGTGAAGAAGGGCCAGACCCTGCTGATCGTCGAGGCGATGAAGACCATGAACCCCATCCAGGCCCCGCGCGACGGCGTGGTCGCGGATGTGCTGGTGGGCGACGCCCAGCCGGTCGAGTTCGGCGAACCCCTCGTCCTGCTCGAGGCCTGAGCCGGTGTTTAGCAAGGTCCTGATCGCCAACCGGGGTGAGATCGCCCTGCGCATCCACCGCGCCTGCAAGGAGATGGGCATCTCCACCGTGGCCGTGCACTCGGAAGCCGACCGCGGCGCCATGTGGGTGCGTCTGGCCGACGAGAGCGTCTGCATCGGCCCGGCCCCGGCCGCCAAGTCGTATCTGAACATCCCCTCGATCATCGCGGCCGCCGAGATCACCGGCGCCCAGGCCATCCACCCCGGCTATGGCTTCCTGTCCGAGAATGCCCGCTTCGCCGAGATCGTCGAGGCGCACGGGATGACCTTCATCGGTCCGAAGGCCGAGCACATCCGCATCATGGGCGACAAGATCACGGCCAAGCAGACCGTGCTGGATGCCGGCATCCCCTGCGTGCCCGGCTCGGCCGGTGAGGTCGAGACGATCGAAGCAGCCATTGCAGCCTCGAAGACCATCGGCTTCCCGCTGATCGTCAAGGCGGCGGCGGGCGGCGGCGGACGCGGCATGAAGGTGGCCCTGACCGCCGACGATCTGGTCGAGGCCGTCCAGACCGCCCAGTCCGAGGCCAAGGCGGCCTTTGGCAATGGCGCGGTCTATATGGAGCGCTATCTGCAGAAGCCGCGCCATATCGAGCTTCAGGTCGTGGCCGACAGCCACGGCAATGTGGTGCACCTGGGCGAACGCGACTGCTCGCTGCAGCGCCGCCACCAGAAGATCCTGGAAGAGGCCCCCTCGCCCGCCCTGTCCGCGGCCGAGCGTGTCGCCATCGGCGAGACGGTCAACAAGGCCATCGCCGCGATCGGCTACCTGGGCGTCGGCACCATCGAATTCCTGTGGGAAGACGGCGAGTTCTTCTTCATCGAGATGAACACCCGCCTGCAGGTCGAGCACCCGGTCACCGAAATGATCACCGGCGTCGACCTGGTCCGCGAGCAGATCCGCATCGCCGCGGGCGAGCCGCTGTCGTTCAGCCAGGAGGATGTGAAATTTACCGGCCACGCCATCGAATGTCGCATCAATGCCGAGAATGCCGAGACCTTTACCCCGTCGCCCGGCACTATCACCGACTATCACGCGCCCGGTGGCCTGGGTGTACGCATGGATAGCGCCATCTACGCCGGCTATACGATCCCGCCCTATTACGACAGCCTGATCGGCAAGCTGATCGTGCACGGGCGCGACCGCGAAGCCTGTCTGGCACGGCTGAAGCGCAGCCTGAACGAGATGGTGGTCGGCGGCATCGACACCACCATTCCCCTGTTCCAGAAGTTGCTGAACGAGCCCGACATCCTGTCCGGAGATTACGACATCCACTGGCTGGAAAACTGGGCCAGGCGCCAGAAGGGGCCGGCCAGCTGAGCGAGGCGCTCACCACGCCGATTGAGCCGGAGGCGCTGACCGCCGATTATCTGCTGCATGCCTATCGCTATGGGTCCTTTCCCATGGCGGACAGCCGTGACGCCGATGATCTGGTGATGCTCCGTCCCAACTTTCGCGGGGTGATCCCGCTGGACCGGTTTCACATTCCGACGCGGCTGGCCCGGACGGTCCGCAACACGACGCTGGATGTGCGGGTCAATGGGGATTTCGCCCAGGTCGTCGCCGGGTGCGCCGCCGTAATCCGTGACCGGTGGGACACCTGGATCAACCGCCGCATCCAGGAGGTCTACACCGAGCTGCACGCCCGGGGTCACGCCCACAGCGTCGAATGCTGGGCGGGTCCGGCCCTGGTCGGCGGGCTGTACGGGGTGCAGATCGGCGGGGCGTTCTTCGGCGAGAGCATGTTCACCTGGCAGCGCGATGCCTCAAAGATCGCGCTGGTGCATCTGGTGGCACGGCTCAACCGGGCCGGGTTCAGCCTGCTGGACGCCCAGTTCGTCAACAGTCACCTGAAACAGTTCAACATCGTCGATGTGCCCCACCGCCTGTACATGCGGGCGCTACGGCCCGCGCTGGAGCAGACGCCCGACATGGCGGCGTTCAGGGCGGAGATGACCGGGCAGCAGGCGCTGGATTATGCGCGGCAGTCGACCAGCCAGGCGTCATAGACGGGGTGTTCCAGCACGCCGATGCCCGGCGACGACGAGAACATCCAGCCCCGGAACAACTGGCGCGGCTCCGCACCGGTGATCACACCGCGCGGTTGCAGGCTGATTTCGAGATAGCCGGCCGCTTCCTGATCGCGCTCTTCCTCGGCCGAGACCTCGCAGGCCCGCACCCGGAAGATCAACTCGCGCTTGAAGGCGACCGGGCGTCCGCCGACCTCCACCTCGAAGCGGATCGATTCTGCCGTGACCTTGTCGACCGCCTGGACGACCGCGACGCGGCGACGCTGGCGCGGGGGCGGCGGGCCTTCGGGTTCGGTCGGAGCCTCGACGACCTCGACCTCTTCTTCTTCCTCGGCCTCAACCTGGGCGGGGGGCGCGATCTCGTTCAGAGCCTCCCCCTGCCGGGCCCGGTTCAGGGCGGCGGTCGTTTCCTCGGGCGTCGGCGGAACCGGCACGGGTGCGGCCGGGGCCGGCTGGGCATTGGGCGCGGTCTCGGTCGGACCGAGGCTGTTGTTGGTCGGCGCCGGGTCCTGCGCCGGGGCGGGGCCGGCCGGCGGATCCTGAATCGGGCGCGCGTCCTGGGGACGGTCATTGAGCGCAGCGGTCACGCCCACGCCGCCGACCGCCACGGTGGCAACCACAACCAGTCCCAGAATGCGGGCCGGGCGCTTCATTCGGGCTTCCACGCCTCATAGTCGCCGGTCGCGGCGGGGCGGCGCCCCTCGGTCAGGACCGATCCCGGCGGACGCCAGGCCATGGGCGTGCCGCTCATATTGGGCATATGGTCCTTTTCCCAGCTCTGGCGGTGCAGGGCATCCTCGGTCGGCGGTTCGTCAAAGGTGTAGTGCAGCCAGCCATGCCAGTCGGGCGACACCTTGGTCGCCTCGGCATAGCCGTCATAGATGACCCAGCGGCGGTGACGCCCGTCATAGCTCTGGGTGTCGCGCGATTCGTAATAGCGATTGCCCATTTCGTCGGTGCCGACCAGGCGTCCGCGCTTGGCCACCGTGAACAGCGTGCCGATGGTCGCACCACCCCACCAGGAAAACAGCTTGCCCAACACGTCTCGGAACCCAGTCATGACAGAAGGCGCGGACCTGTGCGCGCCGGTGTGACATCATACGAACCGGCACCGGGCGCGTCCAGCGGTGGATCGTCCCATGCCGAGGCTCTCCTTGCGGCGCGAATCTTGCAAGACGGGGCGCGACCTATCACCGCCTGGGACACCTCGCATGACCCGCTCTTCTCTTGCTGCCGCCCTCAGCCTGTCCGCTGTCGTTCTGGTGCTGGCCAGCGCCCTGCCCGAACCGGCCATGGCCCAGAATGCCGGACAGATCGCCCGCGTGCGCGCCGGCAACAGCTGCCCCGGGTGCAACCTGTTCCAGGGCGACTTTTCCTACCTTGAGGCGAGAGGCCTGAACCTGTCGGGCGCGCGCCTGCGTCAGGCGAATCTCAGCCTGTCGGTGATGAACCGCACACGCTTTACCAATGCCGACCTTCGCGACGTCGACGCCTATGGGGCGGTGTTCTCCAGTGCGCGATTCGGCGGCGCCAACCTGACCAATGCCAGTTTTGTCGGGACCTTTCTGGAGGGCGCCGACTTCTCCGGGGCCCGGCTTGACGGGGTGAATTTCTCAGGCGCGCAGATGCAGGGTGCCACCGGCCTGACCCAGCGCCAGCTGGACCGGGCCTGCGGCGACGCGGCCACCCAGCTGCCCGGATCGCTGCGCATTCCCGCCTGCTGAAGGACCCGATCCTTACGCCGAATTAAGTAGGGAATTGTGGGGAATGGCGGCATGGAGAAGGCGTGAAAAGTCTCGTGATCCCTTTTGCGAAGCCTGAACGGAGCGGCCGCACCGCCCTGATCGGACTGGCGCTGCTGACGGCCCTGGCCGCCACAGCGGCGCGGGCCGGGGACACCGATACCCACACCGACCGTCAGGACACCCGGTTCACGCGCGAGGTTCAGGTCTTTCCGCAGGACCCCGACGTCGCCCGCGTGGTCTCGCTGGGCGGCACCTGCCGTCGCTGCGAATTGTCCGGTCGGAACCTGTCGGGCGCCACCTTTACGGCCGCCACCTTCATCGACGCCACTCTGGTGGAAACCGACCTGCGCGGGTCCGAGCTGGTCGGCTCGAACTTCTCGGGCGCGGACTTCACCCGGGCCGACCTGCGCGGCGCGACGCTGGTCGCCGCCAATTTCACCGGGGCCGATTTCACCGATGCCCGTCTGGACGGGATCGAAGGGCTGGGATCGGTGTTCGTGCGCGCCGACATGTCCGGGGCCAATCTGTCCGGTGCGGCTCTCGGCGGTGCCAATATGAACGGCGCCATCCTGGTGCGGGCCAATCTGAACGGGGCCGAGCTGTTCGGCGTCACCCTGGCCAATGTGAATGCGCGCGGCGCCGATTTCCGCAATGCCGAGGTCACGGCCTCGAACCTGTCGAATGGCAATTTCGCCGGCGCGGACTTCCGCGGCGCGGAGCTGAACGGGGCCCGGCTGACGGGCGGTTCGTTCTCGCGGGCCGATTTCACCGGCGCCTCTCTGGAGCGGGCCGACATCCGCGGCACCGACCTCAGCCTGTCGCGGGGCCTGACCCAGTCCCAGATCAGTGAGGCCTGCGCCGACTCCTCAACCCGCCTGCCCGGCGGTCTGACGGGCCGCAGCTGCCGCAACCTGTCGCGGGTTCAGCCTCCGGCCGCGCCCCGGCCGCCGGCACCGCCCCGCGTCGTCGTCGCGGGGCGCTAAACGGCTTCACGCGTCATCCTCTGGCTTGACCAGAGGATCGGGACTGACGGGTCAGGTCGCGCGTGTCCCGACCCTCGGATCAAGTCCGAGGGTGAAGGGTATGGTCAGACCTTGATCGGCAGGGCGGTGCGGATGTGCACGTCCTTCAGCTGACGCTCGTCGGCCGCCGTCGGGGCGTTCATCAGCAGATCCTCGCCCTGCTGGTTCAGCGGGAAGGCAATGACCTCGCGGATGGCCGTCTGGCCGGCCAGCAGCATGACGATCCGGTCGATCCCGGGGGCGAGGCCGCCGTGGGGCGGGGCGCCATAGCGGAAGGCGTTCAGCATGCCGCCGAACTGGTCCTCGACCACCGAGGCGTCATAGCCGGCGATCTCGAAGGCCTTGAGCATGATCTCGGCCTTGTGGTTCCGGATCGCGCCCGAGCACAGCTCATAGCCGTTGCAGACGATGTCATACTGATAGGCGCGGATGGTCAGCGGATCCTGGGTCTCCAGCGCCTCCAGCCCGCCCTGCGGCATCGAGAAGGGGTTGTGGCTGAAGTCGACCTTCTTCTCTTCCTCGGACCATTCGAACATCGGGAAGTCGACGATCCAGCAGAATTTAAACTGGTCCTCGTCGATCAGCTTCAGCTCGGTGCCTACCCGGGTGCGCGCCGATCCGGCAAATTTGGCGAAGGTGGCCGGCAGGCCTGCGGCAAAGAAGGCGGCGTCGCCCTTGCCGAGGCCCAGCGACGTCATCAGGGCCTCGGTCGGCTCCTGCCCGAGGTTCTTGGCGATCGGGCCGCCCCAGGCCTGCTGGTCGTCGGACCAGAAGATGTAGCCGAGGCCCGGCTGGCCCTCACCCTGGGCCCAGCTGTTCATGCGGTCGCAGAAGGCGCGGCTGCCGCCGGTCGGGGCCGGGATGGCCCAGACGGCGTTCTTGGCGTCGGCCGCCAGGATCTTGTTGAACAGGCCAAAGCCGCCGTCGCGGAAATACTCGGACACATCCTGCATCTTGATGGGGTTGCGCAGGTCGGGCTTGTCGGTGCCGTACCAGGCCATCGACTGGGCGAAGGTCAGGCGCTCAAAGCCCTTGTGCTCCAGCGTCTGGCCGAAGTCGTTGGTGAAGGTGTGGGGCTGGTCGATCGGCGAGACCGGCTTGCCGTCGGCGAACTCCTCGAACACGCCGTGCATGACGGGCTCGATGGCGGCGAACACGTCTTCCTGGGTGACGAAGCTCATCTCGACGTCGAGCTGGTAGAATTCCAGCGAGCGGTCGGCGCGCAGGTCCTCGTCGCGGAAACAGGGCGCGATCTGGAAATAGCGGTCGAAGCCCGAGACCATCAGCAGCTGTTTGAACTGCTGCGGCGCCTGGGGCAGCGCATAGAATTTGCCGGGGTGCAGGCGCGACGGCACGAGGAAGTCGCGCGCGCCCTCGGGCGACGAGGCCGTCAGGATCGGCGTCTGGTACTCAAGGAAGCCCTGATCGACCATGCGGCGGCGGATCGAGCTGATCACCTTCGAGCGCAGCACGATGTTTTTGTGCAGGGTCTCGCGGCGCAGGTCGAGGTAGCGGTGCTTGAGGCGCAGCTCCTCGGGGTATTCCGGCTCGCCAAAGACAGGCAGCGGCAGTTCGGCGGCTTCGGACAGGACCTCGACGGCCTTGACCTGGATCTCGATCTGGCCGGTCGGCAGGGTGGCGTTGACCGTCTCGGGCGAGCGGGCGACGACCTCTCCATCCACGCGGATGACGCTTTCGGCGCGCAGGCGCTCGACGGCCTCGAAGCCCGGCGTTTCCGGATGCAGCACGAGCTGGGTCAGGCCGTAGTGGTCGCGCAGGTCGATGAACAGCAGGCCGCCGTGGTCGCGCTTGCGATGGACCCAGCCCGACAGACGGACCGTCTTGCCCGCGTCGTCGCCGCGCAGGGCGCCGCAGGTGTGGGTGCGATAGAGATGCGTCTCGGCCATGGGTCTGGATCGGTCGTCAAAAGGGGAGAATTCGGGAGGGCGGAAGGGCGCATTATCGCCGCTGAAAGTCAAGCGTGCGGGTGATCCGGCATCCGGTGCGCCGCCCCTGGCGAGGGGCTTTCCGCGAGCGTTACAATGTAGCATAGGAGAGTCGTGACGCGCGACCCGACCGATGAGATCAGCCTGACGCGGGCGCTGGCCATTCTGGCCGCGACCTTCGCCATCGTGTTCGCCACCCTGCTGCCCTCGGCCGTCGCCGCCTCGGCCGCCACCGACACCCCGGTCCAGCTGTGTTCGGGCCAGATCGTCCGCGTCACCTTCGATGCCGACGGACACCCGGTGCCAGTGGATGACGACGCCCGCGCCGGCCTGACCTGCGCCATGGCCCTGCTGTCGGGGCTGCAGGCGGTCGATGTCCCGCCCGCCACCCTGTCGGCCCCACCGGTCGAGCCGCGGGCGGTCGCCCCGGCGCCGGTTCAAGAGACTGCCCATCCGGCGGTCCGTCGTTCGCCCAAGCCGCCCGCGACCGCACCACCTTACGCCTGAAGACGTCTCACCTGCCCGCGCCGGCCGATCCGGCTGTGCGCCCCCGTGACTCTTTTCAGGACATTTCCGCGTGAAAACCCAATTGCTCGCCGCCACGTCCGTGGTGGCCCTGGCCTGCGTGGCCACCCCCGCCCTTGCCCAGGATGCGACCGAAACCACGGTCGATTCCATCATCGTCACCGGCACCCGCAATCCGGACGATCCCCCCGTGGTCGCCGAGGCCCGCACCCGCCTGTCGCGCACCCCGGGCGCCGTGTCCGTGGTCGCCGCCGAGACCTTTGAGGACCGCTTCGCCCAGGGCTTTTACGACACCCTGCGCAATGTCCCCGGCGTGCTGGCCCAGAAGCGCTATGGCGAGGAGGCCCGCCTGTCGATCCGGGGCTCGGGCATCGCCCAGGGCTTCCACCAGCGTGGTGTGCTGTTCGCCCAGGACGGCGTGCCGTTCGCCGATGCCGACGGCTTTTCAGACTTTCAGGCCATCGACGTCCTGAGCGCGCGCTACATCGAGGTCTACAAGGGGGCCAACACCCTGCGCTTCGGCGGGGCCCAGCTGGGCGGGGCGGTCAATATCGTCTCCACGACCGGCCGCACGGCGACCTATGACAACCAGCTCCGCGTCGAGGGCGGCTCGTTCGACAGTTCTCGCGCGCAGTTTGCCATGGCCCGCCAGTGGGGCGACTGGGACCTCTATGCCGCCGTCTCGGGCATGGAGTCCGACGGATACCGCGATCACGCGCAGCAGTCGCAGGGCCGGCTGACCCTCAACCTCGGCCGGTCGTTCGGCGAGGACCGGGAGGTGCGGCTGGTCTTCCAGGCCGGTGACATCCAGCAGGAGCTGCCCGGTGCCCTGACCCTGACGCAGGCGCTGAACACCCCCGAAATGGCCAGCGCGAGCGCCCTGGCCGGCGATCAGGCGCGCGACCTGACCGTCAAGCGGCTGACGCTGCAGACCCGCTGGCGTCTCGACGACTCGACCGTGTTCGAGGGCGCGGTCTGGGGTTGGCAGAAGGACCTGTGGCACCCGATCTTCCAGGTGGTCAACACGGACTCGCAAACGACAGGCCTGTTCGGGCGGTTCGACTGGACCGGTCAGATCGGCGGCCGGAAGGCCGACCTGTTCTATGGCCTCAGCTATCGCGACGGCGAGGTAGACGGCCAGCGCTATCTCAACCTCGGCGGCATGGCCGGAGCCCTGACCGCGGACAATCTGCAGAAGGCCACGGGGCTGGATGTGTTTGCCGAGGGCCGGCTGTTCGTCACCGACCGTCTGGCCCTCGTGGCCGGGGGGTCGTACGGACGGGCCACCCGCGACTACATGGATCGTCGCAACGCCGCCAATAACGACGGCATCACCTGGGACTGGTTCTCGCCGCGCCTTGGCCTGCTGTGGGAGAGCGAGGACGGCGTGCAGGTCTATGCCAATGTCACCCGCTCGGTGGAACCCCCGACCTATGGCGCCCTGGTGCAGGCCCCGCTGACGGGATTCACACCGGTCGACATCCAGGATGCCTGGACCGCCGAGATCGGCACCCGGGGCCGCAGGGGTGCCCTGGCTTGGGACGTCACCCTGTACCGCAGTCAGATCGACGGCGAGATCCTGAACTACATCACCGGCCCGGACATTCCGGCGGCGACGTTCAACGGGGATCGCACCGTCCACCAGGGGCTTGAGGCCGGGCTGGAATGGACCCTGCCGATCACGCCGGGCGGGGGGACCGCCGTGCTACGCCAGACCTATAATTACAACGACTTCTACTTCGATCAGGACGTGCTGTGGCAAGGGAACCGCCTGCCGGTCGTGCCCGAGCACCAGTACCGGGCCGAGCTGACCTGGCGGCATCCGTCGGGCCTGTTCGTCACCCCCACGGTCGAGTGGCGCATGAGCGACGTCTGGGTCGACTATGCCAATACGCTCAAGGCGCCGGGCTTTACGGTCTGGGGGCTGAACGGCGGCTGGGATTTCGACAACGGCACCACCCTGTTCGTCGACGCCCGCAATCTGACGGACGAGCGCTACGTCAGCGAGATCAGCGCCGTCACCGACGCGCGCACGGCCTCGACCGCCGTCTTCATGCCCGGCGAGGGCCGCTCGCTGTTCGTCGGCCTCCGACTGAACTATTGATCCGGAATGGGCCGGGGCGGCGTGCGCGTCGCCCCGGCAGATATTCATGACCTCATCGTCCCCGCCGCCCCTTTCGGATGCCTTCCGCACTGTCTGGCGCTGGCATTTCTATGCCGGGCTGTTTGTCCTGCCGGTCCTGATGCTGATGGCCCTGACCGGCGGCCTCTATCTCTACAAGGCCGAGATCGAGGACGTCGCATACCGATCGCTGGCCACCGTCGAGGTCCGCGAGACCCGCGTCTCTCCCGATCAATGGCGACAGGCCGCCGAGCAGGCCGTCGGCGGCACAGCTGCGGCCGTCGTCATCCCGGATCGCCCGGACCGGGCCGTGCAGGTCCGCGTCCGCACCGATCGGGGCGAGCGCACTGCCTTCGTCGATCCCTGGACCGGTCAGGTCACCGGCACGGTCGGCGGACAGGGGGTGATGGAAGTGGTCAAAAAGCTGCACAGCCTCGAACTGTTCGGAAAGCCCTTCAACATCCTGGTCGAGATCGTGGCCGGCTGGGCCATCATCCTCGTCGCCACCGGCCTGTTCCTGTGGTGGCCGCGCAAGGGCCACGACGTCGCCGTCGCCCTGCCCCGCCCCGGCGATCCCGCACGGCGGCCCTTCTGGCGGAATGCCCATGCGGTGACCGGTCTCTATGCCGGGGGAATCATTCTGTTCCTGGCCCTGACCGGCATGCCCTGGTCGGCGGTCTGGGGTGACAAGGTCCTGAATGTGATGCGCGAGAGCGGTCTGGGCCGACCCCCCGCCCCCGCCGCAGCCAGCGCCTGGAGCCATGGGAAGGGTCACAATGCCCCCTCCGGCACCGGCTGGACGATGGAACATGCGGTGCTGCACGCGCCCTCCGAGGGCCCCGGCATCCTGTCTCGCGTGATCACCGCGGCCGAGGCCGAGGGCATGGGCCTGCCCTATACGGTGTCGATCCCGGAGGACCCGTCGCTGGCCTTCACCGTCTCCCGCGTTACCCGAAAGGCCGAGGAGGCCCGAAGCCTCTACGTCGACGGCATGACCGGGCAGGTGGTCGGCGACCTGCGCTGGGACCAGTTCGGCGGTGGCGCCCGGGCCTTTGAATGGGGCATCGCCGTTCACCAGGGCCTGCAGTACGGCGAGCTCAACCGCCTGCTGATGCTGTTCGGCTGTATCGGTATCTGGGTGCTGGGGATCAGCGGCGGGCTGATGGCGTGGAAGCGACGTCCGAGAGGCGCAGGTCTGATCGCGCCGCCCCGGCCCACCGACCCCCGGGCCCGTGCGGCCGTGCTGGGCATTGTCGTGCCGCTGGGGATCATCTTCCCCCTGACCGGCCTGTCTCTACTGGCGGCGCTCGGACTCGAGGTGGCGTGGCGGCGGCTGAAGCCCCGGCGCTGACCCGTTCATCCACAGGCGGGCGCGCTTGTCCCCCCTGACCACAGGCGCCCTTGATGGCTTTGCGCCGGGTTCTGATATGTCAGCGGAATGACAGCCTCCCCGGACAGGCCCGGACAGATGCGACTGCCCCTCCGGCGTGGCCTGAGCGGGCATGAGGAGGCGTTTGTCGTCTCCGCGTCGAATGCGGCCGCGCATGCGGCGCTGCAGGGCTGGCCGACCGCCCTTGGGGGTGCTGCGGCCCTCCACGGCCCGCCCGGATCGGGCAAAAGCCATCTGGCGCGCCTCTGGGCCGAGCGCGTCGGCGCCCTGCCCTTCCATGGCATGGAGGTGGCCCAGGCCGACCCGCTCGAGCTGGAGGGCCGCCCCCTGCTGCTGGATGCGGCCGAGACGGTGGATGACGAGACCCTGTTCCACCTGCTGAACCTAGCCCAGGCCCCCGGCGGTGCGGTGCTGCTGGTGTCACGTGCCCCCCCCGGGTCGTGGCCCGTCGCCCTGCCCGACCTGAAGTCGCGCCTGAACGGCCTTCTGGTGCTCGGCATCCAGCCGCCCGACGACACCGTTCTGGCGGCCATGTTCCGCGCCCGCTTTGCCGAACGCAGCCTGCAGCCGGCCGACGATGTCATCGACTATCTGATCCGGCGGGTGGACCGGTCGGCCGACAGCGTCGAGCGGATCGTCGACCTGCTGGACCAGGCCCATGCCCCCGTCACACGGGTTCTGGCGCGCCGGGTTCTGGACGAAAGCGGCGACCTGTTCGCCCCGGAGTGAGATCGGAGGTTGCGACTGTCATTCGCACGGGTCAGAACCGCATCATGACGGATACGCCTTCCCCCGAACTGTCCTCCATCACCGATCAGGCCGTCGGCGAGGTCGTGCCCACCTCGCGCGCGCCGCAGCTGAAGCTGTCCGAGTCGCTGATGGCCTCGCCCGAGCGGTTCATCAACCGCGAACTGTCGTGGCTGGCCTTCAACGGGCGGGTCATGGAAGAGGCGTCAAACCCGGCTCATCCCCTTCTGGAACGCCTGCGCTTCCTGTCGATCTCGGCCAACAACCTGGATGAGTTCTTCATGACCCGCGTCGCCGGGCTGAAGGGTCAGGTGCGCGAGCGGGTGCGGGTGCTGTCCGCCGATGGCCTGACCCCCGGCCAGGCGCTGGAGCGGGTCAATGAAGCGGCCGGGGAACTGATGGCCCACCAACAAAAGCGCTGGCGCAAGCTGAAGGTCGAACTGGCCCACGCCGGCATTGAGGTGATCGACGCCAGCCGCGCCACCAAGACCGAGCGCGAGCGGCTGGAACCCGAGTTCCTGAACCAGCTGTTCGCCATCCTGACGCCGATGGCCATCGACCCGGCCCACCCCTTCCCCTTCCTGCCGAACCTCGGCTTTTCGCTGGCGCTCAAGCTGCGGCGGCGGCGGGACAACCGGATCCTGTATGCGCTGGTGCCGGTCCCGACCCAGGTGAAGCGCTTCTGGCCGCTGGCCACCGACGGCCGCTCGACCAAGGGCCGCACCCGTTATGTGACGCTGGAGAGCCTGCTGATGCTCTTCATCGACCACCTGTTTCCCGGCTGCGACGTGCTGGAGCGGGGCACCTTCCGTCTGATCCGCGACTCGGACATCGAGATCGAGGAAGAGGCCGAAGATCTGGTCATGGAGTTCGAGGAGGCGCTGAAGCAGCGGCGCATGGGATCGGTCGTGCGGATCAAGATCGAGGCGTCCATGCCCGACGATCTGCGCGACTTCATCACCCGCGAGCTGCACGCCCTGCCGCAGGATGTGGTGATGATCGACGGCATGCTGGGTCTGGCCCAGGTGTCGGAGCTGATCGGCGGCGGCCATCCCGACCTGAAATTCCCCGGCTATGAGCCACGCTATCCCGAGCGGGTGCGCGACCATGGCGGCGATGTCTTCGCGGCGATCCGCGAAAAGGACATGCTGATCCACCACCCGTTCGAGAGCTTCGACGTGGTGGTGCAGTTCCTTCGGCAGGCGGCGCGCGACCCGAACGTCATCGCCATCAAACAGACCCTTTACCGCACCTCGCGCGACAGCCCGGTCGTCGCCGCCCTGATCGAGGCCGCCGAGAACGGCAAGAACGTCACCGCCGTCGTCGAGATCAAGGCGCGCTTTGACGAAGAGGCCAATCTGCGCTGGGCCCGGGCCATGGAGCGGGCGGGCGTGCACGTCGTCTTCGGCTTCGTCGAGTACAAGACCCACTCAAAGCTGAGTGTCGTCGTCCGCCGCGAGGGCGACGCCCTGCGGTCCTACTGCCACGTGGGCACCGGCAACTATCACCCGGTGACGGCGCGCATCTATACCGACCTGTCGCTGTTCTCGTGCCAGCCGGCCCTGACGCGCGATGCCAACCGGGTATTCAACTACATCACCGGCTATGCCCAGCCTGACGATCTGGAAGAGATGATCGTCTCGCCGCTCAATATGAAGTCGTCGCTGATCAGCCTGATCGAGAAGGAGATGGCGGCCGCAGCCCGCGGCAAGCCCGCCGCCATCTGGGCCAAGATGAACTCGCTGGTCGATCCCGACATCATCGACGCCCTGTACCGGGCCAGCCAGTCGGGCGTGCGCATCGACCTGGTGATCCGGGGTATCTGCTGCCTGCGTCCCGGCGTGAAGGGCCTGTCCCAGAACATCCGGGTCAAGTCGATCGTCGGCCGGTTCCTGGAGCACAGCCGCATCGTCGCCTTTGCCAATGGCCGCGATCTCCCGAACGACCGCGCCCGGGTCTACATCTCCTCGGCCGACTGGATGAACCGCAATCTGGACCGCCGGGTCGAGGTCATGGCCCCGGTGCTGAACGCCACCGTGCACGATCAGGTTCTGGACCAGATCATGGTCGCCAACCTCAAGGATGATGCCCAGAGCTGGGAGCTGGATTCAGACGGCAAATACCACCGGCTGAAGCCCGCCGATCCCGAGCGGCCCTTCTCGGCCCACCGCTACTTCATGACCAATCCCAGCCTGTCGGGCCGGGGCAGCAAGGTGAAGACCCTGCCGGCGACGCTGCGCTACGATCGTCCGGATGCCTGAGTCCCTCCCGGCCACGGCCCTCGCGTCCGCCGATGCGGCGGTCATCGACATCGGCTCCAACTCGGTCCGTCTGGTGCTGTACCGGCTGGAAGGCCGGGCCATCTGGACCGTGTTCAACGAAAAGGTGCTGGCAGGCCTCGGCCGCGACCTGCCCCAGACCGGCCGCCTGTCGGAAGAGGGCGTGGCCATGGCCCTGCCGGCGCTCCGCCGGTTCGCCGCCGTGATCGAGGGCGTCCGCCCGCAGCATGTCTTCGTCGCGGCCACCGCCGCCGTCCGCGAGGCCGAGGACGGTGTGACCTTCTGCGAGCGCGTGGCGGCCGAGACCGGCTTTCACATCCAGGTCCTGTCGGGCGAGGACGAGGCTCGCTATGCGGCCCGGGGCGTACTGGCCGGGCATCCGACCGCTGAGGGGGTTGCGGCCGACATGGGCGGGGCCAGTCTGGAACTGGTCCGGCTGGGCAAGGGCGAGGTCGGGCAAGGCATCACCCTGCCGCTCGGCCCCTTTTCGCTGGCGGACGACAGTGATTTCGACGCCAAGAAGGTGCGCACCAAGATCGACAAGCGCCTGAAGGGCAAGACCGCAGACTTCGAGACCTCGACCCTGCACGCGGTCGGCGGGGCCTGGCGCAGCATCGCCCAGCTGCACATGGCCATGTCCGACTATCCGCTGCAGATCGTCCATCAGTATGCCATGACCGCCGACGATGCGCGCGACGTGGCCCGGTTCGTCTCGCGCCAGTCGCGCACCTCTCTGGACCGGACGCCGGGGGTGTCGCGCAGGCGGGCCGAGACCCTGCCCTATGCCGCCCTGGTGCTTGAGGCCCTGATCGAGAAGCTGGCGCTCAAGACCGTCGAGTTCTCGGCCTGGGGCCTGCGCGAGGGTCTGCTGCAGGAGGCGCTGACCGCCGAACACCTCGCCAGCGACCCGCTGATCGCCGGCTGCACCACCTGGGGCGCACGTCAGGGCATCTCGCCCCTGTTGCCGGGCGCGGTGCAGGCCTGGATCGATCCGGTCCTGCCGGCCCTGCCCGAGACCTTCGGCCGTGGGCGCGACCGCACCCTGACCACGGCGGCCTGTCACCTGTGCGATCTCGGGGCGCGCCTGCACCCGGACCACCGGGTCGAGCTGGTGTTCGAGCAGGTCCTGCGCGCCCCTGTGCCGGGCCAGACCCACGCCGAACGCGCCTTCCTGGCCTGCGCGCTGAATGCCCGCTACGGCGGGCCCTCGGCCACGCCCCAGCCGGATGTCATCAACCGCCTGCTGGACGAAGAGGGCCGCCGCCACGCCAAGGCGCTGGGTCAGGCGATCCGGCTGGCCTGCGACCTGTCCGGCCGGGCCCCGCAACTGCTGGCCGGCGCCCGGCTTGCCATTGACGACGACACGCTGACTCTCACCCCCTCCGACGGCTATGCCGACATGCTGCTGGGCGAACAGACGCGCAGACGTCTGAAATCCCTGGCCGATACGCTGGGCCTTGCCTGCGGCGACTGAGCGGCGCACCGTCCGGCCCGGCACAGGGAGGGACACCCATGGCAGTCACCGGTATCGGCGGCTTCTTCTTTCGCGCAGACGACCCGACGGCGCTGGCCGAATGGTATCTGAAGCATCTGGGCGTGGGCGCCCCGCCGGGGGTGTTCGTCTGGAACCAGCAGGCCGGACCGACGGTGTTTGCGCCGTTCAAGGCCGACAGCGACTATTTCGCCGCCGACAAGCGCTGGATGCTGAACCTGCGCGTCGATGATCTGGACGGCCTGATCGCGTCGCTGAAGGTCGCCGGCATCGAGGTGCTGACCAAGGCCGAGTGGGACGCGCCCGAGGTCGGTCGATTCGCCCGCATCCACGACCCGGAGGGCAACCCGATCGAGCTGTGGGAGCCGGCCTAGCCCTCGATCTCGACGACCTCGACGCGCGCGCCGTTCAGCACCAGCGCCAGCTCGCCGCGCTTCAGCTTCAGCGCATCCTCGCCGAACATCTCGCGCCGCCAGCCCTTGAGCGCATCGACGGGGGCGTCATCGTCCAGCGCGATCTTTTCCAGATCCGAGACATTGGCGATCATCTTGGTCGCCACGCCGGCGTTGTCGCTCTTGGCCTTCAGCAGAACCTTGAGCAGCTCGACCACCGACGGCGCCGCTGCCGGACGGTGCCCCGGGCGCTCGATATCCGGCGCATGGGCCTCCGGGTCGGCCAGCACGGTCTTCAGCTCGGCGATCAGGCTTTCGCCCAGCCGCGAAGCTCCGAAGCCCTTGGACACCGACCGCAGGCGGTTGAAGGCGTCCGGATCGGTCGGCGCCTGGGTCGCGATCTCGTCGATCGCCTCATCCTTGATGATTCGCCCGCGCGGCTGGTCGCGCTCCTGGGCCATGCGCTCGCGCCAGACGGCGGTGGCGACAAAGGCGGCCAGATATTTCGCCGAATATTTCTTGGGCTTCAGCCGCTTCCACGCGTTTTCGGGTGTGGTGTCATAAAGCTGGGGATCGGTCAGCGCCCCCATCTCCTGCAGCACCCAGTCCAGCCGCCCGGCCTTGGCCAGCTGCTCGCGCAGGCGCGGATACAGCGCCGCCAGATGGGTCACATCGCCCAGCGCATAGGTCAGCTGTGCATCCGACAGCGGACGCCGGGCCCAGTCGGTGAAGCGGCTGCCCTTGTCCAGTTCCTTCTTCAGCATCTGGCGAACCAGCGCCTCATAGGACACCTGATCGCCGAAGCCGGCCGCCATGGCCGCCACCTGGGTGTCGAACATCGGCAGCGGCATGGCCCCGAGGCGCACGAAGATTTCGATGTCCTGCCGCGCCGCGTGGAACACCTTGATGATCTTCGGATCCCGCAGCAGGTCGAGGAAGGGCTCCATGTCCAGCCCCTCGGCCATCGGGTCGATGATGCCGGACACCTCGGAGGACGCCGCCTGGATCAGGCACAGCCGGGGCCAATAGGTGGTTTCGCGCATGAACTCGGTGTCCACGGCGATGAACGGCGCCTTCGCCAGTTCCGCACAGAAGTCGACAAGGGCTGGATTGGTGGTGATCGGGGTCATTTGAATGCTATAGCCCCGGCGTGCGCCCTCATGGCAAGAGGGGCGCCGGAATTCCGTCCACTGATTCAGGTTCGTGTTCGATGAGCGACAGTTCTTCTCCCCCGCCCAACGGCCTGACCTATGCCCAGGCGGGGGTGGATATCGACGCCGGAGAGCGGCTGGTCGACGCCATCAAGCCGCTGGCCAAATCCACGGCCCGCAAGGGATCAGAGCCCTCGCTGGGCGGATTCGGTGCCCTGTTCGACCTCAAGGCGGCCGGGTTCAACGACCCGCTGATCGTCGCAACCACCGACGGCGTGGGCACCAAGCTGAAAATCGCCATCGACACCGGCCGCCACGACGGCGTGGGAATCGATCTGGTGGCCATGTGCGTCAATGACCTGCTGGCCCAGGGCGCCGAGCCCCTGCTGTTCCTCGACTACTATGCCACTGGCAAGCTGGACGTGGAGGCCGCCCGCCGCGTCGTGGCGGGCATCGCCGAGGGCTGCCGTCAGGCCGGCTGTGCCCTGGTCGGTGGCGAGACGGCCGAGATGCCCGGCCTCTATGAGGGCAGCGACTATGATCTGGCCGGCTTTTCGCTGGGCGCGGTCGAGCGCGGCCACACCCTGCCCCGCCATGATCTGCAGAACACCGGCGATGTCATCATCGGCCTGGCCTCCAGCGGCCCGCATTCGAACGGCTATTCGCTCATCCGCAAGGTGATCGAGACGCGCGGCCTGACCTGGGCCGACGATGCGCCCTTTGCCAACGACCGCACCCTGGCCCAGGCGCTGATGGAGCCGACCCGCATCTATGTGAAGCCGGTGCTGCCCCTGATGAAGCAGGGCTGGATCAAGGGCGCGGCCCACATCACCGGCGGCGGCCTGATCGAGAACCCGCCGCGCTGCATCGCGCCCGGGCTTGAAGCGGCCTTCGACTGGCAGGCCTGGCCGCGTCCGGCGGTGTTCGACTGGCTGGCCGAGACCGGCGGCATTTCGGATCATGAGATGCGCCGCACCTTCAACTGTGGCGTCGGCTTCATCCTGATCGTCGGCCCCGAGCACGTCGAGGATGTGCTGGAAGGTCTGCTGGAAGCCGGCGAGACCGCCTTTGTCTGCGGCCAGCTTCAGGCCAGCGCCTGAGCGCTTGACCCCCGGGGGGCGATGCCATCACGGTAGCCGCCCTGTTCAGGAGACTGCCATGCGTCTGATCGCGTCCCTCTGCCTCGTCGCCGGCGCCGCCCTGACCGTGGCCCTGGCTGCCCCGGCCGCCGCCCAGACCTCGGCCGCCGTCGACCAGCCGCAACTCCGGGCGCTCGGCCTGCTGGTTCAGCCCGAACGGATGCGCGCCGATATCGAGACCATGGTCGGCTTCGGCACCCGCCACACCCTGTCAGACACCGAGTCCGAGACGCGCGGCGTCGGCGCCGCCCGTCGCTGGGTCGCCCGCGAGTTCGAGAGCATCAGCCGGACCTGCGGCGGCTGTATCGAGGTCGTCACTCCGTCCGAGGTCGTCACCGGACGCCGCATCCCCAACCCGACCGAAGTGGTCAGCGTCGTCGCCATCCAGCGCGGCACCGGTGACCCCAACCGCGTCATCATCATCTCCGGCCATCTGGATTCGCGCGTCACCGATGTGATGGACTTCACCTCCGACGCCCCCGGCGCCAATGACGACGCCTCGGGCGTGGCGGCCCTGATCGAGACCGCGCGCATCCTGTCGGCCTATGAGTTCGAGGCCACCCTGGTCTATGCCGCCCTGACCGGCGAAGAGCAGGGCCTGGTCGGCGCGGGCATCGTTGCGGACTACGCCGTCGAACAGGGCTGGTTCGTCCAGGCCAATCTGAACAACGACATGGTCGGCAATATCGAGGGCCAGAGCGGCGTCATCGACAACACCCGCATCCGCGTCTTCTCCGAAGGCACCAAGACGGTCGAAACCGAGTCCCAGGCCGCGACGCGCCGCTACAATGGGGGTGAGGTCGACTCCGCCTCGCGCAATCTGGCCCGCTATATCGACAGCATCGCCGATCGCTATCTGACCAGTTTCGATGTCGAGATGGTCTATCGCACCGATCGCTACGGACGCGGCGGCGACCAGGTCGCCATGCTTCGCGTCGGCTTCCCGGCCGTGCGCATCACCGAGGGCTCCGAGAACTATGACCGCCAGCATCAGGACCTGCGGGTCGAGGACGGCGTCCGCTATGGCGACACCATCGATGGCGTCAATTTCGACTATCTGGCCCAGGCGACCCGCCTGAACGTCATCACCATGGCGGCGATGGCCTGGGCTCCGGCCCCGCCGACCGGCGTGGTCGTCGAGGGCGCCGTCCAGCCCGACACCACCCTGCGCTGGCAGGCTGTGCCCGGGGCGGCGGGCTACCGCGTCTGGTGGCGCTCGACCACGGCCCCGCAATGGACCCACAGCCGCTGGATCGCGGGCGGCGACGCCACCGAGGCCGTGCTGGAAGGCGTGGTCATCGACGACTGGTTCTTCGGCGTTTCGGCGGTTTCGGAGGATGGCTTCGAGAGCCCGGTGACCTTCCCCGGCCCGGCCGGCGACTATCGCGTCGCGCCTGCACAGTAACCGACGCGCGTGTCCTGTCCGCCTGTCCGTGTCGCTGTCCTGATCTCGGGAACGGGCAGCAATTTGCGAGCCTTGGTCGACGCTGCTGATACAACCTATGAAGTCGCCCTGGTTCTGTCGAACCGGGCCGAGGCCGCCGGTCTGGCCTGGGCCACGGAGCGCGGCATCGCCACGGTCGCCCTGCCCCACGCCCCGTTCGGCAAGGATCGACAGGCCCATGAGGCCGCCCTCGATGAGGCCCTGCACGCACACGACATCCAGGTCGTCGCCCTCGCCGGCTATATGCGCGTCCTGACCCCCTGGCTGGTCGGGCGCTGGTCCGGCCGGATGCTGAACATCCACCCCAGTCTGCTGCCGAAATACCCAGGCCTCGACACCCACCACCGCGCCCTCGAGGCCGGCGACACCGAGGCTGGCTGCACCGTCCACCTCGTCAGCGAAGGCGTGGACGAAGGCCCGATCCTCGACCAGGCCAGCGTGCCGGTTCTGGAGGGTGACACCCCGGAAACCCTGGCCGCCCGCGTGCTGGAGGCCGAGCACAGGCTGTATCCGCAGGCGCTGGCGGCGTACTGCGGGGAGATCTGAAGGGTTAACATCGAGGTCACGCTTGGAGCAGAGACTGAGATCGCTCCAACGCGGATATCTGAATTCATGACAGCCCGATCGGGCAAGGCCCCCATGTCAAAATCCAAACTACCAATAAACACCCCCACCTTTGCGATTTCCCTGGGATCAGGTTCGGCCCTCAGTTCGTATTTGTGGGGCGACCAACCCTTGGCTTGGGCCATTGGCCTCGGTGTCTGCACCGCCGTGCTCAGCTATTATCTCTATCCGCACATTTGGGACTCAAGCGGCCGGTAGCCTGCATCGCACATCTTTCTGCTGAATCCCTCGCTGGTTCAACGCCCTCCGCGCGCCTGACACCTTTCAGCCCGCCCTGCCTCAGGGAGCGCCTATACTGCCCGGTTCGCCGGAGCGGTGCGCAGGAGGGATTCAGACCATTCAGACGGTTCAGACGGTTCAGACGGTGTTTTGTCTCCTCCCTGCCGCGCAGCGGTGGGGAGGGGGACCACGAAGTGGTGGAGGGGTTCTTCAGGCCAGGCGATATCTCCTGCCAGGGATCCAGAACCCCTCCGTCACGGCGCAAGCGCGCCGCGCCACCTCCCCATTGCTTCGCAACAGGGAGGAGACCTGAGATGCAGTCCAGACCATTCAGACGGTTCAGACGGTGTTTCGCCCACGAAAAAGGCCCCGGCGTTTCCACCGGGGCCTCGTTCATCACGTCACTCAGCCTTAGCCGACGATCTGGTCGTCGGTGAAGAACTGGGCGATTTCGATGCCGGCGTTCTCGATCGAGTCCGAGCCGTGGACCGAGTTTTCACCGATCGACAGGGCGAACTGTTTGCGGATCGTGCCTTCGGCGGCCTGTTCCGGGTTGGTGGCGCCCATGACTTCGCGATAGCGGGCCACCGCGTCCTCGCCCTCCAACACCTGGACGACGACGGGCTCGGCGGTCATCTGGCCGACCAGCTCGCCATAGAAGGGGCGCTCGGCGTGGACTTCGTAGAATTTCTTCGCTTGCGCTTCGGTCAGCTTGACGCGGCGCTGGGCCACGATGCGCAGGCCAGCGCCCTCGATCACGGCGTTGATCGCACCGGTCAGGTTGCGGCGCGTCGCGTCGGGCTTGATGATCGAGAAGGTACGTTCGGTCATTGGGGTCAGTCTTCGTTTGGGGGTTTCGGGTCGCGGGCTTATAGCGGTGCGCCCGCGCCTTTCCAACCTTCTCCGTGATACCGGACACGCCCCCGTGTTTCCGGTGTCGCCCTGTCACATGCGATATTCCTCCTCCCCATGCTTCAAATCACCAATCTGACCTTCAACGCCTGGGGCCGCCGGTTCCTGGACGATGCCTCTGTCTCCCTGCCGCCCGGCTCCAAGGTCGGGCTGGTCGGCCGCAACGGCATCGGCAAATCGACCCTGTTCAAGCTGATCCTCGGCGAACTGGCCGCCGGCGGTGACGAGATCAGCCTGCC
The DNA here is from genome assembly GCF_036963785.1 of Brevundimonas sp. GTDB lineage: Bacteria > Pseudomonadota > Alphaproteobacteria > Caulobacterales > Caulobacteraceae > Brevundimonas. Next base: position 452,812 of record NZ_JBALUS010000002.1, read on the forward strand.
CAAGACCGCGCGCATCGGCTCGGTCGACCAGGAACACCCCGCCACCCCCGTCAGCGTACTTGAGACGATTCTTGAGGCTGACGAGGAGCGCCACGACCTGCTGACCCGGCTGGAAACCGCCGAGCCCGAGGAGATGGGCGAGATCTGGACCCGGCTGATCGAGATCGACGCCGACGCCGCACCGGCCCGGGCGGCCGAAATCCTCGTCGGCCTCGGCTTCGACCAGGAAGACCAGCAACGGCCGATGTCGCATTTCTCGGGCGGCTGGCGGATGCGCGTGGCCCTGGCTGCGGCCCTGTTCGCCGAGCCCGACATGCTGCTGCTGGACGAGCCGACCAACTACCTCGACCTGGAAGGCGCCCTGTGGCTGGAGGCCCGGCTCAAGAAATACCCGGCGACGGCCCTGATCATCTCCCACGACCGCGAGATGCTGAACGAGGTCTGCACCCACATCCTGCACCTCGCGAACCACACCCTGACGCTCTACACCGGCAACTACGACCAGTTCGAACAGGCCCGCGCCGAAAAGGCCCGGCTGCAGCTGTCGGCCAAGGCCAAGCAGGACGCCGAGCGCGCCCACCTGCAGGCCTTCGTCGATCGCTTCAAGGCCAAGGCCTCCAAGGCCGCCCAGGCCCAGTCGCGCATGAAGCGTCTGGCCAAGATGCAGCCCGTGGCCACCACCATCGAGGAACGGGTCGCCCCCTTTATCCTGCCCTCGCCGCCCCGCCCGCTGGCCCCGCCGCTGATCCGGCTGGAGCGCGCCAACGTGGGCTATGAGCCGGGCAAGCCGATCCTGCGCAATCTCAACCTGCGCATGGACCTCGACGACCGCATCGGCCTGCTGGGCGTCAACGGCGCCGGCAAGTCGACCTTTGCCAAGATGATCGCCGGGGCGCTCGACATCTTCGAGGGCGAACTGCACCGCGACAAGAAGATGCGCGTCGGCTGGTTCCACCAGCACCAGATCGAGGCCATGGACCCGACCGACACCCCGCTGGAGATCGTCCGCCGCGCCATGCCGGACGCCTCAGAGAGCAGCCGCCGGTCGAAGCTGGCCCAGTGGGGTCTCGGCTATGAGAAGCAGGAAACCACCGTCGCCAGCCTGTCAGGCGGCGAGCGCGCCCGCCTGCTGCTCAATCAGGTGGCGATGGACGCCCCCCACGTCCTGATCCTCGACGAACCGACCAACCACCTCGACATCGACAGCCGCCGCGCCCTGCTGGATGCCCTCAACGAGTACAACGGTGCCGTCATCCTGATCACCCACGACCGCTCGCTGATGGAGATGGTCGCCGACCGCCTGTGGCTGGCCGCCGACGGCACGGTGAAGCCCTGGGATGGCGACATGGACCACTACGCCAAATTCGTCCTCGACCGGGCCAGGGCCGCTGCGGTCAAGCCCAGTCAGATCAAGGACGAGGCCGCGGCCGTCGCCGCGCCTGCTTCGAACAACAAGGGCAAGAAGAACGAAAAGAAATCAGGCCCTTCCCCCTCGACCTTGCGTCATGCCGTGAAGAAGGCCGAGGAGCGGATGGCTCAGCTGACGGCGGAGATCGCCCGCATCGACGATGACATGGCCAATGCCTCGGTCAACAACCCCAAGGCGCTGGAAGGCCTGACCCGCGCCCGGGCGAAGACCCAGTCCGACCTCGACGCCGCAGAAGCCGCATGGGTGGCGGCCGAGGAAGCCCTGGCGGAGGTGGCATGACCCGACCCATCGAACTCTCGCGCGAGGCCCGACAGGCCGCCTCGACCGGCCTGCGTCAGGTTCTGGCAGACGAACTGGACGTCGAGGTCGGCGCCCTGCAGGCCGATCTGATCCTCGATCGGGTCATCCTCGACCTCGGTCCCATCCTCTACAATCGCGCCATCACCGACGCCCGCGCCGTGATCGCGGCCAAGGCCGAGGACATGGACGAGGCCCTGTACGGCCTGCAGCGACAGACCGACCTGCGCTGAGAACGGAGAGCCCTTCCCCGCCCGGCCCGAAATGGTCTAAGGCCTCGCCCAGAACCTGGCGGATGTGGCGGAACTGGTAGACGCACTGGATTTAGGTTCCAGCGCCGCGAGGCGTGGAGGTTCGAGTCCTCTCATCCGCACCACCCCACCGGGTGGCCCTAGACCAGCCGGCTTTGCACCACGGCCGCCTCGATGAAGCTGGCAAACAGGGGATGCGGCGCGAACGGCCGACTTTTCAGCTCCGGATGGTACTGGACGCCGATGAACCATGGGTGGTCCGTGCGCTCGACCGTCTCGGGCAGGACACCGTCCGGCGACAGGCCCGAGAAGATCAGCCCGGCCTTCTCCTCGATGGCCTCGCGGTAGTTGATGTTGACCTCATAGCGGTGGCGGTGCCGCTCGCTGATGTCGGTCGTGCCATAGATCTCCGCGATGCGGGAGCCGGCGTTCAGGGTCGAGTCATAGGCGCCCAGCCGCATGGTGCCGCCAAGGTCGCCGTCGGCCTGCCGCAGCACCCGCTGGTTGCCCACGGTCCATTCGGTCATCAGGCCGACGACCGGTTCCTCTGCGGGCCCGAACTCGGTCGACGAGGCCTCGGGATATCCGGCCAGATGCCGGGCCGCCTCGATCACCGCCATCTGCATGCCGAAACAGATGCCGAAATAGGGGATGTTGCGCTCGCGGGCGAAGCGCGCCGCCTGGATCTTGCCCTCGGCGCCGCGTGCGCCGAAGCCGCCGGGGACCAGGATGGCATGCGCCCCCTGCAGTCGCGCATCGCAGGCCTCGCGGTCGCCCTCGAAGGTCTGGGACTCGACCCAGTCGATGTTGACCTTGACGTTGTTGGCCACCCCGCCGTGGTGCAGGGCCTCGATCAGCGACTTGTAGGCGTCCTTGAGCACCGTGTACTTGCCGACGATGGCCACGGTGACCTCGCCGTCGGGGTGCAGGCGGCGGCGGACGATCTCCTGCCAGCCCGACAGATCGGGGGCCGGGGCATCGTCCAGTCCGAAGTGGGCCAGCACCTCGGCGTCCAGTCCCTCGTGGTGATAATCCAGCGGCACCGCATATATGTCGGCGGAGTCCATTGCCTGGATGACGCCCGACGGGCGGACATTGCAGAACTGGCCGATCTTGCGCTTCTCGTCGGCCGGGATCGGATATTCGCTGCGGCACAGCAGGATGTCGGGCTGGATGCCGATCGAGCGCAACTCCTTGACCGAGTGCTGGGTCGGCTTGGTCTTCATCTCACCGGCGGTCTTGATGAACGGCAGCAGCGTCAGATGCACGAAGCACGACTGTCCGCGCGGCAGGTCCTGACCCAGCTGGCGGATGGCCTCGAAGAACGGCAGGCCCTCGATATCGCCGACCGTGCCGCCGATCTCGACCAGGACGAAGTCGACCTCCTTGCCGTCATCGGTCAGGGCCGGGGTCAGGCAGAACTGCTTGATCTGGTCGGTGACGTGCGGAATGACCTGCACCGTCGCGCCCAGATAGTCGCCGCGGCGTTCCTTCTCGAGGATGGTCGAATAGATGCGGCCGGTAGTGATGTTGTCGGACTTCGCCGCCGACACCCCGGTAAACCGCTCATAGTGGCCGAGGTCGAGGTCGGTTTCGGCACCGTCATCGGTGACGAAGACCTCGCCGTGCTGATAGGGGCTCATCGTGCCCGGATCGACGTTCAGATAGGGGTCCAGCTTGCGCAGGCGCACGCTGTAGCCACGCGCCTGCAACAGCGCACCAAGGGCGGCGGAGGCGAGGCCTTTTCCCAATGAGGAAACCACGCCGCCAGTGATGAACACATAACGGGCCATGGGAGATCACCTTAGCGTCGATTCGCGGCGCGCACAGGGGCGATCCTCATCAAGGGACCAAACGCCTGTTGAAAGCCGCAGGAAAGTTGGCCGAGCCGATGGGCTGCGGGGTCGAAAACCTACTGAGCGGGCTCCGACCCGGCCAGATCATTCAGGTCATCCAGAGTCGGTGCCGCCGGGGCCGCGTCAGGCGCGGTGACCGGAGGCGGTGCGACGCCCGGCTCGGTACCTTCAGTCGGAGGGGCGGTTGGCTGGACCAGCGCGCCGACGGCATCGGCATCGATGCCCGAGCTGGATCCGCGAGAGATATTGCCCGCAACCGTCAGGCTGATCGCCAGTATGAAGAACAGGGCCGCCAGAATCCAGGTCGACTTGGTCAGCAGATTGCCGGCTCCGCGCGCCGTCATGAAGCCCGACGGACCGCCGCCCATACCGAGCGCGCCCCCTTCGGAGCGCTGCAGCAGCACCAGCGCCGTCATGGCGAGCGAGACGAGGATGATGGCGACGAGGAGAACGGTCTGGAGCATGGCTGCTTATATGTGTGGCGCGGGGCTGCGCCGATCAAGCGGCGGGCTCTATCATTGTTGTCGATGGGGCGCAAACCCCAGCAGGGCGGGATCAGGCCGCGCGGATGATGCGGATGAAATCCTCGGCCTTCAGCGAGGCCCCGCCCACGAGTCCGCCGCCGACCTCGGGCACCGCCAGGATATCGGCGGCGTTGTCCGGCTTCATCGACCCGCCGTACAGAATGGGCGCCTGACGGGCGCCCTGCCCCAACCGCTCGACCAGAGCCGTGCGGATCGCGGCATGGACCTCGGCGATCTGGTCCAGCGTCGGCGTCAGGCCGGTGCCGATCGCCCAGATAGGCTCATAGGCCAGAGCGAACGACCGGTCCTTCAGCGCATCAGGCAGCGAGGCCCGCACCTGGGTGGTGACGAAAGCGACGGCCTGACCGGCTTCCCGCGTCTCCAGCGACTCGCCGACGCAGATGATCGGCTCCAGCCCGGCTCTCAGGGCCGCCTCGACCTTGGCGGCGACATCGGCGTCGGTCTCGCCGAACCCCTCGCGACGTTCGGAATGCCCCAGAATCACCAGCCGCGCCCCCGCGTCCGCCAGCATCGGGGCCGAGATCGAGCCCGTGAAGGCCCCGGAATCCTTGGGATGGCAATCCTGTCCGCCCAATTCGACGGGGCCGGCGCCCAGCTTCCAGGCCATCTGCGCGATCAGGGTCGCGGGCGGGCACAGGCCGACGCGGGCGTTGACGGGATCGGCTTCCAACGCCTGACGGAGGGCACCGGCTTCATCCAGCGCCGGGGTCAGGCCATTCATCTTCCAGTTGCCGACAATCAGTTTCACAAGCGTTTCCATGGACACGGTTTAGGAGCAGATCACGGATGCGCCAAGCCTGTGTCTTGCCGCAAGGGGGGTGCTGCCCCTATACGCCGATAAAGCCCCGCGTGGGCACCTGCGCACTGCTCAAGGTTTGTCATGATCAGCAACTTCCGCAACTTCGCCAAGTCGCCCTGGGCGATTGCCATTATCGGGCTGATCGCGGTCAGCTTTTTGATCGTCGGCAACGAAGCGGACATCTTCGCCTCGCTGGGGCCGCGCGATGTGGTCAAGGCCGGCGACCGCAGCGTCACTCAGCAGGAGTTCCTGGCGGATTTCGAACAGGAGCGGGCCAACTATCAGGAACAGACCGGCGCCTCGGTCACCATCGAGGACATGGTCGGCCAGAACGTCCATATCCGCTACCTTGAGGGCAAGACGCAGGAACTGTCATTCCTGAACTGGGCCCATCGCGTGGGAATCCGGCCGGGCAAGGAACTGGTCCTCAAGCAGATTCGCCAGATCCCGAACTTCTTCAATCAGATCACCGGTCAATTTGACGAAGAGGCCTACCGCTCCGTCCTGCAGAGCCTAAACATGACCCCGGCCGACCTGGAGCGGGACCTGACCGACCAGTATGCCCAGAACCACTTCGGCGCGTCGCTGTATGCGGCCGCCCGGGTGCCCCGGATCTATGGTGCCGTGATCGCCAACGGCGCGCTGGAGCGCCGCGATGGCCGCTGGTTCACCGTCACCCAGGCGATGGCCGGCACCGCGCCCGCCCCGACCGACGCACAGCTGACCGCCTTCATGACCGAGAACGAGGCCCAGCTGCGTCGTCCGGAAACCCGGGTCGCCTCGATCGTACTGTTCGACAACCCTCCGGGACAGGCGCCCGAGATCAGCGAAGAGGCCATCGTGGAGCGGTTCGAGTTCCGCAAGGACTCCCTGTCCATTCCCGAACGTCGGACCTTTGCCGTCTATCCGGCCGCGAGCAACGAGGCCGCCCAGCGGATTTCGACGGCCCTGAAGGCGGGCGAGAACCCCGGCGTCGAGCCCACCCCCTACTCCGAAACCCCGCAGAGCGCCGTGCCCGATCCCGCCGTGGGGGCCGCCGTGTTCGGTCTTGCCGGACCGGGTGTGTCTGATCCGGTCCGGACGCGCGTCGGCTTTGCCGTCGTCCAGGTGACCGCCATTCAACCCGGCGAGGCCGCGACTCTGGAAGGCGTGCGCGAGGCCATCGTTCAGGAGCTTCAGGCCGAGGCTGCCACGGGCGCGGAGTTCGAACGGGTCGAACGCTACGAGGCGGCTCGCAACAGCGGCATGTCGCTGGAACAGGCCGTCGAGGAGGTCGGCGCCCGGATCATCACCCTGCCCGCCTTCACGCAACAGGGCTTCCGCGCGGACGGCAGCCAGATCAACGCCCCGCCCCAGATTTTCGAGACCGCATGGCGTCTGCCCGAAGGGGGCGTCAGTGACGTCATCGATGCGGGTCAGGGTCAGTATTTCGTGCTGCGCCTCGACGACATCCGGCCGGCCTCCATGCCCGCGCTGGACGATGTCCGCGAAATTCTGGTGCGGGAATGGACGGCCCGCGAGAACAACCGCCTGCTCAGCGCCAAGGCCGAGGAGCTGGCCGCGCGCGTCCGGGCCGGGGAAGACATCGCCGAGGTCGCCCGCTCGGTCGGGGCCACCCTGATCACGCGTGAGAACACGCTTCAGGATGAGGAAACCCAGCAAGCCATCGGTGGGGGTGTGCTGCAGGGCCTGTTCGGTCAGGCCAAGGGGCAGGTCTTTGTCCAGCCGGCCAGCCAGACCGCCTTTGCCGTGGGCGTCGTCGATGACATCCGCGCCTCGGATGCTGCCACGGTTGCGCCGATCGCCGAGCGGATCCGTCCGCGGATCACACAGGACCTGGTGTCGGGTCTGGGCGACAGCGCCATCGGCTGGACCCAGGTGAACTCCAAGGCCAGCTATGACGTCGGTGCCGCCCGTCAGGCGCTCGGCCTGCCCGAAGAGGCCCCCGCCGCCCCGGCGGGAGCCGCTGCCGGGGCTCAATGATCGACGAGCGTTCGCCGGTCGATCCGGAGGCCTTCGCCCGGGCCTGGAATGCGGGCACCCCCCAGGTCGTCGTCCGTCGCCGGATCGACGATCTGGAGACGCCGGTCTCGGCCTATCTCAAGGTCGGCAAGGGTCGGCCCTATGCCTTCCTGCTCGAGTCGGTCGAGGGCGGGGCGGTCAAGGGCCGCTATTCGATCCTGACGCTGGATCCCGACGTCGTCTGGCGCTGTCGGGATGGCAAGGCCGCGCTGGCCCGCGGGCCGGACGTCGCGACCGACCGGTTCGTCGATGAAGCGGATGACGCCCTGACGTCGCTGCGCCGTCTGATGGCCGCCAGCCGCTTTGACCTGCCCGAGGACCTGCCGCCCATGGCGGCGGGCCTGTTCGGGGCGTTTGGCTATGACATGGTGCGCCTGCTGGAGCCGCTGGGCGAGGCCAATCCCGACCCGCTGAACCTGCCGGATGCCGTGCTGGCCCGACCCTCGCTGGTCGCCATCTTCGACTCGGTCAGCCACGAGATCGTGCTGGTCGCCGCAGCCTATCCCGATGGCGAGACCCCGGCGGATCAGGCCCTGTCGCAGGCCATTGCCCGGCTGGACGATTTCGAGGCCCGGCTGGATCAGGGCCTGTCGCGTCCACGCGCTGCGCCCCTGCCCACGCCGGTCTTCGACACCCGCGTCGACGGCCCGGCCTATGGCGCCATGGTCGATCGGGCCAAGCGCTATATCGAGGCGGGCGACATCTTTCAGGTGGTGCTCAGCCACCGGCTGTCGGCCGAGTGGACGCGCGACCCGTTCGCCTTCTACCGCTCGCTGCGGCGTCAGAACCCTTCGCCCTATCTGTTCTATCTGAACTTTGGCGACTTCCAGATGGCGGGCTCCAGCCCCGAGATTCTGGTGCGGCTGAAGGACGGCGGCGTCACCATCCGGCCGCTGGCGGGCACCCGGGCCCGCGGCGCGAGCGAAGCCGAGGACCAGCGCCTTGAGGCCGAGCTGCTGGCCGATCCAAAGGAACGGGCCGAGCATCTGATGCTGCTGGATCTGGGCCGCAACGACGTCGGCCGGGTCAGCCGTCCGGGCAGCGTCACCGTGACCGAAAGCTTCGTTGTCGAGCGCTACAGCCAGGTCATGCACATCGTCTCGAACGTGACGGGCAAGGCCGATCCGAAGCTGGACGCCGTCGACACCCTGCTGGCTGCCCTGCCCGCCGGCACCCTGTCAGGGGCGCCCAAGGTCCGGGCGATGGAGATCATCGACGAGCTGGAGACCGAAAAGCGCGGGATCGGTTATGGCGGCGGCGTCGGCTATATCTCCAGCGACGGTCAGGCGGACATCTGTATCGTGCTGAGGACCGCCCTCTTCACGCCCGGCCGGATTCATGTCCAGGCCGGCGCGGGCGTCGTCGCCGACAGTGACGCGGCCGCCGAATATGCCGAGACCCTCGCCAAGGCGCGGGCTCCGATCCGGGCGGCAGAGGATGCGTGGCGTTTCGTCTCAGGAAACGACTGAGGCCGCGGGCGCGGGGTCTTCGAACTGCACGCCCGGGCCCAGCACAACGGCCCCCGCCATCAGCATCGCCGCCGCCGCCAGAAGGCCCATGGCCGCCAGCGCCCCGATCGCCTGTCGCGCCGCCGGTTTGGGGGCGTCCGCATCCAGCAGACGGCGGGCTTCAGCAAGCTTGGGTGTAATGTCCATGGTGGGGCCTCCCTCTCAGGCCCCAGACCAGTCTGATTGGGTTAACGCGCGGTTTACGCTCCGCCGCTTGGCGCAGGCGCAACGGCGCTCTAGAAGCCGCTCATGATCCTCGTCATCGACAACTACGACAGCTTCACCTGGAACCTCGTCCACTATCTGGCCGAGCTGGGCGTGGAGACCCGCGTGGTCCGCAATGACGAGCTGACCGTCGATCAGGCCCTGTCCGCCGGGGCCGAGGCGGTGCTGCTGTCGCCCGGCCCCTGTTCGCCGAACGAGGCCGGCATCTGTCTGTCGCTGATCGAGCGCGCCCCCGCGACCCTGCCGGTCCTCGGCGTCTGTCTGGGCCATCAGGCTATCGGCCAGATCTTTGGCGGCGAGGTCATCCGGGCGAAGGCGCTGATGCATGGCAAGACCTCGCCCATCCATCACGAAGGCCAGACCCTGTTCGCCGGCCTGCCCTCGCCCTTCACGGCGACGCGCTATCATTCGCTGGCCGTGCGCCGCGAGAGCCTGCCCGATGTGCTGACCGTTACGGCCTGGACCGAGGACGGCGAGATCATGGGCCTCAGCCACGTGTCGCGGCCCATCCACGGCGTGCAGTTCCACCCCGAGTCGATCGCCACCGAGCACGGCCACGCCATGCTGGCCAACTTCCTCGACCTCGCGGGCGTGCGCCGCAAACAGGCGGCCTGAGATGTCCGACGGGTTCAAGGGGCTGCTGGCCCAGCTGATCGAGGGGCGGCCGCTGGCCGGGCCGGACGCCCAGGCCTTCTTCGCCGCCTGCCTTCGGGGTGAGCCGACCCCCGCCCAGGTCGCCGCCGCCGTCACCGCCCTGCGGATGCGCGGCGAGACGGTCGAGGAAATCGCGGCCTTCGCCACCGCCATGCGCGAGGCGGCCACGCCCTTCCCCGTGCCCTATACCGTGATCGACACCTGTGGCACCGGCGGGGACGGACGCCACACCTGGAATGTCTCGACCGCCGCCGCCCTGGTGCTGGCCGGCGCCGGGCTGAAGGTCGCCAAGCACGGCAATCGGGCGCTGAGCTCAAAGTCCGGCTCGTCGGATGTGCTGGCCGCGCTGGGCGTCGATCTGATGGCCCCACCGGAGATTCAGCGGCGCGCGCTGGATCAGGCCGGCATCTGCTTCCTGTTCGCGCCCGCCTATCACGGCGCCATGCGCCACGTGGGCCCGATCCGCGCCGAGATCGGCTTCAGAACCGTCTTCAACCTGTTGGGCCCCCTGTCGAATCCGGCAGGCGCGAAGCGTCAGGTGATGGGCGTCTATGACCCCGCCCTGCTGGAGCCGCTGGCGGAAGTGCTGGGGCGTCTGGGGGCCGAGCGCGCCTGGACCGTCCACGGCGAGGGGCTGGACGAGCTGACCACCACCGGTCCGACCGAGGTGGCGGAATGGCACGAGGGCAAGGTCCGCCGGTTCACTGTCACGCCCGAAGACGCCGGCCTGTCGCGCGCCGATCCCGAGGCGCTGGTCGGCGGCGATGCCGAGGCCAATGCCAAGGCTTTGTCCGAGCTGCTGGACGGCGCGACCGGGGCTTACCGCGACATCGTGCTGCTGAATGCGGCGGCGGCGCTGGTGGTCGCAGACCGGGCCGAAACCCTGGCCGAGGGCGTGACATTGTCCGCCCGGGCCATCGACGAGGGCGCGGCCCGTACCGCCCTGACCCGCCTGTCCGCCATCAGTCACACCCGGCCGGAGCCGGAAGCATGAGCGACGTGCTGGACCGGATCGCCGCCTACAAGCGCGAGGACGTCATCGCGCGAAAGGCCGCCCTGTCGCGGGCCGAGGTCGAGGGCCGAGCGGCCGAGGCGCCTGCCCCGCGCGGGTTCAAGGCCGCCCTGCTGGCCCGCCGGGCCACCGGCCGCCCCGGCCTGATCGCCGAGATCAAGAAGGCCAGCCCGTCCAAGGGGCTGATCCGCGAGGACTTCGATCCGCCCCAACTGGCCCGCGCCTATGAACGCGGCGGGGCCGACTGTCTGTCCGTGTTGACCGACGGGCCCAGCTTTCAGGGCGACGACGCCTTTCTGGTCGCGGCCCGGGATGCCGTGCACCTGCCGTGCCTGAGGAAGGATTTCCTCGTCGACCCCTGGCAGGTGGCCGAGAGCCGGGCGCTGGGCGCCGACTGCATCCTGATCATCATGGACATGGTCGACGACGCCCTCGCCGCCGACCTGCTGGCCGAGGCCCGCCGGTTCGGCATGGACGCCCTGGTCGAGACCCATGACGAAGCCGAGATGGCCCGCGGCTTGGCCCTGGGCGCGGACTTCATCGGCGTGAACAACCGGTCGCTGCGGACCTTCGAGGTCGACATCACCACCTTCGCCCGCCTCGCCCCGCTGGCTCCCGAGGGTGCCACCCTGGTCGCCGAGAGCGGCCTGTTCACGCTGGAGGATGTGGCCATCGTCGTGAAAGCGGGTGCCGACGCCCTGCTGGTCGGGGAGAGTTTGATGCGTCAGGCGGATGTGGAGGCGGCGACGAGGGCGTTGATGAAATGACGGTTCGGCAGGCAGTGATTTTGGCCGCAGCTACAGCAGTTGCGACGGTCGGCTGCTCTATCCAGACACCCCCGCGCGACGACGGACGAGCGGAGGTCGAATGCGAGGCAAACGCCTCATGTCGGATGGTCTTTTTCGCCTTTACTGGCTTTCGTGGCGAGCGCGCGGAGCTCTACATCGACGAGGAGTTGGCCTACGCGGGCGTTCTGACCACGGCCGACTGGAGCACTGGGTCGTCCTACACAGCGCGCCTTCAGGTGTCGGACGGTGCCAGGCTGAGACTGATTGTCGATGGGGTGACGATCTACGACCAGCCCCTGACGGGAGACGGTGTGAAGACGATATACCTCTCCCCGTCCTCGGTTCAGCAAACGGACCACCCGGGCCCCCTCCTGGACTGAGCCTCCACCGCTAACCGCTCCTTAACCAGAACACCTCACGAACACAGCATGGACGTTCGCGGTGTGTTCCGCTATTGTCCACAGGCGGAACAGATTCGGGTCAGAGGTCTCCATGCTCACGCGCAAACAGCACGAACTGCTCATGTTCATTCATGAGCGTATCCGCGAGACCGGGGTTTCGCCCTCCTTTGATGAGATGAAGGCGGCGCTGGACCTGGCGTCCAAGTCGGGCATCCACCGGCTGATCACGGCGCTGGAAGAGCGCGGCTTCATCCGCCGTCTGGCGCACCGGGCCCGGGCGCTGGAAGTGCTGAAGCTGCCGGATCAGGCGGCGGTCACCCCGGCGCGCACGCGCGGCCCCTTCGTGCCCGACGTCATCGAGGGTGGCGGGCGTCCTGCGGCCAATGCCAATCACGAGAGCTCCGGCACGCGCGAGCTGCCCCTGCTGGGCAAGATCGCGGCGGGGACGCCCATTTCCGCCATCCAGCACGAGCGCGACCGCATGGCGGTGCCCGAGGCCCTGCTGGGCGCCGGCGAACACTATCTGCTCGAGATCGAGGGCGATTCCATGATCGAGGCAGGTATTCTGGACGGCGACTTTGCCATCATCCGTCAGGTCGATACGGCCAGCAGCGGCGAGATCGTCGTGGCCCTGGTCGAGGAAGAGGAAGCCACGCTGAAGCGTCTGCGCAAGCGCGGCGCCTCCATCGCGCTGGAGCCCGCCAACCGCGCCTATGAGACCCGCATCTTCGGCCCGGATCAGGTCAAGGTGCAGGGCCGTCTGGTCGGGCTGATCCGCCGCTATTCCTGATAGTCCGGGTCGCCCAGCCGGTTCCACGGACGCGCGCCCCGCTCGGTCGTTGACCACAGGGCGCGCCAGCCGCCCTCTGTGCGCCACAGCTCGACGCTGCCGCCGGTGGCATAGTCACGCCCGTCCAGCACCAGACGCCCGGCGCAGGCCTCTGGCAGGGCCTGCAGTTCGACCCGCACACTGACCACCTCGGCCGACTGGCACAGGGCCGCCAGTTGATCCTCATCGGGCGCTGCGCGTCCCCACCACAGCGCCAGCGGACCCGGTGTCTCGGGCGCACAATGAACCCGGCCACAGGTCCAGCCCTCCGCCGGGCGCTCGACAAGCGTCAGCCCCCGCCGCCCCGACCAGACGTCGCGAGAAAAGGCGCCGACCGTGCGGATCACCAGCGCCTCGTTCCGGGTGACGATGGCGGCATTGGTCCCGCCATCGGCGATCCACAGATCCGGCGTCGGGTGCCGGGGCCAGACCAGCACCGCGCAGGCCAGCGGCAGGCCCAGCCACCGCAGCCGTCCCCGCCACAGGCACAGCACCAGAATGCCGATGAAGGCGACCGGCAGGGCGATGACCGGTGCGCTCGCCGTACGGATCACCGCCCCCGGCAGGGTCGAGATCCAGGCCCCGACGGCCATGATGGCTTCGATGCCCCATCCCGCGACCGTCAGGAACGGTCCGCCGAGGCCGAGGGGCTGCAGCACCACCCCCAGCGCCAGCATCGGCATCATGATGAAGTCGGCGATCGGCGAACTGATCATATTGGCCAGCAGGCCATAGACCGCCGTCCGGTTGAAATGCTGCATGGCGAACGGGCCGGTGGCCATGCCGGCGACGAAGCTGGCCAGGATCGCCAGGCCGACCCAGGTCCCGGCCCTCTGCACGATCAGGATGGGCAAGGGCACCTTGATCTCGCGCGGGCGACGCGGCCAGGACTCGGCCAGCGCCACGAGGGCCGCGGTCGCCGCAAACGACATCTGGAAGCCCGGCGTGACGATGGCCTCGGGCTGCAGCAGCAGGACGGCAAAGGCGGCCACGGCCAGCGCATTCATGCTGATGGCGGGCCGGTCGAGGATGATGGCCAGGAAGGCAACCGAAGCCGTGATCGCCGCCCGCTCGGCCGGCGGGGGAGCGCCCGAGATGATCAGATAGGCGACGACCGCGATCCAACCGGCCCAGGCCGCCACCTTCTTGCCCGGAACGCGCAGCACCAGCCAGGGCACCGCCGCGATGCCAAAGCGGACGGCGAAGAAGATAAAGCCGCCGACGATGGCCATGTGCAGGCCCGAGATCGACAGGATGTGGATCAGGCCTGAGTCCCGCATGGTGTCGTAGGTCTCCTGCGCGATCCAGCTTTCGTGGCCGGTGGTCATGGCGGCGGCGACCCCGCCGACGCGGGGGCCCAGCCGTTCGACCAGCCGCTCGGCCAGTCCAAAGCGGAACTGGTTGACCGCCATGGCGATGCGCAACTGGCGCGGCGGCGGGGGCAGATCGATCCAGCGGCTCTGGCCCAACTCGAATCCCACACCGCCCATGCTTTGAAACCATGCCGTCCGGCCAAAGTCATAGGCGCCGGGCGCGGCCGGCCCCGGCGGCGGGTTGAGGATGGCAAAGACGCTGACGGCGTCACCCGGCCGGGGGGCCTCGCCGCGAACGGTGACGCGCAGCCGGACGGGCGTCTGATCCGGGGGCAGCCCCTGCACCCGGACGGGCGCCATGATGATGCGGGCGCCCCGGGCCCCGGGGCTGTCAACGTCCAGCACCCAGCCTTCGACGACCACAGGGTCGCCGGTCACCGGGGCGATGGGGGCCGCGACATTGTCCGAGCGCAGCTTGGCCACCGCCAGACCGGCACAGAAGCAGGTCAGCAGCATCAGCGGCACGGTGACGGTACGCCCAAAGCCCTGTCGCCGCGCCCCGGCCCACAGCCCCGCGCTGACCGCCGCCGCCAGCAGCAGCGGCCACAGCGGCGGCTCGGTCTTCAGAACGAAATAGAGACCGCACCCGCCGCCGAACGCCACCGGGGCCCACAGCCGCCAGCGATCCGTCTGGGCCCAAAGCGCCATACGCGCGCCCTCGATCACCCGCCCGGCAAATCGCTTTGCCAGGCTGGGCATGGGCGTTTCAGGGGCTATAAGGGCGGCCTCCTCCTGAACCGTGGCCAGACCCTCACCCTGTGACTGACTCCCCCGCATCATTGACCCCCCGGGCCCCTGCGGGCCCTGTTGTCACGCGCTTTGCTCCCTCTCCCACGGGATACCTGCATATTGGGGGTGCAAGAACGGCGCTTTTCAACTGGCTTTTTGCCCGGCGGCATGGTGGGCAGTTCCTGATCCGGGTCGAGGACACCGACCGCGAGCGCTCGACCGAGGCCGCCGTCAAGGCGATTTTCGACGGGCTGGACTGGCTGGGCCTGACCGCCGACGCCCCGCCCGTCTTCCAGCACGCGCGCGCCGACCGCCACCGCGAGGTTGTCGATGCCCTGATAGAGACCGGCCATGCCTATCGCGACTGGACCTCTACCGAAGAGACCGGTCGTCTGCGCGATGAGGCGCGGGCCGAAAAGCGCACCTTTGTCTCGCCCTGGCGCGACCGCGATCCGGCCGACGGCGACCTGACCCAGCCGCATGTGGTCCGGTTCCGGCGTCCCCTGGACACCCGCGTGACCCTGGACGACGCCGTTCAGGGCCCGGTCAACTGGCGCGCCGAAGACCTGGACGATCTGGTGCTGCTGCGCTCAGACGGAAATCCGACGTATAATCTGGCCGTTGTGGCCGATGACCACGACATGGGGGTCACCCACATCATTCGCGGCGACGACCATCTGAACAATGGCGCGCGGCAGGCCCTGATCTATGACGCCCTGGGCTGGACCCGCCCGGTGTTCGCCCACATCCCGCTGATTCACGGCCCGGACGGGGCCAAACTGTCCAAGCGCCACGGCGCACAGGCGGTGCACGAATATGCCGACATGGGCTACCTGCCCGAGGCCATGCGCAACTATCTGGCCCGGCTGGGCTGGGCCCACGGCGACGACGAACTGTTCGACGATGCCCAGGCGATTGAATGGTTTGATCTTCCCGGCATCAACAAGGCCCCGGCCCGGCTGGACTTTGCCAAGCTGGCGCACGTCAATGCCCACTGGATCCGGCAGGCGGATGTCGCCCGGCTGGTCGATCTGGTGGCGCAGTCTGATGAGGAGAAGGATGCCCTCGCCCGGGTCATTCCGCACATCCAGGACCGGGCCACGACCCTGATCGAACTGCGGGAGCAGGCGGCATTCGCCCTCGTCAGCCGCCCGATCACGCTCTCGGACAAGGCTGCCGGACAACTGACGGCGGAAGCGACCGAACGTCTCGGGCGGCTGATCCCTGTGCTGCGCGATCAGACCGACTGGACGGCCGAGGCCCTTGATTCCACGCTGAAAACCTTTGCCGAGAGCGAGGGTGTCGGCTTCGGCAAGATCGGCCCCCCGCTTCGCGCAGCCTTGACGGGGGGGGCTGCCTCTCCCGATATCGCCAGCACGCTGGCCTCTTTATCGCGCGAAGACGCCCTCGGTCGCTTGGATGATGCGCTGCAACATACTAAGTGAACGGCCATAACTCATTTGCGGATCGCGGCTCCTAAGCGGTTCGCCCCGGTCGGGGGCACCCGGTCGGCATGCACACAGGGACGCAGATGACCAACACCACCTCCCCGACCGGCACCGCCACCCTCACCTATGGCGACAAGAGCGTAGACCTGCCGGTACTGTCCGGCTCGACCGGTCCGGACGTCATCGACATCCGCAAGCTGTACGGCGCGACCGACGCCTTCACCTACGACCCCGGCTTTACCTCGACGGCCTCCTGCGAAAGCGCCCTGACCTTCATCGACGGCGACAAGGGCGTGCTGCTACACCGCGGCTATCCGATCGACCAGCTGGCCTCGCAGTCGAACTTCGTCGAGGTCTGCCATCTGCTGCTGCGCGGTGAGCTGCCGACGGCCGAACAATATGCGGCCTTCGAGAACAGCGTGACCATGCACACCATGCTGCACTCGCAGTTCGACCGCTTCTTCGAGGGCTTCCGCCGCGACGCTCACCCGATGGCCATCATGGTCGGCACGGTCGGGGCCCTGTCGGCCTTCTACCACGACAGCCTGGACATCCATGACCCGGTCCAGCGCAACATCTCGGCCATCCGCCTCATCGCCAAGATGCCGACCATCGCGGCCCGGGCCTACAAGTACCACGTCGGTCAGCCCTTCGTGTCGCCGCGCAACGACCTCAGCTATTCCGAGAACTTCCTGCGGATGTGCTTCGCCGTTCCGGCCGAGGACTATGAGGTCAATCCGGTGCTGGCCAAGGCCATGGACCGTATCTTCATCCTGCATGCCGACCACGAGCAGAACGCCTCGACCTCGACCGTCCGCCTGGCGGGCTCGTCGGGCGCCAACCCCTTCGCCTGTATCGCTGCCGGCATCGCCTGCCTGTGGGGACCGTCGCACGGCGGCGCCAACGAAGAGGCGCTGAACATGCTCAAGGAAATCGGCACTCCGGACAAGATTCCGGAGTTCATCCAGGGCGTGAAGGACAAGAAGTACAAGCTGATGGGCTTCGGCCACCGCGTGTACAAAAACTACGATCCGCGCGCCAAGGTGATGCAGGAAAGCGCCCATGAGGTGCTGAAGGCCGTCGGCGACCCCAACGACCCCCTGCTGCAGGTGGCCATGGAGCTGGAGAAGGTCGCGCTGAACGACGAATACTTCATCGAGCGCAAGCTGTTCCCGAACGTCGACTTCTATTCGGGCATCACCCTGTCGGCCATGGGCTTCCCGACCACCATGTTCACCGTGCTGTTCTCGCTGGCCCGTACGGTCGGCTGGATCGCCCAGTGGCAGGAGATGATGGAAGATCCGTCGCAGAAGATCGGTCGTCCGCGTCAGCTGTACACGGGCCCCACCGCCCGCGACTACACTCCGATCGAAAAGCGGGGCTGATCAGGCGCGACAGCGTCTTTCACCGATTAATTCTTGCAGAGGGCGCGGCGCAGGTCGCGCCCTTTTCATTTGCGACACCCCCGCCCGGGCTTTGGCCCCGGAAAGGCCCGTGCTAGCCATAAGGCACCACTGTCCTGGGGAGTAATATCGTTGAAGAATTCCGGTCCGTCGATCCGCAAGCTGCTCGGGGGCTCTGCGGCCCTGGGCGCCCTCCTGTTCGCCAGCAGCGCCTTTGCCCAGGACGCGCCGCTGATCCAGCCTGGCGCGCCCGGAGAGGCCAGCCGGACGCTGGAGGGCCGCGAAGCCGCACGGATCGCCGACAACCGCTATTCGGCCGACGACGTCGCCTTCATGCAGGGCATGATCCTGCACCATGGCCAGGCGGTCGAAATGGCCATGCTGGCCCCTGAGCGGACCAATACGCCGGCCATTCGCGATCTGGCGGCCCGCGTGCTGGCCTCTCAGGAAGACGAGATGGACTTCATGCGCGGCTGGCTGACCGAACGCGGCGAGACGGCCCCGATGACCGGGGCGATGGACCATTCTGCGCACGAAGGCATGGATCATTCTGCGCACGCCAGCCACGCCGGCATGCCGGGCATGGCCTCTCCCGAGCAGATGGCGCGCCTGGCCGCCGCCACCGGGCCCGAATTCGACCGCCTGTTCCTCGAGCTGATGATCCCGCACCACGAGGGTGCCCTGACCATGGTGTCGACGCTGCTGTCGCGCCCGGGCTCGGCCTATGACCCCATCCTGTTCCGCTTCATCAACGACCTGACCAATGAGCAGCAGGCCGAGATCAACCGGATGACGGCCCTGATCCGCGCGGCCTCGCCGGACCCCCGGACCAATCTGCGGGCCGGCTTCCGCGATGCCGAACAGGCGGCCCTCAACATGGAGCTGATCGCCAGCCTGCCCAAGCCCACCGGCTTCTTCGATCCGAGCAACCCGGCGGGCCTGCCGCCGCAGGTCGGCGACGAGACCGGTCGTCGTTCGCCCTTCCTCAGCTTCTCGAACACCGACATGGCCTTCCAGGGCGATCTGCTGGCCGTCGGCAACTACCACGGGATCAATCTGTATCGCCTGACCGACGCACCCGAGCCGCAGCTGATCAGCTCGATCGTCTGCCCCGGCGGCCAAGGCGACGTGTCGATCTATGGCAATCTGATGCTGATGTCGGTTGAATCGACCAATGGCCGCATCGACTGCGGTCGCGAGGGCGTGGGACCGGGCGCCAGCCCGGATCGCTTCCGCGGCCTGCGCATCTTCGACATCACCGATCCCGTGCGTCCGGTTCAGGTGGGTCAGGTCCAGACCTGCCGCGGCTCGCATACCCATACCGTCGTGGACGCCGATGAGCGCCGCCTGATCGTCTATAACTCGGGCACCGCCAGCGTCCGTGACGAGCGCGAGCTGGCCGGCTGCGTCGTCGGCACGCCGGGCGATGAGGGCACTGCCCTGTTCCGCGTCGATGTCATCGAGATCCCGCTGGCCGATCCGTCGCAGTCGCGCATCATCGACAGCCCCGCCGTCTTCGCCGATGAGGAAACCGGCGAGATTGCCGGCCTGTGGCGCGGTGGAGACCATGGTCAGGGCACCCAGACCACGCGCCAGACCGATCACTGCCACGACATCACCATCTTCCCGACGCGCAACATCGCCGCTGGCGCCTGCGCGGGTAACGGCATCCTGTTCGATGTCTCCGATCCGCGCGCGCCGAAGCGGATCGACGCCGTGGTCGATGAGGGCTTTGCCTACTGGCACTCGGCGACCTTCAACAATGACGCGACCAAGGTGCTGTTCACCGACGAATGGGGTGGCGGCGGGCGTCCGCGCTGCCGTGTTCAGGACCCGATGACCTGGGGCGCCAATGCCATCTATGACATCGTCGACGGCGAGCTGGTGTTCCAGGGCTACTACAAACTGCCGGCGGCCCAGACCGAGCTCGAGAACTGCGTCGCCCACAACGGCTCGCTGATCCCGGTGCCCGGTCGCGACCTGTTCGTTCAGGCCTGGTACCAGGGCGGGCTGTCGATCAGCGACTTCACCGATTCGTCGCAGGCCTTTGAGATCGCTTATTTCGACCGGGGCCCCGTGAACGCCGAGCGTCAGGGATCCGGCGGCTACTGGTCGGTCTACTGGTACAACGGCCGGATCTATGGCTCGGAAATCGGCCGGGGCCTGGACGTCTTTACCCTGACGCCCAGCGAGACCCTGACGGCGAACGAGATCGCAGCCGCCGCCATGGCGGACGAAGGCGGCACGGTGAACCCGCAGCAGCAGTACCCCGTCACCTGGCCGGCCCACCCGGTCGTGGGCCGCGCCTATCTGGACCAGTTCGCCCGCGACGGTGGACTGGATGCCGGATTGGCCGGACGGGTGTCGGCGGCGCTTGACCGGGCCGAACCGCTCGTCGAGGGCAATGGCAAGGATCCGGCCCTGGCCCGTGACCTGCTGGCGCTGGCGGGCGAGATCGACCCCTCGGGCAGCGATCAGGCGGCCAAGCGTCGGGCCGGTCTTCGCGAGACCCTGACCGGTATCGCGGCCCTCATCGGCTGAGGCCGCGATACAGAAGAGCCCCCGTGTCCGGGTCCTCGGCCGTGACCACCTCGGCCGAGGACAGGGCGGACACGGGCGCGGCCGGCACGCGGGGCGACAGGTTGAGGGTCAGGTGTTCCCACTCGGCGGCGTAGTCCATGCCCCAGGCGCAGTTGAAGGCCAGCACGTCGCGGCCGCCCCTGAGGCGCAGCCGGGTCGCGCGACCCCGCCGTTGCCCCAACAGCCGGACCAGCCCGGCCCCCTGCCCCGGCAGGATCAGATCGACCATGATGTCATTCCTCGCATTGCCTTTGCCGCCGCCTTGGTGGACGCTTGCACTGTGAGGCCGCCGCGTCTGAGCGGCATGAGCGACGGCTGAGGATTTTCTGAAATTGACGCCAGACGGCCTTCGCTTCGGTGCCTTCACCCTGGATCCCGCAAACCGGCGCCTGACGCGGGACGGCGACGTCATCGAGATCAATGGCCGCTATCTTGACGCCCTGATCCTGATGGCCCGGCGACCGGGCCGGCTGGTGACCAAGGATCAGTTCCTCGACGAGGTCTGGCGGGGGGTGCCGGTCACCGAGGAGGCTTTGACCCAGTGCATCCGCACCCTGCGGAAGCAGCTGGGCGACACGGCCGGGCGGCCCCGGTTCATCGAGACAGTCCCCAAGCACGGCTATCGCTTCATCGCCGCCGTGACGCCGGTCGAGGCCGACAGCGAGGAAGCCGATTCGCCGCTCGTCGTCACCGAACCGGCCGTCCCGGACAGTCCCTATGATGTGAAGCGCACCCTGCTGCTGGGCGGGGCCGGCGTATTGGGAGGCGGACTGGCGGGGGTGATCGGCGGGCTGATCTACGGGCTGATTGCCGTGTCCCATCCGCTGCAGCCCGGCATGGGGTCAGGATCGATCCTGCTGGTGCTGATCTGGCTGACGACGCTGGTGGCCCTGATGGGCGGGGCAGCGGTCGGTATCGGCATGGCGGCCACCGGCCTCGGACGGCGCGAGCCGAGCCCCTGGATTATCCTCGGCGGCGCGCTGGGCGGCATGACGGTCGGCGGCGCGGTCAAGCTGTTGGGGCTGGACGCTTTCAACCTGCTGGTCGGGCGTTCACCGGGGGACATCACCGGCGGGCTTGAGGGCTTTATTCTGGGCGGAGCGATTGGTCTGGGCCTGTGGCTGGGGGCACGCGGTCGCGATCCCCTGCCCCTGCGGCGCTGCATGATCACGGCGGGGGTCGCAGCGGCGCTGGCCGGCATGGCCATTCCCCTTTTCGGTGGCCGGTTGATGGGCGGCAGTCTGGACCTGCTGGCGCAGACCTTTCCGGAATCGCAGCTGCAGCTGGGCATGGTCGGCGGCTGGTTCGGCGAGACCGGTTTTGGACCGATCGCCCAGAGCGTGACCGGCGGTCTCGAAGGCCTGCTGTTCGCCCCCTGTCTGGTCGGCGCCATGATCCTGGCCCGGCGGGGGATGCGCGGCGACTAGGCGGCGGATCGGTCGGCAATCACCCCCAGCACCGCCTCGGCCGCGATCTCGGACGGGTCGCGGCCCTCCCGGCCCATGAGGTCGAGGGCGGCGGTCTGGCGGCGGGACTGGTCGGCGCGGGCGGCGGGGTTGGCCATGAGACGCGTCACGGCCGGGACCAGTTTTTCCGGCGTGGCGTCCTTCTGGATGTACTCCGGCGCGATTTCCTCGTCGGCGGCGTGGTTGAACAGGGTCGCGTATTTGCCGGTGAAGAAGGGCCGCATGATCGCATAGCTGAGCGGCTGGAAGCGGTAGGCGATGATCATGGGGGCGCCGGCCAGCGCCAGCTCGGTCGAGACGGTGCCGCTGGTGGCGAGGGCTACGGTGGCGGCCTTCATCGCGGCGTATTTGTCGTCTTCCTCGACCAGATGGGCCCTGACCGGCCAGTCAGCGACCTGGGCGCGAACGCTGGCCGCCACGGTTCCGGCAACGACGACGGCGACCTGGAGATCGGGCATGGACGCCTTTAGTCGCGCCACCGTCTCGGCATAGACGGGCGTCATCAGGCGAATCTCGGACGGACGGCTGCCGGGCAGGACCAGCAGCAGAGGCGCATCGGCGGCGATCCCGCGCGCGGCCCGGAACGCGGCCGGATCGGCACCAGACATGTCGACATGCAGCGCCTGTGACCCCACGACGGTGGTCGGCAGGCCCTCGCGCTCGAACCACGGCGCGTCGAAGGCGTAGAGGGCCAGCAGGTGATCGACAGCAGCGGCCAAGGTCTTTGCCCGGCCGGGACGCGAGGCCCAGACCTGGGGTCCGACATATTTGATCAGCGGCACATCGGGCATCAGCGGCCGCAGCGCCTCGGCCACCCGGATGGTGAAGCCCCAGCTGTCGATCAGGACCACGGCATCGGGCCGTTCGCGCGAGGCCAGTTCGGTGGTGTCCTTCACGCGCTGCTTGACCAGACCGTAGGCCTTCAGCCCCTCCAGCCAGCCGTGAATGGACAGATCGGCGATGTCGAAGGGGCTGACGATGCCCTCGGCGGCCATGCGCGGCCCGCCGATGCCGACAAGCGTCAGGTCGCCGCCCAGACGCGTCTTCAGCGCTTTGGCGAGACCCGCCCCCAGTGCATCGCCCGAGGCCTCGGCGGCCACCAGCATGATCTTCAGCGGGCGGCTCATCGAGCCTCGCCCCAGATGAACAGGCCCAGCCGGTCAGCGGTTTCGATCATGGCGGGACGGTCGATCAGGATCAGGCGTCCGGCCTGTCCGCCGACGCCGGCGAGCCCCGCCTCGGCGGCCAGTTCCAGGGTGCGGGCGCCCATGACCGGCATGTCAACGCGCAGATCCTGAATGGGCTTGGGCGCCTTGCCGAGCGCCCCCTTCCGCATGCCGGGTGCGCCGCGCAGATCGGCGGGCAGGCCGGCGACCCGCCGCAGCATGGCATCGGTGCCCTCCTGTGCTTCCACTGCCAGCACCAGACCGTCGCAGACGACGGCCCCCTGACCGATGTCCAGTTCTCCCGATTTTTCCGCGACGTGGAGCGCTTTTCTAAGGTCTGAAAGCTGTTCGTCTGTCGGTTGCACCCGCCCGAGGGCCCCGACCGGCAGGCTGTCGCCGCCGAGAATGTCGTCGGCGCCTTCCACGGCGAAACCTTCACCCTCGAAGATCGACAGGATCGTGCGCAGCAGGGCGTCGTCACCCCTGGTCGCCGCTGCAATGATGCCCGGCAGCAAGGTCGCCCCCTTGAGGTCGGGGCGCAGGGTCTTGAAGTCCGGGCGGCTGACCGTCCCTGCGAGGCAGACAACCTGACAGCCCGCCGACTTCATCTCGGACAGGATACGCCCGATCTCGGCCATGCCGGCCTCAATGCCGGGATAGCGGACCAGATGCGGGTCGGCGAAGCCGGACAGACGGATCACGTGCAGGTCGCGGCCCTCGACCTCGCAGCGGGCGGCGACGGCCAGCGGCAGAGCCCCGCCCCCGGCGATCAGGCCCAGCTTGCCCCGCGCGGCCACCTCAGCCCTCGGGCAGGCAGAGCGGACGGCGCGTGTCCCGGCGGATGAAGTCCACGATCTCAACGATCTCGGGCAGGTCGGCATAGGTGGTCGCGACCGCCTCCAGCCGCTGGGCGAAGGGCTGATCCTTGCTCTCGAACAGGTCGCGATAGGCGGCCAGCAGGCGCCGGATGGCAGTCTTGTCATAGCCCTTGCGCTTCAGGCCGATCAGGTTGAGGCCTCGCAGCTGGGCATGGTTTCCCCAGGCCGAACCATAGGGGATGACATCGCGGGTCACGGCGGCGAGGCCCCCGACGATGGCGCCCTGCCCCACGCGTCCGAACTGGTGCACAGCGCACAGCCCGCCGAGGAACACGCGGTCCCCGATCTCGGCGTGTCCGCCCAGAGTGGCATTATTGGCAAAGGTGATGCTGTTGCCGACCACGGCGTCGTGGCCGACGTGGGCACCGGTCATGAACAGATTGTCCGAGCCGATCACCGTCTCGCCGCTGCCCTGGGGCGTGCCGCGGTTAAAGGTGCAGTGTTCGCGGATGGTGTTGCGCGCACCGATGGAGAGGGTCACGCGCTCGCCTTTGTAACCCGTATGCTGGGGATCCCCCCCGATCACGGCAAAGGGATGGATGACGGTGCCCGTGCCCACGGTTGTGTCGCGCGGAATGACGACATGGCTGACCAGCCGGACGCCGGCCTCGAGCCGCACCCCTGGCCCGACGGTGCACCAGGGTCCGATCTCGACATCCCCGGCCAGCTCGGCCCCGGAATCGACCATCGACGTGGGATGAATGGCCATCAGCGGATCGGCTGTTCGACGGTGGACGCCATGGCCGCGAAATCCGCTTCGGCGGCAAGCTTGCCGTCGATGAAGGTCTCGCCCCGGAACTTGAAGATGTCACCGCGCTGTCGGGTGACGACCACCTTCATCCGCAACTGGTCGCCCGGACGGGCAGGCTTGCGGAAGCGCACGCCGTCGATCGACATGAACAGGATGACCTTGCCCTCGACCGAGACGTCCAGCGACTTGGACATCAGCAGAGCCCCGGTCTGGGCCATCGCCTCCACGATCATGACACCGGGCATGACCGGGTCGATCGGGAAGTGGCCGGGGAAATAGGGCTCGTTGTGGGTGACGTTCTTGATGCCGGTGATCGACGTGCCCGCGACGAAGTCCTCGGCCCGGTCGATCAGCAGGAAGGGGTAACGATGCGGAAGCCGTCGCATCACCTCGGCATAGTCAATCCGGTCTTCTGTCATCTCAGCTCTTGGGCTCGCCTCTGCTCTTGCCTGCCTGTTTGGCCAACCAGATGGCTTCGCGCAAGGATTGACGCAGCGGTTTCGCCGGATAGCCGGACCAGATTTCGCCCGGCGGGATGTCGGCCAGCACGCCGGCACCGGCCGCCACACGGGCCCCCTCGCCGATCGTGATGTGGTCGCCGATCCCGGCCCGGCCGCCGAACATGACATTGTCCCCGACCGTCACCGAGCCCGAAATGCCGGTATGCGCAGCCAGAAGACCGTTGCGCCCGATCACCACGTTGTGGCCGATCTGGACCTGATTATCGATCTTGGAATTCTCGCCGATGACGGTGTCATCATAGGCCCCGCGGTCGATGCAGGTGTTGGCACCGACCGTCACACCGTCCTGGAGGATGACCCGCCCCAGCTGGGGAATATCGACCGGGCCGGTCTTTGAGGGTGCCGCGCCAAAGCCGGCCTCGCCGATTCGAGCACCGGCGAGAATACGAACCCGATCCCCGATCAGGGCATGGGACAGGCTGACCAGAGAGCCGATCTGGCAGTTGCGGCCGATCTGGACACCGGGTCCGATCACGGTGTTGGCGCCGATGCGCGTTCCCCGGCCGATGCTGACACCCTGGCCCAGCACCACACCCGGTTCGACGACCACGCTGTCGTCCTCGAGCCAGGCACCGGGAGAAGCGGACAGGTCTATGGAGTGCGGCTTGTGCAACAGGTCCGCAGCGCGGGCCCAGGCCGCCTGAACCTCGGTCGACACGATTACCGCAGCCCCGTTCGGGGCCTGATCGACCAGGGCTTCGGACACAAGAACGGCCCCGGCGCGGGTCTGCGCCAGGGCCGCCTTTAGGCGACGATCGGACAGGAAGGTCAGATCCGCGGGTTCGGCGCGAGCCAAGGGGGCAACCCCCGAGATGACCCGGTCGCCGCCGCGAATGACCCGACCACCGATGGCGGCGGCCAGGTCATCGACCGTCCGTTCGGGGAGGGTCAGAAAGAAGCGGTTGTCCGGCATCCCTCCCCCGATACGCTTACTGCGCCGGCTGCTGGACCGGCACCGGCATGCGGTTGAACGACAGCGACGGCAGCTGCACGTTCAGGCGCTGGATCACCATGTCCGTGATGTCCATCTGCGGATTGGCTTCATAGACGGCCTCGCCGCTGAGCAGGATGCCGCAACCACGTTCCTGATAGACAGCGACCAGGATGGGATCCACGGCACGGGCCATGGCCGTACGCTGCTGGCTCAGGGTGTATTCCAGCTCCTGCGTCCGGACCTGCTCCAGTTGCTCGGCTTCGGCTATGCGCTGTTGCACGGCCTGGCTACGCTGGGCGAACTCCTGCTCCGGAATGGTACCCCGGCCCTGCTGCAGCGCCTGGATCTCGGCGCTGATGGACTGGCCATAGGGCTGCAGTTCGTTGACGACTTCCTCGGTCAGACGACGCATGCCCTGCTGGATGGACTGGCCGGCCGTCGACTGCACCATCAGGCGCGAGTTGTTATAGACGCACAGACCCGGAATCACCGGGCCGGGGTTTTGCGGGCCGGCAGCCTGGGCCAGGACGGGCGTCGCCGTCAGGGTGGCCAGGGCGACGGCAGCGATTGCAAACAACTTCATGGTTTTACTCACATGGCGGCGTCGGGGGTGACGCCTCTTAGAACTGGGTGGAGGTCGAGAAGCGGAAGCTCTCAGTCTTGTCGTAATCTTCGCTGGAGAAGATCTTGGAGATATCAAAGCGAATCGGTCCCACCGGCGCGCGCCAGTGGATGCTGATGCCAGCGGAGCCGCGGATCGACAGATCATCGACGATGCGCGTGTTGCGCAGGCCTGTCGTGCTGTCGAACAGATAGCGGTCGTCCAGAACGCCGACGGTGCCGACATCGGTGAACAGCGAGGTCCGGATGCCGTACTCTTCCGGCAGGCCGTTGGGCAGCGTCAGTTCCAGCGTGCCGATGACATAGAAATTGCCGCCGAGGGCATCGGTCGTCAGGGTGTCACGCGGACCGATACCCGCGGTCTCAAAGCCCCGGAAGCTGTTGCCGCCCTTGAAGAAACGGTCGTTGATCCGGACAGGATCGCCGCCCCAACCCGACACATAGCCGGTCTGGAACTGGGCCGTGACCACCCACTCGGGACGGATGCCCCAATAGGCGGAGGTTTCGGCCTCTGTACGAATGTAATTCACGTCACCGCCGAGACCGGCAATGTCCTGACGGATCGTGCCGACCCAGCCGCGGGTCGGCCGCACCGGGTCGTTTCTGCGGTCGACCAGGATGGTGTAGCCGGCCGAGGAGTTCACGAAGGAGCCGACCTGGTCGCACAGGGCCGAGGTGCCCTGACCCGAGACACAGAAGCTGTCCGGGACGATGACTTCATCCGCCTTGAGGAAATAGCGGGTGCTGAGCAGCGTATAGCCATTCAGCGGGTAGGACAGGCGCAGGCCCGCCCCCGTTGACCGATAGTCGTAGGACGAGAACTCGCTGAGGTCGTAGCGCGAGTGGAAGACGTCGAAGCCCGCGCGCAGGTCGCGGCCCATGAATTTGGGCTCGGTGAAGCGGAAGTCGATGTTCTGGCGCAGCGAGCCCCACTCGACGCGCGCCACAACGGCCTGGCCACGACCGCGGAAATTGCTCTCCGATACACCCAGATTGACGACGAAGGAGTCAACCGAGCTGAAGCCCGCGCCAACGGACAGTTCACCGGTGGGCTGTTCCTCGACGGTGACGTTGACCACTGAGCGGTCGGGGGCCGATCCCCGCACTTCCTCGATCGTCACATCCTTGAAGAAGCCCAGGCCGCGCAGGTTGTTGCGCGAGCGCTCGACCAGGGTGCGGTTGAAGGCGTCGCCCTCGGTCAGCGCCAGTTCACGGCGGATGACGGGGTCGATGGTGCGGGTGTTGCCGACCACGTTGATGCGCTCGACGTAAACGCGCTGGCCCTCGCGGACGTTGAAGGTCACGTCGACCGTGTCGGTCTCGGGGTTCGGGCGATAGCTGGGCGTGATTTCGACGAAGGCATAGCCCGCCGAGCCGGCGGCATAGGTGAGGGTATCGACCGCCTGTTCGATCTTGCCGCTTTCGTACAGATCACCCTCGCGGATCGGCAGGATCAGCTTGAGGAAGTCGGCGTTCAGGCGGTCGTTCTCGGTGACCACATCGACTTCGCCGAAATTATACCGGTCGCCTTCGTCCACCGTCAGGGTGATCGAAAAGGCGCTGTCATCCGGCAGCAGCTCTGCCACCGCCGACAGGACGCGGAAGTCATAATAGCCGCGGTTCGTATAGAACTCGCGCAGCTGCTCGCGGTCGTAATCGAGGCGGTTCGGGTCGTAGTTGTCGTTGCTGGTGAACAGACGCCACCAGCGCGACTGTTTCGACACCATGACCTCGCGCAGATCACCGTCCGAGAAGGCCTGGTTGCCGATGAAGGTAATGGCCTGCAGGCCCGTCTCGGGGCCCTCATCGATCTCGAAGATGACATCGACGCGATTCTGTTCCAGTTGCACGATCTTGGGCGTGACGCTGGCCGAGATGCGGCCGGACAGGCGGTACAGCTCGACAATCTTGCCGACGTCTTCCTGGATGCGGGCCCGCGTGTAGATGCCGCGCGGCCGGATGGTGACTTCCTCGCCCAGCTTGTCGTCACCGATGGCGTTGTTTCCCTCGAAAACCACCTGGTTGATGATCGGGTTCTCGACCACCTCGACGATCAGGACGCCGTTCTGAACGCCCATCTGGACGTCGGCGAACAGGCCGGTGCGCGACAGGGTGCGGACGGCGACGTCCAGCACGACCGGATCGACCGTGTCACCGGGGCGGATCGGCAGATAGGACAGGACGGTGGCGTCCTCGATGCGCAGGTTGCTGCCGCGCACCTCGATAGCCGTCACCAGCACGCGCTGGTCCTGGGTCGGATCCTGGACTGCGGGCTGTGCCTGAACCGGCGGCGGCGCCGTTTCCTGGGCCAGCACCGGCCCGGCCAGACCCGCGCCGATTACAAGCGCTACGGCGCTGGCGCGGCCGGCGAAGTTGTAAGGGGCGGAAAAGGAAGACTTATGCATCACGGGTCCCATCGGGGGCTGGCGCCGGCTCATCAAGCGAGCCCGCCGAGGAATTTGAACAGGTTCAGCTTTTGTAGATCGTTCCAGGTGGCGAACAACATCAAACCTGCCAGCAAAGCAAGACCGACCCTGAACCCGGCCTCCTGAAAGCGGGCTGCGACAGGCTTCTTGGCAACAGCTTCATAGCCATAAAAAACCAGGTGTCCGCCATCCAGGATCGGGATCGGCAAGAGGTTTAGAAAGCCAATTCCGATCGAAAGTATGGCAGCGAAGCTTGTCATGGTGACAATCAGATTGAAAACGGTCGCTCCCGGGTCCGGATTGGCCTCGACGGCCGCGCTGGTCAGTGCGCCGGAAGCCTTGGCGATCCCGATCGGTCCGCTCAGCTGATCGCCGCTCTCGCGGCCCATGAAGATGCGGCCGATGTAGCGAATGCTGGTGGCCAGAACGTCGCCGGTCTGGGAGACCGCCTTCCCCGTGGCCGCGATGGGCCCGTAGCGGACATGTCGTATCTCATCCAAGGCCGGAAGCAGGCCCAGGCCGATACGCCCCACGGTTATCCGGCCCGCGACAGGGTCGGTCACGGTCTCGCGTTCCGGGACGGCCGTGAGCGTCAGCTCCTCCCCGCCCCGCTCGACCATGAAGCGCAGGCGGTCGCCGCTGCTCAACGACACGATGCGCGTCACGTCGCGCGAATCCTCGATGCGGCGCCCGTTGATGCCGATGATCAGGTCACCGGACTGAAAGCCTGCGGCTGCTGCGGGACCGTCGGCAGCGACTTCAGAGACCCGCGCGGGCAGGATTTGAACGCCGATCAGCGAGAACAGCAAGGTGAAGACGAAAATGGCCAGGACGAAATTGGCCATGGGCCCCGCCAGCACGATCAGGGCGCGCTGCCAGACCGGCTTGAAATGGAAATAGTCGCGGATCGCCTCGGGGCCCTGCTCGGCGATAATCCGGCCCTTCAGCTCGGCCAGACCCGCCTGATCCGGCACGCTGGACGGATCGAGGTCGCCTGAGAACTTCACATAGCCGCCCAGCGGGATCCACCCCAGCCGCCACTCGGTGCCGTGGCGGTCGGTGCGCGACAACAGGCCCCGGCCAAAGCCGATGGCAAAACGGTCGATCTTGACGCCAAAGGCCCGCGCCACAAGGAAGTGGCCCAGTTCGTGGATCGTCACCACAAGCGTCAGAACAAGCAGAAAGGGCAGCACATAGAGCGGCGCCTGGGCCAGAAAGTCCATCATGCGGTCGCTCTACTCCCCCTCGTCGATCCGGACCGGATCATGCAGCCTGTTCGCGACGGTCCAGACAAATCCGGGCCAGGCGGCGGGCTTCCTGATCCACGGCCAAGGCCACTTCACAGGCGTCTCCGGACCCTCCGACAAGGCCCGATGCCGACGCCATCTCAAGCGTGTCGGCTATGACTGCGGCAATATTGAGAAACCCCAGACGCCGGTCAAGGAAAGCGAGGGCGGCGACCTCATTGGCGGCATTGAAGATCGCGGGCGCGGCGCCCCCCGTCCTCAGGGCCTGACGGGCCAGGTCCAGCGCGGGAAACCGATCCGTGTCGGGAGCCTCAAACGTCAACTGCCCCAGTGAGATCAGATCAAGGGGCGGGGCCTGCCAGCCGATGCGGTCGGGCCAGGCCAGGGCATAGGCGATCGGCGTGCGCATGTCGGGCGGGCCCATCTGCGCCAGTGTCGATCCATCCACGCATTCCACAAGGCTGTGGATAATCGACTCGGGGTGGACCACGACGTCGATCTTCGCCTCGGGCATGGCGAACAGCCAGGCGGCCTCGATCATCTCCAGGCCCTTGTTGGCCAGGGTCGCGCTGTCGACCGAGATCTTGGCGCCCATACTCCAGTTCGGATGGGCGAC
This sequence comes from Brevundimonas sp., assembly GCF_036963785.1. GTDB lineage: Bacteria > Pseudomonadota > Alphaproteobacteria > Caulobacterales > Caulobacteraceae > Brevundimonas. Next base: position 483,587 of record NZ_JBALUS010000002.1, read on the forward strand.
GGCGCGTTCGGGCGTGACCCGCGCCAGCTCTGACGCAGGAGTCTGCCGGAAGGGCCCGCCCGAGGCAGTCAGCACCAGCCGGCGCACGCCCTCGGGTCGATCATGGGGAAACACCTGATAGATGGCCGAATGCTCGGAATCGACCGGCAGGATTCGCCCGCCGGCCGTGGTCGCGCGCCTCATCAGGGCGGGACCGCAGCAGACCAGGCTTTCCTTGTTGGCCAGCCCGACGACGGCCCCGGTGCCCGCCGCAGCCCAGGTCGACTTGAGCCCTGCCACGCCGACGATGGCGGCCATGATCCAGTCGGCGGGCTGCAGGGCGGCCTCGATCAGGGCCGCCTCCCCCGCCGCGACCGGGATCCCCGTGCCCGCCAGCGCATCCTCCAGATCGGATTTCAGCTCGGGCCACGCCGTGACCACCAGGTCCGGACGCCAACGACGCGCCGCCTCGGCCAGGCGCTCGACGTTTCGACCGCCGGTCAGGGCGGCAACCGTGAACCGGGCCGTCCCCGCGCGCTCGGCCTCGTCCATGAGGGCGAGGGTCGAACTGCCGACGGAGCCGGTCGCCCCCAGAACACTGACGCGGCGATGCATCACGCGGTCGCATCCGTGAGAATGAACAGCAGGCGGGCGCCCGCGAGGACGACAGCTGCGAACATCAGGCCGTCGACGCGGTCCAGCAGCCCCCCATGACCGGGGATGAGGCCCCCGGCGTCCTTGACGCCGAAGCGGCGTTTGAGGGCGGACTCCCACAGATCACCCGCCATGGTGGCCAGCGCTGCGGCAAAGCCCAGCAGCAGGCCCCAGGCCCAGGTCGGGTTCGGGAGGTCAAGCGGAAGCACCGACGCGATCAAGGCCCCTGCCCCCGCGCCGGCCATGAGCCCCCCCGCAAATCCCGACCAGGTCTTGTTAGGCGAATACCGGGGCCAGAGCTTGGGGCCCTTGAACACGCTGCCGACAATGAAGGCGGCGACATCGGACGACCAGGCCACGACAAACACGAGAATCGTCCAGCTGAGGCCGACCCCGGACTGCCCATCGCGCAGCCAGATCAGCAGGATCGCGGGCCAGCCGAGGTAAAGCACCCCATAGGCGGCATCGAGGCCCTCCTGCCGGACCTGTTTGGCAAACAGACCGGCGGCGGCGGCGGCCAGCACCAGGGTGACCAGCGCCGGCGACATAGCCCCCGTGTGAGCGATGGCGGTCACTGCAATCAGCGACACGGCCACGGCCCAGAAGATCGGCCCCGGACGTTCGCGCGCGCTCATCTCGGCCCACTCGCGGGCGAGGACCACACAGGCCGCCAGCATAATGGCCAGGAACCACAGGCTGCCGGCCCAGATCGCCAGCACCGCCAGCGGCGCCAGGACCAGCGCCGAAATCACCCGCATGCCCAGGTTTCCGAACGGGATCGCCATCAGGACACGGCCATCTGTGGCGTCGGTGCCCGACCCCCGAACCGCCGGTCGCGCCGGTGATACTCCTGAACGGCTTCGGTGAGGGCTGCGGGCCCGTAGTCGGGCCACAGAATGTCCTGAAACACCATTTCGGCATAGGCCGCTTCCCACAGCAGGAAGTTCGACAGCCTCTGCTCGCCCGAGGTGCGGATGATCAGATCCACCGGCGGTCCCCGGTGGGTCGACAGGGCCGACCCGATGTCTTCCTCGGTGATTTCGGGGGCGCCTTCGCCGCGTTCGAGCGCCCGATGGACCAGCCTGTTTACCGCATCGGTGATGTCGGCCCGGCCGCCATAGTTGAAGGCTACCTGAAGCAGGAAACGATCGTTGTGGGCTGTCTGCTGCTCGGCCCGATCGACAATGGCGGCAATGTCGTCCGGCAGCCCCTCCCGGCGCCCCAGAATATGGATGCGTACGCCTTCACGCTTCAGCCGATCCAGATCACTGCCGACATAGGCCCGTACGAGCCCCATCAGGTCGGAGACCTCCTCGGCGGAGCGCTTCCAGTTCTCGGTCGAGAAACCGAATACGGTCAGGCACTGGATGCCCAGATCGGCGGCGCCCCGGACCGTGCGTTTCAGCGCCTGGACTCCCTCGCGATGACCGACGGCCCGCGGCAGGCCCCGCGCCTCAGCCCAGCGGCCGTTGCCGTCCATGATCAGGGCGACGTGGGCCGGTCCCGTGACCGCATCGGTCCGGGGAAGCGAAGGCTCTGACGCGTTGGGGGGCCCGGACGTCGTCACACCTGCATGATCTCGACTTCCTTGGTCTTCATCATCTCGTCGATGCGCTTGATGGCGGCATCCGTGTCCTTCTGGACCTCGGCCTCCATCTTCTTCTGCTCATCCTGGCTGATGTCGCTGGCCTTTTCCGCCTTCTTCAGGTCGTCGTTGGCGTCCCGACGGACGTTGCGGACGGCGATCTTCTGTTGTTCGGCATATTTGCCGGCCAGCTTGACCAGGTCCTTGCGACGCTCTTCCGTCAGCGGCGGCACCGGGATACGCAGCATCTGGCCATCGACGATGGGATTGAGGCCAAGGCCCGCCGCCCGGATCGCCTTTTCGACCGACACCACCATGCCGCGGTCCCAGACATTGACCGTGATCATGCGCGGCTCGGGCACGCTGATGGCGGCCACCGCATTCAGGGGCGAGGTCGAGCCATAGGCCTCGACCTGAACCGGATCCAGCAGGCCGGAGTTGGCCCGGCCGGTCCTCAGACCCGCGAACTCGTCCTTGAGCGCGCTGACCGCCTTGTCCATGCGGTCGCGATAGGTTTTCAGATCGGGCTTTGCCATGTCGGTCTCGCTCTCGTGGCTGTTCGTTCAGGCGTCGCTTCTAGCGCCGGACTGGATGACGGTGAAGGCACCTTCCCCACGCAGCACCTTCTCGAGCGAGTCGTCCTCGCGGATCGAGAAGACCACAATCGGAATGCCGCTGTCGCGCATCAGGGCGACGGCCGAGGCATCCATGACGCGCAGATCCTTGGCCAGCACATCGTGATAGGTCAGGGTCTCATAGCGGGTGGCCGAAGGGTCTTTCTTGGGATCGGCACTGTAGACGCCGTCAACACTCGTGCCCTTCAGCAGGGCGTCGCAGCCCATTTCGGCAGCGCGGAGTGCGGCGCCCGAATCGGTCGTGAAGAACGGGGCGCCGACGCCGGCCGCAAAAATCACGACCCGGCCCTTCTCAAGGTGCCGCAGCGCGCGGCGGCGAATATAGGGCTCGGCCACCGCATTCATGGTCAGGGCGCTCTGGACGCGCGTCTGCACGCCCATCTTTTCGAGCGCGCCCTGCATGGCCAGCGCGTTCATCACGGTCGCCAGCATGCCCATATAGTCGGCCGTGGTGCGCTCCATGCCGGCCGCTGCCTTGGACACACCCCGGAAGATGTTCCCGCCGCCGATGACCAGGCAGATTTCGACGCCCTGACGCGCCACACGGGCAACCGCCTCGGCCACCGATTCGACGGTCCCGATATCGATGCCGAACCCCTGATCGCCCATCAGGACCTCGCCCGACACCTTCAGCAGGACGCGCTTGTATCGATATCCGGACGAGGGGTTGGGCATGTCATTTCCGTCAGTGGAGGACCGCCCGTCGAACGAGCGGACATAAAGTAGGGGCGCGTGGGCCTTCAAAGCCCAACGCGCCCCCGTATGCAACGCTCCGATCACAGATCGGAACGGTATTTGGTGGAAGCAGCCTTAGCCGGCCGTCATCGAGGCGACTTCAGCAGCGAAGTCCGGTCCTTCGACCTTTTCGACGCCTTCACCCAGGGCCAGGCGGACGAAACCGGCCAGCTTCAGGTTGGACGAGCCGAGTTCCTTGGCCGTGTCGGCGACCAGCTGCTCGACCGTCACGTCGGGGTTCATGACGAAGGGCTGCTTGGACAGCACGACGTCCTTCTGGAACTTGGCGATCTGGCCGGACACGATCTTGTCGATCATGTTCTCCGGGCGACCTTCTTCCTTGGCCTTCTCGGTCAGGACAGCGCGTTCCTTCTCGATAGCGGCGGGATCCAGATCATCGGTGTTCAGCGACAGCGGCGCCGTGGCGGCGACGTGCATGGCGATCTTGCGGCCCAGCTCGCGCAGGGTCGTCTTGTCGCCCGCGCCTTCCAGAGCCACCAGCACACCGATGCGGCCGACGCCCGGAGACACGGCATTGTGGACGTAGGAGGCGACGACGCCTTCGTCGACCGACAGGCGGGCGGCGCGGCGCAGCTGCATGTTCTCGCCGATCGTGGCGATCAGGCGGGTCACTTCGTCCTGAACGGTCGAACCGTTCTCGAGCGTGGCGCCGTGGATGGCTTCCACGGTGTGGTGCTCGAGGCCCAGCTGGGCGAACGACTTGGCCGCCTCCTGGAACAGGTCGTTGCGGGCGACGAAGTCGGTCTCGGCATTGAATTCGATGGCGGCACCGATGTCACCCTTGCCGTCTTCACGGGTGGCGACGGCCACGAGGCCTTCAGCGGCGACGCGGTCGGCCTTCTTGGCGGCCTTGGACAGGCCCTTGGCGCGCAGCCAGTCGATGGCGGCGGTGATGTCACCGTCGGTTTCCTGCAGGGCCTTTTTGCAGTCCATCATGCCCACGCCCGAACGCTCGCGCAGTTCCTTCACGAGGGCAGCGGTGATCTCGGCCATGTTCAATCTCCTGATATTCGTAATGCGGGAACGGCCGGGCTGGTTTAGCCCGGCCGCGTAACAGTTTGGCGGTCGCGGTGAACCGCCGGGTTTCAGGCCTCGGCCTTGTCCGTCTCGGCAGCTTCCGGCGCAGCCTCGGCGGCGGGCGCTTCGGCTTCGGCGGCGGGGGCCTCTTCGGCGGCGATCATTTCCTCGGCGATCGCGTCGGCGTCGGCCGGCGCGGCCTCGGCTTCAGCCTTGGGGGCCTTGGCCTTCAGGGCCGGCTCGACCGGGGGGGCTTCCGAAGCACCGATGTCGATACCCGAGGCCGACTGGCCGGCGGCCAGACCGTCCAGAACCGCGTCGGCGATCAGGTCGCAATAGGTCTGGATGGCGCGGGCGGCGTCGTCATTGCCCGGGATCGGATAGGTGATGCCGTCGGGATCGCAGTTGGTGTCCAGGATGGCGATGACCGGAATGTTCAGCTTGCGCGCTTCCAGGATGGCGATCGCTTCCTTGTTGGTGTCGATCACGAACATGATGTCCGGCAGGCCGCCCATGTCCTTGATGCCGCCCAGCGACAGCTCCAGCTTGTCGCGTTCGCGCGTCAGGGTCAGCAGTTCCTTCTTCTGACGGCCTTCGCCGCCGGTTTCCAGAAGGGAATCCAGTTCACGCAGGCGCTGGATCGAACCGGACACGGTCTTCCAGTTGGTCAGGGTGCCACCCAGCCAGCGGTTGTTCATATAGTACTGGGCGCAGCGCTTGGCGGCCTCGGCCACCGGGTCCGACGCCTGACGCTTGGTGCCGACGAACAGCACGCGGCCGCCCTTGGCCGCCACGTCGCGCACGGCGACCAGCGCCTGATGCAGCAGCGGGATCGACTGCGACAGGTCGATGATGTGGATGTTGGAGCGCGAGCCGAAGATGTAGCGCTCCATCTTCGGGTTCCAGCGGTGGGTCTGGTGGCCGAAGTGGGCGCCCGCTTCCAGCAGGGTACGCATCGAGAATTCAGGCAGAGCCATGATCGTGTAGTCCTTTTTCCGATTCAATCCGCCGCAGACGGTGAAAAGGACCGACGGGTCCCTCGGAACGGCTCGACCGGGATGTCTCCCCGGAACGCGCCACGCCTGCGTGTGAAGTGCGCGGGCATATAGGCGAGATCACGGGAAAGGGCAAGCGCGGCATGTCTCGTAACGCCGTTCGCTCTATGCTAGGATAGCCGCTCGATCGGGAGGCGGCGATGAAACGACCCATGCTGATCGCGGTCCTGGCGACCGGGACGGCCCTGACACTGGGTATGGTGGCGTGGACCCAGGTGCGTAACGACGCCGGAACAGCGACGGGCCCCGTCCCCACAGCCGTGTTGCTGACCCCCACCCGCGAACAGGCTGCCGCGCGCGATGCGGCCCTGAAGGATCCGGTAACCGACCGGCTGCGCCGTGGCATGACGCAGGATCCTCGCACCCGGACGATGCTGGCCCAGATCAACGCCTCGACCGTACCGGTCCTAGGCCCCATTGATCCAGCCCTTATGACCACAGCCTTTTTTGTCTCGGGGGATCGGCATTACATGCTGGTCGTCGAGCGGGATGGCCAGGTCATTGAGATTTACGGCACAACGCGCGCCTTTCAGTCTTCCGCTCCCGCGACGACGAGGCCCGCTCCCCCGGCGACGTCGGCGCCCACGTCGGCGCGACGCCGAAGCGTCGTTCCGACGGCCGCCCTCCGTCAGGCCCAGGCAGCGGGGATGAGCGATATGCAGATCGAACCGACCGAATACGGGACGGACGTCGCCTTCAGCCGGTTCGGCGCGGCCTATAACGTCAGCTTCATATGCGAGGGGCCCGGATCTCCCGGATGCACGCCGGCCGAAGCCTTGGCCTTCGCCGCAGAGCTGCGGTTGATCGGCGGAGGTGGGCAGTGAGCCGCGCAAGTCCGAGCCGTCTGGCTCTGATCGCCTTGCTGCTCTCCCTCACCGCCTGCTCACCCAAGGGGTGCAGTGCGCCCTCTGCGGGCTCGCCCGACGCGGCCGAGGAGTCGGAGGTCCCGGCCGACGCGGACGCGCCTGACCCCGTCCCCGAGCCCGAACCGGAGCCGGAGCCCCCCGCCCCGGAACCCGTCAGCTGGCCGCACGAGCCGCCGGGTGCACTGGCGCCGGGGTCGGGGTCGGGCGCGACCGATCCGACCGTGTGGGCGCCCGGCATGCGTTTTCCGATGGAGGCGGCTCCGGCCTTCGCCAACTCCCAGGTCTATGGCTACGGCGGCTATCTGGCGCCCGGCCCGGGTGGCCAGTGTGACGATCGCAACTACAGCTATCCCTGGCGCGACAATTTCTGTGAGACCCGATCGTGGGACAATGGCCTTTGCCCGGCGGGACGCGGCCATCAGGGTCAGGACATTCGCCCCGCCACCTGCGTGAAAAAGGTCCATTGGGTCGTCGCCCCCGAGGCCGGCACCATCACATCCATCGGCAGCTATACGGTGACGCTGCTGGGGCATTCAGGGCGCATCTATCGATTCCTCCATATGGACATGGCCGGGGTTCACGCCCTCTTTCCTGATCTGGCCTCGCGGACAGTGACGCGGGGCCAGCGACTGGGGCAGGTGTCCAACGACTTTGGCGGCAACGCGACCACCATCCATCTGCATTTCGAGATCAAGGCACCGGTCACGAATGGTGGGGGAACCGCTGTGGTCATGTTTGTACCCACCTACCCAAGCCTGACCGACTCCTATGGCCGGTTGCTGTCGGTGACTCCGCCGACCCCGTGAGCCTGGGCCCTCAGACCTTGTTCAGCCCGTCAAAGCGGATCGTCTCGATGGCCCACGGCTCGACGTCATCGAGGGTGCGGACATTGACCGCGATCATGTCGCGGCCATCGGGCGCCTTGCCGGCCCCGAAGGGCTCGACGCCGCAGACCCGGCAGAACCGGTGGCTGATGACATGGCGGTTGAACAGATATTCGCTCAACCGGTCCTCGCCCCGGATCAGGCGAAACGCATCGGGCGCGACGAAGCCCAGCATCAGCCCCTTGCGATAACAGTGGGTGCAGTTGCACTCGATCACGCCCGACAGGTCCATGTCGGCTTCAAAGGCCACCGCGCCGCAGTGGCAGGACCCCTTGTGGGTCGTCGTCTCGGTCATCAGGCCTCCTCCAGCAGCACCACACCCGGCACCGTTTTCAGCGCCCCGCGCAGGGCCGCATCCAGCCGGTAGCGTCCGGGCAGTTTCACCTCGACCTCGCGGCGGCCCTCCAGGGTGGCGATCAGGCTGACCTCGCCGCCGCGTCCGCCGCCTTTCAGCGCCGACCGATCCAGCCGGGCCTTGAGCGCGGCAGGGTCCGACCCCCGGCCGGAGACATGGACCCGCAGATTCACATCCGATTGCTCGATGGCCGTATCCATGCGGCTGGCCTCGTCGCCGAAGAAGCGCACCTCGCCATCGCTGGCCTTGGCCCGCACCTTGACCATCAGGGCAGCCCCCACCTCCAGGACATCGCGATAGCGACGCAGCGCATCCGGCGTGAACAGGCATTCGAACTCGCCCGTCGGGTCCGAGAAATTGACGAAGGCGAATTTCTCGCCGCTCCTGGCGCTGGTCCGCTCCTGACGACGACGGACCACCCCGGCCATCAGGAAGGCCTCGTGCCCGCCCTCGGCCAGCGACAGGGCCTCGGCGGCGAAGGTCACCCGCTTGCGGCGCAGGGCGGCCTCCATATCCTCCAGCGGATGGCCCGACAGATAGAAGCCGACGGCCGCCAGTTCCTGGTCCAGCCGCTCCGGCCCAACCCAGGGTTCCACAGACCTCAGCCGCGGCCGCGCGGCGTGGGCCTGATCGGCACCGAACAGACTGACCTGCGACGAGGCCCGCTCGGCGGCCACGCTCTGGCAATAGGCCATCAGGGTATCGGCCTGGTCGATGATCTGGCGCCGGTTCGGGTGCAGGCTGTCCAGCGCCCCGGCCTTGGCCAGCCCCTCCAACGCCCTCTTGTTGACGGCCCGGGGGTCAACCCGCTCGAGGAAGTCGAACAGGTCGGCAAAGCGCCCCCCCTCCTCGCGCACCTGAACCACATGGCGCATGGCCTCGAGCCCGACGTTGCGGATGGCGCCGAGGGCATACAGGACCGCGCCCTTGCCCTGATCGTCGTACGCCACGTCAAAATCAGCTGACGAGCGGTTGATGTCGGGCGCCATCAGGGTCACCCCGGCCTTGCGGGCGTCCTGATAGAAGATAGCCAGCTTGTCGGTGTTGGAGATGTCCAGCGACATGGAGGCGGCGAAGAACTCGACCGGGTGGTTCGCCTTCAACCAGCCCGTCTGGTAGCTGATCATCGCATAGGCGGCGGCGTGCGACTTGTTGAAGCCATAGCCGGCGAATTTGGCCACCAGATCGAAGATGCCGCCCGACTGCTCCTCCGGCACGCCGCGTTCCGAGGCGCCCGCAATGAAGCGCGCCCGCTGGAAATCCATCTCCTCCTTCTTCTTCTTGCCCATGGCGCGGCGAAGAAGGTCGGCTTCCCCCAGACTGTAGCCCGCCAGGATCTGGGCGATCTTCATCACCTGTTCCTGGTAGATGATGACGCCGTAGGTTTCCTTCAGCACCTCGGCGAGGGAGGGGTGCAGGGTATCGACCTCGGCCCGGCCGAATTTGCGGTCGATATAGACGTCGATGTTCTCCATCGGCCCCGGCCGGTAGAGCGAGATCAGGGCGGTGACCTCCTCAATCGACTCGCAGCGCATCTTGCGCAGGGTGTCGCGCATGCCCTGGGATTCCAGCTGGAACACGCCGACCGTCTGGCCCGACGCCATCAGCTCATAGGTGGCCTTGTCGTCGAGCGGCAGCAGCGAGAAATCGACCGCCGCGCCGCGCCGCTCCAGATAGCCGTGCGCCCGGTCCAGAACGGTCAGCGTCTTCAGGCCGAGGAAGTCGAACTTCACCAGACCGGCGGGCTCGACCCATTTCATGTTGAACTGGGTGGCCGGGATGTCGGACCGGGGATCCTTGTAGAGCGGGGTCAGCTCGACCAGAGGCCGGTCGCCGATGACGATGCCCGCCGCGTGGGTCGAGGCGTTGCGGTACAGGCCTTCCAGCTCCAGCGCCGTGGCCAGCAGGGTCGCGACCGCCGGTTCGTCGTCCCGCGCCTGCTTCAGCCGCGGTTCCAGCTCGATGGCCTGGGCCAGGGTGACGGGGTTGGCGGGGTTGGCCGGCACCATCTTGGCCAGCCGGTCGACCTGGCCCAGCGGCATCTGCAGCACCCGGCCGACGTCGCGCAGCACGGCGCGGGCCTGAAGCGTACCGAAGGTGATGATCTGGGCGACGCGATCCTCGCCATAGTGCTTCTGCACATAGGCGATCACCTCTTCCCGCCGCTCCTGACAGAAGTCGATATCGAAGTCGGGCATGGAGACCCGCTCCGGATTCAGGAACCGCTCGAACAGCAGGCCGAACCGCAAGGGGTCCAGGTCGGTGATCGTCAGGGCCCAGGCGACCAGGGAGCCGGCACCGGAGCCCCGGCCCGGGCCGACGGGAATGCCCTGCAGCTTGGCCCATTTGATGAAGTCCGACACGATCAGGAAGTAGCCGGGGAACCCCATCTGCTGGATGACGCCGACCTCGAACTCCAGCCGGTCCCAATAGGCCTGTTCCGGGGCGGCGGCCTCGACGGCGGCCAGCCGCGCCTTGAGCCCCTCTCGCGCCTGAAACGCCAGCTCGTCGGCTTCGTCGCGCCCCGCACCGGTATCGAACCGGGGCAGGATCGGCGCGCGGGTGGGCACCAGGAAGGCGCAGCGTTTTGCGATTTCCAGCGTGTTGTCACAGGCCTCGGGCAGGTCCGCGAACAGCGTCCGCATGTCGGACGCCGACTTGAACCAGTGGTGCGATGTCACCCGCCGCCGATCATCCTGACCGGTGAAGGCGCCGTCGGCGATGCACAACAGGGCGTCGTGTGACTTGGCCCGGTCGGCCCGGACGAAATAGACGTCATTGGTGGCCACCAGCGGGATGTCGGACTTGTAGGCCCAGGCCACCAGCCCGGCCTCTGCCTGGCGTTCCTCCGCCAGATCGTGGCGCTGCAGCTCGATATAGAAGCGGTCGCCGAACATCCGGGCCATCTCGGCCAGGGCCTCATGCGCCTCGGCATCCCGGCCCTGGACAAAAAGCGGATCGACCGGCCCGTCCGGTCCCCCCGACAGCAGGATCAGACCCTCCGCATGGTCGCAGACGCGTTCCCACGCCACGCCGGGCTCGGCCAGATCACCGGCTTCCAGGTAAGCGAGCGACGACAGGGCGGACAGGTTGCGCCAACCGACCTCGCTCTGCACCAGCAGGACCACGGTCGGCAGACGGGCCCAGCGCTCGGACCGCTGCCCGCCGATGCCGGTAGTCGGCAGGGCGCACCCGATAATGGGCTGCACGCCCGTGGCCTTGGTCGCCTGGCTGAACTCGAGGGCGCCGAACAGATTGGTACGATCGGCGATGGCCACCGCCGGCATCCGGGCCTCGGCGGCCAGCTTGCCAAGGGCCGAGGCCTTGATCGCCCCTTCCAGCAAGGAATAGGCGGAGCGGGCCCTCAGATGGACGAAACTGTCGCCGAACGCCTCTGTCACCGACTGTCTCCCTGCCCTGCGGCCCACATACACGCGCATGACTATGGAAGGATTCTGGCCTCAGACACCCCGGCCGTTCCAATCCATCCCCAGCCGCGCAACAGCTCGGTGGATCAATAGGCCAGCAGGGCCGCCTGCCAGGCCATCCAGACAAAGCCGCCGCACGATGCCAGCGACAACATTTCCCGAACCCAACGCGCCATGATCAGCCTCCGTGATGATGTTCTGCTTCTGTTCTATGTTCTGTTTCCGTTCTCTGTCAACAGGCGGGGCTTGAAACCTTTCGGCTTCGGGCCTCGTATCCAGAGTCATGACCCGTTTCCTGATTGCGCTCGCCGCCCTGATCGCCGCCTGCAGCCCCGCCCCGCCCGCACCCGCCGAGGCCCCGCCTCCGGGCAGCCAGGTCGCCGTCTTTGCCGGTGGCTGTTTCTGGTCGGCGGAAAAGGCGTTCGAGAACGTCCGGGGGGTATCGTCCGTGGTCTCCGGTTTCGCGGGGGGCACCGTCGCCAATCCGACCTATGCCCAGGTCGTCCGGGGCGGCACAGGCCACCGGGAGGCGATCCAGGTCACCTTTGACCCGACCGTCGTCAGCTACCGGGCTCTGGTCGACCGGTTCTGGCGGACCATCGACCCCACCGATCCCGGCGGCGCCTTCTGCGATCGCGGCCCCAGCTATGAGACCGCCGTCTTTGCCACAGCGGCACAGCGGCCGGCGGCCAATGCCTCGCGCGCAGCGGCCGAGCGCGCCCTGGGCCAGAGCTTCACCACGCCGGTCATTGCCGCCGCCCGCTTCTGGCCCGCAGGCCGGGAGCACCAGGACTACGCCCAGCGCAATCCCGCCCGCTACGAAGCTTACCGGATCGGCTGTCGCCGCAGCCCGGCCCTGCGCCGGGTCTGGGGCGATGCCGCGGTCGAATGAGCCTCAGCCGATCTTGACGCCGGGCGGCGGGACGCTGTCGGCCGGGACGAAGAAGTCCGGCATCAGCGGCTTGGTCGGATCGACGCGATAGACGTCGAAATCCCGCACCCCCTGCTCGTAAAGGAAGCTGTCGTCGATCAGGAACCGGCCCGTATTCTCGCGCGCGGGGAGGCAGAAGAGGGCGTGGGCCGCATCGGCCAGAATGTCCGGCGTGCGACAGTGGGCCAGCCCCTCCTTGCCCGTCAGGGCAAACTCGATGGCCGCAGTCGCGACGGCCGTGCGGGGCCACAGGGCGTTGAAGGCGATACCGTCACCCTTGAACTCCTCGGCCATGCCCAGCATCGCCAGGCTCATATTGTACTTGGCCATCGAATAGGCGACGTGCGAGCCGAACCAGTGGGGCGACAGGTCCAGCGGCGGTGACAGGGCCAGAACATGCGGATTGGCCGCCTGCTTCAGATGCGGGATGCAGGCCTTGGAGACCAGAAACGTCCCCCGCCCGTTGACCTGATGCATCAGGTCATAGCGCTTCATGTCGGTGGCCAGGGTGCCGGTCAGCTGGATGGCCGAGGCATTGTTGACGCAGATGTCGATGCCGCCGAACCGTTCGACCGTGGCCTCGACCGCCGCCATGACCGATTCCTCGCTGCGGACGTCCACGACCAGCGGCAGGGCCTTACCCCCCGCGGCCTCGATCTCTTCGGCGGCGGAATAGATGGTGCCGGGCAGGTGTTTGTGCGCCTCGGCGGTCTTGGCGGCGATCACGATATTGGCGCCGTCCCTGGCCGCGCGCAGGCCGATCGCCAGCCCGATCCCCCGGCTGGCCCCCGTGATGAAGAGCGTTTTCCCGTTGAGCGACATCGGCGCGGTCCTCCAGTGCATTTCGATGGAAAACCGATAGCATGGGATGACCTGAAATAACGATGGCCCGCGACATGACCGACTCCCTTCCCTTCCGGATCACCCGCGACGGCGCCGTGGCCCATCTGCGACTGTCACGCCCGGAAGCGTCCAATGCGCTCGACATGCGCTTCTGGAGGGGGCTCGGTCCGGCGCTGAAGGATCTGGACGCCGGTGGCGATGTGCGGGCGCTGGTCCTGTCGGGCGAGGGACGGAATTTCTGCGCCGGGATGGACATCTCGGTCTTCTCGGACGGCGCCATCCTCGGCACCGATACCGCCGCCGAGCGTCAGGCCTTCCATCAGGCGGCGCGCGACCTGCAGGACGCCCTGTCGGTGCTGGAGCGGGTGCGCTTTCCGGTGATCGCCGCGGTTCAGGGGGCCTGCGTCGGCGCGGGGCTGGATATGATCGCCGCCTGCGACCTGCGGCTGGCCGCCGAGGGGGCGTATTTCCGCATCGAGGAGATCAACATCGGCATGATGGCCGATGTCGGCAGCCTGCAACGCCTGCCGCGTCTGCTACCCGAAGGCGTGGTCCGCGAACTGGCCTATCTGGGCACCAGTCTGACGTCGGACCGCGCCGAGCGCCTGGGCTTCGTCAATGCAGTGCTGCCGGATGCCGACTCCGTGCTGGCCGCCGCCCTGGAGATGGCTCACGGCATTGCGGCCAAGGCCCCGCTCGCGATCTCGGGCTCGAAGGCGGCGATCACCTATGCCCGCGACCACACGGTCGCCGACGGCCTGGAATGGGCCGCCGTCATGCAGGGCTCCATCTGGAACACGGCCGACATCCTGGGCGCGATTCAGGCCCGGGCCACGAAGGGCACGCCGGCGTTTGCGGACCTGAGCCCTCTGCCCAGACCCTGAGTGCTCAGTAGGCTTGGCTCTGCGCCGGCCGTTCTTCCAGATGGCCGTCCTTGAGCGCAAAGACGCGGTCCATATGGCCGGCCAGTTCCATGTTGTGGGTGGCGATCAGGGCCCCCACGCCGGACTTCTTGGCCAGATCGTGCAGGGCCTCAAACACCGTCTGGCTGGTAGCCGGATCGAGGTTGCCGGTCGGCTCATCGGCCAGCAGCAGGCGCGGCCGGTTGGCCAGGGCCCGGGCCACGGCCACGCGCTGACGTTCGCCCCCCGACAGCTGCGACGGCTGATGGGTCAGCCGGTCCGCCAGACCCAGGGCGACCAGCAACTCCTCGGCCCGCGCGCGCGCCGCGCCGAGCCCGTGCCCCGCGATACGGAGCGGCAGGGCCACGTTATCGCGGGCATCAAATTCCGGCAGCAGATGGTGGAATTGATAGACGAAACCGATCCGTGCCAGACGGATGTGGGTGCGCGCCCGCTCGGGCAGGTCACCGACCGCCTCCCCGTCGATGCGGACCTCGCCCGAGGTGGGATGCTCCAGCAGGCCCGCCGCATGCAGCAGGCTGGACTTGCCCGAACCGGACGGCCCGATCAGGCCGACGATCTCTCCGGGCCGGACATCCAGATTGACGCCGCGCAGCACCGTCAGGCCGCCGGCGGCGGTGTCATAGGTGCGGGTCAGGTCATGCACGGACAGCACGGCGGGGGCGACACTATTCATAGCGAAGGGCCTCCACCGGATCGAGCTTGGCAGCCTGCCAGGACGGGATCAGCCCGGCCACACAGCTCATGAAGAAGGACCACATCGCCACCCAGAACACGTCCATGGGGTCCACAAGCGCCGGCACCGCGTCCAGCATATAGACGTCGGCGTTGAACAGTTCGGTCTGGAACACCCACTCCAGGAAATGCTGGATGGCGCCGATGTTGAGGCAGAACAGCAGGCCCAGCACCAGACCCGTGACCGTGCCGGCGATACCGATGGCGGCACCGGAGACGAAGAATATCCGCAGCATGGAGAACTGGCTGGCCCCCACGGTTCGGAGGATGGCGATGTCGCGGGTCTTGTTCTTCACCAGCATGACGATGCCGGAAATGATGTTGAGCGCGGCGATCGCCACGACGAGGCCCAGGATGATGCTCATGGCCACGCGCTCGACCTTGAGCGCGCCCCAGAAGGCGGCCAGCCGGTCGCGCCAGTCGCTGACCAGATTGCCGTCACCGACCGCTGTCCTGACAGGCTCTCTCAGGGTCTCGACCCGGTCGGGCTCGGTCGTCTTCATCTCGATGACGTCCCACAGGCCCTCCTTGCCGAAGAACAGTTGCGCCTGCTCCAGCGGCATGAAGACGAAGGCCCGGTCGTAGTCCGCCGTGCCCGAGCTGAAGATGCCGCCGACCACATAGGTCTTGGACAGCCCCCCCAGATTGCCAAAGGCGCTGTCGGCCCCTGTCGGGGAATAGAGGGTGATGGGCGACCCGACCCCGATGCCGAGTTCCTCGGACAGGGCCTTGCCGATCAGCACATAGTCGCCGCCGTAGTCGCCCTTGCCGAACATGTCGCGCGCCGTCTGGGACAGGCTGTCATAGACATAGGTCATCGAGGTCAGGTCCTCGGGCCGGATGCCGCGCACCAGCCCCCCGGTCGCCCGGCCCGACGCCTGGAACATGGCGGGCGACTGAACCAGCGGCGTGACGCTGATGACCCCGGGGATCTCGCGCAGGCGCTCAAGCGCCAGATCGCGCTCCGGATCGTTCAGGACCTGACCCTGAACATACATATGGCCATCGAACGACAGCATCCGGCTGAGCAACTCGGCGCGGAAGCCGGCCATGATGCTCATCACCACGATCAGCGCCATGACCGCCAGGGCCACGGCGACATAGGAGATGATGGCGATCAGGGCGATGCCGCCCTCCTTGCGCTTGGCCCGCAGGTAACGCAGCGCCAGTCCGATCTCCCAGGCGGAGAAAGGCCCGGCGGGCTTGGGGGTCTTCTCGGCGGTATCGGTCATGCGGTCAGCCGGGCGATGGCCTCATCCAGCGGCACACTCAGCTTTTCGCCGGTCGCGCGACGCTTCAGCTCGACGACCCCCTCGGCCACACCCTTGGGTCCGATGGTCAGCTGCCAGGGAATACCGATCAGGTCGGCCGTGGCGAACTTGCCGCCCGGGCGCTCGTCGGTGTCGTCGTACAGCACGTCCTTGCCCAGCGCTTCCAGACGATTGACCGCCTCCTCGCAGGCATTGCAGACGCCCTCGTCGCTGGCCCGCAGGTTGATCACGACGACATCAAACGGCGCCACAGCGTCGGGCCAGATGATGCCGGAGGCGTCATGGCTGGCCTCGATGATGGCACCCAGCAGACGCGATACACCGACGCCATAGCTGCCCATGTGCACATCTGCGTCGCGCCCGTCCGGGCCCTGCACGCGCGCCTTCATCGGCGTCGAATATTTGGTGCCGAAGTAGAAGATGTGGCCGACCTCGATGCCGCGCGCGGTCAGGCGGTCGCCTTCGGGGGTCTCGGCCTCGAAGCGCGGGGCCTCGTGCATCTCTTCGGTGGCCGCATAGAGGGCGGTGCGCTCGTCAACGATGGACTGCAGGTCGTTCCAGTCGACCTCCCCGCCCGGGGCCGGCATCTCGACCAGCTTGCGGTCGCAGAACACCTGGCTTTCGCCGGTTTCTGCCAGAACGATGAACTCGTGGCTCAGGTCGCCACCGATCGGGCCGGTATCCGCGCGCATGGGCACGGCCTTCAGCCCCATGCGGGCAAAGGTGTTCAGATAGGCCACGAACATGCGGTTGTAGGCCTTGCGGGCCGAGGCCTCGTCCAGATCGAAGGAATAGGCATCCTTCATCAGGAATTCGCGACCGCGCATCACGCCGAAGCGGGGGCGCCGCTCGTCGCGGAACTTCCACTGGATGTGAAACAGGTTCAGCGGCAGGGATTTGTAGCTTTTCACATAGGCCCGGAAGATGTCGGTGATCATCTCCTCATTGGTCGGGCCGTACAGCAGCTCGCGCTCGTGCCGGTCCTTGATGCGCAGCATCTCGGGACCATAGGCGTCATAGCGGCCCGACTCGCGCCACAGGTCGGCCAGCTGCAGGGTCGGCATCAGCAGCTCGACGGCCCCTGCCCGCTCCTGTTCCTCGCGCACGATCTGCTCGATCCGGCGCAGGACGCGCAGGCCCAGCGGCAGCCAGGCATAGATGCCGGCCGCTTCCTGACGGATCAGACCCGCCCTCAGCATCAGCTGATGCGAGACGATCTGGGCGTCGGCGGGCGCCTCTTTCAGCGTGGGCAGGAAATAGCGCGACAGGCGCATGGGCACATCCAGGATGAAGCAGCAGGGTCTCGCTGTGCTTTAGCCGGGACGTTGGTCCAAAAGCTAGACCAGTCTGTGGCCAAGCTTAGGTCGCGCTGACTTCCGGGATGGGGATCAGGCCCAGAAAGATCACGGCCATGATCACGGCCCACAGGATAGCGCCCACCCAGGTGGTGGTGATGAACTTCTTCTTGAGGTTCGGTTTGTCCGGCGCGCCCCACTGGGCCCCGTCGGTCGGCGGAGCCTGATCCTGCTGGTTCATGCCCAGCGGCAGGATGGTGAACAGCGCCACCCACCAGCAGATGACATAGATGGCAAACATGGTGATCGGACCGATCGGCATCAGTGTGCTCCGTCTTTCGGCGTTTCCATCAGTTCAACCAGAACACCGCCCATGTCCTTCGGGTGGACGAACAGGATGGGCGTCCCATGGGCCCCGATGCGCGGCTCGCCCGTGCCGAGGATGGTCGCCCCCTTGGCCCGAAGCGCGTCGCGCGCGGCCAGAATGTCCTCGACCTCGAAACAGACGTGGTGCTGGCCGCCCTTGGGGTTCTTGGCCAGAAATCCATGGATCGGGCTGTCGTCTCCCAGCGGCTCGATCAGCTCGATCTGGCTGTTGGGCAGGTCGACGAAGCAGACCCTTACGCCCTGCGCCGGGAGGTCAAACGGCGCATGCGCCTTCGTCGCGCCCAGCAGGTCGCGGTAGATGGCGACACTGGCTTCAATCGACGGCGTGGCAACGCCGACGTGGTTCAGACGACCGATCATGCTCACACCCTCAGCACAATGGTTTCAACGATGGGACGGCGATCCCAGATGCCCTGGCTGGCCTTCTTGAGGGTGCGGGCCACAGCCTGTTCGATGACCATTTCGTCCTCCAGCGCCTCGCCTTTCAGCTTGCGAACCGCATCCTCGGCCCGCTCGGCCAGTTCGTCCAGCAGATCGCCCAGCGGCTGATCCTCGTCGCCCGGCAGGCCAATGCCGCGCACATCGATGCTCGAGGCCAGCTTGCCCCGCCGGTCCAGCGCGAAGCTGACCAGGATCAGGCCGTTCGACGCCGCATGGCGGCGTTCGCGCAGGGCCTCGCCCATTTCCTCGACCAGCATGCCGCCGTCGACGAACAGACGGCCCGAGGGCACTTCGTCGATGATCGCTGCCGGTCCGGGGGCCAGACGGACCATGTCGCCGTTGCGCGGGGTCACGGTCTCCGGCACCTGCATTTCCTTGGCCAGCAGGGCGTGCTCGGCGATGTGGCGGCGCATGCCATGGGTCGGGATGGCGATCTGCGGACGCGCCCACTGATACATCTGGCGCAGTTCGTCGCGGCACGGGTGGCCCGACACGTGGATCCCCGGATGATCCCGGTCGGTGTAGATGCGCACGCCACGCTCAGACAGGGCATCCTGCAGGCGGCCGATGGCCAGCTCGTTACCGGGGATCATGCGCGACGAAAAGATGCAGTGATCGCCCTTGCCCAGCTTGATGAAGGGGTGATTGCCCTCGGCCACGCGCGAGAGGGCGGCGCGCGATTCGCCCTGACTGCCGGTGCAGAGGTACAGCAGTTGATCCGCAGGCCAGCGCCGGGCTTCTTCCTCGCTCAGGAAGGGCTTGATGTCCGACAGCATGCCGACCGACTTGGCCGCTGCCGTGATCCGGTGCATCGACCGTCCGGCCAGAGCTACGCGGCGGCCTGCGGCCTCTGCGGCGCGGACCACGCTGTCCAGACGCGCGACGTTCGAGGCGAAACAACCCACCGCAATCCGGCCCGACAGGCTGCCGATCAGTTCGGCCAGGGCGTCGCGGACCTCGCCCTCGGACCCTGCTGTGCCCTCAACGAACACATTGGTGGAGTCGCACACCATGGCGAGGATGCCCTCGTCACCCAGACGGCGAATCGTCTCGATATCGGTGCGTTCGCCAACGACCGGGTCGTTGTCGATCTTCCAGTCACCGGTATGCAGCACCAGCCCCAGCGGGGTGGTGATGGCCAGGCCGTTCGGCTCGGCGGTCGAGTGGGTAATGGTCACCATCTCGATGTGGAAGGGGTCCAGGTCGATGGTCCCGCCCAGCGGCACCTCATGGATCTTCACCCGGTCGCCGAGGCCCGCGTCGCGCAGCTTCTCCCGGATCAGATAGGCGGTGAACGGCGTCGCATAGAGGGGCGCCTTCAGACGCGGCCACAGCCAGCCCAGCGCCCCGATATGGTCCTCGTGCGCATGGGTCAGCACGATGCCGAGGATGGTCTCGCCCTCAAGGAAGGTCGGATCCGGGACGATCACATCGACGCCCGGCGTGGTGTGATCGCCGAAGGTCACCCCGACATCGACCAGGATCCACTTGCGATCGTTCGCCGGACCGAAGCCGTAGGCGTTCAGGTTCATGCCGATCTCGTTCGACCCGCCCAGCGGCAGGAAGACCAGTTCGTCGGTTTTGGATTTGCTCATGCCGTCTTTCCGGAGTTGCGACGCCAGACGTCCAGCAGGCCGCGAAGAGTAAGGTCAGGATCGAAATGGTCGATGTGGTCGGTCGCGCCTTCGAACAGGGAGGCGACGCCCCCGGTGCCGATGACCGTCATGGGCTTGCCCCACTCGGCCTTGATACGCTCGACCAGACCCTCGATCAGCGAGATATAGCCCCAGAACACGCCCGCCTGCATATTGGTCACCGTGTCCTTGCCGATCACGCGATCCGGGCGCTGGATGGCGATGCGCGGCAGCATGGCGGCCGCCTCGTGCAGCGCCTGCAGCGAGAGATTGATGCCGGGCGCGATCACCCCACCCTCGAACGCGCCGTCCGCTGCGATCACGTCAAAGGTGGTGGCGGTACCGGAATCAATCACGATCAGATCGCCGGGGTATTTCAGATGCGCGCCAATGGCGTTGACCAGCCGGTCGGCCCCGGCCTCCGACGGCTTTTCGATGCGTGCCTGCATCCCCAGGTCGACGTTCTGGCCGATGACCATGGGCTCGACGTCGAGATAGCGTCGCGACAGATTCCTCAGATTGAAGATCGACTGCGGCACGACACTGGAGATGATGCAGCTGTGCAGCGCCTTCAGGTCCAGCCCGCGCATCGACAGCAGCTGGGTCAACCAGACGGCGTATTCGTCGGCTGTGCGGCTGGCGGCGGTGGCCGTGCGCCATTGGGCAATCCAGCGCTCGCCATCATGCACGGCGAACAGCGTGTTGGTGTTGCCCTGTTCGATCGCCAGCAGCATCAGGCGCTTTCTCCAAAAAAGACGTCGCCTGCGGATATAAGCCGAAGTGAGCCATCGGCCAGCCTCAGACGCAGCGCGCCGTCATCGGCGAGACCTTCGGCCACACCCTCGACGGTCTCATGTCCCAGCCGGGCGACAGCCGGGGCGTTCAGGCCATGGGCGCGCCGGGTCCAGGCATCGCGGATCACCTCGAACCCCAAAGCCTCGCGCCGCGTGGTCCACCCCGCCCAGGCCTCGGCCAGGACCGGCAGGGCCGCCTCCAGCGTCGGCGGACGCAGGACCCCCTCGGCCAGATGCTGGGCGACGGCGGTGGCCGGGCGCTCTACGTCGTCCGGCGCATGGGCAAGGTTTACGCCGATGCCGACGGCCAGCCACAGGCCACCGGACGGCGCGGGCCCCGACTCGACGAGGATGCCCGAGATCTTTCGCCCCTCGACCAGCACGTCGTTGGGCCATTTGATCGTCACGCAGGCAGGTGGGACGTAATGGTCCAGCAGATCGGCCACCGCCAGCGCGGCGATAAAGCCGGTTTGCGCCGCCTCCGCCGGGGGGCGGTGGGTCACCGAAAGATGGGTGGCGGCCAGATTGCCGGTCTGGCTGGACCAGGCCCGGCCGCGTCGTCCGCGACCCGCGTTCTGGCGCCGTGCGGCGATCCAGATCGGCCCGGTGTGCCCGGCCTCTGCCAGTCGCCGGGCCTCGGCATTGGTGGAGTCGATCTCGTCGAGAATCAGCAGTTCGGCGGGCGACACCGCCCTACCCGGCTCCGAAACCGGATGCGGCGATGGCGGTCAGCGGCTCCAGCCAGGTCAGACCGATGATCACCACCGGGAAGGCGAACGCCGCCGAGGCCAGGGCCAGGGTGCGCGCCTCGATCGGCTGGGCGTCGGTCGCCTGCTCATCAATCGGCGGGTCGAACCACATCAGCTTGATGATCCGCAGATAGTAGAAGGCCGCCACAACCGAGGCCACCAGACCCGCTGCTGCCACCATCCAGTAGCCGGCGTCGGCCGCAGCCCCGAACACATAGTATTTGCCCCAGAAGCCCGAGAACGGCGGCATACCCAGCACCGACAGCGACAGGATGGTCAGGACCACGGTCGTCAGCGGTCGCGTCTTCTTCAGCCCGGCCAGATCGGCGATCCGGCGGATCGGCTTGCCCCCGCGCGACAGCGACAGCAGCACGGCAAAGAAGCCGATCTGGTCGATCACATACAGGGTCATGAACATCAGCATGGCCTGCAGGCCCGCCTCGGTGCCCGCAACAATGCCCAGCAGGGCGTAGCCGATGTTGGCGATCGAGGAATAGGCCAGCAGCCGCTGAAGATCGCGCTGGGCCAGGCCGCCGATGGCGCCCACCACAAACGATGCCAGACAGATCAGGACCAGCACCTGGGCCCACTGGTCGTGGATGGCGCCAAAGCCCTCGCTCAGCACCCGGGCGACCAGCACCATGGCGGCCATTTTGGGCGCGGTCGAGAACAGGGCCACGACCGGCGTCGGCGCGCCCTCATAGACGTCGGGCGTCCACATGTGGAACGGCGCCGCCGAAACCTTGAACGCCAGACCACAGATCAGGAAGACGAGGCCGAAGATCAGACCGGCAGAGCCGCCGTCGGCCACCGAACGCGCCGACTGAGCGATATCCTCGAACCGCATCGAGCCCGAGAAGCCATAGATCAGGCTGGCGCCATACAGCAGCAGGCCCGACGACAGCGCGCCCAGCACGAAATACTTCAGCCCCGCCTCGGAGGCCTTGAGGTCGTCGCGGTGGAAGGCGGCCAGGACATAGAGGGCCAGCGAGTGCAGCTCGATCCCGACATAGAGGGAGATCAGATCCCCCGACGACACCATCATCGCCATACCGACCGAGGCCAGCACGATCAGGACCGGATATTCGAACCGGGCGATGCGCGTGCGCGCCATCCAGCCGTCACCCAGCACCACGGCCACCGCGCTGAGCAGATAGATGGCCACCTTGCCATAGACCGCCAGCGGATCGGCAACGAAGGCGCCGTTGAAGGCCTGGCCCAGCGGGGCATTGATCGCCAGCGCCGAGGCCGCAACCAGCAGGGCCACCGACAGGATCGAGATCAGTCGGGTCGACTTCTCGCCCATGAAGGCGCCGAGCAGCAGCAGCACCATGGCCCCCACGGCGAGGGTCACTTCAGAGGCGGCGAGGTTCAGGGCGGAGGACAGGTCAGGCATATCGGATCTCATCCACCGATCGCGGCACGGAAGCCGGCAGTCAGGGCCTCGACGGAGGTCGAGGTCAGGTCAAGCACAGCCGCCGGATAGACGCCCAGCCACAGGGTCCCCACGATCAGGGGCACGAAGACGATCAGCTCGCGCCGGTCGATGTCGGTGATGGCCTTGAGCGCCGGGTTGGTGATCTCACCGAACATGACGTTGCGGTACAGGGTCAGCGCATAGACGGCCGAGAAGATCACGCCCGAAGCCGCAAACAACGCCGTCCAGGTCGATACCTCATAGACCGCCGTCAGGGTCAGGATTTCGCCAATGAAGCCCGAGGTGCCCGGCAGGCCGACATTGGCCATGGTGAACATCAGGAAGATGGCCGCGAACCACGGCATCTTCGACGTCAGCCCGCCGTAGAAGGCGATCTCACGGGTGTGCATCCGGTCATAGACCACGCCGACGCAGAGGAAGAGCGCGCCCGAGATCAGGCCGTGGCTCAGCATCTGGAAGACCGCGCCCTGCACGCCCTGATCATTGCCGGCGAAGATGCCCATGGTGACAAAGCCCATGTGGGCGACCGACGAATAGGCGATCAGCTTCTTGATGTCGGTCTGACGGAAGGCGACCAGCGAGGTGTAGACGATGGCGATGGCAGACAGGGCGAACACCAGCGGACGGAACATTTCCGAGGCCTGCGGGAACATCGGCAGGTTGAACAGCAGGAAGCCGTAACCGCCCAGCTTCAGCAGAATGCCCGCCAGGATAACCGAACCGGCCGTCGGCGCCTGCACGTGGGCGTCGGGCAGCCAGGTGTGGACCGGCCACATCGGCATCTTGACCGCGAACGAGGCGAAGAAGGCCAGCCACAGCAGCGGCTGCACGCCCTCGCTGAACGCATACTCCTTGAGCAGCGGGATCGAGGTCGTGCCCGCTTCCGCCGCCATCCACAGCATGGCCAGCAGCATCAGCACCGACCCCAGCAGGGTGTAGAGGAAGAATTTGTAGGCCGCATAGATGCGGTTCTGTCCGCCCCAGATGCCGATGATCAGGAACATCGGGACCAGGGTGCCCTCGAAGAAGATGTAGAACAGGAACAGGTCCAGCGAGGTGAAGACGCCGATCACCAGCGTCTCGAGCACCAGGAAGGCGATCATGTAGTCCGCCACCCGCTCCTTGATGGTCGTCCAGCTGGCCAGGATGCACAGCGGCAGCAGGAAGGCCGTCAGCAGGACGAACAGGATCGAGATCCCGTCCACGCCCATGTGATAGGCGGCGCCCGCAAACCACTGATAGTGTTCGACGAACTGATAGGCAGCGTTCGAGGCATCGAAGCGCGCCACCAGCAGGATCGACACCGCCAGGGTGATCAGCGTCGTGGTGAAGGCGATCCGACGCGCGGCTGGCGCGACCGAGGCGTCCGACTTGCCCAGAAGGCGCACGGCCAACAGTACGCCAGCCCCGACGAGCGGCAGGAAGGTGACGAGGCTCAGGATGTGAGACATCAACAGGGACACGCGATCAGCCCCCCCAGGTGGCGATGGCGAAGGCGAGCAGACCGGCCACGCCCAGCAGCATCACGAACGCATAGTGATAGACGTAGCCCGACTGGATTTTCGACAGTCGCGCCGCGGATTTCAGCGAGGCCCAGGCGGCCCCGTTCGGGCCCAGCCCGTCGATGATCTTCACGTCGCCGATCTTCCAGAACAGATCGCCGATCGCCCTCGCCCCCTTCACGAAGACGAAGTCGTACAGCTCGTCGAAGAACCACTTGTTGTAGAAGAAGGTGTGCAGCGGTCCGCCGCGCTCGGCCATACGGCGGCCGAGCCCTTCCTTGAGCACATAGACATAGATGGCGATCAGGGTCCCCAGACCGGACACGACCAGCGGCGCCCACAGCACCCAGGTCGGGACCTCGTGGCTGTCGTGGATCACATGATTGTCCGGACCGCTGAAGATGGCCCCGCGCCAGAAGTCGTGCTCGTGATGGCCGACGAACTGGTCGTAGAAGGTGAAGCCCGAAGCCACGGCACCGACCGCCAGCACCAGAAGCGGCACGATCATGACCCAGGGGCTCTCGTGCGGCTTCAGCGGACCGTGATGATGGTGATCGTCATGGGCATGGTCGTCATGGGCGTGACCGTCGGCGATCGGCTCGGAATGGGTTTCCAGCTGGGCGTCGGTCGCGTGGTCGTCTGCATGATGGGCGCCCTCTTCCTTCCACGCCGGCTTGTTGTGGAAGGTCATGAACACCAGACGCCATGAATAGTAGGCCGTCAGCCCGGCAGCGAACAGGCCGATGAAGAAGACGAACATGCCGACCGGATTGTCGGCCCCGGCGGCAAAGGCGCTCTCGAGGATCGAGTCCTTGGAATAGAAGCCGGCGAAGCCCCACTTCAGCTCGGGAATGCCCAGGCCGGTGATAGCGATCGTGCCGATCATCATGACGCCGTAGGTGATGGGCAGCAGACGGGCGAGACCGCCCATCTTCCGCATGTCCTGCTCGTGGTGCATGCCGTGGATCACCGACCCGGCACCCAGGAACAGCAGGGCCTTGAAGAAGGCATGGGTGAACAGGTGGAACATGGCGGCCTGATAGGCGCCGATGCCCGCCGCAAAGAACATGTAGCCCAGCTGCGAACAGGTCGAATAGGCGATGACCCGCTTGATGTCGTTCTGGGCCAGACCGACAGTCGCCGCGAACAGGGCCGTGATCGCCCCCGTGATTGCGATGATCTGGGCCGCGACCGGGGCATATTCATAGATCGGGCTGAGCAGGCAGACCATATAGACGCCGGCGGTGACCATGGTCGCCGCGTGGATCAGGGCCGAGACCGGGGTCGGGCCCTCCATGGCGTCGGGCAGCCAGGTGTGCAGGAAGAACTGGGCCGACTTGCCCATGGCGCCGATGAACAGAAGCACACCCGCCAGATCCAGCGCCGACCACTCGTGGCCGAGGAAGCTCCAGCCGGTTCCCGCGCGGTCCGCAATCATCGGGAACAGCTCGGCGAACTGGATCGTGCCGAACATCCAGAAGATGGTGATGATGCCCAGGGCAAAGCCGAAGTCGCCGACGCGGTTGACGACGAACGCCTTGATGGCGGCCGCCGAGGCCGTGGGCTTCTTGTACCAGAAGCCGATCAGCAGATAGGACGCCAGCCCCACCCCTTCCCAGCCAAAGAACAGCTGCATGAAGTCGGCGGCGGTGACCAGCGCCAGCATGGCGAAGGTGAACAGCGACAGATAGGCGAAGAACCGCGGCTTGTCGGGGTCCTCGGCCATATAGCCCCAGGAATAGAGGTGCACGAGCGACGACACCGTCGTCACCACGATCAGCATCACGGCCGACAGGGCATCGATGCGGATCGACCAGACCGACTGGAAGTCCCCGACATTGATGAAGGGCAGAAGCTCGATGGTGAAGGCGTCCATGCCGCCCCAGGTGTGACGGGCAAAGACCGTCCAGGCCACGGCACAGGCAAAGAACAGAAGGCCGGTGGTAACGCTCTGGGACGCAAGGTTGCCGATCCGGCGCCCGCTCAGGCCCGCGATCGCCGCACCGAGCAGCGGGGCAAAAATCCCCAGAGTGATCAGGGTTTCGAAGCTCACGTCGATCAGCCCTTCATCACGGAAGCGTCGTCCACGGCGATGTCGCCGCGGTTACGGAAGAAGGTCACCAGAATGGCCAGTCCGACCGCCGCCTCAGCCGCCGCGACGGTCAGCACGAACATCGCCATGATCTGCCCGGCCACATCGTTCAGATGGGTCGAGAAGGCGACGAAATTGATATTCACGGCCAGCAGGATCAGCTCGATCGACATCAGGATGATGATGACGTTCTTGCGGTTCACGAAGATGCCGAACACCCCAATGGTGAACAGCATGGCCCCCACGGCCAGATAGTGGGACAGGGTGATGTCCATCAGGAAAGCTCCTCGGAGGAAACGCCCTGGCCGGTCGGGATCGACTTGACCTCCATGGCCTTGCCCGCTTCGCGACCGACCTGCTGGGCGACCTTCTGACGCTTGATGCCCGGCTTGTGGCGCAGCGTCAGGGTGATGGCGCCGATCATGGCCACCAGCAGCACAATCCCCGCCGCCTGGAAGAAGTAGACATAGTCGGTGTAGAGCACACGACCGATCGCCTCGATATTGGTCCGGTCGGCCGTAGCGACCGCCGGCACGGTGGCATCTGCGGCCACCCCGCCCTGCACGACCGCCAGGGTGATCATGATCATCTCGGCCAGCAGGACACCGGCGACGATGGCGGCGAGCGGCAGATAGCGCGCATAGCCCTCACGCAGACGCACGAAGTCGACGTCCAGCATCATGACCACGAACAGGAACAGCACGGCGACGGCGCCGACGTAGACCACGACCAGCAGCATGGCCAGAAACTCGGCGCCCATCAGCACGAACAGGCCGGCCGCCGAGAAAAAGGCCAGGATCAGCCACAGCACGGAGTGCACGGGGTTGCGGGCCGTGACGACCAGCAGGGCCGCGACGACGGTGGCGGTGGCCATCAGGTAGAAGGCGATCGATGCAATCACTCGACGGCTCCGGCTGAAACAAAAGCGGTGTGGGGGACCGAGTCGCCCCCTTCGGACGCGCGGCGCCCTTCTAGACCTGTGGGTCCGGAATTGCCAAGGCCGCAGGCCGGTCGGATCAGGCTATGACGGGACAGGGTGCTCATCACCGGTACGGCGCGTCCATTTCGAGGTTGCGCGCGATCTGGCGCTCCCAGCGGTCGCCGTTGTCCAGCAGGCGGGCCTTGTCGAAATACAGCTCCTCGCGGGTCTCGGTGGCGAATTCGCTGTTCGGACCCTCGACGATCGCGTCGACCGGGCAGGCTTCCTGGCACAGGCCGCAGTAGATGCACTTGACCATGTCGATGTCGTAGCGGGTCGTGCGGCGGCTGCCGTCGGCGCGGGGCTCGGATTCGATGGTGATGGCCTGGGCCGGACAGATGGCCTCGCACAGCTTGCAGGCGATGCAGCGCTCTTCGCCATTGGGATAGCGACGCAGGGCATGCTCGCCCCGGAAGCGCGGCGACTGCGGGTTCCGCTCGAACGGATAGTTCACCGTCATCTTGGGCTTCAGCAGATAGCCGAAGGTCAGGAAGAAGGCGCCCACGGCGTCAACCAGCAGGGCCCCCTTCACGGTCTGTTTGATACGGGAAATCATGTCAAAGCGATCTTTGGTTGCGGGGCTCAGCGGCGGTTCTTGCAGTCACGGTCCCAGCGCGGATCATCCCGATCCAGCGACTGACACCGCACGATACGGTCGGTCTCGGCGCGTTCCTGACGCTCGCGGCGCTCCAGCCGCTCGGCGGTCGAGCCGGGCGCCGGCACCTCGCCCAACGGTCGGGTGAAGTTGCAACCCGCGACGCCGGTCGCGAGTAGCATCACGGCGATCAGGGGGTTGGCGCGCATCACGAGCCCACCACGAAGACACGCCAGGCCGACACGGCCACAACCGCCACCAGCGAGGTCGGCAGGAAGATCTTCCAGCCCAGCCGCATCAGTTGGTCATAGCGATAGCGCGGCACGAACGCCTTCACCATGGCGAACATGAAGAACCAGAAGACGATCTTGCTGCACAGGACCAGCAGATAGAACAGGTTCGCCGCCCACTGCGGCCAGTCCGGCAGGCCGATCAGGGCCACGTCAAAGCCCGGGTTCCAGCCTCCGAAGAACAGGATGCTGATCATGGCGCACATGAAGACGATGTTGACGTACTCGCCCATCATGAACAGCAGATACGGCGTCGAGCTGTATTCCACCTGATAGCCGGCCACGAGCTCGGACTCGGCTTCGGGCAGGTCGAACGGCGGGCGGTTGGTCTCGGCCAGGGCCGAGATGAAGAAGATGATCGCCATCGGGAACATGATCAGCACGGTCGGCCAGGTGCCGGCCCCGCCGCCGAAGGCGAACCAGTTCCAGATCCAGCCGTCCTGCTGGGTCACGATCGACGTCAGGTTCATCGTCCCGGACAGCAGGATCACATTGATGATCACCAGACCGATGGAGACCTCATAGGACACCATCTGTGCCGCCGAGCGCAGCGCGCCTAGGAACGGGTATTTCGAGTTGGAGGCCCAGCCTCCCATGATGATGCCGTACACGCCCAGCGACGACACCGCGAAGATGTAGAGGATCCCGACGTTCAGGTCCGACATCACCCAGCCGGGCGCGAACGGAATGACGGCCCAGGCCATGAAGGCCAGGATCACGGTGATGATCGGCGCCAGCAGGAACACCGTCTTGTCGGCCCCGGCCGGTACAACGATTTCCTTCAGCACGAACTTCAGCATGTCGGCGAACGACTGCAGCAGGCCGAACGGACCCACGACGTTCGGGCCCTTGCGCATCTGCACGCCCGCCCAGATCTTGCGATCCGCCAGCAGCAGGAAGGCGACGGCCAGCAGCACGCCGACACTGATCAGCAGCGCCGCGCCGGTCGAGGCCAGCGTCCATCCGAGCGGGGAATTCCAGAAACCGTTGTCCATGGCTTACTCCGCCGCCATCGCGACCGGGGCGATCCGCTGGGCGGACAGCTCGGCCATGGTCGCGCTGGCCCGCGCGATCGGGTTGGAAAGATAGGGGTCGCGGATCGGGCTGGCGAAGGCGACATCGCCCAGATCGCCCTTGATGCCCAGCGTCGACGGATCGAAGGCCGCCGCCGGCGCCAGATAGTCGATCCGCCCGAACGTCGGATGATCGGCCATCAATTTGGCGCGCAGCTGGTCCAGGGTGTCGTACGGCAGGGTGTGGCCGACCCGCTCCGACAGGGCGCGCAGGATGGCCCAGTCTTCCTTGGCCTGCCCCTTGGGGAAGACAACCCGTTCGGCCATCTGCACCCGTCCCTCGGTGTTCACATACAGGCCGGACTTCTCCGTATAGGCCGCACCCGGCAGGATGACGTCGGCGCCATGCGCGCCGCGGTCGCCGTGGCTGCCCAGATAGACGGTGAAGGCGCCCGAGGCCGAGGCGTCGATCTCGTCGGCGCCCAGCAGGAACAGCACGTCCAGCTGGCCCTTCTTGACCATGTCCGTGGCCGACAGGCCGCCCTCGCCCGGGACGAATCCCATGTCGAGACCGCCGACGCGGCTGGCCGCCGTGTGCAGCACATTGAAGCCGTTCCAGCCGTCGGCGATCACGCCGTGCTTCTTCGCCAGGGCCCCCAACGCGTTCAGTACCGCCGGCCCGGTCTCGCCCGCCAGCGCGCCTGCGCCGACGATGATGGCCGGACGTTCGGCCTTGGACAGCATGTCGGTCGCGGCCTTGGGCAGCTTCGACAGCGTCTTCGATCCCGCGCCCAACCAGTTGTAATCATAGCTCAGATCGACCTGCTCGCCGATCAGGGCGACCTCGGCCTTGCCCGCCAGCCAGATCTTGCGCAGGCGGGTGTTCAGCAGCGGCGCCTCGACGCGCGGATCGGCGCCGACGATCAGCACGGCGTCCGCCGCCTCAATCCCGACCAGGCCCGAGTTGAACAGCCAGCCTTCACGGGCGTCACCGCCCAGCGGCGATCCGTCCTGACGGCAGTCGGTGTGAGGCGAACCCAGCCCGCGGAACAGGTCCAGCGCAGCCTTCATCGACTCGGCGTCCTGCAGGTCGCCCGCGACCACGCCGATCCGGTCAGCCGCAGCCGCCTTCAGCTTGTCGGCGACAGCGCCCAGCGCCTCGTCCCAGGTTGCCGCGCGCAGCTTGCCGTTCTCGCGCACGAACGGGCGGTCCAGCCGCCGCGTCGTCAGGCCGTCGACGACATAGCGGCTCTTGTCCGACAGCCATTCCTCATTGATGCCCTCATGCACGCGCGGCAGCACCCGCATGACCTCGGACCCGCGCGCGTCGGCACGGATGTTCGAGCCCAGGGCGTCCATGACGTCGATGGTCTCGGTCTTCTTGAGTTCCCAAGGCCGATAGTGGAAGGCCCACGGGCGGTGTGTCAGTGCGCCGACCGGGCACAGGTCGTTGACGTTGCCCGACAGTTCCGAGTTCACCGAGCTTTCCAGATAGGTGGTGATCTCGGCGCTTTCGCCGCGCGAGATCATGCCGATGTCCGGAACGCCCGCCACCTCGGTGATGAAGCGCACACAGCGCGTGCACTGGATGCAGCGCGTCATATAGGTCTTGATGGTCGGACCCATGTGCTTTTCTTCGACCGCGCGCTTGTTCTCGGCATAGCGAGAGCCGTCGCGGCCATAGCCCATGGCCTGGTCCTGAAGGTCGCATTCGCCGCCCTGATCACAGATCGGGCAGTCCAGCGGGTGGTTGATGAGCAGGAACTCCATCACCCCTTCGCGGGCCTTCTTGACCATCGGCGTATCGGTGAAGATTTCCTGGCCATCGGCGGCCGGCAGAGCGCACGACGCCTGCGGCTTGGGCGGTCCGGGCTTCACCTCGACCAGGCACATGCGACAGTTGCCGGCGATCGACAGCCGCTCGTGATAGCAGAAGCGCGGGATCTCCTCCCCGGCGCGCTCCGCCACCTGCAGCACGGTCATGCCGGGCTCGAATTCGACGTCTACGCCGTTGACCTTGGCGACGGGCATCAGCGGGCCTCTTCTTCAGTCGTGACGGCCTCAGCGGTCGTCGTCGTCGTTCCATCAGGCAGGCTCTGGCTGACCGTCAGGGTCGAGCCGTCCAGCGAATAGGTGACCACCGGATCGCCCGGCTGGTCCATCCAGCGGTTTTCACCGGCGACAGGGCGATCCAGCGGCCGCCACAGCACCCGGTTGCCGTCAATCCGGCATTCGGCGGTCAGTTGTCCGCCATCGACCGGCGCGCGCCAGCCGACAGTGACCACGCCGCCGGCGCGATTCAGAACCACCACATCGGCACCCGGCTGACCATAGACGGCGCCGACACCCGACCGGCACACGGTCGCCATCAGGCCCTCGCTCAGCGTCACCGGCGTGGCAGAGGGGCCCGACGCGGTCGACACGGAAGCCGGCGCGACAACGGCCGGTGCATCCGCGGGCTCACTCGCCGGCTCACCGCAGGCGGCGAGCGCGAAAGCTCCGGTCAGGGCGAGGGCGACAGATCGCATCCCCTACTCCGCCGCAATCGCGTGGCCGGCGAAGTTCGCACGGCGGCTGCGGTACTGCGAGATGCGGTCCTCGATCTCGTGACGGAAATGGCGGATCAGGCCCTGCACCGGCCAGGCGGCGGCATCGCCGAGGGCGCAGATGGTGTGGCCCTCGACCTGTTTGCTGACATCCAGCAGCAGGTCGATTTCGGTCGGATCGGCCTCGCCGGCGGCCATCCGCTCCAGCACGCGCCACATCCAGCCGGTGCCCTCACGGCACGGGGTGCACTGGCCGCAGCTCTCGTGTTTGTAGAAATAGGCGATGCGGGCAATCGCCTTCACCAGATCAGTCGATTGATCCATGACGATCACGGCTGCGGTGCCGAGGCCCGACTGCATCTCGCGCAGGCTGTCGAAATCCATCAGCGCGGACTCGCTCATCTCACGCGTGATCATCGGCACCGACGAACCGCCGGGGATGATGGCTTTCAGATTGTCCCAGCCGCCGCGCACGCCGCCGCAATGGTCTTCCAGCAGCTGGCGCAGCGGGATCGACATCGCCTCTTCGACATTGCACGGGCGGTTCACATGGCCCGAGATCGACATGATCTTGGTGCCGGTGTTATTCGGCCGACCAAAGCCCGCAAACCACTCGGCCCCGCGGCGCAGGATGGTCCCCACCACCGCGATCGACTCGACATTGTTCACCGTGGTCGGGCAGCCATACAGGCCCGCGCCCGCCGGGAACGGCGGCTTCAGCCGCGGCTGGCCCTTCTTGCCCTCCAGGCTTTCCAGCAGGGCCGTTTCCTCGCCGCAGATATAGGCGCCGGCGCCGTGGTGGATGTAGACGTCGAAGTCCCAGCCGTGGACGTTGTTCTTGCCGATCAGCTTGGCCTCATAGGCCTGCTTGACGGCGGCCTCCATGCGCTCGCGTTCCAGCACATATTCGCCGCGCAGATAGATGTAACAGGCGTGCGCCTGCATCGCGAAGCTGGCGATCAGGCAACCCTCGATCAGCAGGTGCGGATCATGGCGCATGATCTCGCGGTCCTTGCAGGTCCCGGGCTCCGACTCGTCGGCGTTGACCACCAGATAGTGCGGCCGGTCCTTCACCTCCTTGGGCATGAAGGACCACTTCAGACCGGTCGGGAAGCCGGCGCCGCCCCGGCCGCGAAGGCCCGAGTTCTTGACGTTGGTGATGACCCAGTCGCGGCCGAGGTCCAGCATATCCTTGGTGGCATTCCAGCAGCCACGGCTCTTCGCCCCGTCCAGCGTCCAGTCGTGGAGGCCGTACAGGTTGGTAAAGATGCGGTCTTTGTCTTGAAGAATACCAACCATGGTCAGCTCAGATCTCCGTGGCGGTTATCCGCCTGACTCAACTTGTACCCGCCGTAGGCAAGCATACCCACGCCGGTGAGGGCGACCGCCCCGCCGCCGACTGTCGGCAGCATTGTGTCCGGGCCGAACATTCCGTTCAGCCCTGCCGCCACGAAGCCCAGTCCGATCACCAGATCCATCGCACCGATCATCAGGCAGAGCTTGCCAGTGCTGAGCGGCTTGGGTTGTTCGGCCATCACCCCTTCTCCTGCATACGGAGCCGGTGGTGCCGGGTGCGCATGAAGACGGCGGTGATCACAAGCGCCCAGCCGAACGCCAGCATGCCATAGCCGACGACGATGGCGTCCTCGGTCAGGCCGAACATCTCGCGCGAGGCCACGACCACGAACACAGCGGCCAGCAGGATCAGCGCCAGACCTGCGGTGCGTACCGGCATGGCGACGGCCCGCAATTCCTTGCGATAGGCGGCGCGCCCGGCTTCTGTTTCGAGATCAGGCCGCTCGGTCATGCGGGCGCCTTCTCGGGCTCGGAGTTCGGCAGTTTCTTGATCGGCTTGGCGGCCGAGCCGTCATACAGCTTGGGATCGGTCAGGGTCAGCGCCCCGCCCTCGGGCTCGGAACTGGCGCGACCCACGCGGCTGCCCGGCTTCGGCGTCTTTCCGGCGGCAAAGTCATCGATGATCTGCGTCATCGTCTCGGCCGTCAGATCTTCGAAATAATAGTCGTTGATCTGGGCCATCGGCGCATTGGCGCACGCGCCCAGGCACTCGACCTCCTGCCAGGTAAAGCGACCGTCGGCGGACAGCTTGTCCTTGGGCCCGATCTTGCTCTTGCAGACGGCCATCAGATCACCCGCGCCGCGCAGCATGCAGGGCGTGGTGCCGCACACCTGGATCAAGGCGCTGGTACCAACCGGTTCCAGCATGAACATGGTGTAGAAGGTCGCGACCTCCAGCACCCGAATGGTCGGCATCTCGAGCAGTTCGGCGATGGCGCGGATGGCGGGCTCGGACACCCAGCCCTCCTGCTTCTGGACCAGCCACAGGATCGGGATGACCGCCGACTGTTTCCGGTCGACCGGATATTTGGCGATCCACCAGTCGCACTTGGCCTTGGTCGCCTTCGAAAAGGCGAACGAGGCCGGCTGTTCCTTGGCGAGACGACGAACGCTCACTTTTTCTGCCTCTCGGATCGCGCCCGGGCCGAACCCTGTCCGGTGAGCTTGCTAAAAAGGGATGTATCCATCTCGGGGTATTCGCTGGCCATCGCGGCGCGGTTTCTTCCAACCGCCGGGACTTGCCCCATCAACCAATAAATCGCCAGCACGACAACGATAAGGCCGACGCTCCAAACGAGCAGCACCAAGCCGGTCGGGACTGCAAAACCGGCGCTAGCCGATAGGCCGATCAAACCTCCAAAAAAGACGAAGATCGGGGCCAACTCCAGGACCGCTATGCGAGCAACCCGTCGAGGTAAACGAGCAAACATCATGGGGGCCAAGAGCGTGTAGCCGAGCGTAAACGCGAGGCCCGCAAAGGCCCCGATACCCACCGATATCCATGCTCCCAGAAATGAAGCACTCATCAGACTTCCATTTCCGTGGCGACGACACCGTCACCCAGCATTTTCTTTCGCACCGTCAGGACCTTGTGCTGGCTGTTTCGGGTCAGCAGGAAGTTGTGGTGCCAGGTTTCACCGCTCGAGTCGGTGACGGAATAGCTGACCACCTGCCAGCCCTGTCGAACCAGATCACTCAGCGGGGTATGGCTCATCGGGCGCGCCCCATCCAGCGACCGACCCGAGCTTTCCAAACATCCCGACCGGCATCGCGCAGCGCCCGCGTAAGCAGCGAGAATGGCGGAATAAACCGCACCACCAGCTGACCCAGCATGATGGCGCCGCTCATCCAGACCACCGAGCGCAGATTGGCCTCCAGAAACCCCCTGCCCTCTTCGAGATAGCCCAGACGATAGGCTCCGCGCACCAGGGTGATGCCGGCCACCGCTGGCATCGCCACCAGGGCCGAGGCCGCCGCGAAGGAGACACCGCCCATGATCGCCCGACGGCGCGGCGAAAAGGCCAGCTGCACCGCGACGCCCAGCGTCAGCAGCGCCGCGAACCAGATCGCCTGCGTGGTCGTGAAAACCGGCTGGACGGCAAAGCCCTGCATCAGCGATCCACCTCGCCGAACACGATGTCGAGCGAGCCGAGGATGGCCGAAACGTCCGCCAGCATGTGGCCGCGGTTCATCCAGTCCATCGCCTGCAGGTGCCGGAAGCCCGGCGCGGAGATCTTGACGCGGTACGGCTTGTTGGTGCCGTCTGACACCAGATAGATGCCGAACTCGCCCTTGGGCGCCTCGACGGCGGCATACACCTCACCCTCGGGGGTGTGGAAGCCCTCGGTGTAGAGTTTGAAGTGGTGGATCAGCGCTTCCATCGACCGCTTCATCTCGGCGCGGCGCGGCGGGACAATCTTGTTGTCCTCGACCATGACCGGATCGCCGGGACAGTTGCGCAGGCGGTGGATGCACTGCTCCATGATACGGACCGACTGACGCATCTCTTCCATGCGGCACAGGTAGCGATCCCAGCAGTCGCCGTTCTTGCCGACCGGCACGTCGAACTCCAGCTCGGCATAGCATTCATAGGGCTGCGACTTGCGCAGGTCCCAGGCGATGTCAGAGCCGCGGATCATCACCCCCGTGAAGCCCCAGGCCAGCGCCTGTTCCTTCGACACCACGCCGATATCGACGTTGCGCTGCTTGAAGATGCGGTTCTCGGTGACGAGCGAGTCGATGTCCTTGAGCGCCTTGGGGAACTCCTTGCACCAGCGATCGATGTCGTCGATCAGCTGGGGCGTGATGTCCTGGTGGACGCCGCCCGGCCGGAAATAGTTGGCGTGCATGCGCGCGCCGCAGGCCCGCTCATAGAACACCATCAGCTTCTCGCGCTCCTCGAAGCCCCACAGCGGCGGGGTCAGGGCGCCGACGTCCATGGCCTGGGTCGTCACGTTCAGCAGGTGCGAGAGAATCCGGCCGATTTCCGAGAACAGCACGCGGATCAGCTGGGCGCGGTACGGCACGTCCAGCATCAGCAGCTTTTCGATGGCCAGGCAGAAGGCGTGCTCCTGGTTCATCGGCGCGACGTAGTCCAACCGGTCCAGATAGGGCACGTTCTGGAGGTAGGTGCGCGCTTCCATCAGCTTTTCGGTGCCGCGGTGCAGCAGGCCGATGTGCGGATCGACGCGCGTCACCAGTTCGCCGTCGAGTTCCAGCACCAGACGCAGCACCCCGTGCGCGGCGGGGTGCTGGGGTCCGAAATTGATGGTGAATTTGCGCTCGTCCATCTCGCGCGCGTGCGCGGTCCGGCCGTCATGCTCCAGCGGCATGTCGTCGAAGACGGTCGTTCCGACCGTGGCGGTAGCAGGCGTCAGGTTGGTCATGCCTTGTCCCCGGCCGCAGCCTTCTCGTCGCCCGGCAGGACCGGCGCCGGATAGTCGGCCCCTTCCCACGGGGACAGGAAGTCGAAATTGCGGAACTCCTGGTTCAGCTTGACCGGCTCATAGACAACCCGCTTCTCGGCCTCGTCGTAGCGAACCTCGACATAGCCGGTCATCGGGAAGTCCTTGCGCAGCGGATGCCCCTGGAAGCCATAGTCGGTCAGGATGCGGCGCAAGTCCGGGTGGTCCGAGAACAGGATGCCGTACATGTCGAACGCCTCGCGCTCGAACCAGTCGGCGCAGGGGAAGACCGACGTCACGCTGGGCACAGGTGTGGTCTCGTCCGTCGCCACCTTGACCCGGATACGCACGTTCCGGGTCATCGACAGCAGGTGATAGACGACCTCGAACCGCGCCTCGCGGTCCGGATAGTCGACGCCGCACAGATCGATCAGCTGCTGGAACCCGAAGCGGTCGCGCAGCACGCTCAGCGTCTCGACGATACCCTCCCGGTCCGCGACCAGATTCAGTTCGCCGTGCGCGACATAGGCCTGGACGCCAAGCTCGGCGACCATTTCGGTGCCCAGCGGAGTCAGCGCCGTCTCCAGGGTGGTCAGGGCTTCCAGAGCGCTCATCGGTCGATGGTCCCCGTGCGGCGGATCTTCTTCTGCAGCTGCAGCAGGCCGTACAGCAGGGCCTCCGCCGTCGGCGGGCACCCGGGTACGTACACGTCCACCGGTACGATCCGGTCACAACCGCGTACAACGCTGTAACTGTAGTGATAATACCCGCCACCGTTGGCGCAGCTGCCCATCGACAGGACATAGCGCGGGTCGGGCATCTGGTCGTAGACCTTGCGCAACGCCGGGGCCATCTTGTTGGTCAGGGTGCCGGCCACGATCATCAGGTCGGACTGGCGCGGGCTGGCGCGCGGGGCCATGCCGAAGCGCTCCATGTCGAAGCGCGGCATCGACGCCTGCATCATCTCGACGGCGCAGCAGGCCAGGCCGAACGTCATCCACATCAGCGAGCCGGTGCGCGCCCAGGTGATGACGTCGTCCAGCGAGGCGGTCATGAACCCTTCCTTGCCGACCTCTGTGTTCACGGCCTCAAAGAACTTGTCGTGAATCTTGGGGTCATAGCCCTGAACCGTGGACCGGGCGCCCTGGCCAAACGCTGTGCTGGCGGGACGGCCGTCCGGGGTGACGATCACTCCCATTCCAGGGCTCCTCGTTTCCACTCGTAGATAAAGCCGACGGTCAGCACGCCGAGGAACACCATCATCGACCAGAAGGCGAAGACCATCCCGCCCGTCGACAGGTCGAACATCGAGACCGCCCACGGGAACAGGAAGGCGACCTCAAGATCGAAAATGATGAACAGGATCGACACCAGATAGAAGCGGACATCGAACTTCATGCGCGCGTCGTCAAAGGCGTTGAACCCGCACTCATAGGCCGACAGCTTCTCCGAGTCGGGATTCGACGGGGCCAGCGCCCACGCTCCGACCATGAACAGGATGCCGATCACCGCTCCGATCGCGAGGAAAATCACGACCGGCAGATATTCGAGCAGAAATGCATTCATCAGATGAGCCCTCGCGCACCGGGGAGACGGCGGATTCGGCGCTTTCTAGACCCAAGCTGTCCCGGGTTCAAACCCATGCGGCAAAAGGTTTTTCTTGCGACCTGTTCGCAAAACGCCGGACGGGAATCGACAGGCTGACAGGCCTTTGCCAAGGTCAGCACCAGAGGATGGGGTCAGGTTGAGGGATTATCGCGCATGGGTATCAGTAACTGGTTGCTCAACGGGGTGGAAAAGGCGGGCAATCGCCTGCCCGACCCCGTTTTCATTTTCGTCTGGCTTATTCTGGGGCTGATGGGCTTCAGCGTCTTCGCATCGGCCCAGGGCTGGCAAGCCCTCAATCCGATCACGGGCGATGTCATCGCGGCACAGAGTCTGTTCTCCGGAGAGAATCTGCGTCGGCTGTTCGAAGATATGCCGAAGACCCTGACCGGCTTTGCCCCGCTGGGATATGTCCTTGTCGTGATGCTGGGCGCGGGCGTGGCGGAACGGACCGGACTGTTCTCCTCGGCCATGAAGGCCGGTGTGTCCAAGGCCCCCCGGGCCCTGCTGACCCCGATCGTGATCCTCGTTGCCATCGTCGCCAACCATGCGGCTGACGCGGCCTATGTCGTCCTGATCCCGCTGGCAGCGGCCATCTATGCCGCAGCCGGGCGCAACCCGATCGCCGGGATCGCGGCCGGCTTCGCGGGCGTGTCCGGGGGCTTCTCGGCCAATATCTTCCCCGGTCAGCTGGATGCGCTTCTGCTGGGCCTGACCGAACCTGCGGCCCAGCTGGTCGATCCGTCCTTCTCGATCAACATCGCCGGCAACTGGTGGTTCATCGCCGGCATGACCCTGCTGTTCGTGCCGGTCGGCTGGTGGGTGACCGACAAGATCGTCGAGCCGCGCCTCGGCCCCTGGACCCCGATTGCCGGCGCCCCCATCGAGGACGCTGAGAAGCCGCTGGAGAGCCGGGAGCGTGCCGGCCTCGTCTGGGCGGGCCTCGCGGCCCTGCTGGTCATCGGCCTGTTCGCCTGGCTGGTCCTGTCGCCCTCGGCGCCGCTGATCGATCCGGAAGGCGAGACCCAGGCCGCGCGCCTGCAGCCCTTCTACCATTCGCTGGTCGCCGCCTTCTTCCTGATGTTCCTGCTGACCGGCGTGGCCTATGGCGTTGTCGCCCGCACCATCAAGAGCCACCGCGACATCGTCCGCATGACCTCCCAGGCCATGGCAGACATGGGGCCCTACATTGTCCTGGCCTTCGTGGCGGCCCACTTCGTCGCCCTTTTCAACTGGTCAGGGCTCGGCCCCATCATGGCCGTGGCGGGCGCGGAGCAGATTCGCCTGCTGTCGGGCATTGAACCCGGTTCGACCGAGCCGATCGGCGCGATGCAGCTGTTCATCCTGCTGGTCTCGATCGTGGTGGTGGCTGCCCTGGTCAACATCTTCGTCGGCTCGGCCTCGGCCAAATGGGCCTTCCTCGCGCCCATCCTGGTGCCGATGCTGATGCTGGTCGGTGTCAGCCCCTATATGACCACCGCCGCCTACCGGATGGGCGATTCGACCACCAACATCATCACGCCCCTGATGGTCTACTTCCCGTTGATCCTGACCTTTGCCCAGCGATGGGTGAAGGACTTCGGCCTCGGCAGTCTGATGGCGGTGATGTTGCCCTATTCGATCGCCTTCTCGGTCACCGGGGCGATCCTGACGGGACTGTGGGCGGCCTTCCAGATCCCCCTCGGACCGGGCGAAAGTGTCCGGTACCAGCCGCCGCCGCCGATCGAGGCGGCGCAGCCCGAGGCCCTGACCGGCCCCACCGCTCCGGCGGAGGCGGCAGCGACCTCCGGGCCGCCGGTCCAGACCGTCCCGGCGGGTTGACGAAAAAATGGGGCCTCGACCCGCTTGACGTCGGTCGAGGCCCCGCCTAAACGACGCCCTCCTTCGGGCGGCAACGCCTGAACGGGAAACGCGGGTGTAGCTCAGTTGGTTAGAGTGCCGGCCTGTCACGCCGGAGGTCGCGGGTTCGAGCCCCGTCACTCGCGCCACTTTTTCCTTAGCAAAATCAGGATTAAGTGGCGCGCCCGCCTTTTTGGGCGAGTGGCCATTCCAACTCGCTCCTGATCCCCATTCCAACTTTTGTCGCCTGGATGTTCCGGATTCGGCGGCTCTGCTGCGTCAGAGGTCGTTCGCCGGCGTCGTCGGCCGGGGGTTTCCGACCGGAAGACGGATCGTTGGATTGGGCCGCGCCGAGGCCACGATCGTGCGGTCGATCGTCAGGCTGGCGACGAAGGTGTGGCCGCATTCCATGTCCGAGCACTGGAATCGCAGCTCCTTGTAGAGCGGCGTGATGACCTTGCTGCTGCGCACCTTGGCC
This sequence comes from Brevundimonas sp., assembly GCF_036963785.1. GTDB lineage: Bacteria > Pseudomonadota > Alphaproteobacteria > Caulobacterales > Caulobacteraceae > Brevundimonas. Next base: position 523,941 of record NZ_JBALUS010000002.1, read on the forward strand.
TGGGACCGGCAGTGAGGGCATTGGGTGCGGATATGACCGCCGAAGCGACGGCCCGGTTCCTTGAAGGCGTCCGGCTGATGGGAAGAAGTGAACCGGCCAGAGTTTGAGGCAGCCGTAGTAGCCGTGTCTTGCATGGATGACCCCGACTTTGCCCCTGTGGATGTCATAGCAGAAATCTTCCCAAACGTCAGAATAAAAGAACCGTGAGTTATGCCGGCGGGGCTGTTCAGCCCGAGGACGAGGGCGAGCCGCCGAGCTCGAGCTGCAGCGACGTGGTCAGGCCACCGTTGCCGGACAGGGTGTGGCGCGCTTCGACGATCAGCCAGTCGGCCGCATCGATCTGGGGCTTCCAGCCCGACAGGCTCAGTTTCTGCTCGGGGTAGAGATCGGGCCGGCCGCGGGCGAGCGACAGGTTGAAGGTGGCACCCTTGCGGCCCTGTCGCTTGAAATTGGTCTCCGCCGCACGCCTGGCCGACGCCTGTGATCCGTAGACGCGGCCGAGCCGTTTGGGGTTGCTTGCCGAGCCGACCAGGACTTCACGCCGGGTCGCCGCCGCGCGGTCCTGCCAGACTGCGATGACGCCCGAATAGTTCTCCCGCTCGGGCGCTTCCCAATCGTGACGGTCGCCGTCGCGGCGGGTCAGAGTGGCGGGGGGAATGGGCGTGCCGCCGGCGGTCTCTCCGGAGCCGACGGCCGCGAACAGCAGGTGGCCGGCCTTGACGGTGGCCACGGCGTCGTGGAGGCGCCCCAGGCGCGCGAGGAAGGCACTGTCGCTCTCGCGGTCCTGATCGAGGTGAGAGATGGCCAGCGCGGCCTTGTCGGCCGCCACGCGCGATTGCAGGCCATTTCTGCCGGCAACGTCGGCCAGCACCTGGCCGAGGGTGGCATCGGTCCAGGTCTGGGTGCGGCGCGTTCGAAAGGCCCGGGTAAGGTCGGCCGACCGGGCCTTGATGATCAGGCGGTCAGGCGTTCCGGTATGGCGCCGGCCATCCACCTTGAAGGTGCCCTTGTCGATCAGGCTGGTGGTGCCGCCATCCGCCAGGTCGCGCCAGCCGAGTTTGAGCGAGATCTCCGCGCCGGGCGACGGGATGGCCACCCGCCCGTCAGAATCGTCCAGGACCAGCTCGAGCTCGTCCGCATCCGTGCCCCTTCTCTCTGAAAGGGCCAGGGTGATCAGGCGAGGATAGACGTCGCCGCTGATGCTGTTGCCGTCGACGGCCAGGTCGTAGGACGCCTGGCGGTGGATATACCCGGGCGCCTGGGTCACGAGGTGGCCTCGGCCGGGGCGTCCTCGCCTTCGGTGTCATCCATGCGGCGCAGCTGCAGGCTGAAGTCCGTCTGCAGGGCGATGCCTCCCGCCATGAAGTTGCGCTTGCCCTCATCGAGCCCCTCGATGACGAAGGCGCCATAGACGAAGCCCTCCCCGTCCACGAGGGTCCAGGCCTGCCCCGTGTCGGCCATGGCCGCCAGCTCCTCGAGCGCATCCTTCTTGCCGATCTGGCCCGGGGCGAGGATCCCCGAAAGCTCGATCATGTCGTCACCCGGGCCCGCGAACTGGCCGGCCGGGCGAGCATTGACCCGCTCATTCGTCGGGTGCCGCCAGGATCTGCGCCGGCGCATCTGGTCGAACAGGGCGCTGTCGATCGAGAATCCGAACATCCCCAGCGACATCAGCATGGCCGTGTCAGACATCAGGCCTCTCCATAGCTGTCGGAATCATCCGAGAGGCTGGACAGGTCGGGCTTGCGGAGCAGCTCGGCCACGCGGCGCGCCAGCGCCTCGGCGTCCTCGCCGGGCTTCTGGACGATGGTGATGCTAAGCGTGCCGATCGTCGGCCCTGCGACGCCAGCTCGAGACGCAGCCAGTGTGGCGCCAGCTCGCGCTTCCAGCCGAGGGCCGGTGTCGAACACCGGGCGCGCCAGCCCCGATCCGTCCGCCGCAGCCCAGGGGGAGGATGCCGCCGCGCCGTCCCGCTCGGACCCGTCGATGACCCCCGGCCGGACGCCCGGCATGGTCACGGATCCCGCCGCGATCAGCGCGGCTGCGGCACCTGCCATGACCGAGGCCGGGCCGCGCCCGTTCTGGCCGAGGCCGAGGGTGAAGCCGGACATGACGTCCCGGCCGACGTTCATCATGACGCGCGACGGCGAGCGGGTCTGGGTCACGCGCCGGGTGGTGGCCTCGGGCACGCGCGCCACCTCGGCCGTCGCGGCCTGCACCTCTCCCCGCCTGCCCCGGATGCCCTGTGCAAAGCCGTTCATCGCGTCGGCCCCGGCCTTGAGCAGCTTGCCGGGCAAGTCGGACAGCCATGTCCACAGATCCGCGAAGGCCGACTTGAATGCGTCGAGCGGGTTGAAGGCGCGGATCACGGTCTTGATCGAGTCGATGCCGGTCGATACGGCGCCTTTCACCTTGTCCCACAGATCGACGACGAAGCCTGAGATCGGACCCCAGTTGTTCACGATGAAGGCGACCGGAGCGAAGCGCATCAAGAGCCCGCCAATGGCATCGAGGCCCGTCTGGACGGCGCCGCGATAGGTGTCCCAGGCCGCACTCAGGAAACGCGAGATCGGCTCCCAGTTCCGGATGATCATGCCGAGGGGCGTGAACCGCATGAGGCCGTCGCCGACGAGCGACAACCCTTTTCCGACAACCTTCTTGGCGCCCTCCCAGACCCCGCCGAGGAAGCCGGTGACGCCCGACCAGGCCTTGCGGACGTAGCCCATGGGAGAGAAGCGGGCGAGCAGGTATCTGGCATAGTCGAGCCCGAGGCCGACGACTTCGCCTGCCAGATTCCACAGGGCCGACAGGAAGCCGACGATCGGCTGCCAGTTCCTGATGATGAATCCCATCGGGGTGAAATTCAGGAAGAGGGACTTGATCACACCAAAGGCGTCGCCGACCGCCTTTGTGATCCCATTCCACAGGCTCTTGAGCCAAGGGCCGATGCGTCCCCAATTCCGGTAGATCACATAGGCGACAGCCGCGACGGCGGCGATGATCAGGGTTGCGATCAGGACCATGGGATTGGCCAGCAGGGCTGCCGTGAACCGCCAGACCGACAGGGTCATAAGCTTCAGCCCGGTGAGGACGGGGCCGAAAAGCACAGCGGTCTGCGTCATGGTCAGCTGGAGCAGAGCGAAGGGGCCGAGGACGGCCGCGACCCCCAACGCAAGGCCACCGAAGATGATCAGGCCGGCAGCCAGAACGCCGACCAGGGTGCCGACAACCTTGATCAGGCCCGGGTGCTCCCCCGCGAAGGCGCGAAAGCGGTTGGTGGTGTCTCGCACCCATGTGGCCGCAGATTTGATCTGGGGCAGGAAGGCAGAACCGATCTCGACACCGATGGCCTTGATGGCATTCTGGCCCAGCTGAACGGCGTTCGAGGCCGCTGCAGCGCGCGACTCAAACTCCTTCTGCATCGACCCAGCGTACAGGCTGCTGTCGGCGACCTTGCCCAGGTTCTCCTCGAGCAGATCGAGATTGGTCAGCATGGGCGCGATCGCGCCGACTGATTCCGAGCCGAAGAGCTGGGTCAGGATGGCGCTCTGGCGATCAGGGGCTAGTTTCGAGATCCGGCCCAGCACGTCCAGAATGGTGCCGCCAGCGTCCTGCTGCATCTGCTTGGCCACGGTGACGGCATCGAGGCCGAGTGCCTGCCAGGCCTGGCGCTGCATGCGAGTGGCGGCCTCACCCTTGGTCAGGGCCAGCACAGTATTCTTGATGCCCGTCGCGGCGATCTCGTCGCTGAGGCCCATGCCGGCCATGGTCGAGCCGAGGGCTGCGATCTCTCCCGCCGCCATGCCGGCGACCTCCCCCAGCGGCCCGATGCGGGTGACGATGTTCGAGATCTGCATGGCGTTGGCCGGGCCGGTGTTGCCCAGATAGTTGATCTGATCGGCCAGCCCCCTCACCTCAGGCTGGGTCATGCGAAAGGCGGTGCGCCAGGTGGCCATCATCGACCCGGCCTGATCTGCCGAGGTGTCAAAGGCGATGCCCATCTTGCCGGCATCCTCGGCAAACCCCAGCAGCTCGGCTCGCGGGATGCTGGCCTGTCCAGCCGCCGCGACAATGGCGGTCAAGCCCTCAGTCGCAATGGGAATACGCGTCGAGAGATCGCGGATATCATTCGACATTTGCCGGAACTGAAGTGGCGTCTCGAAGTCCACCACCTTGGCCACATCGAGCATGCCGTCCTCAAACGACATGGCCTCTCGACCCGACATCACCAGCGGCGCAGCCACAGCACCACCCGCCGCGATCGAGGACATGCCGGCGCCGGACATGGTGCCGGCCAGCTGCTGGGTGTTGTCGTAGCGGGTGCGGGCGTCCGACAGGCGCTTCTGTCGGGCAGCGACAACCTCGAGCTGGCGGGCCTGTTCGCGCAGCTCCCCATTGGCCTCGCGCAGTTCGCGGGCGAGCCGCATCTCGTGGCCGCTGAGGTTCTTGGTCGAGATCCCCGCCTCGGCCAGCGAGCCCCTGAGATCCTGCAGGCCGCGCCGTCGGCGCTGCTCCTGCTCCTGCAGATCCCGGACCTTGCCCCGCGCGATCTCCATGGCGCGGGTCAGCTGGCGGGTCGGCTTGTCAGCTGCAGCGTGCGCCTGGCCCAGCCGCTGGGCTTCCTTCTGTGCCTCGGCCAGGCGAGACCGCGTCTGGCCCAGCTCGCCCTGCAGCCGCTTGTATGCCGCGATATTGCGAACGCTCTTCTGCAGATCCGTCACGCGCTCACGGGCTGCTCCCAGAGCCTTGGACGTGCGGTCGCTCTCGCCCTTCACGCCGCTCAGGAAATTCTTCGCGTTTCCTGCGGCTTTGAAGATCAGGTTAAGGCGAAGGTTCTTGTCCACCGATCAGGCATCCTTGGGGCCGTTGACCCGATTCCACAGGGCGATCGCGCGGTCGCGTTCCTCGGCCAGTTCGGCCAGGTCCAGGGCCATCAGGTCCGCCCGGGTCCAGCCATGGGTCACGAACATGATGTCCGCGAAGGCGTCCTCTACTCGGCCAGGGAGGCTTCCCGACGCTGCGACTTCGTCAGCAAAAAATTGATCACCTCACCCGCCAGCTGGGCGATGTCCTCTCCGTCCATGTCCATGAATTCCTGGCGGTGGATCATCGGCTCGGTGATGCGCGGCAGGACGATCGACATGGCGACCACGTCGGCCGAATAGAGGTCCGTCAGCTTGGCGCCGCGAAGATCGCCTCCCTTCGGCTTGCGCACCGTGACGTCGACGATCTTGTCGCCGCCGCGCTCGAGGGGATTGTCGAGGGTCACCAGGGCCCAGGGGCGGCCAGTCTTATCAACACCCGAGCGGGGCTTCTCAGCCGACGAAGTCGACGGCACGGCTTCGTTCGGGGTGTCAGTAGCAGGCGCTTGGTCAGAGGCTTTGGTCATTGGAAGGGTCCCGGCGAGTTCGCCGCGTCAGCGCGGCCTGGAAGCGGTCGAAGTGACGATCGGCGGCCTGACGACGGGCAAGGTCATCCTGGCGCTGGCGCTGGAGCGCGGCCGCGATCGGGGGAAGGGAGCGCCCGGCCGTCATCAGTTGACGATGCGGCGCAACTCGGCCCGGCGGTCGACGCCGTCGACGAGGAAGGTGCCGGCGATCATGTCGATCTCGAACTCGACGCGGCCGTTGCGGGTCTGTTTGTAATAGGTGCAGGCGGTCTTGTACTTGGTGCCCGACTTGGCGCCGACCTCATCGGTGCCGGCATCGATCTCGATGTGCCGGCCACGCACCACGATCTGGACGTCGTCATAGCGGCCCGTGGAGTCGTTTTGATAGGCGCCCGCGAAACGCAGCTGGCTGCCATCGATGTCGGTCGTCCCGAACTCACGGTTCAGCTCGGGCATGTCGCCGCCGTACTCGTGCTCGACCTCGATCGCCTCGAGGCCCATGTCCAGCTTGACGGTGCCCAGCATGCCGGCGCCGCGATAGTCCTCGGTCTTGATGACCAGCTTGGGCCGGGTGAACTTCATCGCCTGACCGGCAAAGGAGTTCGCGGCGTTGAAGACGTTCATATCCTTGAGCTGACGGGGCAGTTGCATGGCGGGTGTTCCTGGATGAAGGGGCGCGCGGAGCGCTTAAGGGGGGCTCAGGGTTTCGAGGGGATCAGGCGGCGCCGGCCAGCTCGGCGAAGTCGGCGTAGAACTCGTCCGTGATCTCCGGCCCGATTCCGAGCTCCTCGAGCGGGGCGCAGGGCGTGAAGCGGTAGCCGATCTTCAGCTTGCCGGCGGCCAGCATCTCGGGCGTGTTGCCCTCGGCGAGGAAGGCTTCGAACCCGATCAGGCGACCGGCCAGGACCTCGCGACGGCCCAGCGCATTCAGGCTCTCGATGATGTCGATCGCCAGGGATTGGCGGATCGGCTGGTCGATGTAGGGGAAGACGCCCTCGGCGATGGTGTCGCGCAGCACCTGGTCAGTCCGGACCGCGCTCTCGAAGGCGTAGCGCGGATCATCCGAACAGGTGCGGTTGCCCCAAAAGCGGAAGCCATTGCGGCGGATCAGGCCGGTGACGTCGGCCCCGTTGATCAGGCCGATCTCGGTGTCGGCCGACTGCAGATCCCAGGTGCGGGGATTGGTCAGGCCGAGTACGCCCGGCACGGCCACATTGGAGATCGTCTTGTGATAGCCGACCTCGCGGTCCAGCCAGGCGCGCGCGCCGACTGCGCGGGCGGTGGCGAAGCTGACCACCTCGGCCTCGGCCAGGGCGTCGAAGGCGTCGAAGTCGCCGTCGATCAGCATCAGTTCGCGGGTCGAATAGGTCTGGCGATAGGTGTGAATCTCGGCCGGGGTGGCACCCTCGGCACGGGCATAGGCCATGGCCCTCAGCTGGGTGGCAACGACGCCCATGGCGGCGGTGACTGCGGCGTCGTCCAGACCCGGCGCAGCCAGGATGCGCGGGCGGACCGCCACGGTCTGCTCGGCCAGGAGCAGGGCCTGAAGGCCGCCGATGACGTTCGCGGCCTGATCGGCGGCGATGTCCTCAGGATCGACGCCTTCCCCTTCCTCGACCAGGATCAGGACGCCGGTCGAGCGGCCAAAGTCGGCGATGGCACGAAGCGCGCGTGAAGCAGTGCCCGCCGCGCCGGCCGCGGCAATCGTCGCCTCCAGGTCCTGGACGAGGATGGGCGTGTTGAGGTCAAGGCCGACCGCATCAGGCGCCGTGGCAACGATGCCCCAGACGGACAGGGGATTGACGATCAGGGCGACCGCGCCGAGGGCAGCGGCGGTGAGGGTAACACCGTGGGGGCGAGGGGTCAGGGCCATGGGGTTTCCTTGCTGAGAAGCGGGCGATCAGACGGCGGATCGGGAGGGGGAGAGCGGATAGGCGAAGTCGAAGCCCTGGGGCCGGGGCAGATCCACGCGCTTGCCGAGGATCCGGAGGTAAAGGGCGCCGGGCCGTGGGCGCTCGAGTGTCACGCGGGTCAGGCGCACGCGCGGCTCCCAGCGCAACAGGGCCATGGCCGTCGCGGCATAGATGGCCAGGCGCGTGCGGGGGTTGTCGGGCTGGTCGACCAGATCGGGGAGCCGCGAACCATAGGGCCGCAACATGACGCGGCTCCGCTCGGGCGTCGTCAGGATGTCGCCGATCGACTGCTCGAGATGTTCGGCGCTGCGGCTGTCGATGGCCCGGCCTGTGAAACGGGACATGCCGGTCATACGGGCGCTCCCGTCTTGCCGGAGATCGTGCCGCCGGTGTGGACGTGCGCCTTGAGGCTCTTGGGTGCGCCGGGAATGGCGACCACGACGTCTTCGGTGGCGGTCACCTTCTTATCGACCACGGTGTTGCCGGTGATCGCCGTGTCGCCGTCGATCGAGACATTGCCGGTGATGGTGGTATCGCCGACGATGGTGACGCCGCCCGGCGCGGTGATGCTCACGCTGCCCGGAGTGTTGACCTCGAGGCGCTCGGCCTCCGGGTCATAGGAGACCTGGGCTCCATCCTTGAACCGGATGGTATTGACCAGCCCGAGGAACAGCGGCGCGAAGGCCGAAGACGGCAGGCCGTTCAGCACCATGGCCTGCTCGATGTCGCCTTCGGGCGCGAGGACCAGGACCTGCTGACCCACGGTCGGCGGGATCCAGAGCGTGGTGTCGCCGACCGGCATCAGCCAGTCGATCGGCGGGGTGGTTTGGTCGCCCATGGCGACGATGACCTTGCCGGCCTCGAGGTCGACGGACTGGACCGTGCCGACACGCAGAAGCGCGCCGATCGTGCGATCGGGATCGGAGTCCTGACGGGTGCTGGCGGGCCGGGTCATAGGCTGCGGACGATGGCGCAGGCCGCGACGGTTCGCAGGGCCGTGGTGTTGTCAGCACCGCACGGCACAAAAGGCGGTCAGCCTATGGCGGTCAGGCTTTCATCCAGCTGGGGCCAGCTGATCGTGTGCGGAAAGCCACCTTGCTCCGGCACGTCGCGCAGGTCCTGGATGTAGCGCAGCACGGTCTGATAGTCCTCGGCCGTCAGTGTGGTCGTGATGCCTAGCGCCACCTCGTCCCGGTGCCGGTCGATGAGCCAGCGGACCCGGGTGATGCGGCGGGCCCTGTCGGACCTGACCGCCTGCGCCAGCACGACCTCGTCGGGCTCGAGGTCGGGATCATCATCGCCGGCAGCGGCCGGGCGGACATTCCAGACGCCCTCCTCGAAGACGACCTCCTCATCGAAGCTGAAGGCAGGCGGTGCTACCGTGGTGGCGTTGGCCGGGATCAGCCAGTGCTCGGGTCTCACCCGGGCGGCGGCGGCCGCGGCGTCGGCCAGGGCGGCGTCACGGATCTGCATGGCCAGCCCGATCGCGGCGTCCAGATCCTGCTCGGCCTGGGCCAGCTGGTCGAGGGTTGCCCGCGGGGCGGTCGCAAAGTCTGCCATGGCCTCGTGGTATGCGGCCGAGTAGGCCTCATGCGCCGCAGCGGCCAGCGGATCATAGGCAGCTTGCCGCGCCAGCTCGAGCTCCATGGGGTCGGCTTCGGCCATCCCTGCCCCTCGGTAGAGGCCCGTCGCGGGGTCATAGTGATAGATCAGCATGGCGCGCCTCAGTAGGAGATACAGGCCAGAAGGGCCTCGTTGATCGGGCGGGCCTCGCTGCCGCCCTCATATGCCGTGAAAACAGTCCGCACGAGGCCGCCGGAGTCGGTGTCCTCGACATAGCCCTCATCCGTGCCGTTGGAGCTGCGGGTGGGCACCGAGTGGCGGTGCTGCAGGTTCTGGCTGGCCTGATAGGTGCCGGTGCTAAGCCCGCGACCGGGATCAAGGCCGCGACCATTGTCGAGACCGCGGAAGAAGACGCCGCGCCAGTCGGGGATCTGGAAGGTGGTCGCGCCGTCGCCGGCGCCATAGCGGGTGCCGATGGCGGCGAAGAGCCGGGCATAGGTGGTGCGGGACACGACCGCGCCGTTGGCGACGAGGCAGCGGTTGCCCGCCGGGACCGCCGCCATATCGAACAGGTGCAGCTTTCCAGCCGGCCACACCAGATCGAGCAGGTCCGTGATCTTGGACGTGGTCAGATTGGGAATGCGGGCCGGGTCGAAGGCGCCGGAGGTGACCTTCGAAGCATCGAGAGAGGGTATCCGCGCCGGATCGAAGGCGCCCGTGCTGACCTTGCTCGCGTCGAGGGCCGGAATTCTGGCAGCGTCGAAGGTGCCGCTGTTGGTTTGGGTGGCCGGAAGGTTGGGGAGCCGCGCCAGCGGCACCGTGCCCGAGGTGATGTCCGCGCCCGAGTGGACGTGACCGGTGTTAGACTTCCCCGCCAGCGCATCGACCAGGCCGGTGAT
>NZ_JBALUS010000002.1:533800-618236 GCF_036963785.1 Brevundimonas sp.
CAGCGGCACCGTGCCCGAGGTGATGTCCGCGCCCGAGTGGACGTGACCGGTGTTAGACTTCCCCGCCAGCGCATCGACCAGGCCGGTGATGGCCGACATGGCCAGCGCCGGGATCCGGGCGGCATCGAAGACGCCGCTGTTCGTCTGGCTGGCAGGGATGTTGGGAAGCCGGGCCAGGGGCACCGTCCCCGAGGTGATGTCCGCGCCCGAGTGGACGTGACCGGTGTTAGACTTCCCCGCCAGCGCATCGACCAGGCCGGTGATGGCCGACATGGCCAGCGCCGGGATCCGGGCGGGATCGAAGACGCCGCTGTTCGTCTGGCTGGCGGGGATGTTGGGAAGCCGGGCCAGCGGCACCGTGCCCGAGGTGATATCCTCACCCGCATGGCTGTGGGCAGCGTTGGCCTTGGACGCCGGATCGAAGTTGCCGCTGTCCCAGAACTTGCGCCAGGCCGACCATGCCCCGCCGATCGACCCACGGTGAAAGACGTCCCCGCTCGAGGGCCGCGTATAGCGCTGCTCGACGGCATTGCCCTGTGCAAGGACCTCGATGATGCCGGCGCCGCCGACCGGATAGTTGGCGCCGTCCGTTGCGCCGGCGTCGAGCGGCTGGCGATAGAAGCCGGGCGTGACACACAGGTTGAGGTCGGAGCCCGAGGCCGCGAGGGCGCTGACGAACTGCAGCAGGACCGGTTTGCCCGTGACCTGGGCCCAGTCGTGGGAGTGGATCGCTGCGGCCTTGGAGTTCGGGTCGAAGTTGCCTTCGAACCAGAGTTGCTGAGTGCCGACGCGCGGTACGGTCTCGAAGGAAACCTGTCCCGTGGCGCGGATAATGGCGAACGGAATACCTAGATAGGTGCCGTCGTCAGCGAACCGCATAAACTCGAGCAGGGAGCCGTTGTTCGCCCCGCTCTCGGCCGAGCCATTCGCGCGGATGCGCCAGCGGGTATTGGCCCCGGTCCTGAAGTTGATCTCACGCCCCGTGCCGGCGTTGCCGATCAGATCGAGGCTGGGTCCGCTCGCCCGCGAGATAGCGAAGGCACCCGTGAAGGTCGCACCCGCTAAGCTGGCCTTCTCCGCAAGCGCTGTCGCCAACCCGGTGATCTTGGCCATGGCCAGATCGGGGATCCGCAGGACGTTGAAAATGCCCGTCGTCACATGGCCGGCGTCGTGGCTGTGCGCCGAGTCTGCCTTGCCGCCGAGCAGGGCCGTCAGCAGCACCTTGAGGCGTGAAGGTGGGACAGCGACGTCACCCCGAATGCCGGCATCCACCTCGGCTTGATCGGCGATCTCGATGACACCCAGGCGATCAACCGTCGCCGGCGGATTGATGAAGTCCGTATCACCGAACTCGATCATGGCCGTAGTCAGGCTGGCCAGCACCACATCCACAGCGAGCAGCATGATCGAGGCCGAGGACTTCTGGACGATCGGCGCCGCCTGGCCGTAGACAGCGAACAGCGTGCCGTCCGAAAGGATCAGCCCGAAGCCGCGCATGCTGTAGGACTGGATCGACTCATCCCGGATGGTCAGGTGCAGAGTGTCGTCTGCGACCACATCGCCGGCGAAGGTGCTCAACCGCTTCAGCTCGGTCGGCAGAGCCGTCATAGCCGCGAAGTTTGCGCCCTCCATATTGGCCGAGGTCAGGGCGACCTGACTGATCGTCAGCGCATTGGTACCGGTGTTCTGGGCATTGATCAGGGCGGCGCGCCCGACATTGGTGATGGTGATCGGCAATCCAGGCATCAGGCGGCCTCAAGCTGCAGGCGGTAGAAGTCGGCGGCGCGCGCGGCGGCGGCCAGGCCGAGACCGCCCTGGGCCGCGAGGCCCTGGGTGAAGGTGAAGTGGGCGCGAACGGGCTTGGTCCGGATCACCTCATCGATGACCTCCTCGACGAAGCGGGCCGTTGCGGGCTGCCCGCCCTCCCCGTTCAGGGTCAGGACCAGATCGAAGGTGTACGGCTCACCGGGCGGGTCCAGCTGCCACCATTCGCGCAAGGCGATCTGGCCGCCGAAGGCCGCAACGACCTGGCGCACCGAGGCAGCAGTGCCCTTCTTGCGCTGGATCTCGATGGCAGCCGCCACCACGTTGCGCTTGACGCTCTCGGACCAGGTTGGATTCCAGCTGTCGATCGACAGGGCATAGGCCAGCCACGGCAGGAGCTCGATCGGGCAGGTGTCAGGCCGCCACAGATCCCGTAGCGGGACCGGCACGTCCTCAAGGCGGCGCGTCAGGCGCTCGAGCGCCAGCTCGAGCGCAGTGGAGTTCTCAGGCGCCAGGCACTGGCTGTCTCGGACCAGGGGCATGGCTATTCCCCGAGACCGGCATGGGTGACGTCGATCGACGTGCAGTGGGCCGCCTGGGTGCGGGTCACGACGACATTGGCGGCGGGTGACACCAGGTCGACGTCCTGGACGCCTTCGGGCGACAGCGCGGCGATGATCCCGGAGCGCGTGACGTCGCGGCCGAGCCGGAAACATGCGGCCAGATAGGCATCCAGCCGGGCCAGGGCCTCCGCGATGACGACGGATGCATCCGGCCCTGCGAAGGTGGTCAGGGTAGCATCGACCTCGAAGGTGAGCACCTCGGCCGCGGCCACCGTCACCTGATCGGTCAAAGGGCGGACGTCCTCGGCCGAGACATAGGCCTCGACGGTGTCCAGAAGGGTCTGGTCGGGCACGCCATTGCCGAGGCGCGACAGAACGGTCACCAGAACCTCGCCCGGGGCCGGGCTGGTGGCGCTGGCGTCCAGGACATCGCCAGACGCGTCGAGCGCTTTGGACACATAGGCACCCTCGGGACCGGCCACGGAATAGGCCTCGGGCGCCAGCAGGGCGCGCCGGCGCAGGGCGTCATCATCTTCCATAACGGCAGGTGTCAGTCCGTCGACGGACTCCGGCACGATGACCAGCCGCTGCACACCCAGCAGCGCAACGAGGTGATCAAGGTCGGACCCGACGGCATAGGCAATGGTGACGGCGCGCGCCGCGTCGTTGACCCGTTGGCGCAGACCGAGCTCGCGATAGGCGAAAATCTGGATGATCTTGACCAGAGGCTCGGACGGCAGGGTCAGCACCTGGGCCATGGCGGCACCGGCCTCGGGGCTGTCCTCGGCCATGGCGTCGATCAGCAGCTGCTTGGCCTCGGCCACGATGGCGTCAAAGGACAGGGCCTCGACGACTTTCGGAAAGGGCAGCTTGGACAGGTTGACGGCGGTCGAGCCGCTGGCCTGGCCGGCGAGGACGGACACAGTCGGGAACCTCTACGTCACGAGCGGGGGCCCCGTTGTCACCGCCCGAGCGTCTCGCTGGCGACCGGGGGCTGTTGTGCCGTGCGGTGCTGACAAATGTAGGAGGCCCTATCGCTCGCGACGCGGTCGCTCGCCGCGCGGGAGCTAGCGCCCTGCTCTACGCCCCCAGCCGAGGGCGTCGCCGGCATGATCGATGAAGGCGTTGAGCAGCATCGCCTCGTCGGACGGTGCGAAGCCGATCAGCTCGCGCTGCGGATAGTCGATCTCGGGGCCGTCCGGGGCGACCTGATCGCGCTCGCCATAGTGGTGGACCCGGGCGAAGCGGGACGCGCGCGAGGTGAACTCGACCCAGGCGGACTCGCTGTCCGCGCCGGCCTTGAGCCAGCGGCTGGAGCGCAGGCCCCGGAACATGGGCTCGGACCTGCGGCGCACCTTGCCCCGCACCCCTCGGGCGCCAGAGGCCTCTATGGAGGTTTCGGCCTGCCCCTCGGGCGGGAGCCAGCGGATCACGCGGGACTTCTTGAAGGTGCGCAGGCCATCGGCCTCACGGTCAAAGCCGACCATCGTCTGGCCTTGCTGGCGCCAGCTGCGCATATCGACCAGACGCGGCGGGCCGGACCCGCCTGACGGGTAGAGGAATCGGACAGGCCGGGTCGCGGGCTTGGCGGTGCGTCGCGGCTTGCGCTTGGGCCAGCTGGATCCATCGGGCGCGCGCTGGGCCGCCATGCGGCGCTGCTGAACGCGACGAATGTCGCCGGACATCCGCCTGAGCAGCCGGGTGCGCGTCGGCGCCTCAAGCGCGGCGAGGCAGGCGGCGGCGATCTCGTGCAGCTGGGCCAGGTCCTCGGCCATCAGGTGACCTCGGGATGCTCTTCGCAGCGGGCGATCACAGAATCGTCCAGATAGACGATATGCAGCGGCGGACCGTCTTCCAGGGCGAGCGGCTCGGGCGGTTCGAGATAGACCAGGTCATGGCCGCCGCCCGGGCGCGGTTCGAACCGGTAGGCCTCAGTCAGCCTGAGGTCGATGTGAATGTCGTACTTGTCCTCGTCGAGCAGCTCGAACGTCAGATCCATGCCGCGGGCCGTGGCCTCCGGGCTGGAGATCAGGTCATGTTGCCAGCGCTGGATCCAGAGCAGGAGCGGAACCGAGACCTCGGCCGGGTCGCCAGCGAAGTCCAGCATGGCGATCTCGAGCGTGTAGCGGTACTCGAACGCCTGGCCCGGCCGGGCCGAGGCGAACAGGCCCAGCTTGGTCGCCGCCATCTGCAGGCGGTAGGGATCCGTCTTGAGGCCATGGCGAGGGTCGAGGGCCGCGGTCAGGGCGGCGCGAATGGCGTGCGGCTTCTTCACGGCTCGACCCCGAGCGCGCGCAGCCACTCATCCTCGTCGGCATGTTCGCCGGCGTGGACGTCGACGGCAGTCTGCCGGGCGATGTCGCAGTGGACGAGGGCGACGGCCTGATCGACCAGCAGCTGCTCGAGGGTGTCAGCGGACAGCTTGCTCGGCAGCTCGAGCAGGCGGCACGGCTGGATCGCGCTTTCCGGCATCTCGCGCCGGGGCGGCGTCACCGTGACCGGCACAGACGGACGGGCGAAGGTCGCACAACCGCTGCCAGGAATCGCGCAAAGCAGTACCATCGTCAGGAAGAGGGATCGTTTCATCGGCCTGGGCCTCACGTTGAAGGGCAAAGTCATGCGCGATCGCGTCGGCGGCCGCGCGATCGGTGGCGCCGCGTTCGATCAGGCGGGTGGTGTCGCGGGCTCCGGAGGCCTCGGCCGAGCGGGCCGCGCCGTCGGCGGTGGCGACCGCCGCCTTGCCTTCGGCCACCTCGGCCCGGTGCTCGGTCGAGTTGAACGGATCCCAGCGGAAGCCTAGACCGCCAAGGATCTGGACGCCGACCACGGCAAAGGCGATCACGGCGACCGCGATCAGGATCCAGTGGACCGGCGTGAACCCGGAGATGTCGCGCAGCTTCACGACGGGGCCAGCCCGATCAGGAGGCCGATCACCAGGCCGATCGCCAGAAGTATCCATGCGATGATGATGACGTGAGCGCCTTCGCCATAGGTGCCGATCGGCATCCAGCGATAGATCAGGGCGCCGACGATGACACTGATGATGAAGGCCCAGGCGAACCCGAACCAGACCGTTGCGGCACCACTGATCGCCACCAGGAGAAGGGCGCAGCAAATCAGCAAGGCCAGACCCAGCCAATCCCGCATGAAATCCGGCATCAGCGTGCTCCCTTGCGTTCGGTCCACCAGCTGGCGACGTCGAAGGTCGGGCAGGCCTTGACCCATTCGCCCGGCTCGACCTTGCCGTTGCCGTTGCGGTCAGGGGACAGGTCGCGGTGACCGCAGATGCGGGCTGCAGGATGGCGCGCCGCCAGTGTGTCGAGCAGCTGCTCGAGCGCGGCATACTGTTCGGCGGTGAAGTTGGTCTCGGCCGTCATGTCGGGCTTGACGCCGCCGACCAGGCAGATGCCCAGGCTGTTGGCGTTGTGGCCGGCCACGTGCGCACCCATGACGGTGTCGGCACGTCCCTTTTCGAGCGTGCCGTCGCGACGGATGACATAGTGATAGCCGATGTCGCGCCAGCCCCTGGCCTTGTGCATCGCGCGGATCTCGGTGACGCCGATGTCCCGGTTGGCGGGCGTGGCTGAGCAGTGAACGACCAGCAGGCTGATACGATTCATGATTCCGGTTCCTCTGGTTTGTCGAAGTCGACGTCGATCTCGACGCCACCGGCCTTGACGCCGACGCGGCCCGCGCGGCCGAAGGCCAGGGTGATCATGACCAGGGCGACGATTAAGGTGCTGGACAGGCCCATCCAGGTGGCACCCTGAATGCGGGCGAGCCAGACGGCCTCGCCGTCGGGGAAGCGCCCGTGCTGGAGCCACCACTGGACATGCGCGGCCAGCGCCGTGGCCACCACTCCGCCGCCGAGCATCAGGGCGAAGCGGATCATGGGCAGGGCCTTCAGCAGGCCGAACAGCTGACCAGGCTTGAGGCGGATCATGATGCGTCCCTCTCGAGGCGGTCGCGGATCCACGCCACGTCGCGCTGCACGGCGACCAGATCCCCATTGGCCAAGGGCTGGGTCCGGTCCTCGAGCGTCTTGAGGCGCTGCTCGCCCTGCGCACCGAAGAAAACCCAGCCGGCAACCGTGATCGAGGCGGCCCAGAGGAAGGCGACCTTCGACCAGTTGATCGGGGGATTGATCGGAAGGGTGTGATGGGTGGTCATGTCAGTCCCACAGGTTGATTGTGGGCGGGGTTGCCGGGGTGGTGGCGACCGCAGGGATGACGACGCGCTGGCCGGCCGTAAGGAAAGGCCCTTGGTCCGCGAGGTTGGGGTTGGCCGTCATGACCTGTTCGACTGCGGGCGATCCCTTGCCCAGGGTGCGATAGACCAGGGCGTCCACGGTCTCGCCGGCCTCGGCCTCGACGCGGATTGCGGAGGTGAGCCGGGCCATCAGAGCGCCTCGGCGATGACGCGGGTGCGGCCGAGGAAGTCCCGGACGGCCCAGGTGACGTTTCGCGTGTGGATGCAGATGTCGGCCGACAGCTCTTCGGCGCGATCGGCGCCGGCCGAGGTCAGGCGCGAGCCGATCTGACGCTCGGCCAGATCCGCGCCGACGACGGAATAGACGGCGCGATTGAAGCGCAGCACATAGTCGCTGGCGCCATCGACCTGCATGCGCGCCGGCACGTCCTGCAGACTGGCGTGACCCAGCTCGACCTGTTCCGCGCGCCAGTCGGCCAGCGCGGTCGCGATGTCCAGCATGGCCTGAGACACTGCATCCCGCAGGCGACCGGCAGTGACATTGGTGTCGATCCGGATGGCCTCGCGTACGGCGGTGATGTTCATATTGGGCCACCACCCGTCGAACACGACCGTATCCGCCTCCGGGGGCTCGACCGGGGGCGTGCCGTCAGTGTTTGGAGGATTGAAGACGATTCCGGACATGGCGTCCCAGAGGCGGAAAGATGAACCGGTCTACGGCGGTGGGGGACCGGCGCGACGATCGGCGGATTGGGACGCCGTCGTCTGCCGGTCCCGCCGCCGAGCGCCGGGGGGCGAAGGTGTCAGGTCCCTTCCCCGTCCTTTTCGGACGCGGACTGGGTCTCGGGTGAATTCTCGGGCAGCGCGCCGGCCTTCTTGAGGGCGCTTTGCAGCTGGCTGATCGGCTTCTTGACGCCGACCTTTTCATCCAGCTGCAGGGCGCGCTGATAGCAGCGCAGCGCCTGGCCCTGACGCGCCGTCAGGTCGTCGGCGTCGTCTTCCTTTGCGCCAGCGAGGATCGCCATGCCGAGCGCGCGGTGCAGCTTGGCCGTGATCTCGTCATGGATGTCGGCATCCACCAGATCGATCAGATCCTCGATGGCCGGCAAGACCGCGGCCGGGAAGGCACGTGCTGCGTCCTCGCCCGCCTCATAAGCGCGGATGGCGGCCTCGGAGACCTGCTCGACCACAAAGGCCGGGGTCTCGCGCTTGAAGCGGTCGGGCATGGCGAGATCGTTCAGCAACGCATGCTCGATCATGGGCATGGCACCCTCGAAGTCGCCGGTGTCGATGCGCCAGGCCATCAGGGTGGTGAAGACCTGGTCGAGCGGGCCCGCCGCGACCTTGCCCGCCTTGATCACGCCGTCGATCCAGCCGCCATAGGTGGGCAGAAGCTCGGCCTTGAGCTCGATCTTGCGCTCGATGGACTGGATATCCTTGAGGCGGCGCGAGTCCTCCTGCAGCTGCAGCATGATCTTCGCGGCCGCACTTTCCAGCTCGCGCTGGTTGGCGCCGTTGTCATTGTCGCCCATGGCCTGCAGATCGACGCCGCTGGCCGCCAGAACGCGACCGGCGCTGGCCGCGATCAGGAAGTGCTTGCGACGGGCCGCGGGGGACGGCTGGCGACGCCCCGCGCGGGGCAGCGGCTGGTCCATGTCGGCCAAGACAGCCGGGGAAGGCCTGGCCTTCTTGCGGCCACGCGCCTTTTCGGCGGCCTGATTGGCAGCCTCGGCCTCGGCCGCTATCCGGGCTTCGGCCTTTTCTCGGGCAAGGGTGGCGATGGACTTCACGGATCAGGCTCCTGGAGCGGTTGGGGACTCGGCAACGATGGCCGGCCGAGGGCTTAGCCCGCGGGCTCAGGCGTCAGGCCGAACTGGATGTTTTCGATCAGCAGGGCGTAGTCGTAATCCTCGACCACATAGGCCTCATTGACCGACTCATAGGTCTCGATCCGGTCGCGCTTGGCGTTGTCCACGATGGTCCGGCGACGGGTGTTTTCCTGCTCATAGATCGACAGGTTGTCGAAGCGGGTGATCAGGATGGAGTTGTCCGGCACGAAGGGCACCTTGACCGCGCCATGGCCGCCGAGCTCGCGCTTGGACAGGATGACGTCGAGGGCCAGCTTCTCGGTCGGCTTCTCCTCGCGATCGACGAAGGGGAAGTACTTGTCGTGGAGCAGGCCGCCGCCGACGATGGCGACCAGGCCGGTGTCACCCTGGGCCCAGGCGGGCAGGAAGGAGTGGACGGCGTCGAACACTAGGGCGTCGAGGTTGCGATAGTCGCCGACGCCGGCGGTCGGATCGATGATGATCAGATCCTCTTCCTTGGCACCCTCGGCGAAGACGTGGGTCGGCTTGTTGGCGCGGATCTGTTGCAGCCAGCCGACATTGACGTCCTGCAGCAGGGGGTTGGTGCCGCGATTGGTGACGGTCGCGGCCGAGGTGCCGTTGAAGCCGATCATGATGCGATCGCGGGCCTGTTGCTGGATGACCTGGTTGCGCATGCGCAGCTGGAAATCCTTGAACTTGGCCCAGAGGTCGATCTTCGAATATTTGACGTGGGTGTCCGAGTTCGTCTGCTTGCAGGTGTACAGATCGTTGTCGAGCGTGGTCGGGTCCTGGGTGGCGCGATCGGCCGCATCGGTGTCAGTGCGGCTCGCCAGGGTAGAGCCGATGCCCAGGCCCAGCTTCTCGGCCTGCTGTTCGGACACCGGGACGATGTTGATGCGGGTGAGGAACTCGGACGACTCCCGCTGGCGCTCGATCAGGGTCTGTTGGACCGAGGGCGTGACGGTGAAGCTCTGACCCGCGCGCACGACGTCAGGGTCAACGCCATTCAGGGTGGCCTGCTGAGCCAGGTATTGATTGAACTGCAGGCGGGCGGCGTTGCTGAGGGCGTTGCGCATGTCGGGTTTCCAGTCGGGCGATGATCAGGGGGGCGGTGCCGGAGGGCGGTAAGGGACGGACGGGTGGGTTCAGCAGTCGGCCAGCTGGCTGCCGGTCTCGCTGCCCGTGGCGGCGGGGCGCTGCGAATAGCCCGGCGACGGCGTGTTCTCGATCGTCGCCTTCATGCCGGCGAACTCGCTCTGCAGGCGGGTCATGTCGGCGCGGTGCTGGGTCGCCATCGCCTCGCGATCGGCCTTCATGGCCGCGGCCATGTCGCCGACCAGGGCGGTGAAGCCCTGGATCAGCGCAGCGTTGCCGTCAGCGCCCTGCGCAGGATTCTGCGGCTTCGGTTCCGGTTCGGGCTTCTTGCCGTCGATCAGGGCCGAGAACTTGGCCAGCACCTTGTCGAAGGCGGACTCGGCGTCGGCGGTCGGCGCGGCCTCGAACTCGATGGTGGTCTCGATCAGGGCCGAGAACAGGCTGGTGGCGTGCTGTTTGCGCGCATCGAGGGCGGCCTTCAGCTGTTTGGCGAACTCGCTGTCGGCCTTGGCCGTGAACTTCAGGGCCTCGGTGCCGAGGCTGGCCGGGTTGTCGGTGACGGCCAGGCCCATCAGGTAGCATTTGCCGGTGCTGGCGAAGTTGGGCTCGATCTCGATCGAGGTGTAGATCTTCTGGCGGGCCTTGTTGAACTTGATCAGCTGATCGGTCGGGTCGATCTGGGCATAGAGGGCGAGGCGCTTTTCCGTCTTGCCGGCCAGCTCGATCTCGACCTCTTCGGTCCGGACCGCAAGGACGTCGCCATAGGCGATGAAGGGGCCCTCGGCCGAATAGCCCTTGATGTGCTCCATGTTGACCCGTGCCCCGAAGGTCGCCGGGTTATAGCTGGCGGCCATCTCGAGCAGCCAGCTGCGCTCGATGGTGCGACCGTCCGAAGCGGTGGCCCCCTCGACGGCAACGCGGAACCATTTTGACTTCGGGGTGGCGGTCGTATCGGACATCGGGGCCTCGGGTGATGGGCGTTCGAAGCGCCGGATGCGGCGCGGACTAATCGAGGCGCAGATCACCGCGTCGGGGGTCGCAATCTCAAGCCAAGGCTGTTGTGCCGTGCGGTGCTGACAACAGGGGGGCGAAGGGCCGTCGCGCGCGCGCGGTTAGCGTCCGCCCCGATGAAAGAGCGGTCCACCAAAGCAGAAGGCGCAACAGCGAAGCGCGCTACCGCCCCGCTGCTTGAGCGCGGAACCGGCGGTCCCGACGACCTCGGGGCGATGCTGGCTGCGAACAGCGGGTTCGGGTTTCCGGTCGCGGCCATGCTGGACGCGCGACGCGCGGCCAAGTTCCTCTATTGGGCCTGCTGGCGGCTGTGTGACATCGCCGAGCTGCTGGGCCTGCCCGAGGGCACGATCGCCAGCTGGAAGGCCCGCGAAGCATGGGACAAGGCCTCGAGCCTCGAGCGCATGGAGGGGGTGACCGAGGCCCGCTACATCGCCGTCGCCATGAAGGACCGCAAGTCCGGCCTGGACTTCAAGGAGATGGACCTGCTGGGCCGCCAGGCCGAGCGGTTCGCCCGGGTCCGCAAATACGAAGCGGGCGGCAATGAAGCGGACCTGAACCCCAAGGTCGGCAACCGCAACGCCGGGCCGAAGAAGAAGCCGTCCCGGAACCGGATCACGCCGGACCAGGCCGAGATCCTGAAGGCGCGGTTCCTCGAGATCCTGTTCGACTATCAGGCGGGGTGGTGGTCGAAGCGGGAGCTGCGCAGCCGCAACATCCTGAAGAGCCGGCAGATCGGGGCGTCATACTATTTCGCGCTCGAAAAGCTGATCGTCGCGCTCGAGACCGGCAAGAACCAGATCTGGCTTTCGGCCTCGAAAAGCCAGGCCCATATCGCCCGCGGCTATGTCCGGGCGTTTGTCATGGAGACGATCGGGGTCGAGCTGAGCGGCGATCCGATCCTGATCGATCGGGGCGAGGATGATGACGGGCGACCGCTGGAGCAGCCGACCCTCTATTACCTGGGCACCAATGCCCGGACGGCGCAGGGCTATCACGGCGACTTCTACTTCGACGAATATTTCTGGGTCTTCGGCTTCCAGGTGCTGAAGAAGGTCGCCTCGGGCATGGCGATGCAGAAGCGGTACCGGAAGACATTCTTCTCGGCGCCGAGCTCGGTCACGCACGAGGCCTATCAGTTCTGGACCGGTCAGGAGTGGAACAAGAAGCGGGCGAAGGATCGCCGCATCGACTTCGACACCAGCTGGAAGGCGACCAAGGATGGGCTTTTGCTGCCCGA
Organism: Brevundimonas sp.; assembly: GCF_036963785.1. Classification (GTDB taxonomy): domain Bacteria; phylum Pseudomonadota; class Alphaproteobacteria; order Caulobacterales; family Caulobacteraceae; genus Brevundimonas. Next base: position 545,512 of record NZ_JBALUS010000002.1, read on the forward strand.
CCGGATCTGGCGCCAGACCGTCACGATCGAGGACGCCGAGCGCGGCGGCAATGACCTGTTCGACCTGGAGGACCTGCGCGACGAGTATTCGGCGCCGGAATTCGCCAACCTGCTGATGTGCCAGTTCGTCGACGACACCCTGTCGGTGTTCCCGATGACGATCCTGACGCCGTGCATGGTCGACGAGCAGGAGGTGTGGCCCGACGTCGACCACGTGCGGATCACCCTGGGCTTCGGCAAGCCCTATGACGGTGAGGTCTGGCTGTCATATGATCCGAACGGGGATGGCGAGAACGCCGACGCCGCGGGCCTGATCGTGCTGGCCCCGCCCCGGACGCCGGGCGGCAAGTTCCGCGTGCTGGAGCGTCGGCAGTTCAAGGGCAGCGACTTCACCGAGCAGGCCGAGGTGATCCGCGAATACACCAAGCGCTACAACGTCACCAAGATCGACATCGACAAGACGGGCATCGGCAATGCGGTCTTCCAGCTGGTGCGGACCTTCTTCCCGCGCGCGACCGGCCATCAGTACGACGCCTTTGTGAAAACCCAGATGGTCTACAAGGCCCTGGACGTCGTCACCAAGCACCGCATCGAGATCCCGGCCGGCTTTACCGACCTGCTCGGCGCGCTGATGGCGATCCGGAGGACCATGACGGCATCGGGCCGGCACGTCACCTATGAAGCCAGCCGCACCAAGAACAGCGGCCACGCCGACCTGGCCTGGGCCCTGTTCCAATCCCTGATCAATGAACCCATCGAAGCCGCCATTGGAGGCGGCTCGAGCTCTCGCGTGGTGATCTCTGATGACTAGCCCCCTGCCCCGTGCCCGCCAGCTGGCGCGCGCCCGTGCCCGTAGCGGCGTCGACGCCATCCCGCGCGAAGAGCGCGGCGAACTGTCGATGGCCGCGCGCATGTCTCTGGACCCGTCACCCGGGCCAGCCCTCGGCCTCGAGGCTTCGACCGCCACGGCGACCGCCTTTGCCCTGGGGGATGCCGAGCCGGTGCTGAACCGGCGCGACCTGATCGAGTGCCTGGACTGCTGGGAGGTTTCGGGCGTCGGCGGTCGCTACTATCAGCCGCCGATCGACCAGGCGGTGCTGTCGCGCGCGATGAATGTGACGTCGCATCACGCCAGCGCGTTCCGGGTGAAGATCAACCAACTGGTCCGCGATTTCATTCCGCACCCGATGTTGAACCTCGAGACGTTCGAGGGCCTGGCGCTCGACTATCTGGTCATGGGGCAGTGCTATGTGGAGCAGGTCACCAATCTGGTGAACCGGCCGATGGCGCTGCGCCGTAGCCTGGCCAAATACACCCGCCGCGGCGTCGAGCCCGGGGCGTTCGTCTTCCTGTCGGCCTATATGAAGGAGCACTGGTTCCGGAAGGGCGCTGTGCTGCAGCTGATGCAGCCCAGCCTGGATCAGGAGATCTATGGCGTGCCCGACTATCTGAGCGCCCTGCAGTCGGCCTTCCTGAATGAGGCGGCGACGCTGTTCCGGCGCCGGTACTACATCAACGGGGCCCACGCCGGCTTCATCCTGTATGTCGGCGAAGGCGGCCTGAGCGATGCGGATGCGGCCGCCATCCAGGGCGCGGTCAAGAACACGAAGGGCGTCGGCAATTTCAAGTCGATGTTCGTCCACCTACCGAACGGCAAGAAGGACTCGATCCAGATCCTTCACCCGGGCGAGGCTGCGGCCAAGGATGAGTTTGTCGGCATCAAGAACGCCACGCGGGACGACGTGCTGGCCGCGCACCGCGTGCCGCCCCAGCTGTTGGGGGTGATCCCGCAGACGGCAGGGGGGTTCGGCGATGTCGAGAAGGCCGAGGCCGTGTTTCACCAGGCCGAGATCATCCCGCTGAAGATGCGGCTTGGGGCGATCAATGAGTGGCTGGGAATACGCGTGGTCGATTTCCGGGAACGGTCCGAGCCGAGGCGCGAGATCTAAGCGTCAGGATCGAGCAGGCCCATTCCGGCCAGCGCCTCTGCAGCCAAGATGCGGAGCGCTTCCGGACGGCTAATTCCCGGTCGCTCTTCCACGATGAAGCGGTCAACGGCAGCCATCAGGGCCGGCGGCACCTTGACCATCACTGCTGTCGATCCGATCGGCGGACGCCCCATATAACCGATATCCGTTATTGACAGTCGAATGCGTAATGGATATCGGATAAGGCAGGCTGGAGCAAGGCGGCAACCTCACTCCAGCCCTGACCTGAACCTTCGATCCATAGGAAATCGACATGGCACAAGCTGGACGAACCAATACCACACGACGCATGGTCTTGGGCAGCCTGTTGGGAGCGCCCGTCGCTATCACCGTCCCGACCCCAGCATCGACCCAGTGCGCAATGCCCCAGCTGCCCGAAGGGTTCATATGGGTGAGCGTGCGCGAGACGTCGTGGAACGCGCTGCTTGAAGCGGCGCATGGACTACAAGGGCTCTGATGGCGACAAAGCCGATCCCTACGGGCGCTAGGTTTGGGCGACTTACATTCGTCGAGCGCTGCGCCTCACTGAAAGGCGAGTCGCGCGGCCTGTTTCGGTGTGACTGCGGCCAGTCCAAAGAGATTAATCTCGCCAGCGTCAGATCCGGACGATCAAAGAGTTGCGGATGCGGACACCTTGACGGCTTCCGTTCCCGTCGACGAAATCTTGAGGGGCAGCGCTTTGGTCGCTTGGTGGCGATCTCGGCCTTCGATCCAGGTCAGTTTGCGCGAACGATGTGGCGATGCCGATGCGACTGCGGCAATCCGACGATCGTCCAAACACAGAACCTCCTATCCGGCCACACCACCAGTTGCGGATGTGCAAAGGTCGAACATACACCGGCGAACAAGACACACGGTCGGTCAATGGAACGAGGCAAGTACCTCACCTATCGAAGCTGGCAGTCCATGATCGCCCGCTGCGAAAATCCGAGGACGACGCGCTTCGAATGCTGGGGTGGCCGTGGCATCAAGGTATGTGACCGGTGGCGCCATAGTTTTCGCTCGTTCGTTGAAGACATGGGCGAGCGTCCGCGAGGCCTCACGCTGGACCGGGACAATAATGACGGCGACTACGAGCCCGGCAACTGTCGCTGGGCCACGCCGAAGGAGCAGGCGGCGAATAGGCGGCGGCGCGGTAAGAAGTGATTTGTCAGCACCGCACGGCACAAACGGCCGGGGCTATCCGGGATGAGGACTGGTGTGATGGACCGGCGCCGTCCCCGGTTCGATAGAGGCGGGGGCCGGGTGCGCTAACACCCGAGCCGCCGAGCGTGAACTCAGCACGTCCAGGGGTGCACCCCCTTCTCGCCCCGCCACCGGCCTGACCGGCGGGCGCTATCCGTGATTGAGTCGCTTGTGAACGCAACAACCCACCTGCCCGTGAACCCTGTTTCCCCGGTTGCCGCCTATATCGGCGGCAAGCGCAATCTGGCGCGGCGTCTGTGCGCGCTGATCGAGGCCACGCCCCATGAAGCCTATGCCGAAGCCTTTGTCGGCATGGGTGGTGTCTTCTTTCGTCGGCGTAGCCGACCGAAGTGCGAGATCATCAATGACCTGTCGGGTGAGGTCGCGAACCTGTTCCGCTGCATGCGGGCGCACCCGGGCGCGCTGTGTGACCTGATCAGCCTGCAGCTGCAGTGCCGTGCCGATTTTGACCACCAGCAGCGGGTGGACCCGACGCAGCTGACGGATCTGCAGCGGGCCGCGCGGTTTGTGTTCCTGCAGAAGGTGGCGTTCGGCGGCAAGGTGACCGGCCAGGACTTTGGCATGTGCCGTGATCGGGCCAGCCGATTCCAGGCGTCAAAGGTCGGGGCCGACCTGATGGCGGCGGGCCGTCGCCTCGAGACCGTGGTCATCGAGCAGCTGACCTGGTCGGACTTCGTGCGCCGCTATGACCGGCCGGGGATGCTCTTCTATCTGGACCCGCCGTATTTCGACTGTGAGGGCGACTATGGGCCCGGCATGTTCGACCAGGGCCAGTTCGAGCTGATGGCCGAGCAGCTGGCCGGGATCCGGGGCCGGTTCATCCTGTCGCTTAATGACAGGCCGGAGGTGCGCCGGATCTTCGGCCGGTTCAACATCGAGGGCGTGGGCACCCACTACAGCCTGCAGGGCAAGGGCGCGAAGCCAGCGGGTGAGGTGATCATCACGGGCGGGGGCTCTCGCCCCTGATCGGAATGTAGAACAAAACGGGGTCAACCCCGTTGATTTTTTCGCGCGCGCGGCGATGACCGGAGCGGGTCGGCAGTCAGGACGTGGTGATGGGCCAATCAGCCGACCATTCGCCGCGCGTGGTCGACCTGATCCGCGCCGGCCATACAGTCGTCTGGGATGGCGAAGTCTGCCAGAGGCGCGGCCCGGCCGATCTCGTGGCCCGCCCGAAAGTTGGGCGTCCCGTCGTTGAGGCGTCAGCGCCGGAGTCGCACCTCAGTCGGCCGCCACATCCTTCTTGGCGCTGCGTAGGATTTCGATGCCGCCTTTCACGGCGATCGCCGCGACCAGCATGCCGACGACCAGATCGGGCCAGGCCTGATCCAGCCACATGACCAGACCACCGGCGACGAGGATGCCGCCGTTCGAGGCGAAGTCGTTCAGGCTGAAGGTCTCGGCCGCTTCCATGTTGACGTCGCCGGACTGGTCCCGTCGCAGGAGCACAAGGCAGATCAAGTTCACGATCGCAGCGACGAGCGCCAGACCCATCATCGTCCAGCCGACCGGCTCTGTGCCGAACCACCAGCGCCGGCCGACGTCGATCAGCACGCCGGCGGCGAAGACCAGCAACAGGATACCGGACAGGCGTGCCGCGCCCTGTTTCCAGGACGCGGCGCGTCCGATCGCCACAAAGCTGATCAGGTAGACGATCGAATCCGAGGCGTTGTCGACGGCGTTGGCCAGCAGCGCGCTGGAGTCGGCCATGATGCCGCCGATACCGAGACCCAGGAACAGCAGGGCGTTGAGGATCAGGACGATCAGCAACGTGCGCCGCTGTTGATGGTCCGCCGAGGTCAGTTTGCTCAATCTTCCAGTCCTTCCGAAGCACGATGCCGAACCGCCTTGGCGGCGAAGGTCGGCAGCACGAGCAGGGTCAACGCCGTCGCCGTCAAAAGGCCCCCGATCACGACCGTCGCGAGCGGCTTCTGCACCTCGGCTCCGGCTCCGTGCGCCAGAGCCATCGGGATGAAGCCGACGATGGCAACCAAAGCGGTCGTCAGCACCGCGCGCAGTCGGCTGGCGGCCCCTTCGATCGCCGCCACCTTGGCAGGCAGGCCCTCGTTCAGGCGTTGGCGGATGGCCTGCATAAGCACCAGTCCGTTCAGGGTGGCGACCCCGGACACGGCGATGAAGCCGACCGCCGCCGAGACCGAGAAGGGCATGCCTCGCAGCAGAAGCGCCAAGGCGCCGCCAACGAGGGCGAGCGGCACGCAGACGAAGACCAGCCCTGCCTCGGCAAATGAGCCGAGCGCCATGAACAGCAGGACGCCGATCAGAATGAACACGATCGGGATGACGATGCTGAAACGCTGTTCCGCCCGTTTCAGGTTCTCGAACTGTCCACCCCAATCCAGATAGACGCCAGCGGGGAGTTCGATCTCCGCCACCCGGTTCTGGGCGTCGGCGACGAAGCCGCCAAGGTCGCGGCCCCGGACGTTGGCCTGGACCACCATGCGGCGGCTGCCGTTCTCGCGGCTGATCTGGTTGGGCCCCTCACCGGTCTGGATGCGGGCCACCGCCGACAGGGGCACGACTACGCCGGTATCCGAAACCACCGGCAGGGCCGCGAGCGCTGCCGGATCGTTTCGCGCGGCTTCGGGCAAGCGCACGACGACGTCGAACCGCCTGTCACCTTCGAAGATGATACCCGCCTCGGCGCCGCCGATGCCGGCCGAGACCGCTTCGCTGACGTCGGCCGCCGACAGACCATAGCTGGCGGCGGCGATGCGATCGACGCTGACGGTCAGGGTAGGCAGGCCGGACGCCTGCTCGACCCGCACGTCTGCCGCGCCGGTCGTCTCCCGAAGCGAGCTGGCGACCTGATCCGCGACCCGCTGGAGAGTGCCGAAGTCGTCGCCATAGACCATGACAGCGAGGTCAGTTCGCACCCCCGAAATGAGTTCGTTGAAACGCAGTTCGATCGGCTGGCTGAACTCGAAATTGTTGCCAATCTGCTGGCCCGCGATTTCCTCGATGCGTTCGATCAGCACCTCCTTCTCTAGCCCCGGATCAGGCCATTCGCTGCGATCCTTCAGGACGATGACGCTGTCGGAAATATTCGGCGGCATGGGATCGACCGCCGCCTCTGCCGTCCCGGTCCGGGAGAACATGGTCTCCACCTCAGGCTGCGCCGTGATGGCGCGCTCCAGCGCCATCTGCATAGTCAGGGATTGTTCGAGCGACGCCGAGGGCACGCGTAGGGCCTGCATGGCGATGTCGCCTTCGTCGAGCGTCGGGATGAACTCGCGCCCCAGGGACATGAAGGAAGTCCCGCCGATCGCGAGCATGGCCAGGGCAGAGATCAGTACGATCCTGGGGCGTGCGACCGCCGCCTTGATCGCTGGCTGAATGAATCGACGGGCGAAGCGTAGAATCCAGGTCTCGTGTTCGACCGCCTGTCCGTCCGGATCGACGTGGACCGTTTTAGGATCGCGCACGAGCAACGCCGTCATAGCGGGTACGAAGGTGAAGGAGAAGATGAAGGCACCGACCAGGGCCAGCATGACGGTCGCACCCATCGGCTGGAACGTCTTGCCCTCGACGCCCTCCAGCATCAGCAGAGGCGCGAACACCAGCAGGATGATCAACTGTCCAAACGCCGCCGGCTTGACCATCTGCCGTGCCGACTGGACCGCGACTTCGAGACGCTCATGCCGGGTCAGCATACGCCCGACCGCCGCCCGACGCTGAGTCAGCATCAGCAGGGTGTTCTCGATCACCACGACTGCCCCGTCGACCATCAGGCCGAAGTCGAGAGCGCCCAGGCTCATCAGGTTTCCGCTGATGCCGAACTGGTTCATGCCGATGACCGCGAACAGGAAGCTGAGCGGGATCATCAAGGCCGTGATCGTGGCGGCGCGGATGTTGCCGAGCAGCAGGAACAAGACCAGCACGACGAGCAAGGCGCCCTCGGTGAGGTTCCGGGCGACGGTCGCGATGGTCGAGTTGACCAGTTCGCTTCGGTTCAGGACGGTGTTGGCGACGATGCCGGGCGGGAGGCTGTCGTCCACCACCTCCAGCCGTTCGGCCGCCGCCTGGGCCACCGTGCGGCTGTTGCCGCCGGCGATCATCAGGGCGGTGCCAAGGACGGCTTCGTGGCCGTCGCGGCTGGCCCCGCCGAGGCGCGGCTCCTGTCCGATCTCCACCGTGGCGACGTCGGCGACCCGGACCACCAGACCTCCGCGATTGACCACCGGGGCCTGCGCCAGATCCTCGACCGTGCTCGCCAGAGCGTCGGTGCGGACGACCAGCGCTTCACCGGCTCGCTGGATGTAGCCCGCGCCGGCCTGCGTGTTGGCGCGCTCCAGCGCCTCGACCAGATCGCCGAGGCCGAGGCCATAGCCGGACAGGCGGGCAGGGTCGGGACGAACGGCGTATTCCTTGACGTAGCCGCCGACGGTGTCGACGCCCGCCAGACCTTCTGCGCTGCGCATCTGGGGCGCGATGATCCAGTCCTGAACCGTCCGGAGGTAGGTGGCGCGTTGTTCGGGCGTGGTCAGCCGCTCCCCTTCAGGGGTCAGATAAACACGTCCTGGCTGCCACCCCGGTTGCCCCGGCTGCGCCAGGTTCTGACTGTTGAAGGGGACGTAATCGACCGTCCACATCAGGACCTCGCCGAGGCCGGTCGTGATGGGCGACATCGCGGGCTCGACGGCTTCCGGCAGTCCTTCCCGCGCCGCCGCGAGCCGTTCGGCGACCTGCTGGCGCGCGAAATAGATGTCCGTCCGGTCGGTGAAGATGGCTGTGATCTGGCTGAAGCCGTTGCGCGACAGTGATCGCGTGCTGGTCAGGCCGGGAATGCCCGCCAGCCCCGTCTCCAGCGGATAGGTGACCTGTCGCTCGATCTGCTCCGGGGCCAGCGCCGGCGCAACCGTGGTGATCTGCACCTGCCGGTTGGTAATGTCGGGCACTGCGTCAATTGGCAGCTTGGTTAGTTCGAACAGTCCCAGCCCGGCGACGAGCACAACGGCGATGACGACGAACCAACGGAAGCGGACCGACGCCGCGATAATGGCATTGAACATGTGCGTCGTTCCCTAGTGACCGTGCTCGGCCTCGCCCTTGGCGAGCTCGGCTTTAAGAAGAAAGGCGTTGGTTCCGGCGACACGTTCATCGCCAGTCAAGCCACGCAGGATTTCGGTCCGATCTCCGGCCCGACGACCGACCAGCACCGGCACGACGCGGAAGCCCGTCGCGGTGCGCACGAAAACCACGGTCCCGCCCTCCACCGTTTGGACAGCCTCGAACGGCACGGTCAGCGTTCCCGACGCTTCGCCAGTGACGATTACGCCAGTGACCGCCGAGCCTGCCGGCGGAAGCAGCGATCCGGTGGGGCGGGCGCGAATTACGGTTGCGCCGCTCTCCACGCCTGCACCGGCCGCCACGCCGGCGACGACCGCGTCGAACTCACCCGCCGGGCCCTGCACGCGCATAGCGGAGCCTACGCGAACCTGACCGGCGAGCGCCGGGGGTGCGTTGAAGACGATCTCGACGCGCGCGGGGTTGGTGACCTCGGCAATCACCCCGCCCTGGGCCGCGAAGCCGCCTGGCCCGACCTGGACGCTGGTGACCACGCCGGAGATTGGGCTGGTAACATTGAGTCTTCCTGAGGCACTGGGCGATCCAGCCGCGGTGGCGCGGGCGCGGGCGGCGCGGGCCGCAGCCTGGGCGCTTAGCGCCTCGGCATGAGCGATCTCGGCATCCCGGCGGGCTACGACGCCCTGATCCGCGAGGCTTTCTTCGCGGCTGTGCGCCTGTTCAGCGGCAATGGCATTGGCCTCTGCCGCGTCGGCGTCGGCGCGAAGGCTTGCGGCGTCGCCGCTGACCAGCACGACGAGTGGCTGCCCCGCGCGAACGGATTGGCCCGGCGCAACAAGAACGCGCTCGACTCGTCCAGCGACGGACGCGGCGACGGCGGCCCTGGCATCGGTCATCGGCTCGACCCGGCCCGACAGGCGCGTTTCGCCGCCGCCGCCGCCGGTCACGGCGACGATGGCGATGTCGGCGGCTGCGATCTGGGCCGCCGTCAGAACAATCAAGCCCTCTTCGCCACTCTCTTCGTCCGCGGCGTGATCGCCTTCCTCCTCGGAATGTCCTGCTTCACTCGCAGCTGCCGGGGCCTCAGCAGGTGAGCGGATCACGGCAAAGAGGCCTGCACCGCCCAGAAGGACGATGGCGGCCACCCCGGCCATCAGCCAGGTCTTGTTGATCTCAGGTATGCGTTTCATAGCGATGTTCCAAACGGGAGGCGGCCTTGCAGGCGCGCGAGGTCAATTTCGGCTCGGGCCCTCGCGAGGCGAGCGTCGACGGCGGCGTTGCGGGCGGCAATGAGCGCCGCGCGGGATGAACTGAGTTCGAGCTGCGAGATTCGACCGGCTTCAAAGCCAATCCGTGAGAGGCGATATGCCTCCTCGGCGGCAGTCACCCCTGCGTCGGTGGCCCATACGCGGCTGCTGGCTGACCGAAGCCTGGCCTGGGCACTGGCAAGGTCAGCCTGGGTCGTCTGCCTCGCAGCCATCACGCGCGCGTCAGCAGCGCGAAACTCGGCCTGTGCGGCGTCGTAATTGCCCCGGTTCCGGTCGAAGAGGGGCAAGGGCATACTGATGCCGAAAGTCAGAGCGGTGGCGTCTTCAGCCTCGTAGCGGCGGACGCCGACCGAGACACGAACGTCCGGCCGTGCTCGCACCCGCTCCACCTCGATCCGGCTTTCAGCGGCGTCGCGCTCGGCCTCCGCCACCCTCACCTCCGGCGACGTCGAGGAGGTCGGGAAGGCGGCGGGGGGTTCGCGGTCAAGTAGGCTGTATTCGATTGAAGTCGCTGGGCTCGGCAACATTGCCACGGCGGTCAGTCTTGCGAACGCGGCGTCTCGTTCCGCCTGGGCTTCGTCAAGCGCCGCCCTTGCCGCCGCTGCCTCGCTCTCGGCCTGGATACCGCGAAACAAGGGCTCGCCCCCCTCTTCCACCAAGATCATCAACGCCCGCGCGTCGGCGATCGTGATAGCGAGGGCTTCCTGGGCAAGGACGAAGCGTCGATCAGCGGCTTCGGCCTCTGCATAGGCCAACGCAAGCCTGCCAGCGGCATCGAGAGTAGCGAGATCTAGCCGCAGAGCCGACGTCCTACCTTCAGCCTGGGCCACGCCGACCCTGGCGCCTCTCGTTCCCCAGAGTTCCAAGTCCTGACTGACGGACAGGGTGGTTTCGGCGTTCCCGTAGCCTGAAAACGGGCCGGTTCCGAAGGCGTTTTCAGCTTCCAGACTGAGTTCGGGGTTCGGCCGAACGCCAGCTTGACGGATACGGGCTTCGGCCGCATCCACCAGCGCCGCAGCCTCCAGCGCTCCCGGTGTGAGCCCGATGCGCTCAAGCAACTTTTCATATGATGGGACAGGATCAGCCCAGGCGGGGCCGAACGCGCCGGCCGCCATTGCGGCCACAGCGCAGCCGATCGCGAGACGCGACCAGCCAGATTTCAGGGGTGACATGTTTCATTTCCCACAGATTCAAGACGATTCACTCGCGCCGAAGGCGCAGGGCGTCGTCAGGCTCTGGGAGGACGTTTCAGACCGCTGGGTGCGCGCGAGGCCAAAGGCTCGGCCGTCGGCCGTAGAAGGTTCGGCGCGACGGCCATCGTCATCGTGGCTGGTTGAAGCGAGGAAGGCATCGCGTTGCCGCTGTGGTGACAGTGGCCGTGCGAACATTCGGTGTCGCGGTCGGGACCAGACGGCAGATCACCACCGTCGTCGGCGACTGCAGCAGCCGCATGAGCAGGCTCCAATTCCATGGCGCAAGCCGCCGCATCGACTGTCGGAATCAAGACGAACACGGCTAGGAACAGCGCGAAAAGCGCCGACGCCAATCCGAATCTGCAACTGCTGCTCGACATTGGGGCTGTCATAGCACTGAGCTCACTTAAAGCTCAACCGAACTTGGACTCGCGGCCGACAGCACTGGCTATGACGACGCAGTGTGTCCCAACACGGCGCCTCCGCCCTAGCGTGGGCAGCGCCGATGGTCGTGCTTGGAGATGGAGCTTCTGAAGTGCCGCCAGGAGCCCATTCCTGACCTGACCTGCGCGCTCGTCCCCCCACCTCGCCCGCGGGCTTCGCGTGTCGAATTCCTTGCAGGCTTGACAGGGGCCGGGAGGCCCGTCCGGCGCGGCTGGCATTGGCGGGTGTCGGGGTCCATGCGCATTGCGTTTCCTTGCAGCCTGGAGCCTCTCAGGGGCACTGTCGGGGAAGGAAAGCGCCTCGGTCGGCCGGGAGGCAGAAACCCGACCCCCTCCCCTTTCGCCGAGCCTGCGACCGAGGAAGCAGATGGCGAGGGAGGCTGTTCAGTCGGGACATGACGGGTGGATCGGAGGGCGCGTGTACGCGCCCCCGGTGTCGGTTGGGGTGTTTGTGCCGCCGGTGGCGGGGTCGAGCTTGGGAAACCCGGGTCTCGCGACCAGCGAGACACCTTTCAATCCTGCAATTGTGCCGTCTCGCGACCAGCGAGACGCCCTTATATAGATCTGAGGTCCGGATTCTGACCCCTCAGATCATTCACGTTCATTCCAATCGGAAGCGATCACGGCGGGCCATTTTCTCATCGGTGGCGCTGCGAACCCGGGCCAGCTGGTCGGCGAGGTCAGGGTTCGCCGCGAGAAAGCGCTCTTCGCGGGCCGTGTCGACGTCGGCCGAGGGCGGCACGCGCAGCTTGGCCACTAGGGCGGCGGCGGCCTTCGGCAGGGCCGTCCAGTAGGCATTGGTGGTCTGCTCCACCTGAGGGCCGCGCAGGCCGTCCCTGCCCGTCTCGACGTAGCGCCTAACCCAGCCGAGGAAGCCGTGCTCTTGCAGCTGTGCCTTCCAGACGTGGATCATGCGCACAGGGACGTTGCGCTGCCTGGCCAGCCAGGCGGCCGAGGGCTCGACGCGGCCACCGAACTTGGCTGCCATGTTCAGAAGCAGACGGTAGAGGCCGATCGCGCCGTGGCTGATGGTGCCCTTGGCGCCCCAGCGCTGACCGGGTTTGCGAAGGCCCTCCTGATAGAGCTCGAGCGCCAGCAGGCGCCGGCGCGCCTCGGCTTTCGACAGGGGCTTCCAATCTTCGCGCGTGGCAGGGCGGCTACGCCGGCGGACAGGCTGGCAGGTCCGGCGATGGAGTGGCTCACGCCGCCGATGGCTGTGATCGATCGGGACGGCCGTCATGCTGCCACCCCGTGATCGAGGGCCGTGCGCACGCCCTGGAGGCGGGCCTCGACGCGGAGCAGGACCGGCTCGATCTCGCGCTTCTCATACTCGGTGATGACGCCGTCGGCCTGGGCCAGGCGCACCAGCCGCTGGGCTGCGGCCATATCCTCGGCCGCTTCGCAGGCCTCGCTGAGCGCGCATGCCGCATCAGAGGGCTGGGCCAGCTGGCGGGCCAGAGTGGCGCTGTAGAGTCGCCAGTTCTGATGCGCCTCGAGGAAGGCGATCGCGCCGATCGGCATGGTCCGCCCCTTGGCGGGATCCCGGCAGTCATAGAGGTGGGTGCGCCCCATCTTGAAGGGGCTGGCCTCGAGCAGTTCGAGGCACCGGTCGGGCCCTCCGCAGGCGTCCTGCAGGGCGCGCGCGTGGAAGGCGTGCTGTCGCACGTTCATAGGATTCGTCCCTCACGAATCCGCCTGACAACCGGTCAGCTTGGCGCACAGGCTCACGGTCACGCGGCAAGCGGTGCCGCGCGTTGAGCAAAAGGCGTCCCGATGACCGTCCGTAAGGCGGCCATGGTTGGCTGTGATGAAGGCAAGCCGAGTGCGTCGGCCCGCTTTGGCGGGAGACAGGGCGGGTGCGTTCCTGGCCGCGAAAGTCCGCCCCCGGCGGGGACAGGCGATCAGGGAGCCGCGCAGCCGCGACCGCCCTTGAGCGGCCGAGACGCTCGGCTTGCCGATGTGGGTGGGCACGTCATCAGGGCGGGGGCTGGATGCCCGGCTGATCAGTCGACCGGGCCTGACAGCGCTTCATCCGCAGAGCGCATCTGTCGCTCACGGTCCTGGCCCAGGCGGGCAAGCAGACATCGCCTCAGGGCCGTGACGCGTCCCTTCGACGCCTCGCGCCTTGACGAGGGCCAAGAGCTCGGGACGAACCGGGAACGAATTTCGGACGGAGAGTCAGTGCGGACCGAGGGCGCCGAGAGGAGACGCCCTCCCCTCACCGCTGCGTTCCTGCGAATGGGACGACGCCCCGCCGGCGCGCGAGGGGAGGCAACGCGCCGACGGGACGCTCAACCGCTCCGGTCAGGCGGGCGGCGAGGCTGGGGTGAAGCTGGGTACGGGCCATCATCTCAGGCGGCCTCACAGAAGGGCTGCCCCGCCGGCGCGCGCATGCGTATGGACGCGCCGGCGGGGGCCTCTACCTTGGGCTCATCGAAAAACACCAAGGAGAGCCATAAATGTCGGACATCAGAGAGCAGGACTTTGAGGCCCTGCAGAATCAGTGCGCGGCGCTCGAATCGCTCGTCATTGATCTGCTGGCGATCATGCATGAGCTTGCCCCCGATCAGCTTGAGGAGCGGCTCGCTGAGCGCGGACAGAAGGTTGGCCTTTCCCGGCCGCGACCTCTCGGGCCCGCCGCAGGACGTCGGCGCCGAAACATTGCCGCAGCAGGTGTTCCCTCTCTTCGGGACCGAAACCCCAGCTGATCAGGTTCGCGTCAATGCGCGAGATCTCGACATCCAGGTCCTCGGGGCTCGCCTCTATGAAGTCCGCCCACCTGCTCGCCCGGTCCGAACGCTCGGCCCAGATCCACGCACCGACCGTCACGACGGCCTGACCGGACACGAGGCCGAGGCCGCCGAGCAACACCAGCCACAGCGGCACCGGGGAGTGCAGAAGCGCACTCATGCGCGGGCCTCCGGGGTCGAGGACGCTGGCAGGACGCGGACATCGTGGAGGTCGGGGCGCAGGGTTGCGACCGGCAGCTCGCCGGCGCTGAGCCGGTCAAGGGCGATGGCCTGTTCGGCGGGAATGCGCTCCTTGCCCGTTTCCCAGTCGCTCACGTGCCCCCGCGAGCTGATGCCCAGCCGTCGAGCAAGTTCAGCTTGGGACCAGCCTCGCGCTCGTCTGAACTGCGGAATCAACTTCATGGTCGCAGTGTTCGGATTATCCGACGTGCGAGTCAACCCCTGTCGTTCGGATAATCAGGGCCGACTTAGCCAAGGCCAGCGACCATGATCCGACCTATGAACACGAAGGTCGTAAAGCGCGCTTCAGTGCCACCATCCCAGCTCGGGCATCGATGGTACTTGGCTGAATGGGCCGCTCATCTGGGCAAGATCCAGGCAGACGCCCAGCGCGATCTAGGCTGGCCTAGAGCCAAAGCGAGTGACCTTTGGAACAATAAGCAGCGCTATACGCAGGAGAGCGTCGACGAGGCGGCGGCTTGGCTGGGCTTGGCTCCCTACGAGCTTCTATTGCCGCCCGATGAAGCTATTGGGCTCCGGCAGCTGCGAGAGGCTGCGCATGCAATCATAGGCCAAGGACAAAGCAAGGGCCGATAGAAGCCGCTTTTTGGTCGCGCGAATCGAGGCCAGATGAAACGGTCGGATTATCCGACTATTGCCTCTTGACTCATTTGTCGGATTATCCGAACTTCTCTCACAGATTGAGGGAGAGTTTCGTGCTGACAACCGCCACCGCAGACCCGCAGAGCCCGTTCCCCGCCACGATCGTCCGCCGCTTCTGCGCATGCGGCGCGACGAACCGCTGCCGCTGCGACCTACCCCCGGCCCGATCGGGCTGGACCGTTGAAGGGCTGGCCGAGCTGCGCCAGCTGATGCGCGAACACGCAAGCCTCGAGACCGTGGCTCTGCTCACCGGCGCATCCCGGCGGGAGTGCAATGTCGCGCTCAACGCCCTGGTCGGGCGCACGCCAGCACACGCCCTGGCGGCGCTTGAGGCAAGGAAGACGCGCCAGTGCGGCCGGGATGCTCGCGGCGATAGAGGCGCGGCATGCTGACGGTCAAACAGTTGATCGCCCACCTTGACGCACTGGCCCTGCCGGAAGCCGTCGTCTTCGCCCAGGGCGCGGACGGGGTGCCGTTCGCCCTGCAGGGCGGCTATCCGGGGGCGACATCAGAGGGCCTGCACTACGTCATCGTGGCCCCGATCAGCCTCTCCTCCATAGAGGGGGGCTTCTGATGGCCGATGGAACATCATTCGAGACGTTGCCCGACGTCCTGACCTCAACGGCCCAGGGGCGCCTGCGCACGCTCGTGGAGCGCCTCGAGCGCCTCGAGGAGGACAAGCAGGCCGTCATGGGCGACATGAAGGAGGTCTTCGCCGAAGCCAAGGGCGAGGGTTATGATGTGAAGGTGCTGCGCAAGGTTCTGCGCGTCCGCAAGCAGGACAAGGCCAAGCGCCAGGAGGAAGAGGCCATCCTCGACCTCTATCTGTCCGCGCTGGGGGAAGTCTGATGGCGGCGGCCCCCGATCAGATCTGTGCCGAGATCCAGCGCAGCCTGGAGGGCTCGGGCCTGGCCTTTGCCCTGGTCCTGTGGGTGCCCGGCCAGGCCGGCCGGGTCGAATCCGTGAGCCTCTCCGCCCATCCCGTCCATCAGGACGAAGCCACAACGGCCCTGCGATGCGTGGCCGACCAGGTCGATGCCATGGCCCGGAGGGATACCCGATGAGCCGTGAACCCCGCATTCCATCGCTCTGGGTGCCTGCCCTGCTTCTGACCGGCCTGATCATCTTCGTGGCAGCCCTGTGCGCTTTGGCGCGCCCTGACAGCGATCTGCCCGCCCCTGTACGGAGCCATGTCCAATGAGCCAGCACAACATTGTCGGCAGCGAGGTCGGAGCGCGCCGGCCGATCGCCTATCTCAGCCGGATGCCCGAACGACGGCGACCTCGCAATCCGGTTGCCTCGCTGTTTGCTGGCGTTGCCGTCGCCGGCATCGGCCTCGGTCTGGTCGATTCCCTGCTGTTGGGGCGGCCGGTGACGATCTTCGTTGCCATCGCCGTGCTTGTCATCTGGCGGCTTTGGCCCGAGCGGCGGGCATGAAGCGCCGACACTTCCTCGGCCTATTGGCCATCCTTCTCGCGGCCTATCTGCTCGCTTGGCTGGCCGCATCCACCCTGAACACCGGAGCCTGACCATGTCCGACGCAGCCAGAACCCCTCACCCAATCGATGTCCAGGTCGGGCAGCGCATTGCCAGCCTGCGCCAGCAACGCGAGTTCAACCAGTCGCAGCTGGGCGCCGCGATCGGCGTGACCTTTCAGCAGGTCCAGAAGTACGAAAAGGGCACCAACCGGGTATCGGCATCGAAGCTGGCCCTGATCGCCGACTTCCTGAGCGTCGAGGTCCAGGACCTGTTCCCGCCGCGCGAGGACCGCCAACTCGGCCGCGCGGCGGAGCCGTCGGCCATCGATCGCCTCGGCGCGACCGGTAGCGGGCGCGAGCTGGCCAGCCTGTTCGTCAGCATGCCGCGCGATCGGCAGCTTTCGCTGCTGAGTGTCGCCAGAGCTATCGCCGGGCCCTCGGCCGGCGAGCTGGCACGCGAACTGGAAGCCGCCTGACGGCGCCCCGGTGCCAGCACATTGAGAAGCTGCCCATGACCTCCGCTGCCACAGACCATCGCACCAGACCGCGCTCGAGAGAGACGTGGCGCAAGGATGATGTGCGAAAGGCGGTCGAGGGCGCCCTGGCCGGGGGCTTGCCGATCGGCCGCATCGACTTCCGGCGTGACAGCTTTTCGCTGATCGCGCTTGACGACTCTCACCCCGCTTCAGAGGCTGAGCGCTGCGCTCGGCTGATGGAGGATGCGTTCAGCGAAGGTGGCAGCGATTAAGCTCAGGTACGTCAGGAACAAGCGAGGCAACCTGTTCTGGGAGCCGACGCCGACGATGAGGGCTCTCGGCTTCCTGCCGAAGCCCTTGGGCCCTGACGCGCCACCTGCATGGGCCGAGGCGCAATCCCTCTACGAGAAGTGGTTGCGGGCCCGGGACGGCAGCGAGACCTTCACGGTCGAGGAGACCTACCCGCCCGGCTCGCTCGGTGAGTACTACCGGCTGTTCAAGGCCAAATCGAAGGCCTGGCGCAAGAAGGCGCTGCGCACCAAGGAAGACTACGAGCGCGCCTGGAAGCACATCGGCCCGCATCTGGGGCGCAAAACGATCACCAAGATCAGCGTGACGGACATCGAGGACTTCGAAGAGGTGCTCGACACCACGCTCTCGCCGTCGGAGCGCTACCGGGTCATGAAGTGCCTTCGGGCGCTGTTCGCCGACGCGATCGTCCGGCTGCGGCTCAACATCAAGTCGCCTGCCTTGGCGGTGGCCAATCCCCAGCCTCAGGGGCGTTCGCAGATCTGGCTGGGCTCCGAGATCCAGAAGCTCGTCGCCGGCGCCTACGAGCTGGAAATGGACGGCATGGCCGTGGCCATCATGATCGCCTGGGACACGCTGTTCTCGCCCGTCGACGTGCGCACCCTGACCAAACAACAGCTGAGACGGGACGCGGTCGGCTGGTACCTGCATCGCTCACGGACCAAGACAGACCGCGAAGCCTTCGGTCACCTGACGGACGAGACTGCGGCCGCCCTGCAGGCCTACCTGACGGAGCTCGGAGCGGACCTGCTACCGACCGCCGCCCTGATCCGCCGCAAGAGCGGCAAGGCCTATGCACAGGGCGTGAGCGGCAAGAACTACTTCGCGCAAGATTTCCGCGCTGTCCGTGCGCACGTCTTCCCCGGAGATCAGCGCCAGTTCCTGGACATCCGCAGGTCGGGCAACGTCGAAGCAGACGCCGCGGGCGCGGACAAGTCGACCATGGCCGAGCTGCTGGCCAACAGCATGGACAGCAGCGCCTTCCTCGACGCGACCTACACGCCGGCGACCGTGTCCAAGGCCCGACAGATAGCGGTGACGCGGAAGGAAGGGCGGGAGCGGCTGGCGGCGGAGATTGATCGGGTGTCGCTCGCTGCGCGGTAACGGCCTCGCCTAATTCCTTCCCTCCCCTGCCGGCCGCACCAACTTTCTGGCTAGACGCTTCGGCCTGCGTCCAATTCTGCCGCATGCGGAGTCGACAATGGTCTCCGTCAACCATAGCTTGAGGAATGGCTGACAAGCTGTGAAGCGGTTAAGGCCAGGACGGGTCAAATGAGCGACGAGTACGTCTTTAGAATTGACGCCTACCAGCCCGAAACCATCCCGATGGAACGGCTGGCAAAATACATGCTCGCGCTCGCTGATCTCGTAGGATCCAAGGCGAGCACTCACTTCGTCCGACTTGAGAAGGGCAGCACCAAGCTAGTGCATGCCGTCGATCCGCCCGAAGCCCCAAAAGTCGCACAGCGGCTTCGTCAGGCAGTGCTGCCTTCGCCGCCACCGGACGTCGCCAAAGCAGTGAGCGTCCTGGATGATATGCTCGCCGGCGATAACGCCGTAGGCGAGCTGATCCACGAGGGAGCCGTTATCATTCCGTTCCCTGGCCGAACCCGTCCCCCAGTTTTGACTTTCCCGACCTTTAAACAGGCTGGCTCGATTGACGGCGAGATCGTTAGTCTCGGTGGCAAAGACAAGACTGCCCATGTGATCCTCCAAGATGGACCGATCACCTATTCGAATATCAGCGTGACCCGCGATCAAGCGCGCGAGCTTGCGGGCAACCTCTACCGGGGGAAGGTGCGGCTGTATGGCGACGGACGCTGGGAGCGGCTTCCCGACGGAGGATGGAAGCTTATCGGCTTCAGTGTCGACCGCTTCGAAGCACTGGATGACGCGCCGCTGGACATGGTGTTGGCAGAGCTCCGTGAAGTGCTCCCGGAAGACACTCAAGAGGGCACGCATGATCGTCTCATGAATCTCCGCCTTGGTGACGAGGGCCTGCACTAATGGTGGTGTTGGACGCCACCGCGCTTGGACTTCTGGTTCATCCGGACTCACGCCCTCCAGCGGATCCATCCACCGGGCAGCCCGTGGAGTTCGCTCGCGAGCGATACGTGTTCCTCGCGGAGGAACTGCAGCGGCAGGGAGAAACCATCGCCATTCCCACGCCCGCGCTGAGCGAACTCTTGGTGCTCGCTGGTGACGCGGGCCCCGCATTGCTAGCGGCAGTACACAAGTCGGCCCGCTTCAAAATCGTCGAGTTTGATGTGAGAGCTGCGGTGGAAGTCGCGGCGATGACGCGAGAAGCTGAAAGGGCAGGAGACAAACGGGCAGGCTCTTTCGAGCCCTATCAAAAGATCAAAGTAGACCGTCAGATCGTTGCTATTGCCCGCGTGACAGGGGTCAACGTGATCTACTCTGATGATGGAAACCTCCGCAGTTTTGCCGAACGCCTAGGAATGACGGTCGTGAGGTCATGGGAACTTCCCCTCCCCCCGGCCACAGCGCCAGACCTACTGTCCTTTATCGATGCTCAATCTGCCAACCCGAGAGACACTGGGGAGTAGCGGGTGGCGTTCCAAGCCCTCTCACCAAGTGTTTGACTCTGTTAGAGGCATACGCCGGCGCCAAAGTTGGAACTGCCACTGAAATCATAGGGCAATTCTCCGGCCTGTCACGCCGGAGGTCGCGGGTTCGAGCCCCGTCACTCGCGCCATTCCTGACAGTGTCGGAATGGCGCATCCCCCTCCCTGAAATGGATCAGACAGAGACCCTGCTCAGGGCCTGAACAAGGGGTCCGGGCCTTCGGTCGCGCGCCTGCGCCCCTCGGGCCCTGCGGTGATCTGGACGAAGGTAAAGCCCCGCGCGCTCAACGTATCCAGCAGGGTTGGCAGCGCCCGGATCATATTGGGCCGGGTTTCGTGCAGAATCAGCACCCCGCCACCCGATGCCTCCATGACCGAAACGGTCCGGCGCAGGATGGCGTCCGCGCTCAGGCCCCGCCAGTCGTCTGTCCCGCCCTCGGCCGACACCACCAGAATGCCGCGATCTCCCAGCCATCCGGCCAGGGCGGTGCCCTCGTTCAGCCCGGGAAAGCGGAACAGCGGTTCCAGCCGCGCGCGCTGCGCGGGAGGCGAATCAGCCAGGGCCTGATCAAGCGCCGCGAATCCCCGGCGGATCTCGCGGTGAGCCTCGGAAGGGTTCCAGTATCTCAGCCGTGTCGGATGGGACCAGCTGTGACTGGCCACATTGTGCCCGCGCCGCGTCACCTCCCGGACCAGGTCGGGACGGCGCTCCACATAGACACCCACGAAGAAGAAAGTGGCCTTGATGCCCCGCGCGTCGAGGATGTCCAGCACCTGCGGCAGATAGGTGGGGTCCGGTCCGTCATCGAAGGTCAGGGCAATCGAGCGGGCCGGCAGAGGCGTCCGCATATGCTGCAGATTGCCATATCGACCGGGGCGGCCCGGCAGAACGACCACGCCTTCGGGCCGGGCCGGGGGACCGGCATTGACCGGTTTGGCACCGGTCGGCGGCACCCCTTCGGGCGACGGCAACCACAGCGCCAGAAGCACAGCCATCAGGATCAGGATCGGTCGCACGCTGCCCCCCGGAGCGGTAAGCCGGGGACCCTAGGGGATGGTCAGCCTGTCACGGCGTGCTTGCAACCGGCGGGGGATTGACGCCCCTAGCCGCCGCTATACCCACCGATGATCGGCAGAATTTCGCCCGTGATGTAACTGGAGCACTGGGGCGACGCGAGGAACACATAGGCCGGGGCGATTTCCTCCGGCTGGGCGGGGCGCTTCATCACCGTCCCCGAGCCGAATTTCGACGTGCCCTCGGCATCGCGGTCTGCCGGATTGAGCGGGGTCCAGACCGGGCCCGGCGCCACCACATTTACCCGGATGCCGCGCGGCGCCAGATGGGTGCCCAGTGACCGCGCAAAGGCGTGGATACCGCCCTTGGTCATCGAATAGTCGAGCAGCTGGTCATTGCCCATGATGCCGGTCACCGAGCCGGTCATCACGATGGTCCCGCCGTTCTTCAGATGCGGGACCGCCGCCTGGCAGATGTTGAAATAGCCATAGAGGTTGGTCTTCAGCGTGCGGTCGAAATGCTCGAAGGTCAGATCCTCGAACGCCGGCACATGCTCCTGGAAGGCCGCATTGGGCACCACCACGTCCAGTCGACCGAAGGCGTCGAGCGTGGCCTTGACTGCGGCCTTCGCGAACGCCGGATCGGCCACATCGCCCTTAAGCACGATGGCCTTGCGGCCCTCGGCCTCGACCGCCTTGCGCGTGTCCTCGGCGTCCCCCTCCTCGTCCAGATGGCAGATGGCGACATCGCAGCCCTCCCGCGCGAACAGTACGGCCACCGCACGCCCGATGCCGGAATCGCTGCCGGTGATCAGGGCGGCAAAGCCCTCCAGCTTGCCCGAGCCCTTCCAGAAGGGCGCATCGTACATCGGCGCGGGGTCCAGAGCCGCCTCGTCGCCCGGCTTGGTCTGATGCTGCTTCGGGAACGGCGGCTCGGGATAGCGCCGGGCGCCGGCCTGCACCGCCCCCTTCTCTTCAGAATCGCCCGAGCGAGCATCCTTGGCGTCGATCCGTTCCTGGATCTCGCGTTCCTGATCGGCAATTTTTTCGGCGCGCGCGTCGAAGCGGTCGTCCATGGCTGGCCTCCTGTGAGTTCAGGAGGGCAATGCGCCACGCGGCCGGCCTGTTCCGAATGGTCAGGCTTCAGCAGACAGACGGCGCGCCATACCTCAGGGTCTCGCCGGAGGCCTCGCCGTTACGAAGCTCGATCCGGATCAGCCGGTCGTATTCGCACTCGGGCATGTCGGGCGTCTCATAGCCCAGCGCCCGTGCGATCAGCGGGACGGTATTGCTGTGCCCCGAGATCAGGACCACGGCGTCCTCCGGCAGGGCCATAACCCCCCGGCGGATGGTTTCGACATGGGCATCCACACCGGCATCGAGCGGGCTGACCGAAACAAGGGCCCCCGATGCTGCGATCGTCGGCGCAGCCGTCAGGCGTGTTCGCTGCAGCGGGCTGACCACCACAAGATCCGGCGTTCCGGCCGCGAACAGGGAGGCCACCGCCTCGGCACGCGCCACGCCGGCCTCAGACAGCACAGGGTCCCGCTCGGTGTCGCTGGCCTTTTCGGCATGGCGCACGAGGTAGACCGTCTGGGCCGAGGCCGCGCCCACGCCACAGGCCAGCGCTGCGGCTACGGCCAGTCCGGCGGTCAGGAGTCTCTTCATTCTGCCCCTCCTCGCGTGAATTCGGCGTTCCCGCTGGCCTCGCCATAGACGCGGCATAGGTCCTGGAACACGCGATCCCAGGCGAAATGGGTTTCGGCCTTCAGGCGAGCGGCCCGGCCTACGGCATCCAGGTCCCGCTCGAACAGGGCCGCCACCGCCTCGGCGTAGGCCCGCGGCTCGGCGCGATCGGCCAGCTGCCCGACGGTGGTGTCGACCGTCTCGGCCACACCACCGGCGTTGACGCCCACCACGGGCCGGCCGCAGGCCATGGCCTCGAGCACGATCAGGCCGAACGGCTCCTTGTCGTTGGCATGCACAAAGGCGTCACAGCTGGCGATGATCTTCGAGACGGCTTTCGGATCGGTCTCATACGGCATGGCGATCACGCGATCCTCGGGCGGCATGCCGGTCCCTGCGCCCACCAGCACCAGATGATAGGGATCGCCCAGCAACTGAACGGCCTCGATCAGGACATCGATATTCTTTTCCTTTGCCGGTCGCCCGGCGAAGCACAGCAGACGGGCGCTGTCCGGCAGCCCCAGCCGATCCAGCAGCCATTGACGATCCCGTCGATCCGGCCGGAAGGTATCGATCTCTACACCCAGGGGACGGATGACGATGTTCTGAATCCCGGCCTCTTCCAGTCGGCGCGCAATGAAGCGGCTGGGCGAGACCACGGTGTCGAACTGCGAGAACAGGCGAGCCCAGCGCTTTTGGACCGGCTTCTTGGCCCACTCGCCGAAGTGAAGCGCGGCCAGGCCGGCCGGGTCCGAGTGACAGAATCCGATGACGGGACAGCCGACCCTCTGGCCCGCCTCAAGCGCGCCCTGCCCCGGCGTATAGGGATCCCCTGCCTCGATCACCGAGGGCTTCAGCGCCGCCACCCAGGCCCCCCATCGACGCACCGAGGACGGCCAGCGATAGCCGTCGCCGAACGGCAGCTTGGCGGCATGCAGGCGAATGACATCGTCGCTGCCCACCCGGTGCTTGGCGCCCGGCACGACCAGACTATGGGCGATGTCCGGCCGGTTCTCGGCCAGCCAGGCCTTTTTCGACAAGAGGTACCGCTTCACCCCGCCCGAGCGGGGCGCATACAGCATGGTGGTATCGACCAGCCGGGGGCGGGCATCGGCTGAGACTCGCTTCACCCCCTGGAAGGCCTCCGACACTTCTTCGTCGAGACCGGGAATAAGGCGAAGTTCGGTTTCCTGGACATCCTGTCCCCGCAGGCTGCGGGCCAGCTTCAGGCCGCTCTCACGGCCCGATCCATCGGTCTGCGACTTCCGCGTCAAGCGCGACTTTGACTTTACCATATGCGCCCGTAACCCCGACGGGGGTCAATCTCAAGCCTCGTCCGTACCCGGCGTATGATCCTCGACCCGTCGCCCCCGCCGCGCCAGGGCCTCGCGCAGCAGAATCTCCACCTGGGCGTTGACCGAGCGGAGGTCGGCGGCGGCCAGTCTTTCGACGGCCGCCATCACCTGGGGCGAACCTCTGAACAGAAAGGCTTTCCGGTCCTTCGGCATCCGCTTCCCTACCCGTACAGGGTCCCCGTGTTGACCACGGGCTGGGCCTCCCGATCGGCGCACAGCACGACCAGCAGGTTCGACACCATCGCCGCCTTGCGATCCTCGTCCAGATCGACGACGCCGCGGGTGTTCAGGTCCTCCAGCGCATTCTCCACCATTTCGACCGCACCGCGCACGATCAGGCGGCGGGCGCCCAGCACGGCCTCGGCCTGCTGACGCTTGAGCATGGCGCCGGCGATCTCCGGGGCATAGGCCAGGTGGGCGATACGCGCCTCGTCCACCGCCACGCCGGCGACCGCGATCCGGCCGACCAGTTCCTCGCGCAGCCGCGTTGCCACTTCCTCGGCGTCAGACCGCAAGGTCAGCTCATGATCCTCGCCGTGGTCGTAGGCATAGTGGGCCGCCATGTCGCGCAGGGCCGTGTCCACCTGGATGTTCACGAAGGCCCGGAAATCATCGACGTCGAACAGGGCCTGGGCCGAATCCTCGACGCGCCAGACGACGTTGGCCGCGATCTCGATGGGATTGCCGCGCTTGTCGTTCACCTTCAGCTTGTCGCTGGTCAGGTTGCGGACCCGCAGGCTGATCTTCTTGCGCGAGTACCAGGGCAGGACCCAGCGCAGGCCCGTCTTGCGATCCGTGCCGCGATAGTCCCCGAACAGCAGGATCGCCATCGCCTCGTTCGGCTGCAGTGCATACAGGCCGCACATCAGGATGAACCCGGCCACGACCAGCAGAATCCCGCCGATCACGTTGAGTGCTGCGTCAGGATTGACCAGCACGGCGGCGGCGCCCGCGATCATGATGGCCAGCGAAACCAGCAGTATCAGAATGCCGTTGCCGGTCCGGGCCGGATATTCGCGCGACAGGGCGTGCGAGCCATTGCGGGATTGAGTTTGAGCGTCAGTCATTTGCACCCTCCAGATATATCGAAATGATATCACTTCGATATTGACTTGTGCAAGCCACATCCGGCGCCGAAGGGCCCCAAAAAGGCGCAGCGGCCTTGCATTCGCCTCAAATTCGAGAAACTTGGGGCACATCCGACTCCATCCTGCTAGATGGGTTTGACCTGACGGCTCGCGAGTTTCCACGAGGGGTTTGTTCCGAATGCGTTATCTGTATGCGACCGCAGCGGCGATCGCTCCCCTTCTCTTCGCCTGTGGCGCCAACGCCCAGGTCACTATCGATTCCTCCCGGACAACGCCGATCACGACGGCCAACCCTGCTGGAAATGGCGCCGCCGACATCATCATTGCCTCCGGAGGAACGATCACCGTGACCTCCGGCACCGCCGTGACGGTCAATTCCGACAATGATTTCTCGATCAATGCCGGCGGCAACATCACGATGTCGAACGCCGCGAACGACACGATCGGCGTCCTGATCGAGGGCGGCAATACGGCCGACATCACCATTGCCGGCTCCATCACCATCACCGACAACATTACCGAGCGCACCGACGAAGACTCGGATGGCGATCTGGACGGCCCGTTCGCCACAGGCTCCAACCGCTTCGGTATTCGGCTGGACGACGCCGGCCCCCTGACCGGCAATATCCGCGTCCAGAACGGCGGAGTCATCCAGGTCGAGGGCAATGAGTCCTACGGGATTTCGCTGGAAAGCGACCTCATCGGCAACCTGACCAATCAGGGTACGATCCAGGTCGTGGGTGACAACGGCATGGCCGTGCGAGCGCTCGGCGATATCGACGGTACGGTCTACCTCGGCGGCACCGTGGCGACCCTCGGTGGCGGCTCCACGGCCATCGGCATGTTTGGCGACATCAGCGGCGGCCTCAATATCCAGGGATCGGTCTCGTCGACAGGTTACCGCTACATCAGCCGTCCGTCGGATGCGGCCATCGAGAATCTCGACGCCGACGATCTGCTTCAGGGCGGGCCGGCGGTCATCATCGCAGGGAACGTCGCTGGCGGCGTGACCATCGGCAGTCGTCCTGCCGATGAGGATGAGAACGAAGCCGACGAGGACGGTGACGGCATCCCGGATGCGGATGAAAGCACGGCCCAGATCGAAGTCTTCGGTGGGGCCCCGGCCATCGTGGTGGGTTCCGACACCCAGGCCATCACGCTGGGTGTGGCGGGCACAGGCGACCTCGCCTACGGGTTTATCAACCAGGGTGGTGTCAGCGCTCAGGGCATCTACGACGGCATCGAAGCGAACGGAATCCGCTTCGGCGTGGAGGGCGGCGAGGCCGTCACCATCGAGGGCGGCATATTGAACAGCGGCCGGGTCTCTGCACTCGCCTATGACGCAAACGCGGTCGGCATTCGCCTGTCCAGCGGCGTAACCACGCCGCAGTTCATCAATGACGGCGACATGACGGCGGCCGCCTCCTCCGACGTCTCCTCCACGGTAACGACCCTGTTGATCGAGGCCGGTGCCAATCTGCCGACATTCATCAACAACGGTCAGTTCCTGGCCTCGTCCGGCGGCGGCACAGCCGACCTGACGGCGCTGCATGATCTCAGCGGAACCCTGACGTCGATCACGAACACCGGATCGATGCAGTCCAACATTTTCGCCAACGCGGCAGGTGACCCGATCACCGGCTCGGCGACGCTGATCAATGTCGAAGCCAACACCACCGGGGTGACCATCATCCAGGACGGTATTGCATCCTCTCCTCCCGGCACCACCAATCCGGACACCGACGGTGACGGAGTGCCGGACAGTGACGAGCCGGCCATGGTTGGCGCGATCCGCTTCGGGTCAGGAGCGGACATGTTCGATATCCGCAACGGCGCTGTTCTCGGCGACATCTCCTTCGGGGATGGCCTCGACACCCTGTCCATCACCGGTGGTGCCTTCGTTCGCGGCATATTGAGCGACAGCGACAGCCTCCTCGACGTGGCAGTGTCAGATGGATCTCTGGATCTCAGCCAGACGACCATGATGGACATTACCAATCTGACGATCGGCAGCGACGGGCGTCTGGTCGTCAGCATTGACGGCAACAACGGCACGTCGTCGGGGTTCAATGTGTCGGGAACGGCAACGCTCGAGGATGGGGCCGAGCTGGGCGTCCGCTTCACCTCCCTGATCGATGGCCCCGGCCGCTTCACTGTCATCGACGCGAACAACCTGAATTTCGGCAACCTCGACCTGGATGGCGTGGCGGCCAACGCCCCCTACCTGTTCATTCTGGACGCCGGCGCTGACCTTCCGAACAATCAGGTCTATGTGGATGTGCGCCGTCGCACGGCCGAGGAAGCGGGTTTGATCTCGGTCGAGGCGTCGGCCTATGACGCCATCTATGACGCGCTCGATCGCGACGCCGGCATTCTGAACGCCTTCATCAACCAGAGCGGCCGCGAAGGGTTCATCGATCTGTACGAGCAGATGTTGCCCGACCACTCGGGGGGTCCGCTGCTGTCTCTGGCCAGCGGCGTCGACGCCGTGACGCGCGCGCTGGTGGGCCGCAATGCCTCTGCCCAGCCCGGTGAAACCAGCGCCTGGGTGCAGGAAATCACCTTCTACGCCGACAAGGACAAGACCGACACCTACGGCTTCCGGTCCGAAGGCTTCGGCGTCGCGGGCGGCGTGGAATACGGCACTTCGAACGGCGCCCTGGGCGTCAGCATCGCCTTCACGTCCTCGGACCTTGAAGATCCCGAGTCCGAGGCCGAGGAAAACCTGACCGCCAATCTGGTCGAGCTGGGGCTCTACTGGCGCGCACAGGGCCAGTACTGGACAACCTGGGCCCGCGCTGCCGCCGGCTACGCCTCGTTCGACGCCGACCGCCAGTTCGTCGGCGGCGGGCTGAATATCAGCAACACGTCGAGCTGGAACGGCTTCACCCTGGCCGCTGCCGGTGGCGCCTCCTACGAGCGCGAGTATGGGCGTTTCACCCTGCGTCCCGAAGTCTATGCCGAGTACTTCTCGCTGAGCGAGGATGCCCGCGAAGAGGTCGGCGGCGGAGACGGGTTCGATCTGATCATCGACGAGCGCGACGGGCACATGTTCTCGGCCGTTGCCGCCATGAACATCGCCTACACGATCGACGAGGACAGCTGGCTCAAGCCGGAGTTCCGCATCGGCTGGCGCCAGAACATCTCGGTTGATCCGGGCGCCACGATTGCCCGCTTTGCCAGCGGGGGGCCCTCCTTCAGCCTCGACCCCGATAACATCGAGGGCGGGGGTCCGATCATCGGAGTCCGTCTGAATGTCGGCAACGAGCTGGGCATGCTGAGTGTCAGCGCGGATGCAGAAATGATCGGCGACTATATGCGCTACATGCTGCTGCTGCGGGCCAGCTTCCGCTTCTAGGCTGCGGACAAGACAGTCAAAGGGCCGCCGGATCACTCCGGCGGCCCTTTTCTTTTCTGGTGGGCGGCGAGGGGTTCGAACCCCCGACCCCCTCGGTGTAAACGAGGTGCTCTGACCAGCTGAGCTAGCCGCCCGTCCCTCTGGCTATGCCCGCGTGGGCTCAGCCGTTCAAGGCGCTTTTCAACCCTTCGCCCGGCCGAAACCGAACCGTCCGCGCGGCCGGGTGGACCAGGCGTTCTCCGGACGCCGGATGCCGCCCTTCCCTTTCCGGCCGGTCAGCGGGGATGAAGGCCCCAAAGCCGGTCAGGCGCACCGTGCGCCCCTCCGCCAGCCCTTCGGTGATCCCGTCAAGGACAGCATCAAGGGCGGCGCGCGCCTGAGCGGGGGTGAGATCGGCCGCCCGGGCGATGCGCCCGACCAGTTCCGGCCTCGACATCAGTGACTGATGACCGCGTCGGGGCCCGGCTCGGCACCCGGCATCCGCGACGGAAGGGGATCGGTCGCCTCGTCCCATTCGACGGGAGTCAGCGTTCCAACCAGGGCCCACTTGAGCGCCTCGTCAGCAGTCGACACCGGCACGATCTCCAGCGCCTCCTTGACGTTATCGGGCACGTCGGCGAGGTCCTTCTCGTTCTCCTGCGGGATCAGCACAGTCTTGACCCCCGAACGGAGCGCCGCCAGCAGCTTTTCCTTCAGGCCGCCGATGGCCGTGACCCGACCGCGCAGGGTGATTTCACCGGTCATGGCGATATCCTTGCGCACCGGAATGCCGGTCAGGACCGAGACCATGGCCACCGTCATCGCCACGCCGGCCGAAGGACCATCCTTGGGCGTCGCGCCGTCGGGCACGTGGACGTGGATGTCGGTCTTTTCGAACACCGGCGGCTTGACGCCAAAGGTCAGCGCCCGGGCGCGGACATAGCTGGCCGCCGCCGAGATCGACTCCTTCATCACGTCCTTCAGGTTGCCGGTCACGGTCATGCGGCCGCGCCCCGGCATCTTGATCGCCTCGATGGTCAGGATGTCGCCGCCGAACTCGGTCCAGGCCAGACCAGTGACGATGCCGACCTGATCCTCCTCGTCCGTCTCGCCATAGCGGTATTTGCGCACACCCGCGTACTCGGCCAGCTTGTCCGCATCGATGGTGATGGTCAGCAGCTTGCCGCGCGCCATCTCACGCACGGCCTTGCGCGCCAGCCCACCGAGCGCGCGCTCAAGCGAGCGCACGCCCGCCTCGCGGGTATAGTAGCGGATCAGATCCCGGATGGCCTCATCCGGCACGATCCACTCGCCGTCCTTCAGACCATGGTCCTTGGTCAGCTTGGGCAGCAGGTGCCGCTTGGCGATCTCGACCTTTTCATCCTCGGTGTAGCCGGCGACCCGGATCACCTCCATGCGGTCCAGCAGCGGCTGGGGCATGTTCAGGCTGTTGGCCGTCGTCACGAACATGACGTTCGACAGGTCGTAGTCCACTTCGAGGTAGTGGTCGCCGAAGTTGGCATTCTGGGCCGGATCCAGCACCTCAAGCAGGGCCGAGGACGGGTCGCCGCGCCAGTCAGCGCCCAGCTTGTCGATCTCGTCCAGCAGGATGAAGGCGTTGGTGGTCTTGGCCTTCTTCATCGACTGGATAATCTTGCCCGGCATCGAGCCGATGTAGGTCCGGCGGTGGCCGCGGATTTCGGCCTCATCGCGCACGCCGCCCAGCGACATGCGAACGTATTCCCGGCCGGTGGCCTTGGCGATCGACTTGGCCAGCGAGGTCTTGCCGACGCCCGGAGGGCCGACGAGGCACAGGATGGGCCCCTTCAGGCTGTTGGTACGCGCCTGGACGGCCAGATACTCGATGATCCGTTCCTTGACCTTCTCGAGACCGTAGTGGTCCTCCTCGAGGATCGCCTCGGCCTTGTCGAGATTGATGGTCTTGGCCCGCGCCTTGCCCCAGGGAATGCCCAGCAGCCAGTCGAGATAGTTTCGCACCACCGTCGACTCGGCCGACATCGGGCTCATATTGCGCAGCTTCTTGACCTCGGCGTCCGCCTTGGCCCGCGCTTCCTTGGACAGGCGCGTCTTGCGGATGCGCTTCTCCAACTCCATGACCTCGTCACGCGCGTCGTCGGTCTCGCCCAGCTCGCGCTGGATCGCCTTCATCTGCTCGTTCAGATAATATTCGCGCTGGGTCTTCTCCATCTGGCGCTTCACGCGCGAGCGGATCTTCTTCTCGACCTGGAGGACGCTGATTTCGCCCTCCATCAGGGCATAGACCCCTTCCAGCCGCGCCGGCACATCGATGGTTTCCAGCAGGGTCTGCTTGTCGGCGATCTTGACCGACAGGTGCGCGGCCACCGAGTCGGCCAATTTCGACGCGTCGGTGATCTGCGGGATCGACGTCAGGGCCTCGGGCGGCACCTTCTTGTTGAGCTTCACATAGCTTTCGAACTGCTCGACAACCGCGCGCGACAGAGCTTCGGCGCGCGCCGGATCGGTCGATTCATCGACGATGTCTTCGGCCTCGGCTTCGAAATAGTCGGCCTGGTCGGTGAAGCGCACCAGACGCGCACGCCCCTTGCCCTCGACCAGCACCTTGACCGTGCCGTCCGGCAATTTCAGCAGTTGCAGCACATTGGCCAGCACGCCGATCGGATAGATGGCATCGGGGCCCGGATCGTCGTCGACAGAATTCTTCTGGGTCGCCAGCAGGATCTGCTTTTCGCCCTTCATGATCTCGTCGAGCGCCCGCACGGATTTCTCGCGGCCCACGAACAAGGGCACGACCATGTGCGGAAACACCACGATGTCGCGCAGCGGCAGGACGGGAAGGGTTTTGGTCTCGGACATTCTACTCTCCTGGCCGACGTCGCTACGTCTGGCCCACACGGCATTTCCCGAAAGCGGCGAAACACCCCTTGTCCCCGACACTCGGCGGACATTACGGAGAAAGTATGTGGCGCTTCGTCCGTCGTGTTCAAGACGGCAATGATATCCGCCCACAGACCGGATCAGCGGCGAGGCGTCGCTCCCAGGGCCTCGCGACAGGCGTCAGCCTCCTCGACCAGGGCCGCCCGACGCTCCTCCGGCCATTTGTCCAGCGTGCGATAGGGCATGGCGAGCCGCGGATTGTCGCGCAGGACCTTTCGATTTCGCTCCAGAAACCCCCAGTAGAGGCGATTGAAGGGACAGGCCCCCTCCCCCGTCTTCTGCTTCACGCTGTAGCGGCACCCTGCGCAGTAGTCGCCCATACGGTCGATGTAGGCCCCGGACGCGGCATAGGGCTTTGAACCCACGATGCCACCGTCAGCAAAGGTCGCCATGCCCGGGTGTTCGGCATCTCGACCCATTCGAAGGCATCGGCGAACACCACCATGTACCAGTCGTCGACGGGGTCCGGATGCACCCCCAGCAGCATGGCCAGATTTCCCGTCACCATCAGACGCTGGATATGGTGGGCATAGGCATGCTGGCGGGCCTGCGTCACCACGTCGCCCACACAGGCCATGTCCGTGTCTCCCGACCAGTAGAACCAGGGCAGGGTCCGGTCGGCATCAAGGGCGTTGCGCTGGCGATACTCCGGCACCTTCAGCCAATAGATCCCGCGCACGAACTCGCGCCAGCCCAGCACCTGACGGATGAAGCCCTCGACGGCATTCAAGGGGGCCCGGCCCTTGCGATACTCGGCCTCGGCCCGACGACAGACATCCAGCGGATCCAGCAAGCCGAGATTGAGGGACGTCGAGACAAGGCCGTGCCACAGGAAGGCCTGGCCCTCGGTCATGGCGTCCTGCCAGTCTCCGAAGGCGGGCAGGATGTCCGCCAGAAAGTGCGACAGGGCGGCTTCGGCCTCATCGCGGGTTACCGGCCAGTCGAACGTGTCCAGATCGCCGAAATGGTTGGAGAACCGCTGCTCGACCAGCGCCATGACGGCCCGCGTGTTCTCGCCGGGCGGAAAGCGCCTGCGACGTGGCGCGGCGGTGCCTGCGGGCAGCTTCTTGCGGTTTTCGGCGTCATAGTTCCACTGCCCGCCTTCCGGCTGGTCGCCGTCCATCAGAAGGCCCGTCTCGCGGCGCATCTCGCGATAGAAAAACTCCATGCCGAGCTGACGCTTGCCTTGCGCCCAGGCCTGGAAGCGACCCGAGGAGCAGATGAAGCGGCTGTCCTCCCGCGCCTCTACGGGAATGGACAGGCGTTCCGCCGCGGCATTGAGCGCCTGCTCCAACCGCCATTCGCCGCACAGCGTCCGGATCAGACCGTCGCAGCCGGTTTCAGCGACGGCTCGTTCGATCTCGCCGGCAAGCGAGCCGGTATTTCCGGGATCGTCGAGCGCCACATAGCGGACCGTGTGGCCCGCCGCGCTGAGGCGTTCGGCGTGGGCCCGCATGGCTGCGAAGACCAGCACCAGCTTCTGCTTGTGGTGGCGGACATAGGTGGCCTCGTCGGCCACCTCGGCCATCAGGACCGTGTCACCCGGACCGATGTCGGCCAGGGCGCTGAGATCCTCGCTGAGCTGGTCGCCGAGGACCAGACGAAGCGCGCCCACGGACGGTCGTCAGGCCGCGCCGTCGGCCTTTTTCTTCTTGTCGGCATAGATGAGCAGCGGCTGGGCCTTACCCTCGATGACCTCGGCGTTGACCACGCACTCCTCGACGCCCTCGAAGGTCGGCAGCTCGAACATGGTCTCCAGCAGGATGCCTTCGAGGATGGAGCGCAGGCCCCGGGCCCCCGTCTTGCGCTTGATGGCCTTGCCCGCGACGGCGGTGAGCGCGTCATCGGTGAAGGTCAGTTCGACGTTCTCCATTTCGAACAGGCGCTTGTACTGCTTGACCAGGGCGTTCTTGGGCTGGGTCAGGATGGTGACCAGCGCTTCCTCGTCGAGATCCTCAAGCGTCGCCAGAACCGGCAGACGACCGATGAACTCGGGGATCAGGCCGAACCGCATCAGGTCATCAGGCTCGACCTGTTTCAGCACATCGCCCATGCGGCGCTCGTCGACTTCCTTGACCTTGGCGCCAAAGCCGATCGAGGCTCCCTCGCCGCGGGCCGAAATCACCTTTTCGAGGCCGGCAAAGGCGCCGCCCACGATGAACAGGATGTTGGCGGTGTCGACCTGCAGGAATTCCTGCTGCGGGTGCTTGCGGCCACCCTGCGGGGGCACGGAGGCGACCGTGCCTTCCATGATCTTCAGCAGGGCCTGCTGAACGCCCTCGCCCGAAACGTCGCGGGTGATCGAGGGGTTGTCCGACTTGCGCGAAATCTTGTCGATCTCGTCGATGTAGACGATGCCGCGCTGCGCCCGCTCGACGTTGTAGTCCGATGCCTGCAGCAGCTTCAGGATGATGTTCTCGACGTCTTCACCGACATAACCGGCTTCGGTCAGGGTCGTGGCGTCGGCCATGGTGAAGGGCACGTCGATGATGCGCGCCAGCGTCTGGGCCAGCAGCGTCTTGCCCGAGCCGGTCGGCCCGATCAGCATGATGTTCGACTTGGCCAGTTCAACGTCGTTGTTCTTGGCCGCGTGATTCAGGCGCTTGTAATGGTTGTGGACCGCGACCGAGAGCACCTTCTTGGCGTGGCTCTGGCCGATCACATAGTCGTCCAGGACCTCACGGATTTCCTTGGGCGTCGGCACGCCGTCCTTGGCCTTCACGAAGCCGATCTTGTGCTCTTCGCGGATGATATCCATGCACAGTTCGACACATTCATCGCAGATGAACACCGTCGGTCCGGCAATCAGCTTGCGGACCTCGTGCTGGCTCTTGCCGCAAAACGAGCAATAGAGCGTGCTTTTAGCGTCTGTACCGGCGGCTTTGGTCATCGACCCTTCTCACTTCCACGAACCCGCCATACGGGGAATTCGCGCTTCCTGCGAACCTGATTCCGAAAGGATAGGTCCGAAGGTCTTCAAAAATTGACAATCCCCTATCCGGGGCGAAGCGACAACCCCATCCGGGCATCCGGGTTGGGGAGTATCCCTGTTTTCAGCTTGACCTGTGATCAAGGCGAAGGTCTGACATAGGCATCAGACCCGCCCCGCGCCAGACCCGATGAGTGCCCGTTCTGTCCCAGCCCCCTTCCCTCTCCGGCCCGCTTGTCGCGTTTGACTTCGACGGCACCCTGACCACCGCCGACAGTTTCACGGCCTTCCTGCGCTGGCGGGCGGGAACCGCCGGCTGGCTGACGGGACTGGCTGCCCTGGGACCGGCCACCGCGCGCTATCTGGTTGACCGGGACCGGGGGCGGATCAAGGCGGCCGCGGTCGCGCAGTTTCTCGACGGCGTCGAAGCCCTGCAGCTGTCCGAGGAGGCCGAACGATTCGCCGATCAGGTCTGGGACCGGTTCATGCGACCCGATGCCCTGGCCTGCTGGCACGACTGGGGCAAGAAGGGCGCGCATCGCGTCATCGTCACCGCATCGCCGGCGCTGACGGTCGCGCCGTTCGCCCGACGGCTGGGCGCAGAGGCCCTGCTGGGGACCGAACTGGCCCTCGACCCCGACGGCCGCGTCACCGGAGCCTTCGTGGGTGAGAACTGCCGGGGCGAGGAGAAGGTCCAGCGGCTGATCCGTGCCTATGGCCCCGATGCGGTGCTGGAGGCCGCCTATGGCGACACCTCGGGCGATGCCGAAATGCTGGCCCGCGCGACCCATCCCGGTTTCCGTCGCTTCAAGCAGCGGCCGGATCGCCGCTAGCGGCCGTCAGCGTCCACGTCGAAGACCACCACCTTGCCGCGCGAGGTCGGATTCCAGCCTGCCGCAATCGCCGAAGACACCGCATTGCGGACGCTTTCGACATTGATCCTCTGGCGCTCGAAATTGGGAATGCCGTTGGCCCGCATGATCATGGGAAACATGACGATCGCTTCGCGCTGGGCCCCCTTCAGCCTCAGGGCGATCCCGATCCCCTGCCATTCATTGCCGGTGGTCCGCTGCGGCTGACGCCGCACCTCCCATTCGTAGTCCTCGCCGTCTACCTGGACGACACCCTTGAGATCACGCGTGTGTTGCATCAGCGCACCCTAGCACGGTGCGGGGTTCAGTCACCGAAGTTCGCCGCGCTCAGGGCCGACTGAATCTGCGCCATCAGGCCTGGCGTGTCGTGAATGCGGGAGTGGTCGCCGGAGGGGACGTCGATCCGCTTTGTCGCCACGCCCTGCCGCCGAAGGGTCTTCTCCAGACGGTCTGACGCCAGCCACGGCACGACGGCGTCATCCCGCGCTGCGACGACGATCACCGTACCGCCATAGCCGGCGAGTGAGCGCCCGATGTCCAGCGAAGGGACGTCGTCGCCGACAACGGGTCGCACGAGCACCGCCAGCGGGCCCGCACGGGCCGCTGCGCCCGCCCGGATAACCTCCTCGAAGCTCTGGAAGGTTGCGACCAGCACCAGATCGGACTGGATTCGACTGCGGCCTGCCACATCGCTGCTGACCAGACCGCCGAGCGAATGGCCCCAGAACGCCAGATCGCCCTGCCGTCCTTCGGCAAAGGCTCGATCGACCCGCTCGGCAACGACCGCGGCCATGGCGTCGAATTCGGCCGGCGATCCCTCGCCCGCCGAACCGCCATAACCGGGATAGTCGAATATCCAGACGTCCCCGAGCGGGGCGAGGGCCTCCACCATCCGGGCACCCGAGACCGACCGACGGAACATATTGCCCCCGCAGAACACGATCAGGGGCCGGGGCTCTCCATGCTCGAACCGGGTCAGTGCCACCCGCCCGAAGGACGCGGCTAGCGTCTCTTCGGTCACATTCAGCCCCAGTCTCTCACCGACGTCGGCCAGGCCAGGCCCGGGCGCGAGCCGAGACCCGGATGCCATCAGCCTTTGATCGGTCAGCACAACGTCGGCACCGGTCAGACCGTAGGGATAGCATCCGCCGACGGCGGCGCTGGCGGCGAGGGCCAGAGCCGCCGAGCGGATCCGGTCAGACGGTCTTGATGCCGTCCGCATCGGCCTGCTGGCGCCGGTCATAGACATGATCGACGATGCCCCAGGACTTGGCCTCGTCCGCGCTCATGAAGTGGTCGCGGTCGAGGGTCTTTTCGACTTCCTCATAGGTGCGGCCGGTATGGTGGACGTAGATTTCGTTGAGGCGGCGCTTGGTCTTGATGATGTCTTCGGCGTGGCGCTCGATGTCCGACGCCGTGCCGCGGAAGCCGCCCGAGGGCTGGTGCACCATGATGCGTGCGTTCGGCAGGGCAATGCGGTGGCCCGCCTCACCGGCCGTCAGGATCAGCGAACCGGCCGAGGCGGCCATGCCCATGACCACGGTCGAGACCGGCGACTTGATGTATTGCATGGTGTCGTAGATCGCGAGCGCCGAGGTCACCTGACCGCCGGGGCTGTTGATGTACATGCTGATTTCCTTCTTCGGGTTTTCCGATTCCAGATACAGCAGCTGGGCGCAGATCAGGCTGGCCATGCCGTCCTCGAACGGGCCGGTCAGGAAGATGATGCGCTCCCGCAGCAGGCGCGAGAAGATGTCAAACGCGCGCTCACCCCGGCTGGACTGCTCGACCACCATGGGCACGAGGTTCATGTTCATCAGTTCGATCGGATCGCGCATGAAGGCCTTCTTGATTGCATAGGGGGCGCGACTCGGCGGTCGTGCCCGTGTGAGACCGGAATATCGCGACCCGAGGGACCCGGCGCAAGGCGCGTCAGTTTTCTGACGCCGCCGCCCGCTCGGCTCGCAGGTTTGGGGCACGGTCCAAGGCGATGCCGGAGGCCAGCGCATTCCTGTAATCTGACGGCAATGAAGCCCCCCATCACGATGGGGGGCACGGGGACAGCGGGCTGGACCCCACCGCTGCGCAGCAGGGGGCGCGGGCCTTACGGCTTGCGTTCGACCTTGAGGGCGTAGGCGCCGGTTTCGGACTGGCCGTAGCTGGCAGCGCGGATGATGTAGACGCCGTCGTCGGGCACCTCCCATTCCAGCCGGGCATGGGTATCGGACAGGCCGTCGTCGTCGCTGACCAGGACCTCGATGTCGTCGCCATCCTTTTCACGGCCAATGATAATAAAGGCGTCGAAGGCATTGGAAACCATGGTGATGACCAGGGTTTCGCCCTCCTTGGCGTGAATGCGGTAGGCGTCGAAATAGCTGCCGTCGCCGGCGGCGGCATCGGTCTCGGTCAGGGTGCCGCGGGCCGTGGCCCCCACCAGGATACTGCCCGGCGCGGGGGCGGGGCCCCGGTCAATCAGCTCGAGCGAATACAGGCCCTCATTGTCCTCGCTGAGCGGGGATAGGCGGATCACATAGTCGCCGTCCTCGGGGAGGGTGAAGTTCAGGCGTGAGTCGGTACCTTCGCCCAGCCCGTCGTCGTCCGTGGCCAGGGCCTCGAACTCACCCTCGGCCGAGCTGATCCGCAGGAAGGTGTCGAAGTCGCCGGAGCGGGCGATGATCTGGACGCGGTTGCCCTCGACCCCGGTGAAGCGGAAGGAATCGTAGTTGCGGTCCTGGCCGTCCTGCGGATCCTGATCATCGATGACGCCTTCCTGGACGGCGCCGAAAGCGATCGGTTCAGGCGGGCGCTCGGGCGCGATCTCGGCGAGGCTCAGCGTATAGTCGCCCTCGACCGTCTGGCTGAAGCCCCGCACCTCGATCAGATACCGGCCAGAGCCCTCAAGCGTGCGGGTCAGGCGGGAATTGGTGCCGTCGCTGTCGTCATTGTCGTCCAGGCGGGTCGGCGGTGTGCCGTCATCACGATAAAGCACGAGGTAGGTGTCGAAATCCTCGGCCTCGAGGCGGATGTCGATGCGTTGCCCCTCGCGCCCGTCGAACCGGTAGAGGCGCGCGCGATAGCCGTCATCATTGATGGGGGTGTCGGCGTCGATGCTGCCGGTGACACTGTCGCCGACGGTCAGGCGGGCAGCCTCGGGCGGCGGCGGGGCGGGCTGAAGCGAGAGGGTGTAGGCGCCCGTTTCATTGCCGCTGAGCGGACGGGCCCGGATCAGATACTCGCCGCGCGCGGGGGCTGTGAACACCAGCCGCGAGTTCAGGCTGTCTGCGTCGTCGTCATTGAACGCCAGTTCCTCGAACCCGCCGTCCGATTGCGTCCCGACCTGGA
Source organism: Brevundimonas sp. (assembly GCF_036963785.1). Lineage (GTDB taxonomy): Bacteria > Pseudomonadota > Alphaproteobacteria > Caulobacterales > Caulobacteraceae > Brevundimonas. Next base: position 583,693 of record NZ_JBALUS010000002.1, read on the forward strand.
GGTAGGTGTCAAATTCGTCGGAGGAGAGCTGGATCACCAGCCGTTCCTCCGCATTGGCGACAAAGCGGTAAGCGTCGTAGGCGACATCGTCGTCCGTGACGGGATCGGCGTCGTCGATCACGCCCTCTACCCTCTGGCCGAGCGTGATCGTCCCGGGCTCGGGCGCCGCAGGGGCGGCAGGACGCTCGCGCGCGATCAGGCTGTAGGTGCCGAGGGCGCCGTCGGCGAAGGAGCGGGCGCGAAGCGTGTAGATGCCGTCTGCCGGAGCCGTGTAGCGGAGGCGGGCGTCGGTCCCTTCGCCAAAACTGTCGTCATCGGCCGCGACCACATCGTCCGGGCTGTCGGGGCCGTAAAGCTCCAGATAGGCGTCGAAGTCGTCCGAGCGCATATCGACCTCGATCCGCTGACCGGCGGTCAGGGCGAGGCTGTAGGCATCCGCAGGGCCGCCGCCGTCATCGCCACCGTCGCCTTCCTCAAGCGCGGCATCCAGCCCCTCGCCCAGGGTCAGGGTTCCGGCCTCCTGGGCCGATGCGCCGCCGGCCGCGAGCAAGGCCAGCACCGAGGCGCCGGCAAGGCCGATCAATCTGGTCCCGTGGAATCGGCGCATGGTATCCCCTTCACAGCTTTGCCCGATCATAGACGCCGAACCCCGGCCTGTGTAAATCGCCTGACCGCAACGATTCCTGACGAGGGATCGGCAGAACGGACCCGCCATGACCGCGACCCCCTCCCCGACCGCCCGGATCATCGACGGAAAGGCGCGTGCAGCGGCTCTGGTCGATCAGGTGGCGGAGGCTGCCGCCCGGCTGAAGGCCGATACCGGGATCGTGCCCGGACTGGCGGCGCTGCTGGTCGGCGAGGACCCGGCCAGCCGCATCTATGTGAAGAGCAAGGGCGAGACGGCCACGCGCGCGGGTCTGAACTCCTTCACCCACAGGCTGGGGGCCGAAACGACCGAGGCCCAGTTGCTGGATCTGGTGGCGCGGCTGAACGCCAACCCGGAGGTACACGGCATTCTGGTGCAACTGCCCCTGCCCGCCCACATCCGCGAGACGGCAGTACTGGCGGCAATCGACCCGGACAAGGATGTCGACGGCTTTCACGTCATCAATGCCGGGCGGCTGGCGACCGGTCAGCCGGGACTGGTGCCGTGCACGCCGCTGGGCTGCATCAAGCTGCTGAAGGCGACACTGGGCGATCTGTCGGGGCTGGACGCAGTCGTGGTCGGACGCTCGAACATCGTCGGCAAGCCGATGGCGCAGCTGTTGCTGGCGGAGAGCTGCACGGTCACGGTTGCCCACTCGCGGACGCGGGATCTGGCCGAGGTGTGCCGCCGGGCCGACGTCCTCGTGGCGGCGGTGGGCCGGCCGATGATGATTCCCGGCGACTGGATCAAGCCGGGCGCAACGGTCATAGATGTCGGCATCAACCGGGTGCCGTCGGCCGATCCGGTCAAGGCGGCGGAGGGCAAGACCCGCGTGGTCGGCGATGTGGACTATGCCTCGGCGGCCACGGTCGCGGGGGCCATCACCCCGGTGCCGGGCGGCGTCGGACCGATGACGATCGCCTGCCTGCTGGCCAATACCTACGCCGCAGCCTGTCGCGCGGCGGGTGTGGAACCGTCACAGTTGAGCGCTTGAAGCGGAGGCGTTCCGGGCCGATACTGACGAAGGCGCCGAAGCATGGGTGCCGGATCGACCAAGGGGGCTACCGATGACCGTCCTGCGCACGCCCGTTCTCGCCGTTGCGGCGGTGACCCTGACCCTGGGGGGCTGTGGCTACAACACCATCCCGACCCAGGAAGAGGCCGCGCGCGCCAAATGGGCTGATGTCGAGGCCCAGTACCAGCGGCGGGCCGATCTGATCCCGAATCTGGTGGCCACGGTACAGGGCGCCTCGATCGCCGAGCGCGAGACCCTGACCCAGGTGATCGAGGCCCGCTCGCGCGCCACCTCGATCCAGCTGGACGCCGATGCCCTGTCCGATCCGGCGGCCGTGGCCCGCTATCAGGCGGCGCAGGGCGAGCTGACGCAGGCGCTGTCGCGGCTGATGCTGGTCGTCGAGCAGTATCCGCAGATCCAGTCGAACGCGAACTTCATCGCCCTGCAGAGCCAGCTGGAGGGGACCGAGAACCGGATCGCAGTGGCCCGGCGCGACTACAATGAGGCGGCGCGGGTCTACAACACGACATTGCGCACCTTCCCCGGCAACATCTGGGCCTCGACCTTCCATTCGGGGTCTGAGCCGCTGCCGCTGTTTACAGCCTCGCCGGGCGCCGAGACCGCGCCCCAGGTGCAGTTCAACACCGGAGCGGCGCCCGCACAGTGACCCGCGCCCTGACCGTCCAGCGATTGACGTGGCGGGCCCTTGTCTCGGGCCTGATGGCGATGGCGGTGTGGCTGGTGCTGGCGCTGCCGGGGCTGACGCAGCCAGCCTTTCCCGAGCTGACCGGACGGGTGGTCGACGGCGCCAATCTGCTGAGTGCGGAGAAGGAAACCGAGCTTGAGCAGCGGCTGGCCGCACTGGAGCGCGACACCAGCGACCAGCTGGTGGTGGTCACGGTGCGCTCGCTGGACGGCTATGACATAGCGGATTACGGCACGCAGCTGGGGCGTCACTGGCAGATCGGCCAGAAGGACGGCGACAACGGTGTGCTGCTGATCGTGGCGCTGGAAGAGCGCAAGATCCGCATCGAGGTCGGCTATGGGCTGGAGGGCATACTGACCGATGCCCTGTCGGCCCTGATTATTCACGAGCAGATCACCCCGGCCTTCAAGAACGGCGGGTTCGAGCGCGGCATCGAACAGGGGGTGGTCGCCATAGAGGAACAGCTGCGGCTGGACCCCGAAGAGGCCCGGGCCCGGGCGGCCGAGGTTGAGGCGGCCGAGGCCGAGGTGCCCGTTGGGGCCCTGATCATTATCGCCCTGGTGTTCGGCTTTATCCTGATCGCCGTGATCGGCATCGTCAGCAATGCCAGCGGCCGCCGCCGGCGGGGCGGGTCGGATATTGCGCCGATCCTGATCTGGGCTGCCTCGGAAGCCCTGCGGTCGCGCGGTGGCCGCGGAGGCGGTGGCTTTGGCGGTGGGGGCGGCTTCGGTGGCGGCGGCTTTGGTGGCGGAGGGGGCAGCTTTGGCGGCGGCGGCGCCTCGGGAGGCTGGTGATGCGTATTTCCCCTGCTGATCACGACCGTATCCGCCGCGCCGTTGAGGAAGCCGAACAGGCGACCTCGGGTGAAATCTTCTGCGTCATCGCCCGGCGGGTGTCGTCCTATCGCGAGGTCGGTCTGGCCTGGGCGGCCGCGGCGGCCATGATCCTGCCGCTGCTGCTGATTCCGCTGGGCTTCAGCCCGGCCTGGCTGCCCGGGTTTTCCGACGGCTGGCAGGCCGCGCAGCTGGCGGCGACGCCGGTGACCATGGCGCAAACCCTGGGCGCCTATGCGCTGATACAGGTGGTGATCTTTCTGGTCGTGTTCCTGATCCACGGCCTGCCGATCGTGCGCCGCCTGATGACTCCGGCCTCGATCCGGCGGCACCGGGTGCGCAAGGCGGCTATCCAGCAGTTTCTGGCGCACGGCATCCATGTGACGGCCAACCGCACCGGGGTGCTGATCTTCTGTGCGCTGGACGAACACCGGGTCGAGGTGGTCGCCGACCAGGGCATTCACAGCCGCGTCCCGGCCGAGGTCTGGGCAGATGTGGCCTCGGTCCTGACCCGTGAGCTGCGCGCGGGCCGTCCCATCGAGGGCTTCGAGGCGGCGATTGCCTTGTCCGGCAAAGCGCTGTCCGCCCATTTCCCTCCGGGTCCGGACAACCCGAATGAGTTGTCGGATCGACTGGTCGAGCTGTGACGCCTTTTCACGGCCCGATTGGTGACCGAACCCGGCCCTGTTCGACTGTCAGGAGGCACGCATGCCCCGCCTGATATCGTACAATGTGCACCGCTGCGTCGGTATGGACCGCAAGCTGGACCTGGACCGGATCGTCGGCGTGCTCGCCGAGTATGAGCCGGACATCGTCTGCCTGCAGGAACTGGACGTGGGACGCGCCCGCACGGGGGGCGTCGATCAGGCCGCCGAGATCGCGCGCAAGCTGGAGATGTCGGTCCATTTCCATCCGGCCATGCGGGTCGAGGCGGAACTGTACGGCGATGCAGTGCTGACCCATCTGCCCGAGCGGCTGGTCAAGACCGACGCCCTGCCGAGCGTGGCGGGCATTCCCGGCCTGGAGCCCCGTGGCGCCCTGTGGGTTCGGATCGAGGTCGGGGGCCAGGACCTGAACATCCTGAATACCCACTTCGGACTGGTGCCCCGGGAACAGCAGCGGCAGGCCACAGCCCTGGTCGGGCGTGACTGGCTGGGACGCAAGGACTGCACCGGTCCGACGATACTGACCGGAGACTTCAACGCGACCTCGATCACCCGCCCCTATCGCATCCTGACCCGACGGCTGGATGACGCGCAGCGGCGGCTGGGGCTGAAGCCGTCCGTCAAGACGTTTCCGTCCAGCTTCCCGGCGATCCGCATCGACCACGCCTTCGTCAGCCCGGAGGTGCAGGTGACGGGGGTGCGGTCCTCCTTCTCACCCCTGGCGCGGATGGCCTCGGATCACCTGCCGCTGATCGTCGATTTCGAACTGCCGTCCGCCCGCGCCTGATCCGCGCGCTGGGTGGGATTGCGGCGTTTCCACGGACGCCAGGCGTCGTCGGCCGAGGACGGATCACCCAGCTGCCATTCGGCAATGAAGGCCTCGACCCGTGACGGCGGATTGGCCCCCAGCACCCGCATACGGTCCCCGCCGAATGTCTGGATCGCCTTGCCGACCGAGCCGGTGACCTCCTCGGCCGCGCGATAGGCATCCATGGGCGCGCCGATGAAATGGGCGACCGACGTCTGGCGCAGCCGCCGGATCGCCTGCCGCCCGGCCTCATCAAGGGGTTCAGCGGCGATGTCGCATTCCGTATCAAAACCGAGGGAGCGGTTGTTCAGATTGGCCGAGCCGATCCGCAGCACCCGGTCGTCGATGACGGTGACCTTGGCATGCACGATGAGCCGCTGCCCGCCCTCGGTCACCGGACTGAAGGCGAAGAAGCGGTTGTGTCGGTCGGCCTGCTCCAGCCGGTAGAGGACCTCGGAGCGGGTCGTGTCCATCGTCAGTCGGTCGAACCAGCTGGGGCTCTGGCCGGTCGAGATGAGGACGACCTCGGGGCCGTCAGGCTCTTCCAGACGCCGGGCCAGGGCCGCGGCGATCCGGGGTGAGGTGAAATACTGGTTCTCGAAATAGATCAGGGATTTCGCCGACTCTATTGAGGCCAGGTGCAAGGCCTCGACCTCGCGGACCTCTTGCCGTCCCGCCCAGCGCGGCTCGGTACGCGACACACCGATGGGCACATCCACAAGGTCCGGCTCAATGCCGTCGGGCCAGGGGTCATTGTCAACCACATCAGGCCGGGTCCGCTCCCAGGTCGCGCGGAACCAGCGTTCACGGGCCAGGTCGCCGAGAGCGCGGGCGGCATCCCCATCCATGACGCACATGGTCTCGTGCCGGGGCGGGGCGATCAGGCCGGACGGCATGCAGCGCCGGGGATCATCATCCAGATGCTCGGTGTTGTCCCAGCGGTCGGTGGCAACGTCCCCGCCGCCCGTGAAGGCCACGGCGTCGTCGATGACGATCACCTTCTGATGATGGCAGGCGCCCAGCGGTCCGGGCTGATCCAGCCGGAACTCGACCATGCGCTTGCGGAACCAGCCCTGGGCCCGGTGGGGATAGAAGCCCTGCGAGGCGGCGATCAGCAGGGGTGAGTTCCAGATCAGCAGGCGGACATCCAGGTCGGGCCGGGTCTTGACCAGCATCCGCAACTGATGGCCGATCTGGGCCTGGTGGTCATCTGGGCGGGTCTCGGGATCCAGTCGCGTGCGCGGATCGAACTGCCAGCCCAGCAGGACAATGGATTTTCTGGCCTTGGCCAGGGACGAGGCCAGCGCTTCGAAATAGGCCTCATTGTCCATCAGCACGGCAAAGCGGGACGCCGTCGCTGTCTTCCAGCAGGCTCCCGGCCGGTCGATCAGCGGAAAGCCGGGGATCAGGCGGGAGTCATCTCCGTCTGTAAACTGGCTCATGCCCCACCGGTATCCGCAGCCATATTGACCGCCCTCTCCGTCTCCTATCGCACGATCCGGGTCAATCCGGAGCGATTCTTCGCATGCCGATGATTGTCCGGAAGGCGAAATTGGCGCATAGAAGGGGCGGTGTTGCTGCGGTATCGCGGCATGAAGGGGAGTATTGGCCGCCGATGCAGGCCCTGATCGAAATGATCATCGGCTTTATCGCCATGCTGGCGGCGGCGGCGCTTGCCCAGTTTGGCGTGGAATCGCGTGCCGAGCCTGCGTCCCGACCGGAAGTGCACCGCGTCACCGATTGCGAGAAGCGGCCGACCTCCGCCGTGCTGGTGGGCACAGCCGTCAAGCAGGATTGCTGATCCATCTCCCGCCGCGGTACGCTTCGTTCGTCTGAACCGCTTTGCGCCTGCGTCCTGACCCGTTAGGCTGGCCGTTCGAGGTCGCGCCGGGGGGTGCGACGCCCGCGCATCGAGCAGAGTGTCCATGAAATCCCGTCACCGGCCGCCGCTGAACCTGACCGCTCCGGATGAGGGTGCAGACACGGCCGCGCCCGACGCAGTGGCGACCGCCCCCGATGAAGCAGCGCAAGAGGCAAAGCCGGAACCTGCTACCGAGTCTCGGGCCGAGCGGCGCAAGCGGCGTCAGAGCGAACAGGCGGCCGCCGCAGAGGCAGCAGATACCCCCTCGCCCAGCCCCGAACCGAAGCCTGAAGCGAAAACCTCGCTGTCGGTGCCGGTCTCGAAGGGTGATGCAGTGCCGACCGACGCCCCGGAAGATGCGCCCGAAAGTTCCGAACTGGCCCCGCTCCGCGCCGCGCTGGACACGGTGCCCGCCGAGCACATCAGCGCCAGCGGTGGCTACTGGACTGCAGGCCTGGCTGCCGCCCTGTGGGCCGGGGGGGTCGGTGCCTGGGCGGCCTATGAAGCCGGATTCGGGGCCGCGCCCATCGAGCCGTTGAGGCTGGCCTTCTATATTCTGGTGGCGCTGGCGCCTGCGGGCCTGGCCTTTCTGCTGGCGCGGGCGGTGCACCAGTCGCGGCTGATCGCGGCCGAGACCCGCCGGGCCCGAGGCCTGTCAGAGGCCCTGATGGCCCCGACGGCGCTGGCCGCCCACAAGACCGGTGAGGTTCTGGTCGGGCTGAGGAATGATATCGACCAGGCGGCACTGGCCGCCGAGCGCGCCCGTCAGGACATGGCCGAGTTGCGCCGGTCGCTGGCCGAAGAGAGCCGCCTGTTGAACGAGGCTGCCGAGACCGCCGGTCGCACGGCCCGTCGACTGGTCGAGAGCCTGTCGGGCGAACGCGAGGCCATGGCCGCGCTGGGCGGCACCCTGGAAGGTCAGGCGGCGCAGGTGCTCGAGGTCGTCGATCGCCAGTCGCGCATGGTGGTCGAGGCCTCGGATCTGGCCCAGACCCAGCTGCGCGAGGCCGAGACGGCGCTGGCCGCCCGCGCCGCCGACATGGCCGCCGCTGCCGGAGAAGCCCAGGAAGCGGCCCGTGCCGCCGCCGATGATCTGGCCCGCCAGACCCTGCGCCTCGAGAATGCCGGGGCCGGCGTCGCCGAACAGATCCAGTCGGTCGAGGAAGGTCTGGGGCAGCAGCGCGCGGCCTTGGTCACCGCCGCCTATTCGCTGCGTACCGATCAGGAAGACTTCTCGGCCCAGGTCGAGAGCCAGCGGGCGCAGCTGACGGAACAGCTGTCGGTCGTGCGCTCGACCAGCACCGAACTGGTCGAGACCACCACCACCGGCACCGACGCCCTGCGTGATCTGGTCGAGGCGGCCGCGGATCAGTTCCGCGCCCTGATCGAAATGTCCCAGCGCGAGGCCGACAATTTCGACAGCGCCACCAAGGTCTCGCTGGACCGGTTCGAGGCCCTGTCGGCCGATGCGCGCGACAGCTTGCTGGAAGAAAGCCGCAAGGCGCTGGAGGTGCTCAAGGCCACCGCCGAGGAAAGCCGCAGGGCCGCCGCCGAGGCGACCGAAGAAGCCCAGCGCCGCGCCGACCGGCTGGGCGAGGCCGTGTTCGAAGCCTCGCAGAAGGCCGAAGCCGCCGCAGAGGCGCGCATTGACGGGGCGCGCAAGGTGGTTACCCACACCGCCGATCTGGTCGATGAAGCCGGGGACCGGGCGCTGCAACGGCTTGAGGCCACGATCGAGCGCATGAATGCGGCCCTGCAAAGGGTCGATGACTCGATCAGCGAGCTGGACCAGCGCGCCGCCGACCTGCCGGAACAGGCGCGCGAGCGGGTCGATGCCGTGCGGTCGGCGGTCGAGGAAGGGCTCGCGGCCCTGACGGAAGCCTCGCGCAAGGCGGCGGATGACACCGAGGCGCTGGACGCCGGCTTCCAGGAGCGGGTCAAGCGCAACTATGAGATGCTGACCGAGGCGGTGCGCCTGATGGGCGTGGTGTCCGGCGACAGCGGGCGCGGACGACGCGCCACGCCCGAGATGCCGCCCCTAGCGGAACCGGAGACCCCGGCCCTGCGCCGTCCCCGGACCGAGCCGGACGGGCGCGGGTTCGGCCTGCGCAACCGAAGTGAGGGGCCCCGGTCCCGCCCCGCCGACGAGGGGATGGGCTGGAAGGATCTGATGGGCGATGCCCCCGACGATGGGCCGATGGACCTGGACACGCCGGTCATGCCGCCCGCCGACACCGAGGCCCTGAACGAGCGGATGCTGGCGTCGATCCGGCGTATGGGAGTGGATCCCAATGCCCTGCTGCCCCGCTCGCGCATCGAGGAGGCGGCAGAGGCCTTCGTCAGCCGGGATGCCGTCACCGCACGCCAGATCGTACGCCGCGTGGCCCCTGCGGCCGTGCGTAGCGTCTCGCGTCGGGTGCTGAGCGATCCGGAGCTGAAGTCCGACGCCGAGGCCTATGTCCGGACGTGGTCGCGCATCGTCAAAGACCATGCCGCCGGCGGCGATGGACCGGCGGTTCTGAACCGTCTGGCCTCGGACGGTGGCCGGGCGTTCCTGCTGCTGGATGCGGCGGTCGGCGATCTCTCCTGACAGGGGAAACCGGCGTTACATTCCTGTTTTGGGGTTGACGATCCGGCCCCGATAACGACACGGTCGCGCGCCGTCATATGTTCGTCACAGCACTCTCAGGTCCATGCTCGACACGCCCGCCGATGCCCAGCCGGATTTGCGACCCGGGCTTATGCTCTGCGCCTATGAGCCGGACCTGGACTGGGGCGCCGACGGCTCGGATGCGGACAACGACTGGACGCCGCCGGGCGCGCGCCTGATCTCAGTCGAGGCCCAGGCCCCGGAATCCCTGGCCCGAACCCTGATGGAACGCCTGCGCGATCCCGCCTGTCGGGCGGCGCTGTTGGTGGGGCGGGCGGACGGCCCCCGAGACTTTCTGATCCAGACGCGCGCGGAGAACCGTGTGCTGAACGGCAAGGCGCGACTGGTGCCGACAGGGCCAGGTGTAGCCCGCGCCACCGCCCCCGCGCTCGAGATGGCCCAGTCCCTGTCCGAAGCCGGCCTTTCGGCCCGGCTGTCTTCGGATACGGTGACCGATCCGGGCAACTATCTATTGTACCGGGTGCTGTGCTCGCTCCCGGATGGACCTGAGGCGCCGCTGGTCGGCCTGCTGCGGGTTCCGGACGGGGACGGATCGGCGATCACCCGTGCCGTGCGCCTGGCAGCCGAGGCCATGGCGCGGCACCTGTCACCCCTGCCCCGCCCCCGCGCGGCCTGAGCCCCGGCCCAGCCGTCTGCGAAGGCTGAGAGCGGCCAGCCCGCCCAGCGCCGCCATGCCCGCCATCGCCAGATAGCCGCCAGCGCCATAGCTGTCGTAGAGCGGACCCGACAGGACGGTCGCGATGCCGATCAGGACGCCTGCGGACACCGTCGAGGACAGGGTCTGGGCGGCGGTCTGGGCGTCTTCGGGCGCCAGGCGCTCAACGATTTCGACCCCGGCCAGATAGGTGGCGGCAAAAGTCAGGGCATGCAGGGCCTGAAGCGGCCACAGCAGGGCCAGCGGCGGGCTGAAGGCCAGCGCCGTCCAGCGCAGGACGCCCGCCCCGACGCCGACTGCCAGCATGGGCCAGGGGCCGATGCCCAGGCGCCGTCGCCAGGGATCAAGCCACCACATGAAGCCGATCTCGATGATCACCGACCCTGCCCAGAGGGCGCCGACGAGGCCGGTCGACAGGCCCTGCTGCGTCCAGAGGATCGCGGAAAAGCCGTAATAGAAACCGTGGCTGGCCTGCACCGCGCCGATGGCGAGCAGGGCCGTCATGAACACCGGGTCGGCCAGCAGGCGTCCCAGCCCCAGAAACCGGTTGCGTCCCGAGGCGCGGCCGGCGGCGCTGACGGCATCGGCCGGCAGGCCGAACCGGGCATAGAGGGCCATCAAGGCGCTGCCCGCCACGATCCAGACGATGACGGCATCGACCGGCAACCGGGTCAGCAGCGCCCCCATGGCCAGATTCGCCAGCACGAAGGCCGCCGAGCCAAAGCCGCGCGGCACCGAAAAGGAAAAGCGCTCGCGCCGGGCGATGCGCAGGCTCAACACATCGATCAGGGGGATGATGGCCGAGGTCGCGGTCGCGGCCACGAACCAGCACAGGGTCCAGAGGACGTATCCCTCGACGAGGGCGGCGGCGCCATAGCCGGCGACAGCGACCCAACCGAGGATGGCGATCGGGGCCCGGCGGGTGGCGAAGCCATCGGCCCATACGGCGATCATCGGCCCGGTCAGGAAGCGCGCCAGCATGGGCACGGCCAGCAGGGTGCCGATCTCGGCCCCGTCCAGCCCCAGACTTTTCAGCCACAGCCCGGCGAACGGCAGGCTGACCCCGGTGACGCCGAAGAGCAACACATAGTGAAGGGCAAGGCGGACGGACGGCTGCATGGCTGATCCGATAGCAGACTCCGGCGATTCCGTGGGCTAGCGTGGCCATATGACAGTGAGTCGCAATCTGGCGGTGACGGCGTGTGGCCTCGGTGCACTCTGCGTCCTGCTGGGCGCGTTCGCGGCCCATGGAGCGGGCCCGCAGGTCAAGACGCTGCTGACCACCGGGGCCCACTACGGTCTCATCCATGCCTTGCTGGCCGTCGTGGCCGCCACGCTGGCCCAACACAGCGCCGCCATTCGCTGGGCCGGATGGCTGGCAGTGGTCGGCGGCGCCGTCTTCGCCCTGGCCCTGACGCTGGTCGGCATGGCCGGGCTGAGCATTATGGGCGCGGTGGCACCGATCGGGGGCCTGCTGATGGTCGCGGCCTGGCTCCTGTTTGCCTTCGGGGCGTTCCGTCTGCGCCCTTCCGACCTGTCCTGAATTGTAGAGCGAGTACCGATGTCATTTCCGAAGCCCGAGGGCGACCGCCGCGACCTGTTCCCCGAGATCGAGGCCTTTGCCAGTGGCAGGATGAAGACGCCGGACGGGCATGAGATCTATTTCGAGGAAAGCGGCAATCCGCAGGGCAAGCCGGTGCTTGTGCTTCACGGCGGGCCGGGCGGCGCCACCAGTCCCGGCATGCGGCGCTATTTCGACCCGTCCGCCTATCGGATCATCATGTTTGACCAGCGCGGTTGTGGCCAGTCGCGGCCCTATGCCTCGCTGGAGAACAATACCACCTGGACCGTGATCGAGGATATCGAGCGGCTGCGCGAGCGGTGCGGCGTCGACAAATGGGTGGTGTTCGGCGGGTCGTGGGGTTCGACCCTGTCGCTGGCCTATGCGGTGACCCACCCCGAACGGGTCAAGGCGCTGGTCCTGCGCGGCATCTTCCTGCTGACGAAGAAGGAGTTGCACTGGTTCTATCAGGACGGCGCCTCGATGATCTTCCCCGACGCCTGGGAGCGCTTCCTGGCGCCCATTCCGGAAGCCGAACGCGACGACCTGATGGCCGCGTACGAAAAGCGCCTGATTGGCGATGATGAAGCCGCCAAGGCTGAATGCGCGGTCGCCTGGTCCAGCTGGGAGGGCGAGACCGTCAGCGTGCGCGGGCCGGATTCCCGCCCCGACAAATTTGCCGAAGCCGAGTTCGCCATCGCCTTCGCCCGGATCGAGAACCACTATTTCCGCAATGGCGGCTTCCTGCCCGAAGACGGCTGGCTACTGAAGAAGATCGATCGCATCCGCCTTATCCCGGCGTGGATCGCCCAAGGCCGGTTCGATGTGGTGACCCCGATGTCGGGGGCCTGGGCCCTGCACCGCGCCTGGCCCGAAGCCCGGCTGGAGGTGATCGGCGACGCCGGCCACGCCTCGACCGAGCCCGGCATTGTCGACAGCCTGGTGCGCGCTACCGACTGGGCGGCGGGCCTGCCGGACTGATCAGAACAGGCCGTTGCCCTTGGGCAGTTCGACATAGCGGTGCACGCGCGTCGACATGATGAGGCCAAAGCCGATCATGACCGTCAGCATGACGGTGCCGCCGTTTGACATCAACGGCATGGGCACACCCACGACCGGGGCCAGCCCCATGACCATGGCCCCGTTGATCAGAACATAGAGGGCGAAGGTGGCAATCACCCCGGCGGTGGCGAGCCTGCCGAAATGGCTGTGCGACAGCGAGGCGATCCGCAGCGAGATCAGGATCACGCCGAGATAGCAGAGCAACATGCCGAACGATCCGACAAACCCGAACTCCTCGGACACGGCCGCGAAGATGAAGTCAGTGTGGCGTTCGGGCAGGAATTCCAGCTGGCTCTGGCTGCCGAGACCATAGCCCTTGCCCAGCAGACCGCCGGAGCCCATGGCGATCTTGGACTGCATGATCTGATAGCCCTCACCCGAAGGGTCGGCCTCGGGGTTGAGGAAGGTCAGCACCCGTTCGCGCTGATAGTCGTGCATGACGAACTGGATGAAGGGCCAGACACCGGCCACAACCGCGCCGCCCGCCACCACAATGATCTTCCAGCTGAGGCCGGCCGCGAACATGATGGCCGCCCCGGTCATCCCGAGCAGCAGGGCACTGCCGAGGTCGGGCTGGTGCGCGACCAGGGCAAAGGGCGCCCCGATCATCAGGGCCGGATAGATCAGCTTCCAGTGAAAGCGGGCCTCCTGGGCGGTGGCGCCGTGGTACCAGCGGGCCAGCGCCAGAACGAGCGCGATCTTCATCAGCTCGGACGGCTGGATGCGGGTGACGCCGAGGTCCAGCCAGCGGGTCGCCCCCATGGCCGTATAGCCCAGGCCCGGAATCTCGATGGCGGCAAGCAGCAGCAGCGAGCCGAAATAGGCGGGATAGGCCAGATGGAACCACCATTTCAGGTTCACCATCGACAGGACCAGCATGATTGCCAGACAGATGCCGAACCGGATCAGATGTTTGGCGGCCCACGGCTCCCACGAGCCCTGGGCCACGGAATAGAGCATGGCCGCGCCCATGCCGGCGATGGCGCACAGCAACAGCAGCAGTCGCCAGTCGATCTGGGCGATCTTGACGCTCAGCCGGTCGCGCTCGCCGGGACGGGTCAGGGCCGAGGCGGTCATTGAGGATCCGGAATGTAGGGTTGAGGGCCCGCGAGATCCTGTGGCGCGGGCGGATCCGGCGTGACCGGCACAGTTTCGGCGGCGGCGGCGGATCCCGGTTCGGCGGCGGTCGGCGGCGGCGGGGCCGCACCCTCGTCGATCACCGGTCCTGCCTCGGGCTCGGGCGGCAGCGGCCGCTCGATCCGGGCGCGCATGTCGGGATCCTTGAGCAAGGCCACTCTCATGACCTCGCGCGCCTTGGGCGCCGCGTCGGCCGCGCCGCCTGCCGGTGCGTGCTGGATGATCAGCGCGATAGCATAGCGCGGCGCATCGTGCGGTGCGAAGGCGACGAACAGCGCGTGGTCGCGATAGCTCCAGACCGCGTTGCGAGGCCCGCGCGACTCCCCGGGCTTGTAGTCGCGCGACTGCGCGGTGCCGGTCTTGCCCGCCATCAGGATGTCGCCCAACCCCAACTGGGACGCGCGGTAGGCGGTGCCGGTTCGATCATTGGCAACCGCCGCCATGCCGGCGCGCACGATATCCAGGTGCTCGTCACTGAACGGCAGATCCGGAAATTTGGCCTCGGCATAAGGCTTGCCGTCAACCGACCTGATCAGGCGCGGCTGGACGGCCTTGCGCCCGTTGGCGAGCCGCGAGGTCATCACCGCCAGTTGCAGGGCGCTGACCGACAGGGCCCCCTGCCCGATCGCGACCGACAGGGTCTCGCCGGGGTACCAGGTGGGATCATCGTCCCAGCTCGTGGCCTCGGTGTATTCGCGCTTCCATTTCTGCGAGGGCACGATGCCATCGGACTGACCGGCGATGCCGATCTCATAGGTGTGGCCGAAGCCCAGGTCCTCGGCGACCCGCGCGATCCGGTCGACGCCGGCGCGATTGCAAAAATGATAGAAATAGGTGTCGCAGGAGTTCTTGATGGCGTTGTGCATGTCCATCGCGCCATGCCCCCCCGCCTTCCAGCAGCGGAAGGTCCGGGAGCCGAAGCGATAGCCGCCCGTACAGACGACCCGCTCGCTGGGGTCAATGCCGGCGTCGAGGAAGGCCAGGGCCGTCGTCATCTTGAAGGTCGAGCCCGGCGGGAAGGTGCCGTAAATAGCCTTGTCCAGCAGGGGGCGGCGCTCATAGTCGGCCCAGGCGCGATAGACGTCGCTGGGCACGCCCGAGACGAACAGATTGGGGTCGAACGAGGGCGACGACACCATGGCCAGGATGTCGCCGTTGCGCACGTCCATGACGACGCAACCGCCGGACTCCTCGCCGAACACCTCGAGCGCGCGGTTCTGGATGTCGGCATCGAGGGTGAGGACGACCTCCTTGCCCGGAACGGCGGGGCGGGAATTCTCGGGATCCTCACCGACCACGCGGCCGCGGGCGTCGACCTCGACCCGCTGGCCGCCGGCCTCGCCGCGCAGTTGGTCGTCGAGGGCCGCCTCGACGCCCTGACGGCCGATGCGGAAACCGGGATTGAACAGCAGGGCCGAGGGCTCCTCGCCCTTGTCGCGCACGGCCTTGATGTCGCGATCCGAGACCTTGGCCACATAGCCGACGACGTGGGCGAACGAGCCTCCGTGCGGGTAGTATCGGGTCTCGTGCATGTCGGCCATGACGCCGGGCAGTTCGTTGGCGTAGAGGTTGACCCTGGCGAACTCTTCCCAGGTCAGATCGCTCTTGACCGGTACGGGCGAGAAGCGCGGGGCGGCGTTGACGTCGCGGATGATACCGCGGCGGCGCTCGAGCGTGTCGGGGATAAGGCGGCCCAGCAGATCGAGCGTCTGATCCAGATCCTTGGTCTCGTCGCGCACGACCAGCACGCGGAAACTGGGCCGGTTGCCGGCGATGACGCCGCCGTCCCGGTCGCGGATGATGCCGCGCGGCGGCGGCACCAGTCGGAAGTTGAACTGGTTGGCGGTGGCAAGCGTCGTGTATTCCTGGGCCTGGACGACCTGCAGCTGGCCGAGGCGCGCAGTGAGGCCCAGCACGCCCAGCGCGGTCAGCCCCCCCAGCACAAAGGTGCGCCGCAGGAAGGAGCCCTGCCGCTCATTGACGTCCGAAAAGAAAATCGAGGGTTCGCTCATCGAAACCGCACATCGCCATCGTCAAACCGCTGGATCAGGCGATCCGCCAGCGGAAAGATCAGAAGCGTCGGTACGATCTGTCCCAGAAGGGCCAGAAGGCTCGGCGCCCGCCCGGCCACGATTGTAACGATGACATAGGCCAGAAAGAAGGCCCCGAGGGCGGCCACCGTGTACCAGACGAACAGGACGCGGGTTTCCTGACCCATCAGGAAGTTCCGCGACACCAGAATGGCCGCGTAGACGCACAGCAGCACCAGCCCCCACAGGCCCAGCGGCGTATACCAGAGCAGGTCCAGAAACAGGCCGAGGACGAACAGCATCAAGGGCGCGGTGATTGAGGGCCGGATCAGGGGCCAGGCAAAGGCCAGCACCATGGGGATGATGGGCTCCGGCAGGCTGAGGCCGAACAGGGCAACGGGCGTCGCCAGGATCAGGGTGGCCAGAATCGCCAGCAGGGAAGGATAGACGATCCACTGCAAAGGTCCGACGACGCGAACGGCGACCGGACGTCTCACTCGCTTGCACCGCCGGGCTGGGGCTGGGGCTGGGCCGCGGGGGCCGGCGTCGTGGGTTCAGCCGTCCCGGGCGCCGGGGGCACGGGGGCGGTGCCGAGCGCGGCCAGCGGCGGGGCGTTCAGGGTCTCGGGATCGACCAGCTGACCGAAGTCCTCGAACTTGAGCACCTTGACGAAGTCGATGGCGCCCCGGTCGCTGAACAGCTTGACCCGCCAGGAGCCGTCGATGCCGCGTGCCACGACGCCGATCGGGACGCCCCGGGGAATGCCGCCGCCGTCGCCCGAGGTCAGGACGCGATCGCCGACCTCGACCGAGTCGGTGCCGCGCACATATTCCAGTCGCGGATTGCCGCTGCCGTCACCGGTCAGCATGGCGCGGGCGTCGGTGCGGTCGACGAGCACCGGGATGCGGCTGGAAACATCGGTGACCAACAGTACGCGGCTGACACGAGGCGAGGTGCCGACCACCCGGCCGACCAGGCCGTGCTCATTGATGACCGGGTTGCCGATGCGGACGCCCTGGCCTGTGCCGACGTCGATCAATCGCGAGCGGGCGAAGGGGCCGCGCGACTCCGAGATCGACCGGGCGGTGGTCATATCCACGGGCGGCTCGACCCGGATGCCCAGCATGGCTTCATAGCGGGTGTTGATGTTCTGCAGGGCGATGTTGGCGTCGGCCACGGCCTGAAGCTCGGCGACCTGTTCCTTGAGGCGGCGATTCTCGGACACGGCGAAGAAATAGTCGCCGACATAGTCGCTGGCGGCACCGACCCAGCGGACGGGCGCGGCAAGCACGCCCCCAACCCCGCCCGAGACCTGATCGCCGGCGCCCCGGATGGCATTCTGGCTGTCGGGATCACCGCGCCGCTGGCTGAGCAGCAGGAAGACCGACACCACCAGCACCACGAGCACAGTCAGGCCCGCCGTCCAGATCAGCGGCACCTTGAGGTTCTCGAACGGTCCGTCGCGAAACGCCACGGCGACCCTTGCATCAGAGGGTTGGAGTCAACCGGCCCACGCAGGGACCGGCGGGCGAATCTGCCCACGAAGTCAGGCTATCGCAGAATCACCGGGGCTTGAAAACCGCTGATGTCTGCGGGGCGCGAGACAGGCCTTAAAGCGAGCTTTCCAGCACGCCCTTCATCCAGCGCGGATGCTCCAGCACCCGGCCGCAGCCGATGGCGACGCAGGACAGCGGATCGTCGGCGACCGAGACCGGCAGGCCGGTATGGTCGCGGATCTCGGCGTCCAGGCCGCGCAGCAGGGCGCCGCCGCCGGTCAGCATGATGCCCTTGTCGGCGATGTCGGCGGCCAGTTCGGGCGGGGTGGCTTCCAGCGCGACCTTGACGGCGTCGATGATCTGGCTGACCGGCTCGGTCAGCGCCTCGGCGGCCTGGCGCTCGCTCATCTTCACTTCGCGGGGCACGCCCTGCATCAGGTCACGGCCCTTGACCTCGATCGACAGGCCTTCGCCGTCGGCCGGGATACGGGCGGTGCCGATGTCCTTCTTGATGCGCTCGGCGGTGGTCTCGCCGATCAGAAGGTTATGATTGCGGCGCATGTAGCTGATGATCGCCTCGTCCATCTTGTCGCCGCCAACGCGCACGCTGCGCGAATAGACGATGCCCGACAGGGACAGCACCGCCACCTCGGTGGTGCCGCCGCCGATGTCGACGACCATGGAGCCGGTCGGCTCATGGATCGGCAGGCCGGCGCCGATCGCGGCGGCCATGGGCTCGTCGATCAGGCCGACACGACGGGCCGAAGCGTTCAGACACGAATCGTTGATGGCGCGGCGCTCGACCGCCGTGGCGCCCGACGGCACGCAGACGATGACCTTGGGGTTCACGAAGCCCTTGCGATTATGCACCTTGCGGATGAAGTGCTTGATCATCTCTTCGGCGACTTCGAAGTCGGCGATGACCCCGTCACGCATGGGACGGATGGCTTCCATGTGACCGGGCGTGCGGCCCAGCATCTGTTTGGCCTCGATACCGACGGCGTGGACGATCTTCCGTCCACCGACGTTCCGGAGCGCGACGACCGAAGGCTCGTTCAGAACGATGCCCTTGCCCTTCATATAGATCAGGGTGTTGGCCGTGCCGAGGTCGATGGCGATGTCGTTCGAGATCATGCCGAAGAGATGCATAGGGGTGGGATACCGTTCCGGTTTGGGCCTTTTTGGGGCGGTCAGCGCTTTTGTCCGCTGCGACGACGCCCCGCCCCGACGCGCATCCCCACGCACGGGCCGTCCTGATCGATATCGCCGAGCCGACCGTGGCCCGTTTGCCCTTATGGGACAGGGATTACAAGCCCTGAATCGGCCCGGCGTATCACGAGGGTGTGGTCAGGCGGCGACCGGTTCCAGGCCCTCGGCCTTGAGCATGCGCTGGATGGCGGGACGCGCCTGGACGCGGTCCAGATGGGCGTTCAGCTTCGGATAGCGGCCCGCGTCCAGCAGCTTTGCCTGACGCGCCCAGCGGCTGAACACGGACAGATAGTTGTCGGCCAGGGTCCAGCTGTCGCCGAACACCCAATCCCCTTCGATCTGCTGTTCGGCCAGATCATATTTGGCCAGCGCCTGTTCGACGGCCTGGTCTTTCGCCTCGCCCTCCAGCGGCGGACGGCTGAACAGCACCTTGCCGATCGCCGGGTGCAGGCTGGAGGCCAGCCAGCCGTTGAAGGCATGGAAGCGGGCCATGGCGAAGGCGTCGCCGACCGGGGCCAGCTTCTTGTCAGGATTGGTCTCGGCCACCCAGGCGAGGATGGCGGCATTCTGGGTGAGGACGCCCTGATCGGTCTTCAGCGCCGGGGTCACACCGGCCGGATTGATGGCCAGATATTCGGGTGTCTTCTGCTCGCCCTTCTTCAGATCGATCAGCTGCATCTCATAGTCGAGACCGGCTTCCTCGAGCGCGGAATGGGTGGCCATGGCGCAGGCGCCGGCGGAAATGAAGGCCGTCAGGGTCATGATGTCTCCTTTGTCTATGCAGGACCAACGGTCAGATAGACGGACGGCTCCATATTGCAACTACATCAGTTGCGTTTTGCTTCGCGGCGCTTGACCCACTCGCGCACGCCCAGCATCAACCCCAGCCAGACGACCGCCACGCCTGCGAGGATCAGGCTGGTCCAGGTGCCGTCGCCGCTGACCGCCACAGCCACTGCCCCGCCGAAGAAGGCCACCAGCGCCGTCTTGGGCAGCACGCCCAGCGCACAGCCGGCGAGGAAGGGCACAAACCCGGCCCGGGCCGCCCCGAACGCCATATTGACGACGATGAACGGGGCCGAGGGCACATTGCGGATCATGAAGCTGGCGTAGAAGGCGTTGCGCCCGACAAAACCCTTCAGCCGCGCGGCGGTCTTGCCGCCCCAGCGATCCAGCAGCCGGGCGGTCGGGCCGCGCCCCAGCCAGTAGGTCACCCCGGCAGAGACCACGGTCGCGGCCCAGCTGTACCAGAAGCCCAGCGACGGACCGAAGGCCACCACACAGGCCGCGATCAGCAGGAACTGCGGCGCGCCGATGAAGGCTGCACCCACGAACAGGATGACAGTGGCCACAAACGCCCATGGACCGCCGGCATAGCCCTGTAACCAGGCCTCAAGCCTGTGCTCGGCCTCCAGCCCCAGCGCCGCCTTGCCGACCAGCAACAGGGCGACCACCGCGCCCAGCAGCACCGCCGTGGCCAGCGCCGCCCGCCACCGGGCCGCCTCCATATTCAAAACGAAGTCGAGGATGCGGCGGATCATACCCGGGGTCGCCCCTGCCTTGGCCCAAGTGCCGCCCCCATTTGCACCGGCGGGCGACGCCCCGTAAACAGCCTGTGCCGCGAATAACGGCCTCTCCCCTCCCCGTCTGCGAGTCCCTGTCCATGTCCGAGCTGCAGTCCAAGGCCCTTGCCCGCGTGAAGCCGTCGGCGACGCTGGCCGTCACCGCCCAGGCGCGCGCGCTCAAGGCGGCGGGACGCGATGTGATCGGGCTGGGCGCGGGCGAGCCGGATTTCGACACCCCCGACAACATCAAGGAAGCGGCCATCGCCGCCATCCGCCGGGGCGAGACCAAATATACCGACGCCGACGGCATGCCCGAGCTGAAGGCTGCCGTGGTCGCCAAGTTCGCGCGTGAGAACGGCCTGACCTATGCGACCAACCAGATTCATGTGGCGGGCGGCGGCAAGGCGGTGATCTACAACGCCCTGCTGGCCACGCTGTCGCCGGGCGACGAGGTGATCGTGCCAGCGCCCTACTGGGTCAGCTATCCCGACATGGTGCTGCTGGCCGGCGGCGAGCCGGTGCAGGTCGTGGGCGAGGAAGCCGATGGCTTCAAGCTGCGGCCCGAGGTGCTGGAGGCGGCGATCACGCCCCGCACGAGATGGCTGATCCTCAACAGCCCCTCGAACCCGACCGGCGCGGCCTATACCACCGCCGAACTCGAGGCCCTGGCCGAAGTGCTGCGTCGCCACCCGCACGTCTGGGTGCTGACCGACGACATGTACGAGCACCTGATCTATGGCGACTTCGACTATGTGACGATCGCCCAGGTGGCGCCCGACCTCTATGACCGCACCCTGACGGTCAACGGCGTGTCCAAGGCCTATGCCATGACCGGCTGGCGCATCGGCTATGCCGGCGGACCCAAGGCGCTGATCGATCTGATGCGCAAGGTGGCCGGGCAGACGACGTCGAACCCGTCGTCGATCAGCCAGTGGGCGGCGGTCGAGGCGCTGAACGGACCGCAGGATTTCATCGGCGAGCGCGGCAAGGCGTTCGAGGCGCGCCGCGATCTGGTGGTGTCCATGCTGAACCAGGCCCATGGCATCCGCTGCGCCACGCCCGAGGGGGCCTTCTACGTCTATCCCTCGATCGACGGGCTGATCGGCAAGGCGACGCCGGACGGGACGGTGATCGACAGCGACGACACCTTCGCCAGCGCCCTGCTGGACGCCGAGGGGGTGGCCGTGGTGCAGGGCTCGGCCTTTGGCCTCAGCCCCTATTTCCGCATCAGCTATGCGACCTCGGAAAGCGTGCTGGAAGCGGCGTGCGAGCGCATTCAGCGCTTCTGCGCCAGCCTGCGCTAGAGTTCGCGCGCCGCGTGTACGCGGCTTGTCAGACGGTTCATCATCGTTAAGCTTCCCCTCGGGGGGAGATCAAACGCATGACCGAGAGCCTTATTCGACCGCGTCCTCGACGCTGGGGCTGGCTGATCCTGACGTGTGTGGTTGCCGTGGGATGGTCCCTGATCAGCACAATCGGCGCGCCGGGGAATATGGCGGCCGACGCCGAGGGATACAGGACGTCCTACCTGCTCGGCAGCATTGCCGGCAGCATCGCCCTGGTATTTGCGGTGATGCTGGGCGTCCATGCCATCGTCTTCCTCAGGACGTCGGGACAGGAACTGGTCGGGCGGCACGCCCCGTTCATTCTCGGCGCGGCCGTCGTCGGAGCTTTGCCCGCGATTGCCTTGACTGTGCTGGTCGCATCATCGGGGCCGGACGAAGCCAGGCTTCTGGCCATCGATGATCGCCTCACCGAGCGGATCGAGGCGGAAACACTGGAATATAACGCGCAGTACGAAGTCCTGCTTGGAGGCAAGGTCCTGGCGCCCGAGACCCTGATGCGCCAGCGGGGTATCGATGAGGCACGCACCAATATTGCCGCCTACAGGGAATTAATGGCGGCGAATGAGGCGTTTTTCCGAAGCGAGATAGAGGCAACGCGCGCCGAGATCGAAACCTCGGATGTTGGTGCCTTCACGAAGGGACGTGGCCTGACCGGGTTTGATCGAAACACGGGCCGCATCCTTGAGGAATTGAAGATAATCCGGCTTCTCGAGAGCGAAATCCTCAACTCATGGGAGGCCTTGCTGGCTTTTCTGGCTGTTCGTCCGCGTATCTGGGAGGCTCAGAACGGCCAGTTCTCGTTCTATCGCGATGCCGATCTGGCGTTCTTCAACAGCCACATGGAACGCATCGACATTCTGGCCGATCAGATTGAAGCCCGACAAGCGGCCATGAGGGCAAGAGCTGGAGACGCCGCTGCAGCGCGGGAGGCTATACGGCCCGGCTGACGGCGTAGTCGGCCAGCAGGTCGAGGGCCTCTCGCCAGTCGCTGTCGGGCAGGACGGCCAGCGCGGCCTTGGCGGCGTCTGCATAGTCCCCCGCAACGTCGAGGGTGGCGCTGACGGAACCGGTGCCGATCACCCGTTCGCGGGCGCGAGCAAAGTCGTCATCGTCGCGCACGGACTTGGCAAAGGCCTGGTCCCAGAAGCCGTCATTAGGACCGCCGCCGCGCTCGATCGCCAGGATCAGCGGCAGGGTGACCTTGCCCTCGCGGAAGTCGTCGCCTGCGTTCTTGCCGAGGGCCGAGGCGGTGCCGCCGTAGTCCAGGGCATCGTCGGCCAGCTGGAAGGCGATGCCGAGGTTCATGCCATAGTCGCGCAGACCCTTGATCACCGCGTCATCGGCGCCCGCACCGACCGCGCCCGCCTCGGCGGCGGCGGCGAACAGTTCGGCGGTCTTGGCGGTGATGATGTCGAGATAGACGGCGGTATCGAGGTTGAGGTCGTGGGCGCGCGTCAGTTGCAGCACCTCGCCTTCGGAGATGACGCTGGAGGCGCGGGCCAGGATGCCCAGCGCGCGCATGGAGTCCGTCTCCACCATCAGTTCAAAGGCGCGGGCGAACAGGAAGTCGCCGACCAGGACGCTGGACGGGGCGCCCCAGATCAGATGGGCGGCGACCTTGCCCCGGCGCAGGTCGGAGGTGTCGACCACATCGTCGTGCAGCAAGGTAGCGGTATGGATAAACTCGACCGCCGCGGCCAGATGCAGAGGGGCATCGATGCCCTTTCCCCCGCCCGAGGCGCGCGCGGCGGCAATGGTCAGCATGGGACGCAGCCGCTTGCCGCCCGCCGCGATCAGGTGGTCGGCCAGCGCCGGAATCAGCGGGACATCCGAGGCCATCCGCTCGCGGATCAGCTGGTTGACGCGGTCCATGTCCGGCTGGCTCAGCCGCACGATGGGGGCGACATCTCCGGCGGGTCTGCTGACGGAATTGGAAACGGCGTCCAAGGGGAACTCACGAGATACGGCGGGGGAGAAGAAAAACCCAACGCCCGTCTTGCCGGGGCGGGTTGGCGCGCACAATGGTGATCGGACCATGAAGGGTCAAGACGCGTGACGGTCGCAGGCAGTATCCCCGAGGTGCGGGAAGACGCCCTGCTGGGCGGACGGGTGCGGCTGGCGCAGCCGGTACGGGGCTATCGCGCGGGCATGGATGCGGCGCTGCTGGCGGCCTCGGTCGCGGCCCGGTCCGGCGAGCGGGTGATCGAGGCCGGCTGCGGCCCCGGGGCGGTCCTGACCCAGATCGCGGCGCGCTGCGCCGGGGTGCAGCTGGTCGGGGTCGAGCGCGAGGCGGAGATCGCCGAACTGGCGCGGCGCAATATCGAGACGAACGGGCTGGGCGACCGTGCGGAGATCCGCACCGGCGACGTGGCCGATGGCTTCCGCGCGCTGGACCTTCTCCCATTCGACTGGGCGGTGAGCAATCCGCCCTTCTTTGACGATCCCGGGGCGCTGAGGCCCCCTTCGCCCGAGCGGCGCGCAGCCTGGATGGCCGACGACGGTCTTGAGGCCTGGACCGGCCTTTTGCTGAAGGCGGTGCGCGAGGGCGGGCGGATCGTCATCATCCACCGGGCCGAGCGGCTGGCCGATATCCTCGCGCTGCTGGCGCCCAAGGCCGGGTCGTTCGCCATCCGCCCCATCCATCCGTTTGCCGATCAGCCGGCCAAGCGGGTCCTGGTCCAGGCGATCAAGACCGGCAAGGCGCCGCTGCGCCTGCTGCCGCCGTTGATCCTGCACGACAGCGAGGGCGCGCCGCATACGGTGGAGGCGGACGCCATTCTCCGCGGCGAAGCGGCCCTGCCCTTCTGAGCCGCTTCTCGCAGGGCGCGCGACAGGCTATCCCGTCGTCATGACATTGCGCCCCCTGTTTGTGACCCAGGTCTATGAGTCCGCCCTGGACGACAGTTCACTCGTGGCGGAGCTGGGCGAAGCCTGTCGCCTGCTGGCGGTCGAGGACGGCGCGGGCCGCACCTGGTGCCGGGATCACGGCTATCGCGGCTATACATCTTACGGCTCGCTCAACGACCTGCCGAAGCGCATGCCCGAGTTCGAGGCGCTGAAACGGCATCTGGACCGGCATGCGCTGGCCTATGCCGGGGCGCTGAACTTCGATCTGGCGAGAAAGCCCCGGCTGGATAATCTGTGGGTCAATGTGCTGAAGCCCGGCGGCAGCCACTCGGGCCATATCCACCCGCACGCCTTTTTGTCAGGCACGATCTATGTCGAGGTGCCGGACGGGGCCTCGTCCCTGAAACTGGAAGACCCGCGCCTGCCGATGATGATGGCGCGGCCGGGGGTTCATACCGACGCCCCGGAGGCCGAGCGGCCTTTCGTCTATCTGGCACCCCGACCGGGCACGATCCTGATGTGGGAAAGCTGGCTCAGGCACGAGGTGCCGCCCAATGCCGCGAAGGCCGAACGCATCTCAATCAGCTTCAACTACGCGTAAGTCCGATGAACCCGTCATCCTCTGGTTTGACCAGAGGGTCGGTGCGGGCACTCCGGCGGCCGGCGTGACACCGACCCTCGGATCAAGTCCGAGGGTGACGTGCCCTTGACGTCAGTGCGCTCCGGCCCCGGCGGGCAGGTGTTCCTTTTCGTGGCGGCCCAGCTTGGCGACAAGGGTCTGGGCCGCGACATTCATGCCGGACACCACGACGCGCGCACCCTGACGGCGGTAGCGGAACACCACCTTGTCGACGGCCACGACGCCGGTCACGTCCCACAGATGGGCGTTCGACATGTCGATCTCGACCACCGTCGGGTGGCCGTGATGCTCGAAGCTGGCGGCAAAGACATCGGCCGAGGCGAAGAACAGATTGCCGCTGACGCGGTATTTCAGCTCGCCCTCTGGGGCCTCGACCTCCTCGACGACCACGGTCTTGCCGACCTTGCGCATGAAGAAGATGGCCGACAGCACCACACCCAGCACCACCCCCTTGGACAGGTCGTGGGTCAGGACCACGGTGATCGTGGTGGCCAGCATGACCACCGAGGACTGGAACGGCATGGTGCGGAGCTTGAGCACCGAGTTCCAGTTGAAGGTGCCGATCGAGACCATGATCATGACGGCCACCAGCGCCGCCATCGGAATGCGCGCCACCCAGTCCTGCAGCACCAGGATCAGGAACAGCAGGAACAGGCCCGCCCACAGGGTCGACAGTCGTCCGCGCGCGCCACTGGTCACATTGATGATCGACTGGCCGATCATGGCGCAGCCCGCCATGCCGCCGAACAAGCCCGCTGCGATATTGGCAACGCCCTGGCCGCGGGTCTCGCGGTCCTTGTCGGACGGCGTGTCGGTGATGTCATCCAGCAGATTGGCGGTCAGCAGGCTTTCCAGCAGGCCGACGAAGGCCAGGGTCGCGGCCACCGGTCCGATGATGGCGAGGGTTTCCCAGGTCAGGGGCACCATGGGGATGTGGAACATCGGGAAGGTGGTCGGCATCTCGCCCATGTCACCGACAGTGCGGACATCCATCCCGCTCCAGATGACAAAGCCGCTCAGCAGGACAATGGCCACCAGCGCCGAAGGCACCGCCCTCGTCAGGCGCGGCAGGCCATAGATGACCGCCAGCCCGGCCGCGACCAGCCCGTAGGTCTGCCAGCCCATCCCGATCAGCTCGGGCAGCTGGGCCATGAAGATCAGGATCGCCAGCGAATTGACGAAGCCGGTCATCACCGAGCTGGAGACGAATTTGATGTATCGGCCGAGCTTGAGGATGCCCACGCCGATCTGGAAAATCCCGGTCAGGATCGAGGCGGCGAACAGATATTCCAGCCCGTGGTCGCGCACCAGGGTCACCATCAGCAGGGCCATGGCCCCGGTCGCGGCGCTGATCATGGCCGGGCGGCCGCCGACGAAGGCGATCGTCACGGCGATGACGAAGCTGGCGTACAGGCCGACCGCCGGATCGACCCCGGCGATGATGGAAAAGGCGATGGCCTCGGGGATCAGGGCCAGGGCGACGACGGTGCCGGCCAGCAGATCCTTGCGCGGTTGCGCCAGCCACTGCTCGCGGGCCGATTGGAAAACAGACATGGGAATCACAGACAAGGAACGGGCCCGCCGCGTGACGACACGGTGCTAGTCCTCAGGCCGGTTTCGTTGCTCCGGCGGATCGGCGGCCGGAATAGCCACCCGCAAGCCATCCAGTGGCGCGGGTCCAGGTTGCCCGCCCTGTCGCATGCTGCACCGCAACAGGCAAGTGTGGCGGGCGCGGCCCCCGCGACATTCCGCCCGCAACAGCCACGCTGGACCTGTCTTGCGATATGGAACATAGCATGAACACATGGCCCGTCTCGATCTGCGCAAGAAGCTGGAAATCCTCGCCGATGCGGCCAAGTATGATGCCTCGTGCGCGTCGTCGGGGGCGGCGAAGCGGAACTCGGTCGGGGGCAAGGGGATCGGCTCGACCGAGGGGATGGGCATCTGCCACGCCTATACGCCGGACGGGCGCTGCGTCAGCCTGCTGAAGATCCTGCTGACGAATTTCTGCATCTATGACTGCGCCTATTGCATCAACCGGGTGTCGTCGAACGTGCCGCGGGCGCGGTTCTCGGTGCAGGAAGTCGTCGACCTGACGCTGAACTTCTATCGGCGGAACTATATCGAGGGGCTGTTCCTCTCATCCGGCATCGTCCAGTCCGGCGACTATACGATGGAGGAGTTGGTGCGGGTCGCGCGGATGCTGCGCGAGGAGCACGACTTTCGCGGCTATATCCATCTGAAGCTGATCCCCGAGGCCGACCCTGATCTGGTGGCCCAGGCGGGGCTTTATGCCGACCGGCTGTCGGCCAATATCGAACTGCCGCGCGACGAGGCGCTGGCCCGGCTGGCACCGCAGAAGGACGCCGGCGTGATCAAGCGGACCATGGGTCAGGTCCGCCAGCGGGTCGAGGCCGCCCGGCCGGCGAAGAAGGATCGCAAGCGCCCACCGCGCTTTGCCCCCGGCGGCCAGTCGACCCAGCTGATCATCGGCGCGGACGGCGCCCCGGACGGCGAGATCCTGGAACGATCTGCGTCGCTGTATGGCGGCTATGGTCTGCGCCGGGTCTATTATTCGGCCTTCAGCCCCATTCCGGACTCCTCGGCGCAACTGCCGCTGTCGAAACCCCCGCTGATCCGAGAGCACCGGCTGTACCAGGCCGACTGGCTGATGCGGTTCTATGGCTTCTCCGCGCCCGAGATCGCCTCGGCCACGCCCGACGGCATGCTGGACCTGGCAGTCGATCCCAAGCTGGGCTGGGCCCTGGCCAATCGGGCCAGCTTCCCCGTCGATGTGAATCTGGCCGAGCGCGAAACCCTGTTGCGGGTGCCGGGACTGGGGGTGAAATCCGTCGATCGCATCCTGAAGGTGCGGCGCTATCGGACCTTGCGGCTAGAGGACATCCAGCGGCTGACGCGCAGTCTGGACAAGATCAGACCGTTCATCACGACGCTGGACTGGACGCCCGGTGGCCTGACCGATGCCGTCGATCTCAAGGCGCGTCTGGTGAAGCCGCGCGAGCCCGAGCAACTGAGCCTGTTCTGATGCGGTGCGTGCGTCTGGCGTCCGAAACCGACCTTGAGGGCTGGCGCGAGGCCGCGCGCGCTCTGCTGGCCGAGGGCAGTCCGCCGTCGAATACCTGCTTCCTGACCGGAACGGCCCCCGGCGGCCTGTTCGAGGATGAGGCGCCCCCTGCCCCGGTCCCGGCCGGCTTCAGCCTGAGTGTGCCCCGCGCCTTTCTGGACCTCGCCGAACAGGTGGCCCTGCACCGCTCGGTGGACCGGTTCGACCTGTTGTACCGGCTGCTGTGGCGGCTACAGCGGGAACGGACCTTGCTGCACATCGTCTCGGACCGCGATGTGGCCGACGCCACGGAGCGGGCGAAAAACGTCAGCCGCGCGGCGCACAAGATGAAGGCCTTTGTCCGCTTTCGCCGGATCGAGGATGAGGGCGGCGAACACTGGATCGCCTGGTTCGAGCCGGCCCACCGGGTGCTGGAACGGACCGCGCCCTTTTTCCAGCGGCGCTTCACCACGATGCGCTGGACGATCCTGACGCCGGACGGCACCGCCCACTGGGACCTTGAGCGCCTCAGCTTCGGCCCGGCCGCAACGAAGGACCAGGCCCCCGAGGGCGACGATGTCGAGGAGTTCTGGAAGACCTATTACGCCTCGACCTTCAATCCGGCCCGGCTGAAGACGAAGATGATGCAGAGCGAGATGCCGCGTCGCTACTGGGCCAATCTGCCCGAGGCGGCGCTGATCCCGGGCATGATCCGTGAGGCCGAGGCCCGGCTGGGCGCGATGGTGGCCACGCCCGCCAGCCCGGCCAATGCCCGACTGATGAAGGCCGTGGCGCCAGTGGTGGTGCGTCCTGAGCCGGTGCTGGCGCCCGACTCCCTGCCCGCCCTGAGCGAGGCGGTTCAGGGCTGCCGCCGCTGCCCCCTGTGGCGCGACGCCACCCAGGCCGTCTGCGGCAAGGGGCCGGAGCGCGCCGACCTGATGATCGTGGGCGAGCAGCCGGGCGATCAGGAGGACCTGTCGGGTCAGCCCTTTGTCGGCCCCGCCGGTCAGGTGCTGGACGCCGCGCTGGCCGAGGCCGGGCTGGACCGCGAGCGCGCCTGGGTCACCAATGCGGTCAAGCATTTCAAGCATGAGCCGCGCGGCAAGCGACGCCTGCACAAGACCCCGGATGCGGGCGAGGTGGAGGCCTGCCGCGGGTGGCTGGACGCCGAGCGAGCCTTGGTGAAACCCCGGCTGATCGTGACGCTGGGGGCGACGGCGGCCTTGGGCGTGCTGGGCCATAAGATCGCGGTGACCAAGGACCGGGGCCGGCCGATCCGGCTGGAGGACGGCACGCCGGTGCTTCCGACCGTCCACCCGTCCTATCTGCTGCGCCTGCCGGATGAGGCCACCCGTACCGCCGAACGCATCCGCTTCATCGACGACCTGCGGGCGGCACGCTGGATGCTGGACACCGTCTGAAGGCGCTCAGGGGCGGCGCCGCTCGAATACCACGCCTCCATAGGTCAGCCGACCCGTTCCGTCGAACGTGAGAACCTCGCCCCGCAGCGGGATCAGTTCGATCCGAAGGCTGTTGGGCGCGGTAAAGGGCTCGGCCTCGGCGGACAGAACGCCGATCGACAGGATCAGCCCATCGCCGGTGGACCCGACATACAGCCGCCCCATCGCCGGACTTTCATAGACACCGACATAGGACGCCATCGGATGGTCAAGCCGCCAGGGCCGCGTGCGTCGGGCCTCGACGTCGGCAGCGATGCGCGGACGAAGACCTTCGATGCGCTGGGCCAGAGCCGCGACTTCTGCGTCAAAAATCGCGTCAACGTCGGGGCGTCCGCCATAGAGATCATAGAGATAGTTGGCGACGATGTCGGCAAAGCCCCCGGCCACGGCATCCTCGTTGATCAGAACCACGACGCCGATGCCGCGCTCGGGCATGAAGGAGACATGGGCCCGCGAACCGCCGAAATTGCCGAAATGATGGATCAGGGTCTGGTCCCCGTACTGTCCCACATACCAGCCCAACCCGTAGCCAAGGCGTTTGTAGGGACCGAAGGTGGCGTCTGTCGCAACCCGGGTCTGATGGGTCGACGCCACCAGTCCGGCCGGGAAGATGCGGTGCCCGTCCAGAACCCCGTCGGTCAGCTGGATCTCGAGCCAACGCGCCATGTCGCGGGCGCTGGCGACCAGCCCCCCGGCGGAGTGCATGGTCTGGTCGGTCTTTTGCAGCACCGCCACGACCGGTCCGGGGGGCAGGTGACCGAAATGGCCGGCGGCCACGCTCGCCCGGCCGCGCTCGGCCTCGATCCAGGGCGTCGTCGCCATCATGCCGAGGGGCGTCAGGACTTCGCGCACGACCAGATCGCGCCAGTCCAGCCCACGATCTGCCTCGATCAGGGTGGTGGCCAGATTGTAGCCGACGTTCGAATAGCGGAACTGGCCGTGGGGGGTGTCGGCGTCCCATGTGGTGGCCGCGACAAGGTCTCTGCGAACGGAAGCCGAGTGCTCCCCCGAATAGGCGAGGCGAAACGTCAGAGCGTCGTTCTCCACCCCCGCGCGGTGGGACAGAAGGTCCGTCAGGGTCACCGCGCCCGCGATGTCGGCGGGCAGGCCGGCGTGGGACCAGACCCCGACCGGCGCATCAAGGTCCACATCGCCCCGCGCATCCATGGCGGCAATGGCCAGCGCCACCATCGGCTTGGTCGATGAGGCGATATAGAACCGCGTATTGGCATCGACCGGGATCCCGCTGCGGACGTCGGTGACCCCCTGCCCGGTCAGAAAGACGACCTCGTCCCCGACAACGACGGCAACCGCGATCCCGGGCACCACGCCGAGGGCTTCCAGACTGCGCGCGATGAAGGCGTCCGCCTGGGCCGCGCGGGGATCAGCGGACTGTGCCCATGCGATGTCGACTCGTCCCATCAGGGTCAGCGCGATCAGACCTCCTGCCAGAAATGCGTTTCGCATGATGTTGTCTCCCTCCCCGCGGTTTCCCTAAGGAGGCCGCGAGAGGCGCGTATGGATGCAAACTGGTGAGCGAGCGGCCTGACGTTGCCCTTCGCCCACGCAGTCGCTACATGCCGGTGCAACCTCCCCCATACTCCAGACCACAGGGCGCACCGCACTCATGGCGCAGCAGTTTATCTTTCAGATGCAGGGTCTGACCAAGACCTTTCCCGGCGGCAAGAAGATCTTCGAGAACATCTGGCTGAGCTTCTACAACGACGCCAAGATCGGCGTGGTCGGGGTCAACGGCTCGGGTAAATCCACCCTGCTGAAGATCATGGCCGGGCTGGACAAGGAGTTCACCGGCGAGGCCCGGGCCGCTGACGGCATCAAGCGCGGCTACCTGGAGCAGGAGCCGCATCTGGATGACAGCCTGAACGTCCGCGAGAACGTCGAGGCCTGGTGCGAAGAAAAGCAGTGGGTCAACCGCTTCAACGCCATCGCCATGGAGATGGCCGAGAACTACTCCGACGAACTGATGGAGGAGATGACCGCCCTCCAGGAAAAGATCGACGCCGGCGACGTCTGGGACATCGACAGCCGCATCGAAATGGCCATGGACGCCCTGCGCTGCCCGCCCGACGACTGGGCGGTGACCAATCTGTCCGGCGGTGAAAAGCGCCGCGTGGCGCTGGCCCGCCTGCTGCTCAGCAAGCCTGACATGCTGCTGCTCGACGAACCGACCAACCACCTCGACGCCGAGTCGGTGGCCTGGCTGCAGCACCACCTGGAAGCCTTCCCGGGCTGCGTCATCCTGGTGACCCACGACCGCTACTTCCTCGACCTCGTCACCAAGTGGACGCTGGAGCTGGACCGCGGCAAGGGCCACCCGCACGAGGGCAACTATTCCAGCTGGCTGGAAGCCAAGACCAAGCGCGTCGTGCAGGAACAGTCCGAGTCCGAGGCCCGCCAGCGCGCGCTGACCCGCGAACTGGAATGGGTGCGGTCGGGCGCCAAGGCCCGTCAGGCCAAGTCCAAGGCCCGTCTGGCCGCCTATGAGCGGATGGTCGACGAGCAGGAAAGCCTGCGCGGCGCCCAGACCCACGCCCACATCCAGATCCCGCCCGGCCCGCGTCTGGGCAATGTGGTGCTGGAGGTCGAGGGCCTGAAGAAATCCTACGGCGACAAGCTGCTGTTCGACAATCTGACCTTCCGCCTGCCGCCCAACGGCATCGTCGGCGTGATCGGCCCGAACGGCGCCGGCAAGTCGACCATGTTCAAGCTGATCACCGGCCAGGAGCAGCCCGACGGCGGCACCATCAAGGTCGGCGAGACGGTCAAGCTGGCCTATGTCGACCAGTCGCGCGACGATCTGAAGCCCGACGAGACCATCTGGCAGGCGATCTCCGGCGGCACCGATGTGATGATGGTCGGCAAGCGCGAGATCAACACCCGCGCCTATGTCGGCAGCTTCAACTTCAAGGGCGGCGACCAGCAGAAGAAGGTCGGCCAGCTGTCCGGCGGTGAGCGCAACCGCGTGCACCTGGCCAAGACGCTGGCGACGGGCGGCAATCTGATCCTGCTCGACGAACCGACCAACGACCTCGACATCGAGACGCTTCAGAACCTCGAGGAAGCGCTGGAACAGTTCGCCGGCTGCGCCGTGGTCATCTCCCACGACCGCTGGTTCCTGGACCGTCTGGCCACGCACATCCTCGCCTTCGAGGGCGACAGCCACGTCGAATGGTTCGAGGGCAACTTCGAAGCCTACGAGGAAGACAAGAAGCGCCGCCTCGGCGTCGACAGCCTCATCCCCCACCGCATCAAGTTCCAGAAATTCGGGCGGTAGGGGAAACGGATCTCCCTCGACCCAAAAACTGCATTCCCCTCAGGGCGTTAAGGGTTGGCGTGCCCGTAAAGGTGCCATAACGTGGGTCCGGGGGGCGTGAAGGATGCCCCGGAATGCCGTCTCAGACCGTCCCGTCCGGACAGCCTGTTGGCGCAGCAGGGGCTCTCATGGCGATCATCAACGGGACTGGCGGGGACGACACGCTCGTCGGCACAGGCGGCGCGGACACCATCAATGGCGGGGACGGCTCGGACGTCATTCACGGGATGGGCGGCAATGACCGGCTGTTCTCGGGGCCTGCGCCCTATCCGCTCGGTGTCGACTGGGTCTTTGGCGGTGCCGGCAATGACGAACTCAACGGCGATACAGGACGCCAGTTCCTGCTGGGCGGGATCGGGAGCGACACGCTCTATGGTCTGAGTGACACCGACTTCCTTTTCCACCACGGCGGAGACACCAATAGCGCCCGGACGCCTGGCCCCGTGCTCTTTTTCGGCCAGAATTTCGGACCGCTGGGATTTACCTTCGACCCCTATGCCGAGGATTATGCGGTCGATCGCCTCTATGGGGGCGAGTGGTCGGACTTTGTTTTTGTCGGGCTTGGCGACATCGCCGACGGTGGAATTGACACCGATGTGGTGGTCGTCAGCCTCATTGGCCGGACCAACGGCATCACCTACACGCAACAAGCTAATTGGCAGTCCCAGTTGTCGACCCTTATCGGGGGCAGCCTGACCAACTTTGAGGGCTACTACCTTCGGGCGACTGACTACGCGGATCAGCTGACCGGCGTCGGCTATGTGGCGGCCGGCCGAGGCGCGGACACGATTACGGGCACCGGATTTGACGACCAGATCGCGACCTCTGGGTGGTGCTTCACCGACGATGTCACCGGATCGCTCGGCGCGCTCGCCGATGACGGAGACGCCGACTATGTCGATGCAGGCCTCGGCAACGATATCATCCATGCCGGGCTGAATGATCGCATCTACGGTGGAGCGGGAAGCGATGCCGTCTACGTCAGTCTCGTGCGGGCAACGTCCGGCGTGAACATCGACCTTTCGTCGGGCGACCTGGCGTCACTGGCCGAAGCGATGAATGGCGTCCTGGATGGTATTGAATATCTCTACGGCGTGTATCTCACTGATTACAATGATGTATTTGTGGCGCGCCCGGGGACTGCGGTCGGCTCATCGAATATTCGTATATACGGTGGTGGTGGCAACGACGTGCTGAGCGGCACTGGGTACACAGACTTTCTGGATGGCGGCACCGGGGACGACGTCCTTGATGGTGGCCGGGGCAATGACCGGATGTACGGAGGGCTCGGCAATGACACCTTCTACGTCGACATCCAGCAGGATCTGGTCTTCGAAAATGCGGATGAAGGGATGGACATCGTTTATGCGTCCTCCAGCTTCTATCTGTATGACAACATCGAGACGTTGATCCTCACCGGCACCGGCAACACCTTTGGCGTCGGCAATGCGCTGGACAACCAGATCACCGGCAATGATCGAAACAATCTGCTGCTGGGGGGCGACGGCAGCGATGTGATCTTTGGACAGGCCGGAAACGACAATCTGTTCGGCGAGGCCGGGAACGACAGCCTCTATGGCGGCGCCGGGATCGACTATCTGGTCGGCGGCGCGGGCCATGATGCGCTGTTCGGCGAGGCCGGGGCCGATGCGCTTTACGGCCAGGACGGCGACGACGTCCTGTGGGGCGGCGCGACCTTCGACACCGACATCCTGGTCGGCGGCGCGGGCAATGACATCCTGCGCGGGGACTCAGGCCTTGCCGACTATGACCTGCTGGACGGCGATGCGGGCGACGATATCTATTGGGTCGACACCGGCGATGATCTGACGTTCGAGGATGTCGGCGGCGGCAATGACACCGTCTATGCCGATGTGAAGGTCGCGAACGCCGGCGTCTATCTGTACGACAATGTCGAGAATCTGGTGCTGGT